>CAIJOA010000011.1 GCA_903822185.1 uncultured Rhodospirillales bacterium | reverse complement strand
TGGCAAGGGCGTCCTGAAGCTCGACGTGCGGGAAGGCATGTCGGTGGTCAATCTGTTCAATGCCTATGACCGCGTCGAAAGCGACGTGGTGCAGATATCCTGGGCGCTGTTCAACTACGTCAACGGCAAGATCAAGCAGGCCCCGGTGGGCGCGCTGCCCTTCGTCGATAACGCCGCCGACGGATCGCAGGCGCTATGGCGGCTTTATGCCAGCGGCGCGATCGATTCCGATTTCGATCAGGCGGTGCCGCTGGTGCTGCATGTGGTGACGCAGTCGCAGCTGCACATGGCCAAGCCGCTCAAGGACATCTTCAATTGGGGCGGCGCCAAGGTCGTTACGCCGACCAAGATCATGGTGGATTCGGCGCAGCTCTTTAACGGCTCGCCGCTGTCGCTTGGCTCGCCGCAGATTTACGAGGCGGTGCAGCGCGGGACCGCGGCCGGCGCGGTCGTCGGCTGGACCGGCTTTCCGACCTTCAAGCTGGCCGAAGTCACCTTCTGGCATGTCGATGAGCCGTTAGGCACCTCGGCCGGCATGGTCTTCATGTCGCGCGCCAAATACAACGCGCTGTCGCCCGAGGCGCGAAAGATCATCGACGATAATTCAGGCGAAGCTGCCAGCCGCCAATTCGGTGCCTATTGGGAAAAGAACAACGACGATGCGCTCGCGGCAACCAAGGCGATGCCGAAACAGACGATTATCTCGCTGACGCCGGAACAACGCGTACAATGGCAAAAGCAGATTCAGCCGGCGATCGACAACTGGACGAAAGCCACGCCGAACGGCGAAGCAATCGTCGCGCAGTACAAGAAGCTCCTGGCCGAGGTGAAGGCCGAACATAAGTAAGGGCAGGCGATGATCACGCTCAGCGTTCTCGACCAATCTCCGATCCGGCACGGCGGTACGCCGGCGCAGGCGATTGCCGAAACGATCGAGCTGGCGCAATTCACGGAACGCCTCGGCTATCATCGCTATTGGGTTGCCGAGCACCATTCGTCGGAAGGGCTCGCCGGCGCGGCGCCTGAAATCCTCGTGGCACGGCTGGCCGGCGCAACCTCGTCGATGCGGATCGGCACCGGCGGCGTGATGCTATCGCATTACAGTCCGCTCAAAGTGGCCGAGCAGTTTCGCATGCTGGAAACGCTCTATCCGGGCCGGATCGATCTCGGCATCGGCCGCGCGCCGGGCAGCGATTACGTGACGGCGCGCGCGCTGGCGCATGGGCCGGGTGCGCTCGACATCAAGGAATTCCCGAATCAAATCCGCGATCTGTTGGCCTATCTGCGTGATCAGATGCCGGATGGGCATCCCTTCGCCGGCATCTCGGCCCAGCCGCGCGGCGCGGATGTGCCGGAGCCGTGGCTGCTCGGCTCCAGCGATCAAAGTGCGATGTACGCGGCTTATTTCGGCTGCGCCTTTTCCTTCGCGCATTTCATCACCGACCGGCATGGGCCCGAGATCATGGCTGCCTATCGCGAACAATTTCGGCCGTCGATCTGGATGGAAAAGCCGATCGGCAGCATCGGTGTTGCGGTGATCTGCGCGGAGACGGATGCCGAGGCGGATCGTCTTTGCAAATCGCGCGACCTGTCACGCTTGCGGATGGAGCAAGGAATTCTCGGCCCGGTTCCCAGCGTCGAGGAAGCTGAGGCGTATGATTATTCGTTCCAGGAAAAGCAACGCGTCGCGTCCAACCGCCAGCGCCAAGTGATCGGTTCGCCCGCGACCTGCAAGGCGCAGATCGAAGAACTCAGCGCACGCTATGGCATCGACGAAATGGTGATCGTGACGATCACCTACGATTTTGCCGCAAGACTTAAATCGTATGAGTTGCTGGCGCGCGCATTCGACCTGACGCCGCCCGCTTAAGCTTAAGTCTCGATATCGACGATCTCTCCACGGCCACTGGCGCGCAGCTCTTCGGCGGCGCGGCGCAGGCGGATGAAGGCGCGGATGCTGAACGGGAACGAGCCGACATAGATCACGCCGACCACCAGCACCGTCGCCCAGGGTTCCGTCGTGGCCAGCGCGGCCATCGCGCCGATCAACAGAAACAGCGGCAACACCCATTCGCGCGGAATGCGGAACCGCTTCATCGAGAAGGTCGGTACGCGGCTTACCATCAGCGCCGCGACGGCGGCCAGCACGGCGGCGGCGAACCAGCCGTTGCGGAAGCCGTCCCAACCGGTTTCGAACTGCAAAATCATCGGCACCATGGCGAGGCCTGCCGCGGCGGGCGCCGGTACGCCGGTGAAAAAGTTATAGGCATAAGGCGGCAGGTCCGCGCCGATCTGACTATTGAAGCGCGCCAGACGCAGGGCGCAGCACATCGCATAGAGCAGCGAGACGACCCAGCCGATCGATGACAGCGTATGCAGCGTCCAGATGTAAACAAGAAGGCCCGGCGCGACGCCGAAGCTGATGAAGTCGGACAGCGAGTCCAGTTCCGCGCCGAACTCCGACGTGCCTTTCAGCAGCCGGGCGATGCGGCCATCCAGCCCGTCGAAGATCGCGGCGATAAAGATCGCGGCGACCGCCTCGGTGAAATGATCGT
The DNA here is from genome assembly GCA_903822185.1 of uncultured Rhodospirillales bacterium. Lineage (GTDB taxonomy): Bacteria > Pseudomonadota > Alphaproteobacteria > ATCC43930 > CGMCC-115725 > CAIKMD01. Next base: position 879,162 of record CAIJOA010000011.1, on the reverse strand, counting down.
TCAGCGCCAGCCGGATCGAGGTCATCCCCGCGCAGAGCGCCAGCAGGGTGACGATGTTCGGGATCATCCGATTGACCGGAAAGCCGCGGATGGGCCGAACGCGCAGGCGACGCAGACGCGGCGTTTTCACGGCATCCAGACTGCGGCGCCTGATCATCTCAATGCTCCGTCCCGCGCCGCAACGGTTCCTGCGATATGGCATCGGCGAGAACGGTTTCGCCGCCCACGGCACGTTGGCCTTTGCAGACCTGCAGCGACCAGCCTTTCGGGAGGAAGACTTCGGAGCGGCTGCCGAAACGGATGATGCCGATGCGCTGGCCGGCGATCATCTCCTGGCCTTCATTGATGCAGGAAACGATTCGGCGCGCGACCAGGCCGGCGATCTGCGTCACGCCGATATCGCCATGCGCGGTCGAAAGCCGGATTGCCATGCGCTCGTTATCGAGGCTGGCTTTATCGAGGCTCGCATTAAGGAACTTGCCCTCGGTATAGGCTTTCTTGGCGATGCGGCCGGGCATCGGCGACCGGTTCACATGCACGTCGAAGACGGACATGAAGATCGCGATGCGCTGCATCGGCTCGGTGCCGAAACCCAACTCCGGCGGCGGCGTTGCTTCATCGACGGCGATGATCAGCCCATCGGCCGGCGAGATGACCAAGCCATCGCGCTGCGGGCTGACCCGCCACGGATCGCGGAAGAAATAGACGCACCACAGGGTCGCGACGACGCCCAGCCAGCCCAAGGGCTGCCAGAGCCAGAAGAAGACCAGCGTGACGACGGCGAAGATGGCGATGAAGCGCCAACCCTCCGCGTGGATGGGCGCGAGCACATGTTTCAGCAATTGGTCCTCCAAGGCGCTGGAAACTAGCGGAAATCTCGTCCCACGACTACCTGCCCCAGGGACTAACGGCCCTCCCGCCGCCAAGCGAGGAGGAATGCGCCCAAAACCAGCAGTAGGGCGAAGAGCCCCGGCAAAAGTGGCGTTTCACTGACCCCGGTGACGACGTAATCGCCGTTTTGGCGCAATCCCAGCCAGTTCCGGCCGGCGGCAGTGCGGTCGGGGCCGACACGGCGGATATCAGGCAGGCTGCCGGACCCAATCCAGAAGGTGCCGCCATTGGTCGCGCCGACATCCGCCGCAACTTTGCTGTCGGTAGTGCGGACGTCGGACAGTTCAATGGGATTGAGCGCCCCAGCGGCGGCGAGGGCGGTACGCTTGCCGTCGGTGACGCGATAAAGCCCGCTCTCGGTAATCACCATCGAGGCCGTGCTGCGGCCGCCGCTTTGCGGGGCGAGGGTCAAGGGGCGCGGCACGCCATCGGGACCGGTGACCTGCACCGGCGTATCGTCCGGCTCCAGCGATTGCCGGGTGACGACAAGGCGATTGCTCTGCACTTCGGCGCGCAGGTCGTTTTCTTCGAGGTCCGGCTCTTTCATCAGCCAATAGACGACCCGGCGCAGCAGTTCGGCTTGCGGGCCGCCGCCTTCAAAGCCGCGCGTCCACAGCCACATCTGATCGGACAGCATCTCGGCGACGCGGCCTTCGCCGACGCGGTCCAACACCAACAATGGTCGATCGCCAAGGCCGTTGAGCACTGCCGTGCCGCGCTTGGCCTGGGCCTCGACATCGAGGAACCAGCGGCCCCATGCCGGCATCTTGGTCGGATCGGCGGGCGAGCCGGGCAGATCGGCGGTCACCGGATGGCGATGACCGGCGGCGCTGACATGCGGGATGTAGCCTTGCTCGAGAATATTGCCGGTCGGTTCGGCCGGCAGCACCGCGCCCAGCGGCGTGCGGTAAAGGCTTTGCGGCGTGCCGAAGCTTGGTCCCGCCGCGTCGAGCAGCGCGCCGCCGTTCCGGACGAAGCGCGCGATGTTCTCGAGATAGGCCGGCGGCAACACGTTCATCTGCTTGTAGCGATCGAAGATGATCAGATCGAACTGATCCAGCTTCTCGTCGAACAATTCGCGGATGGGAAAGGCGATCAACGACAATTCGCGGATCGGCGTGCCGTCCTGTTTTTCCGGCGGGCGCAGAATGGTGAAATGTATCAGATCGACCGACGGGTCCGATTTCAAGATGTTGCGCCAGGTGCGCTCGCCCTGATGCGGCTCGCCGCTGACCAGCAGGACTTTCAGCCGATCGCGCACGCCGTTGATGACCAGCGCGGCGCGGTTGTTGTCGAGCGTCAATTCATGCGGCCCGGCATCGACGGTCAACTCGACAACGTTCGGGCCGCCGTGATCGATCGGCACGGTCAGCGGCACGTCCTGCCCGACGGCGACATTGCGGATGATCGCCGCGCCACCATCCTTGCGCATCGTCAGACGCGCCGTCCCCGTGCCGTTGGGCAAATCTTCGACCCGGACATTGATCTGTGCGTCCTTGCCGACAAGGCCGAAGCTGGGCGCGTCTTTGACGACCAGCCGGCGGTCGGCTTCATCAGGCTGGCCGGTCAGCAAGACATGCAGCGGCGCATCGAGGCCCAACTGTGCCGGTGCGGGCATGTCGTGGATTTGGCCGTCGCTGATCATGATCGCGCCTGCGACACGCGCGCGCGGTATATCGGCAAGGGCGCGGGACAGTGCGGTGTAAAGCTGCGTGCCCGTATCGGCCATCGGTGCGTTGGCGTCGGGTGCGCCCGCATGGACGACACGCAGATCGAGGTCCTTGAAGCTCTCGATGCGCTGGGTCACGGACTTCAACGTATCGTCGGCGATCTGGCGGCGCTGGCCGATGCGCATGCTGGGCGATTCATCGACGACGACGACTGCGACGTCTTTCTGTGGCTGGCGTTGTTCCTGCACCAGCGACGGATCGAGCAGGATCAGCACGAGCATGACCGCGCCGGCCAATCGCCATAGCGTGCCGCGTATGCGGCGTATCACGCCGAAGATCAGGATGACCGCAGCAATCGCACCGAACGCCGCGATGATGGCCCACGGCAGAAGCGGCGATGCGGCGATGCTGTAACCCAGCGCGTTCATTGGCCCAACCGTTCCAAGATCGCCGGGACATGGACCTGATCGCTCTTATAGTTCCCGGTCAGGGCATACATCACGAGATTGACACCGAAGCGATAGGCATATTCGCGCTGCGGCTCGCCGCCCGGCACCATCGCATGCAGCGGCCGGCCGTTGTTATCGACCGCCCAGGCGCCGGCGTAATCGTTGCTGCCGACCAGGATGTTGGTGACGCCGTCATTGACCTGCTCGTCCGACGGTTCGACCCACAACGTCCCGCCGACCCAGCGGCCGGGGAAATCATGCAGCAGGTAAAATGATTTCGTCAGGATGTGTTCGGGCGGTACCGGCAGCAGCGACGAGATTTCCAGTCCGGCCGCGATCTTGCGTAGCCGTTGCTGCGTCGCCGCGGCGTTATAGGCGTTGCTCTCGCCGTGATCCTGCGTGTCGAAAAGAATGGTGCCGCCGGTGGCGATGAAACGGTTGATGCGTTCGATCGCCTGCGGCGAAGGCGGCGTTTCGCCATCGACTACAGGCCAATAGAGCAACGGGAAGAACACCATCTCGTCATGCTCAATATTGACCGGCAACGGCTCACCGGCTTCGACCGAGGTGCGGCGCTTGAGGATGTTCGATAAACCCTGCAGTCCTGCTTGCGCTTCGGCATCGACCTCGGGAATGCCGGTACGGACATAGGCGAGATGAAAGCCCTTGGTCGCACGTACGGCGAAATCATCGTCTTGCGCATGGGCCGGTATCCCGGCGGCGAGCAACAACACAGCGCCGACACTCGAGCCGCGCTTCCATCGCGTCAGGCCCGACAACAAACCGCGTAACGCATAGGCAATTACCAGATCAATCAGAGCCAGGCCCAGTGCGATGCCGAGGAGGCTGGGGCGGAAATCGACTTCGGGACCGCGGGCATAGCTCATCCGCGTTACGCCGGGCGGCAGCGCGGGCAAGGCCGCGAAGGTTTTGACGGCGGGGGCGAGGTTCAGCGCCTGCCGCGAATCTTCGGTGCCGTAAAAGCCGGGCGGGAATTTTGCCGACGCCGTCGTATCGGCGAAACCGCTCGCCGGGATCGTCGCCGTCGCTGCCGAGGGACGATCCAGCCGCCCATAGCCGTCGAGCGTCTCGACTGGCGGGAGCGGCTTATCGCTATTGCCGGTGACACCCTGGCTCACCGCGACGATGCGACGAAGCATATCGACGAACAGACCCGAGAGGCCGAGGCTCGACCATTCCGGATCGCCGGTGGTGTGAACGAGAACGAGCCAGCCTTTGCCGCGCTTCTCCGCCGTCACCAACGGCGTGCCGTCAGTTAACCGCGCCCAAGTCTTGCTGGCGAGATCGAGCGTCGGCTCGGCCAGTACTTGGCGCGAGATGGTGACGTCCTTCGGAATTTCGAGTCCGGCAAAGGGGCTGGTGGCATCGAATGGTGCCAGCGTCGCCGGTGTTTCCCACGACAATGCGCCGCCCAAGGTGCGGCCACCGCGCCGCAAGCTGACAGGCAGAAGGTCATCATTGCCTTGCTCGGCGAGACGCGGCCCGGCGAAGCGCAGCACCGTGCCGCCATTCTCGATCCATTGGACCAATGCGTCTTTCTCGCCCGGCCCCGTCGGCGACAGATCGGGCAGGGCGAGAACGGCAATCTCGCCTTTCAGCAGCGTGGCGATATCGCCTTCGCGCACTTCGCTGAATGGCGCGAGGGCCTTTTCGAGATAGTAAGCGCCGCTCAGCAAAGGCTGCGCCGTGCCGGTGGCGCGCGGCGTTGCGATACCCACGGGTCGCCGCCGCCAACGTTCGTCGAGCAACAGCACAGCACCGGCAGAGGCTTCGCCTTCGATGCCGATGGACATGGCGCGATTGCGTAACTCGCTGGGCAGCGTCAGACGCGCCGTGGTGCGCACCGCTCCCGCCTCGAAAGTGATTTGCTGGCGTGCGAGCAAACGTCCGTCATCGCCGGTTGCCCGAACATAAAGTTCGGCGGGCAGCGTTCCATCGGCACGGCGCACTTGCGCCGTCAGGTCTTTGTCGTCGATCTCGCCGGTGGCGAGAAGGCGCGGCAATGCATCGGCATCGTCGGCCATGACGCGTACCGGCCCGCGTTTTTGCAGACCTTGCGCAAAGTCGGTTGCCGCGCCGTCATCGATGCCGTCGGACAACCAGACGAACTCCGCACTGCCAAGATCGAGCGCAGCCAATCGATCGAGTGCCGCCTTGCGATCTGCGGGCCAGGGCATCGGCGATAATTCGGCAGCGGCTGCATGTGCATCGGCGGGGCGCAGCATCGAGAGTGGTTGAGGTGCTGCACCACCCGGCAAAGGCGCCGTCGGCAACATCACGACGGTGCGGCTCTCGCGATCTGCCTGCGCGATAAGATCGTCCATCGCGCTGCGCCGTTCTTCCCAATGCCGCGCGGCGCTCCAGCCGTTATCGACCGCTAGCACGAGCGGGCCTTTGCCGCCGAGCTGCGCTGTCGGATTGAGCAAGGGATGGGCGAGGGCGAGGATGATCAATGCCGCCAGCGCCATGCGCAGCAACAGCAGCCACAGCGGCGTCTTGGAAGGCGTTTCTTCTTGCGGTTCGAGACCTAACAACAATCGCAGTGCCGGGAAACGAATGCGGCGCGGCGCGGGTGGTGTCACGCGCAATAGCCACCACAACGCCGGCAGCGCGGCGAGGCCGAGCAGCAGCCATGGCGAGGCCAAGGCGAGGGCGCCGAGACTCAGCATGGCGTGCAGCTCGCCCCCTCACCCCAATCCTCTCCCCGCTGGGGAGAGGGAGGGACCCGCTTCAGCGGGAGGGTGAGGGGGAATAACGAAAGGACCACGGGCTACTTCCTCACATCCGCCGACAGCGCCGTGTAGAGCGACAGCAGCGCCGTATGCGGCGGGCGATCGGTGCGGTGAGTAGCGAAGCGCCAGCCGGCGGCGCGGGCGATGGCGGTGAGGCCGGCGCGATGCCGGGCGAGCCGATCGGTATATTGCGCGCGCACGGCTTCGACGCGGCTGATCAGCAACGGGTTCTCTTGTTGCAACCCTTCGAAGCGCACGCGCCCTTCGAACGGCAGCGTCTCTTCGGCGGGGTCGAGCACCTGCAGCAGATGGCCATTCAACCCCATCGCCGCGTAACGCGCGACGACGCGCTCGATATCTTCGAGCTTTGCCAGAAGATCGCCGATCATCACGATCTGGCCGTTACGTGGCAAAGGTTCGATGGCCGGCAGGTCGGTGCTGGTCTCGCGCTCGATCTGCAGCGCCAGTCGCGGCAGCACGGCGCGCCCGTGGCTGGGCATGACGCCGGTGCCCATCATGGCGACACGCTCGCCGCCGCGCAGTACCAGCGAGGCAAGCGCCAAGGTCAAAAGATCGGCACGCTCGCGCTTGGTTGGCAGGTTGCGCGTCGAGGCGTAATCCATCGACGCTGACGCGTCGCGCCACAGCCAGACGCTCTGCGCCGCTTCCCATTCGGTTTCGCGGATATAGAGCCGCTGCGATTTGCCGCTCTCGCGCCAATCGACGCGCTGCACGGAATCGCCTTGTTGATATTGCCGAAATTGCCAGAAGGTTTCGCCCTGGCCGACACGGCGGCGGCCATGAACGCCCTGCGCCACAGTGGCCGCGACGCGATTGGCCGCGACCAACAGCGGCGGCAGCGCCGCCGCTGCTTGTTCCGCGCGATGCTGAAGAAGCGCGGCGTCGGCCATTAACGCAGCGGCGCTAACAAACGGTCGATGACTTGGCCGATGGTCACGCCTTCCGCGCGTGCCGAGAAGGTCAGCGCCATACGATGACGCAGGACGGGTGGTGCGAGCGCGATCACGTCGTCGATCGATGGCGAGAAACGTCCGTCCAAGAGGGCGCGGGCGCGGCAGGCCAGCATCAGCGCCTGGCTGGCGCGCGGGCCAGGACCCCAAGCGATCTGAGAATCGCCTTCTCCGTCTTCAACGGGACGGCCGGCGCGGACCAGCTTCAGGATCGCCTCGACGACGCTCTCGCCGACCGGCACGCGGCGAACGAGACGTTGCGCCTGGGCGAGTTCGGCGGCGCTCAACACCGCCGTCGGTTTTTCCTCATCGGCGCCGGTGGTGGCCAGCAGCATCTTTCGTTCGGCGTCGATATCGGGATAGCCGACATCGATCTGCAACAGAAAGCGATCGAGCTGCGCCTCGGGTAGAGGGTAGGTGCCTTCCTGTTCCAGCGGGTTCTGCGTCGCCAGGACATGGAACGGCGTCGGCAGGGCCTGATATTGCCCGGCAACCGAGACGCGATGCTCCTGCATCGCCTGCAACAGGGCTGATTGCGTGCGCGGGCTGGCGCGGTTGATTTCGTCGGCCATCAGCAATTGGCAGAACACCGGACCGGGCAGGAAGCGGAACGAGCGCCGTCCGCCTTCGCCTTCTTCGAGAACTTCCGAGCCGAGGATATCGGCGGGCATCAGGTCGGGGGTGCATTGGATGCGCTTGTCTTCGAGGCCCAGCACGATGCCCAAAGTCTCGACCAATCGTGTCTTGGCGAGGCCCGGGACGCCGATCAGCAAGGCATGGCCGCCGGCCAGTAGCGTGATCAGGGCTTGATCGATCACCTCGCGCTGCCCAAAGATGACCCTGCCGATGCGATCACGCACGGCGGTCAGGCGTTGGCCCAACGCGTCGATTTCGGCGGCAAGATCGGCGCCGGACCCGGCGATAGGATGAAGATTGTCGGTCGTGCTCACTAAGATAGGCTCCTCTGAGAAGCGAAGGGGCATCGTGTCGTGAACGAATCGGCGAGAGAGCGCGACTTGGCGCGCATCGAATCAGCAGCCGCCGCGCCGCGGGAGAGTGACGTACCGCAAGGCACGCCGCGCGATTGTGGGCATTTCGACATCCACATCGATCGAGATGGTAGCTGGTTCTATCGCGGGACTCCAATCAATCGCGCGTCATTGACCAAGCTCTTCAGCACGGTGCTGGAACGCGACGAAGCGGGCGTTTTTTGGCTGGTGACACCGGTCGAGCGAGGCCGCGTCACCGTCGATGACGCGCCGTTCATGGCGATCGAACTCGATCGTGTCGGCGAAGGGCACGACCAGGAACTGATTTTCCACACCAATGTCGGCGATTCGGTGACGCTGGATGCCGCGCATCCGCTGCGAATCGAGACCGATCCGACGACACAAACGCCCCGACCCTATGTTCTCGTGAGAAAGAAGCTGGAAGCGCGGCTCGCGCGCCCGGTATTCTATGCGCTGGTCGAAATGGGTACGGAGGAACGGGTCGGCGCTGAGACCCAATTTGGGGTATGGAGCAAAGGGACGTTCTTCCCACTAGGCCTTCTGACGGACGGCCTTTGACCGGCGCGGAAATCCGCGCGCGGCTGGCTGCGGGCGCGATCGGCATTCGCGGCAACGGCCTGCCGAACGATGGGCGCAACATTCGCGCCGCCGTGCTGATCGGGTTGGTCGATCGGCCTGAAGGCTGGTCTTTGCTTTTGACGCTCCGCTCGGCCGATCTGCACGATCATGCCGGTCAGATTTCGCTACCCGGCGGCCGTATCGAACCTGAAGATCCCGATCCCATTCATGCCGCCTTGCGCGAGGCCGAGGAAGAAATCGGCCTGCCCCGCGATCATGTCGAGGTCGTCGGGCGGCTCGACACTTGGTTTACGGGCACCGGTTTCGAAGTCATTCCGATCGTCGGGCTTGTGCGTCCGCCGGAAACGCTGGTGCCCGATCCGGTCGAGGTCGCGGAAATCTTCGAAGTGCCGCTCGCGTTCATTCTGGATAAAAAGAATCACGAACAGCGCTCGCGCGAGCTGCGCGGCGAAATGCGGTCTTTCTGGGCGATACCCTATATGCACCGGAATATCTGGGGGGCGACCGCGGGCATGCTGGTCAATCTCGCCGAAGCGCTGGCCTGAGGTCGCCACATGGGTCGGGTTTTCCTCACCATCATCATACCGCTGCTGCTGCCCACGGTTCTTTACGTCGGGTGGCAGGCGCTGTTGCCGGGCCGCTCTATCCAATTGCGGTCAACGTGGCTGTGGCTGCTCGGGGCTGGGCTGGCGCTCGTCTCGCTGACGCTGGTTCTTGTCGGCACCGATTTCGGCGCGCCGAGCACGGGTCTTTATGTGCCGCCGCATGTGACTGACAAAGGCGTTGTGCCGGGCCATATCGAGCCCGCGGCGCCGCGCTAACCGCGTTGCGCGTCAAACCGACCGACTGGATGGAAGAGGGCGCCACGCACGCCGTGATGACGGCGCTCAAAGGCGATGCGCGTTTTGTCGGCGGCAGTGTGCGCGACACGATCCTCAAACGGCCGATCGGCGATATCGATATCGCAACGCCGCTTTACCCCGAAGAGGTGACGCGCCGGCTCGAAGCCGCCGGCCTCAAGGCCGTGCCGACCGGCATCGCGCATGGCACGATCACGGCCGTCGCATCGGGGCGTCCGTTCGAGATCACGACGCTGCGCCGCGACGTCGAGACGTTTGGGCGGCACGCGACCGTCGCGTTTTCGGCGGATTGGGAAGAAGACTCGCGCCGCCGCGATTTCACGATGAACGCCTTATCGATGACCCTCGATGGCGAGGTATTCGACTATCACGACGGGCTGCGCGATCTGCGCGCGGGCAAGGTCCGTTTCGTCGGCGACCCGGCATTGCGTATTCGCGAGGATGTGCTGCGGCTGCTGCGTTTTTATCGTTTCCACGCCTGGTATGGGCGCGGCGAGGCCGATCCGGCCGCGCGCGCGGCTTGCCATGCTTCGGCGGCGCTGTTGCCGACCCTCTCGGGCGAGCGGTTGCGCATGGAAATGTTGAAGCTGCTCGGCGCGCGTAACCCGCTGCCCAGCCTCGCCATGATGGCCGAGGACGGTGTCCTCGCGCGGCTCGTGCCGCATGCGCGACCGCTTGAGATGCTGGCCCGGCTCATCAAAATCGAGATGACTGCCGATCCGTTGCGCCGCCTGGGTCTTTTGATCGAAGCCGATGCTGCTGCTGTCGCGACAAAACTGAAGCTTTCAAACGACCAACGCGACCGGCTGATCGGGATCGACGCGCCGCTGGACCTCGCCGCAGATGCCGCTGCACAGCATCGGGATATTTATCGCCTGGGTCATGACACCTATATCGACCGCGTGCTGGTTACGGCGGCGATCACGGGCGACGTGGACAAAGTGAAGCCGTTACTCGTGGCGGCCAAACGCTGGAAAATACCGGTCTTCCCGTTGAAGGGCGGTGACGTAACCGCGCTCGGCGTTTTGCCAGGCCCCGATGTCGGCCAACATCTCAAGGCGCTCGAAACCGCATGGGTAATGGGCGATTTCAAAGCCCATCGCGATGCGCTGCTGTCCGACTTGCAGCACCGCGTCGATGCGACCTTGCCTAAAACGTAAACACGAAATTAACCATAAGGGAGACAAGATGCCCCACCCCTCGCGCGCATAATCGGGTGTAAGGTTTTTATCGCCAGCGCGACGGCACCTCATTGAAGGAGCGAGCAGAACATGGCAGGCATTGCAGCGACTCTGATTCCCGGCGACGGCATCGGACCGGAGATCGTCGAGGCGGTTAAGACCGTCCTCGGTGCGATGGGCTCGCCTTTCGATTGGGACCTTCAGCAAGGTGGCATGGCTGCGATCCAGCAATGCGGCGATGCACTGCCGGCTGCGACCCTCGACAGTATTCGCCGTACGCGCCTCGCGCTCAAAGGCCCTCTCACCACGCCGGTTGGCGGCGGTTTCCGTTCGGTCAATGTGCGGCTGCGCGAAGAATTCGCGCTCTATGCCAATGTGCGCCCGGTCCGGACCATCATCCCCGGACAGCGCTATGAAAATATCGACATCGTCCTGTTCCGCGAAAATCTCGAAGGCCTCTATGTCGGCTTCGAGCATTACATTCCGATCGGCGACGATCCGCACGCCGTCGCCGTCGCGTCGGGCGTCAACACCAAGGCCGGCTCGCGCCGGCTCATCAAATATGCCTTCGAATATGCGGTGAAGAACGGCCGCAAAAAAATCACCATCGTCCACAAGGCCAACGTGCTGAAAGCGCTGACCGGTCTTTTCCTTGAGATGGGCCGCGAGGTCGCCAAGGAATATGAAGGCCGCATCGAGGTGAACGATCGCATCATCGATGCCTGCGCGATGCAGCTTGTGCTCGATCCTTGGCAGTTCGATGTGATCGTCACCACCAATCTATTCGGCGATATTTTGTCCGATGAAATGGCCGGGCTGGTCGGTGGATTAGGTTTGGCGCCGGGCGCCAATATCGGTGCCGATGCGGCGATTTTCGAGGCCGTGCACGGCTCGGCCCCAGACATCGCCGGCAAGGGCATCGCCAATCCGGTCTCGCTGCTGCTGGCCACGGGGCTGATGCTGGAACATGTCGATCGTCTCGATCTGGCGGAGCGTCTGCGCGCAGGCATCAGCAGGGCGATCAACGAGGATAATGTGCGGACCGGCGATATGGGCGGCAAAGCCTCGACCCAGGAATTCGCCGCAGCGATCGCGAAGCGGGTTTAGCCGCCTGGCGTTATCTGCCTCAGGGCATGCGGCAGTTCCGTCATCCGCGCGATGATGCTGCCGCCGCTCTGCAGAATGAAATTCTCGACCTGAAGATTGACGATCGCGCCTTCATTGTCGGCCGACAGGCGGAAATCGCCACGATAGCCGAGGATCTTTTTCCCTTTGGCGAAGGCATATCCGATCTCCGACGCCGTGCCGCTATCGACATCGACCCCATCCAATACCGCGAAGACGGCATCGCTTTGATCGATGGCCTCACGATTATTGTCGGCGATCTCGGCATTCAGAATCTTCCAAGCATCGCGCTTCGCTGTGCCATAGGATAACTGCGTCGCCATTTCGATCTTCTCGGGCGAGGTCAGTTTCCACGGATCGACGACGTCATGACCTTGCGCTTCAAGCGCGGGGATGATGACGCCGTAATAAAAATGCCGCCCGGCTTCGGAAAATCCGAGGGGACTCGCGACGTAAATCCGCATCAGGGCCAGCTCACATCGGGCGGCAGCGACATCATGATCGCTTCGACGTTGCCACCGGTCTTCAGCCCGAACAGCGTGCCGCGGTCATAGATCAGGTTGAACTCGACATAGCGCCCACGGCGCATGCGCTGATAGGCGCGCTGCTCTTCGGTCCAACGATCGCGGAAGTGACGTCGTACCAGGGCCGGATAGATCGATAGCCAAGCCTCGCCGACATCGCGGGTGAAGGAAAAATCGTTCGCCCAATCCTTGTCGAGATAATCGTAGAAGATGCCGCCGACGCCGCGCGCTTCGTTGCGGTGCTTCAAAAAGAAATATTCGTCGCACCATTTCTTGAAGCGCGGGTAGTAGTCCGGATCGTGCTTGGCGCAGGCGGCTTCGAAGGCCGCGTGAAAATCGCGCGTATCGGTTTCGTCGGGATAAATCGGCGTCAGATCAGCGCCGCCGCCGAACCAGCTTTTGGTCGTGACGATATGGCGGGTGTTCATATGCACCGCCGGCACCAGCGGCGAGCGCGGATGGATCACCAGCGAGATGCCGCTGGCCCAGAAGCGCGGGTCTTCGGCGGCGCCGGGAATCTGTGCCCGGAATTCCGGGCTGAATTCACCCATGACGGTCGAGACATTGACCCCGGCCTTCTCGAAGACGCGGCCGTGCATGAGGCCGATGACGCCGCCACCGCCGCCGTCACGATCCCACGGCTTTTTCACGAAGCGCTGTTTCTCGCCTGCGGGATCGAATTCGTCCTCGATGGCTTCAAGGCTGGCGCAGATGCGATCGCGCAGCGCTTCGAACCAGCGCCGGGCTTCTTCTTTCTGGATATCAACAGTCATGGGCTGTTATCGGGCAGCAACCCGGTTTGCCGCAAGGCCTCGCCCAGCACCATCGCGGCGGTCATCGCCACATTGATCGAACGCAGCGCTGGTTGCATCGGCACGATCACCCGCGCATCGACCGCCTGATGGACCTCTTCCGGTACGCCACTGCTCTCGCGCCCCAGCAGCAGTGTGTCATCGGCGGCGAAGGTGAATTGGTGATAGGGCGTGGTGGCTCTTGTCGTCAGCAGAACCAACCGGCCGGGGCCGCGCGCTGTGCGGAACTTTGCCCAAGAGCTGTGACGTTCGAGCGGGACCGAGTCGAGGTAATCCATGCCCGCACGCTTCAGCCGGCGGTCTTCCCATAGGAAACCGAACGGCTCGATCAGATCGACGCCGACGCCGAGGCAGGCGGCGAGGCGCAAAATAGCGCCGGTGTTCTGCGGAATATCAGGTTCGAAAAGCGCGAGCCGCATGGCTCCCTCTACCTCTTGTTTCGTGCGGCAGGATGTCGCATAGAAGCTTCCGCTCAACACTATAGCTTCCGGCGCGGATTACATTGCCTGCGATGTGGTGGGGCGCCCGATTCAGTTTGTTCGGGTGTAGTGAGAGAGAGGGGATTTCATGGCGGAAACCGCGCAACCCGGCCCAGTGGACGCACATACGCCCGAGGGCGGGACGAGACGCGATTTCCTGTCGATCGCGGCAACCGCGATCGCTGGTGTCGGCGCCGCATGTGCTCTATGGCCGCTCGTCGATAGCATGAACCCGGCCGCGGATACGCTAGCCGCCGGTGCGCCGATCGATGTCGATCTGAAAAGCCTGCAACCGGGTCAGCAGATCATCGTGCTGTGGCGCAGCCGTCCGATTTTCATCGTCCGCCGCACGCCCGATCAGGTCACGAAGCTCGCGACCCCCGAGGTCAAAGGCCAACTGCGCGATCCGCAATCGGCCGCCAACCAGCAGCCGCCTTATGCGCAGAACGATAGCCGCTCGGTGAAGCCGGAATATCTGGTTCTCGTCGGCATCTGCACGCATCTGGGCTGCATTCCGGAATTCGTGCCGCAGCCGGGCGGAAGCCTCGGCGCGTCCTGGCAAGGCGGCTATTTCTGCCCGTGCCACGGCTCGCGTTACGACCTCGCCGGCCGCGTGTTCCAGAACGTGCCCGCGCCGTATAACTTGCCGGTGCCGCCGTATCATTTCGTCAGCGATACGGTCATCCGCGTGGGTGAAAACCCAGCCGATTCAACCTTCGACTTCAATTCCGTCGAGCAGATCTAGGACATTCCGATGGCGCTGCAATCGCAGAATAAAGTCGTGCGGTGGATCGATCACCGGTTGCCGATCTTCACCTTCATGAATCATGAGCTCAACGAGTACCCGACCCCCAAGAATCTGAATTATTGGTGGAACTACGGGTCGCTCGCCGGGATCATGCTGTTGATCATGATCATCACCGGGATTTTCCTGGCGATGGAATATACGCCGAACGTCAATCTGGCCTTTGACTCCGTCGAACGCATCATGCGCGACGTGAATTACGGCTGGTTGATCCGTTACATCCATATGAACGGCGCGTCGTTCTTCTTCATCGTCACCTACATCCATATTTTCCGCGGCCTCTATTTCGGCTCCTACAAGCAACCACGCGAACTGCTGTGGATGATCGGCGTTGTCATTCTGCTGTGCATGATGGCGACGGCGTTCATGGGCTATGTGCTGCCGTGGGGCCAGATGAGCTTCTGGGGCGCGACGGTCATCACCAACTTGTTCTCGGCCGTGCCGCTGGTCGGCAACGAGATCGTGACCTGGCTCTGGGGCGGCTTCTCGGTCGATAATCCGACGCTCAACCGCTTCTACGCGCTGCATTACCTGTTGCCCTTCGTCATCCTGGGCATCGTCGGGCTGCACGTTATGGCGCTCCATACCCATGGCTCGAACAATCCGCTGGGCATCGATCGCAAAGGCCCGCAGGACAGCATCCCGTTCCATCCCTACTACACGATCAAAGACATGTTCGGTCTTGGCGTGTTCCTGTTGATCTTCTGCGGCTTCGTCTTCTTCGGCCCGAACCTTTTGGGCGATCCGGCGAACTACATCCGCGCCAACCCCTTGCAGACGCCGCCGGAAATCGTGCCGGAATGGTACTTCCTGCCGTTCTACGCGATGCTCCGTTCGGTCCCCGATATCCTCTTCATCAAGGCGAAGCTCGCCGGCGTGTTGGCGATGTTCGGCTCGATCGGTCTGCTGTTCATTCTGCCCTGGCTCGATACCTCGCCGGTGCGCAGCGCGCGGTTCCGTCCGGTTTATAAGTGGGTCTTCTGGCTGCTCGTCATCGACATCGTCCTTCTGGCGATGGTCGGCGCGCATCGTCCCGAAGGTCTGTGGGTGATCGCCGGCCGTCTCGGCACGCTCTACTACTTCGTTCACTTCCTGATTTTGTTCCCGTTGATCGGCATCTTCGAACGTCCGCTGCCGCTGCCCAACAGCATCAGCGAAGCCGTTACCAAAAAAGGCGGCGGCAAGGTTGCCGGTGCCACGGCGCCGATGGAGAAGCCGTAATGCGGAAGCACGTTCTCGCTCTTGGTCTGGCCGCTCTCGGCTTTGTTGTTCTCTCTTCCGGCGCGATGGCGCAGGAAGAAGCGATGCCGCCGCTCGCAAAGCAGAAATGGTCGTTCGACGGCCCGTTCGGCACCTATGATCGCGCCGCGTTGCAGCGTGGGTTCGAGGTGTTCCAGAATGTCTGCTCGAACTGCCACTCGCTGAAGCTCGTCACCTACGGCGATTACGGTCCGGGTGGTCCAGGCGGTGGCCTCGGCTACAACGACGACGAGGTCAAAGCGATCGCGGCGGCGAAGGAAACCACCGATGGTCCGAACGACCAGGGTGAAATGTTCCAGCGTCCGGCGCGTGCGTCCGATCATATTGTGCCGCCGTTCCCGAACGATCAGGCCAATCGCGCCGCGCATAACGGCGCGCTGCCGCCCGATCTGTCGCTGATCGTCAAGGCGCGTGAAGGCAATGCCGATTACGTCTATGGCATCCTCACCGGCTACAAGCCGACGCCGGCGGGCATGAAGATGCCGGATACGATGCAGTACAATGAGCATTTCCCAGGTCATCAGATCTCGATGCCGGCGCCGCTCTCCGACGATCTCGTCACCTATGCCGACGGCACCAAGGCGACGACAGCACAGGAAGCGCATGACGTCGTGACCTTTCTGCAATGGGCTGCCGAGCCGCATCTCGAAGATCGCAAGCGTACCGGCGTGAAGGTCATGATCTTCCTGCTGTTTATGACCGGCGTGCTCTACGCGGCGAAGCGGAAGATCTGGGCGTCGGTTCACTAAACCGACCGACGTCCCGTTGCTTCAGCGCGCGAGCGTGCGCGCGAAGAACGATTTCACTTCGTTGATACTATCGGCCCAGGCGGCGGCATCGCCGCCTGTGGTCGCTCCTCTGCCATCCGGCTTGTTGATGTTGCGGCGCTCGGCGATGTAACGCGGCGACGAATTATTGTCGAACGCATGATAGGCGCCGGGATAGATCTTGATCGTCACCGGATAGCCGGCGGCCTGCGCGCGCTCCGCCATCACCTTGCAATCTGCGGCCGGTGTCCAATCGTCCTTTTCACCGATCAGGATGAGCAGCGGTGCCGCTGGACGATAGGTGCCGATATAACCGGTCACCGGCCCTGGCGCGGGGTGCCGATCGACATTCCATTCGCCTAAACGTCCGCCGCATCCGGGATAAAAGGCAATCGCCGCCGCGAAGCCATTGGGTTGTCCGGTGGCGAAAATATTTGCGGCCAAGGTGGTCGTGCCGCCATGCGATCCGCCCATCACCCCGATCCGTTTGCCGTCGATGTACGGAAGCGTCCGCAGGAAGGCGAGTGTCGCCAAAGCATCGGCCGCGCGCGGTACCGGATTGACCGTATTGGTCTGCGGCCCGAAAGGCGCCGTGCAGACGCCCTGCGGGAAGCCGCGCGGCGTGAAGCTGTCGGGAATGATGACGACATAGCCTTGGCCGGCCAGCAATGCGCTCCAGCGTCCAGGCGCACCGCTCGATCGCGGACCAAGTCCGCTGCAATCGTGCAGCATCACGATTGCCGGAAAAGGCCCATCGCCCTCGGGCTTCAGTAATCGCGCCGGAATATCCTGCGGGACGCCGCCGGTGGTGGTCGCGATGGTGACATCCGATGTGACATAGCTGGATTCCGCGTGCGCTGGCACGCTGCCGAGAAGAATCAAAAGCCCTATCGCCGTGAAGCGCATGAGGGCGATCATTCCACAAACGCTTTCGCGTCACAATTCCTGTTGCCGCGCACGCTTCCGCCTGGAACACTGCGCCCCATGGCAGTCATTGGCATTCTTGGAGGCAGCGGCCTCTATCAAATCGAGGGTCTCACCGATATCGAATGGCGTCGCGTGGCGTCGCCCTTCGGCGAACCCTCGGATGAGTTGTGCTTCGGCAAGCTCGATGGTACTCAAATCGTCTTTCTGCCGCGTCATGGGCGCGGCCATGTCATCCCGCCCAGCGAGATCAATTTCCGCGCCAATATCGATGCGCTGAAACGCTCGGGCGTGACCGACCTGATCTCGCTCTCGGCAGTGGGCAGCCTCAGCCCCGATCTTCCACCGGGCGCGTTCGTACTCGTCGATCAATTCATCGACCGGACCTTTGCGCGCGAGAAAAGTTTCTTCGGTAAAGGCTGCGTTGCGCATGTCTCGATGGCGCATCCGGTGTGTAAGCGCCTCGGCCACCATCTCGCCCACGCCGGCCGAAATGTCGGTATCGAGATGAAACGCGGCGGGACGTATCTCGTCATGGAAGGGCCGCAATTCTCGACCCTCGCCGAAAGCAATCTCTATCGCGAGCAATGGCATTGCGACGTTATCGGCATGACCAACATGCCCGAGGCGAAGCTCGCCCGCGAAGCCGAGATTTGCTACGCGACCGTCGCGATGATCACCGACTTCGATTGCTGGCATCCCGATCATGACAACGTCACGGTCGATATGATCATCAAGGTGCTGACCAAGAATGCCGAGGCGGCGAAGTCGCTGGTTAAGGCCTTGGTGCCGCTGGCCGGTCCCGACACCGAATGCGGCGAAGGCTGCCGCCATGCCCTCGATTACGCGCTCATCACCTCGCCCGATGCGCGCGATCCGGTGATGATGAAACGCCTCGACGCTGTCGCGGGCCGCGTTCTCAACAAATGAAAGTTGCCGGTCAGCCGACTCGAACCATCTGGCTCGAACCCGATGGCGCGACCGTCGGCATCATCGATCAGACCAAGTTGCCGCACGAACTTGTCAAGGTTCAGCTGCATAACCTCGACGAAGCAGCGCACGCCATCCGCGCCATGCTGGTACGCGGCGCGCCGCTGATCGGCGCCGCTGCGGGTTACGGCGTCGCGTTGGCGATGCGTGCCGATGCCAGCGATGCGGGACTGGCGAAGGCGTGCGAGATACTGCTGGCGACGCGCCCGACAGCGGTCAATCTGCGCTGGGCGATCGAGGATATGCAGCGCGTGCTGACGCCGCTGCCGCCGGCGCAGCGTCTTGCTGCCGCTTATGCGCGCGCCGCTGCGATCTGCGATGAAGACGTCGCGATCAATCACGCCATCGCTACCGCCGGCCTGCCGCTGATCGAGGCGGCCTGGGCCAAGAAGAAACAACAGGGCGTCGTCGAAGTTCTGACCCATTGCAATGCCGGCTGGCTCGCCGCTGTCGATTGGGGCATGTCGCTCGCGCCGATTTACATGGCGCATGACAAGGGCATCCCGGTCCATGTCTGGGTCGATGAAACCCGGCCGCGCAATCAGGGCGCCAGCTTGTCGGCCTGGGAACTAGGCCAGCACGGTGTGCCGCATACCATCATCGTCGATAACGCCGGCGGTCATCTGATGCAGCATGGCCGCGTCGATCTCTGCATCGTCGGCACCGACCGCACCACGGCGTCGGGCGATGTCGCCAACAAGATCGGTACGTATCTGAAGGCGCTCGCCGCGCATGACAACAACGTGCCGTTCTATGTCGCGCTCCCGTCGCCGACGATCGACTGGTCGCTCACCGATGGCGTCGCGCAAATTCCGATCGAGGAGCGCGATCCTAGCGAAGTCACGCATATAACCGGCCTCACCGATGCCGGCACGCTCGCGACGGTGCGGCTGACGCCCGAAGGCAGCGCCGCGGCGAATTACGGTTTCGACGTCACGCCGGCGCGGCTCGTCACCGGCCTTATCACCGAACGCGGCGTTTGCGCTGCATCGCGTGAAGGCTTGCTGAGTCTCTTTCCCGAACGAAAATAAAAACGGCCCGCGAGGCAATAGCCTCGGGGCCGTTGATCGTCTTCGTCCGTCCCGCGCGTGGAACGGACGCTGGCGTTTTAATCAGCCGATATGCTTGGCCAGGAATTCCTGGGTCCGCGCGCCGGCAACCTGCGCCGCTTCGGCGTTGAACGAGCCGCGCTCATCGCAATGGAAGCCGTGACCGGCGCCCATATAGACATAGATCGGCGCGCCCGACTGAGCGGCTTTGATCTTCTCGACGTCGGTCAACGGGATGCTCTGATCCTTCTCGCCGAAATGCAGCATGACCGGAGCCTTCGGTTTCTCATCGGCGAACTGCGCGACCTGGCCGCCGTAATAGCCGACGCCGGCCGAGACGCCTTCGAGACGCGTGGTCGAGAGGAACGCGATGGTGCCGCCCATGCAGAAACCGACCACGGCAACCTTGCCGGCCGACTTCACCGCATCGACCGCGGCTTGCGTGTCCATCAGGCGGGCATCGACATTGCCCTTGCCGGCATTGGCGCGTGCCTTGTCCATCGACGGGCCGTCATAACCGACATCGAAACCTTTTTCGACGCGGTCGAACAGCGCCGGGGCGATCGCAACATAACCGAGTTGGGCGTAGCGGTCGGTCACCGATTTGATGTGGTGATTGACGCCGAAGATTTCTTGGATGACGACGATGGCGCCGCGTGGCTTGCCTTCGGGATCGGCACGGTAAGCGTCGAACGTGAAGCCATCTTTCGCGGTAAGCGTGACATTCTGACCCATGATTTAGTCCTCCTCGGTTTTGATCGTTGTTGTTGCCGTTATCATAGAAGGTCGCGGGAGCGGGCGAAAGGCGCTCGCCCCCGCCCGGTTCAGACGTTGAAGCGGAAATGGAAGATGTCGCCGTCATGGACGACATATTCCGACCCTTCCAGCCGCATTTTCCCTGCTTCCTTCGCGCCTTGCTCGCCCTTGCCTGCAACAAAATCGTCATAGGCGATGGTCTCGGCGCGAATGAAGCCTTTTTCGAAATCGGTGTGAATCACGCCCGCGGCTTGGGGCGCTTTGGAGCCGCCCTGAACGGTCCAGGCGCGCGCTTCCTTGGGGCCGACCGTGAAGAAGGTCACGAGGTCCAGCAGCTTGTAGCCGGCCTGAATGATGCGGTTGAGGCCGGCCTCTTTGAGGCCGAGCGTCTCGAGAAACTCCTGCTTGTCGGCTTCCTCCAGCATAGAAACCTCTGCTTCGATCGCGGCCGAGACGACGACGCTCTCGGCGCCCCGTTCCTTGGCGTAAGCAGCAACCCGTTCCGATTGCGCGTTGCCGGTTGCGGCCGCGCTTTCTTCGACATTACAGACATAAAGAATCGGCTTCGCCGTCAGCAGCGTCAGGCTTTTGAATGCGGCGCGTTGCTCGGCCGGCACCTGAAGCGTCCGTGCCGGTTTGCCGTCGCGCAACAGAGCAAGAGCGGGCTCGGCGACTTCGAGGAAAGCTTTCGATTCCTTGTCCATGTTGCGCGCTTTCTTCTGCGCCGACGTCACGCGCTTCTCGAGGCTTTCCATGTCGGCGATCATCAACTCGGTTTCGATCGTCTCCGCATCGCGGATCGGGTCGATCGAACCTTCGACATGGGTGATGTTGCCGTCTTCAAAGCATCGCAGCACATGGGCGATGGCTTCGACCTCGCGGATATGGCCAAGGAATTGATTGCCCAGCCCTTCGCCTTTCGACGCGCCGCGTACGAGACCGGCGATATCGACGAATTCCAACTGTGTCGGCACGATCTTCGCCGACTTCGCCAGGTTCGCGCAGATATCGAGCCGCTCGTCCGGCACGGCGACGCGGCCGATATTCGGCTCGATGGTGCAGAACGGATAGTTCGCCGCTTCCGCCGCTTGTGTTGCGGTCAGAGCGTTGAAGAGGGTCGATTTGCCGACATTGGGCAGACCGACGATGCCGCAATTGAAACCCATGGCGTAACCTTTCTATGGCCCTCTCGCTTCAGTCGGCGGGCGAGGCGGGCGCTTCTTTCTTCGGCGGCGGCTTCAAGATCAATGCGACCGTGGTCATGAAGCGTTGCGCGTTGTGATTGACCAGCATCGGTATCGCCTCGGCGACCGCATCGATCAGCGGATCGAGCCAGGTCTTTTCCTCGGCGGGGAAATTCTGCAGGACGTAACTCTCGACCAATTCGCGCTGGCCCGGATGACCGACGCCCAAACGCACGCGCCAATAATTCTGGCCGATAGCGGCATCGATCGAGCGCAGGCCGTTATGGCCGCCGTGACCGCCGCCTAGTTTGACGCGCAACTTGCCGTCGGGCAGGTCGATATCGTCGTGCAGGACGGCGATTTCTTCCGGCAGGATTTTATAAAATCGCACCGCGGCGCCGACGGAGTCGCCGCTCAAATTCATATAGGTTTCGGGTTTCAACAGCATGACCTTGGCATCGCCGATATTGCCTTCGGTGATCGTGCCTTGGAATTTGCTGCGAAACGATGGGAAGCGATAAAGCTGCGCCACCGCATCGACGGCCATGAAGCCGATATTGTGCCGTGTGGCGGCGTAGCGAGAGCCTGGATTGCCAAGCCCGACGAGGAGACGGATGACGGGCATAAGAGAAGCCCGGCCGGATGAAGAACCCGGCCGGGCCTTTTCCTATCAGCCCTTGCCGCCGGCTTTTGCGCCAGCAGCGGGAGCAGCGGCAGCGCCGGCCGCAGGAGCGGCTTCGGCCGCTGCGGCAGCCGGGGCCATCGAAGCGGCTTTGGCGGCGGCTTGCTCGTCACGCACGGCGGTCGGCGCGGCGATCGAGGCAACGGTGAAGTTGCGGTCGAGCGTCGGCTTGGTGCCGGGCGGCAAAGCGAGCTGCGAGCTGTGAACGCTGTCGCCGATCTGCATGCCTTCGAGGTTGATGTCGATACGATCGGGAATGCCATCGACCGGGCAGACGAGTTCGATCTCGTGGCGCACGATGTTGAGCATGCCGCCGCGGCGGATGCCGGGGGAGGTTTCCTGGTTGATGAAATGAACCGGGACCGACACTGTGATCGTCATGCCCGCCGTGATGCGGAGGAAATCCACATGCAGGGCTTCGTCCGACACCGGATGAAGCTGAACGTCACGGGGCAGGGTGCGATGGATCGTTCCACCGACATCGACATTGACGAGGCGCGCGAAAAAGCCCGGCTTTTGCAGCATGCGAGCGAGTTCGCGGGGATCGACCGAGATCATGGTGGCGGGCTTGCCCTCACCATAAATGACGGCGGGTACGCGGCCTGAGCGACGTGCGGCCCGGGCGGCCCCCTTTCCAGCCCGGTCGCGCGGCTCAGCGCGCAAAGTCACAGTATCAGCCATAATTACTCCTTCAGGCGAGATGCGCCGGCCTCCAGGGGTGCCGGACGCGGTTGAGAAACTGAATATCTTAAACGAACAGGCTCGAAACCGAGCGTTCTTCGCTGATGCGGGTGATCGCTTCCGCCATCAAAGGCGCGATGGGCAGGCGCCGGATGTTGCGGGCGCCTTGCACGGCCTCGGTCGCCGCGATGCTGTCGGTGGTGACGAGGGCTTCGAGCGGCGAGGCAGTCACGCGCGCAACCGCGCCGCCCGATAAAACGCCGTGGGTGACGTAAGCGGCGACGGATTTCGCGCCGCGTTCCATCAAAGCTTCGGCGGCGTTGCAGAGCGTGCCGGCGCTATCGACGATATCGTCGATCAGGATGCAGCGGCGTCCGGCGACATCGCCGATGATGTTCATGACTTCGGAAACGCCGGCACGTTCGCGGCGTTTGTCGATGATGGCAAGATCGGCATCGACCCGGCGCGCGATCGCGCGGGCGCGGACGACGCCGCCGACATCGGGCGACACGACGACGAGATCGCCGCCGCCGCCGTTATAACGTTCTTTGATGTCGTCGATGAAAACCGGCGCCGCGAAAAGGTTATCGAGCGGGATGTCGAAGAAGCCTTGGATCTGGCCGGCGTGAAGATCGAGCGTCAGGACGCGATCGGCGCCGGCGGCCGTGATCATGTTGGCGACCAGCTTGGCCGAGATCGGCGTGCGCGGACCGGATTTCCGGTCCTGGCGGGCATAGCCGTAATAGGGGATGACGGCGGTCGCGCGGCGCACCGAAGCGCGCTTCAACGCGTCGAGCGTCACCAGCAATTCCATCAGATTGTCGTTCGCCGGAAAAGATGTCGATTGGATCACGAACACGTCCTCGCCGCGGGCGTTCTCGTGAATTTCGACAAACACCTCCTGGTCCTGGAAGCGTCGGACGCTGGCGTCGGTTAGCGGCAGGTGGAGATACGCCGCGATTGCCTCGGCCAAGGGCCGATTGCTGTTGCAAGCAAGGATTTTCATATGCAGGACGCCGTTTAGGGAGTGCGCGGGAATGTAACAAAGGGGCTCCCCGCTGTAAACCGGCGCGGGCGATTTCCCGCCTTATTTCCCCCGATTTACGACCAGGCGGCGGCACGTTTGGCCTCTTCGATCAGGGCGGTGATCCCCGGAGCCGCCGAATTGGCCACATCGAAGGCCGTCAGGCCCCAGGCGCCGTTGAGGCTGCCCGCTGCGACGGCATTTTCCTGGTTAACCTGGCCGATTTGCTCGCCGGTTCCCTTACGCAGCACCCAGGCGATCTTAATCTTTTGTTTGCCGGCGTCTGGGGCCGACATCTCGACCCAGCCTTCGACGATGAAATTTGGCTTGGCCTGCGGATTCTCGGCCATCGCCAGATTGGCGTGGCGGAGGGCGTCGGTCATGGCGCTGGTCAGGGCATGACCGCCGTCGCCGGGAGCGCCGGTCACGGTCCGGACCGCGACCAGGGGATCGAGACCGCCCACCACCGTCGGCGCACGGGTTTCGATCAATTTGGCGAAACCTGCCGCGGATTGTTGCGCGAGGACCGCAACCACCGGTCCGCCCTGTTTCCAAGCGGCGGCCGGCATGACCGAATTCGATTCCTGCTGGTCGAGGGTTTTGCCGCCGGGTTCGTGCATGGCCCAGGTGACGGTGACGCGCAGATTGCCGTTGCCGGCCTCGGTCGTGACGGCGCTGCCGGAGAGGCGGAAGGAATTGCGGTTGCGCGCCTCGGTGCTGGCCAGGACGTCTTCTTTTTGGAGGGCGATGGCCATCGCCTGGGCGAGATCGTGGGCCGCCGGTTCCGGCGCGCCGGTGACGATCTCGACGACGATGCCGGCGCTGTCTGGCGGCGTCAGAATGTCGGAATTGGGTGGCGGCCGATCATCGGCGAACGGATGCGGCAATGGCTGGCACGCACCCAGCAACAGCAACGCGGCAAGACCAATAAAACGCATGGCGGGATGATATCGCGGCAAGCCTAGGGCGCAAGGCAGATTGCCGAGAGCCCGTGACCGAATTTCTTTTCGCCTTCGTGACAGGTACGACGATAGGAAAAGAACCGCTCTGGTTCGGCACAGGTATCGCCGCCGGTCGCTTCGATGCGCGTAATGCCGGCAGCGGTCAGACGCGCGCGGAGGTAACCGGGCAGGTCGAAGAAATGATGGCCCTCGCGTTGTGCAGGTCGAAAGAAGACGGCATTGGCCGTGTCCTGCGCCAAGAACGGCGCGGGGAATTCGGGGCCGACTTCGTACGAGGCGAAACCGATGCAGGGACCGATCGCGGCGGCGATCCGCGTCTTCTGTGCGCCGGCTTTGATCATCATCTCGATGGTCGCTTCCATGACGCCCGTCACCGCGCCGCGCCAGCCGGCATGGGCAGCGCCGATCACGCCGGCGGTTTCATCGGCGAACAATACCGGCCCGCAATCGGCGGTCAGAATGCCCAGCGCGATGCCCTTACGTTTCGTCACCATCGCATCGGCGCGCGGCCGTTCCGCTTGCGGCCAGGGCTGATCGACCATCACGACGTCGGGGCTGTGAACCTGATGCACCGTGGTGAGCGCGTCGGCGCCAACACCCAGTTGTTCCATCGCACGGCGGCGGTTCTCGTGGACATGATCGAAATCGTCGCTTGAGCCAAGACTGCAATTGAGCGAAGCAAAGATGCCGCTGCTGACGCCGCCCCGGCGGGTGAAGAAACCGTGGCGAACGGTTGGCGATTCAAGCAGACGCGTGCGGATGATCATGCTGGTTCCAAACCAAAGCCGGCCGGCGTCGGCGGCGTGCTGCCAGTGAGTGCCAATACCTTGAACAAGGTGCCCATCGCGGCGGGATCGATCAAGCGTTCGCAGCTTTCGCGGATCGTTGTTTGTTGCTCGGGCGAAGCATTTTTCAGAAGCGCCGCTTCACGCGTCTCGATGCCGAGCGATTGCAGAAACTGACGCTGCGTCACGGGGCCATGCGTGACGGCGCTATCCGCTGCGGCGGCAAAGGCGGCGAAATCGACATGCGCGGTTAGATCGGCGTTGCCCGGTTCATCGAGGATGGAGACGTGCTGATGCTGGCGCAGCGCCTGGAAGGTGTCGCCGCATGCGCTTGTGACATGGCCGTAGTCGATGAACAACGCCGCGCCGCCGTCTTCGCTCAAGCGTATCCCGATATCTTCCGCCACCGCTAAGGCAGCGGGACAGAGCTCGAGGATCGAGTCATCGGCGGCTGCAGGAAGCGCTTTGTCGAGCAGGCTTGGTTGCGGATCGAGACAGAATGTCAGTGCTTCTTTGTCGGGGGCAAGGCCAATCATGCGCTCGTGCCATGCTCCTTGGCGGCGCTGAAATTGGCGTATCGGCAAGGCGTCGAGAAACTCGTTTGCGATGAGCAGCATCGGGCCATCGGGCAAGGTCGCGATGCTGTCGTGGAATGTCGGCGCAAAGGCGGCAAGCTTCTCGCTCTGCATCTTGCGCAACACCGGGCTTTGCTCGACGAGATGAAGCCGGATCGCCTCGGCGAAGCCGGGAACATGGCGCGTCGCGCGCAGCGCATCGGCCATCAAGGTGCCACGTCCCGGGCCAAGCTCGATCAGCGAAACCGGATTGGGCGCACCCATGCGCAGCCAGAAATCGGCGCACCATGCGCCGATCAATTCGCCGAACATTTGGCTGATTTCGGGGGCAGTGATGAAGTCGCCGGCAACGCCGAAGGGATCGCGCGTGGCGTAATAGAACGAACCTGCATCAGCCATGTAGTCGGCGATGCTGATCGGGCCGCTGGTTTCGATGCGCCGGCGCAGACGTTGCGCGAAGGCCTCGGCGTCGTTCACGTCTCGCGCTTCGCGACCCACGCAAACCAAATCCCGAAGAGCAGAATCGGGATCGACAGCAATTGCCCCATCGTGGCGCCGAACCAGAGGAAGCCGAGGAAAGAATCCGGCTCGCGGAAGAATTCCGAGAAGATGCGTGCGAGGCCGTAGCCGATCAGGAACACGCCCGCCAGCATGCCGGGCTTCTCGCGAATGTTGGTCCAGCGCAGCAGCGCGAACATGATCAGGAACAACAACACACCTTCGAGGCTGGCCTCGTAAAGCTGACTTGGGTGGCGTGGCTCGGGTCCACCGTTCGGAAAGACCATTGCCCATGGCACATTGGTTGGGCGGCCCCATAATTCGCTGTTCACGAAGTTGGCGAGACGGCCGAAGAAAATGCCGATCGGCACCGCGGCCGTGATGATGTCGGAGAAGGCGAGGAACGAGAGGCTGCGCTGCCGGCAGAACAACCACATCGCGGCGATAACGCCCAGCGCGCCGCCGTGGAACGACATGCCGCCGTGCCAGAGCTGCAAAATCTCGCTTGGGTTCGCGAAATAAAAATCGGGTTTGTAGAACAGCACATAACCGGTGCGTCCGCCGAGGACGACACCCAGCGTCGCCCAGACGAGGAAATCATCGAGCGCGGTTTGCGAGGCGACGGCGGGCGGGCGACGTGCGACCCACAAGCAATAACGCCATCCGGAAATTAGCCCGACGATATAGGCCAGCGCATACCAGCGAATGGCGAAGGGTCCGATCGACAAAGCGATCGGATCGATCATCGGATAGGGAATGGTCAGCATCAGCGATAAGGGTCCGCGGTGGCCAAAAACTTTTGTACGTAATCGCGCACGCCGTCTTCGAGCGACGTCGCCGCCTGGGTAAACCCAGCCGCCCTGACGCGTTCCATCCGGGCTTCGGTGAAATACTGATATTTGTCGCGGATCTCGATCGGCGTATCGACGAAGTCGATCATCGGTTCGCGCCCGACCGCGCGATAGACCGCTGCGGCGAGGTCTGCGAAGCTGCGCGCCGCACCGGTGCCGGCATTGAAGAGGCCGCTGACCGCCGGATGATCGTAAAGCCAGATCATCTCATCGACGACATCGCGCACATAAACGAAATCGCGCTTCTGCCCGCCGTCGGGAATGCCCTCGCGATGAGAACGGAACAGGCGGAACGTCTCGCCGGCCTGGGCGCGCGGAAAGACTTGGGCGACGACGCTCTTCTGGCCGCCTTTGTGATATTCGTTCGGGCCATAGACGTTGAAGAATTTGAGTCCCGCCCATTGCGGCGGGCAAGTGGCCGCGCGTTCGACCAGCCGCGCAACGCGGCGATCGAACAAATGCTTCGACCAGCCATAGGCGTTGAGCGGCTGCAGTTTCGCGAGGCCCGCCGACGAACCGTCATCGTCGAAACCGCCATCGCCTTCGCCATAGGTCGCGGCGGAGGACGCATAAATGAAGCGCGTGCCGGTCGCGGCGCACCAGTCCCACAAAGTCTGCGACAGGGTAAAATTCGAGGCGATGATGAGGTCGGCGTCGCGCTCGGTGGTCGAGGACGACGCGCCCATGTGGAAAATCGCGTCGATGCCCTTTGGGTTGGCGGCGAGGAAATCGGGCAAGGCTTCCGGCGTGATCAGCGCGGCCAGTTCGCGCTTGCCGAGGTTGCGCCACTTGTCGTCGCTGCCCAACTGGTCGCAGACGACCAGATCGGCGAGCCCGCGTTCTTCGAGTGCCGCGACGAGATAGGAGCCGATGAAGCCGGCGCCGCCGGTGATCAGGATCATCGCCCTTTATAGGCGCTGCAACATGACGCTCACAAGCAACGGTTCCCCTGATCGGCGTCCTATGCTACGCAAGCTTTCATGCAGAGCCAGAACCGATTCCTCGACGATCTCGCCCGTGTCGCCAGCGGTGCCGCCAGCGCGTTCACCGGCATGCGCGGCGAAGTCGAAACCCGGATGCGCGAACAGTTCGAACGCATGCTCGGCCACATGAATCTTGTCCGCCGCGAAGAATTCGACGCGGTTCAGGCGATGGCCGCCAAGGCTCGGTCCGAGCAGGAAACACTCAAAGCGCGAATCGCAGCGCTTGAGGCGCATTTGGGCTTGGCCGACGCGCCGGCAAAGCCGGTTACGGCACCGCGCCGCCGCAGGGCACCTGCCGCAAAACGCGGCTAACCCGAGTTATCCCATAGGTTTTTCGGCGACAGGCCCGATTCGGCCTTGCACGCCCCCACGCTTCTTTGGCAGGGTAACCATAGTGGTTCCGCCGGGGAACACCCACCATATGTCGTGGGCCGGGCGTGCAGGGGGAGAATCCGGATGACCGCCTTGTCGATCGAGACCAAGACCGTCTTGGCGAATCCCATCGATCTCGTCGAAGAAATCGTGCAGGCCAACGAATGGGCGCATGACCGGGCCAGCGACGAGGAAATGGTGATCGAAATTTCCGGCCGCTGGTGCGATTACCGGCTGCTGTTCGTGTGGCAGCGTGAAATGAACGCGCTGCATTATTCCTGTGGCTTCGAGATGAAAGTGCCGCGCGGCCGCCGCGCCGCAATCTTCGAGTTGTTGGCTGCCATCAACGAGCGGCTCTGGATCGGCCATTTCGATCTCGCCGCAGACGATGCCGCGCCCTCGTTCCGTCAGGGCGTGCTGTTGCGCGGCGCGTTCGGCCCCAGCGTCGAGCAGATCGAGGATTTGGTCGATATTTCTGTCAGCGAATGCGAGCGGTTCTTCCCGGCGTTCCAACTCGTCGTTTGGGCCGGCAAGAACGCGAAGGAAGCCATCGCGGCGGCCATGATCGATCCGGTTGGCGAGGCGTGAGCGTCAAGAAACCGGCCACGAAGTCTAGGGCGCCTAGCGGTATCCTCCTCGTCGGTTGCGGCAAGATGGGCGGCGCCCTTCTCGCCGGCTGGAAGAAACGCCCGAACGCTGAAACCATCGCTGTGATCGAACCGATGGCTGTCGCCACGCCGAAAGGCGTGAAGCGTTATGCCGCGATCACGGCTCTGCCGAAGAATTTTTCGCCCGCCGTGGTCGTCTTCGCGGTGAAGCCGCAATCGCTGGCCGAGGCGTTGCCGGCCTATCTGCGTTATGCCGATAAGGCCGTTTTCCTGTCGATCGCCGCCGGTAAGACGCTGCGCTTTTTCGCGCGCCATCTCGGGGCGAGTGCGGCGGTGGTGCGGACGATGCCGAACACGCCCGCAGCGATCGGGCGCGGCATCACCGTCGCTTGCGCGAATAGTGGGGTAACGGCGGGGCAAAAGAAGCTGTGCGGGCGCTTGCTCAAGGCCGCTGGCGAGGTCGCCTGGATCGATGACGAAGCCTTGCTCGATCCAGTCACGGCGGTATCGGGCAGTGGCCCGGCCTATGTGTTTCTATTGATCGAAGCTCTGGCCGAGGCAGGGATCGCTGCCGGCCTACCCCGCGATCTGGCGCTGCGCTTGGCGCGCGCGACCGTCGCCGGATCGGGCGAGTTGGCGCGGCAGTCGTCGGACGAGGCATCCCAATTGCGCAAGAACGTGACCTCGCCGGGCGGCACGACCGAAGCCGCGCTCAAAGTCCTGATGGCCGATAATGGGCTCGAAGCCCTGATGCGGCGGGCGATTGCCGCCGCGACGGCGCGGTCGCGCGAACTCGCGGATTGAAGCCGGGCGGCTTTCTCCCTTATCCTGCGGTGTAAGCGTAGGAGCCCATGCCCGCCAAACGACGCGCCAAATCACCCCCGAAACCGGCCTCACAGCGTCTCATCGACGCGACCCTGTCCTTGGCGGAAAGCCAGGGCTGGCGCCGTCTCGACATGGCGGCCATCGCCGCCGCGGCCGACGTGCCGCTGGACGAAGCCCATTCCCTCTATCGGTCGAAATACGCCGTTCTCAGCGCCTTTCGCCATGGCATCGACGAGGCCGTGCTGGCCGGCGGGGTGGTGACGGGCGATGACCCGCGCGATCGGTTGTTCGACGTGCTGATGCGGCGTCTCGAGGCGCTGCAGCCCTACCGCGCCAGTCTTCGGATCATTCTCCGTGAGAGCGTGGGCGATCCGGCTCTGATCCGGTCGGTGCCGGGGCTGATGCGTTCGATGTCCTGGATGCTCGGCGCGGCCGGGCTGCCGTCGGGCGGCTGTCGCGGCCACTTAAGCTGCCGCGCGCTGGCGGCGCTCTATGTTTCGTTGCTGCCGACTTTCTATCGCGACGAAAGCACCGATTTGGGGACCACGATGGTTGCCCTCGACCGCCGATTACGGCAGGTCGAATCAATGCTGGGCTTCCTAAAACCGGTGTTTTCCGGCGTCAAATCAACGTCCTAGACGTTTTTGTGCATGTGCGAAGAATTTTAGAGGCTGCCCTTGACCCTGGGCAGGGGTGCTGCCATATTAGGCATTGTGCAGTGCAACATATTTGATACCCACTTGCTTCAAAGGATTTGAAATCATGACCGGCAAAATGCCCTTCCTCGATTACGATATGACCAAGGCTTTTTCGGCCTTCTCGTTCCCCGGCTTCAATATGGAAGCGATCATGGCCGTGCAGCGGAAGAACGTCGAAGCGTTCACCCAAGCCAATCAGCTCGCGATCGAAGGCGTGCAGGCTTTTGCCCGTCGCCAGGCCGAACTCGCCCGTGCGGCGATCGAAGACGCCCCGGTCATGTTCCGTGAATTCAGCCAGCCCGGCGCCCCGCAAGAGAAGATGGCGAAGAGCGCCGAACTCGCGAAACTGACGTTCGAGAAGAACCTGGCCTCGGCCAAGGAACTCGGCGAGCTCGTCACCAAGGCGAACACCGACGCTTTCAACGTGATCACCAAGCGCGTCACCGAGAGCTTCTCCGAGATGAACGAACTGGCGAGCAAAGCCGCCTAATTCGAGATCGATCCGGCTCACCTTCGGGTGAGCGGGTATCGCGGATACTGACAACGCCGCTTCGTGCTAACGCATGAAGCGGCGTTTGTGCATCCAAAAGAGCTTATCGCCGTTAACCATTCTTTAGTTGCACTGCAGCAAGCTAAAGACATGGATACATGGCGCGTCGATCCCATTCTCGATCGTCCTTCCAGCCCCCGCTTGGGGCTGGCGCGTTTCGGCGCCGCCGGTCTTTGCCTTCGCCTCGCCGCACTTCGCCAAAGCCTCGAACGTGACTATCCCCTGACCATCGCCATCGACTTCGCCAATGCCGAAGCGGCTGACGGTCTCGCTCCCGATCTCACCGATACGATTCATGCCTTGCTGCAAGAGGCGACCGTCAACGCCGCGGTTCATGCCGCGGCGGCGCTGGTCCGTGTCGGCATTCATGTGAATGGCGGCGTCGTGATGCTGAGTATCGAGGATGACGGCAAAGGCTTCCCATTCCAGGGCAGCTACGATCTTCGTCAATTGGCCGCGTTCGGGGTTGGTCCGCAATGGCTCGCCCGATGCGTTGCCGATCTCGGCGGCACGTTGATGCTTCATTCGCGGGCCGATGGCTCGCGTATCGACATTACCTTGGCGCGCGATTGCATCGCGCGACCGGTCTTTGCTCAACCGGTGAAAGAACGCGTTCTCGCCGTCGGCTAGCGTTCTACGTCGGCAGGCGCAGCCGCGCCCGCAACCCGCCTTGCGGCGAATCCTCCAACGTCAGATCGCCACCTTGTCCCCGCGCCAGATCGCGCGCGATGGTCAGGCCCAGCCCTAAGCCGCCGGTATTCGGATTGCGCGCGGCGTCCAGCCGGAAGAAAGCGCGGAACACGCTTTCGCGCTGCTCGGCGGGAATGCCCGGCCCGTCGTCATCGACCAGAATGTCGAAGCCGTCGCGAGTCGCGATGCCGGTCACCCAGATATGCTTGCCATAGCGCCGCGCATTACCGACCAGATTGGCAAGGCAACGCCGCGTCGCATCGGGACGAAGCGGCATGACGAAACGCTCGGGCATCGCGGCGGATACCAAAGGCTCCTCGCGCGGCAACGATGAGATCAACTCGTTGACCAGCAGCACGATGTCGATATCGCGTGGCTGCTCTTCGCCTTCGCCGCGGGCGAAGTCGAGATAGCCTTGCACCATGCGCTGCATCGCGCCGACATCGATCTTCAAATCATCGACGCTCGGGTCTTTCGGCATCAGTTCCAGCGCCAGCTTCATGCGGGTGAGCGGCGTGCGCAGGTCATGGGACACGCCGGCCAGCATCTCGGTGCGCTGGGTGATCTGACGCTGGATGCGGTCGCGCATCTTGATGAAAGCGCGCGCCACTTGGCGTACTTCGGTCGCGCCTTCCGGCTTGAAATTGGGGACGTCGCGGCCTTTGCCGAAAGCGTCGGCCGCGGCGGCGAGTCGGCGCAGTGTCTTCACCTGGTTACGCATGAAGACCGAGGCGATACCCAGTAACACCAGCGACGAGCCCGCCATCCAGACGACGAACAGATACGTCGTTGGGGTCGAAAGCCGTTTGCGCGGCACGGCGACCTGCATCACGCCGTTGGGCATCTCGATCGATATCAGCATATCGCGGGGATCGAATTCGCCGTCGATCTGGAACGGCCGCCCGACACGCTCGGCGACGGCCAAAGCCAGTTGATCTTCGACCGGCCCGCCGGTCGTCCGCGCCATGCCTTCGGGCAGCTTTTCATTCGGCCGAAAGCCGTAGAACAATTCGGTGATGTCGGCGGCGCGGCGCAAAAGTTGAACACGCTCATAGGGAGAGTCGGCGTAATTCATCGCCGTCAGGGTGAAGCCTATCTCGGATGCGACGGCGGACGAGAGACGCCGCGCGACCGTGTCCCAGACACGATCGTAGAAAAACCAGGTCGCCAATAATTCGGCGATCACCAACGGCAGGATCAGGATCAGCAGCGACCGCCCCCAGAGCGAGCGGGGTAGGGCGCGCTTGAACCAACGGCCGTGGCTGTCCGAAGACGCCGGTACGCTTACGGGCGGCGAAGGCAGCGTTTTTTGCGCAGTTTCAATCGGGCTTGAGGACATAGCCCGTTCCTCGAACCGTCTGCAGATAGCGCGGGAATTTCGGATCGCGCTCGATCTTGCGGCGAAGCCGCGTCATTTGAACATCGACGGTGCGCAGATTGCCGCTGCATTGCGCTTCTTGCGACAAGGCCTCGCGCGACACGGGTTCACCGGGCGTCTTGGCGAGGGCCAGCAGCAATGCCGCTTCGGCGGTAGTTAGATGAACCGGTTGGGGGCCGCGAAACAGCGTTCCGCGCTTCATATCGAGACGATAGGTACCGAGGCTAATTTCCTCGATCACCGCGGCGGGCGCTTGCGCGACACGTTGCAGGATATTGCGGATGCGCAGCACCAGTTCGCGCGGCTCGAACGGCTTGGTCAGGTAATCGTCGGCACCGCGTTCTAGCCCGTCGATACGATTCTGCGATTCGGCCATCGCGGTCAGCAGCAGGATCGGTACAGCGCTGTCGCGGCGTAAGCTCTCGGTCAAATCGAGCCCATTCTCGCCGGGCATCATCACATCGATGATCAGCAGATCGAACGACAGGCTTTGCAGTTTGACTCGCGCTTCTGCGGCGTCGGCGGCGGTGGTGATGCGAAACCCGGACTCGACGAGATAGCGGCGCAGCAGATCGCGCAGCCGCGAATCATCATCGACGACAAGGATATGGGCCTCATCGTCGCTCTTCCCGGATGGTTCGTTGCCGGTCGGTTCGCCATGCGGGATACCGTTCATGGCCGGATTATACACGGATCGGCGCGGCGCGCCTCAGCGCGTGCGGCGGAAACGGCCACGGTCGGCATCGCCCGAAATGACGCCGAGCATGACTTTGCGGAAGCCTTCGACGGCGTGCGGTCCGGCCTCGACATAGGCGCGTTGGATACGCTGACGCTGATTTTCCGAAAGCTGCCGCTCCAACTCGACGCCGGTTGGGGTCAGTTGCAGCAAACGCTGGCGGCGGTCGCTCTTGCCGGTGTGTTGGACGATGAAGCCTTGCCGCACCAACTGGCCGAGCACACGGGCGAGGCTTTGCTTGGTGATCCGCAGGATGACCAACAACTCGCTCACGCTCATATGAGGGTGACGCCCGACGAAATAGATCACGCGGTGATGCGCCCGACCGAAGCCGTATTTCAGCAGGATCGTGTCCGGCTCGATGGTGAAGTCGCGATAGGCATAGAACAGCAGTTCGATGCCCTGGCGGACCTCGTCCTCCGGGAGCGTTAGGGGCGGCGTTAAGCCCTCTGTGGTTTTTATGTCAGACATGTTGACATATTTTTAGCAGGGTTGTTACATGCACGGCAAGGCGGGCCGGCGAACGCTGCGCAGCCATAGAATTCGAGTTCGGCACGAGGAACGCTGGATATGGCAGCAACGACAAAACCCTTCGATAATCGGGACGGCAGCATTTGGCTCGATGGCAAGCTCGTGCCATGGCGCGAGGCAAATGTCCATGTTTTGACGCATGCCTTGCATTATGCGAGCTGTGTTTTCGAGGGCGAACGCATCTATAGCGGCCGCATCTTCAAGCTGCGCGAACATAGCCAACGCCTGATCGATTCCGCCCGGATCCTCGGTTTCGAGATCCCCTGGACGCTGGAACAGATCGAAGCCGCCTCGAACGAAACGGTCAAAGCCGCCGGCATTCTCGACGGTTATGTCCGCCCTGTCGCCTGGCGCGGGCCGGAACAGATGGGCGTCGCCGCCCAGCTGACCAAAGTCCATATGGCGATCGCCGTTTGGGACGACTGGAAAGACTATTTCTCGCCCGAGGCGCGCCTCAAAGGCATCCGCATGTCGATTTCTAAATGGGCCCGTCCGGCGCCGAATACCGCGCCGACGGCAGCCAAAGCAGCCGGTCTTTATATGATCTGCACGATGTCGAAGCACGCCGCCGAGGCTGAAGGCTTCGATGACGCGCTGATGCTCGATTATCGCGGCCAGATCGCCGAGGCCACCGGCGCGAACATCTTCTTCGGCATCGATGGTGAACTGCATACCCCGACGCCGGATTGCTTCCTCGATGGGATCACCCGCCGCGCCGTGATCGGCCTCGCCAACGCGCGCCAGATCAAAGTAATCGAGCGTCCGATGATGCCGTCGGAAATGGGGCGCGCCCAGGAAGTGTTCGTCACCGGCACCGCCGCCGAGATCGCGCCCGTGACCCAGATCGCCGAGCACAAATATCCTGTCGGCCCGATTGCCAAGCAATTGATGGCGGATTTCGACAAGCTGGTTCGCGCTTAACGACTTCGTCGATGATGAGAACAAACGCCGCGATAGCCGTGATGGCTTTCGCGGCGTTTTGCTTTGCGCAGGCGCAGGCGCATGCGGCGATGCCGGCGCATAAGCTCGCCTGTCCGGCGACAGCGCCGGCGGACTGGCATCTCCCGGGCGATGCGCCGTTGACGGAAGTTGCTCTGTTATCGGCAAAAGACGGCGAGACGATCGACGAGGTCTATCGCCCGACGCTCGTGCCCGACAACGGCTTCGCGCGCGGCAAGACCTGGCATAATTCTTGGACGCTGCCGGTTGAACCGGGCTGGTCCTATTTCATCGATTGTCAGTATCGCGGCGCGCCGCAGATTTTGCGGTTGAAAGCTAACGGCCTCAGCCGCTGCGAACAAACGGCGACGCCTTACGATAAGAAGAAGGGCGTTTCGGAATCGGCCGTTCAAACGATGGTGTGCGACTAACTCTGACGCCAGCGATCGGCGGCTGCGTCATCGCTTTCCTTCGCCTCGACCCAATGCGATCCTGCATCGGTCGCTTCCAGTTTCCAGAACGGCGCTTTGGTCTTAAGCCAGTCGATCATGAAGCGGCACGAATCAAATGCCGCGTCGCGATGCGATGATGCGGTCGCGACCAGGACGATGCGATCGCCCGGTTTCAATTCGCCGTAACGATGAATGATCAGCACCGCGTCGAGCGGCCAGCGCCGATGCGCCTCGGCTTCGATCTCGGCAAGCTGCTTCTCGGTCATGCCGGGATAATGCTCGAGCGTCATCGCAGTGATCGCGGTGCCGCCGGCCATATCGCGGACGAGACCGGTGAAGGAGGTGACGCCACCGATATGCGTCTTGCCGCGCGTCATCGCTTCGAGTTCGACACCCGGATCGAAATCCTCGCGCTGGACGCGGATCATGCGTCAGCCTCCGGTGACGGGCGGAAACAGCCCGACTTCGTCGCCGGCATTCAGGCGATGATCGTAGGTGACATATTCGCGATTGACCGCAACGCGAACGAGCTTGGTGTTATCCAGCGCCGCCGCATAATTCGGCCCGCGCGTTTTCAGCCAATCGATCAATGCGGCGACCGTCTCGACGCCGGGCGGCAGATCGAGTGTTTCCTCGGCGATGCCGATCTTCTGCCGTAGCCAAGCGAAATAGAGCAGTTTCATTTTGCTAATCTAGGGCGTCCGCGTCGCCGGACCTAGGAGATGACTTCGGAAAAGGGCAGGAAATCCACGGTCATGCCCGGTTCCAGCTTGGTGATCCCGTCGCCGACTTCGACAAGGCCGTCGGATTCGACCATCGAGGTCAGGATACCCGCACCGTCGCGGGCGAATTTCTCGGCGATCCACGCGCCATCCTCTGCGCGGATCAGGCGGGCGCGGACATATTCGGTGCGGTTGGGCTTTTTCTTGTAATCGAAACCGGCGCGGACGCGATAGAGCCGGGGGCCGGCATCGTTGGCACCCGACAGCATCAGGATCAGCGGTCGGGCCAGCAGCATGAAGGTGACCATCACGGCAACCGGGTTGCCGGGCAGGCCCATAAAGGGCACGCGGCCGATCTGACCCATCGCTACCGGCCGTCCCGGCTTGATCGCCAGCCGCCAGAAATGCAGCGATCCTTGTGCTTCGACAGCGGCTTTGACGTGATCTTCCTCGCCCATCGACATGCCGCCCGACGTTAGCACCAGATCATGCGCCTCTGCGGCTTCTGCGAGTGCGGAGCGAACCGCTTCCGGCTTATCGGGCAGGATGCCGAGATCGGAAACATGAGCGCCAAGACCATGCAGCAATGCGCCGAGGGTATAGCGATTGGCGTCATAGATCGCGCCCAGCGGCAAGGGCTCGCCCGGTTCGCGCAGTTCGTCACCGGTGGAGAACAACGCAACGCGCAACGGTCGATAGACCAGCAACGATGTCATGCCCAGCGAAGCGGCAAGACCGACTTCCTGGGCACGCAAGCGGCGGCCCGCGCCAAGAACGGTGGTGCCGGCCTTTACATCTTCGCCGGCGCGGCGGCGATTGGCGCCGCGCTTGATGCCGGGCGGCAGATGCACCGCGCCATGTTCGACCTTGCAGTCTTCCTGCATCAGCACCGTGTCGGTGCCCGGCGGCAGCAACGCGCCGGTGAAGACGCGGATCGCCGTGCCGCGCGCCGCAACGTCGCGCAGGGGATGACCCGCCGCGGCGCGCGCGCTTAGCGGCATGATCGTCGTCTCGGTTGCGTGGAGATCGTCGAAATAAACCGCGAAGCCATCGACCGCGACATTGTCTGCCGGCGGCACGTCGCGCGTCGCAACAAGTGGTTCGGCGAGAATGCGGCCCGCGGCTTCTTTTAAGCCGACACGCTCGGTTTCGGGCAATGGCACGATCTTGCTCTTCAGCAAGGCAAGCGCCGCCGCGGCGGGCATCAGCTCGCCGCCGAACGCGAAGCAATCGTCACTGAGCTGCGCCACGTTCGCCTGCTGTGAGATCACAATGGGTGATGATGAAACGCGCGATCGCCTCGATATCGTTCAATGGCAAGACCGGCAATGATAAACCCGTCAGCGCGGCATCGCTGGCGATGGCGACAATGGTTTTGTCCTCAGGCGCCAATAGCGGCTTGCCGACCGACGGGCGGTGAATCTCGAGTTTCGGATGCGGCTCGCGCTTGAAACCTTCGACCAGGATCAGATCGACGGGGCTCATATGGCGGCATAGTTCGCCGATCGTCTGGGCCGGCGCGCCGCGCAATTCATGCATCAACGCCCAGCGTTGATCCGACGTCACCATGACTTCGGTCGCGCCGCTGGTCCGATGGCGATGGCTATCCTTGCCGGGTTGATCGATATCGAAATCGTGATGTGCGTGCTTGATGGTCGAAACCGTGATGCCATGCCGCGTGAGGGCAGGAATCAACTGCACGATCAGCGTGGTCTTGCCGCTGCCGCTCCAACCCGCGAGGCCGAAGATGCGCATCGGATCACGTCGCCTCGGTGGGCTCGACGGCTTTCAGCGGGTTCGCCTGACGCCGCGTCTCTTCGATGTTCACATGCACGATGCCGGCATGAAGATATTTGTAGCCGGTGACGAGGGTAAAGGCGGCGGCGATCCACAGCATCGTCTCGCCGAGGCCGCGCGCATGGATGAAATCCGGCGCGACGTCATCGACCAGCAGAACGCCGATCGCCATCATCTGAATGGTGGTTTTCCACTTGGCGAGATTGGTTACCGGAACTTTGACGCGCATATCGGCGAGATGTTCGCGCAGGCCCGAGACCAGAATTTCACGGCACAGAATAACGAGCGCCGGAAGAACGGCGGAGGCCGACAAGCGGCCGGACGCGGTCAGCATCAGCAACACGCCGGCGACCAATACCTTGTCCGCGATCGGATCGAGAAAACGGCCCCATTCGGATTGCTGCTGCCAGGCGCGGGCGATCTTGCCGTCGAGCCAATCGGTGAATCCGGCCAATGCGAACAACACACAGCCCGTCCACGGGCCCGCCGGCTCAGGCATGTAGAATGTCGCGATGATCAGCGGCATAGACAGGATGCGCGAGAGCGTCAGCAGATTGGGAAGGGTGTTCAGCATCGCTTTGGCGCGATCTTAGCCTTCGACATGGAAATGGTCATAAACCTTTTTTGCGACGGTTTTGCTGATCCCCTCGACGCGTTCGAGATCGGTGAGCCCGGCCGTCGAAACCTCCCGCGCCGAGCCGAAATGATGCAGCAGCGCCCGTTTGCGCCGCGCCCCGATACCGGGCACCTCGTCCAGCGGTGAGGTCGTGATCGCCTTGGCGCGCTTTTGGCGGTGCGCGCCGATGGCAAAGCGGTGGGCTTCGTCGCGCAACCGTTGCAGGTAGTAGAGAACCGGGTCCTTCATATCGAGGGACAGGGGCGGTTCGCCCTCGCGGAAGAAACGCTCGCGGCCGGCATCGCGATCGACGCCCTTGGCGACACCCACGACGGGCAGGTCGTCGATGCCGAGATCGGCGAGCACTTTCAGCACCGCCGAAAGCTGCCCCGCGCCGCCGTCGATCAGCACCAGATCGGGCCAGGTGCCGCGATCGCGCTCCGGGTCTTCTTTGAGCGCCCGCGCGAAACGCCGGGTCAGGACTTCGCGCATCATGCCGAAATCGTCGCCTGGCGTGATCTCTTCGGACTTGATGTTGAACTTGCGATAGGCCGCTTTGATGAAGCCCTGCGGTCCCGCGACGATCATGCCGCCAACGGCATGCGCGCCCTGGATGTGGCTGTTGTCATAGACTTCGATGCGCTGCGGGATGCCGTCCAAGGCGAAGATATCGGCCACGCCTTGCAGCAATTTGATCTGGGCCGAGCTTTCGGCCAGGCGGCGTGCCAGGGCCTCGCGCGCGTTCACCAGGGCATGCTCGATCAGCTTGCGCTTGTCGCCGCGCTGCGGGGCGGCGATCTCGACCCGGCGCTCGGCCCGTTCCGACAAGGCGTCGGCGATCAGCAGCGCGTCGGCCGGCATCTCATTCAACAGGATCGCGGGCGGGGCGGGACGATTGGCGTAAAATTGGCCCAGAAACGCGGCCAGCATCTCGGGCAGGGTCATGTCCTGGGTATGGACGGGGAAATAGGCCCGGTTGCCCCAGTTCTGGCCGCCGCGGAAGAAGAACACCTGGACCGAGACATGGCCGCCGGCCTGATGCCCCGCGATCACGTCGGCATCGCCCATGCCCATGACGTTGATGTCCTGGCGGCCCTGAACCTGGGTCAGGGCGCGGATGCGGTCGCGGATGAACGCAGCGCCCTCGAAATCGAGCGCGTCCGACATCTCGGTCATGCGCGTGGCCAGCCGTTCCTGCACGTCCTTGGTCCGGCCTTTGAGGAAGGCGCGCGCCTCGGTGACGAGCCGGTCATAGCCTTCCTTATCGACCCGGCCGACGCAGGGCGCGCTGCAGCGCTTGATTTGATAGAGCAGGCACGGCCGCGTCCGGCTGGAGAAAATGCTGTTGGAGCAGGAGCGCAGCAGGAACGCGCGCTGCAGGGCGATCAAGGTGCGGTTGACCGAGCCGGCCGAGGCGAAGGGGCCGAAATAATCGCCGGCGTCGCCCATCGCGCCGCGATGCTTGGTTAATTGGGCGAACTCGCCGTCGCCGGTCAGATGGATATAGGGAAACGACTTATCGTCGCGCAGCAGCACGTTGTAGCGCGGCATGAAGCGCTTGATGAGGTTGCACTCGAGGAGCAGCGCCTCGACTTCGGTGTGGGTGATAACGAATTCCATCGACCGGGTCTCGGCGATCATGCGCCGGATGCGGTTCGAAAGATTGGCCGGGTGCGTGTAATTGGCGACGCGATTCTTGAGGCTGTTCGCCTTGCCGACATAAATCGGATCGCCCTTGGCGTTGATCATCCGATAGACGCCGGGCGCGGGCGGCAGATTGCGCAGGACGGCGCGGATAACCTCGACGCCCTGGGCAATCTGGCCCGTCGCCGCGATCTCCTCGGCTTCGATCTCCTCGTCGAGGGTCGAAATATCGTCGTCCAACTCGTCGCTCATCGCGTCATCACTTGGCTTTTCCGCGGCCCGCCGTCAATTGCCGCGCATCAGGCCGGATTCGCGCCGGCGCGTTTTTTTCTGTTGCATTTAGAACTATCCACGACTCCGGTGGAAAACTCTGTTGAAAACAACCGGACGACCATCAGGTAACGGCGCTGTTATGCGGCTTTCGTGGGTTTGCTCAGATTTTAAGCATTTTTCTATCTATCTGAAAAACAACAAACTTCTTGGAATAAAGCGTCACAGGATGGTCATAGGTCACAAAATTGCCTTTGATTCGCAGTGTTTCCATCGTTGCCCGAGGCCTTGTGAACAAGTGATCGCCGCGCTATCGCGCCGGGCCTTTTCGACAAATCCTAAGCGAGTCTGATGCTTAGCGGCTCTTTCAGACTCCCCGCTTCGCCTTTTGCCTTATTCAGTCTGCGGCGTCGTGCCGGACTGCGACCAGGCGAGATGCTGACCACCATCCAGCGCGATCATCTGTCCGGTCATCGCACCGGCGCCGACAATGAAGCGCACGGCGGCGGCGATTTCCTCAGGCGTTGCGCCGCGATGCAACGGCATGCTCTCGCTTTGCTTGGCGAATTGCTCGGCGCTTTGGCGCGGGCTGGGCAATGTCGGGCCGGGGCCGACCGCGTTGACGCGTATGCGCGGCGCAAAGGCGAGCGCCATCGTTTGGGTCAATGTCCACAGCCCTGCCTTGCTCAGGCTATAGGACACGAAATGCGGTGTGAGATTCCAGACGCGCTCGTTGATGATGTTCACGATCGCGCCGTGCGCCGTTGGCGGCAGCAACCGCGCGAATTCCTGCATCAACACGAACGGCGCGCGCAGATTGATGTCGAGATGCGCGTCCCAGCTTTCGCGTGTCACGGTCAGCGCCTCGTCGCGCTCGAACAGGGACGCGTTATTGATCAAGCAGTTGATCGGTTGGCTCAGCGCTTTCGTCGCGGCGGCGATCAGCGGCTGGGTCTCGGACTCTTTCGCGAGATCGGCGGAGAGGGCGACGGCCTTGCGGCCCTTGGCTTTGATCGCATCGACCAGCGCGTCCGCTTCGGCGTGTGAGTTTCCGTAATGCACGGCAATGTCGTAGCCGTCGTCAGCGAGCGCCAAGGCGATGGCGCGGCCGATGCGTTTTGCCCCGCCGGTGACGAGCGCCGCGCCGGTCATACGCCGCGTTTCCGGTCGTAGCGCGCGCGGGCTTTCTTCTTGGCGACTTCCTTGGCCGAGGTGCCGGCGCGCCCGCCGACCGATCGGCCGCG
Organism: uncultured Rhodospirillales bacterium; assembly: GCA_903822185.1. Lineage (GTDB taxonomy): Bacteria > Pseudomonadota > Alphaproteobacteria > ATCC43930 > CGMCC-115725 > CAIKMD01. The sequence goes on along the minus strand of CAIJOA010000011.1, from coordinate 837,010 downwards.
CGGTGTCGCGCGGGCCGGTCCTGCCGTGGTATCGCGCGGGCTACCGATGCCGAGGTCCATTTCCTCGAGCCGCTTGATCTCGTCGCGCAGCCGGGCGGCTTCCTCGAATTCGAGATCCGAGGCGGCCTTTTTCATCTGCTTTTCGAGATCGGCGATCACCGCCTTGAGGTTCGAGCCCTGGTAATGCGCCCGGCCACTCTCGCCCAGCCCGACCGTGACGTGATCGCTCTCATAGACGCTATCGAGGATGTCGGCGATGCCGCGCTTGATGCCTTCGGGAGTGATGCCGTTGGCGGCGTTATAGGCCTGCTGCTTCTCGCGGCGGCGGGCGGTCTCGTCCATCGCCTGCTTCATGCTCTCGGTGATCTTGTCGGCATAGAGGATGACCCGGCCGTCGAGGTTACGGGCGGCGCGGCCCATGGTCTGAATGAGGGCCGTGCGCGAGCGCAGATAGCCTTCCTTGTCGGCGTCCAGCACCGCGACCAGCGCGCACTCGGGAATGTCCAAGCCTTCGCGCAGCAGGTTGATGCCGACCAGCACGTCGAAGACGCCGAGCCGCAGGTCGCGGATGATCTCGATCCGCTCCAGCGTATCGACGTCGGAATGCATGTAGCGGACACGGATGCCGTTCTCGTGGAAATACTCGGTCAGCGCCTCGGCCATCTTCTTGGTCAGGGTGGTGACGAGGACGCGCTGGCCCTTTTTCGCCGCATCGCGGCATTCGGCCATCAGGTCATCGACCTGGTTCTCGACCGGACGGACCACCGGTACCGGATCGACCAAACCGGTCGGGCGCACGACCTGCTCGACGAAGACGCCGCCGGTGCGCTCCAATTCCCAGGGGCCCGGCGTCGCCGAGACGAAGCTCGTCTGGCCGCGCATTCTGTCCCATTCCTCGAATTTCAGCGGCCGGTTGTCCATCGCCGACGGCAGGCGGAAGCCGTATTCGGACAGGGTGAATTTCCGCGCATAGTCGCCGCGATACATGGCGTGAAGCTGGCCGACCGTGACGTGGCTTTCGTCGATGAAGATCAGCGTGTCCTTGGGCAGATATTCGAACAGGGTCGGGGGCGGCTCGCCTGGCGCGCGGCCGGTCAGATAGCGCGAATAATTTTCGATGCCGGCGCAGGCCCCGGTCGCGGCCATCATCTCGATGTCGAAGGTCGTGCGCTGCTCCAGCCGTTCCGCCTCCAGCAGTTTGCCGGCGGCGCGGAATTCGGCCAGACGGTTCTTGAGGTCGATTTTGATCTGCTCGACCGCTTGGTTGAGCGTCGGCTTCGGCGTCACGTAATGGCTGTTCGGATAGACCTTTACTTCCTCCAGCGCCGCCGTCTTTTCGCCGGTCAGCGGATCGAACTCGTGAATCGCCTCCAGTTCGTCGCCGAACAAGGAGAGGCGCCAGGCGCGGTCCTCGTAATGGGCCGGGAAAACTTCGATCGTATCGCCGCGCACCCGGAAGCTGCCGCGCAGGAAGTTCATGTCGTTGCGCTTGTATTGCATCGCGACCAGATGGGCGATGAGGTCGGTGCGGCTAACCGTCTCGCCGGCCTTCACCGTCAGGGTCATCTCGGCATAAGTCTCGGATGAGCCGATACCGTAAATGCAGGAAACCGAGGCGACGATGATCGTGTCGCGCCGTTCGAGGATCGCCCGGGTCGCCGAATGGCGCATGCGGTCGATCTGCTCGTTGATCGAGGATTCCTTCTCGATGAAAGTATCGCTGCGCGGAACGTAGGCTTCCGGCTGGTAATAATCGTAATAGGAGACGAAATATTCGACCGCGTTGTCGGGAAAGAAACTTTTCATCTCGCCATAGAGCTGCGCCGCCAGCGTCTTGTTCGGCGCGAGGATCAGCGCCGGGCGCTGCGTCCGCTCGATGACATGGGCCATGGTGAAGGTCTTGCCCGAGCCGGTGACCCCCAGCAGAACCTGGTCGCACTCGCCGTTCTGGACGCCTTCGACCAGCTTTTCGATCGCCTGCGGCTGATCGCCCGCCGGGCGGTACTCGGATTCGATGCGAAACCGCTTTCCCTGGTCGGCAAGCGGTCGCTCAACTGTCAGGATTGGCATGGCACTAAGATAAGGTGCCGATGGCGCTTATTCCAGCGCTGCGGCGGATCGTCTATGGACGGTTGAATCGGCATTTTCGACTCGCCACTGGCGTTGCGCGTCTCCGGACCCACGGCTAATCTTCCGGCCTCCCACAACCCACTTTGCGAAGCGAATCCTATGGCCTTCATTGCCGACCGTTTGATGCGGATTAAGCCCTCTCCGACCATCGCCATGAACACCCGCGCCATGACGTTGAAGGCCGAAGGCAAGGACGTGATCGGTCTTGCCGCGGGCGAGCCGGATTTCGACACGCCGCAGAACATCAAAGATGCCGCCAAGCGCGCGATCGATCGCGGCGACACGAAATACACCGCCGTCGATGGCACCGTCGAATTGAAGAAGGCGATCGCCGCCAAACTGAAGCGCGAGAACGGCCTCGAATACGCGACCAACCAGATCTCGGTCGGCACCGGCGGTAAGCAAGTGCTGTACAATGCGCTGATGGTCACGGTGAATTCGGGTGACGAGGTCATCATCCCGGCGCCGTACTGGGTGTCCTATCCCGACATCGTCGAATTGTGCGAAGGCAAGCCGGTGTCCGTGCCCTGCTCGGAAAATCACGGCTTCAAGCTGCGCCCCGAAGATCTCGATGCGGCGATTACGCCCAAGACCAAATGGCTGATCCTCAACTCGCCCTCGAACCCGACCGGCGCGGCCTATACCGCCGCCGAATTGAAGGCGCTGGCCGACGTGCTGTTGAAGCACCCGCATGTCTGGGTACTGACCGACGACATGTACGAGCATCTGACCTATGACGATTACACCTTCGCGACGATCGCCCAAGTCGAGCCGAAGCTCTATCCGCGCACGCTGACCTTGAACGGTATGTCGAAGGCCTATTGCATGACCGGCTGGCGTCTCGGCTATGCGGCCGGCCCGGTCGAGCTGATCAAGGCGATGGCCGCGCTGCAGTCGCAATCGACGACCAACCCGTCCTCGATCAGCCAGGCCGCCGGAGTCGAAGCGCTCAACGGCCCGCAGGATTTCATTCCGAAGAACAACGAATCCTTCAAGGCGCGCCGCGACCTCGTCGTGAAGATGCTGAACGAAGCCCAGGGCCTGCACTGCATGAAGCCCGAAGGCGCGTTCTACGTCTATCCGTCCTGCGCCGGCGCGATCGGCAAGAAGACCGCCGAGGGCAAGGTCATCGAGACCGATACTGCCTTCTGCGAATATCTGCTGGAATCGGTTGGCGTCGCGACGGTGCCGGGCACAGCCTTCGGCCTCGCGCCCTATTTCCGTATCTCTTACGCGACCTCGACGGACGTGCTGCGAGATGCCTGCACGCGTATCCAGAAGGCCTGCGCCGCGCTGAAATAAGCGGCTTTCGATCAGCGGCTCATCGCGTTCCACCGGATGCGGTGAGCCGTTTTCGTTTGTGCTCCCCGCATCGCTTGTCGCCGTCCCTTAAATCGGGAATGCTTCGCGCTCCACGGTATGAACTTTAGGGGATTGTGATGTCGCTTTCAAAAAAACTCGGGGCTGAATTCATCGGCACCTTTTGGCTTGTCTTCGGCGGTTGCGGCAGCGCGGTTCTCGCCGCCGGCTTTCCGGGCCTCGGTGTCGGTTTCGCCGGTGTTGCGCTGGCCTTCGGCCTTACCGTGCTGACGATGGCCTATGCCGTCGGTCATATCTCGGGCGGTCATTTCAATCCGGCGGTGACACTGGGTCTTTGGGCCGGCGGAAAATTCGAAGCGCGCGACATCATTCCCTACTGGACTGCTCAGGTCGCAGGGGCGATCGTGGCGGCGGCGGTGCTTTATCTCGTCGCCAGCGGCAAGGCGGGCTTCTCGCTCGCGGGAGGCTTCGCCTCGAACGGTTATGGCGAACATTCGCCGGGCGGCTATCCGCTGCTCTCGGCGCTGGTCATCGAAACCGTGCTGACTTGCGGCTTCCTCATCGTCATCCTGGGATCGACCGATGCGCGCGTGCCGGCGGGCTTCGCGCCGATCGCGATCGGACTCGCTTTGACGCTGATCCATCTGATCAGCATCCCGGTGACCAACACTTCGGTCAATCCGGCGCGCAGCACCGGTCAGGCCTTGTTCGTCGGCGGCTGGGCGCTGTCGCAGCTTTGGGTTTTCTGGGCCGCGCCGCTGTTGGGTGGCGTGCTGGGGGGCTTCACCTATCGCGCGCTGCGTGGCACCGCGACGGAACCAGCTCCCGCACCGCATGCCGTGCCGGACGCGAAGAAGGCTGCCGCCTAACGTATTAAAAGGCCGCGCGATTGCTCGCGCGGCCTTTGCCGAAATCGGAACGGATGCTTTGAGACTTACAACGTGTCGCTGATGAATTCGCGCATCCGGGCGTAGGCTTTGTCGCGCAGCTTTGGCTCGAAGCGTTGCGGGCCGCCCGGCGTGGTTTGCGCGGTCGGGTCGCAGAAGGAATGGACGGCGTGGCCGAACATCACGACTTCCCAATCGACTTTGTTCTCGGTCAGTTCGGCTTCGAAGGCATCCATCTGCGGCTTGGGCGTTACCGGGTCGGCGGCGCCGTGAACGGCGAGGACGCGGCCTTTGATGTTCGGCGTGCCCTGTTGGCCGACGGGATTCGGCGCGGTGACGTGGAAGACGATCGTCGCTTTGAAGTCGGTGCCGGCGCGGGCTTGTTCGAGGACGAAGCCGCCACCGATGCAATAGCCGACGCCGACCAGCTTTGCCCGGTCGATGAGGCCCAGTTTATCGGCTTCGGCGCTGAGCACTTCCAACGCCTTGCCGCCGACGGCTTTGATGAAAGGAACATTGCCGCGCACGGAGCGTGATGACTTCATCAGATCGTCATGCGTCTTCGGCTTCGCGCCATAGCCAATGCCGAACATATCGGCCATCAGCACGACGTAATCCTTGCCGGCGATGTCGCGCGCCTGTTCAAAGGTGTGTTCGCAAAGTCCGCTCCAATCGGGCTGCATGAACAAAGCGGGACGTTTGGTCTTGACGCTGTCGTCATAAACCAGTGCGCCTTCATACTGTTGTCCATCGACTTCATAGCGAACGAGCTTCTCGACCATCGTGTCCTCCGGTTCTGTGTGAAACCCCCTCACCCCAACCCTCTCCCCGGCGGGGAGAGGGAGGGACCCGCGTCAGCGGGAGGGTGAGGGGGAATGTCTCTAAGCTGATTTTGCTTTCGCCGCTTGAATTGCTTCCCAAACGCGCAGCGGCGTGGCGGGCATCTCGACGTGACGTACGCCCAGTTCGCTCAAGGCATCGGCCACGGCGTTGATGCAGGCGCCCAGCGCCGGCGTCGTGCCGCCTTCGCCGCCGGGACGGATGCCATAGCGGTGGCTCGTCGCCGGAACTTCGACCAACTCGCAATTGAACGAGGGCAAATAGTCGGCGCGCGGTACGGCGTAATCCATGAACGAGCCGGCGAGCATCTGGCCGCTATGCTGGTCGTAATGGCAGTCTTCGAGAAAGGCTTGGCCGATGCCCTGCGCCGCCGCGCCATGCGTCTGGCCGTGCAGGATCATCGGATTGATGGCGAGACCGACGTCATCGACGCCGCTCCAACGCTGGATGCGGATCAGGCCGGTCTCGGGGTCGATCTCGACTTCGCAGATATGCGTGCCGGAGGGGAAAGCGCCGACCGAAACGGTGTGATCGCCGATACCATCGAGCTTGCCGCGTAAATCATCGGGCAGGTCGTTGCGTGTCTCCGCCGCTTTGGCGACCTCGAAGATGCCCATGTGGCGGTCGGTGCCTTTGATCGTGAAGACGCCCTTGGTGAATTCGATATCGGCGGGGCTGGCTTCGAGGATCGAAGCGGCGATCTTCTTGCCCTTCTCGATGATGATGTTGGTGGCATCGCCGATGGCGAGCGAGGCGATGCGCATCGAGCGGCCGGAGTGCGAACCGCCCCCGACGCTGACCCGTTCGGTGTCGTGCGCGACGAAATCGATGCTCTTATGCGGCACGCCCAGCCATTCGGTGACGAGCTGGGCAAAGCTGGTTTCGTGGCCCTGGCCGCTGTTCATCGTGCCGAGCACGAGCTCGACCCGGCCTTTCGATGCGACGGTGATCTCGGCGCGTTCGCGCGGCGCGCCGCCGGCGCCTTCGATGTAATTGGAGATGCCGAGGCCGCGCAGCATGCCGCGTTTCTTTGATTCGGCGCGGCGTGCCTCGAAGCCTTTGTAGTCGGCAAGCCGTAAGGCGATATCCATGCCTTCTTCATATTCGCCGTTGTCGTAGGTGATGCCCGAACCGTTGGTGTAGGGAAAGGCATCCGGCGGAATGAGATTCTTGCGCCGCAACTCGGCCGGATCGACTCCCAGCTCGTCGGCGGCAAGATCGACCAGCCGTTCGATGATGTAGATCGCCTCAGGGCGGCCTGCGCTGCGGTAGGGTGTCGTCGGAATGGTGTTGGTCATCACCGCCTTGCCACGGAAATGCACAGCGGGAATGTTATAGACGCCCGACATGATGCCGAGGCCTTTGCGCAGTGGCGTGAAATGCGCGGTATAGGCGCCGATATTGCTGAGATTGAGACCGCGCAGTCCGATGAAGATGTTGTTCTCGTCGATCGCCAACTCGACCGTCGAGGTAAGGTCGCGGCCCTGGTAGTCAGTGAGGAAACATTCGCTGCGGTCGCCGAGGAACTTGACCGGCCGGCCCAGCCGCTTCGCCGCCCAGGGTAACAGGGCATATTCCGGGAAGAAAGTATTACGCGTGCCGAAATTGCCGCCCATGTCGCCGCACATCGCGCGGCATTGTTCCAGCGGCACGCCCAGCGATCCGGCCAGGGTCTGGCGCTCTTTGACCATGCCGCCGCCGGTGCCGGCCCAGATGGTGTAGCGGCCTTTCTCATCGATGAAGCCGATCGCGGCGCGCGGCTCCATCGGCGTGCCGGTGACACGGTTGATCCAGGTATGGAATTTGGTGACATGCGCGGCGCGCGCGAAGGCGGCGTCGGTCGCTGCCTTGTTGCCGACTTCACCGTCGATGCTGCAATTGCCGGGACGGTCGTCCCAAACCTGAACGGAACCCGGCTCGACCGCATCGGCGGCGCGCGTGACCGCCGGCAGGGATTCGTAATCGACCTCGACCAGTTCGGCCGCGTCCTTGGCTTCGTTCAACGTCTCGGCAATGACCATCGCCACCGGCTCGCCGACATAGCGCACGCGCTTGTCGGGCATCGGCAGGTGGCTCGCGAGATAGACCTTGTAGCCTTCGGCATAGGTCAGATCGACGTCGCCGCCGCCTTTCCAGGCGGGCGAATGCGGGATCGGCTTGCGGCCGTCGGCGACGAAGTCGGCGCCGGTATAGATGGCGATGACGCCCGGCGCGGCCTTGGCCGCTGTCGTATCGATCCTCAGAATATTGGCGTGCGCATGGGGCGTGCGGACCATCGCGGCATAGGACATGTTCGGCATGGTGTGGTCGGCCGCGTAATGGCCCTTGCCGGTGAGGAGTCGAAGGTCCTCTTTGCGCCGTATCGGCTGCCCGATGCCTTCGCCTGTCGCCGCTTCTGCCATGATTTTCCCTCCGAACCGCCGCCCGCGCTTCAGCCCGCGTGCTCTGCTGAAATCTCAGCAAAGACAACAAGGAAGCGGCCCCGATGTCAAATCGTTGGGCGCATCGGTGCCGTGCAAAATACCCCTATAATGTGGGCGTTTGGGGGAAATAAGGCTGCGGATAGGAACGGAGCGCCCATTTCCCCTGATCTTCACATCCCTTTGCATCGTATCGATAGCGACGGGGTAACTTTTCCCGGTTGCGGGCGAACAAGATGATGGTACGCGGCAATCGCGTTTCTTTGACTTGCAGCGTCCGGATCGCGGGTTTATCGCTGATTCGTCGTGAAGGAGAGTGGGCCATGCTGATCAAGGTGAAACGCGGCTGGGAAATGCGCGAGAGCGAAGCGACGCCGGAATCGGTGTTCCACGACCGCCGCGATGTTCTGAAAGCGATGGGATTGGGGACGATCCTCGCCGCCGGCGCCGGCTCGCTGCCTTTCGGTCAGGCCTTTGCCGCGACAGCGCCCGAGACCGATCCGTCGGCCGGGCTTTATCCTGCCAAGAAGAACGACAAATACACGCTCGATCGGCCGATGACCGATGAGAAATTCTCGACGACCTACAACAACTTCTACGAATACGGCGAAGACAAAGGCATTTCCGACGCCGCGCAGAAATTGAAGATCCGGCCTTGGACGATCGAGATCGACGGCATGGTCGAAAAGCCGATGACGATGGGCATCGACGATCTGTTGAAGAAGGTTCAGCTCGAAGAACGGCTTTATCGCCATCGCTGCGTCGAAGCATGGTCGATGGCGGTGCCGTGGAGCGGCTTTCCGCTGAAGGATTTGGTCGCGCTGGCGAAGCCGACGTCGGGCGCGAAATACCTGCAAATGACCACCTTCAAAGATCCCAGCATGGCGCCGGGGCAAAAGATGTTCTGGTATCCCTGGCCCTATATCGAGGGCCTGACGATGGAAGAAGCGACCAACGATCTCGCCTTCATCGCTACCGGCATGTACGGCCATTCGATGCCGAAGCAGAACGGCGCGCCGCTGCGCCTCGCGACGCCGTGGAAATACGGCTTCAAGTCGATCAAATCGATCGTGAAGTTCAGCTTCACCGACAAGCGGCCGGTCTCCTATTGGGAAAAGCTGAACGCCAGCGAATACGGCTTCTGGGCGAACGTGAATCCCGAAGTGCCGCATCCGCGTTGGAGCCAAGCAAGCGAGCGTATTCTGGGCGGCGGCGAGCGCAAACCGACCCTGCCGTGGAACGGCTACGGCGAATACGTCGCGTCGATGTATGACAACCTCAAATCGGAACGGCTGTTCGCCTAAATCAAGCTTCTAAACCAGACTCTTAGTCAAAGTAACGAGGAGTCTGGTAGAAGTCCTTGTTAACGTTGGGCTCTTCTGATAGCGTTTCCCGAAGACAATTTTTCAGGGGGAGCCCTCCCATGCGTAAATCTGTGGTTTTTGCGTTCGCTGTCGCGCTGCTTCTATCTGCCTGCGGGCAGACCCCGACGGATCGTGCTTTGACCGGCGCCGGGTTCGGTGCTGCGGGCGGTGCGTTGATCGGGTCTGTCTTAGGGGCGCCGCTCATCGGCGCTCTGGTCGGCGGCGCGGTCGGTGCGACGGCAGGTGCTGCGACCGATCCTTCGCAAGTCTATCTCGGCCAGCCGGTCTGGAAGTGACAGGGCGGGTTTCCGTCTCGGAAACCTGACGTGACATCCCCGCGAAAGCGGGGATCTAAGCTATAAATTATTTCAAGATTGAAGTGATGACGCCGCGAGCGCTGCAAAGCGCTCGATGGCGTCGTCGAGCTTGCTGTAGGTGAAGCGGTAACAGCCGCTTTGCTCGAAAATATTCGCCAGCACGTTGAAGCCCCGCTCTTCGTGTAGGCTGTAATTCATCGCGTTATGCGCGATCTCCATCAATCCCGCCGGCCGCGACCATGGTTCCATGCGCGCCTCGGCATCTTCCTTCCAGCGCGGAAAGACGATCCAGCCGACCGGCGCGCTTTCGCCGACGCGGCGCATGCTGTCGTCCGGCGCACGCATCAGTGCAACCGTTCCCTTGGCCGTGTCGTGCGTCTCGCGGCTGAAGACAGCCTCGGGCGCGTAATCGCGCATGATGTCGATCGAACGGTTCTTCAAATTGATCGGCCGCGCCAACGGTACGACATGGCCATCCTCGGGGCGGATCAGCGCCAGTTCGTCCGACAGAAGCCGCCAGCCGCGCTGAACCAGCGCCGCGGTCAGGGTGCTTTTGCCGGCGCCGGGCGCGCCTGGCAGGATCGCGACACGGCCATTGAGTTCGATCGCAGCGGCATGAACGACCAGATACTGATGCGCTTGCGCGGCGATCGCGTAATTGAGTCCCCATTCGAACATAGGCAGGGCCTGATCCGCCGGCAGCGGCATGAAGGGGCTTTCGCCATCGACAAGAAAGCGCGCCTGTTGCCGGAACCAGCGCCGTACGCCTTTGCCGGGCGCGAGGCTCACATGAAAGTCGGCGAAGCTGTCGGAGACGTCGAAGAGTTCGGGCCGGTAAAGCTGATGCAGCCCGTCCACCAATGATGCGAACGGCGTTTCCAGCGTCGCCGTGAAAGGGCCAAGCCGCATTGCGAGCGAATTCATGCGGCCTCGGTCAGTTCCAGTTGATCGAACAAAGCGATGGTGCGTGCGATAGCGGCATCGCGGTCGATCGCGGGGGCAATTCGATCTCGGCTTCGGCGGCGGCGCGGATGCCGGATTCATCCAGTGTTCGCGCGATCAGCAAACGAAACATCCAGGCGGCCAGATCGGCGAAGTGATGGGTGTCGCCGGTGCGGTCGTTATAAGCGACAATCTCGCCATCCCAATCGCGCCATTGCACGGCGGGACCGATGCGGCGTGCGATCGGGGCGGCGGTCATCGCGCGACGGCCGCGTCAGCTATTGATGTTGAGCGGGGCGAGCTGGGTCGTGACCGAATCGAGCGAGCTTTGCGCCTGGCTCGAGCTGTTCGGCGAGGACAACCAGATCGGCGATACCATCGCCTGAATTTGCGACAGCGTCTTGGTGTAATTGTTCGGCGAGAAGGCGGCTGCGTTCAAAAGGCTCGCCGCAACCTGTTCGCCGAAAAGCCCGGCGTTGAGGGTGGTTTTGTTGCCTTTGATCTTGCAGGTGATGACGAGGCTGCCCTGCAGCGCCGCGAGCATCGATTGAGCGCCGATGGTCCAATTGCTGCTCATGCCGGGCGAGCCGCAAGCCGTCGAGAATGTCGTCTGCGGATACATCGCCGTACGTGGCCACAGCTGATTGGTGCCGGCGAGGCTGACCCACGATGACGGCGTCAGGCCGCAATTTATGCCGGCCGGAATCGGATGCGATAGATTGCCCGACAGCGCGTTCGAGACGGAACATTGCCCGACGCTGGCCAGCGCTGGCTTACTCGCCAGGGTGACGGCGATCGGAATACCGCCCAGCAACATGCGCCGGCCGGGATTGCGCGGCGCGCCTTGCGGGGGTGATGTGGGAAGATCGTCTTTTACAGCCATCGCCTAATACCAAGTAACCAAACTCAGTCTTGGCGAAGAAGCTTAATAAACGATGAGGCGACCGATAAAACGCTTGTCGAAGCGGCGCAAACCGCGCGGTTTTAATCTCTCTTAAGAGTTCCCGAGTTGGCGCTGCGGCACCGAGCGGCGATGCGTGCGAACCCAGTCCCGAAGCTGAACGACGTTGTCGCCCGCCGATGTTGTTGCCGCTTCCATCGCGGGCACGGTGTCAAAGCTACGGCCGGCAGCGAGGTAGGCCAGGTGAGCTTCTTCTTCAGCCGCCAATAGAGCTTCTTCAAGCGGCGCCGACGCAAACGCTTCATCTTCTTCTTCAGTCTCTGCTACGGGAGTCCAAGGTGTCAGGATCGGTGGGCGCTGTTGCACCTCGCGCACAACGACGTCACGGCGTCGCGCCCAAACGGCGGTGGTGATCAATCCGATGAACGAGGCGACAAGGCCTGCGATCCCGAAACCGATCGCTTGCGGCTGCGTCGTGACCGACAAGGCGACGAAGGCCGCGGCACCGTTAGCAGCAAGAGCCAGCGAGCCGACGATCATCGCAATCGCCACCGGTTTATGATCACTCATCGAATATCCTCCGTTAACCTTAATGAACTTTAATAGAGGTTAAGGAGCGCAAACAATGCCGGTGTTTTTTACATCGCTGTATAGGGATTGGCGTTTCCATCAGCCAAGTCGTTGAAAAGAAACGACTGGCTCGGTCGTTGCAATTGTTGCCATGGGATAGGCGCTTTCGAAAACAACGCGCCCGGAGGAAAATATGGCTAACGTCGATCTGCTTGATGACCGTTCCGGCACGGGATTGGATTCACTTTACTGGTGGCGCCGTGCTGCGCCGGAAGACGCGTCGCTCACCGGAACCGTCGTTCCGTTGCGCCGGCCGACACTCGTTGCGGCTGCTGCCAACGATGATGCGATCGAGATCGCAGATCTGCCGGGTAATCAACTGCGTGCGCGTGCCGCGCAACTGCGCGAAGTGCCGGTTGCACAAGTTCCGTTGGCAATCGACCCAACTGCATCCGAATTGCTTGCCGCGTTGCGTCGCGAGAAACGCAACGCGATCTTCGCCGTTGCCACCGGTGGCGTCGCCACCGCAGCGCCGGCGGCCGCCGCGGTTTATGCCGCCGTTGTCCATCGCCCGATCGCTTTTGGGTTTGCCGTCGCCGGCGTTGCTGCCGCGTCGTTCGCCTTGATCAACGCGGTGCGCTGGCTTGTTCTGCTTCGCAACTCGAAGCTGCCGTTTCTGCTGAAGGAATAAGCGCGCGTTTAACGCTTCCAGCCGATCCAGTCGCACAGCGCCTGGCCCATGATGAGTTCCTTGTCATGGGATGTGAGCCAGTCGAGTTCTTCGGTGAACAGCGTCACGCATTGCCGCCACGGCGTCTTGAGACGCGTGATGTCGGTGCCCCAGAACATCCGTTCGGGACCGAACGCGTCGTAGATCGCGCGGATCGGTTGATGCAGGTTTCGGAACGGATAGGCTGCTGTCGTCATGCCGGTCGCGCCGGTTACTTTGACCGCGACGTTCTTGTGCTTGGCCAAAGCGAGAAGGTTCGGCAGTTTCTCGAACGCGGCAGCATCGACGGCGCGCGGTGGCATGCCGAAGTGATCGATCGTCAGTTTGAGGTTCGGATGACGCGCGGCGATCTCGCCGACCAGCGGCAGGAAATTCGCCGCGCCCAGCGCGACCGGTAAGCCGGCGCGTTCGGCGGCAGGCCACAACCAATCCATCGTACCGTCACTGGGCCAGGTCTGTTGATGTGGCAGCATGAAGGTGAAGCGCAGGCCGAGCATGCCGGGCTGCTGCTTCCATGTATCGACCAGGTCGCGGCTCTCGGGCTTGTCGAGTTCGAAGCCGCCGAGGATCGCAAAGCGCTTTGGGTATTTCTTCGCCGCGGCGATGGCGACCGCGTTGGCGTTCGGGTCCCAGTTCGGCGGCTGAATGACGGCAGCATCGACGCCGGCTGCATCCATCTCGCTTAAAACTTCCTCGGCCGAGAAAGACGACACCTGACGATGTGGCGGGTTCGGGACGTTGCTGGACCAGATATGAACATGGGCGTCGATGATCTGCATGGCGTCGTGCCTCCCGTATATCTTGTTGGCGTCATTCTATGCCGTCTTGGACGCACGCGGTATCGATCGCGCGCGAAGCGCGGCGTCAAAATTTTACAGGAGGAGGATTCTGTTTCGGACTTCCCCCACCCGACGCGCCGCGATGCGGATCGACGAATGGGGGAGAGCCACCTGGCAGACCAAGACAAGACAACGTCGATAAAAGGATGGGCCATTTATCGACGATTACACCCGACGCAACGGCCGGGCAGGTTTCGTCTTAGCCAGTTCCCCTTATAGCATCTCGCCGCGCCGCCGTCTAGAACGAAAGAAGAACAAACGAACTTTGATTCATCCGCTATGATGACCGGGTGAGCCTTCCCCCAGCCTCAAAAGCCCGCCGCGAGCCCTTGCTCGGCGGTTTCGTCATGATCGTGATCCTGGGCGTGCTGGCGGTCGCATTCATTTATCTGGGGGTGATCCCTTGGGCGCTCGGTTGGGCGGTACGCGCGGCGATGCTTATGATGGGCGCGCACTAACGCCGTTCCGCCATGCCCACCGGCTGTGATACATAAGAGCCAACAAAGAATATCGGTCGGGGAGGGTGAAGTTCACCGCTAAGCGGGTACTTCACGACAGATGCAACCGCTCCCCGTAATACGAGCACAGCACGGGGGAACGTCATGCCTATCACGCGAATCGAATCTCTGACTTTCGGCGTTGCCGATATGGCCGCCGGCGCGCGCTTCTTCGAGGATCTCGGTCTCGAAAAACGCGATGCGGATGGTGCGGGTGCGCGGTTCCGTACGCCGACCAATCAAACCATCACCCTTCGGCCGATCGATGATCCGTCGTTGCCGGCATCACCCGAAACAGGCCCGACCTTGCGCGAAGTGACGTGGGGTGTCGATTCGGCCGCGAGCCTCGATGCCATCGCCGCCGAACTCGCCAAAGATCGCGCCGTTCGGAAAACGCCGGATGGCGCCCTTCATGCGCGCGACGAAACCGGCTTCGCCATCGCCTTCGCCGTCAGCAACCCGACACCGGCGACGCCGGCGCGGCCGCGGGTGAACAACCATGACGTTTCGGCGCGGCTCAACCAGCGCGTTGCGCCGCCGACGCGGCTCACACCGACCCGCATCGGCCATGTCGTTTATCGCGTCTTGCCGGAACAACGCGAGAAGGCGTCGGCTTTCTATCTTGAACGTCTCGGCTTCAAGCTGACGGACCGTTCGTTGATGGTCGGGGATTTCATGCGGCTCAGCGGGATCAGCGACCATCATCAGCTTTTGTTCATGACCATCGGCAGCAAGGAGGCGCGCTTCGATCATGCCGCGCTGGAACTGCCGGGCTTCGACGATGTGCTGTGGAGCGGCGGTCACATGAAGGCGCGCGGCTGGAATGGCACCTGGGGGCCGGGGCGTCAGCCGCTGGGCAATCACATCTTCTGGCACTTCGCCAATCCCTGTGGCGGCGAGATCGAAGTCTTCACCGACATGGATCGCTTCGACGATAGCTGGCAGCCGGTGGTGTGGGAAAAGAACGGCCCGCCGCCGGTCTGGATGCTGGGCGAAGGCATTCCCGCCGAACTGCGCGAAGCGATCGCCGCGGCGAACAAGAAACCGCCGGAAGAACACTGAATTTAATTTCGTCATTCCCGCGCCCTTCGACTTCGCTCAGGAGCGGGAATCCATCTGTCAGTTTGTTTTGTTGCCCGAATGGATTCCCGCTTTCGCGGGAATGACGAATGATTTTTAGGCATCGCGGCCATGTCTCGCCGCGCGTTGTTTGCATGCGGCATCCGACGCCATAATTTCGCACAATCCCTCAGGAGGAATCATGGAAGCGCGTCTCAATCCCTACAAAGTATCGCACGGCACTTACGCCGCGATGATGGCGTTACAAACTCATGCCGACGATACCGCGCTCGACCCCTTGCTGCTCGAACTGGTCAAGACGCGCGCCTCGCAGATCAATGGCTGCGCCTTCTGCCTTGCCATGCACACGAAGGATGCGCGCAAGAAAGGCGAAAGCGAAGACCGGCTGTATCTGCTCAACGCTTGGCGCGAAGTGTCGATCTATTCCGACCGCGAACGCGCGGCGTTGGCTTGGACCGAAGCCGTGACGCTGGTCGCCGACGGCCATGTGCCCGACGATGTCTTCGAAGAAGCGCGCAAGCAGTTTAGCGAGCTGGAGTTGGTGCAGCTCACGATGCAGATCGTGACGATCAACGCTTGGAACCGCCTCGCGATTTCCTTCCGCGCGCAGCCGCTGATCGAAACGAAATAGGAGCCGCGCTCCCGGGGCTTTAAGTGCTCGGCGCGGACATCGCCGACGCGGGGGCCGGCTTGATGTGCGCGCCGATCTGATCGCTCAGGTCGGAAACGCCCTGCTGCATCAGATTGACCCAGACGCTGGTGAAGCCAGCGGCGGTTTCCTGCTTGACGTGTGAGATGGCCGTGCCGTTGCCTGGCGTGATGACCCGGTCGCCGGAGAGAACGACCGTCGATTTGAACTCCATCGTCAGAGAGATAAAGCCGGGCGCGATCCAGCTCCAGAATTCTTTGATGTCGATGCTCAGCGGCGCTGCATTGGCATATTCCGGTGCGCCTTCGTTCACGACGGCATAGCCCTTGTCCTGCAGCGCCTTTTGCGCCGCCGCGCGCACCAGGTCGGCGACGGTCGTGGTCCCGTCGAGGACGATATCGCCCATCGCCATGCCGTAGCCGTTGCGCTTGCGCGCGACCGCTTGCGCGGTGATCTTCTTGTTGTGGATGTCGTCCGAATCTTTGAGTGAAGGGATGCCTGCGTCCGAGGGGCTTTCCTCGAACACGCGATTATCCTCCACCGCGACGATCTTGACGAAGGCGCGGCTGTCGGTCGCGACGCTGATCGGCAGCTTCACCTCGACGGCATCGCGCCCGAGCGCGCAGGCCGATAGCGACAATCCCAACAATATCGGTAGAGCAAGGCTGCGCGCGAGGCGCGTCGTTTTCCGCATGATCGATCCCCCCAATGTCGTGCCGTTACGTTCGGCTACAGCAAGCATGACAACGCATGCGTGTGGAGGCAATGGCCGGTTGTGAAGGGTGACTCCTCTAAAATTCGAATCGAATTTGACTCAAACTTTAATAGATAGAGTTTGAATTAACTTATGCGTTTCCTAGATGATCCGTCTTGCCGATTAACGGCTTGGCAACCTAAACGGAAATTCATCATGGCACGCTATCGCTATTATCTTTTCGATCGTCAGGGTGCGTTGAAGGCCGCCGATGAAGGCGGACAAGTCACCGACTTCGCGGCAATGGATCATGCGCGCGATCTGCTCGCGCCGGCGCGCGGCATCGCCGGGGTTCAGATTTGGCGCGGCGAGGCTTTCGTCACCGGCCTTGGCCAACCGGTCGAACGCGGCATCGCTGCGGCATCATGAGCAGCTTTGAATGCCGCTTCCTCGATCGGCAGGGTCGGCCTTTCCCGCAAGGCTTTCCGATCGACGCGATCAATATCGATAACGCGATCGACCGCGCCTTCGATGCCCTCGCAAACGTGCCCCATAACATCGGCTTCGAGTTACGTGATCAAGACCGGGTCGTGCATCACTTCCTGCAGCGTCATCGCGCTTACTGATCGCTGCTAGCTGTTGCGGACGAAGATGGTGGCCGCGTCGAGATCGAAGCCGCCGTCTTCGCCGATCTTGAAGTAATCGCGCACCAGCGGTGATGCGCCCTGTTGCAGCGACCGGATGGCTTTCAGATGATCGGGCGGGGTGCGCGTCCGCGCGCTCCACACCGGGAAATCCATCCGCATTTTGCGCGTGCTCATCCGTTCCACGGCGAAGCCCGCGCGCGCCAAACCGCTCAACCATTCCGCCATCGAATAATTCCGCACATGCGATACGTCGCGCAGCAACTCGATCGCCTGCAGATGTGAATCGAGCACGCGTGGCACCGGCGCGAACGAATCGATGAACACCGCTATTGCGCCCGGCTTCAACACGCGATGCGCCTCGCGCAGCCCCGCATCCATGTCGGGCCAATGATGCGTCGTGAAGCGGCACAGCACCGCGTCGAAACTATTATCCTCGAACGGTAACGCCTCGGCCGCCGCTTGCCGCACGGTGATATTGTTGAGTCCGCGCGACGCCGCTTCCTTCGCGACGGTTTCGATCATCGCCGGCGTCACGTCGCAGGCGACGACTTCGCCCGCGAACGGCGCCGCGCGATAGCTGACATGCCCGCCGCCGCAGCCCAGATCCAGCACCCGCACCGGCCGCAAGTCGCGCAGCGCGGCTTCGATCTGATCCAGATCCTCGCCCATGCTGTGATCCTTGCTGGTGACGTAATCCTGCGCGCGCGGGCCGTAATGGGCGGCGGCAAAGCGGTTTTCGGATTCGGACATCGGTCGGCTCCTCAGGTGAACGGCGCTCACTCTGCGCCGCCGGATAAACGGGTACAATATAGCCATTTATCCTGGTATAAATCCTGCCGCCATGGCGACCAACACCGATTCCACCGCGAACCAGCGCCGCGAACTTAGCGCCTTCCTCCGCGCCCGGCGCGAAGCCCTGAAACCCGCCGACGCTGGCCAACCGACCGCCCCCCAAACCCGCCGCCGCACGCCGGGCCTCCGCCGCGAAGAGGTCGCCCAACTCTGCGGCATCAGCACGACCTGGTACACCTGGCTGGAACAGGGCCGCGACATCGCGTTGTCACCGCATGCGCTCGCCCGCCTCGCCGACACGTTGCACCTGACGGTGGCCGAACGCACCTATCTGTTCGAACTGACCCGCAAACGCGATCCCTCGCCGCCGGTTGCCGACGCGAACGAAGCCGGCGTGCCGCCCGAGCTGACGGCGGCGCTTAAGGCGATCACCGTACCGGCCTACTTGCTCGATCGTTATTGGAATGCGTGCGGCTGGAACGACGCGGCGTCGCATCTGTTCAGCGGCTGGTTTGGAGGTCCCGAACGAAACCTCCTGCGCTACGTCTTCCTCGATCCAAGTGCCGTCGCGTTCATTGGAGACTGGGAAAACCGCGCGCGCCGACTGCTAGCCGAGTTTCGCGCGGACACGGCGCACTACGCGGATGATTCCCCGATCAAAGCATTGGTTTCAGATTTGACGGATAAGAGTGGAACATTTGCGCGGTTCTGGAATAGCTACACGGTGCTTGCCCGCGAAGGTGGTGAGCGGCGGTTTAATCATCTTAAGAAAGGAATACGGACTTACAATCAGATCACGATGAGCCCGGCAGGGCACGCCGAATATAAGGTAGTGATTTTGCTGCAGGCCTAAACGTCTAGCAGAATTCGAATGATCGTATCAGATCATATAAATCTTCAATAATATCCTCGCTTTATTGCCGGACGACCATTTTACGCAGCATTGCTAGCTAGTCAAAATTCTTTCGAGTATCTCGCCGCGTCGTAAACGACTTACGCGATCGTTTGATGCCTGTAATACAGCACGATAATATCTCGCCTCTTCAGCTTCATTATCTACGGCGGACGCACTGTCGACCTGTAGATAAAATGCCTCGAGACGATCGCGAGCCGCATCAGGTGAGATTTGTAATTTCTTTCGGCTTAAAAGCCTATCGATCTCGATCAGTGCGCTAAAGAAATCAACCTTCTTCCATAGCCTCGATTTCTCGGAAAAACGCGCGTCTTCGATAAATGAAAGAACGGCTGAAAGCCGTTCGTCAATTTCGTCTTTGCGATCAAATTGTTCGTTGTTTTGTTCGAGAGATTCCTGCAAGAGCTCATCTCGATTGAAATAGCCGACCATCATGGTGACCACTATTGTCAGAACGTATCTAACATCTCCCATTCTCTTGAGATCGGTCGGCGTAAAGATTTTATGTCGTTCAAAGAAGTCCTTATCGCAGACGTGGTCAGCAAATTTCTTCAATTCCCCTTCGTAAACTGCGTTATTTATTTCCATCGCATTTAACGCATACGAAGTCATATTGATGCGGCGAAATACTTCTATGATGTTCGCTTTTGGAACTGACCCCAGGTCTCGCGTCGCAACGTCGTAGCCGAGGAAAGCTCTTTGCTCCTCGGCTGAAATCTTTGCATATGGCGGCAAGTTGGAAGGTAGTTTCAATTCTTCCGATGCAGTGAAATATTGGTAGAGCGTGGTGACGCGCTGTTGGCCATCCACAAGGATTTGCGTGCCTATACCAGTCTCAAGATCTACATCGCCATCGGCTATGTAGATTTCCGGAAAAGGGTATCCGTTCAAGACGGTTTGAATAAAATTGACTTTGTCGGCATTGCGCCAAACAAGCCTGCGTTGAAATTCCGGGCGTGGCACAAGAGTTCTCTCTCTTATTCCGGTAATGAGTTCGCGGACCTTCTTATTCGTGGCGGAGGTTTTCATGCGCGCGTCCTCTCTTCTTGTAAGCATTCATTAACGGCCACAGCCTGATAGGAGTGCAGAAAAAACTCTTGTCGGTAAAGGCCGGCAGAAATTCGATGGTTGGTGTAGTCGCGATTCCGAGACATATCACCAAAGAATTTATCCCATTCTCGAAGAGGCCTGAAATTGGGAGAACGAGGCAGCTTGTCGGGCCTGATCCACCCCCGGAAAAAATACTTTTCGAAAGATCGAAGTTGAGCCCAAGGGCCAATATCATTCATGTATCGAAATGTTTCTTCCCATACCTGGTCGAATAGCGTCGGGCAAATCAATGCGATATCAATGTCAGACTTCTCAGTGAATGGGCGATATCGTTCTCCTACAACTAGCCCACCCTTGTATTTTTTTGAAATCGAAAAACCTAATTTTCCCGAACTTACGATTGCGACGTTAACTGCGGGAACATTAAATTGACCGGATACAAATTGGCGTATCGAGGCGTCTTTTTCATCACTAAGGGCAAACGAACCGGGAGATAATAGTTTGGTCGCGACAATCTCGTTCGCGTTGGAATTTGTAAATAATGTTCGGAAACTCTGAACCCGTGCTGTGTGATCTGGATCATTAGGCATGAGAGTTGTTGCGTAAATCTGCCCTTTTGTTCTCCGTAGCTTTCTCATCGATTACGAACGTCTTCGCGTCGATGACCACGCCGTACAGCTCCTCGGCCGCTTTCACCGTCACATAGCCCTGCCGCACGTCATTCCGCACGGACTCGATCGCGCGTTCATACGGGTGCCCGTATCCACCGCCGCCACCACTGCGCACCTGGAAGGCGTCGCCGTCGTTCTTCAACTCGAAGATCATCTTGGCGTTGGCGTAGTCGTCGCGCCATTTGCCGTTGACGCGCGTCGTCAGCGCATTGCCGCCGCCTTCGAGGCCGCCTTTGAGGCCCCAGGGTTTGCAATGGACGCGGTCGATCTGGCTGTTGACGGTGAGGGTGGCGCGGGCGCGCGAGGTGCGTTCGACGCCGAGGCCGCCGCGGAATTTGCCGGCGCCGCCTGAATCGGGGATCAGCGAATAGCTTTCGACGATGATCGGGAATTTCGCCTCGGTCTGCTCGTTCGGGCTGTTGTGGGTGTCGCCGTCATTGATGCAGACGGTCGCGGAGACGCCGTCCTCGTTATGCTTCGCGCCCCACCCCCCGCCGGGAAGGCTGGTGCCGCCGATGAAGAACTCGCGCGTTTTCGGATAGATGCCGTGGACATTCACCGACAACAGGTCGGCGTGATGGCCGGAGATGCTGCGCTCGGGGATGGCGTCGCTCATCGCCTTGAAGACGGTGTCGATGACGGTCATCGGATAGGTCATCCATTTGCGCATCGGCGCGGGGCGCACGGCGCTGACGATCTTGCCGGCGGGGACGATCGATTTGAGATTGCGGAAAGAGCCGTCATTGACCGGGTAATCGGTCGGCGAGGTCAGGCATTTGAACGCCACCTGGGTACAGCCGATGCCGGTGGTCTGGCCCGAATTATAAAAGCCGCGAACCTGATCGCTGACCTGGCTGAGATCGATGCTCATCTCGTCGCCTTTGACCTCGACGAGGACTTTGATCGGCACGCGCTTTGCGACATCGACGCCGTCATCATCCATGAAGGATTCGGCTTCATAGGTGCCGTCGGGAATGCTGAGCGTGCGGGCGCGGGCTTTGGCTTCGGAATTGTCCATGATCGCGTCGATGGCATTGAGCACCGGCTCGCGGCCATAGCGTTCGATCACCTGCAGGAAGCGCCGCTCGCCCGTCTTCACCGCCGCGACTTGGGCGCGCAGATCGCCCATCGCGCGGTTGGGGATGCGGACATTCATCTTGATGATGTCGAGCAGGTCTTCGTTGATGACGCCCTTGTCCTGATATTTGACGATCGGAATCTGCAGCCCTTCGGCATAGATGTCGGTTCCCGCACCGCGCAGCGCGCCGCCGATATCGAGCCAATGCGCCATGCAGCAAGAGAAACCGACCAATACGTCTTTTTGGAAGATCGGCAGGGTCAGGGTGACGTGGTTGAGATGGCTGCCGGTCGTGTAGGCATCGTTGGTGATATAGATGTCGCCGGGGGACATGTTCTCGACCCCGTAATGCCGCATCTTCGACTGCACGGTTTCTGCCATGCCGCGAATGAACATCGGCAGGCCTAGCCCAATCGACACCGTCCGCCCGTCCGGCGTGAAGAGGCCGGTCGTGAAATCGAGCGCCTCGTAGATGATGATGTTGTAGGCGGTGCGCATGAGATTGGTCTTCATCTCTTCCGTCACAGCGATGACGGCATTGCGCACGATCTCGGTCACAACCGGATCGACGGTACGGGTTTTCTTTTCTGGGCTGGTCATGGTTTTTGTTACCGCAGGTTTCTGTTTGTTTATGCGGCCCCATGGATTCCCGCTTTCGCGGGAATGACGAAAACACAAATGTCGTCACCCCCGCGAAAGCGGGGGTCCATCTCGCCGCCCGCTATGCATTATAGTGCGTTATGACTCGGGCCTGCGTCTATATCCTCGCGAACGCGCCAAATGGGACGCTTTATGTCGGCGTCACCAACGATTTGGCGCGGCGGGCGTGGGAACATCGCTCGGACGCAGTCGAGGAGTTCACAAAGCGGTACGGCGTTCACTTGCTCGTTCACGCGGAATTCCACGAGGCGATGCCGGACGCAATTCTGCGCGAGAAGCAGATCAAGAAATGGCGGCGGGCTTGGAAGATCGCGTTGATTGAGAAAGAGAATCCGAACTGGCGTGATCTCTACGAAGATTTACTGCGCTAATCCCCATCCATTCGTCATTCCCGCAAAAGCGGGAATCCATGTTGAAGATCGTGGGGGCGATAGATGGACCCCCGCTTTCGCGGGGGTGACGAAGTAAAATAATTACTGCGGCAGGGCCAGGCAGTGTTCGAGCGGGAAGGACAGGCGGACGGTGGCGCCGCGATCGACGGCGGCCGACGGTTGAAGCTGGAGCTTCACCTTTTCCGAGCCGACGGCGATGACGCAATCGAGCAGGTTGCCGACATAGACCACCGCATCGACCGTGCCGGCGAACTCGTTGGCATCGGCCGGGGCCGAGGGCGAGACCAGCACGACGTTCTCGGGGCGGATCGCGATGGTGACTGAATCGCCGATCTTGGATTTGCCGTCTGTGCGGGCGTTGAGCGCGCCGATCGGGGTGGCGACGCTGGCGACGGAGCTACCGTTGGTGCCGCTGACCGCGGTGATCTTGCCGGCAAGGAAGTTCGAGCGGCCGATGAAGTCGGCGACGAAGGCGCCGGTGGGCTTGGCGTAAATTTCGGCCGGAGCGCCCTGCTGGATGATGAGACCGTCATTCATCACGGCCATGACGTCGGACATGGTCAAGGCTTCGATCTGTTCGTGGGTGACGAACAGGGTCGTGACGCCTAGCCGTTCGGTGACCTGGCGGATTTCGAAGCGCATCTCTTCGCGCAGCTTGGCGTCGAGGTTCGACAGCGGCTCGTCGAGCAGCAGCACGCGCGGCTCGGAGACGAGCGCGCGGGCGAGGGCGAGACGCTGTTGTTGTCCACCCGAGAGGTAGGGCGCCGGGCGATCTTCGAGGCCGGCGAGATGGACGAGCGCGAGCGCCTTGGCGACGCGGTCTTTGATCTCGGCGCGGTTCGGCTTGGGCTTTTTGTGGCGCAGCGGGAAGGCGACGTTCTCGAACACCGTCATATGCGGCCAGATGGCGTAGGACTGGAACACCATGCCGATATTGCGGTCGTGCGGCGGAACCCAGATGCCTTTCTCGGAGGAGAAGACGGTACGGCCGCCGATGATGATCTCGCCGCCATCGGGCTGTTCGAGGCCGGCGACACAACGCAGGATCGTGGTCTTGCCGCAGCCCGACGGGCCGAGCAGCGTATAAAATTGTCCGTCCGGAATATCGACCGAGACACCTTTGACCGCCTGATGCTCACCGTGAGCGGTGCGGTAGGTCATGGTCAGATTGCGAATGCCGATCATGCGTTTCTTCCCCTCAGCGCGGCGCGATCATTCCGGCGCGGCGTGCAACGAACCAATACAATAGCAGGAACGGCAGCATCAAGCAGAGCATCAACAATGCCGCCGCGGATGCCGAACCATAAGCCGAAGCCTGCACGAATCCCCACACCAAATAGGAGAACGGCAGGTTGCTGCTGGTGGAGATGACTACCGGCAGGGTCAATTCGCGATAGGTCAGCAGCGCGATCCAGATCCAGGCATAGGCGAGGCTGGGGCCCATCAGCGGCAACAGGATGCGCCGCAGGATATTGCCGGTCGAAGCGCCGCAGACCTTGGCGGATTCTTCCAACTCGGGATGAATCTGGATGAGCGCCGAATTGGTCATGCGTGTGCCGTAGCTGAGCCGCGCCACCGAATAGACCAGCACCAGAATCCAAATCGTGCCGTAGATCGGGATGTAACGGCGCAGCACGAACAGCGCGAGCAGCAGCGCCGCGACGCTGAAGACGATCGCCGGAATGGCGAGCGGCAGGAAGGCGAGGAAATCGAACCAGCCGCGGCCTTTAATCTTGGTGCGTAGGACGACCCACGACACCGCGACGCTGAGGATCAGCGTGATCGTCGGCACCAGCACCATGAGGATCGCGGTGTTAGTGCCGGCACGCCAAACCAGTTCCTTAGGCAGATTGACGAAGTTGCGCGTGGTGATCGATTCCAACGCCTGCAGCGACGGCGTCTGCAGATACGGCAGCAACGACGCCCAGGCGAGCATGATCAGCGGCAGCAATTGCGAGACGATGAAGTAACCGACGACGAACAGGATCGCCAAGCTGCGCCATTTGCCGAGTTTCGATATGCGCGGGCGATAGGCCTTGCCGGTGACGACGGCATATTTCGGCGCCTGACGCTGTGCCCTACGATAAGCCCAACTGAGAAACGCGGCGAGGACCACCATAATGACGCTGAGCGTGGCGACATTGCCGTATTCCGGCGCGCCTTCCGATGGCGTCAGCACCCAGAACACATAGGTCGAAAAGGTGAAGATACGCCGCGTCAGGCCGAGGATCGCCGGCACGTCGAAGGCGGCGAAGCCGATTGTCGCGATATAGATTGCCGCCGCCAGAAGGCCGGGCATGAGGACGCGCAGCGTGACGCGCAGCACCGCCTGCCAGGGTTTCGCGCCGCTGATCGCCGCCGCTTCTTCCAGCGCCGGGTCCATCGAGCGCAGCACCACTGCCGTCATGATGAAGGCGAGCGGCGTCAGGTTCATGCCCTCGATCACGCCCATCGAAAAGATGTTCGAGACATCGAAGGGCGCGTTCTCGAGATTGAAGACGTGCATCAGGCCCTGATTGATCAGGCCAATCTTCGGATGCAGCAGAAACACCCAGCCCAGCGACACGGCAAAGCTGGGGATCAGCAGCGCCAGCGTCATCATCGTGAAGACGATCGGCTTACCCGGAAAATCCGTTCGCTCCATCAGCCAGGCCATCGGCAAGGCTAGGGCGAAGGCGGTCGTTGTCGTGACGGCCGAGAACAGCACCGTGTTCCAGAGGACGCGATAGGTAAAGCCATCCCCGAACATGGCGCGGTAATGATCGAGCGTATAAACGAGGACCGGATCGCCGGGCGTGCCTTCGGTGAAGCTCAGCCAGAGAACGATCGAAACCAGCACCAGCACCGCGCCGGTCGCAAAGATGGTCAGGCCGAGCAGTCCACCGGGGACGAAGTCGAAGCCACGCACGCGGGGCGGCTCAACCGGTTGCTCAGCGGCTAAAGTCGCCACCCGTACACTCCCTATTTCTCGCGCACCAATTTGGCGAGCGCCGTATTGGCCTCGTCGAGGCCGGGATGAGCGCGCCACCAATCGATCGTTACATCGATGAACTTCACGCCGTTGGCTTCGAGCCTACTAACTTCACGACGAACATGGGAGTCCGGGAAATCATATAGATCGTTGCCGATAATATCGTAGATGAGGTCTTCCTGGCCATCGTGCGTCATCATGTAAAGCGAGTAAAGAATCGCTGCATTGGGATGCGGCGCGTTGGCGGGAATGGCCATGTAATTTTCGCGTTTTTGCGCCAAGTCCGACACGATATGAATGTCGATGATGCCTTTGTCGCGAAATTCCTCCCGCCGGGTCGAGCCGCCAGTGCAGGAGAATAATGCCGGAATTTCACCCGAGGCCACCCGGTCGCTTGCCTCGCAGCCGGCAAGCCCGGCGATCGGTTGCGCATATTCGCGAACAAATGCTTCGGTCTTGGGCTTGCCCCAGACATCGTCAGCCAGCAGCACATCGAAGCCGCTGAGGAAAGGCGTCGTGTAGAACTTGCCTTTGTATTGGGGCTTCAAAAAATCGGCGATCGTGTTGATGTCGGCGGCCCACGGCGCGGCCTTTACGTTGTACAAAATTCCTTGCAGCACGGTTTGGAAACGTAGGGCGCGGCCTTCGCCCTCGACCATCGCCGGCGTCACGCGGTCGGGCAAAAGGTTTGGCCAATCGACTTTTTGGAATAGTCCCTTGTCGAGATAGCCCGTGATCTGCACCGCTGACGCCGTATAGACATCGGTCGAAGCCGGCTGTCCTGCTTGGAGTTCTTGATGGAGAATCGCAGCGAGAGGACCGTAGGCCGGGCCAGGCGTCCATTCGATGACGAGCTTCGTGCCGAAGGCCTTGTTGATGGCGTCCTGCGCGCGCTTTGCGCCGCCGGCGCCGGCGAATAGAGCGGCAGTCGATCGCAACGACAAGGCACCCTCGGCCTTTGCGCCTTCGATCACTTTGGTGAGCGCGGGATTGATCGTCACTGTCTCCGCCTCGGCGGCGCCGATTCCGAATAGTGTCAGCGCCGCGACGGCAACGATCCCTCGCATCGGACTTATTTCTCGCGGACGAGCTTTGCCAGTTCGGCGTTGGCGGCTTCGAGGCCGGGATGCGAGCGCCACCAGGCGATCGAGACATCGACCGGCTTGCCGCCGCGCGCTTCGACTGTCTCGAACTCGTGCTTCATGTGCGAATCCGGGAAGTCGGCAAGGTCGGTTCCCTGAATGTCCCACATCATCTTCTCCTGCCCTTCCTTGGACATGATGTAGAGGATGTAGAGCGTGGCCGCGTTCGGGTGCGGCGCGTGGGTCAGAACCGACAGATAGTTATACCGCTTCTGCACCATGTCGCTCATGACCTGATTGGCGAGGATGCCTTTGCCGCGATATTCGAGACGGTTGGGAATGCCGCCGCCGCAATCGATGGCCAGCGCCGGAATTTCGCCGGCGGCGATGCGTGTCGTCGCCTCGCAGCCGGCAAGCCCGGCCACCTGCGTCGATAACTTCTTCACATACTCGGTCGTCTTCTCGACGCCCCATACATCGGGCGCGAGCAGCACGTCGAAGCCGCCGAGGAACGGCGTCGTATAAAAATGACCTTTGGCCTCGGGCTTCAACAGATCGGCGCTGGTCTGCACGTTGGCGACCCAGGCGGCCGTCTTCATATTATAGACGATGCCCGGCAGGTTGGTGGCGATGCGGATCGCGCGGCCTTCGCCTTCGACCATCACCGGCGTGATGCGCGACGGCATGATCGAAACCCAGTCAATCGTACGGAACAGATTCTTCTGCAGATACGGCGTCGCTTGCACCGCCGTGGCGATATAGATGTCGGAGGTCGCGGCCAGTCCTGCCTGCATTTCCTGGTAGAGCATCGCAGCGAGCGGTCCATAGGCCGGACCCGGCGCCCATTCGACGCTGATCTTGGTGCCGAACATGCGGTTGATCGCCTCTTCCGCAACCTTCGCGCCTTCCGGGCCACCAAAGATGTTGTTGGTCCAGCGGACGGTCAGCTTTGCTTCTTTATTCGCGCCGGCGATGATCTCTTTGAGTTGCGGTGTCATCTCGATCGTGTCGGCGTGCGCTGCGCCGTTGAAACACAAGCCGAAGACCGCCGCCGCGGCGAACGTCGTCGCAAGAAACCGATTCATTTTACTCACTTCTCCCGTACGAGCTTGGCCAGCGCATTGTTCTGCGCGTCGAGGTTGGGGTGGGACCGCCACCAATCGATGGTGACGTCGATGAATTTGATGCCCTTGGCTTCGGCATCGCTGACTTCCTTGTGGATGTGCGAATCCGGGAAGTCGTAGAGGTCGCCGCCGAAGATATCGAAGACCAGCTTTTCTTGGCCCTCATGCGTCATCATGTAGAGTGTATAAAGGATCGCCGCGTTCGGATTGGGCGCGTTGGTCGGGATGGCGAGGTAATCCTCGCGCCGCTGCGCCATGTCACTCAGAATCTTGTTATCGAAGACGCCTTTGCCGCGATACTGGATGCGGTTGCCGGCGCCGCCGCTGCAATCGAAGGCAAGCGCGGGAATCTCGCCCGAGGCGATGCGGTCGCTGCCTTCGCAGCCGACAAGTCCGGCCAACTGCTGCGAGAATTTTTTGACGTAATCTTCGGTCTTTTGCGGTCCCCATACATCGGGCGCGAGGAGGACATCGAAGCCGGCGAGGAACGGTGTCGTATAGAACTTGCCCTTATATTCCGGCTTCAACAGGTCGGCGGTGGTCTTGAGGTCCTTGACCCACGGCGCGGCTTTGACGTTGTAGAGAACACCGGGCAGCACCGTCTGGAAACGCAGCATCCGCCCTTCGGCTTCGACCATGTCGGGCTTGATGCGCGACGGCATGATGCCGGCCCAGTCGATCTTCTGGAAAAGATTCTTGTCGAGATAAGGCGTCGCCTGCACGGCCGTCGTCGTATAAACGTCGGTCGATGCTTTTTGGCCGGCCTGCATTTCCTGATAAACGATGGCGGCCATCGGGCCATAAGCCGGGCCGGGCACCCAGTCGATTTTCAGATGCGTGCCGAAAGTCTGGTTGATCGCGATTTCGGCCGCTTTCGCGCCTTCGGCGCCACCGAAGACGGTGCCGGTCGAACGCAGCGCGATCGCGCCTTCCTTGTTGGCGGCCTCGATCACTTTGGCCAGCGCCGGCGTCATCGGCACGGTTTCGGCATGGGCGGCCGTCGCCACGATTGCCAGGGAGGCAACCGCCATCGCCGAAAGAAACTTCATCATCTGGCTCTTCCGCTGTTTCATTTTTCACGCACGAGTTTCGCCAGCTCGATGTTGGCGGCATCGAGCCCCGGATGGGACAGCCACCAGCCGATCGTCACATCGACAAATTTGACGCCCTTCGCGGCAAGCGCGTCGGCATGCTGGCGCACTTCGGATTCGGGAAAGTCGTAAAGATCGTCGCCCATGAAATCGCGCATGATCTTCTGCTGACCCTCGACCGAGACGAGATAGAGGATGTAAAGCATCGCCGCGTTGGGATGGGCCGCATGGGTCGGCACCATCAGATAATCGAAACGGCGCTGCGCCATGTCGCTCATGATCTGATTGTCGAGCACGCCCTTGCCGCGATATTGCGCGCGATTGGGGGCGGCGCCGCTGCAATCGACGGCCAGCGCCGGTACCTCGCCCGAGGCGATGCGATCCGTCGCTTCGCAACCGGCGAGCCCGCCCAGTTGCTTGGAAAATTCGCGGATATAGGCCTGGGTTTTCTCGACGCCCCAAACATCGGGCGCCAGCATCACGTCGAACCCGCCGAGGAACGGCGTCGTTGAAAACTTGCCCGTATATTGGGGCTTCAACAGGTCGGCGGTGGTGTTGATCTCTTTGACCCATGGCGCGGCTTTGACGTTGTAGAGAATGCCGGGCATCGCGGTGGACCGGCGCAGGGCACGGCCTTCGGCCTCGACGATGCCGGGCGTGATCCGCTGGGGCATCAGGCTGACCCAGTCGATCGTCCGGAACATCTTCTTGTCGAGATAGGGCGCGAGCTGCACCGCGGTCGAGGTGAAGACGTCGGTCGAGGAATCATGTCCCGCCTGCATCTCCTGATAGATCAGGGCGGCGAGCGCGCCATAGGCCGGTCCGGGGCTCCATTCGATCGTCAGGTTGGTGCCGAACATCCGGTTAATGCCGTCCTGCGCCACCTTGGCCCCTTCGGGACCGCCGAACATGGTGATGGTCGAGCGCATGACAAGCTTGCCTTCGGCCTTCGCACCGGCGACCACCTGAGCCAAGGCGGGTGTCATGGCGGCGATCTCGGCCTGCGCCGGCATCGCGCCGACGGCGGCCGCCGTCAGCAGAATGGCCAAGACGATGGTCTTGCGCATGGGCCGTTTGCTCATGGGGGTGGCTTTTCCTCCGGTACCCGTGGGCGTTGTGTCGCCATTTTTGGGTTGAATCGAAGCTAGCACAGCTTCGTTGGCCTCGCGAAACGAAAAGCCCAAAAAGAAAAACCCCGACAAGATGCCGGGGTCAGTTTGAACAGGGAGGCTAAATACGTCTTCGAGACGTAAGAGATCCAAGGATCTCCTTTCCGGCAGCCGAGACCGGAAATCCGGAGGCCGCAATTGCTTGCGGCGACAGGCGCAACATGCGTCTTGGATTCTTTCACCGCCAACGGGAAAACCGTCTGCCTCCAATGCAAATTCTGCATCGCTGCGAATCCGCAAGACGATGTGGGACGCTTTGTGGCATCGTGCGGCCAAGTCGAAAGCCACGAAGTCTTGGGGGAAATGCTATGGGCCGTCTCGCCGATCTCACCGTCAGCGATCTCAATCCGGAACAACAGGAAGCGCTTAAGAAGCTGCAGACGGTAATCGCGCATAACGGTCTCGGTGGGCCGTTTTCGGTCTGGATCCGGATGCCGGGCATTGGGCCGGCGATCATCGATCTGTTCGTTGCCCAACGCAAAAAAGGCATCCTCGAGAAACGCCTGTTCGAATTGATGACGTTAGTCGTCATTCGCCATTGGTCGGCGCAATTCGCCTGGTGGGCGCATGGGCCGCGCGCGCAGGAATTGGGCGTTGCCGCCGCAAGCGTCGAGGCGATCCGCACGCGCAAGACCGCGACCGTCTTCCGCGAGGACGAGCAGGTGATCTACGACGTCACGACCGAGATGATGACCAAGAATGTCTTGAGCGCGGCGACCTATGCGCGCGCCAAGGCGGTGCTGGGCGAGCCGGTGATGATCGAGCTGATCTTCTCGATCGGCTTCTACAACATGGTCGGGATTACGCTGAACGCCTTCGAGGTGCCGACGCCGGACGGCACGCGTCCGCTCGACTAAACAGGCTTAGGGCAGGCCGTTCTTGGCGTCCGCGACTTTGCGCAGCAAGAAGTCGCGGAAGACCGAGATGCGCTTCGAGGTGCGCAGTTCTTCGGGATAGACGAAGAACGCCTCGAACTCGCCGCCCAGCATATCGGGCAGGACGCGAACGAGACCCGAAGTTTCCTGCTCCATGAAATCGGGCAGGGACGCGATGCCGAGGCCCGATTGCAGCGCCTTCAAGATCGCATAGAGATTATTCACGGCGAAGATCGGTTGACGCTCGAAACCCGGGCGCGCGCCGGATTCCAAGAGCCAGTTCACGTTGCGGATCGGCGGCCGTGAATCCGAACCGTAAATGATGATGCGGTGCTTATCGAGTTCTTCCGGGCGCTGCGGAATACCGTATTTCTTCAGATAATCGGCTGAGGCATAGGCATGGTGCCGCACCGTCATCAAATGGCGCTGCACCAGATCGGGTTGGCGCGGCGGCGTCATGCGGATGGCGACGTCGGCCTCGC
Organism: uncultured Rhodospirillales bacterium; assembly: GCA_903822185.1. Classification (GTDB taxonomy): domain Bacteria; phylum Pseudomonadota; class Alphaproteobacteria; order ATCC43930; family CGMCC-115725; genus CAIKMD01. The sequence continues at coordinate 805,833 of CAIJOA010000011.1, read as the reverse complement.
GCATCGACAGATCGAGCTCGGTATCATCGACCACGACCGTCACTTCGATCTCGGGATAGAGATCGACGAATTCCCGGATACGCGGCGTCAGCCAGGCCGAACCGAAGGCGACCGTCGTCGTGACTTTCAGCGGACCTTTCGGGCGGTCTTTCGATTCCTGCAACATCGCTTCTGTCATCGCCAGCTTGGCGAAGACTTCGCGCGCGGTGCGATAGAGCAGATCGCCTTGCTCGGTCAGGATCAAACCGCGCGCATGGCGATGGAACAGCGGCACGGACAGGCTTTCTTCCAGCGCGCTGATCTGACGGCTGACGGCGGATTGGCTCAGGTTCAGCGATTCGCCCGCATGGGTGAAGCTGCCGGCTTCGGCCACGGCGTGAAAGACGCGCAGCTTGTCCCAATCCATCGGGGTGCTCATCGGCTTACTCCGCCGCCGTGCGTTCTTTGGCCTCGGACGCGGCCAGGAATTTTTCGGCTTCGAGTGCCGCCATGCAGCCCATGCCGGCGGCGGTCACCGCCTGGCGATAGATATGATCGCGCACGTCGCCGGCGGCGAAGACGCCGGGGATATCCGTCGCGGTCGAATCCGGTTTGGTGATGACATAACCGTTCGGGTCGAGCGCGAGTTGGCCTTTGACGATGTCGGTCACAGGATCATGGCCGATGGCGACGAAGACGCCGTCACACGCCAGATCGCTGATCGCGTTTGTCTTGACGTTGCGCAGCCGCACTGCCGTCACGTGGGCCGGCGTCGCATCGCCGATGATTTCCTCGACCGCGCTGTCCCAGACGACCGTGATCTTCGGATTGCTGAAAAGCCGCGTCTGCAAAATCTTTTCCGAGCGCAGCGTGTCGCGGCGATGGATGAGCGTGACGCTGGTCGCGTGATTGGTCAGGTAGAGCGCTTCCTCGACCGCCGTATTGCCGCCGCCGATGACGACGACGCTGCGGTTGCGGAAGAAGAACCCATCGCAGGTCGCGCAGGCCGATACGCCGAAGCCGCGCAGCTTTTCCTCACCGGGAATGCCGAGCCAACGCGCCTGGGCGCCGGTGCAAAGTGCGATCGCATCCGCCGTATAGATGTCGCCGGAATCACCGATGCAGGTGAAGGGCCGCTTGGACAGGTCGCACGACACGATCATATCCGAGATGATGCGCGTACCGACATGCTCGGCTTGGCGCTGCATCTGCTCCATCAGCCAAGGGCCTTGGATGACATCGGCGAAGCCGGGGTAATTCTCGACGTCCGTGGTGATCATCAACTGGCCGCCGGGCTGCAGCCCCTGCACCATGATCGGGTGCAGATTGGCGCGCGCGGCATAGATCGCGGCGGTGTAGCCGGCGGGGCCTGCGCCGATGATCAGGAACTTAGTGTGAATGCGCTCGCTCATCAGAATCCGAACATGTGATCGAGGCTGAAAGCCCCATCATTTCCCAAGACGCCATGATAGCCGAAAAGCCGGCAGCTCAAATCGCGAATGATGATATAGGGCGTCTCGCCGGCTTTTTTACGAGTCGCCGAATCGAAGACATCGTGATAACGCCAGAAACGCGAGCCGCTGCCAGCGATGGCCAGCCGTTCCCGCGCGATTTCCCCGCCTGCGCCGTCACAAAGAATGAGATCGGTGGCGCTGCTCGCGTGCCAAGGCATCGAGGTCGGATAGATCAGATGGCATAGCGTGTCGTGATCCCCACGGCCGAGTCGCAAAAACAACCGAGTCGAAAGCCCTGGCGCGCGGCCCGAATAGGATTGCGGCTCGCCCTTATAGGTCAGCACCGTGTTGAAGATATGCGCGCCGAAACTGGTTTCGGCCTTGTGGCCGCTGGCGCGGTTTTCATACCGGAACAGCGCGTGCAGCCAACCGTCGCCGCTGCCGCCATCGGCGAAGTCATAGACCAGTTCCATATGCCCGCCGTCTTTCAACGCATCGGGCGGCAAGATCGTATCGATCTCGAGCGAAACGGAATCGCGCCGGGCAAGTTTGCCGCAGCGATGACGCGCGATTTCTTTGCCCGCCGGATCATAAATAATCAGCGCGACGGGCAGTTCTTCCTGCGAGCGTCCCATCGGCGTCGGCAAGGCCAGCGACTTCCATTGTGCGCGCGGCAGGATCGGTGCCGGCAACAGAAAACCTTTGCCGAACAGATTGCCGATTTCGGGCAGTTTCGCGTCGGGCTTCAGATCGGTGCGCTCGACATTCACATGGGCGATGCGGCCATGCGTCTTGGTCGCCACTTCGTAGCGCGGCCGCACCATGTATTTGCCGGCGGCGATCTCGATCTGCTGCGGCCAATGCGCGTTGGGTAATAGCTTGGCGACATCCAGCGCGACGGTGGCGAACGGCGCGACACTGCGATCGAGCGCTGCCGTCTCGTCGTCTCCCATCAGATTGAGCGCAATCGCACCGGCGGGAATTTCGCACGGCTGGCTGTTCTGCACCCATAAGGTCACGCTCTCGCCGGCATCAGGCGCGGGCAGGCCGGCATAGAAATCCGCCGGCCAGGAATTGGCGTCGTGCGTGCAGGAAAAGACTCGCTTGCCGTCTTCGACACCGTCGATGTCGAGCGCGTATTTGACGACGTCGTGGACCACGGCGCCGATGGCATGGATGAACAACTGCCCGGTGAATTCCGGCAGCTTGAAGCGTTCACGCACGGCGCGGCTGTCGATGGTGAAGGCGGCATTGCCGGACGGCACTGGCTCAGTCCATTCGGCGATGACCTGACCGCTTTCGTCAAATAGCATCGCGAAGAAGCTGAGATTCCCCGCGCCATAGCCCGACCAGTAATTGGTCGTGACCAGCCGCGTCGAGACGCCGCGCGCCTCGCGGAAGAAGACGAAGTTGGTGGCGAAATTCAGCGGGTCGAGATAGCGCCGTCCGGCCGGGACGATGGCCTCTGGCAGGCGCAACGCGTCGAGGCTGACGACTTCGGCACCCGGCGGCAAAAGATGGCGGATATGGCTGATCGGTCGGTCGGCCTCGAAGGCGACGACGAAAACGATCTGGGCGGCGGACTCTTTGAGGGCGGTAACGGGTTGGGCGGGCTGGCCGAGCAGCGGCTTGCCGATCGCCGCGATGTCCTGAACGAAGCAACCGGCGAGATCGAGGCTACGAAGATCGTACAGTTCCGCCAGCGCCTCGGCCTGACCGTCGATGTCGTAGATCGCGACTTTGCCTGCACGCAATCGGTGCAGTAGCGACGTCGCGGCGCGGGCCGCCAGCGGGTGCGTCACCGCCTTGAAGAAGGCGTTGCCACCCCGGCTGTTGTTGAAAGTCTCGATCTTCAGCATGGAGAGCCTGGCTCCTGACTTAGCAAGCAAGCGGCTCGATTGCTACCGCGATGTGCCCCATCGCCCCTCCGGCAAGCCTTTCGCCGGTCACAAGATTTTGCCTGCGGAAAGGGTTGGGGTGGGGACTCGGCACCGCTATTCTGCCCGCCTCATGGCCATCGGCACCCCGACTAAGCAGTTAATCCGGACCGAGGACGAGCGTTCGTTCCGGACCGCCATTTTCGTGATCTTCGCGCTGACACTCGTCCGGCTGGTCTGGATCGCGGCGGGAACGACCGATCTCTATCCCGACGAAGCCCAATACTGGCTTTGGTCGCTGACGCCCGATTGGGGCTACTACTCGAAGCCGCCGGTGGTGGCCTGGCTGATCGCGGCGACGACGGCGCTCGCCGGCAATGACAACGAGATCGCGGTCCGGCTCTCGGCGCCGCTCCTCCATTTCGGCACGGCGCTGATGGTCTATGCCGTGGCGCAGCGGCTTTACGATACGCGGGCCGCCTTCTGGTCCTCGATCGCTTATGCGACTTTGCCGGGCGTCTGGGTGTCCTCGATCATCATCTCGACCGACGCGCCGCTGCTGTTCTGCTGGTCGATCGCGCTCTACGCCTTTGTCCGCGCCCGTGAACCGGGCGGTCAGCGGTGGTGGTGGGCGGTGGGGGCAGCGGCTGGGGCCGGGCTCCTTGCCAAATACGCGATGGCTTATTGGCTGCTGTCTGCGGCGCTGTTCCTGGCGACCTACCGCGACGAGCGGCGGCATTTCCCGCGCTTCCTCGGTGGCGTCGTTGTCGCCCTTCTGATTTATCTACCGAACTTCCTCTGGAACCAAAGCCACCGCTTCGTTTCCTATCGTCATACCGAAGCGAACGCGGCTTTCACCGGCTCGCTGTTCCATCCCGACAAATTCCTTAGCTTCTTCGGCTCGCAGTTCGGTGTGTTTGGGCCGGTGTTTTTCGCGGCACTTATTCTCTGCGCGTTTCTCGCGCGGCGCAGCCTCAGCGCGCGGCGCGACGCGATACTCGCTTTCTTCGCTTTACCGACATTGGTGATGATGCTGGTGGTCAGCTTCATCTCGCGCGCCGAACCGAACTGGTCGGCCCCGACTTATGTCTCGGCAACGGTACTGGTCGTCGCATTCCTGTTGGCGCATGGCCAGCGGATTTTGATCCTCGGCTCGATCCTTCTCCATACCGGTGTCGTCGTGGTTGCGGCGGGCTTGAAGCCGGCGGCGCATCTCGTCGGGCACGATCTGCGCGGCAAATACGATCCGCTGCATCGCCTCAAGGGCTGGCATACGCTGGGCAGCGCGGTGACGCGGATGCTGGCGGAAACGCCGGGCGTGCATCTGTTGGCGGATGACCGCGAATTGATGGCGGCGCTGGTCTATTACGTACGCCCGCATCCGATCAATGGCCTTAAATGGAACGCGATGGGCGGGATTCACGATCAGTTCGATCTGACCGCGCATCCCGAAAGCTTCATCGGTCAGGATTTCCTGATGGTCAGCTTCCGCAATGACGTCGATGAGATCGTCGCCTGTTTCCAGGATGCCGGACCGATCGAGCGCATCACCATTCCGCTGGGCGGCGGCGACAGCCGGACCTATCGCGTCCAGTTACTGCGCGGCTTCAAGGGCTATCCGGCGCGGTAAGGCGCAACGGGATTTTCTTCGCCTGCGCGTAAGCGATAAGACACCAATAGGCCGTCAATCCGATATAAGCGCCCGCGATCACGTCGCTGAGATAATGCGCGTCGATGATCACGCGGCTCGACGCGACCAGCACGGCAACAGTCGCGTAAAGCGGCCATAACCGCGGATAGATCGCCGTCAGCGACAAGGCGAGCGCCGTGATGGTGATAGTATGGCCCGACGGGAACGACCAGTAGTTCGCGCGCGCGCCATGCCAGGTAAAACCGAAAAGATCCTCGCGGAACAACAGTACCGGTCGGGCCCGGCCGAAGATCGGTTTCATCATGTCGGCGATGAGGCCGGGGATCGCCACGGCGGCGAAGACAAAGCCGGCGCGTTCCAACAGATGTTGGCGGCGCGTCCATAACGCCCACAACATCAGAAGCCCCGACGGCACGAGATAGAAGACGCCTTCACCAGCTTTGGTGATGATGGCGAAGATCGAATGCACCGTCGGGTCGATGTCTTTGAGTGCGTAAGCCAAAGGCCGATCGACAAAGATGTAGCTCAGTGAGAACAGCAACGCGGTTGCGATCGTGATGAACGCCCAACGTATTAGTCTCGGCGAGGGATAGCGCAACGCCCGCATCAGCATGCCGAGGCCGTCATGCACGATGATGAAGCGATGCAGCAGCCAACTTACCGCGAAGACGAAGAAGCCGGTGGCGATGATGTCGGAGAAGAAATGCCCGCCTTGCGCCAAGCGAACCACACCGAGGATCGCGCCGACCGTCACCGCGCCGGCGATGCCGAGTTTGCGCCGTCGCGGTAGGGCGGCAAGAAAAGCCAGCGAGACGAGATAAAAACCCATCGACGGATCGCCCGCGCTGAATGAGCAATTGCGCGTGCATTGATCGCTGGGGACGAAGGCCGGGCTGAAATGCTTGTCGCCGCCGAATTCAGTGACCTGCGATGGACGGGCGCGGCCCCAATGGTCTTTGAAGATCGTGTTGACGGTGAGGCCCGGCCCCAGCGCCAGCGCGAGCAGCAGAAAACACGCAGCGCGTACATCGAGACCGAGGACGGCGCGGCGGCGGATCAAGGCCGCGATCAGCAAGAGCCCTACGGCGACGGCATATATCGTCACCGCGTAGGGCAAGCCGCTGCGCAGCAGGCGGAACGGCGCCCATTCACCGAGATAGAAGCCGTCACCGGCGCGATAGAATAATCCTGTAACCCAGAGATCGACGGCCGGCATGAGGATGAGCCCGCCGCAGATCAGCAGGAACGCGGCGACGAACCAGGCAACACGCTTCGTCATCTCAGGCTTTTCCGACGCGGCGGCGGATTTCGGCGGCGGCGCGCGCGGTATCGTCGAGCGGCGTGTAGGTCCAGGTCTCGATGGCTCCGGTGAAAGGCCGCGTCATACCGGCATCGCGCATCGCCTGATGAAAGCGGGCGAATTTCTTCGAGCCACCTTCGAGATCGATGACATGCACCGGCTTGCCGGTCGATGCGGCTTCGCTGACCATCGACACGGAATCGACGGTGACGAGGATCACGTCGGCGGCGGCGAGCATGCCGAAATAAGGATTGTCGCCGCTGCCGTCCCAGACGAAAGCCGGCAGGCCTTTCAGCTTTTCACGCAACGTCTGCGCTGCGTTGGGCGCGGTGCGGCGTGACGGCGTGATCGCAAGGCCGATGCCGCTTTTGGCGAGCGTTGCCAGTTGATCGCAGAGCGACGCGAAACGTTCTTCGCTGAGTGTATAGACGCCGTTATTGCCGCCGATCAGCACAGCGGCGAGCGGGCGCGGCAAATCCGCGAACAGCGGCGCGAATGTCGCGCCGGCTTTGGCGAGCTTTTCTTTCGTCACGCGATGAACTGCGCCGAAGGTCGTGAAGATATGATCGCCGCGCGCCGGGTCGTGCTGCGGCGCGATGATCAGGTCGATCTCGTCGTGGAAGCAACGCGGGTCCTGGATCTGCACCCAGAAGGCTTTGCCGCCGCTGCGGCGCTTGACCATCCGGGCCGGCGCGACCGAATTCCGGCCGCAGCCGATGATGATATCGGGCCAGGGTGCGTTCAGTTGGTCGCCGCTGGGATCGATCGCATATTCGGGGAGTAGCCAAAACTGCGGAGTCAGGTGCCGCCAGGGCGCACGGATCGCCAGGCGCTTTTCCTGAAACGGCCAGCCCAGCGCCTCGGCCAGGCCGATGACCTGGTTGGCCATGCCGATCTTGCCGTCATGCAGCACCCAGACGGTGGGCTGTGCGCCGACCGTTTCCATGCGCTTCCTGCTTGCTGAGAATGCCCCGCGCCTCGTGGTAGCCGCCTCTATCCGGAGGCGCAAGCACGGGTACGGATCGTCTTGAAATAATATTGCGCGTTCTTAGAATGGCGCAACGAACGATTATAAATCAGGCGAGACAAGGTTTTTTCATGCGTCGCAGCAAGCTCGACCAGATCGATTTGCGCATTTTGCGCGATCTCCAGGACGATGGCCGCATGACCAATGTCGATCTCGCGCAGCGTGCGGGCATTTCGGCGCCGCCCTGCTTGCGTCGTGTGCGCGCGTTGGAAGAGGCCGGGCTCATTCGCGGCTATCACGCCGAAATCGATCCAGAAGCCTTGGGGTTCGGGGTCACGATCTTCGCCCAGATCGGGCTGGCCAGCCAAGCCGAAGCAGATCTAAAGGCATTCGAGGCTCTGGTCGGATCTTGGCCGGAGGTGCGCGAGGCGCATCAATTATCGGGCGAAATCGACTTCCTGCTGAAAATCGTCGCGACCGATTGGGACAGCTACAAGCATTTCCTTGCGGAAAAGCTGACGCCAGCGCCGAACGTCAAGAACGTCCGGTCGATGCCGCTCAACCACACCGCCAAATACCAGCCCGGTGTGCCGATCGACGCCGAAGAGTCGCTTACTTAAACTGGACTTTGGAGATTTCGTAGGCTCGGGCGCCGCGCGGGGTCGAGACTTCGACGTTGTCGCCGATGGTCTTGCCGATCAGCGCCCGCGCCAAAGGCGAGGTCACCGACAGGCGGCCCTTGCTGATGTCCGCTTCGTCTTCGCCGACGATCTGATAGACGGTTTTCTCGTCCGTCTCTTCGTCCTGCAGGGTGACGGTGGCGCCGAATTTGACCGATTTGCCCGACAGCTTCGACACGTCGATCACTTCGGCCCGGGCAATCTTGTCCTCGAGCTCCATGACACGGCCTTCGATGAAGCCCTGACGTTCGCGCGCGGCATGATATTCGGCGTTTTCCGCCAAATCGCCTTGCTCGCGTGCTTCCGCGATCGCCCGGATAATCGCCGGACGGTCGGTAGATTTGAGCTTCTGAAGCTCTTCCCGCAGGCGGTTATAGCCAGGGGACGTCATCGGTATCTTCGTCATGCGGGTATCTTGGGCCCCGTGGCGTTAAATTCGAACAAATTAGGAATGCCGCTCAGAACGATGTCTCAAAATAAGACTGGACCGGCGCAACTTCAAGGCTACCCGTCTTCAAGGCGTTGATCGCCTGAACCGAGGCCTTAGCACCCGCAACAGTTGTATAATACGGAATATCATTGGTCAGGGCGGTCCGGCGAAGGCTGAAACTGTCTGAAATCGCCTGCGCGCCTTCGGTCGTGTTGAAAATAAGCTGCACTTCGCCCGACAACATCTGATCGACGATATGCGGGCGGCCCTCGACGACCTTGTTCACCAGCTCGACCGCCAGCCCGGCCTGGCGCAGATATTCGCCGGTGCCGTGGGTTGCGACCAAGCTGAAACCCATCGCGATCAGTTTTTGACAGGGCTCGATGATCGCCGCCTTGTCGTGGTCGCGGACCGAAACGAATACCCGGCCTTCCAGTGGCAGCCGAACGCCGCTGCCCAGCTGCGCCTTGGCGAAGGCGCGGCCGAAGTCGGTGTCGAGACCCATCACTTCGCCGGTCGATTTCATTTCGGGTCCAAGAATCAGATCGACGCCAGGGAAGCGGGCGAAGGGGAAGACGGCTTCTTTCACCGCGATATGGGCGCGGCGCTCTTTGGCCTGCAGCGTGAAGGTGGCGAGCTTCTCGCCGGCCATGACGCGCGCTGCGATCTTCGCGATCGGCACACCGATGGCTTTGGCGACGAAGGGCACCGTGCGCGAGGCGCGCGGATTGACCTCCAGCACATAAACCGTGCCGGCCTTGATCGCATATTGGACGTTCATCAGCCCAACGACGTTCAGCGCCTTGGCCATCGCCGTGGTCTGGCGTTTGATCTCGGTGATGATCTCGTCGGACAGGGAATAGGGCGGCAGCGAGCAGGCGCTGTCGCCGGAATGAATACCGGCCTCTTCGATATGCTCCATGATGCCGGCGATGAAGACATCGGTGCCGTCGCTCAAGGCATCGACATCGACTTCGATCGCATCTTGCAGATAGCGGTCGATCAGGATTGGGTTGGGGCCGGACACTTTGACCGCGTTCGCCATGTAGCGAGCCAACGCCGATTTCTCGTGAACGATTTCCATCGCGCGGCCGCCCAGTACGTAGGACGGGCGGATGACGACCGGATAGCCGATGCGTGCCACCACCGCTTCGGCATCGGCCATGTTCATGGCGGTGCCGTTCTCGGGCTGCTTCAGGTTGAGCTTATGCAGCAATTCCTGAAAACGTTGACGGTCTTCGGCCAGATCGATCGCATCGGGCGAGGTGCCGAGGATCGGAATATTTGCGGCTTCCAGCGAGGCGGCGAGTTTCAGCGGCGTCTGGCCACCCAACTGAACGATGACGCCTTTGACGGTGCCTTTACGCTGCTCGACACGCACGAGCTCGATCACATCTTCGGCGGTCAGCGGCTCGAAATAGAGGCGATCCGAAGTGTCGTAATCGGTCGATACGGTCTCGGGATTGCAATTGACCATGATGGTCTCGACGCCGGCCTCTTTGAGGCTGTAGGCGGCGTGAACGCAGCAATAGTCGAATTCGATACCCTGGCCGATGCGGTTGGGACCGCCGCCGAGGATGACGACCTTCTCGCGCGACGACACGTCGGATTCGCATTCCGGCTCGGAGACGCCATCGCCTTCGTAGGTCGAATACATATAAGGCGTCAGCGAGGGGAACTCGCCGGCGCAGGTGTCGATGCGCTTATAGACCGGATGAACGTTGAGTTGATCGCGTTTCGCCGCCACCGCGGCTTCTTTCATCCCGACGAGTTGCGCGAGGCGCGCGTCGGAAAAGCCCATGGCTTTGAGCTTCAACAGGCCAGGTGCGTCGGTCGGCAATCCATCGCGCTTCACCACCGCTTCGGCGGCGACGATCTTGCGCACTTCCTCGAGGAACCACGGATCGTATTTGCAGGCGGATTGAATCTCGGTAGTCGTCAGGCCGTGACGATAGGCCTGTGCGATGGTCAGAAGACGATCGGGCGTCGGCTTCGCGAGCGCACCACGGATCGCATTCTTGTCGCCGTTCTCGGCGCCGGGAATCTCGATCTCGTTAAAGCCGGTCAGGCCGGTTTCCATCGAGCGCAAAGCCTTTTGCACGGATTCGGCAAAGCTGCGGCCGATCGACATCGCTTCGCCGACGGACTTCATCGAGGTGGTCAGCGTCGCTTCGGCCCCGGGGAACTTCTCGAAGGTGAAGCGCGGCATCTTGGTGACGACGTAATCGATCGTCGGTTCGAACGAGGCCGGTGTGACGCGCGTGATCTCGTTCGTCAGCTCGTCGAGCGTGTAGCCAACAGCGAGCTTCGCCGCGATCTTGGCGATCGGGAAGCCGGTCGCTTTCGAGGCGAGCGCCGACGAACGCGAGACACGCGGATTCATCTCGATGATGACCAGACGGCCATCGACCGGATTGACCGCGAACTGCACGTTCGATCCGCCGGTATCGACGCCGATCTCGCGCAGCACCGCGATCGAGGCGTTGCGCATGATCTGATATTCTTTGTCGGTCAGTGTGAGCGCCGGTGCGACGGTGACGCTGTCGCCGGTATGGATGCCCATCGGATCGATATTCTCGATCGAGCAGATGATGATGCAGTTGTCGGCGTGATCGCGGACAACCTCCATCTCGTATTCTTTCCAGCCGAGCACAGATTCCTCGACCAGGATCTCGTGGACCGGCGATGCGCGCAGCGCACCGCGCACGAGGTCGTCATATTCTTCTTTGTTATAGGCGATGCCGCCGCCCATGCCGCCCAGCGTGAAGGACGGCCGAATGATCGTCGGCAGGCCGACATACTCAAGCGCCGCACGTCCTTCTTCGGCGGAACGCACCAGTTTGCTCTTGGGCGATTGCAAACCGATCTTGTCCATCGCCTCGCGGAACAGCAGCCGGTCCTCGGCTTTTTCGATCGCCTTCTCGGAGGCGCCGATCAGCTCGACATTGTGTTTTTTCAGCGCGCCGCTTTTGGACAGCGCCATCGCGGTGTTGAGTGCGGTCTGACCGCCCATGGTCGGCAGCAGCGCGTCGGGCTTCTCGGCGATGATGATCTTCTCGACCATCTCGGGCGTGATCGGCTCGATATAGGTCGCATCGGCGAGGCCCGGATCGGTCATGATCGTCGCCGGGTTCGAATTGACCAGGACGACGCGATAGCCTTCGGCCCGCAATGCCTTCACCGCCTGCGCGCCGGAGTAATCGAACTCGCAGGCTTGGCCGATGACGATCGGCCCGGCACCGATGATCAGGATGGTTTTGATGTCGGTGCGTTTCGGCATGTTCTACTCGTGCGCTTTCATCGCGTCGGCGAAGCGCTTGAAAAGGTAATGGCTATCCTGCGGACCGGGGCTCGCTTCAGGGTGGTATTGAACCGAGAAGACCGGCTTGTCTTTCAGCTTCAGCCCTTCGTTCGTGCCGTCGAACAACGAGACATGGGTCACTTCGACATTCGCCGGCAGCGATTCCTGGATGACGACGAAGCCATGATTCTGGCTGGTGATCTCGACCTTGCCGGTGGTGAGGTCTTTGACCGGCTGATTGGCGCCGCGATGGCCGATCGCCATCTTCTGCGTCTTGCCGCCGAGCGCGAGCGCGAGCATCTGGTGACCGAGGCAGATGCCGAAGACCGGCTTGCCGCTTTCGACCAGTTTCCGGATGACCGGCACGGCATATTCGCCGGTCGCGGCCGGATCGCCGGGACCGTTCGACAGGAAGATGCCGTCGGGCTTGTGACCCAGGATGTCTTCGGCGCTGGTGCCGGCCGGCACGACGGTCACGTCGCAGCCCTCGCTCGCCAGCATGCGCAAGATATTGTGCTTCGCGCCGTAATCGACCGCGACGACGCGGTGGCGCGGCTCGGTCAACTTGCCGTAGCCCTTGCCGAGCGTCCAACCGGTCTCGTCCCAATGATAGGTCTGGCGGCAGGTGACATCCTTGGCGAGGTCCATGCCTTCAAGGCCGGGCCACGTCTTCGACTGCGCCAGCAGGGCGGGAATATCGAGGTTGCCATCGGCGGCATAGGCGATCGTGCCGCTGGGCGCGCCGCCGTCACGGATGCGCCGCGTCAGCTTGCGCGTATCGACGCCGGCGATGCCGGTCAGGCCGCGCAGTTTCAGCCATTCATTGAAATGCTGCAGGGCACGGAAATTCGACGGGTCGGTGATGTCGGCGCGCAGGACAAGGCCGCGCGCAGCGGGGGTGATCGTTTCGACGTCCTCGGCGTTGGCGCCGACATTGCCGATATGGGGAAAGGTGAAGGTGATGATCTGACCGGCATAAGAGGGATCGGTCATGATCTCCTGATATCCCGTCATGCTGGTATTGAAGCAGACTTCACCCGTGCTGATTCCCGGCGCCCCGAGGCCGCGGCCCCAGAAAATGCTGCCATCGGCCAAAACCAGAGCGGCATTGGTGCCCGGCGGACGGGCGGAGGGCAGAACGTCGGTCGAATTGGCAGCGGGCATACTTGCGGCGAGCCTTATGAAAGGTGGCGAGCCGCCCGCATCAAAACGCACCGCTACGAACGCTTTGGCGGCGCGACAAGATTGTGATCGGGCTAAGAGCGGGAGATAGAGCGCGCATAACCTTCCGTCAAGCGCGGCTTTGCGCTAATCATCGCCGACTCGGGCATAGGAGAAATGCGATGTTGCGCGAACAACTCAGCGACTCGATGAAGCAGTCGATGCGGGACAAGGATGCGTTGGCGACATCGACGATTCGCCTCGTTTTGGCGCGTTTGAAGGAGCGCGACATCGAGGCGCGGCCGAAAGGCAATGCCGATGGCATCGCCGATCCGGACATCCAATCCATGATGCAGGGCATGATCAAACAGCGCCGCGAATCGATCGAGCTCTACGACAAAGGCGGTCGTCCGGAACTGGCCGAAAAAGAGCGCAACGAGATCGCGATCATCGAACGCTTCCTGCCGAAGTCGATGTCTGACGACGAGGCCGAAGCGGTGATCAAGGAGACGATTGCCGCCATCGGTGCGTCGAGCATCAAGGACATGGGCAAGGTCATGGCCGCGTTGCGCGAGAAATATGCCGGCCAACTGGACCCGTCGAAGTCCAGCGCGATGGTCAAGAAACTGCTGGGCTAGGCGCTATCGCCGGGCTCCCCGGCGCGCTAGACTCTGCACTCGGAACTCAGCCTTCGTAATGGCTGATAGCTGAGAGCAGACAGCTTATGGCGTTCCCGCCTCGTTTCCTCGATGAATTACGCCAGCGTGTATCGCTGGCTGAGATCGTTGGCCGCCGCGTCAAATTGATCCGGCGCGGCCGCGAGTTCGTCGGGTTGTGCCCATTCCACAACGAGAAGTCGCCGTCCTTCAACGTCGTGGAGGAAAAGGACTTCTATCACTGCTTCGGCTGCGGCGCGCATGGCGACATCATCGGCTTCACCATGCAGACCGAGAATCTGTCTTTCCCGGAAGCGGTCGAACAGTTGGCGCGCGTCGCCGGCATGGAAGTGCCGCAGGAATCGCGCGAGGAGCGCGAGCGGGCTTCGCGCGAGGCGACGCTGCAAGGTGCGGTCGATGCCGCCTGCGGTCATTTCGAAAAGATGCTGCAAGGGCCGGAAGGCCGCGAAGCGCGCGCCTATCTCGAACGCCGCGGCTTCGATGAGGAAACGATCCAGCGGTTTCGACTCGGCTTCGCGCCGGAAAGCCGCGACAGTCTCAAACGTGCGCTGGGTAATTCCATCCCCGAGGCCCTGCTGATCGAGGCGGGGCTGATGCGCCGGCGCGAGGGCAGCAGCGAGACCTACGACTATTTTCGCAACCGGGTGATCTTCCCGATCGGCGACCGGCGTGGCCGGATCATCGCTTTCGGTGGCCGCGTCATGGATGACAGCCAGCCGAAATATCTCAATTCACCCGATACGCCGCTCTTTCAAAAAGGCCGCGTGCTCTACGGCTGGGCCTTGGCCCGGGCCGGGGCGGCAAAGCAGCCCTCTGCCGTTGTCGTCGAGGGCTACACCGACGTGATCGCGCTGCACCGCGCCGGGTTCAACACGGCGGTGGCGCCACTGGGCACGGCGTTGACCGAAACCCAGATCGAAGAGCTGTGGCGCATGGCGCCGGAGCCGGTGCTGTGTTTCGACGGCGACGCCGCCGGTCAGCGCGCGGCGGCGCGCGCCTTGGCGCGGGCACTGCCGATCCTCAAGCCAGGCTTCTCGTTGCGCTTCGCGACTCTGCCGGGCACCGACGATCCCGATTCCCTGATCCAGCGCCACGGTACGGGCGCGATGAAAGAGGTCTTGGACCGAGCCCGATCGCTGGATGACGTGCTGTGGCGGATCGAGACGGCGGTGCCGATCGACACGCCCGAGCGCCGCGCCGCGCTCCAAAAACGGCTTGATGATCAAGTCAAACTGATCGCCGACCGCAGCGTCCAAGAGCATTACCGCAACCATTTCCGCGAAAAGCTGCGTGAATTGCTCGGCGGCAAGCGTGCGCCGATGGGCGCCCGGGGCAACTTCGGCAAGTTCGGATCAAAGCTCGGTGCGGGCCGCACGGCGGCGGATCGCGCCCGGATGCGGCGCTTCGCGGCGCAGTCGCCATGGCGCGAGGAAGCGCCCTCGATGGACCCTCAACGTCTGGCCCGCCGGCGCGAGGAAGTGCTGCTCGCGCTCGTGCTGAATCATCCGTTTATTTTGAATGAAGTAGAGGAAGAATTTGCACAGGTCGAATTCCTCTCTTCTGAGCTTGACAATCTCAGAATCGCGATCCTAAAAGGCCATGCCCCGCAACCCGATCTTGACGCTGACACACTGAAGCTCCACTTGAAAAGTAATGGATTCGCCGAGGCGGTGGACAGGGTCCTGTCCGCAGAGGTCCTCGATCATGCCTCGTTCGCGCGGCACGATGCGGATCCGGAGACAGTGCGGCTCGCCTGGGCAGATACCCGCAACCTTTTCGAGCAGCGCCGCATCGGCGCGCAGATCAGGGACGCAGAGCGCAATCTGGCGGGCGATATGAGCGTCGAAAACTGGACCCGGATGCAGCCTCTGTTCGAATCGAAGGACGATGGCGATGACGGGTTATGACACGGGGGTCGCCCGGTAACGGGCGTCTCTAGGGGGAACCAGATCGATGCGGCAGGCGAAGAGATAACCGAATGTGATGCGGTGCGGGGCCTGGCCCGCATCGCATCCGTTCATTGCTAGACGTTATTTGCAGGGCGGGACGGATATGGCGAGCAAGTCGGCGAATGCGACGGAGGTTCGCGAGGGGCGGGAAGAAGCGGCGGAAACGCCGTTGCTGGATGCCGTTGCCGCCACGATCAAGAAGATGGTCGCGAAGGGCAAGGAACGCGGCTACGTCACCTACGACGAACTGAACGCAGCACTCCCGCCTGAACAAGTGTCCTCCGAGCAGATCGAGGACACGATGACGATGCTCTCCGAATTGGGCATCAACCTCGTCGAAAGCGACGACGCCGACGAAGCCACCGCCGAGGGCGAAGAAGACGAAGCCCGCGCCAGCGGTAATCTCGCCGATGCCGATATCGGTCGCACCGACGATCCGGTCCGGATGTATCTGCGCGAAATGGGCTCGGTCGAGCTGTTGTCGCGCGAAGGCGAAATCGCGATCGCCAAGCGGATCGAAGCCGGCCGTGAAATGATGATCAGCGGCATCTGCGAAAGCCCGCTGACCATGCGCGCTTTGATCGGCTGGCGCGATGCGCTGCTCGAAAACCGCATGCTGTTGCGCGACGTGGTCGATCTCGACGCGACCTACGGCAACAACGCGTTCGAAACCGAAGAGGCGGCGAAGGCCGCGGCCGCAGGCGCCGATGGCGTTGCGCCGGAAGCCGAAGTCGAAGAACCCGAGCCGCCGGCCGAAGGCGAAGACCCGGAAGCCGAGGCCGAAGAAAACGCGATCCCGCTCGCGGCGATGGAAGCCGAATTGAAGCCGGGCGTGCTGGCGATCCTCGATGATATCGCCGGACTTTATAAGAAACTCCAGAAGCGCCAGGACGGCCGCCTCAAATCGCTCAACGAGGGCGAGGAACTGGGCAAGACCGCCGAGCGCAGCTACGACAAGCTCAAGACCGAAATCATCGAGGCGACCAAAAGCGTCCGCCTCAACAACAACCGCATCGAACATCTCGTCGATCAGCTTTACGGCCTCAACCGCCGTCTCGTGACCGCCGAAGGCCGCCTGTTGCGCCTTGCCGAATCAAGCGGCGTCAAACGGTCCGACTTCCTCAATCACCATGTCGGCTTTGAACTGGCGCCCGATTGGCTCAATAACGTCAAGCGGCTGCACGGCAAGGGTTGGTCGGGCCTCGTCAGCAAATATTCCGAAGAGGTCAAGCTTCAGCGTCAAGAGATCACGCTGATCGCGAACGAAGCCGGCGTGCCGCCCAGCGAATTCCGCCGCATCGTTCAGACCGTGCAGCGCGGCGAGCGCGAAGCCGGTCGCGCCAAGAAGGAAATGGTCGAAGCCAATCTTCGCCTCGTCATTTCGATCGCCAAGAAATACACCAATCGCGGTCCGCAGTTCTTGGATCTCATCCAGGAAGGCAATATCGGTCTGATGAAGGCGGTCGATAAGTTCGAATATCGCCGCGGCTATAAATTCTCGACCTATGCGACCTGGTGGATTCGCCAGGCGATCACCCGCTCGATCGCCGATCAGGCGCGGACGATCCGCATCCCCGTCCATATGATCGAGACGATCAACAAGCTCGTCCGGACCTCGCGCCAGATGTTGCACGAGATCGGCCGCGAGCCCACGCCGGAAGAACTCGCCGAAAAGCTCGCCATGCCGCTCGAAAAAGTGCACAAGGTGCTGAAGATCGCGAAAGAACCGATCAGTCTCGAAACGCCGATCGGCGACGAGGAAGATTCGCATCTCGGCGATTTCATCGAAGACAAGAATGCGATCCTGCCGCTCGATGCCGCGATCCAGCAGAACCTGCGCGAAACGACAACGCGCGTTCTCGCCTCGCTGACGCCGCGCGAAGAACGCGTCCTGCGCATGCGCTTCGGCATCGGCATGAATACCGATCACACGCTCGAGGAAGTGGGCCAGCAATTCTCGGTCACCCGCGAACGTATCCGCCAGATCGAGGCGAAAGCGTTGCGCAAGCTCAAGCATCCCTCGCGCTCGCGTAAACTGCGCAGCTTCCTCGATACCTGAGCTTTTGGGCCTGTAGTTCAGTTGGTTAGAACTCTCCGCTCATAACGGAGCTGTCGCAGGTTCGAGTCCTGCCGGGCCTACCAATCTTTCCCTTCTCGTCCGCACGGTCGCGGCGGTCTCGTTGCCTAGAGCACCTTGTTCACGCGAAACATGCGGCTTAGGGTCAAGCGATGGCGGGCAAATTCACGATCGGGACGACCAGCGCGATGCTACGCCGTCGCGATCTGCTGCTGGCGACCGGCGTCTGTCTTCTTTTCAGCCGTGACGCTTTTGCCTTGCCGGAGGGCGAGCGCCGTCTGTCGCTGAAAAACGCGCACACCGGCGAAAGCTTCAACGGTCCTTATCGCGATGCTGAGGGGCCGTTGCCCAGCGCGATATCCGACCTCGCGACTTTCCTGCGCGATTTCCACGTCAATAAAACCGGGCCGGTCGATATCGCGATGCTCGATTTTCTCGCGGATGTGATGACGGCGACCCATCAAACGACGGCGACGGTGTTGTCGGCCTATCGCACCCCCGAGACGAACCGGCGGTTGATGGCGACGACGTTCGGCGTCGCCGAATCAAGCCAGCACATGTACGGCAAGGCGATCGACGTGACCTTCGACCGCGATCTCAGCGGCACCGAACATGCGGCGATCGCGATGAAGCGTGGCGGCGTCGGCTGGTATCCGCGCTCGCACTTCATCCATCTCGATTCCGGGCCGCGCCGGACATGGGAATTGGACGGATCGAATTTCGGTCAGTTGCTGGCGGGCGGCAAACTCGTCCCGCTGAGGCCGGGTCATTTCCCAACCGTGCGTGAACGGCTGGCGCGCTCCCGCGCGCTCGCCCAGCAGGAATATCTAAGTAAAAAACGCTAGAGCGTCGCCTTGCCGGGATGAACGGTGCCGCAGGTGTGGCAGGTCCGTTTCTCGACGCTCGCATAGAATTGCTCGAACAACGGCGGCAGGTCTTTGACGATGCTCTTCAACTGAACTTCGACGCGATAGAGGAGGCCGTTGCAGGATGGGCAGTACCATTCAAAGCCGTCGATCAACCCTTCCGGACGCTGGCGCTCAATGACCAGCCCGACGCTGCCAGGCATCGGCCGTTGCGGCGAATGACGGACATGCGGCGGTAACAGGAATATCTCGCCGGCGCGAATGGGAATCTCCCGCACCTTGCCGTCATCGAGAACGCGCAGCGTAATGTCGCCCGTCAGTTGATAGAAGAATTCTTCCAACGGGTCGTCGTGATAATCGGTGCGGGCGTTGGGTCCGCCGACGACCGTGACGATGAAATCGGTATCGGCCCAGATCTGCGTGTTGCCGACCGGTGGCTGTAACAAGTTGCGATGCTCTTCGATCCATTTGCCGAAATTGAACGGCATCGAATAGAGCTTCGGTGTTGCGGTATCGCTCACGCGGCGGATGCCCGCGTCTCGTCGAGCTTGAGACCGCAGGTTTCGAAAGCGGCGCGTGTCGCGGCTTTCTCGACTTCGGTCAGGTTGGGTTGCGGGCGGCGCGTCGGGCCGCCGACTTGGCCCAGCAGTTCCTGCCAGTATTTCTGATGCGCCTGCGGCTTTTCGGGCGGGCGCGTCGAGGCCATTGCATGACGCACCGGATCGAGGCTATCGCGCACGGCACGGGCTTTGGCGACCTCGCCCTTAAAGGCAAGGTCGGTATAGTCGCGCATGCGCAGATCGGCTTTGGTCTGCAGCAGATAAGGCGGGCTCGAGCAGAGATAGAGTCGCCAGTCCAGTTCGACGATATTGTCGAACCATTCTTCTTCAGAGGACGTGCTGACGATCAGCTTGTCGCCGGCGAGGCGGGTCAGGCGGACATACATCTCGCGCGGCACGCTGTATTTGATCGCGACGATGCCGGGCAGATCGGCGATCTTGTTGCACAATTCGGGGTTCATCAGATAGCCGCTGTCGGGATGGCTCCACATCGCGATGCCGATATCGACCTGCTCGCTGATGTAGCGATAATATTCGTAAAGCGTCTGATCCTGCGCGGTCTGAAAATAGAGCAGCGGCGCATGGACGACGATGTAATCCGCGCCGACCGCCTGGGCGTGTTTGGCCAGCTCGATCACCGTATCGATATTCTGGTCCGAGCAGGACATGATGGTCCCGGCCTTGCCGCCGGTCACATCCACCGCCCATTCGAAGGTGCGTTTGCGCTCGGGCAGGGACATCGAGGCGAATTCGCCCTGCTTGCCCGATACGAACAGCCCGTCGATTTTCAGGTCTTCGATCCAGTGCCGCATGTTGCGGCGATAGCCGGCCTCGTCGATCGATAGATCGGCAGCGAAGGGGGTCATCGCCGCGGCCCAGATGCCGGTCATATGCTGGCGTGCATAGGCTTTTGCGTCGGATCTACGATACTTCATGGCCTGCCTCTATCGCCGTGCCTTATCGTTTATTTCAGCGGAAAATGGGCTAAATGTCACCCTCCTTCGAATCCTCGGCCACTTCAGGATCGCGCGCGATGGTTTCTCTCGAACAAGATGCGATGAAACGGGCGGCCGCTTTGCGCGCGGTCGAAGAAATCGAAGACGGTATGGTCGTCGGGCTCGGCAGCGGATCGACAGCGGAATTCGCGGTCGAGGCTTTGGCTGCGCGCGTCGCCACGGGATTGCGCATCGTCGGGATTCCGACATCCGAGAACACGGCTGGGTTGGCACATCGGCTCGGGATAACGCTGACGGATTTCGCGCAACATCGCCGTATCGACGTGACCATCGACGGCGCGGATCAGATCGAACGCGGCACGCTCAATCTGGTCAAGGGATTGGGCGGCGCCCTGTTGCATGAAAAGATCGTTGCGTCCGCCAGCAACCGGCTGATCATCGTGGCCGACGAAACGAAATTAGTCGATTGGCTGGGCCGCAAGACCAAGCTGCCGGTCGAGATCGTCGCCTTCGGTTACGAAACAGTGCTGGATCGACTGGCGGCTGGAGGCTTTGAACCGACGCTCCGGCTGGATGGCGGTACGCCTTTCATCACCGACAGCGGACATTACATCGCTGATTGCGGGATCGCCGTTATCCCCGATCCATCCGGTTTGGAAATGCAACTCGGGCGAATGGTCGGCGTCGTCGAAAGCGGGCTTTTCATCGGCTTGGCCCACCAAGCCTTCATTGGACGACCGGGCGGTGTCGATGTTCTCGAAAGCGAGCGTCGGTAAATACCCCGGAGGATAGACGGCTCGAATTTTATTGCCGTTCTCGACATTGCCACCCAAAGTCGGGTCAAGATGAGACAACCCCCTTCATGACGGCGATGTCCGATAGCGACGCGGCGAATACCCAAGAGGCGCAGAAGGAAAGCGCCGAGCGGTATCTTCAACTCTATAACCGTACGCCGATGGCGCTTCACTCGGTCGATGGCGATGCGCGCATCATCGAGGTCAACGATCATTGGTTGACGTTGTTCGGTTATCGTCGCGAAGAGGTGCTGGGCCGTTCGCCGCCTGATTTTATGATCGCTGAATCGGCGCAGCTTTATCGCGAACGGGCATGGCCGGACATGCTCAGCAGTACCGAAGCGATAAGGACCTTCGATTATCGTTTTATGAAGCGGTCGGGTGAAATTTTCGACGGACGGCTTTCATCGAGCGGCGAACGTGATGCGACGGGCCGGCTGATCCGAACTTGGGCCGCGACGGTCGATATCACCGCCGAGAAGAGAGCCGAGGCTCATTTGTTGCAGGCGCAGAAGATGGAAGTCGTCGGGCAGCTAACCGGCGGCATCGCGCATGATTTCAACAATCTGCTCACCGCGATTATCGGCAATCTCGATTTGCTGGCGCGCGAAACGCAAGATAATCCGAAAGCGGCGCGTCGGACGCAGGCCGCGCTGCATGCCGCCGATCGCGCGGCGAAATTGACCGAACAGCTTTTGGCGTTTTCGCGCAAGCAGCATCTGCGACCCGAGGCGCTGGACCTCAATGCCAACATCGCGCGGATGGGTGATCTCCTGGCGCGCACGATGGGTGGCGTGGTCAGTATCCGCACGCAATGCGAACCGCAGCTTTGGCCCGTGTCGCTCGATCCGACTCAGATCGAACTGGTGATCCTCAATCTCGCGATCAATGCGCGGGATGCGATGCCGTCGGGGGGAACGGTGACGATCGAAACTGTGAATATCCCACGTGGTTCCGACCTCATTCCGGCCGAATGGGGCGAGGCCATGGATGCGGTCGGGATATCGCTGTCGGATACGGGGACCGGCATGGATGCGGCGACGCTTGCCAAGGTCTTCGAGCCGTTTTTCACGACCAAGGAAATCGGCAAGGGCAGCGGGCTCGGCCTTAGCCAGGTTCACGGCGTCGTGCAGCAATCGGGTGGTGCGATCCGTATCGAAAGCCAACCCGGCGTGGGCACGACCGTACGCCTCTATTTCCCCCGCGCGGCGCAAATGCCCATCACCGAAGCGGCCGGAACGCAGCCCATGGCGATGGATTTTGTCGGCAGCGTGCTGGTCGTCGATGACGACGCCGATGTGCGAGAAACCACAGTGCAAATGCTGCGCTATGCCGGCTATCAGGTTGCCGAGGCCGAGAGTGGCCCCGCAGCATGGGAGACTCTCGACAAGGGCGCTGTGTACGATCTGATGGTCGTCGATGTGGCGATGGCGGAGGTGAATGGGTTTGAAACCGTCCGCCGCGCTCGCGAGAAGCGCCCAGGTTTGCGCGTCCTCTTTGTCACCGGCTATGCCGAAACATCGGCGCTCGATACGCAGGCAGGCCATGACCCGCTGATCAAGAAGCCTTTCGCCGTCGCCGCCTTGGTCGAGGCGGTTCGCCAAGCCCTTCAGCATAGCCCCTCGGCGTAAAGCCGCGGCTTTGCCCGGCACGCGAATTTCCGTCATCATGGGCGGAAGGACGGCCCGTGGTAGGAGACGACTCATGAGCGACAATCAGGCGGCGCGCGAAGCTTATTACGCCAAAGCCGCGACCCTCAACGTGTCGGCGCTCTGGACGACGCGGCTGGTGCCGCCGCTGCCGAAAGATTCGGTTAGGGCGGTGCCGTTCCTCTGGGACTTCGACAATGTGCTGCGCCCGACCTTGTTCGAGGCTGGCGGCCTTATCACGGCGCATGAAGCGAACCGGCGCGTCCTGACGCTCGAGAACCCGGGCCTTGATGGTTCGCACCGCATTCTTGAATCGCTTTATGCCGGTCTGCAGATGCTGCTGCCGGGCGAATGCGCCCCGGCGCATAAACATTCGCCGTCGGCGCTGCGTTTCATCATCGAAGGTCAGGGTGGGGCCTGGACCGCTGTCTCGGGCGAGAAGTCCTATATGAAACCCGGTGACTTCGTCATCACGCCCTCCGATACCTGGCACGATCACGGTCATGACGGCGACGGTCCCTACTTTTGGATGGACGGGCTCGACATCCCGATGATCGCCGCGTTTGGGCCGATGTTCTTCGAGCATTACGCCGAAGACCGCGCGCCGCTGAAACGTCCGGCGGGCGATAGCCTCGCGCGCTACGGTGCCAATATGCGGCCGGTGAATGAAACCTGGTCGAAGCCGGAATCGCCGATCTTTTCCTACCCTTACGAGCGTTCGCGCGAAGTGCTGGAACAGTTGCGCAAGAACGAAGAATGGGACCCCTATGCGGGGTTGAAGCTTGCCTACATCAACCCGACGACGGGCGGCAGTGCGATGCCGACGATCTCGGCGTTCCTGCAGCTTATCCCGAAGGGTTTCAAAACCGAGTTCTATCAAACGACGGAAAACACCGTCTTCTCGCCGATCGAAGGCACGGGACGGTTGATCGTCGGCGAGGGCGATGCGCAAAAGACCATCGCCTGGAAGCCGCGTGATATCTTCGCGGTACCGTGCTGGATTCCTTATCGTCTGGAAACGGACGGGGATGCCGTGTTGTTCAGCTATTCCGACCGCGTTGCCCAGGAAAAGCTCGGTATCTGGCGCGAGCGTCGCGGCAACAGCTAATTCCGGCGGCTGGTCGGCGACCGAAGCTCCGAGACTTTGCCGCGCAGGATGGCCGAGCGTTCCATGGCGGCGCTCAGTTTTTCCTCGAGGTCGGCCCAGCGGAACGGTTTCGATAAGATATCTTCGTCGTTGGCTTCGACCGACAGCAATGCCATATCGGCAAATCCGGTGATGAACAGAATCGCGACCCGGTGCCAGTTGCGTCGGATGATGCGCGACACCTCGGCGCCATTCATGCCGGGCATAGCGAAATCGAGGATCGCAACATCGATATGCTCGCCTTCGATATCCATGCGTTCCAGCGCGGCGCCGCCGCTGCCGACATCAATGACGGTATGACCGGCGTCGCGCAGCATGCCGGCGGTGACCGCCCGAACTTCGGCATCGTCATCGACCAGCAGAATTCGCGCCAAGCGCGGGCTGTCCTGCAAGGCCGTATTTCCAGAGGCTGACGCGACGGCCGCTACCACGATGTCGGTGGCGCGCGGCAGATAAATCTTCACGCTGGTGCCTTCGCCGATCTTGGTCTCGATGCGCACGCCACCGCCCAATTGTTGCGCGACGCCCAATACCTGCGGCAGCCCCAATCCCGATCCTTTGCCGACGCTCTTGGTCGTGAAGAACGGCTCGAAGACATGATCGAGCACTTCGGGCGGGATGCCCGGGCCGGTATCGGTCACGGACAGCATGACATAGTCGCCGGGCACTGGATCTTCCGGCCGGTCGGGTTCGCCCAGCGTCAGGTTCGCCGTATGGATTGTGATGGCGCCGTCGATCTCCATGGCGTCCCGCGCGTTGATCGCGAGGTTGAGAATCATCAGCTCCAACTGATTGGCGTCGCCCAGCGCCAGCCACAAATCATCGGTCAGCACAGTTTCGATTTTCACCGTCGTGCCGATCGTGCTGAACAACAGGCTCCGGCTGTTATCGACAATCTGATTGAGATTGAGTGGTGTACTTTCGAGACGTTGCTGGCGCGAGAAAGCCAATAGCTGTTGCGTCAGTTTCGCGCCGCGTTCTGTCGCCCGTTCCGCTGCGGTCAACAGGCGTTCGACCCGTTCGTCTTTAGCAATGCGTTTGTGCAGCAATTCGAGATTGCCCGAGATCGCGGTCAGAAGATTGTTGAAGTCGTGCGCGATGCCGGTCGTCAATCGGCCGACCGCATCCATCTTTTGCACCTGTTGCAGGGTGCGCTGGGCGCTCTCGCGCGCCTCGACTTCTTCTTTGACTTGCCGTTCCAGATTGACGTTGATCTGAGCCAGCGCGTCTTCGGCGCTCTTCTGTTTGCGCTGCCGTTCTTCCAGCGAGACCGCCATTTCATTGAAGGCGGCGCTCAATCGGCCGATCTCCGAACGCCGGTCTTGAAAGGTGACTCGGGCGCCGCTGTCGCCGTGCCGCCAGCGGTCGGTAACGCTGAGCAGCCGTTCGACCGGCCGCCGGATCAGTCTGTCGCTGCCGAACCAGATAGCCAGCAGTCCAAGAGAAAGGGCGACCGCGATCAGCAGGACTTTCTGCCAAGTCGCGGTATTGATCTGCGTGAAATAGGGCCTGTCGCTGACCCCGACACCGACATACACCAAAGCGGGCTCGACATTGGCGGGATTGTAGGCGAGCAGCCGTGGTTCTCCGTCGATCCCGATAATATGGGCGAGACCGTTACGCGAGTCCCTGACGCGCGACATATACTGCTCGCCCATCGGCTTCCCGACATAGTCGGCCTGGTTGGGTAGCCGGACGACGATCGTTCCCGCCGAATCCGCAATCAGCAGGGTCACGTCGGGCGAGAAAAACCGGTTCTTGTACTGATCGGCCAGCCAATCGACATTCACGGTTGCCCAGATGACACCCAAAACATTGCCGGCCTCGTCGCGCCACGGCATCGAATAGGGAAGAAGCTTCGTCCCGGCGAGGCGGCCGATCCAATAATTGCCCGCCGCGAATTCCTTGTTCTGGTCGATGGCGGCATAGATCGAGGTATCGCGATAGCTGATCCCTTGAACGACCTGAACCGCCGAACACAGCACGTTGCCGTCCAGATCGGCGACACCGATATTCGAAAAACCTTCGATCTTGGGGAAAATATGTTTCGCGGTGTCGCTGCAACTCGGCCAGTTGCGGTTACGCACCGATGCGGTCTGGGAGAAAGTCGAGAGGACTTGGCGGACGGTCCCTTCGATATGACCTTGCTCGGAGGCGACAAGCTGCAAAAGCCGTGAGGCATCGCGCGCGATTTCCGCTTTGCGCGATTCCCGGATGTTGATTTCGCTGTAAATCTCGACTGCAATGAGCGGTATGATCGCCGCGATCAGCAGTAGGGTAAGGCGCGCACGCAATGTCATCGACGGTCTATCGTACCCAAATCCTGAGCGCCGAGAGGGCCCGAAACGCTGCCAGTATGCCAGAAAGCCCCCGCGCCTCAATGAGCGACGGCGATATGGCGGTTTTAAGGCAGGCCGGATGCCGATTCCGTGAGGAGTATCGGGCATGAGCGGCAAAATCCGAGTCGGGATCGGCGGTTGGACGTTCGAGCCGTGGCGCGGGACTTTTTATCCCGAGAAATGGCCGCAAAAGCGCGAGCTGGAATATGCCAGCCAGCACCTGACCTCGATCGAGATCAACGGCACCTATTATTCGACGTTCAAGCCGGCCAGTTGGGCCAAATGGCGGGCCGAGACGCCGGACGGTTTCGTCTTCGCAGTGAAAGCCTCGCGCTATTGTACCAACCGCAAGGAGTTGGCTGGGGCCGGCGAATCGGTCGAACGCTTCATCGGCCAAGGCATGAACGAATTGGGCGATAGGCTGGGGCCGATCAACTGGCAGTTCATGGGCACGAAGAAATTCGACCCCACCGATTTCGAGGCGTTCCTCAAATTGCTGCCGCGCGAGGTGGATAAGCTGCCGCTGCGCCACGCACTGGAATTGCGTCACCCCAGCTTCAAGTGCGAAGAATTCTTCGACATGGCGCGGCGCTACAATGTCGCGATCATCTTCGCCGATGACGACGACTTCCCCGAGATCGACGAACCGACGGCGGATTTCACCTATGCGCGGCTGATGCGCACGCAGGAAGATATCGAAACCGGCTATGCCAAAGCCGATATCGACAAATGGGCGAAGCGCAGCCAGGCTTGGGCCAAGCGCGGCGATGCTTTTGTTTATTTCATCTCCGGCGCGAAGGTCCGTGCCCCGGCGGCGGCGCAGGCATTGATCAAGCGGCTGGGATAAGCGGCGTTATTTTAGATATTTCTCGGTCAGGTATTTCGACATATCGGGATTTTTGTCGAGGATGCCGAGATCGACGAAGGACTCTTCCACCGCTTTGACCGCGGCCGGCGGAAATTTTCCGTCAACCGACAGCGACGGCATCACCTGATCATATTGCTCGCTCTGCACCTCGGGCGAGAAATGGGTGATGTTTACAGCAACCTTCACGGTCTCGGCCTTGTGCGCGTTCATATAGGCGACGGATTCGTACCAGGCTTTGGTGAAGCGTCGCACCTCGTCTGGCCGCTTCGCCAGGACATTGTTGGTCGCATAGAGCGCGTTCATGACGAACTGGCCGACGATCTGTGAAGCCGGGATCACCAGCTTGCCGCGGCCTTGCTGCGCCAGATTAAGCCCGAGGGCGGCGGCAGTCATCACCGCGTCGATCTGCTTCGTCTGTAACGCGGCGAGTTGCGGCGTCGTGTCCGATCCGACCGCGATGCGGGTGACGTCGCCGGGCCGAAGCTTCTCGTTCTTTTGCAATTGCAGCACCAGCCATTCGGTCAACGATCCGGCGGTCGAGATACCGACGCGTTTGCCCTTGATGTCGGAAGGCTTCTGGATCGGCGAATCGGTGAGCGCGACAAGACCGAACAACGCCGGCGATAAAGCGACCGCGCCGACGGCCATCTCCGGCGCACCCTTCACCAGGAACGAGATATCGGTGCCTGCGCCGAGCCCGATATCGATGCCGTCGGCGATCATCGCCTGATGCAGCTTGGCGCTGCCGCCAAGCTCGATCGATTCCAGGTCGAGCCCGTTCTTCTCGAAGATATGCTGATCGATGCCGACATCCAGTGGGAAGAAAGTGAAACCACTGGCCGAACTTTTCCCGATACGCAATTTCTCGGCGGAAGCGGTAGTGGCGGTCATTGCAAGCGCCGCCACCAACAAGATCGCAACGCTATATTTTCTGAATGTCATCATCGCTTTTCTTTATTGCTTCGATCGAAGGGCGTAGATGGCCGGGATGAGCCCGGCCATGACGTCTGCCTTAATCCGAAATCACCTCACCGGTCAGCACCCAGTTCGCGCCATCGAAATATTCGAACTGCATCTGCTTGATCGAGCGATGATCGGTCGGGGACGTGCTGACAGTGATGCCAGGCAACAGCATCGGCACGGCGACATTGTGCAGGTTGGTCGCTTCCTTGAGGATATTCTCGCGGGTCAGATCATTGCCGGCGGCCTTGAGGATTTTCTCGGTCAGGATGCCGACCATATAGCCGCCCGATGCGGCGAAGCTGTCGCGAACCTCGACGGCGGTGTTGTATTTCTTCACCCAGGCAACGAACTCTTTCACGTCGGGGTCGTCAGCCCATTTCGGGCTGGTCGGGTCTTTGACATAGGTGGCGGTCATGACGCCCTTGGAATTTTCGAGCCCCGCAGGCTGCAATACCTGACTGATCGAGCTGACGATCGAAGGAATGAAAATCTTCGGCTTCCAACCGATCTCGGCGGATTTGCGGATGGACTGGGCGGCGGCTTTCTGGGTCGCGAAGGCGAACAGCACGGTCGCGCCGCTCGATTGTAATGTCACGATCTGTGAATCGACCGTCGGATCGCTGACCTCGAAGCTGACCTCGGCGACGATGCTGGCGCCATTGGTCATCATCTCCTTGGCACCGCGCAGATAGTCTTTCCCGAGATCGTCGTTCTGATACAGCACCGCGATCTTCGCACCCGGGAAAGTCTTGCTGGCATATTTCCCGACCAGTTGGCCTTCGCTGTAATTGCTGGGCGCGAAACCGACGGTCCAGGGTGACTTCTGCACGTCGAACAAGGGCGCCGCGCCCGTCGCGGGGAACAACTGCGGCACCTTGCGGTCGTTGAGATATTGCCGCACCGCGAGCTGCGTCGGGGTGCCGACGGAATCGACCATGAACAAGACATTGTCCTGCTCGACCAGCTTGCGCGTGGTCTCGACCGTGCGCGGCGGTGAATAACCGTCATCGGCGGTGATGAGGTTGATCTTGCGGCCATTGACGCCGCCATGCTCGGCATTGACCTTGTCCATATAGGCGGCGATCGACTTGGTCACGGTGCTGGCCATCGATACGGGACCGCTATAGGGGCCGGTCGAACCGAGTTTGATCTCGGTGTCGCTGACGCCCGGCCCGTATTTATTTTGCGCCGTGGCTGTCACTGCGAAACCAGCCATCACCAGTACGACGGCCGTTGCGAGAATCTTTTGTTTCATATCATCCTCCCCTTTGTTTTATCGATTCTTCCCCCTCACCTTCCCATCGCTGACGCGATAGGCCCCTTCCTCTCCCCAAGGGGCGAGGAACTTAAAGCCCTCGCCCCTTGGGGAGAGGGTTGGGTGAGGGGGCTACTCTAGTATCTCCATTATCGGTCCTATCTTTGGACGAAAGTCGCGCCACCATCCGCTCAAAAGATCGGTTCCCTCCGGCACGACCTTCGACAGCACCGCCATATCGGCGAGGGCGTTGGCGGCTTTGTCGCGTTCGACGAACAACGGGTCTTGGCCCGCTTCCATGGCGTCGATTGCTTGCAGCAATTGCCGCCGCATCAGCATGGTCGGCTTATCGGTGGTGCCCAGATGTTCGGCGCTGCGATCGACGATCGCGCCCTGCGCCTCGACGGCGAATTTGTCGTGCGCCCAAAAGCTTTGTCCCATGCCGGCAAAGCTCATGGTCTTCATTTCCTGCCGGTTCTGTTGGTAGCGATTGCCCTGGTTTCGCGCGAGTTGGTAATTCTCATCGACATCGGCGAATACGATCTTCTCGATCCAGTTGAGATCAATCGGAATTTCATGGCCGTAAAGGATCGTGTATTTCCAATGCGTGTCGTCGTCGATTGGCACATGCCAGTGCATCTGGTAACCCAGGTTCTCACGTGACTTACCGGTGCGCGGATCGACCAAAGGTGAGCCGTCAAAGGCTGAACAGTTCGGCATGATGAAATTGCTCATGCGAATATAAATTTCACCCTCCGCGGCGGCGCGCGCGGCGAAAAGCCGAAAGCCGTAACCGGTTTCCTCGACTTCGAGCTTGGGCGCCGAATCGCGGATCAGCAGCGAATTGACCCGCTCATCGACCGATTGCCGTGGATCGAGAAAGCGGTGCAGATAGGACAAATGCTGCGGATCGACATTGCCTTCATTGCCCTGCAGGTAATTGCAGTCGTGATGGATCTTGGTCGTCCAGCTTCGCTCCGGCGGGGCGAGGAAGAAGGGGAATTTCGGCAGGTTGGGCGGATCGCCCGGGCCCATATAAGCGAGGATCAGCCCGCCGGCTTCCTTGCAGGGATAGGCCTTGTGTTTGATCCGGTCCTTGTAGTTGCTGGCGGTGCCTTCACCCGGTTGGTCGAGGCAGCGTCCGTCGCCGGACAGCAGCCAGCCGTGATAGAGGCAGCGCAGGCCGCCATCCTCGACCCGGCCATAGCTCAGATCGACACCGCGATGCGGGCAACGCCGTCCGATCAGGCAAGGCTTGCCCTGCTCGTCGCGATACAGCACCAGATCTTCGCTCATGATCCGAACGGCGAAGGGCTCGTCGTGCTTGAGCTCGACGGAGAGGGCGACCGGCTGCCAATAGCGGCGCAGCAGATCGCCGCCGAGCGTGCCCGGGCCGGTTTGGGTGACGCGGTCGTTATTCTCTTTGGTCAGCATCCCGTCATCCTCCGGTCAGGCAAGACTTCGCACCGCCGCCCGTTGGGCAAGCTTTGGAACGCGTGTTTGAAGCAATTGAGAGGGGCGCGCGCTTTTATCCGTAAAAGCGGCGGCCTATGCGACGTCCCAAGATCGAGACCGATCCGCGACATTTCCAATCCCTGCGATGCGGCGGCTGACGCGCCTTTATCTCAGGGGATGGTGCCGTCTTCCGGCGAGCGATGCAAGCGGGTGAAGTTATTCTCCTCGCCCCTTGGGGAGAGGAAGGGGCCCGTCGCGCAGCGATGGGAAGGTGAGGGGGAGATATCAGCGCCGTGGCCCCTCACCCCAACCCTCTCCCCGAGGAGAGAGGGCGTTACGAGTTAGTTCCCGTGCGCCTTGCGGTAACGGCCCATCGCGGCGAACAACTCGGCGATGTTGTGTTCTTCCTTGCCGCCTGAGAATTCGCGATAGAGGGTCGCCACATTGGTGACGATCCGCTCGCCGTCGATCCAGTCGGCATAACGATCCAGTTCGATGTCGTTGGCGGCGTCGATCCAACTCATGCCGGCATCGAACCGCTTGCGCGCCTCATGGCTGATATCTTCGAGATAGGCTTTGAATTTGCGCACGCCGTTCTTGTCGGTGATCGCGCCATGGCCGGGGACGATGGTTTCGACGTCCCAGCCGAGGATGCGGTCGCAAGCCGCGATCCAACTCGACACCGGCGTCGCCCACATCACGGGATGGCCGCCGATGAACAGCACGTCGCCGGTGAAAACGGTTTTGTCCTCGGGCACATGCACCATGACGTCGCCGCCGGTATGGGCGGGCCCGACATTGACCAGCTCGACCGTCTTGTTGCCGACCTTCAGCGTCAGCTCCTTGTCGAAGGTTCGCGTCGGCAGGGTCAGGACAACTTCCTCGAAGCGAAAATGCCGTCCCATCTGCTCGTAAAAGAACGCGGCGGCTTCGCCCATCGTCTGCCAGTTCTTCGACATGGCGATCAGCATCGGCAGCGGCGTCTCGCGCATCTCCTCGGCGCAGGAGGTCGATGCGATGATCGACGCGCCGCTCAACAATTGATTGCCGAAGGTGTGGTCCGGATTGGCGTGGGTGTTGACCAGCGTGCCAATATTGACGGCGGCCGGGACAGCGTCGCGCATCGTCGCCAGCATCTCGGCGGTAAGCCGCACGTCCATCAGCGTATCGACCAGCAGCGCCTCGCCGCTATCGGTGATCAGGCCGGCATTGCTCCAGCCCCAACTTCCTTCCGGCTGCAAGTATGCGTGGCATCCCGCCCCCAGGTCATGCAGCCCTTTAGTGAATCGCCAGTGTGACATCGGTCCCTCCATAGCGATCCTGAGCGAGGCGCTCTATGGTTGCAAGTAAAGCTAAAGGCTGGCCGAACTTCGGCCAGGTCGGGGAGGGGGAAGAATGTCGCAACAGGTCCAAGTGCTCGAGCCGCCGACAACGATCCTGTCGGAGATATGGGCGCGGCATCAGACGGCGATCACGCGGCTGGCGGCGGTGGTCATCGCCCTGGGCCTGTGGGAATGGGTCGTCCGCGCGGGCAAGGTGAACCCGCTGTTTCTTAGCAGCCCCTCGTTGGTGTTCGAAAAACTCTACGAGGTTTTCGCCGACGGCAGCATCTGGCCCCATATCGCTTCGTCCGCCGAGATCGCCGGGCTGGGCTTCGCCATCTCCATCGTCCTCGGCGTGCCGGTCGGCATCGCCATGGGGCGCAGCCGCTTCATCCGCGATAGCACGGAACCCTTCGTGATGGCGTCCTATGCCTCGCCAACCGTCGCCTTCCTGCCGCTGATCATCCTGTGGCTGGGCCTCGGCGTTTGGTCGAAGGTGGTCCTCGTCGTGCTGGGCGCGATCTTCGTCATCATCATCAATACCGAAGTCGGCGTCTCCAGCATCGACAAGAAGCTGATCGAGACGGGGCGCGCCTTTTGCGCCAACGAACGCGAGATCCTGTTCAAGATCATCGCTCCGGCGGCGTTGCCGTTCATTTTGGCCGGCTTCCGCCTCGCCATCGGCCGCGTGCTGATCATGGTCGTGGTGGCCGAGTTTTACGCCTCGACCTCGGGCCTCGGCTATCTGATTTTCCAGGCGGGCGCCAATTACGACACTGCGCTTCTGTTTGCCGGCGTGTTTATTCTCGCCGGTGCGGGCGTGATCCTCAATTCGGCGATGCGCTGGGTCGAAGGCTGGATCGCCCCATGGCAAGCCAAGAATTCGGATTGAGGGGCGACAGATCATGATCGAGATTTCCAACGTCACCCATCGTTTCGGCAACAAGCGCGGCGCCGCTGCGCCGGCCAATGTGCTCGAAAACGTGTCCTTCACTATCGCCGACGGCGAATTCGTCTCGTTCCTCGGCCCCAGCGGCTGCGGCAAAACGACGATGCTGCGCATCATCGATGGCATCATCCTGCCCAGCATGGGCAATGTGACGATCGACGGGACGCATGTGCGCGGACCCGCGCCCAGCCGTTCGATGGTGTTTCAAGAATTCAACCTGCTGCCCTGGCGCTCGGCGGAGAAGAACGCAGAGTTTGGGCTCGAGTTGGAGATTCAAAAGACCAAACGCGCCGATCGCGAACGCATCGCCGAGGAAAATCTGTCGAAGCTTGGATTGAAGAGTTTCGGCGGCTATTTCCCGCATCAGCTATCGGGCGGCATGAAGCAGCGCGTCGGTATCGCCCGCGCCCTCAGCACCGCGCCGAAATATCTGCTGATGGACGAGCCGTTCGGCGCGCTCGATCCGATGATCCGCGAATTGATGCAGATCGAATTGCTGAAGCTGCTCAGCGCAGACAATCGCACCATCGTCTTCGTCACCCACAGTATCGACGAAGCGATCTTCCTGTCGGATCGGATTTTTGTCTTCGGCGCGCGGCCGGGCCGCATTCTCGATATCGTGCCGGTCGATCTGCCGAAACCGCGCTGGGTCGATGACGAAAAGATCAAAGCCAGCGCGCCCTTCGTCGCCTATCGCCAGCGTATCTGGCGGCTGATGAAGGACGAACTGCAACGCGGCATGCAGCACGCGGATTAGAAAATACTTCGTCATTCCCGCGAAAGCGGGAATCCATCGTGCAGCGAATTCGTTGCGTCATGGACCCCCGCTTTCGCGGGGGTGACGGCAAGGTTTTCGTTACGGCTTCCAGCCTTTGCGGTCGAGGTCGGCGTTCGCTTCTTTCAGCAACGTGAAATCGAACGCCTGTTCCGGCTTGCGGCGTTTGTCGGGTGCGATATTGAGGAGGTCGGAGCGGTTGGCAATCTCCAACTTTTCCGTCTCGAGCGATATCGTGCCGTCGATGGTGTTGAGCGGCCGTTGCAGATTGACGGCGGTACGAATGTCTTCGGCGGATTGCGCCGGGTTGCGCTTGCGCACCGAATTGACGATCTCCTCGACATTGTCCCGCCCGGCGCGGCGGCCTTTGACGACGGCGCGCATGAAACGTTCGGCCAGCGGTCGGTTTTCCTTCAGTAGTTTGTCGGAAAAGACGCCGCCGCCGGCGATCAACTCGATCTTTTGCAAATCGAACAGCAGCCGCGCGTTGGGCGCCGCTTTGATGCGCTCGAACTCGTCGATGACCATGCTCGCCGCGGCAAGCGAACCGGTCATGACTGAAGCGACGATGGCCGAGCGGTTCGAGAGCGGCGTATAGATCACCGTCGCCGGATCGACGCCGACATTGAGGAATGCCGCGCGCATCGCCAGTTCGTGCGTGTCGCCACGCGTCTCGACGCCGACCTGCTTGCCCTTCAGATCGGCCAGGGTCTGGATCGCCGGCTGCGTCGTCCAAAGCTGATAGGGGACGTGATCGTTGTTCACATAAACGATCTTCAACTCGCCGCCGCGCAGGATCGCGGTGATGGCGATGCTGGCCGAGGTCGAATATTGTACGTCGCCGGAAAGCAGCGCCGGGGTCGCGGTGCTTCCGCCGGCTTGGACGATCTCGGGAACGATACCTTCTTCCGCGAAATAGCCCTTATCCGTCGCGATGAAATAATCGGCGAAGCCCGAAACAAGGCCGGTTACGGTGATCTTCATCGGATCGGTGGCGTGCGCCGGTCCGGTCGCAATGGCGCACAGCGCGGCGGCGGCGATGAAACGGCGGATCATGGTTTCCATCCCTGCTTGTCGAGATCGGCATTGGCTTCGCGGATTATGGAAAAATCGAAAGTCTGATCCGGCGTGCGGCGTTTTTCCGACGGAACGTTCAATAACTCGGACCGGACGGTGATCTCTTCTTTTTGGGCATCGAGCGATATCGTTCCGTCGGCGGTGCGCAGCGGCTCCTGCGCGACCCAGCCTTGCATAATCGCATCGTGGTTTTGGCCGGAGTCACGCTTCAGCACCGACACGACCATGTCTTCGGGAAGGGCGACGGCGTGGCGCCGGCCTTTCATCGAGGCGCGCATGAAGCGCTTGGCGAGGTCGCGGTTCTTGCTGATGAAGGCATCGCTGAAAACGCCGCCACCATTGATCGTATGCACGATCTTGGTCATGTCGGCGATCATGCGCGCATTGGGCAGGTTCTTCACCCGCTCGGCTTCGTCGGTGATGATGCTGGCCGCGGCAAGCGAGCCTGAGCTTAAAGCCGCGATGATCGTCGCGCGCGATTGCAGCGGGGTGAAGACGATGGTCGAGGGATCGACATGTTCCGCGCGGAACGTCTCAAGCACGGTCAGTTCGTGCGTATCGCCACGGTTCTCGATGGCGATCTGTTTGCCTTTCAGATCGGCCAAGGTCTTGATCGCCGGCTGCGCCGTCCAGAGCTGGTAGGGTGCGCGATCATTGTCGGCGAAGACGATCTTCAATTCGCCGCCTTTCAGAATGGCAGTGATGGCGACGCTGGCCGAGCTTGAATATTGCACGTCGCCCGACAACAGGGCGGGTGTTGCCGTGCCGCCGCCCGCTTGAATGATCTCGGTCTCGATGCCTTCCTGTGCGTAATAGCCTTTGTCGATGGCGAGGAAGTAGCCCGAGAAAGTCGAAAACCAACCCGAGACGGTGATCTTCATCTTATCGGCAGCATGAGCGGGAACGGCGGTGGCGGTAAGCGTGATAGCGGTGACAATGGCGGCGATGCGGTTCATGGCTTCCATCCTTGCTTGTCGAGTTCGGCGTTCGCCTGGCGGATCAACGAGAAGTCGAAAGCCTGCGCCGGGGTACGCCGCTTTTCGGGCGGCACGTTCAGCAACTCGGACCGGACGACGATCTCGTCTTTCTGCGCGTCTTCGGAGATCGTTCCATCGGCGGTACGCAACGGCATCTGCGTGTTCCAGCTTTGCAGGATCGCGTCGTGGTTTTGCCCTTGATCGCGCTTCAGCACCGAAGCGACCATATCTTCCGGAAAGGCGACGGCATGACGGCGGCCTTTGACCGTCGCCCGCATGAAACGCTCGGCGAGGTCATGATGCTTGGCCAGGAAGTCGTCGCTGAAAACGCCGCCGCCGGTGATGGTGTGGACGATCTTGGTCATGTCCGCGACCATATGGGCGTTGGGCAAGGCCTGCAGCTTTTGCACCTCGTCGTTGGTGACGCTGGCGGCGGCCAGCGAACCCGAACTCAGGCCGGCCAGAATGGTCGCGCGCGATTGCAACGGGGTGAAGATCACGGTGGCCGAATCGACTTTGCCGTTGCGGAAGGTTTCGCGGACGGCGATCTCGTGCGTGTCGCCGCGATTTTCGATCGCAACCTGCTTGCCTTTGAGGTCTTCCAGCGTCTTGACCGCGGGCTGTGCCGACCAGAGCTGATAGGGCACGCGATCATTGTCGGCGAAGACGATTTTTAATTCGCCGCCCTTGAGGATCGCGGTGATGGCGACACTGGCGGAGCTTGAATATTGCACATCGCCGGATAGCAGCGCCGGTGTTGCAGTCCCGCCGCCGGCCTGGATGATCTCGGTCTCGATACCTTCCTGCGCGTAATAGCCTTTATCGATGGCAAGGAAGTAATTCGAGAAAGACGAAAACCAGCCGGAGACGGTGATTTTCATCTTATCGGCGGCATGGGCCGGGCCGATCGCCGTCAGTGATATCGCCGCTGCCGCCAGTGCGGCCTTTGTCCCCAAACGCATTTGCTATTCCCCCGATAAATTCAATGTGCCCGCGCATCCTGCATCGCGCGCCAGACGCGCTCCGATGTCGCGGGCATCTCGATATGGTCGATGCCGTAATCCGACAGCGCATCGACGATGGCGTTGACGACCACGGCCAGCGCCGGCGTCGTGCCGCCTTCGCCGCCGGCGCGCACGCCCAGGCGGTTGGTCGGCGAGAGCACTTCGCTCAATTCCGTTGCGAAGGTCGGCAGCACGTCGGCGCGCGGCAATGCGTAATCCATCAGCGACCCGGACAGAAGTTGCCCCGTCTTGCTGTCATAAACGCACTGCTCCCACAGCGCTTGGCCGATGCCCTGGGCGGCCGCACCATGGGTTTGGCCGTGAAGGATCATCGGATTGACCGCGCGACCCACGTCATCGACGGCGGCGTAGCGCGTCAGCGCCACGACGCCGGTGTCGGGATCGACCTCGACCTCGGCGACATGCGCGCCGAAGGGAAAGCCGGCGACTTTGAAGACTTCGTCGCGTTCGGCGGCGAGGCGACCGCGCAGTTCTTCGGGCAGGTCATTGCGGCCCAGCGCGGCTGCGGCGACGGCGAAGATATCCATCTGCCTGTCGGTGCCTTCGACCTTGAAGACACCGTCATCGAAGGTGATATCGGCGGCGTTGGCTTCAAAGACATGGGCGGCGATGCGCTTGCCCTTGGCAATGATTTCGTCGGAGGCGTAGCCCATCAGGATGCTTGCATAACGCATCGAGCGGCCGGAATTGCTGCCGCCGCCGACCGGCACGACATCGGTGTCGCCGGTGATCAGCGTGATCTTGTCGAACGGCACGCCCAGCCATTCGCTGACGCATTGGGCAAAACTGGTCTCGTGGCCCTGACCGTGTGACTGGGTGCCGATGATAACATCGACGCGGCCTTCGGGCTGAACGATCAACTCGGCGCGTTCGCGCGGCACGCCGGTGGTGCATTCGATGTAATTGGCGAGGCCGATCCCGGCGAGCTTGCCGCGCTTGCGCGCCTCTTCGCGCCGTGCTGCAAAGCCATCCCAGTCGCCAAGCTTCAGCGCCGAATTCATCGCCGCTTCATAGGTGCCGTTGTCGTAGGTGATGCCGGTCGCGTTCTTGTAGGGGAAAGCATCGACCCCGATCAGATTCTGGCGACGCAGTTCGACGCGGTCGAAGCCATGTTTCTTGCAGGCGAGATCGATCAGCCGTTCCATGATGAACATCGCTTCCGGTCGGCCCGCGCTCCGGTAAGGCACGGTCGTCGGCGTGTTGCTGCGCACGCTGCGGGCAGTGACATAGGCGGTCGGGACGTCATAGACGCTGGTCAGGATGCCGACCGCCTTGCGCAGCGGCACGATCGACAGATTGTAAGCGCCGACATTGCCGAGATACGAGCCGCGCATGGCAAGAAACTTGCCTTTCACATCTATCGCCAGCTCGATATCGGCGGCGAGATCGCGGCCCTGGAAATCGGCGGCGAAAGATTCGGTCCGTTCCGATACCCATTTAATCGAGCGCTTCAACCGCATCGACGCCCAGGTGATGAGGGCTGTCTCGGGATAGAGCGCGTTGCGCGTGCCGAAATTGCCGCCGACGTCATTGCAGATGACGCGCAGCCTTTCGGGAGCGATGCCGATCATCGCGATAACCCCGGCACGCATGCGCACCGAGCCCGACCCGGCCGCAACATGCAGGATGATATGGTCGTTGCTCGTGTCATAGAAAGCCGTCGCCGAGCGCGGTTCCATCGTCACGCCGGTGACGCGTTGAATCCAGGTCTTGAAGCGAACCGTGTGGGCGGCTTTGGCGAAGACCGCCTCAGTTGCGGGCGCATCGCCGATCTCGGCATCGAGGCAGACATTGGTCGGTTCGGCCCATAGCTGCGGCGCATCCGGCTTTGCCGCGTCTTCGGGATGCGTGGCGGCTGGCAGGGTGTCGTAATCGACCTCGACGAGGTCCGCGGCATCCTTGGCGATCGCCAGCGTCTCGGCCACGATCAGGGCGAGGCCTTCGCCGACATAGCGGACCTTGCCGACGGCCAGCGGCAGCAGCGGCGAGGGATGCATGTCCGAGCCATCGCGATTCCACAGGACGACATCGGGAAAGGCCATCTGCGCCTGGCGCGGGCCGAAGGTTGCGTTGTCGGTCGGCGTCGGTTTCAGATTGTCGGCGGTAACATCCGCGCCGGTCAGAACGGCGACAACGCCTGGCATCGCCAGCGCGGCCGCGGCATCGATCGATTTGATATTGGCATGGGCGTGGGGCGAGCGCAGCACGACGGCGCGCAGTTGCTCCGCCAATTCGACGTCAGTGGTGTAGCGGCCTTTGCCGGTCAGAAGCCGAAGATCTTCCTTGCGACGCACGGGCTGACCGATCCCGAACTTCTTGTCGTGCATCTCAGATTTCCCCCCAACTTCCGCGTGCGGCCTGTGCCGCCTTTTATCCGACCCTATAGCAAAAGGGCCGGTCGTGTAATGACCGGCCCTTTACACTTTATCGATGTTGTCGATTAGGCGGGCAGTTGGCCCATGTAATCGCGCTTGCCGACTTCGACGCCCATCTGGCGCAGAATGTCGTAGGCGGTGACGGTGTGGAAATAGAAGTTCGGCAGGGCGTGATGGAACACCAGAACCTGCGCCTTGAAGACGCGCGTGTTCGGGCCGAGCTGGACGCTGACTTCGCTGTCTTCCTTGCCGTCGATCTGCTTGGCGTCGAGGCCCTTCAGATAATCGATGGTGGTGGCGATGCGCTGTTTCAGTTCGGCGATGGTCGCGCCGGTATCGGTGAAGGCCGGCACCGGCACGCCGGCGACACGACCGGGCGCACAGGCATGGGCGCAAGCCTGCTGAACCTGACGGGTGAAGGTGAACTGATCGGGCGCCAGACGGTGCTGCAGGATCACATTCGGATCGAATTTGCGGCTTTCGGCGAAAGCCTGCGCCTTATCGAGGCAGCCCGAGATCGCGGGCAGAAGCTGTAAGAAAACCGGCACGGAGCCGGAATACATCGTGATCGCCATGAAACGTTCCTCCTCTTGGGGTTTCGAGTATCCCGCCCCGAATTTAGCGGGCTTCGGAGGCCAGGTGAAGCGGGTTAGGGCGAGGGGCGGGAATGCCCCGGCGCGGGTTGTAAAGCCACGGCCAGGCAATAGATTGTCCACTCACGCCGTTTTCCCGGACATCGGTTGCATGTCGTTCGCCATTTCGCGTCAAAACATCCTGCTGGCGATCGTTGCGGCCGCGTTCTTGATGCAGAATATCGACGGCACCGTCATCACTACGGCGCTGCCGCAAATGGCGGTCTCATTCGGCACGACGCCGATCCATCTCAGCATCGGCATCACCGCTTATATGCTGAGCCTCGCTGTCTTCATTCCGGTCAGTAGTTGGGTTTCCGACCGGCTGGGGTCGCGCACGGTTTTCGGTGCTGCAATCGCGGTCTTCACGCTGGGCTCGATCTTGTGCGGGCTTTGCGACAACATCACGCAATTCACCCTTTCGCGCATTTTCCAGGGTCTCGGCGGCGCGATGATGGTGCCGGTCGGGCGGCTGGTGCTGTTCCGGTCGGTGGGCAAGGCGGGTTTGGTCCGC
This sequence comes from uncultured Rhodospirillales bacterium, assembly GCA_903822185.1. Lineage (GTDB taxonomy): Bacteria > Pseudomonadota > Alphaproteobacteria > ATCC43930 > CGMCC-115725 > CAIKMD01. The sequence continues at coordinate 765,832 of CAIJOA010000011.1, read as the reverse complement.
GCGCTTTCTTACCTGACGATGTCGGCGATGTTGGGGCCGGTCTTCGGTCCGCCGCTGGGTGGCTTTATCACGACCTATGCGTCCTGGCGCTGGATTTTCTTCCTCAATGTGCCGATCGGCATTGTCGGCGTGATCCTCGTTTTCATCTTCATCGAGAATTACCGCGAAGAGAGAAAAGCGTCCTTCGATTGGATCGGCTTTATCTTCACCGGGATCGCGATCGCTAGCTTGGTCCTCGATTGCGACATGGTCATTCAGCCCAACGCCAACGCCCTGCTGACGTGGGGGCTGTTCGCGCTCAGTCTTGCCTCTGGTGGTTTCGCTTGCTGGTATATGGCGCGCCTTGCCGAACCGACGGTCGATCTGACCTTGCTCAAGGAACCGTGCTTCTTCAACGGTGTTCTCGTCGGCGGGCTGTTCCGCATCGGCGCGGGCGGCGTCAGCTATCTCATGGCGATCATGCTGCAGGTCAGCATGGGCATGACGGCCTTTGCGTCGGGCATGATCACGTTGGCGGCGGCGCTCAGCTCGCTGTTCATGAAAGTCGCGATTCCGCCGGTTTTGCGACGTTGGGGCTTCCGCAACGTGCTGTTCGTTAACGGCCTCCTCAGCGCCTCTGCCATCGCCGCTTGTGCTTTGGTGGTGCCGAGTATGTCCGGTTATGTCGTGTTCCTGATACTGCTGATCGGCGGTTTCTTCCGCTCGCTGCAATTCACCGGGCTGACGACATTGTCCTATGCCGAAATCTCGTCCGAGCGCACGGGCGCGGCCAACAGTTTTTCGAGCATGATGCAGCAGATAACCAATGGCATGGGCGTTGCTGTCGCCGCGGTCCTCGTCCATATGACGCAGTTCTTGCGCGGCGAGTCCGCGGACATGCTGTCGAGCATCGATATCCGCCTCGTCTTCCTGATGATGGCGATGATCGCCGCATCGGGATGTTATTTTTACATCCGACTCGCGCCGAATGCCGGGGCCGAGGTCAGCGGCCATCGCCGCCCGGTCGAGGCGGAGGGTACGGACTAGGTGAGGTGGCGCACGAACCCATGAAACTGTCGATCGCACCCAGCATGGTCGTGCCGTTGATCGTCGCATCGGCGTTGTTCATGGAAAATCTCGACAGCACGATCATCACGACGGCGTTGCCGCAGATGGCGGTGTCTTTCGGCACGACGCCGATCCATCTCAGCGTCGGCATCACCGCTTATGTTCTCAGCCTCGCGATCTTCATCCCGGTCAGCGGCTGGGTCGCCGACAAGTTCGGTGCGCGCACGGTGTTTTGCAGCGCGATCGTCGTCTTCACCGTCGGATCGGCCCTGTGCGGTTTTTGCAACGACGTGTCGCAGCTTGCCGCCTCGCGCGTGCTGCAGGGCATCGGCGGCTCGATGATGGTGCCGGTCGGGCGGCTGATCATGTTCCGCAGCGTCGCCAAATCGGAATTCGTTTCGGCGATGGCCTATCTGACTTTCCCCGCGCTGGTAGGGCCAATCCTCGGCCCGCCCGTCGGCGGCTTCATCACCGATTACGCCTCTTGGCGCTGGATCTTCTTCATCAATGTGCCTGTCGGCATCTTGGGCCTTGGGCTCGTCCTTCATTTCATTAAGGAGACGTATGAGCCGCGTCCGCCGGCGCTCGATTGGATCGGGTTCCTGCTGACCGGCCTCGCGCTTGCTTGTCTCGTTTATGTCTGCGACCTCGCGGTGCGACCCGACATTGATATCATCGAGGCAATCATCCTCTGCGTTGCCGCGGTGATCGCAGGCTGGGCGGCGATCCGCCATGTCCGACGTCATCCGCATCCGGTGCTCGATCCGACCTTGCTGGAAATCCCGACTTTTTCGTCCAGCGTTCTTGGCGGCACGCTTTATCGCGTCGGGACGGCCTCGCTGAACTATATGCTGCCGATTCTCCTGCAGATCGGCATCGGTTTAACCGCGTTCAGTTCCGGACTCATCATCGTCGGGCCGGCGTTCGGGGCCTTTTCGATGAAGCTGGGCGCCATTCCGATCCTGCGGCGCTGGGGTTTTCGCAATGTGCTGTTCGGTAATGCGATCCTCAGCGCGCTGGGCGTGCTGGTCTGCGCCTTCTTCACCGATGCGACGCCGCTCAGCGTGATCTTTGCGCTGCTGATCATCGGCGGCTGCTCGCGCTCGCTGCAATATATGGCGCTCAACAGCATGGCGTTCGCCGACATCCCGCAGCCGCGGATGAGCGCCGCCGCCAGCCTGCACGCCATGCTGCAACAAATCTCGAACGGCATGGGCGTTGCCGTCGCGGCGGTGCTGCTGAATTTGATCTTGGTGCTGCGGGGCCATTCGGCGGACGACATTCCGCTTGGTGATATGCACCTGACGCTGCTGTTGATGGGCCTTCTGACGCTGACGTCATGCCCTTATTTCATCCGCCTCAGCCGCAGCGCCGGGGCGGAAGTCAGCGGCTATTCGCCACCCGCGAAGGCAGCAAGCGAATAACCGCTGTTCCGAATTACTTCTTCGGCAGGAACGCGTCGGTATAAAGCGGCGCCATATCCGGCTCTTCCGTCAACATTTCGAGTTCGACGGTCGCCTTGCGCACGGCAACCATGGCTACCGGATCGAAGCGCCCGTCGAGCGAGAACATCGGCATCGCTTCGTCGAAGACGCGTCCAGCGACATCCGGATCTTTGACGTTGCCGACGCGCATTCCGATCTTCACCACGTCGTCGCGGTGCGTTTTCATATAGGCGATGGTCTCGAACCAGGCGACGAGGAATCGGCGCAGCACCTCGGGGCGGTCTGCCATGATCGTGTTGGTCGCGTAGATCGCATGGGTCAGATATTCATCGACATATTTGCCGAAATTGACGAGCTGCTTGCCCTGGCCGTCTTTCTCGAGCTGATAGCCGACGTCGATTCCGTTGGTCAGGGCATCGACCTGTTTGGTGCGCAATGCGGCGATGTTGGCGGGGTTACCGCCGCTGATATAGACGATCTGAATGCCGTCGAGGCCCCAGCCCATCTTGTCCGACAGATGCCGTGTCAGCCAATAGACCAGCGAGTTGCGCGACGCGACAGCGACCTTACGGCCTTTCAAGCCTTCGACCGTGGTGATGCCGCTATCTGCACCGGCGACGATGCCATAGGCGAGCGGCGGTCCCGCCATCGCGGCAACGGCTTTCACCGGAACGCCCTTCACGATGAAAGCCACATCGGTGCCCGAGCCGAGGCTGATGTCGAGCTGACCGGCGGTGACCGCCTGCTGCAAGCCGGCCGAACCGTTGAAGCCGGAGATGGTCACGTCGAGACCATGCTTCTGCATGATGCCGCTTTCGACGCCGACATCGATGGGAATGAAGGCAAAGGCTGTCGCGAAGGCTTTGCCGACGCCCAGCTTGTCGGCAGCAAAGGCGGGGGCGAATGCACTCAGCGAAGCGCCGAGGGCGATGACCGAAATGCGAAGGGCGGTGGAGGCGCGCATGAAGTTTATAGCTCCCTGATCTGATAAGGTCCGGTCTTGCGACCGGAAGGCCGATCTTCGTCGGTTGGTTTAGACGGCTTTCAATGAAGGCTTCGCCGGTTCCATCGCGGATTGCATCGAGGGAAAATCCGGGATCGAGCCCCACATGCAGAACGAGGTAAGAGTCGAGGGGAACTGGCGCGGGCGATAGGTCTTCTCGTCCTCGGCGCTGATGTGTTTCACGCCGCAGGAATATTCATAGACCATGTTGTCCGGCCCATAGAAATAGACCATCACCGCTGTGGACAGCGGATGACGCCCCGGACCCCAGGCGATCTTCACGCCCTTTTCCTTGAGGAAATAATAGGACTTCATCACGTCGTCGATGTCTTCGACCTGATGATTGATGTGCTGCACACCGGGCACCGTCGATGGGAACATCGCGATCGAATGATGGCAGGTCGAGATGCGCAGCAGAGGCGCATCGCCCAGCCAATCCGAAACGCGCGCGTTACAGATATTGGTCCAGAATTTCTCGTCGCGAATCGTATCGGTCGAATTGAGCCCGATATGGCTGAAATGGGTGATGCCCGCGTCGCGGCCGGGGAAATAACGCGGCCCGGAATGATAGGGACGGGCGACGATCTCGATCTTGTTGCCGGTCGGGTCCATCGATTGAAGGACGCCTTTCGCGCGGCGCAGTTCGCAGGCTTCTTTGTTGGCGGCGGTCGCGCGATAGCCGGCATTATCCAGCGCCGCGCCGACCGTATCGAAATCGGCCGGGTCTTTCAGGTCGAAGCCGATGGTGTGGTCGTTCGGGTCGCCCTCGAAATAGACCAGCGTGTGATCGCGGGTGTCGCCGCGCACTTCGACCTTGTCGCTGCGGAAATAGGCCGACTTGCCTTCGCGCGAGACGAGCTGCAGCCCCAATATCTTGGTCGCGTAATCGATCGCGCCCTCAAGGTCGCGCGTACCGAGCCGCACATAACGGATATCTTGGAGATTGATCATGCGTTCCTCCGCCCCGGTTGGTGTCCGGGTCGGAGGAATTTAGCATGAGCTGCCGATTAGCGCGAGGCGGTGGCTTTCGCCGGGTCCACGCCGACGGTACGGCCGGGGAAGCCCGCGGCATCGAAATACCGGGTCTTTTGCACGTCTTGATATAGCAGCGTCGTCGCGAGGCCATTCGCCGGTTGTGACTTCAGCGTCCCCGCCGTGTATTTCGGTACTGCGCCGCCCGGCATCGCTTCGCCGATGACGCGGCCTTCCAGCTTGCCCTTGGCTTTGATGTCGAGCTTCAGGACATGGGCGATGGTCCGGCCGATATCGGCATTGCTGACCGGGGCCGGATCGACGAAGCCGGTTTTGAAGTCCGGACCCATCGCCGCCATGAAGTTGCGCGTGTCGCCGCGATTGAAGTTGCCGTGATAGCCCTGGCCCTGCTGCAACGGCGCATCGGCGATTTCGACGCTGCAGGCGATCGGCTGATCGCAACCGGCGGCATAGCTGCGGAAATTGACGACGATGGCGGGCGAGGGCGTAACCGCCGCGCCGTGAAGGCCGATGGCGCTCAGCGGCAGCGTGCCGGCGATGCGGTCTAGACGATCATCGACGAAGATGCCGCTGACATAATCCTGCTTCAGCAAGGCTGCGACCGTCCGCTGTGCCAGGGATTTGTCCGCCTTCGGCAGATAGATCAGATCGGAGCCGCCATTCGCCGCGACGATCACATCCGGATGCGCCGGGTCGGCACCGATGAGGGCACTGCCGGATTTCGGATGATGCTCGGCAAGAATTTGCGCATTCTTGTCACTGGGATCGTACAGCGGTTGGTGCAGCGCGTTGGCGAGATCGATGGCGAGGAAGCCAAGCGGCAGGAAGCCCGTCGGCGTATCAGCGTAGCTGGCGCGTGCGGCCGGGCTGGTCTGGCTCTCTTTCGAGATGGTCGAGAAGCCGTGATCGGCCGAGACGACGATGTCGGTATCGGCGGCGAGGCCCAGCGTCTCGAGCGTCGCGCGCAGTTTGGCGAGATCGTCGTCGGCATTCTTGATCGCCAGTTTCGAGCTGGGACCGTTGATGCCGGGCGTGACCTTCATCAGGCTGTCGCCCTGATTGTGTTGCGTCCCGTCGGGATCGCGCGACCAGAATACCAGAACGAAGGGCTGGCCTTTTGCTTTCAGCATCGGCAGCACGGCTTTGGTCGCGACATCGGCGAAGTAATTCTGCTGGATGACGTTGGCGAAGGTGGTGCCGGGCGTTTTCATGTCCCCGGCATCGCTGTTGACGCCGCGCGTCGGGGTCGAGAGCGGCAGTTGCGCCGCGTTCATGGCATCGGTCATTTCCGGCGACAGGGGAATGCCGGCGGCGGTGCCGGTCGCGTCATCGACGACGATGGTCGGGCCGCCGGTGCGGTCTTGATGATCGAACATCAGGGTCGGTCCCAGCTTGCCGATCAGCGCCGTACCGAAACCGGCTTGGCGCGCGGCGGCGACAATGGCGGTTTCATCGACGAAGTTGCCGTTGAGCTTGCTGTCCATTTCGCCCAGCACGGCGTCGTTCTCGAGATTGGGCGTGACGCTGCCGGCAGCGGCCGTCACGGCAAAGCCCGAGCTGATGGCGTTCGAGAAGACGCCCGTATCGCCCAGCAGATGCCCGGTCGAGAGCGCCGAGGCATTGGCCATGGTGAAGGTCGGGAAGATCGAATGGCTGTTCTGGAAATTCGTGCCCTGGTCGCGGATGGCGGCGAAGGTAGGCGACGCTTCCGGCGTGACGCTGACGGCGCGGAGGCCATCGGGCACGAACAGGATGAGGTTATGGGGGCGGTCGGCGGCGTGGGCCGTGGCGGCGGTCAGGGTCGCGGCGGCAAGCAAGGGAAAGAGCATTCGGTTCATCGGGTTCTCCAGGTGTCGGACGCGACCCTAGCAACCCGATAAGTCAGTTTTATGAAGCTGCTTCTTCCACGGTGACGATCATCCGTCCAACCGGCCACAAAGCGATCTTGGCGAGTTTCAGATGCGCCCAGGCGAAAGGGATGCCGATAATCGTGACGGCAAGGCAGATGGCGTGCAGAATATGGATCAACGCCAGCCACCAGCCGGCGAGGACGAACCAGATCACATTGCCGATTAAGCCGAGCGGCCCGGTGCCGACATCCTCGCGCCCGGTGAATTCCGCGCGCGACACGACGCGATGGCCGAACGGCAGGAAGGTATAGAGCGCGATGTTGAAGGCGGCGCGCGTCCAGGGCAGGCCGATGATGGTGATCGCCATGACGAGGCCGGCGATCAGCCAGGCGGCGGTCATCCATAAACCGCCGGTGAAAATCCACAACACATTCAGCAGAAAACGAAGCGCACCCATAATCTGATAACGATCCTGATCCCGGTTTTATTCGATGCCGGCTTTGAAGATGTCGTTGAGTAGTTTACCCGGTGCGCCGCTTGCAAGACCGTCGAACGATCCGGCTTTGAACTGTTCGGCGGCGGCCATCATCGCGCCCCAAGCGACCCGGGCGAGTGCACCGCCGACGCTGATCCGCCGCACGCCCAGATCGGCCAATTCGGCGACGCTGAGGCCCGGTCCCATCATCAGCACGTTCAGCGGCTTCGGTGCGACCGCGCGAACCATCGCGGCGATGTCGGCCTTGTCGCGCACGCCCGGCGCATAAAGGCAATCGGCGCCGGCTGCAGCGAAAGCGGTTAGTCTGTCGATCGCAGCGGTCAGCGCCCGTGGCTCGCTCAGCAGTCGTTCGGTACGTGCAACCAACAGAACGTCATGGCCGGAACGATCAATCGTCCTTCGGGCGGCGCGGATACGCTCGATGGCCAGTGGCGTTTCGTACAGCACGCCGGGGCTGTTCAAATCTTCGATCGAAAGACCCGCAACGCCGGTTTCGATCGCCAGTCCGACATTCGCGGCGACGTCTTCGGGCGCTGTTGCGAAGCCGGATTCGAAATCGGCGTTCACCGGCAGATCGACCGCGCTGCACAGGGTTGTCAGATGGTTCAGCACATCGTCTCGCGTGACGCTGTTGTCGGATCGGCCTGTGGTCCAAGCATAACCCGAACTGGTCGAAGCTAACGCAGCAAAACCCATATGTTGCAGCATCCGCGCGCTGCCGGCATCCCACGGGTTGGGGATGACGAAGCAGCCGCGTTCATGCAGCGCGCGAAAGGCCGCGCGTTTTTTAGTGACGGTGCTGCTCATGCCTTGGCGCGGACCGGCAGCTTCCAGTTGGGCCGGACGAAATGGCAGGTGTAGCCGTTCGGAATGCGCTCAAGATAATCCTGATGTTCCGGCTCGGCTTCCCAGAAGTCGCTGGCAGCGGTGACTTCGGTCACGACCTTGCCGGGCCACAGGCCCGACGCGTTGACGTCGGCGATCGTGTCCTCGGCGACCTGTTTCTGTTCGGGCGTCGTGTAATAGATCGCCGAGCGATAGCTGGCGCCGCGATCGTTGCCCTGGCGGTTCGGCGTGCTGGGATCGTGCAGTTGAAAGAAGAATTCGAGCAGCGTGCGATAGCTCAGCTTGTCCGGGTCGAAAATGATCTCGACCGCCTCGGCATGGTTGCCGTGATTGCGGTATGTCGCGTTGGGCACCTCGCCGCCCGAATAGCCCACCCGGGTCTTGATGACGCCGGGGTAACGGCGCAGCAAATCCTGCACGCCCCAGAAACAGCCGCCGGCCAGAATCGCGGTTTCGGTGGTCATATCGTCATTCTCCTCATTGGCCTCGTTTGAGCCTGGGTATCGCCTGCCACATTGCGAGGCGGGACCCCCTCGGCTAGAAGTCCTGCATGGCAGCTTATCAATACATTTACGTGATGAAAGGTCTTGGCAAGACCTATCCGGGTGGCCGCGAGGTCCTGAAGGAAGTTTTTCTGTCCTTCCTTCCGGGGGCCAAGATCGGCGTTCTCGGCCCGAACGGCGCCGGCAAATCGACCCTCCTGCGGATCATGGCCGGGACGGATAAGAGCTATGTCGGTGAGGCCTGGGCCGCCGAGGGCGCCAAGGTCGGCTTCCTGTCGCAAGAACCCGAACTCGATCCGACCAAGGACGTTGCCGCCAATGTCCGCGAAGGGTTGGGCGAGATCAAAAATCTGCTGGATCGGTTCGAGGCCGTCAGCGCGCGGTTCGGCGAAGAGCTGACCGACGACGAGATGAACGACCTCATCACCGAGCAGGGTGAGTTGCAGGAAAAGATCGACGCCGCTAATGGCTGGGAACTCGATCGCACGATCGAGATCGCCATGGACGCGCTGCGTTGCCCACCGGGCGATGCCGATGTCACGAAGTTGTCGGGCGGCGAGCGCCGCCGCGTCGCGCTGTGCCGGTTGCTGCTGCAAAAGCCCGACCTGCTGTTGCTCGACGAACCGACCAACCATCTCGACGCCGAATCGGTGTCCTGGCTGCAGCGTTTCTTGAAGGATTATCCGGGTACGGTCGTGACCGTCACCCACGATCGCTACTTCCTCGATGAGGTGGCGGGCTGGATTCTCGAAGTCGATCGCGGCCGCTGCATTCCCTACGAAGGCAATTACACCGGCTGGCTGGATCAGAAGCAGAAACGCCTCGCCCAGGAAGGCAAATCGGAAGAAGCGCGTCAGCGCACTTTGTCGCGCGAATTGGAATGGGTGCAACAGAGCCCGCGCGCCCGTCAGGCCAAGAGCAAGGCGCGCGTCGCCGCCTACGAAACCCTGTTGGCCGAGAGCCGAGAGAAAGCCCCGGATACCGCGCAGATCGTGCTGCCGCCGGGACCGCGTCTCGGCGATCTGGTCATCCAGGCCGAAGGCATTTCCAAGGCTTATGGCGACCGGCTGCTGATCGAAAATCTGTCCTTCCGCCTGCCGCCGGGCGGTATCGTCGGCATCATCGGTGCCAACGGCGCCGGAAAGACGACGTTGTTCCGCATGATCACCGGCCAAGACACGCCCGACAGCGGTACCTTCCGCGTCGGCGAAACCGTGAAGCTCGGTTATGTCGATCAGTCGCGCGATACGCTGGCGCCGACCAAGAACGTGTGGGAAGAAATCTCGGACGGCAATGACGAGATCGATCTTGGCCGCCGCAAGATGCCGTCGCGCGCCTATGTCTCGTTGTTCAACTTCCGCGGTACCGACCAGCAGAAGAAGGTCGGGCAGCTATCGGGCGGTGAGCGCAATCGCGTTCATCTGGCCAAGATGCTGAAGCGGGCCGCGAACGTCATCCTGCTCGACGAACCGACCAACGATCTCGACGTCGATACACTGCGCGCGCTCGAAGACGCGTTGTTGGAATTTGCCGGCTGCGCCGTGGTCATCACCCATGATCGCTGGTTCCTCGATCGCATCGCGACCCATATCCTCGCCTTTGAAGGCGACAGTCAGGTCGTGTGGTTCGAAGGCAATTATCAGGATTACGAAGCCGACCGGCATCGCCGTCTCGGCATTCAGGCCGATCAGCCGCATCGCCTGCAATATAAACCCCTCACGCGCGGTTAAGCGCGGAGGGGTTGTTCGAAAAACGATAAAGAAGGGCCGAAAGGCCCTTTTTTTATTTGGCGGCCTTACTTGGCGGGAGGCGCGGTGTCGCCGTTCGCGAGACGCTGTTGCAGCGCCTTGTTCAGGCCCTCGATCGTGCCGCCGCTACGGTCGGCCACAGCCGCGATCTCGTCGCGTTGGGTCAGCGCCATGCTGACGCCTTCGACCGACACGTCGATGATCTTGTAATCGTTATCGCCCATCTTGCGGACGTGCCATTCGACCTTCGCCGGCGGCGCTTTGGTGTTCGGATTGATGAACTGGCTCATCACGACCGAGGTTGTGTCGCTTTCCGGGCGCGTGCTCGTCACCTGAATGGTCTGGCCGCCATATTCGCGGAAGCGCGAGCCGTAGGTCCGGATGATCCAATTCTCGAACAGGTCTGAGAAAGTGTGCCGCGATGCGTCGTCGGCGCCGTTCCAATAGCGTCCCAGCACGAAGCGCGAGATGCGCGGAATGTCGAAGCCCGAAGTCAGCAGTTTGCGGAATTCGCCTTCGCGGTCGGCGTCGGAACCCTGCGTGCTCTGCATGGTGCTGATGGCCTGTTTGACGACGTCGTTGATCGCGGCTGCCGGATCGGTGGCCTGGATCGCGCGGGCACTTCCCAGCGACAGTCCGGAGGCCAGCAGGAGAACCGACGCGAAGGTCAAAATGCGCTGATACATGGGGACGAACGGGCCTTCTTTTTGGGACGTTAATGCTGTCCCAAGCATAGGTCCCGTATTGTTCCGCGACAAGCGTTGGCAAATCCCGCCCATTTCGGCCCATTCATTCGTCCCATAAATCAATGTGCGGCAGATTGCCCATTTGATTTAGACATAAAGATATGTTTATATAATCAAGTGATGGCAACAAGGATCAGAGATGGAGACGGTTCTCTCCAGTTTACGCGCGGTGGCGGAATCGACCCGGTTGCGGTTGGTCCTGCTCTGCGCCCATGGTGAGCTGACCGTGACCGAACTCACGGACATTCTCGGCCAAAGCCAGCCCCGGGTATCCAGACACCTCAAGCTGCTTTGCGAGGCCGGCTTGCTGGACCGGTTCCGCGAGGGCACCTGGGTGTTCTACCGCTTGGCCGAGCGTGGCCGAGTGTCTGAACTGGCCAAACAGATTTGCGCCTCGGTGCCGACGGACGATCCAACCGTCATCCTCGACATGGCCCGGCTCGAGACGGTGAAGCGGCAGCGTGCCGACGCGGCCAGCGCCTATTTCCGTGCGAATGCCGAGCAATGGGACGAAATCCGCTCGCTCCATATCGACGAACGCGAAGTCGAGCAGGCCGTGCTCGATGCGCTGGCCGATCACGCCGTGAAGGATTTTCTCGATCTCGGCACCGGCACCGGGCGGATGCTCGAAATCTTCGCGTCCCGGGTCGATCATGCGGTTGGGATCGACAATTCGCGCGAAATGCTTGCGGTGGCGCGGGTCAATCTCGAAAAGGCCGATCTGCGCAACACGACCATTCGCCAAGGCGATGTCTATCAGCTCCCGCTGGCCGGCGACTCGTTTGATGCGGCGATCTTTCATCAGGTTCTGCATTACGCCGACCGCCCCTCGCTGGCGATCGCCGAGGCTGCGCGTGTGCTACGCCCGCAGGGCCGGCTGGTGATCGTCGATTTCGCGCCGCACGCGCTGGAATTCCTGCGCACCGATCGCGCGCATCGTCATATGGGCTTTGCCGATGCCGAAGTGATCGAATGGTGCCGCGAAGCCGGCCTTGTTCCCGAACCGGTACGGCATCTTCTCGGACAACCTTTGACGGTTTCGATCTGGGTGGCGCGCCGCATCGATCTGCCGGCTGTGGTCACGCCGGCTATTCCGCGCACGGTGGCATCATGAAAAAACAACCGTCGATCTCCTTCGAATTCTTCCCGCCGAAGACGGAGGCGTTGGAAACGGCGCTCTGGCAAGCGGTGAAGCGGCTCGAAATTCTCGCGCCGTCTTTCGTCTCGGTGACGTACGGCGCGGGTGGATCGACCCGCGAACGCACCCATGCGATCGTCGCGCGCATCCGACGTGAAACGGCGCTGGAACCGGCCGCGCATCTCACCTGTGTCGGCGCCAGCGGTGCGGAGATCGATGCCGTCGCGCAAAATTATTGGGATGCCGGTGTTCGTCATATCGTCGCGCTACGCGGCGATCCGCCGGCCGGCACGGGCCGTTACCAACCGCAAGCCGACGGCTATGCCCAGGCGGCGGATCTGGTCGAGGGCCTCAAGCGTATCGGCGATTTCGAAATTAGCGTCGCCGCCTACCCCGAGACGCATCCTGAAGCCGTCAGCGCCGAAACCGATCTTGATAACCTGAAGCGCAAGATCGATGCCGGCGCCGAGCGTGCCTTGACGCAGTTTTTCTTCGACACGGACAAGTTCCTGCGCTTCCTCGATCGCGCGCGCGCGGCGGGCATTCGCGTGCCGATCGTGCCGGGCATTCTGCCGATCGCGAATTTTCAGCAGGTGCAGAAATTCGCGGCGGCGTGCGGCGCCGGCATTCCGGCCTCGCTCGCCGCGCAGTTCGACGGCACCGAAAACGATCCCGAACGGCGCGCTGCCATCGGTATCCGTGCCGCCGCCGAACAATGCCGACGCCTCGCCGATGCGGGCGTCGATGACTTTCACTTCTACACGCTCAACCGCGCCGATCTCGTCCTTGGCATCTGCGCCGCGCTGGGTGTCGAACCTGCCGTCGTTCCCGCCGAATAGAGTTTTTGATGCCGCATATCCTCGACTTCCTATCCGACTATGTCCTGCTGTGCGATGGCGCGATCGGCACCCATGTTCAGGGTTTGCCGCTGCGCCTGGAAGAAGACTTCCAAGGCCACGAGAACTGCACCGAAATTCTCAACGAGACGCGCCCCGATCTCGTGCTCGATATCCATCGCGAATTTCTCAAGGCGGGATCGGACGCGATTCAGACCAACAGCTTCGGCGGCTCGCCGCTGACGCTCGGCGAATTCGGCATCGCCGACAAAGCCTATGACATCAACCGCCGCGCTGCCGAACTGGCGCGCGAAGCGGTCGCCGAATTCAAGGCCGATGGCCGCCCGCGTTTCGTCCTCGGTGCGGTCGGGCCGGGCACGCGCCTGCCTTCGCTGGGCCATACCGATTATCAAACGCTGGAAACCGCGCTGACAGTGCAATGCCGCGGCCTCGTCGAAGGCGGTGTCGATGCGATCCTCGTCGAGACCTGCCAGGACACGCTGCAGATCAAAGCCGCCGTCAATGCCGCCAAGCGCGCCCGCGCCGATGCCGGCGGTGATCAACCGATCTTCGTTCAGGTGACGGTTGAAACGACGGGCACGCTTCTCGTCGGTGCCGACATCGCCGCTGCGGCGACGGTGATCGATGCGCTGGACGTGCCGCTCATCGGCATCAACTGCGCCACCGGCCCGCAGGAAATGGCGGAGCACGTCAAATGGCTGTCGGATAACTGGCCGGGCCGCATCTTGGTGCAGCCCAATGCCGGCCTGCCCGAACTGCATCACGGCCACGCGCACTATCCGCTGTCACCGCACGAACTGGCGCAATGGCAAGAACGCTTCGTCACCGAAGACGGCGTCAGCCTCATCGGCGGCTGCTGCGGCACCACGGGCGAACATATCGGCGCGCTACATGCGATGCTGGGCCGGCTGGCCGATGGCGGCCTGCGTCCGCGCGCGAAGAAACGCAGCTTCGTCTGGGTGCCTGCCGTCGCATCGCTTTATTCCCAAACCCCGCTGCGCCAGGAAAATGCCTATCTCTCGGTCGGCGAACGCTGCAACGCCAACGGCTCGAAGCGATTTCGCCAATATCAGGAACAAGGCGAGTGGGACGGCTGCATCGAGATGGCGCGCGAGCAGATCAAGGAAGGCTCGCACGCGCTCGATGTCTGCACCGCGTTCGTTGGCCGCGACGAGATCGCCGAAATGGGTGAAGTCATCAGCCGTATGCGCGGCTCGGTGACGGCGCCGCTGGTGATCGACAGCACCGAACTGCCGGTGATCGAAGCGTCGCTGAAGCTCTATGGCGGCAAGGCGATCCTCAATTCGATCAATTTCGAAGACGGCGAGGAGCCGGCGGCGAAGCGCCTGGAACTCGCACGCCGCTTCGGTTCCGCCGTCATCGCCCTGACCATCGACGAGCAGGGCATGGCCAAGGATTGCGCTCGCAAGGTCGAACTGGCGCTGCGTTTGCGCGACTTCGCCTGCGGCAAGTTCGGCCTCAAGGAATCCGATCTCATCATCGATCCGCTGACCTTCACGATCTGCACCGGCAACGAGGACGACCGCAAGCTCGGCATCGAAACCCTCGATGGGATCGAGCAGATTTCAAAGGCGATGCCGTCTTGCCAGATTTTGCTGGGCCTTTCGAACATTTCGTTCGGCCTCAATCCGGCGGCGCGTGCGGTGCTCAACTCGGTCTATCTCGATCATGCGTTGAAGCGCGGCTTGACCTCGGCGATCCTTCATATCTCCAAAATCATGCCGCTTCATTCGATCGCCGAAGAAGAGCGCAACGCGGCCGAGGATTTGATCTTCGACCGCCGCCGCGAAGGCGTCGATCCGCTTCATGCCTTCATCGCGCTGTTCCGCGATCGTACGCTGGATCAAGTGAAGAAGAAGGAACGCCCGACCGAGGTCGGTCCACGCCTGTCGCAACGCATTGTCGATGGCGACCGTCCGGGTCTCGAAGACGATCTCGCCGAAGCGATGAAAAAGCATCCGCCGCTGACGATCATCAACACCTTCCTATTGGACGGGATGAAGGTCGTCGGTGAATTGTTCGGTTCGGGCAAGATGCAGTTGCCTTTCGTCCTGCAATCGGCCGAGACGATGAAGGCCGCCGTTGGTTTCCTCGAGCCGCATATGGAGCGCAAGGAAGGCAATCAGCGCGGCACCATCGTCCTCGCGACGGTGAAGGGCGACGTGCACGACATCGGTAAGAATCTCGTCGATATCATCCTCACCAACAACGGCTACAAGGTCATCAATCTCGGCATCAAGCAGCCGATCTCGTCGATTCTCGAAGCGGCCCTCGCCAACAAGGCCGACGCCATCGGCATGTCGGGCCTGCTGGTCAAATCGACCGTGGTGATGCGCGAGAATCTGGAAGAGATGACGCGCCAGGGCCTCAAATATCCCGTCGTTCTTGGCGGCGCGGCGCTGACGCGGCGCTATGTCGAGGAAGATTGTGCCAAGGCCTATGGCACCGGCGGCGTGGTTTATGCGGGCGACGCGTTCGACGGGTTGAGCCTGATGGAGACGATCGCCACCGGCAAGTTCGACGAATTGGTAGCCGAACGCCGCGCCGCCAACGAGGGCAGGCCGGTCAATGAGAAGCGCAAGCTAGGCCGCGCCGCCGATGCGAAGATCCTGCGTCCGGTCGATGTCGAAGAAATCCGCATGCGCCGTGCCGAGCTGCATCAGGGAATGACGGTGCCAACGCCGCCGTTCTGGGGGCCGCGCATCATCGAGCATGTGCCGGTCAAGGCGCTGGTGCCCTACATCAACGAACGCATGCTCTATCAATTCCAGTGGGGCTATCGCAAGGAAGGCCGCACGCTCGAGGAATTCATGGAATGGTCGCATCACGAATTGCGTCCGATCCTCAAGCGCATGCTCGACCTCATCGCGCAGGACGACATTCTTCAGCCAAAGGCAGCCTACGGCTATTGGCGCGCCGCCGCTGACGGCAACGATGTCATCCTGTTCGATGAAGACGGCAAGACCGAAGCCGGGCGTTTCAGCTTGCCGCGCCAGAACAAGGATGGCGGTCTCTGCATCGCGGACTTCCTGCGCGATGTCAGCGACCCGCAGCGCGATGTCATCGGGTTACAGTTGGTGACGGTGGGCGCACGCGCCTCGGAAGTCGCGCGCGAATGGTTCGCCGAAAACCGTTATCAGGATTATCTCTACCTGCATGGCATTTCGGTAGAAATGGCCGAAGCGCTCGCCGAATACACGCACAAGCGCATTCGAGCCGAGCTTGGTTTCTCTGCCGACGAACCGCGCGACATGGCGACGATGCTGCAGCAGAACTATCGCGGCAGCCGCTATTCCTTCGGTTATCCGGCGTGCCCCAATCTGGGCGATCAGCGTCAGCTCTTGGCGTTGCTGGGGGCCGAACAGATCGGCCTCGCGCTATCGGACGAGGATCAGCTTGAACCCGAGCAATCGACCTCGGCCATCGTGCTGGTTCATCCCCAGGCGAAGTATTTCTCGGTTTAGGACTGCTCGACCTTCTTTTAATTCGTCATTCCCGCGTATGCGGGAATCCATCCGGGCAGCGAATCCGTTATCGAGATGGACCCCCGCTTTCGCGGGGGTGACGATAAGAAAAATAACGACGACGAAGTAAAGAGGGCATTACCCCGCCGTGCGTCCGCTCGTCTCGTCGAAACGTTTGAGCATATGCGCCGGCACCATCAGCCGTTCGATCAGCACGACGACGCCGAAGACCAGCAGGCCGAGCAGCGTCAGATAGATGATCGAGCCAAACGCGCGCGTCGTGTCGCCGTTCGAGACTTCCAGCAGCAACAGATAGCCGAGCCCTTTGTCCGAGCTATAGAACTCGGCGACGACGACGCCGATCACGGCGAAGGTCGCGGCGATTTTCAGACCACCGAAAAACACCGGCAGCGCGGCGGGCAGGCGCAGCTTGAAGAAGGTCTGCACCGGGCCGGCGCCCATCGAGCGGAAAAGATAGATCGTTTCCTGCGACGTCATGTTGAGCGCGACGACCGTGTTGATAACGATCGGGAAGAACGCGATCAGCGCGATCAAGATCAGCTTCGGCATCAGTCCAAAGCCGAACCAGACGACGAGAAGGGGTGCGAAGGCGACCTTCGGCATGATCTGGGTTGCGACCAGCGCGGGATAGATCGCATTCCCCATGAAGCGGGAGAAGGCGATGATCAGGCCACAGAGTGTCCCGAGCGCCAAGGCGATAGCATACCCGAGCAGGATCTCGTTAAGTGTCGGCCAGACATGTTTGAGATACAGCGGCGTTGCGCCGATCATGCCGGCAATGACCTTAGACGGCGCCGGCAGCAGGATGTCAGGGATGTGGAAATAATCGGCGGCAGCTTCCCAAACGACGACAAGCAACACGGCGAAAAGGATCGAAGGCCAAGTGCGGTTGAACCAGTTCATTTGGTTTTTCCGGTCATCTTGGAAGCCGCCATCTTGGAAGAGAGCGGCTTGGCGAAAAGCTGACTGCGGATGCGGCGCGAATACTCGATGAATTCGGGTGACTCGCTGACATCCTGACTGCGCGGTCGTGGCAGATCGATGGTCAGCAGATCGAGAATACGTCCCGGCCGCGGCGACATGATCGCGACACGGTCGGACAACAGGATCGCCTCGCGAATATCGTGGGTGATGAACAGCACCGTCTTGCGTTCATGCAGCCAAATATCCTGCAACAATAGTTGATGTTCCTCGCGCGTCAGCGCGTCGAGTGCGCCGAACGGCTCGTCCATCAACAGCAGCGGCAAGTCGCAAACGAGGGCGCGGCAAATGGCCACGCGTTGCCGCATGCCGCCTGACAGTTGATGCGGATAATGATTTTCGAACTCATCCAGCCCGGTCATTGCCAGCAATTCATGCGCGCGCGTGACGAAGCGGTCGTTCTTGATGTGCCTTATTTCGAGCGGCAGCAGCACGTTATCGAGAACCGTGCGCCACTCTAAAAGATTGTGATTCTGAAAGGTGATCCCGGCGTTGGTGTAAGCGCCGCGCACCGGTTTTCCCTCGACGGAAATTTTGCCCCCGGTTGGGTGTAGCAATCCGGCCGTCAGCAGCAAAAATGTGCTTTTGCCGCAGCCGCTGGGGCCAAGAATGGAAAAAAATTCCCCTTCAGCGATAGTGAGGTCGATGCCGTCGAGTGCAGGGGTCGCACCGAAGGCGATACGCAGCCCTTCGGCTTCGATGAACGGTTTGCTTTTGTGGGCGTGCGTAACCTGTTCAGTTGAAATTTCGATTGTCACCGGTTCGATGCTCGATCTTTCAGCGCACTGTCGCGCATTACTTTTCTAACGTGTATGAACGCCCCTTCCACGGCAAGCACAAATATGCGACCGTTGCCGCTAAGATCGGTTTTGTTGGGTGGTGGTGTTCGACGGCCACGCCCTGCCGACGTCATCAGTGGAGATCAATATGGCTGTTTCCCGAACGATCTTGACGCGCGGTCGCGAAGTGCGGGCCGACGAATTTCTGGAAAAGATCGATGGCGGCGATCGCATTGCCATGGATGTGAAGGACGTGAAATCCTACGGCGCAGAATCCTTCACCGGGAACATTCCCTATTTTCAATTAGACCTTCACAAACTGACGACGGCGGACGAGACCGATGCCTCGGCCGAACCAACGGTTCTCGCCGATTTGGAACAGATGCGTTTCAAGCTCAGCAAGCGCACCGCGCCGATGACCTATACCTGGCGCTCGACCGCGCATGAGGAACTGCATTTCATTCATCGCGGCCGCGCGCGTTTCCTGACCGAGTTGGGTGAACTTGAAGCCAAGCCGGGCCGCTTCATTCATATCGGCCGTGGTGTGCGGTATCGCGTCGTGCCGGAAAGCAAAGATTTCTTCGACTTCATTCTCGAAAGCCAGATCGAGCTTCGTCCCAGCGAGCATTGGCATACGGTCGATCTGCAGGTCGTCCGCCCGACCTTCCCACTGACCGATGTCGAAAAGCCAGAACAGATTTCGTGGGAAGAGCGGATCAACGGCCTCGATTGGACCGCCAATGTGAAGCGTCGTTACGATCCGTTGGGCGTCAAAGACATCGTCGGCTCGCATGATCTCGTTTATGCGATCGACATGGATGCCATTCCGAACGACGTGCCGGGTACGCATCGTCCCTTACGCTTGTTCGCCAACAGCATGATGGAACTCGACATCAGCAAGCAGGGCGCCGGTGAAGGCCCACCTTTCTATCATCGCAACAACGTCCGCAACGAAATCCATTTCGTCCATGCCGGCGATGCCGATCAAAAGACCGAGCTTGGTTATATCGATGCGCCCGCCGGAACGATGTTCTGCATGCCCTACGGCATCGAACATACCTTCGGCACGCGCGAGACGGCGCCGGCGACACTGCTGTTCGAAACCAAGGGAACCATCAAGCTGGCTGAAGGGGTGAAGTAATGGTCAATCGCGTGTTGCGTGCCGGTTTCGTCGCGGGGGCGGCGTTGCTGGCGATGACCGGCGGCAGTTTTGCCGCCGACAAACTCAAGCCGGTGACGTTGGTGCTGGAATGGACCGGTATCCAACCACAGCATTTCGGTTTCTGGATCGCGAAGGAACGCGGCTGGTACGCCGATGAAGGCCTCGACGTCACGATCAAAAGTAGCAGCGGTTCGACCCAGGCGATGCAGATTCTGACTGGCGGCCAGGCGGATATCGGCAACGTTGCGGCGGCGTCGCTGGCCGAGGCGGCGGGCAAAAGCGAATTGCCGCTGCGCATGGTCGCGGTCTTCGGTCAACGCGATGCGTTGTCGATGGCTTATTTCGAATCCTCGGGTATCAAGACGCCGAAAGATCTCGAAGGCCGCAAGCTCGGTTTCGTGCCCGGTTCGATGGCGTTTATCCTCTGGCCCAGCTTCGCCAAGGCGACCGGCGTCGATGCCAGCAAGGTACAGCTGATCAACTGGGACTTCCGCAGCTATTACGGCATCTTCGGCGCCAAGCAGGTCGATGCCTCCGGCAATTTCATTCTCGGCTCGACCGGCGAATGGCTGTTCAAGCAGAAGGGCGAGATCGTCCATCAATTCGTGTTCTCGGATTATCTGCCGTTGATCGGCAGCGGCCTGATGGTGCGTACGGAGACGATCCAGAAAGACCCGGACATGATCCGGCATTTCGTCAAGGCGACGCAAAAGGCCTGGGCCTACATGATCGCCGATCCGAAGAAGGCCGTGCCCGAAGCCTCAGTGATCGTCCACAAGCAGTATGACGAAACCCCGGCGCCGGAAATCCTGGCCGAATATGCCTATGAGATGGTGCCGGAAAAGATGGTGTCGAAGGAATCCGCCGGCAAGCCGGTCGGCTGGTCGAGCCCCGAAGAATGGTCGGGCATGGTCGATCTGCTGATGCAGTACGACCAGAACATGAGCCGCAAGCCGGCCGTGGCCGAACTCATGACAAACGAATTTCTCGCTCAGTAATTTAGGAGTTTTACCGATGGTAGGTCGTATCGTCGCGATCAGTTGCCGGCCCAGCAAGAATGTCGAAATGGGCCAGGGCGTTCAGGAACTGACCAACCCCAAGGTCTATGGCAACTTCGCGGATGAAGGCTGCAGCAAGGATGTCGCCTATATCGTTCTCCATCCGGCGGTCAGCTTCTGGAATCATTATCTGATCGAGCCGCTGGTCGCGCGCAAAAGCGCGATCCTCGGCCTCAACAGCCGCGCCGCGAATAACGACAGCACGCTGTTGATGGAACGCGTGATTCAAGACGTCGGCGCCGGCGTCAAATTCCTACGCGACCAGGGCTATAAGAAAGTCGTGCTGATCGCCAATTCGGCGGGCGGTCCGGTCATGTCGCTCTATCAGTCGCAGGCCGAAAAGCTCACTATTACCTCGACGCCCGACGGCGATCCCTTCGACATTATTCAGGACGATCTGCCGAAGGCCGACGGCATCGCGATCGTCGGCGGGCATCTGGGCCGGGCGCAGAAATTCCGCGTCACGCTCGATCCGGCGATCCTCTCGGAAACCGATCCGTTCGGTACCGATCCGGCGATGGATATGTTCAATCCCGAGAACGGCCCGCCTTACGATAAACAATGGCTTGCCCATTATCGCGCGGCGCAAAAGGCGCGGCACGAACGTATCACCGATTGGGCGGTTTCGCGGTTGCGCGAACTGCGCAACCCCAAGGGCAATATGCCGGCGCGCGACATGGGCTTCGTCATCTATCGCACTTATGCGAACCCGGCGACGCTCGATGGTTCGATCGACCCGAACGATCGTCCGGCCAACGGCACCATCTTCGGCAACGCGCAGCAGACGAATTTCTCGGCGGCGATGTATGGCCGTTTCACGACGCTGAAATCCTATCTCAGCCAGTGGAGCCCGCTGACCATCGCCGACGGGCCGAAGCGCATCGCCGAAACTTCCGTGCCGGTGCTGAACGTGCGCTTCTCCGCCGATGAAGGCACGTTCCCGACCGAAACGGCGATCTACGACCAGGTCGTCGGCGCGCGGGGCGAGTCCTATACGCTCGAAGGCGCGCGTCACTTCCCCTTCAAGCAGAAGGACGGCGAGAAGATCGTCAACACCCTTGCCGACAAGCTCGTCGATTGGACGAACCGCAAGGTTCTCTAACTGTGGATACCGTACAGCGGCGGACCCGGTCCGCTGCTGTACGGAACCCCTAGTTATCCCGAAGATCCTTGTTAACGCACCGATCCATCCACAGACTTCGCAGCGGATGCTTGGCTTTGTTAAGACTTCCTTAACGATCGCCGGATAGAACCCGTAAACCGGGTATTGCGGTACCACCTCATCGACCCGGTTCTCAATTCGGTCGGTGGAGCAGACGTGCACGCATGACGATTGCGCCGACGAAGAACGAAGCCGCCAAATTGGCCGAGGATGCGTGCCGCATGATGGCCATCCACGGCATCGCGCCGACGCCCCACAATTATACGGTCTGGTACAATTACGCCGCGGGCACGATGCCGGCGCTGAAGCGCAGCATCGACGCGATCATGGCGACGCAGACACCCTTTGCCGAGGCGGTCAACGCCGAACTCTATAAACATTATTTCGGCACGGCCCAGGATCAGGTCGATGTGCTCGAGACCGGAAGCCGTCTTCAGACGGTGATCGATCAGGTCCGCCATTTCCTCGATGATCACGTCGAAGACATGGGCACGTTCGGCACGCATCTGACGGATTTTTCCAGCGCGATCGGCAAGCAGCAGCCGATGGACAAGGTTCGCGCGCTGATCTCCGACCTGGTGCAGGAAACCCAGGGCATGGCGCAGCGCAATTTCACGCTGGAGAGCCGCCTCGGCAAAATTGCCGACGAAGTCACGGAGTTGCGCGGGACGCTCGAAGTGGTGACGCGCGAGGCTTTGACCGACGCGCTGACCGGCCTGCCCAACCGCAAATTTTTCGATACGCGCCTCAATGACGCCGCGCGCGATTCATTGCACGACAAGGAGCCGATGAGCCTCGTCCTCTGCGACATCGATTTCTTCAAGCGCTTCAACGATAGTTTCGGGCATCTGATCGGCGATCAGGTCTTGAAGCTGGTGGCGCGGACCTTATCGGATTCGGTCAAGGGCCGCGATACGCCGGCGCGCTATGGCGGTGAGGAATTTGCGGTCATCCTGCCGCGCACGACGCTCGCCCAATCGGCCATCGTTGCCGATCAGATTCGCAACGCGATGATGAAACGGAAATTCGTCGGCAAGGACACGCGCGAAGATTACGGCGGCATCACGCTGTCTTTCGGTACGGCGCAATATCGGGCCCATGAATCGCTGGAAGACTTGATAGCCCGCGCCGATGCGGCGCTCTATCACGCCAAACGCGAAGGCCGCAACCGCGTCTCGACCGAACTCAACGCCGCAGGCTTGGCCGCGCGCGCGTCTTAGGGACCAGGCGCCGCGCCGCCAGGGAACATCGGGACCCAGCCGGTCATGGCGAGCCAGATCACCGCGAAGAACAATGAGATCAGCGTGAAGGGGATGCCGGCGCGGGCATATTCCGAGAAAGTCACGCGTACGCCCAGCGCCTCGGCGCGCTCGACGGCGATGAGGCTCGACAGCGACCCCAGCAGCGTCAGGTTCGCCGCGAGCGACGATAAGACCGCATAGGCGTAAAGCGGCCCCTTCGGCGGGTTGGGCCAGATCTGCAGCAGTAGGATCGCCGTCGGCGTGTTGCCGAACGTGTTGCTGGTCAGCAGCGTGAAGGGCGTCAGCACGAAGAGATTCGTCGGCAACATGCCGTGATCACCCAACCAAGAGATCATCGCGAAGGGCACGCCGGTATCGGCCAGCGCGCCGGTGATCGCGAACATGCAGACCAGCAGCAACAGCAACGGCCAGTCGAGCGCCGCGATCATGATCCGGTTGGTGAAGCGGCGGTTGGTCAGCAGTGCCGCGGCGATCAGCAACCCGCCGACCTCGCGCGGCAGCGGCGTCGCGAACAGCATCAGCAGTAGCGCCATGCCGGCCAGACCCTTCCAGGTCTGTTGCCGGTCGTGCGGATGGCGCGGCACTTCGGGGACGCCGCCTTCGGGGACGGGCGCTTCCATCCGGTCGTGCCAGAGGAACCAGGTGACGGCAAAGACGGTGGCGAGGCCCAGGAGGGCGGGCACTACGCCGGCAAGCAGATAGAGGTGAAAGCTCAACTCGCCGACCTGGCCGATGACGATGTTGGACGGATTGCCGATGAGGGTCGCCGCCGATCCGGCATTGGCCGCGCCGGCGAGGGCGATGAGGAACGGTTTTGGATCGAGCGCCCGCGCCATCGCCCCGGTGATCAGCAACGGCGCCATGGTCAGCACCACAAGCTCGTTGGCGAGGAGAGCGGACAGCGCGCCCGCGACCGCAACCGTCGTCGCCAGCAGCATGGTCGGGCTGTCGGCCTTCTGCATGATCCAGTCGGCCGATTGTTCGAAGAAACCGGCGGACACGAACTGCGCCGAAATGATCATCAGCGCGAACAGCAGGATCAGCGTCGAGACATCGATATTGGTGCCGAGCTCGTCGAGCGTCACGGTCGAACTGGCCAACAGCACGATCACGCCCAAAAGCGCGATACCGGTACGGTCGATCTGAAGGTGCGGCAATCGTCCTGCCGCCATCCCGACATAGGTAGAGAGAAAAACCAGGATGATGACGGCGGCGTGCATGGCAGCTTTACGGGTGGACGGCGATGATCATAGCCGCTCCGTACGGCAAGTTTCCTGTGATTTCGAGGCCCGCGTTGCTATATAGCGAAGAATGTCCGACCCTGTTGTTGTTCCTGCCACAGCTTCGTCGCCCAGCTATCTTTCCGGCCTCAACGATGCGCAGCGCCGCGCGGTCGAGGCTGTCGATGGCCCGGTTCTGGTGCTCGCGGGGGCGGGCACCGGCAAGACGCGCGTTCTGACCACCCGGCTTGCCCATATTCTCGCCACCCGCCGCGCCTGGCCGTCGCAACTTTGCGCCGTCACCTTCACCAACCGGGCTGCGACGGAAATGCGCGAACGGCTGGGCCGGATGATCGGCGAAAGCGCCGAGGGCATGTGGCTGGGCACGTTTCACGCGATCGCTGCCCGCATCTTGCGCCGCCATGCCGAGGTGGTCGGGCTCAAACAGAATTTCACCATCCTCGACAGCGACGATCAGATTCGTCTGATCAAACAGGTCGCCACGGCCTTCAATATCGACGACAAGCGCAGCCCCGCCCGGGCGATCCTCGGCGCGATTGAACGCTGGAAGGATCGCGGCCTGACGCCGGACAAGGTGCCGACAGCGGAAGCCGGCGATCTCGCCAACGGCAAGATGATCGAATTCTATGCCGCCTATCAGGACCGGTTGCGCGCGCTCAATGCCGCCGATTTCGGCGATCTTCTGCTGCATGATCTAACCATCTTCACGACCCGCGAGGACATCCTGGCTGATTACCAGGATCGTTTCCGCTACATGCTGGTCGATGAGTATCAGGACACCAACGTCGCGCAATATCTGTGGTTGCGGCTGCTGGCGCAGAAACATCGCAACCTGTGCTGCGTCGGCGACGACGACCAGTCGATCTATAGCTGGCGCGGCGCCGAGATCGGCAACATCCTTCGCTTCGAGAAAGATTTCGCCGGGGCGCAGATCATCCGCCTCGAACAGAATTACCGCTCCACGCCGCATATCCTCGCCGCCGCTTCGGCGCTGATCGCCCAGAACGAAGGCCGCCTCGGCAAGACGCTCTGGACCGAGGAAGGTGAGGGCGAGAAAGTCACCCTGCGCGGCATGTGGGACGGCGACGAGGAAGCGCGCTGGGTCGGGGACGAGATCGAAACGCTGCAGCGCGCCGGCCAGAAACTCGCCGACATCGCGATCCTTGTCCGCGCCGGTTTCCAGACCCGCGAATTCGAAGAACGGTTCCTCACGTTGGGCTTGCCGTACCGCGTCGTCGGCGGCCTGCGTTTTTACGAGCGTCAGGAAATCCGCGATGCGATGGCCTATCTGCGCCTTATCCATCAATCGGCGGACGATCTTGCGTTCGAACGGATCATCAATGTGCCGCGGCGCGGCATCGGCACCTCGACGATGCAGACGCTGCATGGGCTGGCGCGTGCGCGCGAGATGTCGCTCAACGATGCGACCCAGGACCTCATCGGTACCGACGAATTGAAGCCGGCGGCACGGCGGGCGTTGGGTTCGTTCCTCACCGACTTGCAACGCTGGCGCGGCCTCGCCGATACGGTCAGCCATCCCGAACTTGCGGCGCAGGTATTGGATGAATCGGGCTATACCGCGATGTGGCAGGCGGATAAATCGCCCGACGCC
This sequence comes from uncultured Rhodospirillales bacterium, assembly GCA_903822185.1. Lineage (GTDB taxonomy): Bacteria > Pseudomonadota > Alphaproteobacteria > ATCC43930 > CGMCC-115725 > CAIKMD01. Next base: position 740,397 of record CAIJOA010000011.1, on the reverse strand, counting down.
CCGGGCCGGCTGGAAAACCTGAAGGAACTGGTCGCGGCGATGGCGGAGTTCGAAAGCCTCGCCGGCTTTCTCGACCATGTCAGCCTGGTGATGGAAAACACCGCCGATAAAAGTGACGACATGGTCAGCTTGATGACGTTGCATGGCGCGAAGGGACTTGAATTCAACAATGTCTTCTTGCCCGGTTGGGAAGAAGGACTCTTCCCGCATCAGCGTGCGATGGACGAAACCGGCTTGAAGGGGCTCGAGGAAGAACGACGCCTTGCCTATGTCGGCATCACCCGTGCGCGCCGTCGTGCCTTTGTCTCTTATGCAGCCAACCGGCGCATCCACGGCCAATGGCAAAGCGCGTTGCCGTCGCGCTTCGTCGGGGAATTGCCGGCGGCACATATCGAGACGACGGCCGAACCGGGGCTTTATCCGCGCGCGCCGCCTTTGCAGGAATCCTGGGGCGCAACCTTTCGTAACCGCATGAACGAAGTGCCGCGCCTCACCGTGACGCCGCGCAAAAGCACGGGCGGCATTGCGATCGGTGATCGCATCTTCCATCAGAAGTTCGGTTACGGCATCGTGCGGTCGGCCGAAGGGGGCAAACTCGCCATCGCTTTTGAAAAGGCGGGCGACAAAATGGTGATGGATAGCTTTGTCGAAAAAGCCTGACTGGCAACGGCCCGCGACCGGGCTCTGGCGCGCGACCGTGATCCTGCCCGACCTCGATACCGGCGCGGCGGCAAGCGACGCTTTCGGCGATTTGACCGCCGTCAGCGCCTTCGAGGAATCGCCCGACGGCGCCTGGCGCGTCGAGGGCTTCGCGACCGACGAGCCGGATCGCGCCGCGCTGGAAATGCGTCTGGCGCTGACGTTCGCGCCGCTTGGGATTACGCCGCCGGAACCGGTCTGGGAAAAACTGCCGCCGACCGACTGGCTGCGCGATAATCAGGAAAGCTTTCAACCACTCGAAGTCGGGCGCTATTTCATTCACGGTTCGCATTTCGAAGACATGGTGCCGCCGGGGCGGATTGGTCTGCTGATCGACGCGGCGACGGCCTTCGGCACCGGCGAACATGCGACGACGCGCGGCTGTCTTCTGGCGCTCGACGCGATCGTCCAAAGCGGCCGTCCCGCGCGCATCCTCGATATGGGCACCGGCACCGGCGTTCTCGGCATGGCGGCGGCGAAAAGCTGGCGCCGCCGTGTCATCGCCCGCGACATCGATCCCGAATCGGTGCGCGTCACCCGCCACAACGCGCGCGCCAATGGCGTCGCGCCGCTGCTCGAAGTCTATAAGAGCAATGGCTATCGCGAACGCGGCGTCGCGGCGCACGGCCCTTACGATCTGATTTTCGCGAACATCCTGGCCGGGCCTCTCGAACGCATGGCGGCCGATCTCGGCCATCATCTCGCGTCGGGGGGAATCGCGGTGCTGTCGGGTCTCTTGGCGCGGCAGGCCAACGGCGTCCTTGCCGCCCATCGCCAGCAGCATGTAAGACTTTTACAGAAGATCATCATCGACGGCTGGGCGACCCTCGTCATCGCCCGTGCCCGGCCCGCTCATTTCCGTTCCATCAGAAAGCGCGCAACTTCATGACCCTGATCCAAGCCATCATCATCGCGCTCCTTCAGGGCGTGACCGAGCTGTTTCCGGTTTCGAGCCTCGGCCATGCCGTCGTGCTGCCGCGCCTTCTCGGCTGGGACATCGATCAATCCTCGAACGGCTTCCTGCCGTTCCTGGTCGTGCTGCATCTCGGCACGGCGGTGGCGCTGCTGGCTTACTTCTGGCGCGACTGGATGGGCATCCTCAAGGCGTTCGTCGGCATGGGACCGGGCGAAGAACGCCGCCAACAATGGCATCTGCTGTGGCTGATCATCGTCGCGACCTTGCCGGCGGTTGTCCTCGGCTTCGCGCTCGAAAAACTGCTCAAGAGCCTCTTTGGTGTACCGACCGCGGCGGCGTTCTTTCTCATCGTCAATGGCGGCCTCCTGTTCTTCGGCGAACGGCTGCGCCAACGCAGCACCGGCGACCGCAAGCTGTCCGAGATGACTTGGCTCGGCGCTTTGCTCATCGGCTTCGCGCAATCGCTCGCGCTTATTCCCGGCATCTCGCGCTCGGGCACGACGATGGTCGGTGGCCTGCTGATGGGATTGCACCATAAGGAGTCGGCGCATTTCTCGTTCCTGATCGCGACCCCGATCATCATCGGCGCGACTGTCCTCGAAGTGCCGCACCTGCTGCATGGCGGCGCGGCCGCTGCCTTTAGCACCGCCGCCTGGATCGCGGGCGTCATCGCCGGCATCACGGCCTATATCAGCACAACCTTCCTGATGCGCTACTTCGGCCGCCACGACTTCCAGGCACTCGACCCGTTCGCGTACTACTGCGTCGCGTTCGGCGCGTCGTCGCTGGGGATATTGCTGTTCCTCGGCTGAGCGATCAGCCGCTGTAAGTCGATAATGGAATAGCAATATATGCTTTCTGGTCCCAGCGAATCGCGCGCGAGGTAGTTGGGATAATATGATCGCTTAGGAGTTGGATTTCCTGGCGATAGTTTTTCAAACCTAGCCCCTTTTGGGCGTCGCTAGCGCAAACAACTTTTTCCTTGCCGGTTGAGCTTGTGTGACAACCTTTTGTCGGGAGCACGCGGCGTATGAATTTTGACGAAACAATTGATGCTTTTCGTCGTGGTGCCCTTGATCTGGATTGCACCCGCATGGTGTTAAGTCAGCGCAAGGAAGGAGGAGAGCGGTACGAGGGATACGGTTACATCCGGCAATCCCAGAGTGATGGACTTGTGTTCAAAATTTATGTTGCCGAGCGTGAGAATGCGTCACCTCTTGCAGCGATAAATGCCCAGCTAAGCGCTGCCGTGGGCAAAATCCACCACGAAGAAATGTATTACGATCTCTCCGTTGTCGAGTGGGGCGGAACCAACTGGACGGCGGCTCGTATTATTCCATCTGTCCATTGGGATGCGTCCGCAGATAGTGTGCTAATAGACGGTCAAATTCAGTCTATGGCTACACAGGAAGAGGGCTCTCAGAAGCGCCATTATCTAAGACTTCATTTCTTCGAAGAATATGATTTGCCATTAGATTTGCTAAGTGAGACAGAAAGACTTGGTAATCGGCACTTAGTGCGCGACCGCGCCGAGTTTGAAGCGTGTGGAGCAAAATTTGAGGTTAAAAGCCGTCAAGGATCAGGTGATACGGTAGTTGAGGCCACATCGGATACGGCATTCTCGGCGGAATTTCACCTAAGAGTTCAAGAGGCGTTGCAATACATAACTGGAAAATCCGCTAGGTGGCGCGCGAAGCTAGAAGGTGATACGGCTCGGTTGCGTTTGGAATTGGAGGCTCCTTGGCGAAGGTCCATTGGAGCGAAGTTGCCCGCTCCTATTTCATCCGCATCGATTGAATTTTCAAATCAAGGTTGGCGGCTATTCGTCAAATATCTTGATTGTGTGGTGACTAACACTGAGGGCACGTATTGGAACCCCGTCGCATATCATCTCTACAATGCATGCGAGGCTACCGCCAATTCTATAGATGCCTGGGCGGTTGGCGTTTCTTTAGCTGTTGAAGCAATTGCAGGTCTAATTGCGGTGCAGCCGATCGGTGACGGCAACGAAAGACTGGCTATCTTTCAAAAGCGAATGTGTGAATATCTTCTTCAGCAAAAGGACTTCGAAGACTTTATCCCTAGGATGAAGGGTTCGATAGAAGCGATGAGTAATAGGCGGGCAATCGATGCTCTGCATGCGCTTGCAATAACCGGGCATGTCGAAAAAGCCTATATTGCGGCATGGTCTCGTTTACGAAACGCACACGTTCATCCCAATCTCGGAGATTTAAAGAAGCGCGATCCGGGCGATAATCAGAAGCTAATAGACTACATACTTCGCGTGGAAGTTCTGCTTCGGCAGCTTACTTATTATTTGATTGGTTATGACGGGCCGTTCACAGATTATGGTGCCGAAAAATGGCCTATCAAACAATACCCCTTAGATTCGTCTTGCTGACTCGCATCGCCACTAAGACTTTTTGCATCGAACACGTGAATGGCTGGAAAAAGTCCGGCCATGACAAGTGAAATTTACTTCTCGTCTTGAGCCGCCGCCGCTTGCGCCGCTGCCGCCGTGCGCCGCAGCTTCTGAATCTTCTCGTGCCGTTTGACGACGCGCTCGCGGCGTAGCGGCGACAATTTCTGAACCCAGAAAATCCCGTCGAGTTGATCGATCTCATGCTGATGGCAGACGGCGAGGAGGCCATCGGCTTCCTCTTCGTGTTCCTTGCCGTCGAGATCCTGATAGGTGATACGGACCTTGGCGGGGCGTTCGACTTCCGCGCCGGCATCGGACATCGAGATGCTGCCCTCGTCGTTACGGCTCTTCTCGGCCGAACTCCAAACGACCTTCGGATTGACGTAGGTGCGCGGGCTTTCGTCTTCGGTCAGTTGAATGACCATCACGCGTTGAAGCACGCCGATATGCGGTGCGGTGATGCCGATACCCTGTGCGGCTTTCATGCTGTCGAGCAGATCGGCGGCGAGTTCGCGCAGTGAGTCGTCGAAGGCGGTCACGACGGCCGTGGGCTGGCGCAGGCGCGGGTCGGGATATTGAACGATCGGTCGAACGGTCATGGTGTTTTCCGTGGATGGAGGAGAAGGGCGTCGAAGTCGCTAGACGGGAATTCTAGACGACGTGATCCGGCACCAACACGCAGGGATGCGCGGGGTCGCCGGTTTCGACCTGGATGGTGGCGTGCTCGATGCCGAATTTCTCTTGCAGTACGCCGGCGATATCGGTCAGGCAGGCATCACCGGGATGGCCGCCGGGGATGACGAGGTGGCAGGTAAGGGCGGTCGTCGTCGTGCTCATCGGCCAGATATGAAGGTCATGGACGGCGGTGACGCCAGGCGTATGGCCCAGATGATCGCGGACTTTGACGGCGTCGATGCCGGGCGGCACGGCCTGGAGCGCCATGTCGAGCGAATCGCGTAGGAGGCCCCAGGTGCCGAAGACGATTAGCACCGAAACGATAAGGCTCATCGCCGGATCGAGCCACAGCCAGCCTGTGACGAGGATCAGCGCGCCCGAGGCGGCGACGGCGACGCTGACCACCGCATCGCTCAGCATATGGGCGAAGGCGCTTTTGATATTGAGGTCGCCGTGATGGCTGCGGGCCAGCAGCCAGGCCGAAACGCCGTTGACCGCGACGCCGGCCAGGGCGACGACGATGATCGTCATGCCGGCGACGGGGCCGGGGGTGATGAAACGCTGCACCGCTTCGACCGCGATGCCGCCGACGGCGATCAGCAGGATGATGGCGTTGAACAGGGCCGCGAGGATCGACGAGCTGCGCAGGCCGTAGGTGAAGCGCGCCGTCGGGCGGCGGCGGGCGAGGGCGGTTGCCGCCCAGGCCGCGACGAGGCCGAGCACGTCACCAAGATTGTGACCTGCATCGGCCAGAAGAGCGATAGAATTGGAGAGGAAGCCGTAGAAGGCTTCGATCAGGACGAAGCCGATATTGAGCGCGATCGAGATCGCGAAGACGGCGGTTAGATCGCCGCTGTAGCCGTGAGCGTGGCCATGATGAGCATGGCCGGAATGCGCTTGGTGGCTATGCCCATGATGGCCATGGCCGCCGTGCGAGTGGTCGTGATGATCGTGAGCGCCATGGTCGTGCATAGTCCTGAATCTGCGCCTTGCCGCGGGCAAAAGCGAGTGTCGCCTTGAGAGGCGGCTCGCTTAGCCGCGTGGCAGAGGTAGGTCGTTAGGCGGCGCGACGGTTGTCGTTGCGCGCCAGGCTGGTGGCCTGGGCCTTCGCCGCTTCGTGGACGTCCCGCGAGAACAGATAGGGGATGTCCGAACGGGTGATGCCGATATCGGCCAGCGAACGGTCGTCGAGCGAGCTCAGCTCTTCGTAGGCGGCCTGGCGGCGGCGCCAGTTGGCGTAAAGGGCTTTAGTATGCTGCAGGCCGGAAAGAATGATGTTCAACATTTGGTCAACTCCTTGATCGAGCGTCGAATTGGTGTCTATTGCGTTGCACAATAGGTAAGCCTTGTTGTCCAGTTTGTCGATTTTAATTACCAAGGGTCAGTTATTCGGTTCGTGCATGGCGGCGATTCAGGGTTCGTTAACCATCGAGGCTCGGCCAAGACCCGCCCTTGCCGAAAAATGGCGGAAGACCTAGCTTTCATGGAGGGATTTAGGAGAGCGGGTTCATGGATGAAGGCCGGGCGATCTATCGCGGCGACACGGCGGAACGGCTCGCCAGCCTTCGGGCCGAACTGAAACGCCGGGGTGTGGACGGCTTTCTGGTTCCCCGGACTGACGAATATCAGGGCGAATATGTCCCGGAATCGGCCCAGCGCCTCACCTGGCTGACCGGGTTTACCGGGTCGGCCGGGCTGGCCATCGTCCTGCCCGAGACGGCGGCCATGTTCACCGACGGCCGCTACACCCTCCAGGCCGCGACAGAGGTCGATGGCACGCTGTTCCAGCGCCGCCACATCACTGAGCAGCCGCCGTCCGCCTGGATCGCGGCCGAGCTGAAGCCCGGCCAGACGCTCGCCTACGACGCCCGACTGCATACCCTGGGCGAACTGGAGCGGTATCGCGCGGCGGCGGAAAAGGCGGGTGGCAAGCTGGCGGCGTTCGATGGCAATGCGGTCGATGCGGTCTGGACCGACCGGCCCGCTCCGCCTTTGGCGCCGGTCGTGGCGCAGCCGATGGAATTCGCCGGTGAGTCCGCCGAATCCAAGCGCCGCCGGATCGCGGCTGCCGTCGTCGAGGCGGGGGCGGATGCGGCGGTGCTGACGTCGGTCGATTCGATCGCCTGGCTTTTGAACATTCGCGGCGGCGACGTGCCGCACACACCGCTGCCGCTCAGCTTCGCGGTGCTGCATCGGGATGCCTCGGTTGATCTGTTCATCGATGCGCGCAAGCTGACGCCCGGACTCGACGCGTATCTTGGCGCGGCGGTACGGATCGCCGATCAGGCCGGCTTTGGTCCGTTCCTCGAAAAGCTTGCCGCCGACGGCAAGCGCGTGCTGGCCGATCCAGCCAGCGCGGCGGCCTGGGTGTTCGACCGGTTGGGCAAGGCCGTGTTGCGCGGCACAGATCCGTGCCAGTTGCCCAAGGCCTGCAAGAACGCGGTCGAGCTGCAAGGCACCCGCGACGCGCATCGCCGCGACGGCGCGGCGCTGACGCGGTTCCTCGCCTGGCTGGCGCGTGAATCGGCCGGCGGCAAACTGCGCGAGATCGAAGTCTCCGACCGATTGGAAGCCTTCCGACGCGAGGGCGCGAATTTTCGCGATCTCAGCTTCCCGACGATTTCCGGCGCGGGCGCCAACGGCGCCATCGTCCATTACCGCGCCAGCCCCGCGACCGAACGCGTACTCGAACGGGGCAGCCTCTATCTGGTCGATTCCGGCGCGCAATATCTCGACGGCACCACCGACGTGACGCGCACCGTCGCCATCGGCACACCGACGGCGGAGATGAAAGACCGTTTCACCCGCGTACTGAAAGGCCATATCGCCCTGGCTTTGTGCCACTTCCCGAAAGGCACCAGCGGCTCGCAACTCGACGCATTGGCGCGCGCATCGTTGTGGCAGGCAGGTCTCGATTACGATCACGGCACCGGCCACGGCGTCGGCGCCTATCTCGGCGTCCATGAAGGCCCGCAGCGCATCTCGAAGATGCCCAGTGCTCAGGCCCTGTTGCCGGGGATGATCGTCTCGAACGAACCCGGCTATTACAAAACCGACGCCTACGGCATCCGCATCGAAAATCTGGTCGTCGTCGAAAAGCTCGACGGTGTCGGCGAAGCGGGCCGCGAATTCTACGGCTTTGAAACGATCACCCTCGCACCGATCGACCGCAACGCGATCGACGCGTCGTTACTGTCACCGGACGAAATTGCCTGGCTCGACGCCTATCACGCACGCGTGCGAGCGTCGCTGACGCCGTTAGTCGATGCGGAAACGAAAGCGTGGCTGGCAACGGCGACGATGCCCTCAAAAGCTGAGATTCGTTGTTAGCGTTCTTGATTGAACGCACGACCCAACCCACATCGTCATTCCCGCGAAAGCGGGAATCCATGCCTGCCAAGTGCTCGCTGTAACTGGATTCCCGCTTTCGCGGGAATGACGATGTTTTCAGCTCTTTGAAATTGTTCAATAAAACGAAAAATTACGAAACGAACCCAATTTCGTTTCGTTCAACCCTTCGCCATCTTCAAAAACTCTTCCTCGGTCAGCGTCGTGACGCCCAACTCCGCGGCCTTCTTAGCTTTGGAGCCGGCGTCGGCGCCAACGACGAGGAAGTTGGTTTTGGCCGAGATCGAGCCGCTGACATGCGCGCCCAGTGCTTCGGCGCGGGCCTTTGCTTCCGAGCGCGACATCTCGACCAGCGTGCCGGTGAAGACGATGGTCTTGCCGGTGAAGGGCGAATCGCCGACGGGTGCGGCGATGGCGTATTCCTCGACCGTCAGTTCCTCGCCGAGTTCGTTAAGGACGGTCTTGTTATGATCTTCAGCGAAGAAGCCGACGATGTCGGTCGCCATGTCTTCGCCGATGCCGTGAATGTCGTTGAGCTCTTTCCAGGCATCGCTGGTTTCGTCGGCAGCGTCGGTCATTGCCTGACGCCAGCGTGACAGCGATCGGTAATGTTTGGCCAACAGTTTCGCCGTTGCTTCGCCGACTTGCGGCAGGCCGAGTGCGTTGATGAAGCGATCGAGTCCGATGGTGCGGCGCGCATCGATCGCGGCGATCAATTTCTGCGCACTGACTTTGCCCCAGCCTTCGCGCGCTTCCAGCGTTTCGGATTTCAGGCGGAAGATATCGGCCGGGCCTTTGAGCAAGCCGTCATGCCAGAAATCGATAATGTGCTTCTCGCCCAGGCCTTCGATGTCGAAAGCATTGCGCGAAACGAAATGCTTCAAGCGTTCGACGCCCTGCGCCGGGCAGATGAGACCGCCGGTACAGCGCCAGGCAACTGCGCCTTCCTCACGCACGGCAAGGCTGCCGCATTCGGGGCACTTATGCGGGAACTTGTAAGGATGGCTGTCCTTCGGGCGGCGCGCTTCGACCACGCTAACGACTTGCGGAATGACATCGCCGGCGCGCTGTATGATGACGGTGTCGCCTTCGCGGATGTCCTTGCGCTTGATCTCGTCTTCGTTATGCAGCGTCGCGCGGCTGACGACGACGCCACCGACTGTTACGGGTTCCAGATCGGCCACCGGCGTCAGCGTGCCACGCCGCCCGACCTGGATAAAGATGTTCTTTAAGAGGGTCTGTGTCTGCTGCGCCGGAAACTTATGCGCGATGGCCCAGCGCGGCGCGCGGCTGACAAAGCCGAGCCGTTCTTCAAGATCGAGATCATCGACCTTATAAACGACGCCGTCGATATCATAGGGCAGACCGGCGCGCTCTTCGCCGACATGCTGATGGAACGCGACCAATTCATCGACGCCGTGGCACAGCCTCGACAGCGGATTGACGGTGAAGCCCCATTCGCGGAAATGCTTCAGGGCTTCGTGATGGCTTTTGGCGAAAGGCGCGCTCTGCTCCCCCCAGGCATAGGCAAAGAAGGCAAGCGGCCGCGTCGCTGTGATCGATGAATCGAGCTGGCGCAGGCTGCCGGCGGCGGCGTTGCGCGGATTGGCGAAGACCGGCTCGCCTTCCTTTTCGCGCTCTGCATTGAGGGCGAAGAAGCCGTCGCGATCCATATAGACCTCGCCGCGAATCTCGATGCGGTCGGGCCAGCCTTTACCTTTCAGCTCCTTCGGGACGTTCTTCAGCGTCTTGACGTTAGCGGTGATGTCTTCGCCGGTAACGCCGTCGCCGCGCGTCGCCGCGAGCGTCAGCACGCCCTTCTCGTAATGGATCGAGCAGGAAAGCCCGTCGATCTTAGGCTCGGCCATCACCGCGATCGTATCTTCCTCGACCCGCGCGACATCGGCAGGTGCGCGGAAGAAGTTGCGTACACCCTTGAAGAAGTCGCGCACATCCTCATCGCTGAAAGCATTTTCGAGCGACAGCATCGGATGGCGGTGCGCGACTTTGGCAAAGCCGGTAGCCGGTGCGGCGCCGACGCGTTTCGACGGGCTGTCGGTGCGAGTTAGATTCGGGAACCGCGCTTCGATCGCCTTGTTGCGCAAACGCAGCGCGTCATAGTCCGCGTCGGAAATCGCCGGCGCATCTTTGGCGTGATAAAGCTCGTCGTTATGCGCGATCTCCGCGGCGAGACGCTTTAATTCGGTTTTGGCATCGGCTTCGGTCAGAAATTCGACCGGTTTCAACGCGAGGCCGAGTTTCTTCGCGGGCGTGGCGCACATTGTTTATGCTTTCATCCCTGCCATCAAGCTCGCGGCGGCGGCGCGGGCTTCGGCGGTGATGGCGGTGCCGGACAACATGCGCGCGATTTCTTCGCAGCGCGCGGGTTCGTCCAACACCTCGACATGGGTGAGGGTTTTGCTCTTGCTGGCGGCTTTAGCGACGCGCCAATGATGCAAGCCGCGTGCGGCGACTTGGGGCGAATGGGTGACGACGAGAACTTGCCGCTCTTGCGACAGGCGATAAAGCCGTTCGCCGACCGCTGCCGCGGTCGCACCGCCGACACCGCTATCGACCTCGTCGAAGACCAGCGTTGCGACGGACGATGTCTTTGCCAAAACGACCTTCAAGGCCAGCATGAAGCGCGCCAACTCGCCGCCGGATGCGACTTTGGTCAAAGGCCCGAACGGCGAGCCGGGCAGGGTCGCGATCTCGAAATGAATGCGCTCGCGCCCGTTCTCATTCCACTCGGCCTCGGGCAACGGCGTCAGCGCGGTTTGGAACTTCGCTTTTTCGAGCTTCAGCGGCGGCAGTTCTTTCATCACGGCCGCATCGAGTTTCTTCACGGCGGTGGCGCGCACCTTACTGACGGCATCGGCGGCGGCGAGATAGTCTTTACGTGCTTCTTCTTCGCGGCGCTGCAGCCCGGCAATGGCCGCGCCGCCATCGTCGAGCGCGCCGATCTTCGCCGCAATGTCGTCGCGAAAACGCGGCAAGTCTTCGACGGTCATGTTGTGCTTGCGGGCGAGCGCGCGCAGGGCGAACAGCCGTTCCTCGATCTCTTCAAGGCTGGTCGGTGCATGGCCCAGCACGCGCGCCGCATTTTCCAATTCGGCGATGGCGTCGCCGGTTTCGGCGATGGCGCGTTCCAACGCACCCATGGCTGCATCGAGACGGCCGCCGACTTTGTCCTTCAAGCGTTCAAGCCCGCGCGCCGCGGTGTTGAGCGCGTGCTCGCCGCCTTTGTCGCCGGTCAATTCGCCGATCGCGGCGGACAAGGCTTCGGTCAGGCGTTCCCGGTTCATCAAGAGGCTGCGCTCTTCGGCGAGCGTCGATTCCTCGCCGGGCTTCGGTTCCAGCGCCTCGATCTCGGCCATGGCGTGACGCAGGAAATCTTCGTCGGTACGCGCTTTGGCGAAGGCCGCTTCGGCCGCTTCGCGCTCGCGGCGCGCCGCGTGCCAGCCGTCCCAGGATTGTTTCAGCCGTGTGAGCGCCGCGACGGGGACGCCATACTCGTCGAGCGTTTCGCGATGCGAGGTCGGGTCGAGCAAGCCTTGCGTCGCGAACTGACCTTCGATCTCGACCAGCAACTCGCCCAGTTGGCGCAACAGGCCGATGCTCGCCGGCTGATCGTCGATATAGGCGCGACTGCGGCCATCGGCATTGAGAACGCGGCGGAAGACGATGATGTCGCTCTCGGCGATGATGCCGGCTTCGTCCAACAGTTTGCGGACGGGATGATCGACGGGAATGTCGAACTCGGCGCTGACGATGGCCTGTTCCGCGCCATGGCGCACGAGTCCGCTTTCGGCGCGCATGCCGAGGGCGAGACCCAAGGAATCAAGCAGGATGGATTTGCCCGCGCCGGTTTCGCAGGTGAGCACGCAAAGGCCCGGTCGAAAGGCGAGATCGAGCCGGTCGATCAGGACGACGTCGCGGATGGAAAGACCGAGAAGCATTAGGTCCGATGATAGCGGCGCGGCAAAAGCGAGGCCAGCGCCGCGGCAGCCGTTCGGATTTTCTAGAACAGCCCGAACGGATCGACGACTTTGGAGATCCAGCTTCGCTCGGCGACTTTCGACGGCTGCTTGCCGGTTGTTACCAGCGAATAGGTCGATTGGTACCAGGGCGTGTTGCCGTAGTTATAGCCGAGCACCGAGGCGGTACGGTCGGCCTGATCCTTCAGGCCCAGCGCGTAATAGCATTCGACCAAGCGATGCAGCGCTTCGGGAACGTGGGTGGTCGTCTGATAGGTATTGATGACGGTCTGGAATCGATTGATCGCGGCGAGATATTCGCCCTGATTTTCGTACCAGCGCCCGATCTCCATCTCTTTGCCGGCGAGATGGTCGCGCGCCAGATCCATTTTGAATTTGGCATCGCGCGCGTACGGCGAATCGGGGAAGCGGCGAACGATTTCAGCCAGCGAGTCGTAAGCTTGCTGCGTGATCTTCTGGTCGCGTTCGACGTCGGTGATCTGGATGTAGTAATCCAGCGCCTTCAGATAATAGGCATAAGCGACGTCGCGATGACCGGGATGCAGCTGGATGAAACGGTCGGCAGCGATGATGGATTCGTCATAGCGCTTGTCCTCGTAGAGGACATAGGCCTCCATCAACTGCGCCTTGGTCGCCCAGACGGAATAGGGATGCTGTGCCTCGACTTCGTCGAAGGTCTTGGCCGCGTTCTTGTAGTCGGACGCGAAAAGCTGATCCATCGCGTTGTTGTAGATCGTCTCGACCGGCCGCTCGGTATAGCTCTCCTTCGGAGAAGAGCAGGCGGCGAGGGCCAGAACGCCCAGAAGCGCGACGAGAGGAAATTTGATTTTGATCATGCCTATACCCGAGCCTGAGCCCACAAATCCGGCTCCGCAGCTTATAGCATAGAAGGCAATGGCCGTGGGAAGCTAGGCCCGGACCCGCTGCGGCTCTTCGTAGCAGACCATGGCCGGAACCGGGGCCGGAAACGGGATCGGGCGCCAGGCACTCGAATCCGCGAAAAGCGCTTCGAGAAGACGGCGATTCATGGCGTGGCCGGAACGGACGCCATGGAAATGGCCGATGATCGGCGCGCCGGCCAGGTAGAGATCGCCCAGCGCGTCCAACACTTTATGGCGCACGAACTCGTCGCTGTAGCGCAGGCCTTCCTGGTTCAGCACGCGATCGCCGCTGATGACCACGGCATTCTCGAGCGAACCGCCACGAGCCAAACCGGCGGCGCGGAGCTGATCGACCTCGTGAAGGAAGCCGAAGGTACGGGCGCTGCTGATCTCGTGCTTGAAGCTCTCGGCGTCGAGATCGAAGGTCAATTCCTGGCGCTGGATCGCGCTGCTGGCGAAATCGATCGCGAAAGTGAGATGGAAGCCGTCATCCGGCGTGAACGAGGCGGAGGCATTGCCGTCGGTAACGCTGACCGGCTTCAGAATTTTGATCGCGCGGCGCGTGACGCGCTGGTCGGCGATGCCGACACGCTCGATCAGGGAAACGAAGGGGGCGGAACTGCCGTCCATCACCGGGACTTCGGGGCCATCCAGTTCGACGATCACGTTGTCGAGTTCCAGGCCGGCAAAAGCAGCCATCAGATGCTCGATCGTCGCGATCTTGAGGCCGTTCGCGTTGCCGATGGTGGTGCAGAGCGAGGAATCGACGACGTTGCGCCAGTTGGCGATGATCTCGGCGTTGTTCTGGTCGGTGCGGCGGAAGATGATGCCGGTCCCGGGAGCGGCCGGCAGCAGAACCATATTGATGCGGCTGCCGCTATGAAGGGCGATGCCGCTGCAATGAATCGGTGCCTTGATGGTCTTTTGGCGCATCGTGTTCGACAAGAGGGACAAGGCTCACCACTGATGTTGCAGCGCAACGATGGTGCAAGAGTTACCAACAGGCGGTTACCGGAACAAATCACTCTTTGTTACCGATTGTGACAGAAAAATTATAGTTTCTTCAAAGGCTTAAGACGGGTTTCCGAATGCGACTGCGGCCGGGTTCCCGTCAAGGAACCCGGCCGCGTGCCGTCGAGTCAGAAAGGATGTCGGGCGATCAGTTGGCCTGACGACGCAGGAACGCCGGGATATCCAGCAAGTCTTCTTCCTTCGCGCCCGGACGTTCGGTCGGGTCGAGAGGGGCCAGCTTGGGCTGAACGGCAACCGGGGCCGGGGCGGCAACCGGCTGGGTCACGGCGCGGGCCGGGGCTTCCGGTTCTTCGCGATGAAGCAGACGGCCTGCTTTGGTCACGCGCTCGAAGAGGCTCGGAACCCGGGTGACCGGCTTTTGCGGGGCGCGGGGTTCAGCGGCGAGCGGGGCGGCAGCGATCTCAGCAACCGGCACAGCGACGGGGGCCGGGGCAGGCGCCGGAACGGGCGTCGGGGCCGGGGCAGGCCGGGCTGCCGTTTCGAGCGGACGCGGGGCGATGAAGGGGCTACGGCCCACCGCCTGCGCTTCGATGTTCTGGACCAGCGGCGGCACGAACTCCGACCGGGCTTCGGCGACGGGCTCCGCGGCCCGTTCGGCGGTGATCGGGGTGAGGCCCGGCAGCGACCCGGTCGGCTTCAAGGTTTCGGGCGTCTTGCTGCGATCGCTGACCAGCGAGATCAGCGGGCGGGGCTGGACGGCCTTATCGACTTCGATGCCGGTCGCGACGACCGAGATACGCATCCGGCCTTCGAGACGCTCGTCGAAGGTCGAACCGAAGATGATGTTGGCTTCGGGATCGACTTCCTCGCGGATGCGGTTGGCAGCTTCATCGACCTCGAACAAGGTCATGTCCGGTCCGCCGGTGATGTTGATGAGAACGCCGCGCGCGCCCTTCATCGAGACATCTTCCAGCAGCGGGTTCGAGATCGCGGCTTCGGCCGCGTCGATAGCGCGGCGGTCGCCCTCGGCTTCGCCCGTGCCCATCATCGCCTTGCCCATTTCGCTCATCACCGCGCGGATGTCGGCGAAGTCGAGATTGATCAGGCCGGGACGGACCATCAGGTCGGTGACCCCGGCGACGCCGGCATGCAGCACATCGTCGGCCATGTTGAAGGCGTCGGCGAAGGTGGTGCGCTCATTCGCAACCCGGAACAGATTCTGGTTCGGAATGATGATGAGGGTATCGACGTATTTCTGAAGTTCTTGGATGCCGGCTTCGGCGAGGCGCATGCGGTGCGTGCCTTCGAACTGGAAGGGCTTGGTCACGACGCCGATGGTCAGGATGCCGCTTTCGCGCGCCGCGCGGGCGATGACCGGAGCTGCACCGGTGCCGGTGCCGCCGCCCATGCCGGCGGTGATGAAGGCCATGTTCGAGCCTTCCAGCGCGGCCATGATCTCAGCCAAGCCTTCTTCGGCCGCCGCACGGCCAACCTCGGGACGCGAACCGGCGCCGAGGCCGCGGGTCACGCCGATGCCCATCTGAATGCGGGTCTCGCACAGGTTTTGCGCCATCGCCTGGGCGTCGGTGTTGCACAGGACGAATTCGACGCCGGCAAGATTGGCGCGGATCATGTTGTTGACCGCGTTGCCGCCTGCGCCGCCAACACCGACGACGGTGATGCGGGGCTTCAGTTCTTGATCGACTTCGGGAAGAGTGAGATTGAGTGTCATGCTTTTTCTCCGAGGATGCTTGGCGTTATTGCCCCTGCGGCGGGGGCTGATTTTTTGTCGTTAAAGGTACTCACGGACCCAGTTTCCGATGCGGCCGATAAAACCGTTCGGTTCTTCCGTTAGCGCTCGGCCCCGCCGCGGGGTCTCTGCACGTTCTGAAAGAGCGAAGTGGATGAGGCCGGCGGTCGTCGAGAACGCTGGTCCCTGCGTAGCTTCGGCCAAGCCCTCGATCCGCGAAGGACGGCCGATGCGAACCTGTTTGTCGAGAATGAGTCCGGCCAGTTCGCGGGTACCGGGCAGTTGCGAGGCGCCACCGGTCAGAACGACACGGCGGCCGGCGATCTTGTCGAAACCGGATGCTTCAAGGCGTTCGCGGACCAGCTCGAAGGTTTCTTCGAGGCGTGGCGCGATGATGCCGACGAGCAATGATTTCGGAACGTGGTTGGCATGGCCGTCCTCTTCCTCGCCGACGAGCGGGACGGTGATCATCTCGCGTTCGTCGTTGGCGGAAGCGATGGCGCTGCCGTAAAGCGTCTTCATGCGTTCAGCATGGGCGATCGGCGTCGAGAGGCCGCGTGCGATGTCGTTGGTGACGTGGGTGCCGCCGACCGGAACGCCGTCGGCGAAAACCAGATTGCCGTCGAAGAACACGCCGATTGTGGTGGTGCCACCACCCATATCGATGACGGTAACGCCCAGTTCAGCTTCGTCCTCAACGAGGCAGGAAAGACCCGAGGCATAGGGGCTGACGACGACTGCAGCGGTTTCGAGATGACAGCGGCCGATGCAGTTCGAGACATTGCGGACGGCGGCGAACTGCGCCGTCACGATATTCATGTTCACGGCCAGCTTCTGGCCGAAGAGACCGCGCGGATCGCGCACGCTGCGGCCGCCATCGATCGAGAAACCGACGGGGATCGAATGGATGACGGTGCGGTCGGGCAGATCTTTCAGGCGGTAGCCTTGATCCAGGACGCGGTGCATCAGCACGTCGCTGACCTCGCGGCCATTCAACGCCAGCTCGGCTTTGACGAGGCGCGAGCCGCTGAAACCGCCCGAAACGTTGATGACGACTTCTTCCAACGTCGTGCCGGCCATTTCTTCGGCGGCATGGGCACAGTTGAGAATGGACTGGCTGGCGGCTTCGATATCGACGATCACGCCGTTGCGGACGCCCTTCGATACCTGATGGCCGATGCCGATGACGCGCGGCTCGCCGTTATCGATCTTGGCGATGAAGCAGGAAACCTTGGTGGTTCCGATATCGATGGCGGCGACAATGCCGCCGCGCGGGCGAATGGCAAGTTTCGTCATGTGTTGGGACCTGTGGGACGAACTTTCTTGATCACCGATTTCGAAACATCGGGCGGGACGCGCAGTACCAGGCGATCGGGAAGACGCATATCGACGGCCGTGATCGACTTCTCGAGCAAGCGGTCGCTGCGATCGAGGCTGGCGAGACGGCGCCACGCCGCGTCGGCGCCATCCTCGGGCAGGATCAGCTCGACGCCATTGTCGAATTCGATGTTCCAGCGGCGGTCGCCGACGCGCACGGCGGCGGTGACGTGGTGCGCCAGGTCCTGCTCGCCGGCCATCATCTCGAGAAGGTCCGGCGTTGCATGCGGCGCTTCGGCGCCGACGACCTGCAGCAACGCCGGGAACTCGCCGGCATTGGCGCCGGGGATAATGGCGCCTTCCTGATTGATGACGCTGAACTTGCCGTCATGCTGCCAGATGGCGAGCGGCGTATCTTCGACCAGGCGGATATGAATGGTGTCGGGCAGCAAGCGTTCGATCGCGGCGGAACGAACCCACGCAACCGATTCGAGGCGCATCTTGGCTGCATCGAGATCGACCGCGAGGATCGGCGAGCCGCGGCGCACGCCCAGCGCAGAAAGGATGGTCTGCTTATCGGCGCGCTCGCGGCCTTCGACCTCGACGCTTTGAACGGTCAGATTGAGATCGGCGCCCAGATTGGCGACGCGCATCTGCACCGCATTCAAAACACCGTCCAGCTCGCCACTACGGATCAGAAGGGTCACGCCGGCCAGTGTCATCGCGAAGACGCCGAGGACGGCGCCGGCGTACATGACGCGGCGTTGCATCCGGCGGCGGCGACGGACGCGCACCGGCATCGGGTCATTCTTGCCGCGCTTCACGAATCGCATGCGGCGTTCTCCACCATCCAACGGACCAGCTCGGCAAAGCTGATTCCGTTGTACTTCGCGATATCGGGAACCAGCGACGTCGGCGTCATGCCGGGCTGCGTGTTGATTTCCAGCAGCACCAAGCGGCCGGGCTCACCGGCGGTATCGTCGTAACGCAGATCGGAGCGGGTGACGCCGCGGCAGCCCAGCGCGCGATGCGCCTTGAGGCCGATATCGAGCGCGGCGGCATAAGCGTCGGGATGAATCGGCGCGGGCATGAGGTGATCCGAACCGCCCGGCGCGTATTTGGCGTCGTAATCGTACATCGCTGCCGAGGTCGGACGAATCTCCAGCGCACCGAGCGCACGGTCGCCCATGACCGCGACGGTGATCTCGCGGCCCGGGACGTAGCTTTCGACCATCAGCGCGTCGCCGTCGTCGTTCCATTGGGCGAAGGCGTCGGTCCAGTCGTTGTCGCCATCGCGGACGACGCGAACGCCGACGCTCGATCCTTCGTTGATCGGCTTAACGACGAAAGGCCGCGGCATCACGTCGCCTTGCGTCAGGGCCGCGTAGGAAACGACTTTGCTTTCGGCGAGCGGCAGGCCGGCGGCGGCGAAGATGCTCTTGGCCAGCGGCTTGTGCATCGCGATCGAGGACGCGACGACGCCGGAATGGGTGTAGGGCACGCCCAGCGTTTCGAGCACGCCCTGAATCGTGCCGTCTTCACCGCCGCGGCCGTGCAGCGCGTTGAAAATGATGTCGGGCTTCGGCGTCAGCGCGGTGACCAATTCCGTCAGATCCCGCGTGACATCGATGCGCGCGACTTGATAGCCGAGATGCTCCAGCGCGTTGGCGCATTCGCGCCCGCTGACCAGCGATACTTCGCGTTCGGCGGACCAACCGCCCATCAGGACTGCCACGCGCTGGCTCATGCGGCACCGCCGATGCGCCGGATTTCCCAGCGCAATTCGATGCCGCTCTTGGCGAGGACCCGCGCGCGGACCTCTTCGCCCAGCGCTTCGATATCGGCGGCGGTCGCGTCGCCGGTATTGATGAGGAAGTTCGCGTGCTTTTCCGAAATCATCGCGCCGCCGCGCGTAAGGCCACGGCAGCCGGCTTGATCGACCAGTTCCCAGGCCTTGTGACCGGGCGGGTTGGCGAAGGTCGAGCCGCCGGTGCGGGCGCGGATCGGTTGGCTGTCTTCCCGCGACTTTTGAATCTCGGCCATGCGCCGCGCGATCGTCAGCGGATCGCCCTTGGTGCCGGCGAAACGCGCCGAGACGAAAATCCAATCTTCGGCCACATCGCTATGGCGATAGGAAAGACCGAGTTCATCGACCGACAGGGAATGCTTCACGCCCTGCGCATCGAGCGCGGTCGTGCTGTGCAGAACGTTCTTGAACTCGCTGCCATAAGCACCGGCGTTCATGCGCAGCCCCCCGCCGATCGTGCCCGGGATGCCGCTGAGAAATTCGAGACCGGCGATGCCGGCTTCACGCGCGGCGAGCGCGACGGTGAGGTCGAGTGCGCCGGCGCCAGTTTCGATCGTCTCGTCTTGCGCGGTGGTTTCGACGAAGCCGCGACCCAATCGAATGACGACACCGCGAACGCCGCCGTCGCGGATGAGTAGGTTGGACGCGACGCCGATCACCGTCACCGGTACATCGGCGGGCTTTGCCGCGAGGAACGCGCTCAGGTCGTCGATATCGGCGGGGCGGAACAAGACTTCGGCCGGGCCGCCGACCTGGAACCAGGTGACCTGCGCCAGGGGCGCATCGGCGGTCAGCCGGCCGCGCACCGGCGGCAGACGGTCGATCAGATGCGGCGTGCGCGTTGTCGCCGCCATCATGGGGTCGCTCCCGATGGCGGGGTTTTGTCGATCTCGCCGGGCAGCGCCGCCGCCCAGTTGGTGATCGAGCCGGCGCCAAGGCAGACGACGAGATCGCCCGGCTGCGCGAGGATCTGAATGGTCTTGGCGAGATCGGCGGGCGATGCGAGTGGCAACACCTTGCGATGACCGCGCGCGCGCAGACCGCCGACCAGCGCATCGCGCGACGCGCCTTCAATCGGCATTTCACCGGCCGGATAAACGTCGGCGACGATGACCGCGTCCGCATCGTTGAAGCAGGTGCAGAAGTCGGCGAAGAGGCTGTAGAGGCGCGTGTAGCGGTGCGGCTGCACGACGGCGATGACGTTTCCCGATGTCGCATCGCGCGCGGCGCTCAACACGGCGGCGATTTCGACAGGGTGATGCGCGTAATCGTCGATGACGGTGATGCCGCGCGCTTCGCCGACTTTGGTGAAGCGGCGTTTCACGCCTTTGAACTCACCAAGCGCGGTGCGCAGAACCTCGTCACCGAGACGCAGCTCGCGCGCGACGGCGACGGCGGCCAATGAATTCTGCACGTTGTGACGGCCGAACATCGGCAGTTTCAAGCCGCTGATCGTATGCGTGGTGTTGTTGCGGCGGTCGCTGATGACGACATCGTATTGCGCGCCATCGCGGCCCAACCGGACATCGACCGCGCGAATATCGGCTTGCGGGCTGAAGCCATAAGTGACGACGCGGCGTTCGGAGAGGCGCGGAATCAAGCCCTGCACGACGGGATGATCGATGCAGAGAATGTCGAGGCCATAAAACGGTACGCCGCTGGCATAATCTTCAAAGCCCTGCTGCAAGGCTTCGAAGCTGCCGTAATGGTCGAGATGTTCCGGGTCGATATTGGTGATGACTGCGATCGTCGCCGGCAGCTTCAGGAACGTGCCGTCGCTTTCGTCGGCTTCGACAACCATCCAGTCGCCGGTGCCGAGACGAGCGTTGGTGTTGTGCGAATTGATGATGCCGCCATTGATGATCGTCGGATCGCGTCCCGCGGCTTCGAGCAACGCGCCGATCATCGAGGTCGTCGTCGTCTTGCCGTGCGTGCCGGCGACGGCGATGGCCCATTTGAGGCGCATCAACTCGCCCAGCATCTCGGCGCGGCGCACGACGGGAAGCAAGCGCTCGCGCGCGGCCTGGACTTCCGGGTTGTCGGCTTTGACCGCCGAGGAAATAACGATGACGCGCGCATCGCCCAGATTTTCCGCGCGATGGCCGATCGAGATTTTCATCCCGAGTTCCTGCAGCCGGCGCACGTTCGCGCCGTCGGCAACGTCGCTGCCCTGCACCTTGTAGCCGAGGTTATGCAGAATCTCGGCGATGCCGCTCATGCCGATGCCGCCGATGCCGATGAAATGCAGCGTGCCGATATCGAGGGGCAGGGCTCTCATGCCGCGCGCTCCTCTGCATAGCTGCCGACGAGATCGGCAAGGCGCTCGGCGGCGTCGGGAATGCCAAGGCTATGCGCGGCGTTGGCCGCGTCGGTCAGCTTCTGCGGCGACGACAACACATCGATGAGGAGCGCGGCGAGGCGTTCCGGCGTGAATTCATGTTCCGGCACGACCCAGGCCGCGCCGGCTTCGCTGAGTGCGCGGGCGTTGAAGCTTTGATGATCGTCCGCGGCATGCGCGTAAGGCACCAGGATCGCCGGGCGGCCGACGACGCACAATTCGGCGACGGTCGAAGCGCCGGAGCGGGCAATGACGAGATGCGCACGGTCGAGGCGCGCGGGAATGTCGTTAAAGAATGACGCGATCTCGGCCTCGATGCCATTGCGGCGATGGCTGTCGCGAACACGCTCGACGTCTTCGGGCCGCGCCTGCTGCACCAGCGTCAGCCGCGCCTTGATCTCAGCGGGAAGCAGCGCGAGCGCCTCGGGAATGACGGTGCTAAGAATGCGCGCACCTTGGCTACCGCCGGTCACGAGAAGATTGATCTTGTCGTTCGGTGCGGCATAGCTGCCGGCACGATGCTTGGCGATCTCGGGCCGCACCGGGTTGCCGGTCATCGCGACGCGCGTGGTGTCGTCTTGTTTCAGGCCATGCACGACCGGGAATGACGTGGCGATGCGCGAGGCGCGCGGCGCGAGGAAACGATTGGCGCGGCCGACCAGCGCGTTTTGTTCGTGGATGATCGTCGTCGCGCGGCGGCGCGATGCGGCCAGCATCGTCGGCACCGATGGATAGCCGCCGAAGCCGACAGTGACGACGGGACGTAAGCGGCGCAGCAGGCGGGCGGCGGCTAGGGTGCCGAGGATCATCTCGGCAACGCCGGCGATCTTCTGCACGATGCCGGCGCCGTTGCGGCCGGCGGGAATGCGATGGAGCGCGACGCCCGGCAGACGCTCGGTGAAGGCCTGGCCACGGCGATCGGTGATGAGGGCGACGCGGAACTCACGGCGCAGCAACACGGCGGCAAGCGCTTCCGCCGGGAACAAGTGACCGCCGGTACCGCCGGCGGCAAGGACGACGAGCTGACCGCTCATGTATCCCGGTCTCCGAAACGGCGGCGCGTCAGGGCGAGCACCATACCCATGCCCATACCGAGCGCGAGCAGCGATGAACCGCCATACGAGATGAAAGGCAGCGTCATGCCCTTGGTTGGCATCAGATGCAGCGACGAGGCCATGTTGACGATCGCCTGCATGCCGAACTGAACCAGCAGCCCGGTCGCGGCGAGGACGATATAGAGATTGCCTTCTTGCAAAAGGCGCGAGAAACCGCGCAGCACGATGAAGGCAAAGAGGCCGATGATGATGAGGCAGAAGATGATGCCCAGTTCCTCACCGGCGACGGCGAAGACGAAGTCGGCATGGGCGTCGGGCAGCGACAGTTTGACGGTGCCTTCGCCCGGACCGCGTCCCCACCAGCCGCCATTCATGAAGGCGTCCATCGAGCGATCGACCTGATAGGAATCGCCGCTGGCCGGATCGATGAAGCGGTCGATGCGGCTCGCGACATGCGGCAACAGCATGTAGGCGCTGGCGAGACCTGCGACGCCACCGCAGATCAACATGACAACCCAGATGATCGACAAGCCGGCGAGGAAGAACTGCACGAACCATACGGTCGAGACGACCGCGACCATGCCGAGGTCTGGTTGTTTGATCAGCAGGGCGACGATCACGCCGTAAAGGCAGATCGCGACGGTGTTGCCGGGAAAGCCGGGGCGTTGTTTCGCCTGGGCGAATAACCAGGCCGACACGACGGCGAAGCAGGGTTTGATGAATTCCGATGGCTGAATCGACATACCGGGCAGATCAATCCAGCGCCGCGCGCCTTTAATCTCGATGCCAGCGAAAAGCACATAGACCAGCATTACGACGCCGACGGTGACGCCGGCCATCGCCAGAAGACGAATGCCGCGCGGCGTCATCATCGAGACGGCGAACATCAGCAAGACAGCGGCGGGCAACACGGCGAAATAGCGGCGAACGAAATGCAGACCGTCGGACCCGATACGCTCGGCAACGGCGGGGCTCGCCGCCATCACCAAGACCGCGCCGAAGCCGATCAGCATCATCACCGCGAGAATCGTCCAGCGATCGACGGTCCACCACCATTGGGCAACCGCGCTGCGATCGGTACGGGCAAAAGTGCTGCTCATGGGCGCTCTCCGGTGCCGATGGCTTCGACAAGCCCCCGGAAGGCTTCGCCGCGTGCTTCGAAATCGGTGAATTGATCGAACGAGGCGCAGGCCGGCGACAACAATACGGTGCCGCCGTTGCTTGCCATCGCGCGTGCTTGCTGCAGCGCGGTGGCGAGATCGCCCGAGCGCGTGAAGGTGACTTTGCCGAACAGCGTCTCGGCAAAAGCCGGCGCGGCCTCGCCGATCAAGAAGGCGTGGCGGATGCGTGCGAAGTACGGCGCCAGCGATGCGATGCCGCCTTCCTTGGCGACGCCGCCGGCGATCCAATAGATATCGTCGTAACAGGCGAGCGCTTTTTCGGTGGCGTCGGCGTTAGTCGCCTTGCTGTCGTTGATGTAGCGAACCCCGGCGATGGTCGCGATCAGCTCTTGGCGATGCGCCAGACCGGGGAAGCTCTTGATGCCTTCGACGATCTTGGCCGTGTCGATGCCGAGGCAGCGTGCGGCGGCAAAGGCGGCGGCGGCATTCTGCCAGTTGTGCGTGCCGGGCAGGCGCGCGACCGTGGCGAGGTCGATGATTTCCTTTGGCGTTCCGTCGATCGCGTCGATCAACTTGCCGCCCTCGACGTAAACGCCGCCGGTCACGCCGCGCAGGACCGATACCGGAACGACCTTGCGGCCCGCATCGGCAAGCTTCTTCGCGATACCTTGGCAAATGTCATCGTCGATGCCGACAATGGCAGCCTTGCCGCCGGCGAAGATGCGTTCTTTCGCTGCGATGTAGCCATCCATTCCGCCGTGGCGATCGAGATGATCGGGCGTGATGTTGAGAAGGATCGCGACGTTGAAGGCGAGGCTTTTGGTCAACTCGAGCTGATAAGAGCTCATCTCGAGAACATAGATGCCGTCGGCGTCGAGGCTTTCGAGCGACAAGGCCGGAATGCCGAGATTGCCGCCGATCGCGACCGAGACACCGGCCTGATCGAGGATATGACCCAGCAGCGCCGTGGTAGTCGATTTGCCGTTGGTGCCGGTGATGCCGGCATAACGCGCCGCGCGTTGGCTCAAGGCGAGCAGTTCGATGTCGCCGATAATGTCGATGCCGGCTTCTTGCGCGCGCGCGGCTATCTTGTGCGGCTTCGGGAAGGTCGAAGGAATGCCGGGTGACAACACCAGGGCTTTAACACCGGTAAGATCAACGGTCGCCAGATCGGCCACGGTGACTCCGCGCGACATCGCGGCGGTGCGGCGTGATTCGTTGTCGTCCCAGGCAAGCACCTTCGCGCCGCCTTTCATCAAGGCTTCCGCGGCGACAAGGCCCGAGCGCGCCAATCCCATGACGGCGACGCTCTCGTTGCGGAAGGCGGTGACGTTGATCATCGGTTCACCGCAGCTTCAAGGTGGTGAGGCCGACGATCGCGAGGATCGAGGCGATGATCCAGAAGCGGATGACGATGGTCGGTTCGTGCCAACCCTTCTTCTCGAAATGATGATGCAGCGGCGCCATGCGGAAGACGCGCTTGCCGGTCATTTTGAAGCTGGCGACCTGAACGATCACCGAAACGGTTTCGAGAACGAACAGCCCGCCGGTGATAGCGAGGACGACTTCGTGCTTGGTGATGACCGAGATGATGCCGAGCGCTGCGCCGAGCGAGAGCGAACCCGTGTCGCCCATGAAGACCATCGCCGGTGGCGCGTTGTACCAAAGGAAGCCCAGCGCCGCGCCGATGAGGGCGGCGCAGAAGACGGCAAGCTCACCGCTGCCCGGCACATGCTGAATCTGCAGGTAGTTGGCGAAGACGATATTGCCGCTGAGATAGGCGATCAGCATGAAGCAGGCGGCGACGATCATCGTCGGCACGATGGCGAGGCCGTCGAGGCCGTCGGTCAGGTTCACCGCGTTCGACGAGCCGGCGACGACGAACGCCGCGACCGGGACGAAGAACCAGCCGAGCTGTACCAGTGCGGTCTTGAAGAACGGCAAGGCGAAGGTCGTTGAGAGCGGCGCGCGCATGATCATCACGACGGCGATCGCGGCAGCGGCGGCGATGGTCAGTTCGGCGATAAGCCGCACACGGCCGGAAACGCCTTTGTGCGAGCGATTGGCGAGCTTGCGGTAATCGTCGAGGAAGCCGATCGCGCCGAAACCGATCGTGACGAACAGCGTGATCCATACATAGGGATTGGAGAGATCGGCCCAGAGCAGGGTCGAGGTCGTCAAGGCAAGGAGGATCAGCGCGCCGCCCATCGTCGGCGTGCCCTTCTTGGTCAAAAGATGGCTCTCGGGACCGTCGGCGCGGATCGGCTGACCTTCGCGCTGCACCGAACGCAGCCAAGCGATAATCATCGGCCCGAAGATGAAGCTGATCAGCAGCGAGGTGATGACCGCGCCCGCCGACCGAAATGTCAGATAGCGAAAGAGATTGAGCGGCTCGAATTTGTCGGAGAAGAGGACAAGGTACGACAACATGACTAGGCCTTCACCGCCGCATCAGCGGCTTTCGGCGCGATCAGTTGCGCGACCAATTCGTAAATACGGCTGCCATGCGAACCCTTGGCCGTGACGACGTCGCCCGGTTGAAGGTTTCGGCGCAGCATTTCCGTCAATTCGGTGATCGAGGCGGCATGGCCGCCGCGACGCTGCGGCGGCAGCGCGTCGTCGAGCGCGCGCATCGCATCGCCCAGCGTGAACACTTGCGCGACATCGGCGGCGATCAGCGGTTGCGCCAACTCGGCATGAAGCCGCGCTGACTCGTCACCCAGTTCGAGCATTTCGCCGAGAACAGCGATGCGCTTTCCGTTGGGGCCGGGGTTGATGCCGGCAAGGACGGCGAAGGCCGCGCGCATCGAAGCGGGGCTGGCGTTATAGCTTTCGTCGATCAGCTCGGCGGTGCCGCCGCCAATGATGATGCGATGACGCGCGCCGCGACCGGCGAGTTGCGGCAGATTTTCCAGAGACGCGGCTGCAGCGCCGGCGTCGCCGCCCGCGGCATCGACCGCTGCGATGACGGCAAGGCTGTTCATCACCCAATGGCGACCGGGCAGAGCGATCGAATAATGGATCGTGCGGCCCATCACCGACGCTTCGACTTTGCTGCCGGTTGCGGAGAGGGTGTAATCGATCAGGCGGACATCGGCCTTGTCATGCGTGCCGAAGCCGACGATGTGTTTGACGCCGCGCGCGGCCGCGGCCTTGGCGAGATGATCGAAATAAGCATTGTCGCGATTGAGCACGGCCGCGCCATGCGGCTCGAGCCCGGCGAAGATTTCGGCTTTGGCATCGGCAATCGCTTCGACCGAAGCGAAGAAGCCGAGATGCGCCGGCTCGATCGTCGTGATGATCGCAACATGGGGACGAACCATGCGGGTCAGGACATCGATTTCGCCGGGATGATTCATGCCCAGTTCGAAGACGCCGTAATCGGCATCGCGCGGCAGGCGCGACAATGACAACGGCACGCCCCATTGATTGTTGAGGCTTCCGGCGGAAGCAAAAGCGCGACCCTGTGCGTCAAGCGCGCGCAGCAAGGCTTCCTTCGTGCCGGTCTTGCCGACGCTGCCGGTGACGGCGATGACGCGGGCTTCGCTGCGGGCGCGCGCGGCGCGGCCCAAATCTTCAAGCGCACGTTGCGTGTCGGCAACGATCAGCAACGGCGCATCGTCGTCGAGCATCGCAGGGCGCTCGGAAACGACCGCTGCGGCGGCATCTTTTTTCAGCGCGTCGGCCACAAAGCGATGGCCATCGAATTTCGGGCCGACCAAAGCGACGAACAGATCGAGCGAGCCGACGGTGCGGCTGTCGATCGAGACTCCACCGGCCTGCCAATCGCCGATCGCCTGTCCGCCGGTTGCGGCGGCTGCTTCCTGCGCGCTCCAAAGCGGGCTCATCACTTTGCCCCCAGCGCGGCGCGCGCGATGTCGGCATCGTCGAACGGCAGCGTCTTGTTGCCGACGATCTGACCTTGTTCGTGACCCTTGCCGGCGAGGAGAACGATATCGCCGTCTTGGATGCAATCGATGGCCGCACGGATCGCTTTCGCGCGATCGCCGATCTCTTCGCCCTTGGGGCAACCGGCGAGAATGGCTTCGCGGATCAGCGCCGGATTTTCGCTGCGCGGATTATCGTCGGTGACGATGACGATATCGGCAAATCGCTCGGCAACCCAACCCATCTGCGGCCGCTTGCCGGTATCACGATCGCCGCCGCAACCGAAGACGACGATCAATCGGCCGGTGCAGAAGGGACGCAATGCGTTGAGCGCGAGTTCGAGCGCGTCGGGCGTGTGGGCGTAATCGACGATGACCGGTGCATCGCCGATGCGCTGCATGCGGCCCGGGACACCCGTCAGCGTCGGGATCGTATCGAACACGGCCCCGGCGGGTGCGCCGCAACCGATCGCCAAACCGGCGGCGGCGAGAATGTTGTAGGCCTGGAACAGGCCCATCAGAGGCGTCCAGAGATCGCGCTTCTCGCCGAAACCGGAGAGGACGAGACGCTGGCCCAACCCTTGCGGGATCGCTTCCGACATCCAGATGTCGGCGGCCGGGTTGCGGCCATAGGTGATGATGTTGTGATTGCGCGACGCGCTGATGCGCGACAGGCGCGAGGTCTCGACGACGTCGATGTTATAGACGGCGGTGCCACCGCGCGGCAGCAGCTCTTCGAACAACCGCACCTTCGCCGCGAAGTAAGCTTCCATGTCGCCGTGATAATCGAGATGGTCGCGCGTCAGGTTGGTGAAAGCGGCGGATTTGATCGTCACGCCGTCGAGACGGAACTGATCGAGGCCGTGGCTCGATGCTTCCAATGCAACATGATCGATGCCGGCTTTGGCGAGATCGTGCAGGTCGCGATGCAGCGTGACCGGATCGGGCGTCGTCAGGCTGCCCGGCTTGTCGATGCCGCTGCCGTGAATGCCGATCGTCCCCATGCTGACGCCACGCGTGTTCAGCTTTTCCCAAATCTGACGGAGGAAGACCGTCGTCGAGGTCTTGCCATTGGTGCCGGTGACAGCAGCGACCGTCTCGGGCTGCGGGGCGTAAAAGCGCGCGGCGGCCAGGGCGAACGCGCGGCGGGGATTCTTCTCGGTGATGACCGGCACCGATGCGTCGGTCGCTTCATCGGTCAGGATCGCGGCGGCGCCCTTGGCGACAGCGTCGTCGATGAAGCGGCGGCCATCGGTTTTGCTGCCGGGCAAGGCGGCGAACAGGAAGCCCGGTTGGACGGCGCGCGAATCCGCGGTCAGACCGGTGATGTTGATGTCTGCTGACGGGAGGGTAAGGGCGTTGCCGCCGTCCATTAGCTCAGTTAGACGCAAATTTCCGCCCCGGAGCAGGCGGCAGCGTGATTGCCAGGGCACGGCGCACATCGGGCGAATCTTCATCGATCGGCGCGATGCCGACCAGCGAGGCCATACGCTCGACGGTGCGCGATACGCCCGGCGCAGCGACCCATCCGGCTGTCGCATAACCATGCGAGGTTGAATTGCCGTGCGGCTCGTCGATCGAGATCATGACGAAGTAGCGCGGGTCATTCATCGGGAAGACGCCGGCGAATGACGACATCAGCGAATGGGTGTTGTAGCTCTTGCCCGACACCTTCTCGGCGGTACCGGTCTTGCCGCCGACGAGATAGCCGGGCGCTTCGGCGAATTTGCCGGTGCCCTTATCGACAACGAGACGGAACAAGCGGCGCATGTCGAGCGAGGTCGAAGCCGACATGACCTGCGTTCCCGACACGGGCTGATCGGCCGGCTGCTTCAACAAGGTGGCGCGATGCAGGACGCCGCCATTGATGACGGCGCTGACCGCCGAGGCGATCTGTAGCGGGCTGACGGAAATGCCGTGGCCGAAGCCGATGGTCATGGTGTTGATCGGCCGCCAGGGATTCGGCAACAACGGCGCGGCGATCTCAGGAATCTCGAAGCTCGGGGCCTTCAAGAGACCGAGCTTGCCGAGGAATTCGCGCTGGCGGTCGCCGCCGACATCAACGGCCATCTTGGCCGCGCCGATATTCGACGAATACATGAAGATCTCGGGCACCGAGAGCCAGCGGCGCTGGGCGTGATCGTCATGAATCGTGAAGCGGCCAATTTCGATCGGCCGCGTTGCGTCGTAACCGCCGGTCATCGACGTGACGTGATTGTCGATCGCCATGGCGGTGGTGAAAATCTTGAAGACCGAGCCGATTTCGTAGGTGCCGAGGGTGACGCGGTTGAAGAGATTTTCGGTCGGGGTCGCGCCCGGATCGTTCGGGTCGAAATCGGGCAGCGAGACCAGTGAGACCACTTCACCGGTATTGACGTTCATGATGATGCCACTGCCGCCAACGGCATTAAACTGCTTCATCTGCTTGGAGATCTCGTCGCGCAGGATCGCCTGGACGCGCAGATCGATCGACAGTTCCAGCGGCTTATGGCGGCTGCGCAGGATTTCGTCGAAACCGCGCTCGATGCCGGCAAGGCCTTTGTTATCGACGCCGGCATAGCCGACGACATGGGCGAGAGCGTTGCCTTGTGGATAGATGCGCTTGTCTTCGTCTTGGAACTCGAGACCCGGGATGCCGAGACGATTGACGGCGGCGACCTGACGCGGTGTCAGTTGGCGCTTCAGCCAGACGAAGCTCTTCTCCGCCGTCAGCTTGGCATAGACCTCTTGCTCGTTGAGGTCGGGCAGAACCTGCACAATCTTATGCGCGGCATCGCGCGGGTTGAGCAGTTCCTTCGGATTGGCATAGAGCGACGGCGTGCCGAGCGTGGTCGCAACCAAGACGCCGTTGCGATCGATGATGTCGGCGCGGCTGGTTTCGACTCGGGTCGTAGCGACATTGCGCGCGACGCGGCCGTCGCCCGACTTGAATGCGGCGACATCGACCAAACGTCCGGCGATGACCGTGAAAGCGAGGCCGATCAGCGCGCCAGTGATGATGAGGCGGGTATGGCTTGTCTCGAGCGAATGTTTGACCGGGCCTTCTTGCGGTGCGGGTCCGCAGGGCGCTGGCCGGAAGTGGCGCGGGCGGCAGGGATTCGGATCACGTTGCGGCGTCTGCTTCATCGATCGGCCCTCGACGTGACGGCAACGGCGGCGATACGCGGCGCCATGATCTGCGCAGCGAAATCGTCAGCAGCCGGGGTGAAGCTACGATTCGAGACCAACGCGGTCGGCGCGTCGGGACGTTCGGGCAAAGCCGCCATCGAGCGGATCTGAGAGGAATTAATGCCGGTGAGGCCCAGATATTTGTCGGACAGCTTTTCGAGGCGCGAAGGCTGCGTCAGGTAGCTCCATTCGGCGTCGAGGACGCGAATCTGTTCGCGGCCGCCGGCGATCTGCTTGTTCAGCTTCGCCAGCGTCTCTTCCTGCTGCATCACTTCGTACTTCACCTGGAACATCGCATAACCGACGGCGACGACGGCGCAGAGCCAGATGACGGTGCTGGGGCGGATCAAGCGGCTTCTCCCCAGGCGGATGCAGCGGTGCGTTCGGCGGCGCGCAACCGGCCGGAGCGGGCGCGCGGATTGTTGGCGAGCTCGGCGTCGCCCGGCGTGGTCGGCTTGCGGGTCAGAACCTGGAAGCTCGGCGCGATTTCGTTTGTCTCGGGCATGTGGCGGCTCGCCTTCGGCGCATCGCCGCCACGGGTGCGCAGGAAATCCTTCACGAGGCGATCTTCGAGCGAGTGAAACGACACAACCGCAAGACGACCGCCGGGAACGAGCAGGCGCTCGGCGGCTGCAAGGCCGGCATCGATCTCGTCGAGTTCTTCATTCACGGCGATGCGCAGCGCCTGGAAGGTGCGGGTCGCTGGATCGATGCCGCTTTTGTCTTTCGGGACGACGCTACGGATGACGGCGGCGAGTTCGCCAGTACGGCTGAGGGGGCGGGCGGCGACGATGGCGCGGGCGATGCGGCGGGCGAAACGTTCCTCGCCATACTCGCGGATGATTGTCGCAAGTTCGGTTTCTTCGGCGGTATTGACGAGATCGGCTGCAGTCATGCCGTCACGGCCCATGCGCATATCGAGCGGGCCGTCCATGCGGAAGGAGAAACCGCGCTCGGCTTCGTCGATCTGCGGCGAGGAAACGCCGAAATCAAACGCGACGCCGTCGAGCTGCGAAACCCCCAAAGGCTGCAGCAGCCGTTCCATGTCGGAGAAGCGGCCTTCGATCAGGGTAAGACGACCGGCATAAAGCTGTTCCAGCGCTTCGCCCCGGCGCACCGCGGCGGGATCGCGGTCCAGGGCAACGACTCGACAATCTGCGGCTCGGAGCAGGGCTTCACTGTAACCGCCGGCGCCGAATGTGCCGTCAAGGTAGAGAGCGTTCTCACGCGGTTTGAGCGCCGCGATCGTTTCCGCCAGCAGAACCGGGATATGAACATGGGGCACACTCACTTGCTGTTGCCGCGAGGTGGGAGAGTCAGATTCCGAAGCCGCGCCATCTCGCGCATCTCGTCGCGATGCGTCTGGTAGCGTTGCGGTTCCCAAAGCTGGAACGTGCGACCGACGCCGACGAAGGCCACGTTCTCGGTAATCCCGGCATGTTCGGCCAGCGCCTGAGGCAGGGTGATGCGGCCCTCGCTGTCGAACGTCATCTGCTGCGCGTCGGCCAACACGGAGGCCAAGGCGTCACGCTCATCGGAAAATTCGGGCAGTTCGTCGAGGCGCTGGGTGATGTCTTCCAGCCGGTCGTAACCGCTGGCATCGAGCGCCGGATATTTCATCGATCGGAAGGCCACCACACCGGCGACCACTTGGCTCGCCAACTCCGCGCGGAAGGTCGCCGGAACGGAAACCCGTCCCTTACGATCGACCTTGTTCACGAAGGTTGACGAAAACAACGCCACCGCAGGTTCCCCGACATTCCCGCGACAACCACCGATGCCCCGAAACTGTGTAGTCGTCGCCGTTACACAGCCCCTCTTTGATGGGACTGTATGGGATACCATGGGAACTTATGGGATGTCAAACTTTTGGGCAGTAAAAATCCAGGATTTCCCTGAAAAAACGGGCCTTCACGGCTAATCGCCGAGTAATGATTCAGATCAATTCTTGTTCTATAAATGTTCCCTCTATACGCAGCAAGCGTTCATTTATGCTGCAGTGCAGCATTGAGGTTGGATCGGCAGCGAGAAAGCAGTGTCAGACGGCCTGTAAGCCGGGTTCTGTCCCCGCCCGAAAGCGGGAGATGGCCATTCATCTGGGACGTCCGTTACCGGACGCCTCGCGCGACCGACCCGGATGACGACGCGGAAACGCGCCCGAGCCTTGCGGCCCTGCCATCCCTACTTGGTCTTGCTCCCGGTGGGGTTTGCCCTGCCGCCGCCATTACTGGAAGCGCGGTGCGCTCTTACCGCACCATTTCACCCTTGCCGCCCGGCAAGGACCTAAGTCCTTGAAAGGGTTGGCGGTATGTTTCTGTGGCACTTTCCCTAAGGTCGCCCTCGCCGGACGTTATCCGGCACCGTATTTCCGTGGAGCCCGGACTTTCCTCCCCCTGCCTTGCGGCAAAAGGCGGCCATCCGACCGTCTGACACGGCGGCTCAATGGCGAGAGGACGGGCCGAAGTCAAACTTGGTTGGCGAGATGCGCAATGCGTTGGCCGGTTTCGTCGTCGGGCACGCCGTCACACAATAACGGGCGGAAATGGCGCTGAAACGCGGTGATCGTGGCTTTTGTTTCCTCATCGAGGATGCCCGAAACCGAAAGGCCATAGCCGATCGCCGCGAGTGCCGTTTGCAACTCGGCTTTCGTCTTCGGTGCGGGCGGCAAGTCGGTAAAATTGGTCCAGAAGCCGACGCCGGCGCGGGCAAGACGAGCCCAATCGAACAGTTCGCCAGGGTCCTGTTTTCGCATCGGCGCGACGTCGGAATGGCCGATCACGTTGCGCGCGATGATCGCGTGACGCGCCAAAATTCCGGTCGCCAGGGCTTCGAGCGCTGTCATTTGCGCTTCGGGAAAGGCGCGATAGCCGAATTCATGGCCGGGATTGACCAATTCGATGCCGATTGAGGCGCCGTTGATGTCGCGGCATCCGCGCCAGGACGAAACCCCGGCGTGCCAGGCGCGGTTCGCCTCATCGACCATCTGCCAGACCGTGCCGTCCTCGTCGATCAGATAATGCGCGCTGACCTTCGCCGCCGGATCGCACAACCGGTCGAGCGCGGCTTTGGCCGAGGTCATGCCGGTGTAATGGAGCAACAGAATATCGACCGGCACGCTGCGGGCGTCGAAATTGGGGGAGGGCCGCTGGATCAATCCCATGACCGCCCATGCTTAGCATGATCGCCGATACGATGGCTTCATGGACTTCAATGCGGGGGGCGGTCTATTTTCCGCGCGCTACACAGGGAGACGCTCGATGATTTCGCCGACGGAACGGATGCTTGCCGAGATCGATGGCCCGATCGGCTGGATCACCTTCAACAACCCGACCAAGCTCAACGCGATGTCGGCGGATATGTGGGCGGCGATCCCGGTCATCCTCGATCATTACGAGAACGACCCGACGGTCCGCGTCGTTGTGCTGAAAGGTGCGGGTGAGAAGGCTTTTATTTCCGGCGCGGATATCAACCGGTTCGAGGAACGCAAATCCTCGACCGAGACGGCGGCCAGCGACAGCGACAACATGCGCAACGCGCTTGAGCGGCTGGAACATTGCAAGAAGCCGACGATCGCGATGATCCGGGGCTATGCCCTCGGCGGCGGCATGTTGGTGGCACTGCATTGCGACATGCGGATTGCGACCGAGGCCTCACGGCTCGGCATCCCGGCGGCAAAACTGGGCATCTCTTATACGCTGGGCGGCATCCAGAAGGTGCTGGATCTGGTCGGCCCGGCCGTCGCGCGGGAAATCCTCTTTACCGCCCGCCAGTTCAACGGCGCCGAGGCGCAGGCGATGGGGTTGCTCAATCGCGTCGTGCCCGACGGCGAGCTCGAATCCTTCACCCGCTCCTATTGCACGATGATGGCCGAAAACGCGCCGCTGTCGATCCAGGCGTCGAAAGGCATCATCGCCGAACTGATGAAGCCAAGCGGCGTTGCCGACCGCGCGCGGTGCGAGGCGCTGGCCAAGATGTGCATGGATAGCGAGGACTTCGCCGAAGGCCGCAAAGCTTTCGCCGAGAAGCGCAAACCGGCCTTCCAGGGAAAGTAGGCCACGACTGCCTTTCGATATGCTTCCTAAGCTTCACATTTTGGTGTGAGGCAGGCGGTCACGCGACCGTTGCCAGCACGACAAACCGCTGCCTAACATCTTGAACGGACTCCCAAAGGGAGCCGTTCGCGATAAAGGGGGAAACGTCATGTCATTTCTGAGTAGGGACCCTACCATTGCGCCGGCCGGCTATAGCCGCTGGCTTATTCCGCCTGCCGCCCTGTGCGTTCATCTATGCATCGGCGAGGCCTACGCCTTCAGCGTCTTCAATCTGCCGATGACCAAGCTGTTGGGGATCACCCAGTCGGCGCCGGATGATTGGAAGCTCACCGATCTCGGCTGGATATTCTCGATCGCGATCTTCTTCCTCGGCGCTTCGGCGGCCGTGCTCGGGCGCTGGGTCGAAGAAGGCGGACCGCGCCGGGCGATGTTCACCGCGGCGATCTGTTTCGGCAGCGGCTTTATGGTCTCGGCCGTCGGTATCTCGATGCATGCCTTGTGGCTTGTGTATCTCGGCTATGGCGTGATCGGCGGCATCGGTCTCGGCATCGGTTATATCTCGCCGGTCTCGACCCTGATCAAATGGTTCCCCGACAAGCCCGGCATGGCGACGGGCATGGCGATCATGGGATTTGGCGGCGCGGCGTTGGTCGCTTCGCCGGCCTCGGTTTGGCTGATGTCCTATTTCAACACGCCCTCGCATATCGGCGTCGCCGAAACCTTCGTGACCCTCGGCGTCGTCTATTTCTGCTTCATGATGGTGGGGGCTTGGCTCGTTCGCGTGCCCGCCGATGGTTGGAAGCCCGAGGGATTTGTCGCCCCGGTACAGGCGCAAAAGCTCATCACGACCAGCAACGTCTATGTCTATGAGGCGCTGAAGACGCCGCAGTTCTGGCTGATCTGGTGCGTTCTTTGCCTCAACGTCACGGCCGGCATCGGTGTGCTCGGCCAGGCGTCCGCGATGAGCCAGGAAATGTTTCCCGGCAAGGTCACGCCCTTGGCGGCGGCGGGCTTCGTCGGTCTGATGGCGCTTTTCAATATGGCCGGGCGCTTCTTCTGGGCTTCGACCTCCGATTATATCGGGCGGAAAAACACCTATTTCTGCTTCTTCGTGCTCGGTGCGATTCTCTATGCCATCGTGCCTTACACCGGCTCGATCGGCAGCGTCGTCGCCTTCGTCTGTGCCTATGCCGTGATCTTCAGTATGTATGGCGGTGGCTTCGCGACCGTGCCGGCCTATCTGCGCGATATGTTTGGCACGCGCTATGTCGGGGCGATTCACGGCATGCTGATCACGGCCTGGTCGATGGCCGGGATATTCGGGCCAGTGCTGGTGAATTACATCCGCCAGTATCAGCTCGATCACGGCGTGGCGAGTGCCCAGGCTTATAACGTCAGCATGTATGTGATGGCGGGCCTGCTGGTGGTCGGATTTTTCTGCAATCTGGCGGTCAAGGCCGTGGATGCGCGTCATCACATGGCGGCGCGCAACCTCGATCTCGCAGCGTAAAGGAGCAATCGATGGAACAAGCAGCACAAGCGGCATCGGGCAACGGCTTGAAACTGACGCTGGCTTGGGCCTTCGTCGGCATTCCGCTGACCTGGGGCGTCATCCAGACCTGCATCAACGCGTTGCAGCTCTTCAAATAAAAGACGACGAGGCGGCCGTGAGGTCGCCTCGTCTCCTAGGTCATAAAGTCTTGTTGGCCAGCGCCTTGACGCCACGCTGTTCGCCTGAAATGAGTGAGGCGATGAATGGCTGGCAATTCTGGATTGATCGCGGCGGGACTTTCACCGACATCGTTGCGCGAGCGCCTAATGGCGCGCTGATCGCGCGCAAGCTGTTGTCGGAAAATCCTGAACAGTATCGCGACGCGGCCATCGCGGGCATTCGTCAGATTCTCGATCTTGCACCCGGCGCTCCGTTGCGCGCCGGTGCGATCGAAGCGGTAAAGATGGGCACGACCGTCGCGACCAACGCGCTGCTTGAGCGCAAGGGCGATCGGACGGTGCTGGTGATCACCGAAGGGTTCGGCGACGCCCTGCGTATCGGCTATCAGAACCGGCCCAAGCTTTTCGCGCGCCACATCGTCCTGCCGGAACAACTGTACGAACGTGTGGTCGAGGTCAAAGAACGTGTTTCTGCCTCCGGCGAAATTCTGACACCGCTCGATCTGGATCATGTCCGTGAGTCCCTGGCCGATGCTTTCGCGGCGGGCATTCGTGCGGCGGCGATCGTCTTCATGCATGGCTATCGCTTTCCAGCCCACGAGCAGCAGGTTGCCGCGCTGGCGCGCGACATCGGTTTCACGCAAGTTTCGGTCAGCCACGAAGTCAGTCCGCTGATGAAGCTGGTCGGGCGCGGCGACACCACGGTGGTCGATGCTTACCTGTCGCCGATCTTGCGGCGCTATGTCGATCAGGTTGCCGGCGAACTGGACGGCGTGCGGCTGTTGTTCATGCAATCGAATGGCGGGCTCGCCAATGCGCGCGGCTTTGCCGGCAAGGATGCGATCCTGTCAGGCCCGGCCGGCGGAATCGTCGGGGCGGCGCGCAGCGCCGAGCGCGGCGGCTTCGACAAGATCATCGCCTTCGATATGGGCGGCACCTCGACCGACGTGTCGCATTACGCCGGCGAGTTCGAGCGCAGCGTCGAGACATTGGTCGCCGGCGTGCGGATGCGTGCGCCGATGATGCAGATCAATACGGTCGCTGCAGGCGGAGGCTCGATCTGCCGCTTCGATGGTGCGCGGTATCGTGTCGGCCCCGAATCCGCCGGTGCCAATCCCGGTCCCGCCTGCTACCGCCGCGGCGGCCCGCTGACGGTCACCGATTGCAACGTGATGCTCGGCAAGTTGCAGCCGCAATTCTTTCCGGCGCTATTCGGCCTCGCTGGCAATGAACTGCTCGACGCCGAAGCGGTCGCGCGGCAGTTCAAGGCGCTGACCGACGATATTGCAGCCGCAACCGGGAAACGTCCGACTGCCGAAGAAGCCGCGGAAGGTTTCCTCAAGATCGCGGTCGAAAACATGGCCAATGCGATCAAGCAGATTTCGATCGAACGCGGCTACGACGTCACCGAATACACGCTGTGCTGTTTCGGCGGCGCGGGCGGGCAGCATGCGTGTCTCGTCGCCGACGCGCTCGGGATGAAGCGCGTCTATATCCACCCGCTCGCGGGTGTTTTGTCGGCCTACGGCATCGGCATCGCCGATTTGCGCGCCATCAAAGAACGTGCCGTCGAAGCGCGCCTTGATCCCGACGCGATGCTTGCGCTCGATCAAACCCTGGAACAACTTGGGTCCGACGGCATTGCGGCAATGATAGTACAGGGTGTCGATGCCGAAGACGTGACGGTCGTTCACAAAGCCCAGGTGAAATACGAAGGCACCGACGCACCGCTTACCGTGCCGTACGGCGATGCGGCAACGATCCGCACCTGCTTCGAGACGGCGCACCGGCAGCGCTTCGGCTTTCTCATGCGAGACAAGCCGCTTATCGTCGAAGCGGTCTCGGCGGAAATCATCGGCGCATCGGGTGCGCATGATGATCCGGTTCATCCTGCCGGTTCCGGCACGGCTGAGCCGCTGAGGCTTGTTGAGATTTCGACCGGCGGCAAATCGTATCAAGCGCCTGTCTATGACCGCGAACGACTACAGCCGGGTGAAGCAATCGATGGCCCCGCCCTGATCACCGAGGCCAACGGCACGACGATGATCGAACCCGGCTGGCGCGGCGAACTCGATGCGCGGCGTTATCTGGTGATGACTCGCGTCGCACCTTTGCCGCCGCGCGTCGCGATCGGCACCGCGGTCGATCCGGTGATGCTGGAAGTGTTCAACAATCTGTTCATGGCCATCGCCGAGCAGATGGGCGTCGCGCTGCAGAACACGGCCTATTCGGTCAATATCAAGGAACGGCTGGATTTTTCCTGCGCCTTGTTCGACCGTACCGGATCGCTCGTCGCCAATGCGCCGCATATCCCGGTTCATCTCGGTTCGATGGGCGAGAGCGTTCAGACGATTCTGCGCGCGCATGGACCGGGCGGTTCGGGACGGCGGATGACGCGCGGCGATGTTTATGTCCTCAACGCACCTTATAACGGCGGTACGCATCTGCCCGACGTTACCGTGATCACCCCGGTCTATGCCGAGGACGGCAGCGACGATACGCCGATCTTCTTTGTGGCCTCGCGCGGCCATCACGCCGATATCGGCGGCATCACGCCCGGCTCGATGCCGCCCTGGAGCAAGACAGTCGAAGAAGAAGGCGTGCTGATCGACGATTTCCTGTTGGTCGAGGAAGGGCGCTTTCGCGAGGGCGAGACGCGGGCACTCTTGGCCGATGCAAAATATCCAGCGCGGAACCCGTCGCAGAACATCGCGGATTTCAAAGCCCAGATCGCGGCCAGCGAGAAGGGCGTACAAGAACTGCATCGCATGGTCCGGCATTTCGGCGACGATGTGGTCGAAGCCTATATGCGCCATGTCCAGGACAATGCCGAAGAAGCGGTGCGGCGCGTGCTGGCAACGCTCGACAGCGGCAGCTTCACTTACGAGATGGACGACGGCGCACAGATTTGCGTGCGGATCGATGTCGATCAGGTGGCGCGACGCGCGGTGGTGGATTTCACCGGCACGAGTGCTCAGCGAGAAACCAATTTTAACGCACCCTCATCGATCTGCAAGGCGGCGGTACTCTATGTCTTCCGCACGCTGATCGACGACGATATTCCGCTGAACGGCGGCTGCCTCAAACCGCTTGAGATCATCATCCCGCCTGGTTCGATGCTCAATCCGCATTATCCGGCGGCTGTCGTCGCCGGCAATGTGGAAACCTCGCAGGCCATCACCGATGCGCTCTATGGTGCGCTGGGCGTGATGGGCGCAGCGCAGGGGACGATGAACAATTTCACCTTCGGCAATGCGCGCCATCAATATTACGAGACGCTGTGCGGCGGCTCGGGGGCGGGACCGGGCTTTAACGGCACGGCGGCGGTTCACACGCATATGACCAACACGCGGCTGACCGATCCCGAAGTGCTGGAATGGCGGTTTCCGGTCCTGCTTGAAAGCTTTTCGATCCGGCATGGCTCGGGCGGAACGGGGCAATGGCGTGGCGGCGATGGCGCCGTGCGGCGTTTGCGCTTCCGTGCAGCGATGACGGCCGGAATTCTTTCCAATCATCGCCGCGTGCCGCCCTATGGCATGGCGGGCGGCGGTGACGGCGCGGTCGGACGCAATTGGGTCGAGCGTACGGACGGAAGCCGTTTGGAATTCGGCGCGACCGAAGTCGTTGAGATGAGTCCGGGCGACGTCTTCGTGATCGAGACCCCCGGTGGTGGCGGCTTCGGCAAGAAATGACGAGGGAAACGATGCGTAGAACTTTTGCGGCAACGGTTGCCGTGTTGATGGCGCTGGCGCCGAGCATCGCGCGGGCCGAAGGGCTGTGGAATCTCTATGCGACGTTACAGACGAAGACTTGGGTCGATCTCACCCATCCATTCGATCAATCGATTCCGCATTGGAAAGGATTCGATCCGATGACGCGCAAGGTGCTCTATGACTACGACAAGGATGGCTTTCGTGCAGAGTTGTTCTGCCATGTCGGGCAATGGGGGACGCATCTCGATCCGCCGGTGCATTTCCACAAGGGTGCCCGAACCGCCGACAAAATTCCGCTGAAGCAGATGCTGCTGCCGCTGGTCGTGATCGACGTGCATCGCCAGGCCGCAAAGAATGCCGATTTTGTTCTGACCCTCAAGGATGTGAAAGCTTGGGAAGCAAAGCATGGCCGCGTGCCGAAGGGGGCGTTCGTCGCGATGCGCACCGATTGGGCGAAGCGCTGGCCCAGCCAGGACGCGATGGAGAATGTCGATGCCCAGGGCGTCGCGCATTATCCCGGCTGGACGATGGAAGCGCTCAAATATCTTTACGAGGTCCGGCACATCACCGCGTCCGGCCATGAGACGACCGACACAGATCCAGGCATTGCCACCAGCAAGGATGATTATTCGCTCGAAAGCTACATCCTCGGCATCGATCATTATCAGATCGAACTGCTGGCTAATCTCGACAAGGTGCCGGCAACCGGCGCGCTCGTCTCGGTGACCTGGCCGAACATCAAAGACGGGACGGGATTTCCGGCGCGCGTCTTCGCCATTCTGCCATGAGCGACGATCCGGCCATCGCCGAAGCACTCGCCCGCGCGCGTAGTCTGGTCTCGCGTGGCGAGGACGAGGCGGCGAAGGCGGCCTATATCGATGTGCTCCGCCGCGATGCGACGCATTTCGATGCGCTGAACGAACTCGGTGCGTTGGCCTATGCGAGCGGCCATCGTTCTGCCGCGCGGACATCTTATGTCCAGGCGGTGCGATGCCATCCGAACAATCCGGTGGGACACGTCAATCTCGGTAATCTGCTTTGCGAAGACGATGATTACGAAACCGCACAGGAACATTTCGAGACGGCGCTACAGTTCGATCCGGACATGCTGGCGGCCCATCAAGGGCTGGCCCGGGTTCTCGCGGAAATGGGAGAAACCATTGCGGCAGAAGCACATTTCCGGAAAGGTTATGCCGGCCAGGCGATCGTTAAACGGCGCTATCGCGGTCAACAACCTTCGGTGCCGGTTCTGTTGCTCGTCTCGGCGCGTGGCGGCAATATCCCGACCCATCCTTTTCTCGACGATCGCATTTTCGAGATTTCCGCGCTTTATGCCGAATTCCATGAGCCGTCGCAGCCTTTGCCGCCGTATCGGCTGGTGCTGAATGCGATCGGTGATGCCGATCTTTGCGGTGAGGCATTACAGCGCGCGGCTGAGGTAATCGCGCGAACAGATGCGCCTGTCATCAATCCCCCTGCGAAGATTCTGCCGACAGGACGGGCGGACAATGCGTGCCGTCTCGCCGGACTGCAGGACGTGGTCGCGCCCAAGGTGGCTTTGCTGCCGCGCGATGCGATTGCCTCGGCGCCGGGTCTAACCTTTCCTCTCCTATTACGCGCGCCGGGCTTTCATACCGGTCGGCATTTCGTGCGGGTCGAGCAGACAGAAGACCTTGATACGGCGATCGCGACTTTGCCGGGCGGTGATCTGCTGGTCATCGGCTATCTCGACGCGCGCGGGCCGGACGGGCAGGCGCGCAAATACCGCGCCATGATCATCGATGGCCGAATCTATCCGCTGCATCTCGCGATCTCGCACGATTGGAAGGTGCATTATTTCACCGCCGACATGGCGATGGATGCAGCTTATCGCGACGAGGAACGGCGCTATCTCGACGATATGACGGCGGTCGTCGGTACGCGCGGCATGGCGGCACTGGCGCAGATCGGCATGACGTTGGGCCTTGATTATGGTGGGTTCGATTTCGGTCTCGATGCCGAGGGACGCGTGCTGCTGTTCGAGGCGAATGCGACGATGGTGATCAATCCGCCCGAACCCGATCCGATGTGGGACTACCGCCGCGCGCCTATCGGCCGGGCGATCGACGCAGCAAAGCAAATGTTGCTGTCGCGCGCGAAAGCTTAGATACGCCGTACGCGACCGAAATTATAATTACTGGTCGCCAGCCAGATGCCGAACAGAATCGTGACGATGCCGACGGCATGGAACAAATGCACTTCCTCGTCGAGGATGAACATTGCCAGGATGGTGGTGAAAGCCGGCATGAGATAGGTCGTGAAGCCGGCACGATTGGCGCCGATCAATTCCGCGCCCTTGTTCCAGCACCAATAGCCGCCGACCGAGGCGCAACCACCCATGTAGAGGGCTGCCATGATTGTCGTCCCATTGAACGGCGTTGGCTGCACATAAACGCTTTCGAGCCAGTAGAACGGCGCCAACGCCGTGACGCCGAAGACCGCGAGGATGAAAATCAGCGTCATATTATCGATCTCGATCGGCCGCCGCTTCGCCATCACGGTATAGAAAGCCCAGGACGGCATGACACCAAGGATGGCGAGATCCCCGATGCTGAATTGAAGCGCTGCCATCCGAGACAGGTCGCCACGATTGAGAATCACCAACACGCCCACGATCGAGATGACCATACCGACCAGTTGCCGCACCGTCGCACGGCGTCCGTCGAAGAACCAACTCGCCAGCAGAATGAACAGCGGGGTCGCTGAATTCAGCAGCGCGGCATTGATCGTCTCGGTATGGCGCAGGCCGAAATAAGCCGCGACGTGATAGAACGCACCGCCCGTCGCGGCGAGGCCCAGCATCAGCGGCCAGGATCTCCGCAGCAGTGCCCCCTTACCGCGCAGCCGCGGCAAGGCGATCGGAGCGAGGATCAGCCCCGCCACCGTCCAGCGCCAAAACGCCAGCGATACCGGCGGCATCGTATCGCGCAAAGCGCGGCCGACGATCCAGTTGCCGGACCAGAGCAGCATGCATAACGAGAGCAGCAGATAGGGATAGATCAGCGCGAACCGGCTGGTGGTAGGCGCATCGGCGATCGGGTCGGCGCTCATAGCCGGAGTTTAGTCCGGCTTGCGCCGGCGAAACAGCTTGCCGCCCTCAAGGGCCTGCCATGCGATCAACGCCGGGATGCCGATGACGAGATCGCGGCCACGCTTCAGCAGCGATAAAGCGAGGGCCATTTCCGGCGGCAGCCCGAACAGCCCGCCCAGCATGACATAAGCGCCTTCCTGCACGCCGACCGCGTTCGGCACGGCGAAGGCGACACTGCGGATGGCGTAGAGCAGACTTTCGATCGTCAGGACGGCGGCGATGCTGATTTCGACGCCCATGAAGCGCAACGCGATCCAGGCTTCGATCGCGCTCGCGATCCAGGCGACGAAATGCAGGCCAAGGCCGCCGGCAAGACCGCTTCGTTGCGCATAGATGGCATCGAGCGCTTCCTGCAGCGGCTTGGCTTTCGCAGCCGCGCCCGGCAGCCAGCTTGCGGCCAATCGCTTGCTAAATTTCTCCATCCCCGCCGCGCCGCGGCGCTGCAACAGGATGAATCCGAGGATGACGACGAGGCCGATGGCGATGCCCATCGCGACCGGATAGACGAGATCGGCATCAGGCCGAAACTTCATGAGCAACACAAGGCCGATCATGGTGTAGCCGAGCTGCGCGATGACCTCGACCGTGACATCGACCACGGTCGTCGCAAAGGCCATCGTGCTCGATGGGCCGTTCAGCAGCGTTGCTGCCCGCGCGCCCATGATGAAGCCGCCGATTTGCGAGAACGGCAGGATTTCCGAACTCGAATCACGAATGATCCGGCCCCAGATGTAACTCAGCGGCGACTGGCGTGGTGCGGGCGCGATCACCCACCAGCTCAACCCCAGCAGCAGATAGAGGAAGAATTTATAGACGATGAGAACGCCGAACCCGAT
This sequence comes from uncultured Rhodospirillales bacterium, assembly GCA_903822185.1. Lineage (GTDB taxonomy): Bacteria > Pseudomonadota > Alphaproteobacteria > ATCC43930 > CGMCC-115725 > CAIKMD01. The sequence goes on along the minus strand of CAIJOA010000011.1, from coordinate 696,641 downwards.
CCAGCCGATCGTGCTGAGCGCGTCGATCACCGCGCCGAAGCCGTAATAGGCGACGATCGCGGTGCCGAGCAGCAGCCCCGCGATGGCCGCGAGGATCGTGGCGATTTTCATGATGAGACGCTTAAAGCCGCGCGGTGACGCGTCGGCGGATTAAGCGGCATCCTTCGGACGGCGGCGGAAGTTCCACAGCCGCAGGCTAGCCAGCGCGGTTTCGGCGAGCGAGGGCAGGAAGCTCGGGCGCAGCAACTCGGGATCGAACTCCTTCATCCGGCGCGCATTCTCGTTGTAGCAGTCTTCGAGAAAACGTTTGAAGGTGAAGCCGTCGAGGAAGACGCTGGCCTGGGTCGCCGAGAACTCCTTGCCGTCGTTGAGATCGGCGCCACGCTTGGCGGTACCGACAAGGCGTTTGAGGGCGCGGAAATAGAATCGCATCGATGCACTGGCGCGCCACCAGATCTGGCCGCGATTCTTCTGCTTCTGGCGATAGGCCATCCAGTTGATGAAGAAGACGATGTGGCGCGTCTCCTCGTACATCAGCCGATCGAAAATCTCGAACATCGATTCCGGCAGGAAGCCGGACTGCCGGGCGATCTTGAAGACGCCGAAGCCAAGGAATGAATCGACACATTCGCCGTAACCGAAATCCTTGAAGGCGGTTTCGATATCGGCCGGCAAGGGGTCGAGCGCCGTCTCGTACGCGTCGATATTGTAGCGTTGGATCATCACCCGGATCAGCTCCGCGTGACGCGCTTCTTCAAAACCCTGCAGCGCGACGGCAGCTTTCAGCGTCGGGTCTTGGATCGTCTCGGTGAATTTCTGGACGATCAGCCCCGCACGGCGTTCGGTGTGCAGCACTTCCTGCCAGAACGGAACCGACCGCAGCCGCTGCGCCGCCGCTTCGTCCAGCTCGGGCCAGGGCAGCGTATGGGGATCGTAATCCTGATAGGTGTCGTGGAAATGCTTGCAGAAGATTTCCTTGTGCGCTTCGGAGCCGATTTCGACGGCTGGTTTTTTCTTGCCCATAAAGAACCTTGCAAAACGAATCGCGCGCGGCACCAGATTAGGCCGCAGCAGGCGCTTATCATAGCCGCCCAGACGCTTGTCGTTCTCTTCGAGACAGATGTCCATCAATTCGGCGGGGTTGATATCGACCCCGACCTCTTTGGCGCCTGTCATGGTGAAATTGTTGTTGTCGGCGCCGTCACCCAAGCCGCGGGCGATGCCGATCCGCTCCCAGATCAGGAACGCCCAGACGGCGGCGATCTTCATCGCGAACCACGGGCGGCGCCACCACGGCATGTTGCGGCGATGCCAGGCAACCCAGTTCACGTAGAAAAGGATATGCCGGCCTTCTTCCTGCATCACCGGCTCGAAAGTATCGACCAGTTCGGGCGGGAAGAATCCCGACCGCTTGGCAACCTCGAACAAGCCGAAGGCGAAGAAGCTGTCGATGCACTCGCTATAGCCCGTGACCATGAAGGCCCATTCCGAATCCTTGGGCTTCAGATAGGCCGGCTCGGGCTGCAGCTTGATGCCATAGGCTTCGACCATGTTGGCGAGGACGGTCTTGTGACGGCCTTCCTCGAAGCCGTTGAGGTCGATCGCCTGACGCAGCAGCGGGTCGGTGATTTCTTCGCCATAGGTCAGGACGCGCATCTTCGCCTTGCCCTCGGTCTGGACGGCAATGTCCCAGATCGGCAGGTTGATCAGGCGCTGGCGCGATTCCTCGTCAAGCTTCGGCCAGTCGATGATGGCGGGCTTATAGGGATTGAAGGTGTCGAGCAGCATCCGGCAGAACATGCTCTTGTGCCGGTCGCTGCCAGGGCGCACGGGCCCGGGGGCACTTTCGTTCCAAAGGCGGGACTCTAAATCGGCGGTCATCGAAGCATCGGTCATGGCCCGGTAGCCTCACCATGCAGCGATGAAAGTCAATTGCGCGCTTCGTCCCACCCGTGACGATTTAGGCCCGGGAAGGCTTGGCGAAACGGGAATTTCCGATAGGATCAGACTATTCGGGAGGGAGAAAAAGATGGTTTCAGCGAAGGGCATTAAGCGGGTCGGCTTCCATGATTGTTATGGCGGCGGCCAGGTCTATGTCGATAACGGGTTTGCCTATATCGGCCATATCCATGCGCCGTCGGGCACCAGCATCGTCGATGTTCGCGATCCTGCGAATCCTAAGGAAGTCGCTTATTTCGAAATGCCGCCGGGAACCCATTCCCACAAGGCGCGTACCGTCAACGGCATCCTCGTCACCAACCACGAAGTCGATCCGGCTCCGGGCGGCGGCGACAAGGCCGACACGTCGGGCTTCAAGGGCGGGCTCGGCATTTACGACGTCAGCAACCCGCTGAAGCCGCGCAAGATCACCGACTGGGTAACGGGTGGCCATGGCGTTCATCGCTATGACTTCGATGGCCGCTATGTCTATTGCTCGCCGACGGTCGATGGCTATCTCGGCAATATCGTCATGATCCTCGACCTGAAGAATCCGGAAAAGCCGGAAGAGGTGGGGCGCTGGTGGACGCCGGGTCAGCATATCGCCGGCGGCGAAACGCCGACCTGGCAAGGTGCGGAGCATCGCTGTCATCATCCGCTGCGCCAGGGCAACCGTCTTTATACCAGCTACTGGCAGGGCGGTTTTCACATCCTCAACATCGACGATATGTCGAAGCCGAAATGGGTGTCGGGTCTCGACTGGACCCCGCCGTTCGCCTGCCCGACCCACTCCTGCGTCAAGGTGCCGTTCGCCATCCAGGGCCGGCAGTTCGCCATCGTCTCCGACGAGGACGTGCTGCGGTCGGCGGATGCGCTGCCGGCCTTCATGTGGATGGTCGATATCACCGATGAGACCAAGCCGGTGCCGGTCGGCACTTTCCAGGTCGAAGGCCTCGAAAGCGGCAATCATCCGACCAACACGGGTTGCCACCAGCCAGTCGAGCAGATCCGCGGTACCGACATTCCCTTTGCCTGGTTCGCGCAGGGGCTTCGCATCGTCGATATCTCGAAGCCGCATACCCCCAAGGAAGTCGCGCATTATGTGCCTGATCCGGCCCCCGGTGCGAAACGCGCGCAGAGCAACGACGTCTATCAGGACGATCGCGGTTTGATCTATCTGATCGACCGTATCCGCGGCCTGGAGATCTTGGAACGGACCTGATGAGCGACGCCGTCGAATGCGTCGTCATCGGCGGCGGTATCATCGGACTGGCGGTGGCGCGGGCTTTGGCCCGCGCCGGCCGCGAGGTGCTTCTTCTCGAGAAAGAACGCTGGATCGGTCAGGATACGTCCTCGCGCAATAGCGAGGTAATCCATGCCGGTCTCTATTATCCGCAAGGCAGTCTGAAGGCGAAGCTCTGCGTCGAAGGACGCAACAAGCTTTATGCTTATTGCGCCGAACGCGACGTGCCGCACAAGCGCGTCGGAAAGCTGGTCGTCGCCGTCAATGACGACGAGATCGAGCTGCTGCGCCGTGTCATCAAACATGCCGAGGCGGCGGGCGTTACCGATCTCGAATGGCTCGACGAACAAGCCGCGAAGGCGATGGAGCCGGACTTGGCTTGCGTCGGCGCGTTTCATTCCCCCTCGACCGGTATCGTCGATACGCACGCGCTGATGGTGGCCTATCAGACCGATGCCGAAAATGCAGGCGCTTCGGTCGTACTGCGTTCGCCGGTGATGGGCGGCAAGGTTACGCCGCAAGGCTTCACGCTCGATATCGGTGGCGCCGAAGCGATGACGCTCGAAGCGAAGCTCGTGGTCAATTGCGCCGGGCTCTATGCGCCATCGGTTGCGCGGACGATCGCCGGTGTTCCCGCAGCGACGATCCCGCAGGATTATTATTGCCGCGGCGTCTATTTCACGTTGGCCGGCAAAGCGCCGTTCAAGCGGCTGGTCTATCCGGTGCCGGAACATGCCGGTCTCGGCGTTCATCTGACGCTCGATATGGCCGGCGCGGCTCGCTTCGGCCCCGATACGGAATGGATCGACGGCATCGATTACACCGTCGATCCGCGCCGCGGCGATAAGTTCTATGCGGCGATCCGGACCTATTGGCCGGCGCTGCCCGATAACGCGCTGATGCCCGGCTATGCCGGCATTCGTCCAAAGATCAGCAGTCCCAAAGAACCGGGCGCTGACTTCATGATCGCCGGGCCGGAAACGCATGGCGTGCCGGGATTGGTCAATCTCTTCGGCATTGAATCGCCCGGCATCACTTCGTCATTGGCGCTGGCTGATATTGTGGCGGAGAAGCTCGCCTCCGCTTAGTAGAGGGCGCTTAGCCGGGCGGCGTGTCTTCTTCGGCACCGGCCTCGACGACGACGGACACCGTGATCGTACCCGCTTCGGCGAAACGCAGCGTCAGCGCGAACGTATCGTCGAGAGCGAGCGGCGCTTTCAAATCGCGCAGTGCGATGTAACGCCGTCCGGGTCGCAGGTTGACCGGTCGGCGCGGCTGCAATTCGTAATATTCGAGCGGCGAGCCGTCATGCGTGCGAAAGATCACCGTCTCGGCGATCGGCGTTGCCGCGGCGACCAGCCGATCCGCGCGGTCGCCATTGTTGGTCATCACCATGAACAAGGCCGCTGCCTCGGTAACGGAAGGCGCTGCCCACGGATGGCCGATGGTGATGGGACCGATCGTGAAGCTCTTGGCCGACGCGGCGCGCACGAACGCCAGCGACAAGGGCGCAAGAAGCAATTGACGGCGGTTCAGGGGAAGGCGCATCGACGCGCGGGATACTGTGTGAAAGCGATGGCGCAGCCAGACCGGTCGGTCTGTCAGTGCGCTTTGTTGCGGTTCATCAAGGTGGAGATCTTGAAGCCCAGCATGACATTGTCGCGCGACAGCGCATCGTTCGAGCGGCGCTGTCCGTCGATGATCCAGCACAGGAACACCGTCACGATGACGAAGACGGCGAGATGTCCCAGTTCGGCATAGCTTGGGAGTTCAAAGCCGTCCGGCGGCAGGAAGAATAGCCACAGCCCGATGGTGCTGAGGAAGATCGCCCACAGCCCGGCACGGAAGCCGGCGATGGCGCAGCTGCCCGCGATGGCCGGCAGGAAGACCAGATACGGCGCGCTGACATTCATCGATTCGAGGATGAGGCCGATCGTGACGCAGACGCCCACACCGAGCCCGGTTTTGGCGAATCCGACGATACGGCTGGAAAGCGACGTTTGCCCGTTCATCCTGCGATCTTGCCAGAACCAGCCCCGCGCGGCAATCCGAAGCTGCGTGCCCAACCGGTCGCGAACCTGCTAGGTTCAGCCGTCCCTAGGAGCCGCAGCGAGGCACAGATGGATCAGGCAGCACTGCCGAACGATCTCGAAACCTATTGGATGCCCTTCACGGCAAATCGGCAGTTCAAGGCCGATCCGCGCCTGATGGCCTCGGCCGAGGGCATGTATTATTACACCACGGATGGTCGAAAGGTCCTCGACGGCACGGCAGGGTTGTGGTGCGTCAATGCCGGCCACGCCCGTCCCGAGATCGCTGAGGCGGTCCATAAACAGATCCTGACGCTCGATTACGCGCCCGCCTTCCAGATGGGACACCCGGCGGTATTCGAACTGGCGTCGCGTTTGGCTGCCCTGATGCCGGGCGATCTCGATCATGTCTTCTTTTGCAATTCGGGCTCCGAAGCGGTCGAAACCGCCCTTAAGATCGCGCTGGCCTATCACCGGGCCAAGGGCGATGCGGCGCGGGTGCGGCTGATCGGGCGCGAGCGCGGCTATCACGGTGTCGGTTTCGGGGGCATCTCGGTCGGCGGTATCGCCGGCAATCGGAAGCTCTATGCCGGCATCTCCGGTGTCGATCACTTGCCGCACACGTTCAATCTGGCGGAACAAGCCTTCTCGCGCGGTCAGCCGGCCTGGGGCGCGCATCTGGCCGACGAGCTGGAACGGATCGCGGCGCTGCACGATCCCTCGACTATCGCGGCCGTCATCGTCGAACCAATGGCTGGCTCGACCGGCGTACTGGTGCCGCCGAAGGGCTACCTCGAACGGCTGCGGGCGATCTGCGACAAGCACGGCTTCCTGCTCATCTTCGACGAGGTCATTACCGGCTTCGGCCGCCTCGGCGCGGGCTTCGCAACCGATCTCTTCGGCGTCCAGCCCGACATGATTTGTTTTGCGAAGGGCGTCACCAATGGCGTCGTGCCGATGGGCGGAGTCGTAGCGCGCAAACATATCTACGACGCCTTCATGCAAGGCCCCGAGATCGCGGTCGAGTTCGCACATGGCTATACCTATTCGGGCCATCCGGTCGCGACGGCGGCGGCGCTGGCGACGCTCGATATCTATGCGCGCGAGGATCTGTTCAATCGTGCGAAGGGGCTGTCCGATTATTGGGCCGATGCGGCGCATAGCCTTAAGGGACTGCCGAACGTCATCGACATTCGCACGATCGGTCTCGTCGCCGGCATCGAGCTGGCGCCGCTGCCGGGAAAGCCGGCGCAGCGCGCGTTCGACGTCTATCTCAAATGTTTCGAGCGCGGTCTGCTGATCCGTCAGACCGGCGACATTCTTGCGCTGTCGCCACCTTTGATCGTCGAAAAGTCACAGATCGATGCGATGTTCGGTCTTCTGGGTGAGGTGTTGAAGTCATGCTAATCGGCGTTCCGAAAGAGATCAAAACTCACGAATACCGCGTCGGCCTTATCCCCGGCAGCGTCCGCGAACTGACCCATCATGGTCATCAGGTCGTGGTCGAGAAGGGCGCGGGGCTGGGCATCGGTTTCGACGATGCGGTTTACGAGAAAGCCGGTGCGCGCATTGTCTCGACGGCGGCCGATGTCTTTGCCGCCGCCGAGATGGTGGTGAAGGTGAAGGAGCCGCAGCCGTCGGAGATCGTGCTGTTGCGGCCCGGGCAGGTCCTTTTCACCTATCTGCATCTGGCCGCCGACAAGGCGCAGACCGAAGGGTTGATGACGTCGGGTGCCGTCTGCATCGCTTATGAGACGGTGACCGATCAGCGGGGCGGCTTGCCGCTGTTGGCGCCGATGAGCGAAGTCGCGGGCCGTATGTCGATCCAGGTCGGGGCGCATTGTCTCGAGAAGGAACAGGGCGGCGCGGGCATCCTGCTGGGCGGTGTGCCGGGCGTTGCGGCGGCCAAGGTCGTGATCCTCGGCGGTGGTGTCGCCGGCACGAATGCGGCGCGCGTGGCGATGGGCATGGAGGCTTATGTCACGGTGATCGATAAGTCGCTGTCGCGGCTTTACGAGCTCGATATGCAGTTCGCCTCGCAGCTTCATACCCTCTTCGCGACGGTCGAGAACATCGAGCGCGAGGTACTGAACGCCGATCTGGTCATCGGCGCGGCGCTGGTGCCGGGCGCGGCCGCGCCCAAGCTGGTGACGCGGGCGATGGTCAAGACGATGCGGCCGGGCTCGGTGCTAGTCGATATCTCGATCGACCAAGGCGGCTGCTTCGAAACCAGCCGGCCGACGACCCATGCCAACCCGACCTATGTCGAGGAAGGCGTCATCCATTACTGCGTCACCAACATCCCGGGCGCGGTGGCGCGGACTTCGACCTTCGCGCTCAACAACGCGACGCTGCCCTTCGCTTTGGCGCTGGCGGACAAGGGCTGGCGCAAGGCGTTGGCCGACGACGCGCATCTGCGCGCGGGGCTCAACGTTGCGGGTGGACGCATTACTCATCCGGCTGTTGCGCAGGTGTTCGGGGTGCCGTTGCTGACGGCGGATGAGGCGATCAAAGGATAGATCGTTGCAAGGCGATCCAGCGCCCCTCGACGACGCTCGGGGTGAGGAGATGTGGCGTGGGGCATCCACCGTCTATGCAACGCACCTTCCATCCTCACCCCGAGCGTAGTCGAGGGGCGCGCGCTGCCGATGCAAGACCGGCAGAAACGCAAAAGGCGACGCGGTGAGGCGTCGCCTTTTGAAAAAGGGCCAACGAATTTTTTAGTGGAGCGTCGGCGGAAGATTGGCGATGGCGTCGTCGATCAGCGCGCTCTTGCGCGATTCATCGAGGTCCTGGGCCAGGACGCGGCGGACGGCGCCGATGGCCAGATCGACGGCGCTGTTGCGCACATCGGCGACGGCCTTGGCTTCTTCGAGGGCGATCTTTTCGACCGCTTGCTTGCGGCGGCGTTCGATCGCGGCGTCGAGGTCCTTGGCACCTTGCGCGGCGATGCGCTCGGCTTCGGCCTTGGCATGAGCGACGATGCCTTCGGCTTCTTTCAGCGCGTCGCGCTGCTTCAGTTGATACTCGGCGAGCTTGGCTTGCGCTTCGTCACGCAGTGCCTGGGCTTGGTCGAGTTCGGCTTTGATCTTGGCGGCGCGCGCATCGAGCGTGCCGGTGACCATGCCGGTGGTCTTGTAGATGAGGAACGCCATCGCGATGACGAAGGCGATGAGAACCCAAAATTCTGCATCATGCATAAATTCGGGCATCAAACGCGCTCCCGCATCACGTCATCGACCGCCGCACCGGCGCGGGCGGCATCGATATCGCGCCCGGTCAGTTTCTGCGCTGCGGCGCGTGTCACCTCGACGGCGACTTCACGCACCGAGCCCAGGGCTTCGGTCTTGGCTTGGGCGATCCGCTTTTCGGCGGCCGCCGTTTCCTTGCCCAGTTCTTCGACCACTTTGCGCTGACGCTCGGCCGATTGAGCGTTCAACTGCTCCATCGTCTCGCGCAGCGTGATCTGGGCCTGCATCCGGGCTTCGGACAAGGCCTTCTCGTAAGCGGCAATGACCGCCTCGGCCTCGTTCTTCATCTGAGCCGCTTTCTCGAGGTCGCCATTGATCCGCGTGCGGCGGGCCAAGAGAGCCTCGCCGACGCGCGGCAGGCCGACCTTGGCCATCAGCACGTACAGCAGAATAAAGCTGATCGCGAGCCAGATGAGCTGCGGCGGAAAAGTGGCGAGATCGAGTTGCGGCATCGTCCGATTAGAAAACGAAGAGGATCAGGAAGGCGATGGCGAGACCGAACAGGCCGGTCGCTTCGGCGAGGGCGAAGCCCAGGAACGCGAACGGGGTGACCTGAGCGGCCGGGTTGCGCGCCAGCGAGTTGATGAGCGCGGCGAAGACGTTACCGATGCCGATACCGGCGCCGACGAGAGCGATACAGGCGAGGCCGGCACCGATCATTTTTGCTGCAGCGAGATCCATGAGAAGTCCCCTAGGAGTTAGGTTTGAAGATTAGTGAAGGTGAATGGCGTCGCGCAGATAGAGGCAGGTCAGGATCGTAAAGACATACGCCTGAAGTGCCGCCACCAGCAGCTCGAGGAAGATCAGCAACACATCGACGCCAAGCGGGATGAAGCCGAAGATTCCCATGCCGACGACGAAGCCGGCGAAGATCGCCAACATCGTGTGACCGGCCATCATATTGGCGAAAAGCCGGATCGACAGAGTGAAAGGACGGATGAAGTAAGACAGAACTTCGATCGGCACCAGCAACAGCAGCAGCACCGGCGGCACGCCATGCGGCACGAACAGGCTGAGGAAGTGGAAGCCGTGACGGGCGAGGCCGATGATGGTCACGCCGATGAAGACCACGCCCGCCATCGCGAAGGTCACGATGATATGGCTGGTGAAAGTGAAGCCGTACGGGATGAGGCCCAGCAGATTGCCGAGCAGGATAAAGATGAAGAGGGTGAAGATGAACGAGAAATACTCGCGGCCTTCATGTCCGACATTCTCGTCGATCATCCCGGCAATGAATTCGTAGGAAATTTCCGCGACCGACTGCCAGCGGCTCGGCACCAGCGCGCGTTTCCGCGCGCCGAGTATGATAAGGCAGCTTGCGACGATCACCGAAGCGATCATGAACAGGGCGGAGTTGGTAAAAGACGCGTCGATACCGCCGATATGGAGGGGAATCCACGGCTCAATCTTGAACTGCTCGAGCGGATGAAGCTCTATCGCCACGCTATTCCCCGTTTAGTCTTCGTCGTCGTCCCAATTTCCGGCAGACCCCTTGGTCTGCTGGTCTTTCCTGTACCCGATCGCCATGCCCAGCCCTTTGACGGCGCGAAAGACATTGATCATGCCTGCCGCGATCCCAAGGAAGAAGAAGATGACGATTCCCCAGGGCCGAGTGCCAAGCCAGCGATCGAAGGCCCAGCCGATGAAGGTGGCGACGATGATAGCGCCGATCAGCTCGATGCCGATGCGCCATCCAAAAGCCAAGGCCGAACTCGTGCTCTCGCCGGGTTTCACCGGCGCGGGCTGATTCGACGCTCGTGCTTTATCGAGCCGCTCCCCCAACTCCCGTAGTGGGTCATTTTTCTCGCGTTCGTTCATCGGCGAACCGCTCGCAACGCTAAAGAAAATCCCCCTGCGGGAAGCGCGCGAAATTTAAAGGCATGGACCCATCCCGTCAAGCCGAAGCGACCGCGCATTTCGCCGCATTATCCAGCCCTTTCTGACGACTCGGCAGGTTCCGAGGGCGAAGCATCGTTATTCGGGGCCTCCGATCGCGAAACCGAGCCCTGCGGTACGGCGGGCAAAATTGGCTTCGTTTCGAAAAATTCCTGATTATCGTTATTATCGAATAAGTTAGCGATACTGTCCGGGCTTTCGATCAGGACGGCCGCGGGAACGGGTACCGCCTCGCCCCGCCGTCGCGCCTGACGCCGCTCCAATTGGACATGGGCTCTTCCCAACATACGGTCGAGCCCGATTTCATAGCGCGAAAGCGTGCTCAGCCGCTCGGGCGCCCGCTCGATCAGCCGTGACAGAACCGTCTCGCCATAGAGAAGGTCTTTGGCTCCGCCCGCGCCCAACCAGCCATCGATCAGGCCGCGCTCCGCCCGCGCGATCCGCCGCAACCGCCAGGTGGCGAGGATGATCCGCTCCACCAGGCTTTGCTCGACAGCGTCCCCCGGCGCGAGCGATTCCCGCATCGCCGCCGTGAAGGCAATGAAATCCTGCGCTTTCTCGTCGCCGGGAATGAGATGCCGCGCTGTCAGCCAGTGCTGCAGCGAATTCTGCGCCGCAGCTGCCTTCCCATCTTCGGTATTCGGCCCGGTGCTTTTCCGGGCATTTCGCCGGTTCGCTTCGATCTGCGCTTCACTCGCCATAACTCCCTCCGCCAAATGTACGCTAGATGAGTACGATTGGCGTTCAGTTCAAGGGGCGAGCGATGACGGGATCCGAATTAAAGTCCGGCCCGCCGTATGACTTCCCTACCAATTTGAGCGAATTCATCTCTCGCTTCGTCAACTTGGGCATAGTGCCCGCCGTTGACTTTTCCTCGGAGAGCGCCAAGAGCGACGCCCCATTGCTGCGCGGATGGCGCCAAGCTGTGAAAATTTTTGACGCCGCCAACCTTATTGCCGCTTTGAGGAAGTAGGGCGGGGTCGATGGCAGCAAGATCTTTGGCGATACGATCTCTTACACGGGGCGCAATTTTTGCTTCCCATTCGGCATGAGGGTCGGCTGCGTTTCGACCAGAATTCACTTTGAAAGCAGAGGTTATGTATCCGAGATAGCCAGGTCTGCCTCGGAATAGGGTGGCTCGATCACTTGGCGATGCGATTTTTCGAATTGCTTCCCAATCGGTAATCCATTTGGCGATGGAACGGCCGACCGTTGAAAGTGCGCGTAGCGAAAACAAATCGGCGGCTACTGGCGTAAGGAAAAAATCGCAATCAAGCAAAACGGCGCGGTTGAGTGCACCAACGTTGGGGCCGACATCGTAAATACAAACGTCTGCGTTTATTTCTTCTGCCGCTCGATTTGCGACTTTTGCGAGAGCCGTGGTTATGTCGTATCCGCGGGTTTGTCGCGCGAAGCACTCATTCCACGAGAGAGGCAAAACCTCTTCATATTCAGATAGTAATACGTCCCCAGGGAGCAAGAAAATTGACTGACCATTGAGTTGTAATGGTGTGATTTTCGCAATGCCGCCGCGACCGCGCGCGACTGGCTTTACGGCCGACCATAGTGTCTCGCCAGAGCCATCATCTTCGTCCGAATCCTCCAGCATTTCCTCCAACTCACTTTCCACTAGATAGAATGACGTAAGATTACACTGAGGATCAGCGTCCACGAGAAGAACGCGCTTGCCGGCATTGGCAAGAGCATCTGCGATATTGACGGTAAGCGTGGTTTTGCCCACGCCTCCTTTGTGATTGAAAAGGGCAATCTTTTTCACAACATCCCTCTCTGAGTTGGATCTAAAATCGAATTCTAGTGCTAGCGAAGGCCAGTACAATGTTATTCAGATAGCCGAGAGTTTAATTAGGTTTCGTAAAGCCCGTTCTTCTTCAAGAACTCGACCATGAAGCGGTCGAATAGCCAGGGCTGCTCCATGTAGCATGCATGACCCGCGCCGGGCAGAACGCGCAGCTCGCAGTTCGGAATCCGTTTCTGCAAAGCGAACGAGCTTTTATGTGCGCCATCCTCGCTGCCGGTCAGGATGATCGTCGGCGCCGCGATGTTTTCGAAATGGCCTTCGGGTTCGGGCTGCTGGATCGCCTTGAACTGACGGATGATGGTCGCTGCGTCGGCGGAGCTGTTTCGTTCGGTGAACATCTCGGCGAAGTAATGGGCGAGGGGTGTCGCGCGGAAGGCGGGACTCAGATCCTCGAAGGTATAATCCCAGCGGAAGTCGGTGCCGCGTTCCGTGTAATTCTCGATCCGGCTTGGGACGAATTCCTTGCCTGGATTGTAGCCGGTGCCGGACAGGATCAGCGCCGCCGTCCGGTCGGGATGCTGATGCACCATATGCGGAATGATGATCGACCCGACCGAGCAGCCGACGAGGATCGCGCGCTCGCCGGGAAAGGCATCGTCGATCGCTTCCCAGCACGCTGCCGCCATGTCGCCCATGGTGAGGCCATCAGTCGCTTTGGGCGAGCGGCCATAGCCGGGAATGTCGATGGCGATGCAGCGATACCAGGTCGAGAAATGCGCCATCTGGAACAGCCAGCAGGATTGATCCATCGGATTGGGATGGATGAACGCCATCACCGGCCCGCTGCGGCCCAACCGTTCGTAATAGAGCGGTCCTTCGATGTGCTGCGCCATGATGCCCTCCCGAGATTTATTTCTCTTAGCCTGTCATTGCAAGCGGAGCGAAGCAATCCAGATCGTGCCGCAAACTGGATTGCTTCGCTCCCACTTTAAGAAGAGGCTCGCAATGACGGCGGTGGGTTTCCCCCCCCCCCTCCGCTTGAGGGGAGAGGCCCGTTGCGTAAGCAACGGGAGGATGAGGTGTCGTCCAACGACGCGATCGTGTGCCGTCGTATCTCAAAAAGATTCACCACGGAGACACGGAGGTCAGGGAGAAGATTTTTTTGGCGCAAAGCGCCTTTATTCGTTCTCCGTGATCTCCGTGATCTCCGTGTCTCCGTGGTGCAATCAGCTTTTCCGCAATTGTCACGACCGGAACAAGATCAGCCCTAAGAAAAATTATTCAGGCAGCGCGCGGCGCGACTTCCTTGGCGATGATCGTCGCGTTGGCATCGCGTGCGACCTCCAGATCGTATTGCCCTTGCATCCCGATCCAGAATTCTGCCGAAGTGCCGAAATAACGTGCCAGTCGCAAGGCTGTGTCGGGGCTGATGGCGCGCTTGCCGCGCACGATCTCTCCCACCCGCGCCTGGGTAATGCCGAGCGCCTTTGCCAAGGCATATTGGCTCATGCTCAAGGGTTCGAGATAATCGTGAAGGATCACTTCGCCGGGATGGACCGGCGCAAATGCCTTACGCGCTTTATTCGTCGTGGTAGTCGCAGATTTCGACTTCACATGCATCTCCACTTTGCCAGCGGAAACAAACGCGCCATTGATCGTTCACGCGGATGCTGTGCTGGTTTTTTCGTTTGCCCTTTAACGCCTCGAGCCTGTTTCCCGGCGGCGACCGCAGATCGTTCAAGCTTTGCGCGCTATGAAGCTGCATGAGCTTGCGATAAGCGGTGCGAAGGATATCGACGGGAATTCCCTTCGAGGTGCGTCGTTCCCAAGCCGCCAAGGCTAAATCATTCTCAAAAGAACGAATCACCCCTCGATACTATCGTAATTCGATAGCTATCGCAAGGCGATCGTAGCCGCTGCTGTTAGAAAAACACCGTCAGGTTCTTCGCCCGAAGCACGCTCTGCTCGATCAATATCTTCCGCCGCGTCACCTCGAACGTCTCGCCCTTACGCCGCAACATATCCTCGCGCCGGCCGACGAGGATATCCGTCTCGGTCTCGAGCCGGTTGCGATAGATCAGGAAGCGGCTTTTGACCGTCGCCGTCGCGCCTTCGGCGATTGTGGTGACGGCTTCGGTCAGCCGGATGTTGGTGACCACGTGCGAGACGCGGGAGATCGGTTCTTCGGCCCAATGGAATCCGGTCATCAACTGCTTTACGCGTTTGACCAGCGTCGCCTTGTCGTCGTCGATCCAGGCGATGTCGTCTTCGGCGGTGGTTTCGCGGGCGAGGTTGTCGAAGGCGACGTTCTTGCGGATCGGCATCCAGTAACGAACATCATCGGCGAACAGTGCGAGCCATTTGTCGTAGTCGCGCTCGTCGAGCATATCCGCTTCGGCGTAATAGAAATCCTCGATCTCGCGCATGAGGCTCAGGTAGGCGAGGCGTTCGTTGCTGAGTTCCATGATCCGTCCTACCGCAACGCGTCCCAACTCGGTGCGTCCATGAACTCGGCCCAGCGTTTATAGAGCGCGCGCGGGTTCTGTTCGGTGCCGGGGGCTTCCTTGGTCGTCACATGGCCGGGGATGACCGGGTCCTTGCCGCCGCGGCCGAGGCCGGCCTTGTAGTGATAAGGATGACGCCGCGCGATCAGGCCGTCGCTGGCCGACGAGGCGTAGTTCCAATTCTCCATATCGTCCTGCTCGGTCATGCCGGCGGGTCCGGAATAGCGGATGTAGTAACGCCGCAGGAATTCTTTCACCTCGGCCGGTGCGCCCTTATCGACGAAATAGAAGCGCCACATCTCGGTTTCTTGCGGGCCGCGCGGATGCGCCAACAGCAACGTGCGCGGCTGTTGGCCATGGAACGACATGTTGGGGAAGATCGTGCCGATGAGCGGGAAGATGCCGGCCTGATCGCCGAGTTTCTCGAGACGCTTTTCCCAGCGTTCCTGAAAATAATCCGATGTCACCGGCGAAGCGGAATATTGCACGAAGGTCTTCTTCGGCGGCACCAGGCTATAGACGATACCGTGACCGCCGGGATAGGCCGCGCGCTTGGCTTCGCCGTAATCGTCGCGCCGGCCGTTGCTGCCGGGCCCGATGCCGACCATCTCGACCGAGCGGTGGCTGACGACATGGAGATTATCGCCGGCGAAATTCTCGGCGATGAATTTCCAGTTGTTCGGCACGATCCATTTCTGGACGCTGCCCAGTAATTCGGTCTCGCCGTCGCTGCCGTCCCAGGCGCGCAAGGCGCCAGCAAGGCCGAACGTCGCTTCGCCGAGATAATCCTCGAACGACGGCGCGTTCTTGTCCCAGGTCGCCCAGATCGTGCCGTGGAAATTCGCCAGTTGCGCGACTTCGACCAATCCCCATTCGCCTTTGTCGAAGGGCGGGCGATAGAGATTGTCGTAATCCTGCACCCCGACGAGGCGGCCGTCGGTCGTATAGCTCCAAGCGTGATAGGGGCAGATGAAGTTGGTGGTGTTGCCCTCGTCGTAGCGGCAGACCTTCATGCCGCGATGGCGGCAGCTATTGAGGAAGACGTGAATCTTGCCGGCGCGGTCGCGGGTGAGGATCACCGATTCCTCGCCCATTTTCGACGAGAAGAAATCGCCGGATTTGGGGATCTGACTTTCATGCCCGACGAACAGCCAGGCGCGGCCGAAGATCTGTTCCAGTTCCTGTTTATAGAGGTCGTGATTGACGAAGATCTCGCGGCTGATTTCACCGTTGTCGGTATCGACCAGCGATTTCGCCGAACCCAAGGGCGTGCTCATGCGACTTCCTTCACGGCAGCATCTTTTCGATCAATTGCTGCGTCAGCGCCGCGCCGGGCAAGGCGATGCCCAGTTCGTGCGCGTAATCGAGGCACAGCCGCAGATCTTTATAAAACACCCGCTTCGAGGTCGCGCCGAACGGAATCTTCTGCCAGCGTTCGACAACGGCGCTTTGTCCGGCGCCGTCGCGCACCACGCCGCGCAGAATGTCCAGATCGAGCCCCGATGCTTCGGCGAGGATGCTCGCCTCATAGGCGGCGAGGATGTTAATGCAGATGACGAGTTGATGGCCGATCTTGGCGCGGATGCCGGTGCCGCGCTTGCCGGTGTGCAGAATCTTTTTGCCCGAGGTTTCGAACAGCGGCTTGCAGCGCGCGAAGCCCGCTTCGCTGCCGCCGACCATGTAGGACATGTTCTTTGCCTTGGCGCCGGTCTCGCTGCCGCTGACCGGCACGTCCATCACCTCGACGCCCAGCGTGGCCGCTTCGTCGGCGAGGGCGTCGATGGTGGCCGGATGGACGGTGCTGTGGATGGCGACGATCTTGCCCGCGCTTACGCCGGCGAGGACGCCATCGGGCCCGCGCATCACGGCGTTGAGCTGTGCATCGTCGAGGACGCAGACCTGGATGACGTCGGCATATTGCGCGACTTCCTTCGCCGAGTTGCCGATCTTCGCGCCGGCCGCCGCCAGTTCCTTCAACGGTTCGGGGCGCAGATCGAACGCCATCAAGTCATAGCCTGCGCCGGCCTGGTTGAGCGCGAGGTATTTCCCTTGAACGCCGAGGCCGATAAATCCCGTTTTCATGGCTTCCACTGCGCGATCACGTTGCTTCCCTGGTGATCATACAAGAAGGCGCGGCATTGCTTGCGTAAATTTGCCGCGCCGTCCGCATGGCCGATGCGACAGGCTTGTCGGCACGGCGCAATCGTGTGAAGATTTATGACAGCATTTTTGGCGAGGGGAATGTCGCGATGAGAATGAGTAAGTCTCTATTATGCGGCGTGGCGCTCGCGTCCGGTCTGATGCTCGCGCAGGGTGCCGCCGCCGAAGAGATCAAGATCGGCCTGCTCAAAAGCACCTCAAGCGGCCCGATCTATATCGCGGTCGAAAAAGGCTATTTCAAAGACGTCGGGCTGGAGCCGAATGTCATCACCTTCCCCTCGGCGCAGCCGATGTCGGTGGCGGCGACGGGTGGCGATATCGATGTCGGGCTTACCGCCTATACCGGCGGGTTGTTCGCGCTCGCGGGCCAGGGCGGCGTCCGTCTCATCGCCGGTTATGCGCAGAACGCGATCAGCTTCCACTCCGATGCGATGGTGGTGTCGAACAACGCCTGGAATGCCGGCGTGCGCAGCCCCAAGGATTTCGCCAATCACAGCTTCGGCGTTTCGGCGATCGGCGCGCCGCCGCATTACGAGCTGGCGCTGCTCGCCGAGAAATACAAATTCGATTTCAAATCCGTCCGTGTCGTGCCGCTGCAATCGCTGGCCGGTGTCGCGTCGGCTTTGACCGGCAACCAGGTCGATATGTCGTCGCTGCTCGGTTCGGCGGCGCTGCCGCTGATCGACAAGGGCGACGTGAAGCTGCTGGGATGGACCGGCGATGAAGTGCCGTTCCCGTTGGGCGGTGTTTTCACCGGAACCAAGACGGCGACGGAGCATCCCGACCGGCTGGCGAAGTTCCTGCGCGTTTATAAGCGCGGGGTGAAGGAATATCACGACGCCGTAACTGGTCCCGACGGCCGCCGCGCCGAGGGGCCCGGCTCCGACGAGGTCGCAGCGATCATCGCGAAAAACACCGGCCTCACCCCGGCGCAGGTCAAGGAAGGCGCGGTCTATTTCGATCCCGAGGCGCGGCTCGACGAAGCCGGCACGATGCACGAGATCGAATGGTTCCTCAAAGAAGGCATGATCAAAGACCGGGTCGATCCGAAGCAGCTGTTCGACGAACGCTTCGTCGTCAACCTGCCGCACTGATCGCCTTAGCCGTTCGGCCAGATCTCCGCCGCGAGTTCGGCGGCGAGGCGCAGCTTCGCCCATTGGTCGTCCTCGGTGAGGATGTTGCCGCCGGTATGGCTGGCGAAGCCGCATTGCGGGCTGAGGCAGATTTGATCCAGCGGCATGTATTTCGACGCCTCGTCGATGCGACGCTTCACCTCGTCTTTGGCTTCAAGCTTGCCGAACTTTGAGCTGAGCACGCCGAGGACAATGCGCAGCTTGCCCTTCGGCACGAAACGCAGCGGCGCGAAATCGCCCGAGCGGGCGTCGTCATATTCGAGGAAGAAGCCGTCGATCTTGAATTCGTTGAAGATCGCTTCGGCGACGGGCTCGTAACCGCCTTCGGCATGGCCTCTGCTCAGGGAATTACCGCGGCACAGATGGATCGTGATCTTTATGTCGGCGGGGCGGTCGGCGATCGCCGCGTTGATGAGCCGTGCATAGAGATGCGGCAGCTTGTCGGGATCTTCGCCGATGCTTTTCACCCGCTCGCGCAAACGCGGATCGCACAGATAAGCAAGATTGGTGTCGTCGAGCTGGACATAGCGGCAGCCGGCAGCGGCGAGGTCCATGATTTCGGCGCGATAGAGCGCGCTTAGGTCGGTGAAGAAGGCTTCCATCTCGGGATAGGCGACCGGGTCGATCGCGCCGCGCCCGCCGCGGAAATGCAGCATCGAGGGCGAGGGGATCGTGACCTTGGGCGTGCGTGTCGTGGCGCTCTTCAGGAACTCGAACGATTTGCGTTGAATGCTGCCGGGCCATTTCAGCTTCTCGCTGACATGCGGCGTCGCCGGCTGCCAGTTGCTGACCATCGCCCCGACGGGCGCTTCGTTGCGCGTGCCGGCGGCCAGATGCTTTTCCATTTCGACGCCGGGGATCGATTCAAGGAAATCGCCCGACCATGACTGGCGGCGGAAATCGCCGTCGGTGATGCCTTGCAGCCCAGCCTCTTCCTGCCGCTTCACCGCGACGCGGATCAGCTTGTCCTCGACGGCGGTCAGTGCCGCGCGATCGATTTCCTTTTTGGTGAATTGCTCGCGCGCGGCTTTCAGTTCGGGCGGGCGCAGCAGGCTGCCGACTTGGTCGGCGCGGAACGGGGCGTGGTCGGTCATGGCGTAATCGCTTTTGCAAAAGAGGGACGGGCAGGGGCGGATATTCCTTCAGGTGAAGGCCGCGATGCAACGACTACCTCGCCCACATCAGTGGGCGAGGCGTCATGCGAATAGACGAGGCTACGGAAGGCGCTTAGGCGCGCTTGCGGAACTCTTCGACATTGTCGAGATCGACCGAGACGAGCTGCGACACGCCCTGTTCGGCCATGGTGACACCGTAGAGGCGATGGACGCGCGACATCGTCAAACGATGATGGGTGATCATCAGGAAGCGGGTGCGCGCGGTCTCGCCGATTTCCTCGACGAGGCGGCAGAAGCGATCGACGTTGGCGTCGTCCAACGGCGCGTCAACTTCGTCCAGCACGCAGATCGGTGCGGGGTTGGTGAGGAACACCGCGAAGATCAGCGCCAGCGAGGTCAGCGCCTGCTCGCCGCCCGACAGCAGCGTCAGGTTCTGCAGCTTCTTGCCCGGCGGGCTGGCGTAGATTTCGAGGCCGGCATCGAGCGGATCGTTGCCGCTGCCTTCTTCGCCTTCGATCGCGCCTTCGGTTTGCGGACCGCGATCGAGCTTCAGATAGGCACGACCACCGCCGAAAAGGCGGGTGAACAGCTCGGTGAAATGCTCGTTCACCTGGGTGAAGGCGGCGAGAAGACGTTCGCGGCCTTCGCGGTTGAGGGCCGAGATGCCCTGGCGCAGCTTGGCGATGGCGCCGGTGAGATCGTCGCGTTCATGGACGAGGCCGGAGAGGCGTTCCTCGATCTCGGCCGCTTCGCTTTCGGCGACGAGATTAACCGGGCCCATATTGTCGCGTTCGCGGGTCAGGCGGTCGAAGCGCGACTGCGCGTCCTCGATGGTCGGCATTTCTTCTTCGGGCTCGACGCCGGCTGTCGCGAGGATCGCATCGGGGGCGCAGGTCATGCGCTCTTCGATGTGACGCATCAGCGTCGATTGATTCTCGTTCGCTTGATCGCGCACGCCTTCGCAGCGGACGCGTTCTTCGCGCGAGATACCAAGGGCCGCGTCGGCGGCCTTCGACATTTTCTCGGCTTCGTTGAGGCGGGTTTCGCCTTCGGCCAGGGCATCGGCGGCACGGTTGCGGCGTGCGGTCGATTCCTCGATCGTCGCGGCCAGCGTCTCGCGCTGCTCGGCGATTTCGGCGGGACGGCGCTGCAAGTCTTCGAGCTGGGTTTGCAGGTCGTCGCGGCGTTGAACGAACGCGGCGTGCTGGCGTGCAGCGGCTTCCTGGCGCGTCAGCCACGAGGCCAACTCGTTGGCGATGCCGGCCAGACGTTCGCGGCGCGCGGCGGCTTCACGCATCAGCCGGTTATGCTCGGCCTGATGCTGTAGCTGCAGGCTGCGGCGTTCACCCAGATCGTTGCGGATGTCGGCGGCTTCGTCGCGCGCGAGGGCCGGGTCGGGCATCTGCGTCAGGGCTTCGGCGGCGGTGTCGATCTCGCTGTCGGCTTCGGCGAGGTCGCTGTCCACACGCTCGGCGGTTTCGGCGAGGGCGGCGAGCTTGGACATGACGCCGGCGGCGACGCGGGCCAGATTGGCTTCGCGGTCGCGCGCCGAGGCGAGCGTGCCGACGGCCTCGCGGGACGATTCACGCGCGGCGCGTTCCTCATCGGCGAAGTGGCGGACGCTGGCCTGCGCTTCTTCCAAAGCGGCGAGGCAACGGCTCAATTCGCGATCGGCGTCGATCAGCAAGCCGTCGATCTCGGTGACGCGGTTGCGTTGGCGCAGGCGCTGCGCGGCGGCGGTCGGTGTGCCGGCGGTGCGGCGGAAACCGTCCCAACGCCACAACGCGCCTTCGCGGCTGACGAGACGCTGGCCGGGCTTCAGCAAATCCTGCAGCCGTTCGCCGGCCTCGCGATCTTCGATGACGCCGATCTGCGCCAGACGCCGTGCCAACGCGGTCGGGGCCGAGACATGCGCCGACAAGGGCTCGATGCCGTCGGGCAAAGTTTGATCTTCGGGATAATCGGGCAGTGCGAACCAATGCGCCGGCGCGGCGACGTCGATCGGCGCGGTAAGGTCTTCACCCAAAGCAGCGCCCAGCGCGGCTTCGTAACCGCTATCGACAGTCAGGGCGTCGAGGATCGGCGGGAAACGCTTGTCGCCCATCGCGGCCAGAAGCTCGGTGAGGGCGGCGCGTTCGGCATTGAGCTTGGCGCGATGCGCGTCGGCGGCTTCCTTCGGCACGCGGGCGGCGGCTTCCTGTGCCTGCGCTTCGCGCAACGCGGCTTCGCCGGAGTCCGCTTCGGCGCGGGTGCGGGCGACGCCGTCTTCGGCTTCGCGCACGGCTTCGCTCGCTTCGGACGTCACCTCGGCGGCGATCTTCTGCGCGTCGGCGATGTCGATCTCGGCGGTGATCTGTGCGCGGCGTTCGGTCAGCCGCGCCTTGCGTTCGGCGGCGGCATCGCGGCGGCGGGCGAGGGCGGCGCGCTGTGCATCGTCGGCGGCGATCTGCTGCGTCAGTTGCGTCAAGGCGGCGTCGCGGTCGGCGACGGCGTCGGTGACTTCGCGCAATGCGTCGGCGGCGGCTTCCTGTGCGGCGGCTTCTTCGGCCTGCGCGGCGGTCAGGTTTTCGCGTTCGCCGCCAAGCTGTTCCACGGCGGCGGCCGCGTCGGCGACCAGGCTTTCCTCGCGGACGATGTCCGACGCCATCTGCTCAAGCCGGGCTTCGGCGGATTCGCGCGCGATGTTGATGCGGCGTTCTTCTTCTTCTAGCGCCTGACGCGCGATGACGAGGCGCTGCAATTCGGCGCCGGACGAAACTTCTTCCTGACGCAGATCGGGCAACTGCTCGGCGGCTTCTTCACGCAAACGCGATCCGGCGAGGGCGACAGCGGTGCGGTCGGCGACATCGAGTTCGGCAGCGTTCAAACGCGCGGACGCGGCCTCGAACTCGGCGAGCGAACGTTGCCAGCGCAGATGCAGCAGCACACCTTCGGCGCGGCGGATATGATCTGACAAGCGACGATAGCGGCCGGCCTGACGCGCTTGCTTGCGCAGGCTTTCGAGTTGCGTTTCGAGCGCGCGCAGCACGTCTTCGAGACGAACGAGATTGGTCTCGGCAGCCTTGAGACGTAGCTCGGCCTCGTGGCGGCGCGAATGAAGTCCGGTGATGCCCGAGGCTTCTTCGAGCAGCATGCGCCGCTCGCTGGGTTTGGCGTTGATGATCGCGCCGATCCGGCCTTGGCTGACGATGGCGGCGGAATGCGCGCCGGTCGCGGCGTCGGCGAAAAACAACTGCACGTCGCGCGCGCGGACTTCGTGGCCGTTGATCTGATAGTCCGAACCCGCGCCGCGCTCGATGCGGCGAACGATTTCAAGCTCGGGCAGTTCGTCATAGGGCTTGGGCGCGGTGCGCTCCGGGTTCTCGAGCGTCAGCGTCACTTCGGCGACGTTGCGCGCGGAACGGCCGTTGGTGCCGCCAAAGATGACGTCGTCCATCTCGCCGCCGCGCATCTTCTTGGCGGAGTTTTCACCCATGCACCAACGCAATGCTTCGACGAGATTGGATTTGCCGCAACCGTTCGGACCGACGATGCCGGTCATGCCGGCTTCGATGATCAGTTCGGTCGGATCGACGAAAGACTTGAAACCACTGAGACGAAGTTTGGCGAATTGCACGTCGTTGCCTGACTAACGGTTGTTCGCGGCGGTCTTCACCGCCGTCGGAATTTCGGCCTTTGCCGCGCCTTGCAGTTCCTTGACGAAATCTTCGTAAGGCAGCGCGCCGACGACTTTCTTGCCGTTGATGAAGAACGTCGGGGTCGAATCGACACCGTATTTCTGCTGCGCGTCATATTCGCCGGCGACGATGCTCTTCGACATCGCATCGTCTTTGAGGCAGGCGTCGAACTTGTCGCCCGGAATCCCGCCAAGGGCCGCGATCTTTTTCAGCGATTCGGTCGGATCACGCTGCACGCCCCAGACCATCTGCTGCTGGAACAGCACTTCGACGAATTTCGGATAATTATCGTGCGGCGCGCAACGCGCGACGAGTGCGGCCTTCAGTGCGTTCTGATCCAGCGGATAGTCGCGATAGACCAGCTTGGCTTTGCCGGTGTCGATCCACTCGCTCTTCACTTTGGGGAATGTCTTCTCGGCGAACTCGCCGCAATGCGGGCAGGTCAGCGAAAAGAATTCGAAGATCGTGATCGGCGCATCGGCTTTGCCCAGCACATGATCGTCGGCGGTGACCGTCGGCAACTCCGCCGCGCGAACCGGCGTGCCCGCGAGCGCGAAGCCCGCAAACGCCAGCGCTGCAAGCGCCAACCAGATTTTCCGCATGTCGTTTCTCCTTACCAACTTCGTTCGATGCTAAGGCCGCTTCCGCGCCCTTGCAAGCAAACGCCCTACCGATTGCGCGAAGCAATCACAGCCGCTCCGAGTCGCGCAAGCGCTGTCCGCAATTCTTCATTTTCAATGGTGGATAAGCTTCCATCGAGCGTGGTTTGTTCTTGTTTGTTAAGCTTTCGCAGCGGTGGAACGACCGTCTTTGCGTTGAGCGGCGGGCCTTGCACGAAGACGAGTCGCGCAACCGCGCGATAACCGAAGAACGCATTGATGCGTTCGATCAACACCGGTTCTAAATGTTGTGCTTCCGGCGCGAAGGCGGACGCGACTCGCACGCGCAACGTGCCGTCACGCCGTTCACCGCGCGCGAAGGTAATGCGGTCGGGCGATAACTTCGCCGCGAGTTCGCTGCCCATCACCGCATCCCATTGCGTGACGAGTTGCGCTTCGCCGAAACCGCGTTTGCCCAGGGCGAGTCCGGCGACTCGGGGAATCTCCGCGCCGATCGCACGCACGCCGCCGCGCCGCTTTTCCACGGGGCTCTCCTGGTTTGTCTCATAACAACGATCATGTCATGCTAGCGCCCGGTCACTGCTCCGTCGAATGCCCCGTTCCGTTAAATCCTCCGCCCCCAAAAAGAAGCTGGCGCCCGCTCTCGCCGCGCTGCTGCTGGCTTGGTACGACCGCCATCGGCGGCAATTGCCGTGGCGTGCCTTGCCGGGGGAAAGGACGCCGCCTTATCGCGTCTGGCTCAGCGAAATCATGCTGCAACAGACGACGGTTGCGACCGTCGGGCCTTATTTTGCGCGGTTTCTCGAACGCTGGCCGGATGTGACAGCGCTGGCGGCGGCGCCGCTCGACGATGTGCTGCATGCCTGGCAGGGGCTTGGCTATTACGCGCGGGCGCGCAATCTCCATGCCTGCGCCCAGGTCGTTGCACGCGAGCATGGTGGAAATTTCCCTGACACCGAAGAAGGGTTGCGCGCCTTGCCGGGTATCGGCGCCTACACCGCAGCTGCGGTGGCGGCGATCGCTTTCGACCGCAAGGCTGCGCCGATGGATGGGAATATCGAGCGTGTCGTGGCGCGCGTCTTTGCCGTCAGAACGCCGATCCCCGAAGCGAAACCGGAGTTGCAGCGTTTAACGTCGTCGATCGTGCCGGAAACGCGCGCCGGGGATTTCGCCCAAGCGGCGATGGATTTGGGCGCGACGATCTGTACGCCGCAAAAACCGAAATGCGTGCTCTGTCCGTGGCGCGACGAATGCCTCGCCCTGAAAGAAGGCATCGCCGAGCAATTGCCGGCGCGCAAGCCCAAGGCGGCGAAACCGACGCGGCGGGGTGTCGCCTTCTGGATCACCCGGCCTGACGGCGCGGTGTTGTTGCGCCGCCGCGCGGAGAAGGGGTTGTTGGGCGGGATGATGGAAGTACCCTCAACCGAATGGCGCGATGCTGCGTGGCAACAAAGCGACGCCGAAGCGGCTGCGCCTGTTGCAGTGCGGTGGAAAATTCTTCCCGGCATCGTCCGGCACAGCTTCACGCATTTTGATTTGGAACTGCAGGTCTTCGTTGGGACGACGCCCGGTAAGAAAAATATAAACACTGATGGCGTGTGGGTGGCGATCGACGCTTTGGGGACGCAGGCGCTGCCCACGGTGATGAAGAAGATCATCGCCTTCGCTATTGGTGGTTTTCCAAAGCGATAACGCGGTATGCGGGTTGCCGCGCCGCGCGTCTTGATGCACCATCGCGGCTAACAAACAGGGAGGAAATTTTGCCGCGCAAAGCGCTATCGGGATTCCTATGTCGATTGACGGCGATGTGCGGTGTGGTGACGGCTTTGGCCGCGCCCAGTTACGCGCTCGACAGCATCAAAGTGAATTACGTCGAGCCCGCGCCTTATTATGCGCCGCTCTTCCTCGCCATCGATAAAGGCTACTTTAAAGATGAAGGCATCGCGGCCGAATTGGTGCAGGCGGGCGGCGGCGTAGCCACCCCGGCGCTGCTGGCCGGCGATCTCGATTTCAGCACCTCGGGCTCGGTCGCGATCAGCGCGATCCTCAAAGGCGCGAAGCTCAAGGTGTTGTTCGTCACCAGCGATCGTCCCGCATTCGAGTTGTGGGCGCAGCCCGAGATCAAATCGATCGAGGATTTGAAAGACAAACCGGTCGGCATCATCAGCCGCGGCGACACCAGTGAAATCGCCATGCGTTATTACCTGGTGAAACACAATCATCCGGGCGACTTCGTCGCTTATACGCCGCTCGGCACCGGCACGGGCCGTCTCGCCGGCATCGCCTCGGGCGCTTATGCTGCAGCGCTGCTGGGCGTCAACGAGATGGAAGAGCTGAAAGCCTCGGGCAAATTCCAGACCCAGCATCAACTCGCCGACATGACCAAAGACGTGCGCATGGTGTTCAGCGGTCTCGCCGCTAGCGATGCGTTGATTGCCAAGAATCCCGATCTCGTTCGCCGGATGCTGCGCGCCTTCGTCAAAGGCATGCATCACACCCAGGCATCGAAAGAAGATTCCGTCGCGGCGATGGTCGCGCACGGCAACGGCGATGCAAGCAAAGCGGCCGCGCAATATGATTCAAGCGCCGGGCTGTTGAGCTCGACCGGCAAGACGGCGCTCGGCGCGGAAGCGTTCGAGCTGCAACTGCGTGGTGATTTGCTCAGTGTACCAAAAGATCAGATCAAGAAGCCGGAACAAGTTTTCGACTTTCACTTCGTCGATAAGGTTTCCGCCGAACTCAAGGCGGAAAATTGGAAACCTAAGATTGGGAAGCCCTAAGAATGAGTCGTGTTTTTCTGACGCTGTTTTGCGCGCTTGCGATCGCCACCCCGGCGGCCGCAGCCGACAAGCTGAAGATGAGTTATGTCGTGCCGGTCACGGAATATGCCGGCATCCTGCTCGGCTATGACGCGGGCTTCTATAAGGATGAAGGCCTCGACGTTGAACTGACTCAGGCAGGCGGCGGTGTCGCCACCCCGGCGCTGATTTCGGGCGATCAGGATTTCACTGGCTCACCCGGCGCGGCGATCAGCGCGATCCTTAAAGGCGCTAAGCTCAAGGTGATCTTCATCACCAACGATCGTCCCGGCTATCTGCTGTGGGCGCAGCCTAACATCAAGGTCGCGGCGGACCTTAAGGACAAGCAGGTCGGCGTCATTTCGCGCGGCGATACGACCGAAATCGCGATGCGTTATTACTTGATCAAGCAGGGCCTCGCGTCGGACTCCGTCGCGTTCACGCCGCTCGGCACAGGCACGGCGCGTCTCGCGGCGCTCGCTTCGGGTTCCTATCCGGCGGTGGTGCTGGGTCAGATCGAAACGGCGCAGCTCAAATCATCGGGCCGCATCGGCCAGCTTCATCTGCTTGCCGATTTCACCGAATCGGTCCGCATGACCTTCAGCGGCATCGCGACGAGCGACGCGGAGATCGCCAATCATCCCGATCGCGTTTTGAAAGTGATGCGCGCGGCGATGAAAGGCATCGCCCTTGCCAAGGTCGCGCGCGAACGCACCATCGATGCGATCATGAAGCACGGCAATCCGGATCGTGCCTCGGCCGAGGTCGATTACGACATCACTGCGCACGAATTGACCGATACCGGCGACATGGCCGATCCGGACCTGGCGTTTGAATTGAAATTGCGCGGCGATGTGCTGGGCGTTCCACCGGACAAGATCCCCGGCATCGACAAAGTCTTCGATTTCAGTTTCGTTCGCAAAGCCGCACAGCAACTCAAGGCCGAAGGTTGGAAGCCAAAACCATGAAATTCGTGAAGCATTTTGCAGCCGCCGCGCTGCTGACCTTTGCCGTCGCAGCGCCGGCCGTCGCGGCCGACAAGGTGAAGTTCTCCTATGTCGTGCCTTCGACCTTTTATGCCGATCTGATCATGGGCGTCGATCAGGGCTATTTCGCGCAGGAAGGCATCGATGCCGAATTGATGCAGGCCGGTGGCGGCGCGGCGACGCCGGCGCTGCTGGCCGGTGATATCCAGTTTTCGGGTTCGCCTGCGGCGGCGATCACGGCAATTCTCAAGGGCGCCAAGCTCAAGGTGATTTTCGTCACCTCGGATCGCGCCGTGTTCCAGCTCTGGTCGCGTCCCGACATCAAGACCCTGGCCGATCTGAAGGGGCAGACGGTCGGCGTAATCTCGCGCGGCGATACGACCGAGATCGCGATGCGTTATTATTTCGTGCGCAAGAACCTGCCCGAAGATTACACCGCCTTTGCGCCGCTCGGCACGGGGACGGCGCGCATGGCCGGCATCAGCTCGGGCAGCTATGCCGCCTCGGTGCTCGACAAGACCGATCTCGCGATGCTGCGCGCCTCGAATAAGCTCGACAATCTTCATATGCTGGTCGATCTGCATCAGGACGTGCATATGACGTTCAGCGGCTTCGCGATCACCGATGCGTTGCTCAATGAAAAGCCCGATCTCGCCCGGCGTGCGATGCGGGCGATTATCAAGGCGATGATCTACACCAAGACGCATCGCGAAGAATCGATCAAAGCGATCATGAAATTCGGCGGTGTCGCCGACCGTAAAGTCGTCGAAAGCGACTATGACGGCTCGGTCGATGAACTGAGCACGGTCGGCACGATGGCACTGGACGATCAGAAGCTGGAATTGCAGGTGCGCGGCGAGATGCTGGGCCTTGCCAAGGACAAGATCGGTGCGCCGTCGCAAGTGTTCGATTTCCGCGCCACCGAAAAGGCCGGTGCGGAGCTAAAAGCAGAGAATTGGAAGCCGTGATGATTGCTAAGAATTTGAAGACGATATTGCCTGCTCTTTCTCCCTCTCCCCGCCGGGGAGAGGGGTGGGGTGAGGGGGAAACATTGTGCGGTCTCCCCCCTCACCCGTCGCTTCGCGCCGACCTCTCCCCGAGGGGAGAGGCTGAGAAAGCGTCGGGCTTCGGTGGGTTGATGTCCGTTATCGCTTTCGCCGCTGCGATGAGCGTTGCCGGTGTCGCCAATGCCGCCGATCATGTGAAGATCAGCTATGTCGTGCCGACGATGCAATATGCGGCAATGCTGGTGGCGGTCGATAAGGGCTATTTCGCCGAGGAAAATCTCGATCCGGAATTGGTACAGGCAGGCGGCGGTGTCGCGACCCCGGCGCTGATCTCGGGCGATATCCAATTTTCGGGCTCGCCCTCGGCTTCGATCAGCGCCTCGATCAAAGGCGCACATTTGAAGGTGCTGTTCGTCGGCGAAGATCATTCGGCCTTCCAGATTTGGGCGCAGCCCGGTGTCGAAAAGTTCGAAGACTTGAAGGGCAAGGCCATCGGCATCATCAGCCGCGGCGACACGACCGAAATCATCATTCGCTACATGCTCGACAAGCGGAACCTGCCGGCGGATTACCTGTCCTATGCGCCGCTTGGCACCGGCACCGCGCGTATGGCTGCGCTTGCCTCGGGCGCTTATCCGGCAGCGCTGATCGATGTCGCCGAAGTACGCGATATGGAGAATGCCGGTAAGCTCTCGAAGCTTCATCTGATGTACGATCTGCGCAAGGAAGACGTGCGCATGACCTTCGGTGGTTATGCGACCTCGGATGCGGTGATCGCGAAGAATCCGGAATCGGTGCGGCATTTCTTGCGCGGCCTGCTGAAGGGCCTCGCAGTGGTGAAGGCCTCGAAAGAGGAAACGGTGAAGGCCTTGGTCAATCACGGCTCGACCAAGCCCGGCGCCGAAGACGGGTGGGACGTATTCGCGGCGAGTATTTCGCCGACGGGTGTGGTGCCGCCCGACGCTCAGGCTTTTGAAATCAGGGTGCGCGGTGAAATGCTCGGCGTCGATGCAGGCAAACTGCCCAAGGCGTCGGATGTCTTCGCCGAAAGCTTTACCGAAAAAGCAGCAGCCGAATTGAAGGCCGAAGGTTGGAAACCCAAACTGTGAGGTAGTTTATGAATCGGGCGATCCGGTTTGCCGCCGCCCTTGTCGCCGTGTTGGCGCTGTCACCCAGCGCCAATGCCTTGGACAAGGTAAAACTCTCTTATGTGATCAGCTCCGTCGAATATGCCGACTTCTTCATGGCGATCGACAAAGGCTATTTCGCGGAAGAGGGGATCGAAATCGAACTCGAGCAGGCGGGCGGCGGCGTCGCTGTCCCGGCCCTTATTAGCGGCGGGCTCGATTTCACCGGGTCGGGCTCGGTCGCGATCAGCGCGATCCTCAAAGGCGCCAAGCTCAAGGTACTGTTCGTCGTCGATGCCCATCCGGCGATGCAGATATGGTCGCCCGAAAGCGTGAAGAGCTTCGACGATCTCAAAGGCAAGACCATCGCCGTCATAAGCCGCGGCGACACGACCGAAATCGCGATCCGCTACTACCTCGCCAAGCATAATCTTCCGAACGACACGGTTTCCTATGCCCCGCTCGGCCCGGGATTGGCGCGCAGTGCGGCGGTGTCGTCGGGTAGCTATCCCGGCGCGATGCTGAACGCCAACGAAGCCGAGGACTTGAAGAATGCCGGCAAGCTCAAGGGGCTGCATAAGGTCGTCGATCTGCGGCAGGAAATCAGCATGGCCTATAACGCGCTCGCGACCAGCGATGCCTTATTGGCGAAAAACCCGGACCTGATGCGGCGCATGGCCCGCGCGGTCCTCAAGGGCGTGCGGCACGTCAAGGCATCGAAAGGCGATACCGTCGATATCCTGCTGAAGCATGGTCTTTCGAATCCCACCGCGGTCGCCCTCGAATACGACAACATCATCGATTCGATCACGACGACCGGCACGATGGCTCAGTCGGATCAGGATTTCGACGTCACCACACGCGCGGTGATGCTCGATCTGCCCAAAGACAAGTTCAAGGCGTCCGATGTTTTCGATTTTACCTATGCCGACAAGGCGAATGCGGAATTGAAAGCCGAGAACTGGCAGCCGAAAATTTCGAAGAAGTAACAACAAGGCTTTGGTGGGATGAGAAACGGTATGGGGCGCAGCGATCCGTCTGCGCCCGTTTTGATCGTCGGCGGCAGCTTCAACAAGCAATCGGCCTGCACGATCCTGATGAAATATACGGCGGCGCTGTTCGAGGAACGCGGCATGTCCTACGAGCTGCTGCCACCAGAGGCGATGAATCTGCCGCTCTATCACCCCGACATGCACGCCGATAGCTGCAAGGAAGCCGAGCCGCTGATCGCAGCCTTCCGCCGCGCCCGCGCCTATGTCTGGTGCACGCCGTCCTATCACTACAGCATCAGCGGCGCGTTCAAGAACCTGCTCGATTTCGTCGAGCTGATGGAGAACGACGATCCGCCGTTCCTCGGCGGCAAGCTGGTCGGGCTGATCGCGGCCTCGTCGGGACCGATCGCGGCGATCCACGCCATCGGCGCGATGGAACAGATCGCCCATGCGCTGCGCGGCTATGTCGTGCCGGCAACCGCCCCCATCGGCCCGATCAACCGCGCCGTCGATCGCGAGAAGGGCATCATCACCGACGACCGCACGAAACTGAAACTGGCGCAGATGGTCGATGAAATGCGGGACGTGCTGGCGCCGGTGTGAGGGCGGTTGGGTTTGTGTTTCTGTATCCTTCTTCTATGGTCCGGCGTAAGTTTGTGCTGTTCTAAATACAGCGGGCGCACAAATTCAATTTAGCTTTATAAACGATGACAAAAAATCACGACGAAGTCGATGTTATGGTGCTTCGCACGTCTCGAATTATGTGGCTGCTATTTGGTGCGCCGTTTCCAACAATTGCGGTGCTGGTCGCTATTGAAGGATTGGCGCTGGAGCGTGCGCGCGGATTACTAATCCCTGCAGTCGCATTAGGGCTATTTTCTTTGGTTCATTTGTCATGGTTGAAAACTGCGCGGCTTGTGATTGAAGATTCCGCCGTTAACTACCGAGCCTTATTTGTCCATAAAGAGATTAGACTCGTGGAAATTGCGCGTGCCAAATTTGAGCTTAGTCGTCAGGGTTTTGGTCCCATGCAGCGTATTGTTTTCCACATGGGTTCCAGGAAAAAGGGTGCCCCTGTCACGATCAACGCAGGTCTCTTCGACGGTAAGCAATCTCGCGAATGGGTGGAAACTCTCAATCGTAGATTGTTGAATGCCCGATAGCTTCTTCTTAAGAGGAGCGAGATAAAGCGAGTGGGTAAACCCTAAGCGCGATAAAAATAGGGAGGTTCTTCATGCGTTGGATCGCGTTGCTGGCAGCCTGCTTCTTTGCCGTCCCCTCGCAGGCTGCCGACAAAATTCACTTCTCCTATGTCGTGCCGACGATCGATTACACGCCGCTGCTCGTCGCGATCGATCGCGGCTTCTTCGCCGAGGAAGGCATCGAGGTCGAGCTGGTGCAGGCGCAGGGCGGTGTCGCGACACCGGCGCTGATCGCGGGCAGTCTCGATTTCAGCGGCTCCTCTTCGGCGGCGATCAGCGCGATCCTCAAGGGCGCGAAGCTCAAGGTGCTCTATGTCGGCGAGGATCGTTCGGCTTATGAGCTATGGGTGCGGCCCGACATCATGTCGCTGGAACAGTTGAAGGGCCAGCAGGTCGGCGTCATTAGCCGGGGTGACACCACCGAGATCAGCCTGCGCTATGTCCTGGCGCAGCGCCATCTGCCGGACGATTACGTCTCCTTCACGCCGCTGGGCGCGACGGCGGCGCGCATCGCGGCGCTGACCTCGGGCACGTTCCCGGCGGCTGTGATCGACGGCGGCGAAAGCGCCGACATCGCCGCGCTCAACAAATCCGGCAAGCTCAAGATGCTGATCGACATGCACGCCGAAGTGCGCATGGCGCTTAGCGGCTTCGCCACTTCGGATGCGCTGATCGCCTCGAACCCCGATCTCGTCCGCCGCACGATGCGCGCGATCTATAAAGGCATCTCGCAGGTGAAAGCGACGCCCGCCGCCGCCAGCGACAGCATGATCAAACACGGCCTCGACAAAAGCGCCGCCGAATTCTCGGCCGGCGAGTTCGTGCCGCGCATGCTGGCGACGGGTGTGATCCCGCGCGACCTGCAGGACAACGAGATCGCGCTGCGCGCCGACATGCTTAGTGTCGCCAAGGACAAGATCCCGACGGCCAAGACCGTGTTCGATTTCAGCATCGTCGAGAAAGCCGCCGCCGATGTGAAGGCCGAAGGCTGGAAGCCGAAATCATAATGCCCCGATAGAGGGTCTTGGCTGCGCCCGCCCGCCGCATGGGAGTGGGCGGCCGTACCGGCTAGACTGGCCTCCCGTCCCCCTGTCAGTGTTTGCCGCATCCTCATGCCCGCCTTGCACACGCATCCGAAATTCGTCGCGGGCATCGTCGCGTGCGCTTTCATCATGCAGCAGCTCGATGGGACGGTGGTGACGACGGCGCTGCCGCAGATGGCGCTGTCGTTCGGCACCGATCCGATCCATCTCAGCATCGCAGTGACGTCCTATCTGTTGGGCCTCGCGGTGTTCATTCCGATCAGCGGCTGGACCGCGGACCGTTATGGCGGGCGGAATGTCTTCTGCGCCGCGATCGCCGTCTTCACCGTCGGCTCGATCCTTTGCGGCCTCGCCGATAGCCTCGTCACCCTGACGGCGGCACGTATTCTTCAGGGCTGCGGCGGGGCGATGATGGTGCCGGTCGGGCGGCTGGTGCTGTTACGCAGCATCGAGAAATCGCAGCTCGTGCCGATCATGGCCTTTCTGCAATTGCCGGCACAGTTGGGGCCGTTGCTGGGGCCACCGGTCGGCGGTTTCATCACCACCTATGCCTCGTGGCGCTGGGCGTTCCTGATCAATATCCCGATCGGTGTCATCGGCATGGCCCTGTCCTATCGCTTCATCGAAGACGATGGCGAGCGGGTGATCCGGCCGCTCGACGGCGTCGGCTTCGTGCTCTGTGCGGTGTCGCTGTCGGGCATCATGGTCGGGATCGAGATCATCTCGCACAGCCTTTACGAGGCGATCATCGGTTCGGTCCTCGTGATCACCGGCCTTGCCATCGGCGTCGTGGCCTGGCGGCATCTGAAGCGCCATCCGCATCCGATTCTCGACATATCGGTGATGTCGATCGAGACTTTCCGGGTCAATTTCGGCGGCGGGTCGGTCTTCCGCGCCGGGTCGGGAACCTTGTCGTTCCTCTTGCCGCTGCTGTTTCAGGCCGTCTTCGGTATGAGCGCTTTCGCCTCGGGCCTCTTGACCATCGCCAGCGCCGGCGGTTCGACCATCATGCGCCTCACCACCACGCCGGTGCTGCGGCGCTTTGGTTTTCGCACGGTGCTGATCGCCAACACGTTCCTCTGCGCTGCGGCGATCGGCGCGTGCATCCTTTTCACCGCGGACACGCCGTTCGCGGTCATCTTCATCGTGCTGCTGCTGGGCGGGTTCTTCCCAGCGCTGCAATTCACCGCGCTGCAGGCGCTGGGCTATTCCGATATTCCCGATGAGAAGATGGGGTCCTCGACCAGCATCGCCAGCATGACACAGCAACTCAGCCGTGGCTTCGGCATCGCCTTCGTCGCCGGCCTGATGCACATCACGCAAACGGTACGCGGCGGCGAGACGCTGTCGGCCATCGACCTGCGGCTCGCCTTCGCGGCGGCGACGGTGATGATCCTGCTGTCGATGCTGTCTTACATTCCGCTGTCCCGCGACGTCGGCGCCGACGTCAGCGGTCACGCGGGTGGTAAAGGGCGCGGGACCTGACAGGTGGTTTGTTGTGAAAACCCCCTCACCCTCCCGCTGACGCGGGTCCCTCCCTCTCCCCGCTGGGGAGCGGGTTGGGGTGAGGGGGCTTAAACGCTCGATCGGCTAGTTCATCTCCGCGCGGATCTGCTGGCGCAGCACGTCGATCGGCACGGCGCCGCCCTTGCGCTGGATGTACCAGAAGTCCCAGCCGTTGCAGCTCGGCGCGCCCTGAACCTCGGCGCCGACCTGATGGATCGAGCCTTTGGCGTCGGCGGTGATCAGCGTGCCGTCGGGGCGGACCTTGGCGGTCCAACGCTTGCGGGCGTCGAACAGCACTTCGCCGGGTTTCACGAGGCCGCGTTCGATCAGCGTACCGAACGGTACGCGCGGTTCGGCGCTTTTCTCGGGGGTAATGATCAGATCGTCGGGCGCGGTCGGCACCACAGCGGCGATGCGTTCGCGCGCCGCTTCGATGTAATCGTCCTGCTGCTCGATGCCGATCCAGCGCCGGCCGAGACGCCGCGCCACCGCGCCGGTCGTGCCGGTGCCGAAGAAGGGATCGAGCACGGTATCGCCGGGCTTCGATGACGCTAGCAACACGCGATGCAGCAAGCCCTCGGGCTTTTGCGTCGGATGAACTTTCTTGCCATCCTGCTTCAGCCGTTCGGGGCCGCTGCAGATCGGAAACAGCCAGTCGCTGCGCATTTGGATGCCTTCATTCACCGACTTCATCGCCTGGTAATTGAAGGTGTATTTGCTCTCGCGCGAACGGCCGCACCAGAGCAGCGTCTCATGCGCGTTGGTGAAACGTTTGCCGCGGAAATTCGGCATCGGGTTGGTCTTGCGCCAGACCACGTCGTTCAGAATCCAATAGCCGAGATCCTGCAGGATCGCGCCGACGCGATAGATATTGTGATAGGAACCGATGACCCAGATGCTGCCGTCCGGCTTCAGCACATGGCGCGCGGCGGCCAGCCAGTCGCGGGTGAAGCGGTCATAGGCGGCGAAATCGGCGAATTTGTCCCATTCATCCTCGACGCCATCGACCCGGCTGTTGTCGGGCCGGTGCAGGTCGCCGCCCAACTGAAGATTGTACGGCGGATCGGCGAAGATCAGATCGACCGATGCCTCAGGCAGCCGCGTCATCACCTCGACGCAGTTCCCTTTGATCACCGAACCGTCGCGCTCGACAAGTTCCCCCACAGCACATACCCCCGATTGAACGGCGCGCATGTTGCGCCCCCGCGAGTCGTGCTGTCAAGAAAACTTCATTGAGTCAAAAGGTTAAGGCGATAAACTCGAGTCAAATCCGAGGTTTAGCTGTAACGGGGCAAAGCTCATCCGGTGATGCCGGGTCGGGCCGCGCAGGGCAATTCCGTCGCGATGCTCGCGGGTGCCATAGCCGACATTGGTATGCCAGCCATAGCCGTCATAGCGCTGGGCGAGGGCGCGCATCAGCCGGTCGCGCGTCACCTTGGCGACGACCGAGGCGGCGGCGATCGACAGCGACAGCCCGTCGCCGCCGATAACGGTGCGCACCGCGCAGGGCAGCGGCGGCGGCTGATTGCCGTCGATCAAAGCGATGTCGGGAATCGGCCCGAGGCGATGCAGCGCGCGGCGCATGGCGATGAAGGTCGCCTGCAGAATGTTATGACGGTCGATCTCGATGACGCTCGCGGCGCCGATGCCGATGCGGGCACAGCGCCGAATCATCACCGCATATTCCTCGCGCGCCTCGGCGCTCAGCTTTTTCGAATCATCCAGTTCGTGCCGCAACTGGCGCGGCAGGCGGCGGCGGTCGAAGATGACGGCGGCGGCGACGACCGGCCCAGCCAACGGCCCGCGCCCGACTTCGTCGATGCCGCAAACGATGCCGTCGCAACGGCTCTCAAGGGTGAAATCCGGCATCGCGCCGCTTATCCTTTGACCATGATCGTTATCGGCGATCCGATGCCGAGATTGAGGGCCGCATCCGCGCGCCCGCGATTGATCGCGATCTCGATCAACCCATTGGAATTCTCATACCAGAAGGGCTTGCCCGGCGGCACCGCCGAAAACGTCGCGGCGGCAGTGACGGTATGGCCGGGAATTTTCAGCGTGGCATCGGGCGGTATCGTTCCGGCGCGCATGCCGGTGATCGCGTTGCCGTAATGATCGATATAAACGATCTCGTCCAAATCATCCGGCCAATCGGGACGGCGCAAACCGGCACGCTCGCGATGGTCCGGCGTCTGGCCTTGCGCCAGCATCGCCGCGACCGGGGCGAACACGTCGCGGCCGTGAAAACTCATCGACAGCGCCTCGGGACGCCACAGGATTTCATAGGTTGAGGCGACCGCCGCACGGCGCATCACCAGCTCGAACAACCCGTTCTCCGGTCCGACGAACCAGCGGCCATCGGCCTCGACCACCACCGGCGCGCGTTCGCTGCCGACGCCGGGATCGACGACGCCGAGGAAGATCGTGCCGACCGGAAACCACATCGCATAGGCGGCGAGAAGATACGCCGCGCGATAGGGATCGCCCACGGGCGCATCGGCGAAAAGATCGATCACCTCGACCAGCGGCGCATCGCGGCGCAGCACCGCCTTCATCTGGCCGGTGTAAGGCCCGCTCAAGCCGAAATCGGTGAAGAGCACGATCATGTGGTGAGTATGAGACGACCGGACGAGTCGCGGCAAGAATTCGCGGAGGGATACAGCGTAGATCGAACCCCCTCACCCCAACCCTCTCCCCGGCGGGGAGAGGGAGGGACCCGCGTTAGCGGGAGGGTGAGGGGGATTTTACCCCGGTTTGTCGCCGGCGCATTGCCTCTTATTCACTTGACCCTCGTCAACAGCTCGGGCACTCGATGGCGCATCGAAATGCCTTTGAAAGCGGTAGATTCATGACGATCGAGCCATCACCGGCAAAGCCGAAGATGCCGCTGCTGCGTCACATGATCATCGACAGTACCGCGCATCTCGTGCCGATGCGGCCGGGGCTGGTGACGACGGCGTTGCGCACGGCGCCGCGCGGCGACGGTCATCCGGTGATTGTTGTGCCGTCCTTCTTGCGCGGCGATCGGCATACCGGGCCGCTGCGGCAATTCCTCGCCGGTTGCGGCTATGAGGCGGCCGGGTGGGGCCTCGGCACCAATCTCGGTCCGACGGCGGCGGCGCTCAACGGGATCGAACAGTTGTTCGATACGATTCATGCCGCGCATGGCGGCAAGGTCTCGCTGATCGGCCACAGCCTCGGCGGCGTGATCGCGCGCGAGTTGGCGAAAAAGAAACCCGATGCGGTGCGCCAGCTTATCCTTCTCGCTAGTCCGATCCATCTGCCGACCGCGAGCCCGCTCGAGCCGATTTATAAATTGCTGTCGCGCTGGCACAGCATCGATGCGTCGTCGTCGATAGATGAACTCAACACGCCGCCGACCGTACCGGTGACGGCGATCTATACGCGTACCGACGGCGTGGTCGCTTGGGAAAGTTGCCAAGAATTCGAAGGACCGCGACGCGAAAACATCGCGGTGCGCGGCGCCCATGGCACGATGGTCCGCAATCCGGCGGCGTGGCGCATCATTGCGGATCGTCTTGCGCAGAAGGAAGATGCGTGGCGGCCATATCGGGGTTGAACAGAATTTGAAAGCCCTCTCCCGCGCTCGCGGGGAGAGGGAGGGGACCCGTCGCGGAGCGATGGGGAGGGTGAGGTGTCTCTCCTCACCACGATCTAATCTGCGGCGCCACCCACCTCACCCGCTCGCTTTGCTCGCCACCCTCTCCCCCAGAGATGGGCGGAGAGGGGTTGTTATTTTAGAACAAACTCAGCTGCGCGCTCGCTTTCGCCGGGACGCGGAATTGCGAGCAGTCCATGCGGTAATGCTCACGGCGGCGGTTGAGGCCGAGGCGGTGGCAGGCGGCTTCGAAGCGCACGCGCAGGATCTCGGCATAAGGACCGGTGCCGTGCATGCGGGTGCCGAATTCGGATTGATAGGCTTTGCCGCCGCGGCTCTGATGGATCAGCGACATCACATGCCGGGCGCGGTCGGGGAAATGATTCTGCAGCCATTCCTCGAACAGGCTCGCCAGTTCGAGCGGCAGACGGATCATCGTATAGCCCGCTGCATCCGCGCCGCGCGCATGCGCCGCTTCGAGAATATGATCGAGTTCGGGATCGTTGAGCGCCGGGATCATGGGCGCGGCCATGACCGAGGTCGGGATGCCGGCGGCGGCGAGCGCGCCGATGGTTTCGAGACGGCGTTCCGGCGTCGCCGCGCGCGGCTCCATCGTGCGCGCCAGCGAACGGTCGAGCGTCGTGATCGACACGGCGGCGCTGGCGAGATGATCGCGCGCCATCGCGGCGAGGATGTCGATGTCGCGCTGCACCAGCGCCGACTTGGTGATGACCGTCACCGGATGCCGGAATTCCTGCAGCACCAAGAGAATGCGGCGCGTCAGTTCGGTCTTTCGGTCGATCGGCTGATAGGCGTCCGTATTGACGCCGAGGGCGATCGGCTTGATCGGCTTGGCGCGATAGGTCGGCTTCGACAATTCCGCGCGCAGGACTTCGGGCGCGTCCTCTTTGACGAAGATGCGGCTCTCGAAATCGAGCCCGGCAGAGAGGCCGAGATAGGCGTGGGTCGGCCGGGCGAAGCAATAGATGCAGCCATGCTCGCAGCCCCGATAGGGATTGATCGAGCGGTCGAAAGGAATGTCGGGTGAATCGTTGCGGGCGATGACGGTCTTGGCGGTGTCGCGCTGATAGCGCGTATCGAGCGGTGGCGCTTCTTCGTCGCCGATGCTCCAGCCGTCGTCTGTGGCGAAGCGCGTTTCGGGCTCGAACCGGCCGACGGCGTTACTGACGGCACCGCGGCCTTTGAGGGGCAGGGCATGAAGTACATCGTCCATGACGCCAATATCCGCTCGTCTTTGGAACAAATCAAGAACAACGCAGCGTTTGGGGCCTTTTGTCCCCTGGTTTATAGTTAACATCGCGATGTCCCGAATGGCTCCCCACCTAATCGTACTGCCGAGTTCTTCGACGCCTACTAATGGTAGGGCGCTAAAGCTTGTCGTGGGCCGGCTTGGCCGGATCACCACGCCAAGGCGCGGGGCCGGCGCCGGCCATCCCGCCACGGCACTTGCCCGCATTTTCCGAAATCTGCCGCCCGGGCCAGCGGTGATCGTTACTGCCGCGATGACGGATGTTGCTCTGGATACGTTGCGCGAGGCGTTGCGCGCCGTCGCGACGCAGGACGTCGTTTTGGGGCCGAACGAGGATGGCGGCTACTGGCTGGTCGGGCTGGGCCGCCGCCGCCGTTTCCCCTCGGGTATGTTCCAGCGCGTACGCTGGTCGCGCGAAGACATGCTCGACGACACGCTGGCGCGCTTGCCGCTGGCGCTGCTGAAGATCGAATTGCTGGCGATGGAAGATGTGCCGAGGATTGGAAAGCGCCACGCGTAATGGCCGCTAGTCAAATTTTAGGATGTCGGTACAATTGAGGGCATGAAGCGCGATGATGCCATCACGGCGCTACGGCGTGAAACCGAAGCGGTGAAAGCGTTCGGCGCGACAGCTCTTTTTTTGTTCGGCTCGACGGTTCGCGAGGATGCGACCGAGGCGAGCGATCTCGATCTCTTTGTCGAATACGATCAAAAGAGCCGCTTTTCGCTGATAGAGCTCAGCGGAATAAAGCTGCTCCTCGAAGGGCGGCTCGGCGTAATCGTCGATGTGACGACGCGGGACAGCCTTGACCCGTTCCTGCGCGACCGGATCGAAGCGTCAGCGGAACAGATCTTTTGACCGAAAGGCTCGTGCGTCCCGCGTTAAGGGCGATTCTCGAAGCCATCGACGGAATCGAAAACGCGACCCGCGGAAAAACCCTTAGCGATTATGCCGGCGACTGGCTTTTACGTCACGGCATCCAGCGTGGTATCGAAATCATCTCCGAGGCAGCACGGCGTATTCCTGCTGACATTCAAAAAACACAGCCGCAAATCCCGTGGCTTCAGATCATGGGCATCGGAAATATGTTGCGGCACGAATATCATCGGCTTTCGGATGCCGTGATCTGGAATGTCGTCGAAGTCCATTTGCCGCCGTTGAAGGAAGCCGTTACGGCCATCGACGCCACATTGGATGAGTCGTAAGGACGCGTCAGCCCTTCAGATGTTCCTGCAGTCGCGGCATCAGCTCCACCAGGTTGCAGGGGCGATGCCGGTTGTCGAGCTGGTGTTTGATGATGTCGTCCCAGCCGTCGCGGCAGGCGCTGGGGGAGCCGGGCAGGGCGAAGAGATAAGTGCCGCCGGCGACGCCGGAGGTGGCACGGCTCTGGATCGTCGAGGTGCCGACCTTCTGATAAGACAGAAAGCGAAACAGCTCGCCGAAGCCGCTGATCTCTTTCTCATAGACTTCGTGGAAAGCTTCGGGCGTGACGTCCCGGCCGGTGACGCCGGTGCCGCCGGTCGAGATCACGACATCGACGGAAGGATCGGCGATCCAGGCTTTCAGTTGCGCGACGATCGCGTCCTTGTCGTCCTGGACGATCTTGCGCGTCGCGACCTTGTGGCCGTCGCGGGTGATCATATCGATGAGAGATTGGCCCGACTTGTCGTCGGCCTCGGTCCGCGTGTCCGAAACGGTCAGGACTGCGATGTTGACGGCGAGGAAGGGTCGGGTTTCGTCAATTCTGGGCATGCCGGTTCGCCTTTTCGGCGCCGGCTTTGGCGACAGCGGTGCCGTCGAAGGCGGTATAGGTCGGCCATTTGCCGGCGGCAAGCGCGTCGAGATCGGGGGTCGGCTGCGACAGGCGCTGGCGATAGCCCCAATAGTTCGTCATCACGCGCAGAACGAAGACGCGCGATTGCTGCGACGGAATGCTTTCGAGGAACAGCAGCGGATCTTTCGCATATTCGGGCCGGTCGTTCTGCCATTTGGCGACACCGGCGGGACCACGGTTATAGGCGGCGGCGAAGAGGATCAGGTTGTTCTTGATGTTGCCGTCCTGCAGCAGCATCCGAACATATTCCTGCGCCAGCATCAGATTGTAGCCGGGATCGCTCAGCGCATTGCCGGTGTTCTTGCGGCCTTTGGCCAGCGGTTCGCCGGTGCGTGCCGCCATCGACCGGGCAGTCGCGGGCATCAACTGCATCAGCCCGGCGGCGCCGGAATGATTGCGCGCGTTCGGCGCGAAACCCGACTCCTGCCGCATCAGCGCATAAAGAAGGGCGCGATCGACGGTGAAGCCGCCGCGCGGTTCCCAACGCGGCACCGGATAGATCGAGGCTTCCTGGCTGCTCTTGCCGTTGCCGTTGCCGAGCAGGCCGGCGATCTGGACGCTGACGTCCGGCAGGTTGGCTTTGTCGGCGAGCGAGCTCAGCGACTGCAACAGCGCCGGCGAGCTGCTCAGCGCCAGTTGCTGAATCTGTTCGGCGGCGAGGTTCGGCTGATTGATTGCGATCAAAGCCAGCGCCCGCTTGCCGGCATCGACGCCGACCAGAAGCTGCGCATCGAACTGGGTGAACGGGTCCGGATCGGCATTGACGCTTTGATCGACGCCCAACAGGCGGCGGGCGAGCAGGCCATAGAAAGTGCGCGGGTTCTCGGCAGCGGTCCGCAGCCAGAAGGAATAATTCTCGGGGCGGCGGGCGCGCAGCTCGACGCGGGCGGCCCAGAAAGCGGCGGCGGCTTTGACCCAGGGTGACTGATCGGGGCTACGGGCCAGCGCCTGGAAATGACCGCGCGCTTCGTCCATCCGGTCGAGACGCCAAGCCGCGAGGCCGGCATTCCAATTCGCGACCGGAGCATAGGCCGCCGTTTCGGTCGAGGCGCTCATGGTCAGCGCTTCCTGCGCCTTGCCGCGGGCGAGGTAGCCTTCGGCGATGGTCGAGCGCAGTTGGTCGCGGGTCTGGTCGTCGATCAGTGCCTTGGCGTCTTTGCCGGCGAGCAGCAGCTCGGCCTTGCGCGGATCGGTGCCGGCCAGGTCGCGGATTTGTTGGCGCAGGGCGTTGGCCTGGCGCTCTTCGGCCGGGACGAGGACGCGCATCTCGCGGCCGCCGAAATTACCGGCGGTCGGGCGCGGCTCGAAATCGCTGTCGCTTTTGGCGGCGGTGGTGGCGATGCCGATCGGGGCCGGCGGCTGGGCCGCGCCATCGGGACGCAGCTTGAGGGCCGCGGCGAAGATCGTCTGGGCATCCGGCTGGTCGCCGTAACGCTGCATCCACTGGACCAGCTCGGCATAGCTCGGGTGATAACCGCTGTCCTGATAGCGCTGGGCCAGCACGGCGCCGACCAGCAGCTTGTCGTGAAGGCCGGCGATCTCGCGATCGGCATCGGCCCAGCGATCGGCTTGCTGCAACGCAAAGATGCGGCGATAGCGGTTGAGATCGTCTTGAGCGAGGACGGCGGGAAGCGGCGCTTCGCGGAGAACTTCATTGCCCGGCGTGAGGGCAGCAGTACGGACATCTTGCGCGGCCGCTTGCGATGATACGTGCATCACCGCGCTGCAGCTCAGAATAAAGCACAGACTTTTTAAAGTCTTGCGCATGGCAGAAGGATGTCCCCCCGTGTTCATGGGTAACGGGGATAACTAACTCCGGCCGGCTTGGCAAGATAAAAATGTTCGGACGTTAAACACGTTTAACGTTCTAATAGAGATGAGATTTTATTACTTCATTTTTTCTATTTAGAAAGCAGTTTTGACTGTATTTCTAGGAAATCACGCCAAGATTCACTTTTACGGCCGGGGGTCCGCAACAAAAAGGAGGGATGATATGTAGTCAAAACCGGAATCGGCTGGTCGAGGCCCGGGACGGCGAGATCGAACCATCGTCCACGCAGTTTCGTAATTCCTTCATGACGTCCAAGCACAGCCGACGTTGCTGTGCCGCCGCATAAAACGACGAAGCGCGGCTTGCTCAACGCGATGATGCGCATCACGAACGGCAAGCATGCAGCGACTTCATCGTCGGTCGGCTTGCGATTGCCGGGCGGACGCCAGAACAGGATGTTGGTGATGTAGGTGTCGCGTTGGCGGTCGAGCCCGATGGCTGCCAGCATCCGGTCCAGCAACTGACCGCTGCGTCCGACGAAGGGTTTACCGACCCGGTCCTCGTCCGCGCCGGGTGCTTCGCCGATTATCAGCACCGGTGCATGCGGCGTCCCGTCGGCAAAGACGGAGTTGGTTGCTGTCCGGCGCAGGGCGCAGCCGTCAAATGCGGCGACGATCGCTTCCAGCTCTTCGAGGGTGGTGGCTTCCTCGGCCAGGCGGCGGGCGCTGGCGACATTATTACTGATCGGCAGGACGGCGGCCGGGATCGGCGCTGCCATCGTGGGTCTGGGGGGCGCGTCGGGAGCGGCAACGGCAACGGCCGCGGCGGCTTCTGCCGCCGGACGCGGCGGCGGGGCGGCAAACCGATCCTGCGGCGTGTCGCCGATGGCCTCATCGATGCCCATCGCGACGTACCAGCGCAGCAGTTCGGCGATTTCCTGGTTCGGCACCATGGCCCAAGCCTAGCACCCCATGAGGCCGGCGCTAAGGCTCTTACCTACCTCTCCCGTTGGGGAGAGGTCGGGGCGAAGCGACGGGTGAGGGGGCTAGCGGCACGATCGTGCGGGTGGTTCCCCCTCACCCCAACCCTCTCCTCCAAGGGGCGAGGGAGTAGATCGGGCCGGTGCTTTTTCTATAGTGGCGGCCCCCGAGGACGTGGGGGCATGAAAGGCGAGGGTATGGAACGCGAGCGGATGGAATATGACGTGGTCATTGTCGGTGCGGGCCCGTCGGGTCTCGCCGCGGCCATTCGCCTGAAGCAACTCGCCGCCGAAAACGACACCGAGCTGTCGGTCTGCATCATCGAAAAAGGCTCCGAGGTCGGGGCGCATATACTTTCGGGGGCGGTGTTCGAGACGCGGGCGCTCGATGAACTGATCCCCGACTGGAAGGAACGCGGCGCACCGCTCAACACGCCGGCGATCCACGACACCTTCTTATTGCTGACCCGCAACCGCTCGTTTCAACTGCCGACCCCGCCGCAGATGCACAACGAGGGCAACTACATCATCAGCCTCGCCAATCTCTGCCGCTGGATGGCGACCGAGGCCGAGGCGTTGGGCGTCGAGATCTATCCGGGCTTCGCTGGGGCCGAGGTGCTGTATGACGAGAACGGTCGCGTGCGCGGCGTCGCGACCGGACCGCAGGGCGTCGGCAAGGACGGGCAGCCGACCGCGCATTTCCAGGAAGGCGTCGAGCTGATCGCCAAGGAGACGCTGTTCGGCGAAGGCTGCCGCGGGTC
This sequence comes from uncultured Rhodospirillales bacterium, assembly GCA_903822185.1. GTDB lineage: Bacteria > Pseudomonadota > Alphaproteobacteria > ATCC43930 > CGMCC-115725 > CAIKMD01. The sequence goes on along the minus strand of CAIJOA010000011.1, from coordinate 652,419 downwards.
GCTGACCAAGCAACTGGAGCAGCAGTTCAGCCTCCGCGCGGAAAGCGGACCCCAGACCTACGGCATCGGCATCAAGGAATTGTGGGAGATCGATCCAGCCCAACATAAGCCCGGTCATGTCGTCCATACGATCGGCTGGCCGCTGGACGGCCAGACCTATGGCGGCTCGTTCCTCTATCACCTCGAGAACAATCAGGTCGCGGTCGGTTTCGTCATCGGCCTCGATTACGCCAATCCGTTCCTCAGCCCGTTCGAAGAGTTCCAGCGCTTCAAGACCCATCCCTCGATCCGCCCGACCTTCGTCGGCGGCCGCCGCGTCGCGTACGGCGCGCGGGCGATCAACGAGGGTGGGTTGCAGGCGATCCCGCGTCTGTCGTTTCCGGGCGGGTTGCTGATCGGCTGCGCCGCCGGCTTCCTCAACGTCCCGAAGATCAAGGGCAGCCACACCGCGATGAAGTCGGGCATGGTCGCAGCCGAGACGATCTTCCGCCGGCTGGGCGGCGACGTCGCGGCGGACTATCACGCGGCCTTGTCGTCGAGCTGGGTCTGGTCCGAACTCAACGCCGTCCGCAACATCCGTCCGGCCTTCCGCATGGGGATGTGGCCGGGTCTCGCTCATGCCGCGCTCGACACATATATACTGCGCGGCAAGGAACCCTGGACGCTTCGCCATAGCGCCGACCATCTACACTTGAAGAAGGCCGCCGAGGCGACGCCGATCGCCTACCCCAAGCCCGATGGCGTGGTCAGCTTCGACCGGCTCTCCTCGGTCTTCATCTCGAACACCAATCACGAAGAGAACCAGCCGGCGCATCTCCAATTGCGCGACCCGTCGAAGGCCATCGACATCAATTGGGCGATTTATGATTCGCCCGAGCAGCGTTACTGCCCGGCGGGCGTCTATGAAATCGTCAAAGACGCGGCGGGCGACAATCCCCGGCTGCAGATCAACGCGCAGAATTGCGTCCACTGCAAAACCTGCGACATCAAAGACCCTACCCAGAATATCAATTGGGTGGTTCCTGAAGGCGGCGGCGGGCCCAATTACCCGAATATGTGAGCCCCAGACCTAGTGTAATCCCCGCTATTTCTGCCTAGACTGAGTGGATGGAAACAAACTCGATGCTGCGCCTCGATCGCCGCTTTCTGGCCGTGTGTTCGGCGCTCATGTTGCTCAGCGGCTGTGCGACCGCCGATACCCGCGGCGGTCCGGCCACGCCGCCGCGCAGCGCGCTCGGCAGTTACCTCGCCGCACAGCATGCCCAGGTCGCGCATGACTATGCCGATGCGGCCAGCTTTCTCGATCGCGCACTCAGCGCCGACAGCAGCAATTACGACCTGATCCGCCGTACTTTCCTGCTGCGCGTCTCGGACGGCCGCATCGCCGAAGCCGTGCCGCTGGCGCAACGCATTACCGAGATCGACGGCCGTTCCGGCCTCGCCGGTCTGGTCTTGCTGGAACAGGAACTGAAGGCCGGCAAGTTCGACGATGCGGCGAAGGACGCGCAGGCGATGCCGCGCGAAGGCGCGCAACGTTTCTCGGTGCCGTTGCTGCTCGCTTGGTCGCAGGCGGGGCGGGGTCAGTTGGGCCCGGCGCTGCAGGCGCTCGACACGATGGGCGGCGGCAATGCCGGCCTCGCGCCGCTGCGCGATCTTCATGCCGCGCTGATTCAGGATTTCACCGATCACATCGACGAAGCCGCGGCGGCTTACACCAAGCTTATTGGTGGCGCGCAGCCGCCGACCTGGCGCGTCGCCGAACTGGCCGGAAATTTCTTCGAACGCCACGGCCGCGCCGAAGACGCGCGCCGCGCTTATACGCGCAGCGCTGCCGAGAATGCGCTGACCGATGTTGCGACGGCGGGCATTGCCCGCATCGACAAGGGCGTCATTCCGGCGCGCCTCATCGCCAATCCCGCCGATGGCGCCGCGGAAGGGCTGTTCGATCTTGCCGGGCTGCTCAATCAGCGTGAGACGGTCGATGCCTCACTGGTCTATGCGCGGCTCGCGCTGGATCTCTCGCCGAACTTTGCCCTGGCGCAGATGCTGATCGCCGAAATTCGCGACAGCCAGGAACGGCCGGCCGATGCGCTCGCGCTCTATCGCGCGATTGATTCGAAGTCGCCTTATTATTGGATGGCGCAGTTGCGCGCCGCGCTCGAACTCGACGCACTCGACAAGACCAACGACGCCGCCGCGCAGTTGAAGACGATGGCGGCCGAGCGTCCGTCGCGGGCCGAGCCGCTGGTCGAACTCGGCGATGTGTTGCGCGGGCATAAGCGTTTTGCCGAGGCCGTTACCGCCTACGACACGGCGATCGCGCGCACGCCCAACCCGCAAGCCAGCGATTGGCGTTTGTTCTATAGCCGCGGCGTCGCGCTGGAACGGTCGAACCAATGGCCGCGCGCCGAGGCCGATCTGAAGCATGCGCTGGCGCTGCAGGCCGATCAGCCGCTGGTACTGAATTATCTCGGCTATTCCTGGATCGATAAGGGCGAGAATCTCACCGAGGCGTTGGGCATGATCAAGCGCGCGGTCGAGCTGCGCCCGAACGACGGTTATATCGTCGATAGTCTCGGCTGGGCCTATTACCGCACCGGCGATTTCTCGCACGCCGCCGAATTCCTTGAACGTGCGATCGAATTGCTGCCCGAAGATCCGACGATCAACGATCATCTCGGCGATGCCTATTGGCGGATCGGCCGCACCGCCGAAGCACGCTATCAGTGGCGGCGCGCGTTGCAGTTCCTGCCTGAGCCCGACGAGGTGAAGGGTATCCAGGTGAAACTGGATCAAGGCCTCGGCGCCGTGCCGGCTTCGACGACGGCCCGAGGCGGCTGAGTCTTCGCCATGCCGCGTTGGTGGCCCGCGCCCGCAAAGCTCAATCTTTATCTGCATGTCGTCGGCCGACGCGATGACGGCTATCACCTGCTCGACAGCCTCGCCGCTTTTTCCGATATCGGCGATCGTCTTTCCGCCGCGTCGGCATCGGGCCTCAGCCTCAAGATCACCGGGCCGTTCGCCGGCGACTTGAAGGATAACGATCCGACCAATCTCGCCTGGCGTGCTGCCGAGATGCTGGCCGCGTTGCTGGGCCGCAAGCCCAATGCCGCTTTGACGTTGGAGAAAAACCTTCCGATCGCTTCCGGGATCGGCGGCGGGTCGAGCGATGCGGCGGCGACCTTAAAAGCGTTGTGCGGTCTTTGGCAGGCACAGCCCGATGAAGCCGCACTCGCTGCACTGGCCTTGAAGCTTGGCGCCGATGTGCCGGTGTGCCTTGCGGAACGCGCGTCTTATTTCGGCGGCACCGGCGAATTGGTCGAGGCCGCACCGTCGTTGCCGCGTGCGGGATTGGTGTTGGTCAATCCGGGTATCGCCTTGCCGACTGTCTCCGTCTTCAAGGCGCGTCGTGGCGGTTTCACGCCGGCATCACGTTTTGAAGAAGCGCCGAAGGATGCGCGGCAGCTGGCTGCTTTGCTGGCGGCGCGTCACAACGATCTGACCGAAGCCGCGCTGGGTATCGTGCCCGCGATCGGCGATGTGCTGAAAGAACTCGAAGCGCAAAATGCCCTGCTCGCCCGAATGAGCGGCAGCGGTGCGACGTGCTTTGGTCTGTTTGAATCGCAAACGGCGGCCGAGGCCGCCGCTGCAACGATGAAAGCGAAAGCCCCGCCGCGATGGTGGATCGCGGCGGGGCGTTTGATTTAGCGGCGAGCTGCGGCCGGGGTGGCGGAGGTGATGCCACCGGCGGGAGCGTTGTTCGCGCCGTTCTGGATCGTCGTGAGGACTTGCTGCGCCCGCGCCTGCGCTTCCTTAAGCGTCGAGGGCGAGAGCGTGCTGGCGAGACGATCGCGGCGTTGACCGGCGCCCGTGTCGCCATGATTGGCGGCGGCTGAATACCAAGCATAAGCTTCGACCTGCGAGACCGGCACACCGTCGCCGCGCTCGTAGAGCAGGCCGAGATTGAATTGGGCGTTGACGATGCCCGAACCGGCGGCGCGGCGGAACCACTGCGCGGCCTGATCCATGTTCTGTTGGATGCCGATGCCGTTCGAATAGGCGACGCCGAGATTGAAGGCGGCGTTGGCATTGCCCTGGCCGGCGGCCTTGCGATACCAGTTCACCGCTTGGGCCGGATCGCGGCCGATGCCGAGACCTTCGCCATACATCACGGCGACATTGTATTGCGCTTCGGCGACACCGCCATCGGCGGCTGATTTGAACAGCGACGCGGCGCGCTGATAATCCTGCGTCACGCCTTGGCCCAGTGAATAAAGAACGCCGAGACGATATTGCGCGATCGAGTCACCGGTCTTGGCGCGGGCTTCGAGCCAGGGCGCGAGCGCCTTGGGATCGGTCGGAGCCGTATCGCTTTCGATCTTGGCGGTCTTTGCACCTGAGGTCGCGGCGGGAGCGGGTGTCGCGGTGGCAACGGTTGGCGCTGCACCAGCTTTGGTTTTCGCGGCCGGCGGTTGTTTCGCCATCGCCACGGGTGGCTGCATCGCCGACGAATCGCTATCCATCATCGGGACGGCAGGCGTGGGCTGTACGGGTGCGCGGGTTGCAAGCGGGCTCACCGTCGGAGTCTGCATCGGTGCCGGCGGCAGTGTCGGCGGCAAAGCGGCGCTTTGCGTCGGCGCATTCGACAAGGTCGGCAGACCCGGCACCGGCGGAAGATTGGTCGGTGCGGTCATAGCGTTGTTGCTCTGCTGCGCCGGCATCGGTGTCGGCAAGGGCAGCGGCGGCGGGGGCATGACAGGCGCGGCCTGCATGGCCGGCGCGCTGTTGTCCTGCGGCAGGCTCGGGATAGCCGACGCGTTATTGGTGTAGCTCGACGGGCCGTTGGTGCGGTCGTTGAACGACGGCAGCGGCGGCGGATTGCTCGGCGCCGGCGCGAAGATCGGCGCGGGGCTGTTATTGACCGGCGTGTTCGGGGCCGACGCGAAACGCGACAAGCTCTGACGGTTCGGGATGAGGAACTGCGCGGTAACCGCGCCTGCGGTGACGGCGAGGGCGATGCCGACTGCGATCAGGGCGAGGCTGCGCTTGCTCTTGCGGGCAAGGGGATTCGCAGACGGACGGTCCTGGTTACGGTCTTGATCGCGGTCGAAGTCATGATCGCGTTCGCCGCGCAACGGCGCATCGACGGGTTCGTCGCCTTGAACGGAAGGTTCGCGCGGCGCCCACAGCTTGAAGCGGCTCTTCGATTTCCGCGGTGCCATCTCCTCTTCGTCCGCATAGGCCATCATGCGCGGCGCGACATCGCGCTCCGCCCAATCAGGCTGGAAGCGGTCGTCGTGAAGCGGTGCCGGTTCGGTTTCGTATTCGGGTTCGTCGAAATGATGCTGAGCAAGACGCTCGGCGATCGTCGGCGCATGACGTGCGACCGGCGGTTCCGGCATCTGCGGCTGCTGCGGCGCCATCGGGGCCGGAGCCGCACGCATCGTCGGCGCGGGTTCGTAAGCGATCGGCGCGGCCGTCAGAAAAGACGGCAACGGAGGCGCAACGGGCGCGGGGGCCGGCTGCTGAGCGATATAGGCTTGTTCGATATAGGACTGCTCGACCGGGGCACGTTCGATCGGTGCGGCCGGCGGCGGGGTCTGCGGTTGCAGTTGACGCTGCGCCATCGCGAGAAGCGAGGCGAGTGACGCTTCGATCTCGGGCGGTGCAGATGTCGGCGCCGGCGCGGCTTGCGGCGCGGCGTTGAAGAGGTTCGGACGCGGCGCTAGCGGCGGCGGTACGATGACCGGCTGCGGCACGGGAGCCGGAGCGTTGCGGAAGGCGCTGGGGCATGCGCGGCGAATGGCGCGTTCCAGCCATTCCTCGACGGCAAGACCGGCAGCGGCAGCGGCATATTCAGCAAGACGCCGGGCGGAGGAATCGACTTGGACTTTTTCCCAAGGATCGATGCCTTCAAGGGCGAGGGGCGGCATGTCGCGGATCATCACTTCGTCCCTCCAGTGAGACGCTGCTTAACCGCTTCAACACTCAAGCCTTCGGCGAGAATGGCATCGGCCAAGGTTTCAGGATTGGGCGCATCGAGGAGCAAGTAAGCATGCTCGCGCGACAAGGTGCCGGCGCCGACGAGATGGCGCACCAACGGGGGCAGGCCCAGAAGACGCATGGTCTGCACGATGTGCTTGCGATCGCTGCCGGTCGCGGCGGTGACGGCCGAAGCATCGACGGCGCATTGCGTCAGCAGACGCAGATAGGCCTGGGCTTCATCCATCGCGGCCAAACTGCCGGACTGAAGATTTTCGGCGAGCGAGGTAAGGATCGCGGTCGCATCGTCTTGCGTGACGACCGTCGCGGGCAGCGACGACAAACCGACACGCTGTGCGGCGCGCCAGCGGCGATGACCGCAGATGATCTCGTAACGCTCGGGATTATTGGCGACACGGCGAACGACGATCGGCTGACGCACGCCGCGCGTTGCGATGTCGCTCAGCAGTGCTTCGGGAAGATCTTCGCCGCGACGTGTGCCGAGATTGGCGGGCGCCATCGAGCTCGTGGCCAGCATCGTCGCGCCGGGAACGACCGGTGCCTGCGGTGCCGGCGCGGCAGCGACGGGCGCTGGGGTCGGCATCGGCGCGTTTGCGGCGGCCGGACGAAGCGGCATCATCACCGGCGGGGCCGCCGGTGCAAAGAGGGGAGACGGAGCCGGATTAAAGACCGGCTGCTGTTCGGCGGCGGGGCGCATGACCGGTGCTGCGGGCGGTGCCACCGGCATCGGCGCGGGCTGCGGCATCGGGGCCGGCATGATATGCGGCGGCTCGGCGGCGAAATTCGGCATGACGACGCGCGGAGGCTCGGCAACGGGCGCCGGGGCAACCGGTGCCTGAACGACCGGGGCGGGGGCGGGTGCAAAGACCCGCGGCGGGGCCATAACGGGCCGTTCGCGTGGTTCGCGGGTGAATTCGAGGATTTTCGGCGGCTCGCTCGGGGGCGCAACGCCCTCGGCAGCGCAGGTTTCGCTAATAAGCCGGCTCAACCAGGACGAAAGCGACAAACCCGCGCCAAGAGACGCGATTTCAGCCGCTTCGCGCGCGCTGGTCGAGAGGCGATCTAGCTGCCAGCTAGGTGCCGGGCTGGTCATCGCAAGTTACTCCTTACGCCAACGACCATGAGGATATACGAGCTTCGATCTATCGACATCGTCTGTTTCCTACGATCCTTCCGGACCCCCTCGGCTCGGTCGGTCGTTCATCTCCCGTTGACCATAATCGTCCACGCCTTAATGAATGGTTGACGCTGCGGGGAAATCGGTTTTGCCTGCCGCTGAGGCTGAGCGCGTCGTTGACCTTTCGCGAACTCTCGGAATAATCTCGCAAATTCGGCGCAAGGGTGGCGTGTCATGGGTGAAATGGATCAAGCAGCGCAACGATTAGAGCAGGCCGTGGCGCGGCTGGAGGCGGCCTCGAAACGGGCCGCGACGGAAAAAACCGCCCCGCCGTCCGATAATTCGGCGCTGGTCGATGCCACCGCTTTGGTCGCCGCACGGCTGGAACAGGCGATTTCGCGTATCGACCGGCTTTTGGAAATCGAGTGATGCCGCAAGTTTCCGTCACCATTAACGGCCGCGCCTATCCGGTTTCCTGCGACGAAGGCGAAGAACAGCGGATTCGCGATCTCGCCCAGACAATCGACGGCAAAGTGGCTGCTTTCGCCCGCCAAGTCGGCCAAGCCGGCGAGGCCCGGCTGCTGGTTTTGGCGGCGCTTGTCCTCGCCGACGAGCTGGCCGAAGCCAACGAAGCGCTCCGTTCGGTCGCGGCGCAGACGCCTCCCAGCGACGGCCGCGCTCTCGCCACGGGCGTCGATCGCTTGGCCGCCCGCATCGAGGCAGTTGCGGCGCGGCTCGAAACGTCCCACATATAAGTCCGAGAGAATGGGGCTGCACGGTGCGTTAGGTCGCGTCACCCCGGGGCCGATAAATACCTCTAGGAGACTGTCCCTGACGGAGCCCTGGTTTCGTTACATGGTTTCCACCTGCGTAAGCGGGCAACGAGGGTTACCAATACCGACGGCCGAGGTGGCTTCATTCTCTCATTTTCTTTCTTCAGCGGTGCGGTGACGGGCGATGCGGATTCTGCATTGCGGTGACATCGTCGGCCGTGTGGCGCGTGAGGCTTTAAGCGCCGCGATACCGGGCCTTCGCCGCGACCTCCATCTCGATTTCGTCGTCGCCAACGGCGAGAACGCCGCGCACGGCTTCGGCATCACCGAAACCATCTGCGCCGAGCTCTATGCGAGCGGCGTCGATGTCGTCACCACAGGCAATCACATCTGGGACCGGCGCGAGATCATGCCCTATATCGGCGGCGATCCGCGCTTACTGCGCCCGATCAATTTCCCGCAAGGCACGCCCGGCAACGGCTTCGGCATCTATTCGCTGGCCGACGGTCGCAAGATCATGGTGGTGAACGCCATGGCGCGCCTGTTCATGGATGCGATCGACGATCCCTTTGCGGCCGTTGATAAGCTGCTTGGCCAACATCCGCTCGGCAGCGTTGCGGCGATCCTCCTCGATTTTCATGGCGAGGCGAGTTCGGAAAAGACCTCGATGGGTCATTTCTGCGACGGCCGCGCCTCGGCGGTGCTGGGAACGCACTGTCATGTGCCGACGGCCGATCATCGCGTTCTTATTGGCGGCACGGCTTATCAGACCGATGTCGGCATGTGCGGCGATTATGATTCTGTCATCGGCATGACCAAAGGACCGGCCATCGCGCGCTTCGTGCGCAAGGTGCCGGGCGACCGGTTGGAAGTCTCGCCGGGCGAGCCGACGATCTGTGGCGCGCTGATCGAAACCGACGACGCGACCGGCCTCGCGCGCGGGATCTGGCCGCTACGTCTTGGCGGCAAACTCGCGCCCGTGATGCCGCCCGCTGGGCCGTGAGCGGTTCGGCGGCGCTGATCGGTTACGGATTCCTCCTCGGCTGGTCGGTGGCTTGGCCACCAGGGCCGATCAATGCGGAAATGATGCGTCGTGGGTTGGGACAGGGCTTTCGCCCTGCCGTGGCCGTCGGTTGCGGCGCCTGTTCTGGGGACGCGCTCTGGGCCGTTCTCGTCGTTCTTGGTGTCGGCCTCGTGATCGGCGACATGGCGCGGCTGGTCATGGGTTTCACCAGCACGCTTCTTCTTATTCTCCTGGCGGCGCTGTTTCTCAAAGGCGCGTGGCGTGGCTGGGTCCATCGCCATGACGGTAACAATCCTGATGTGCCGGCAAAACCGGGGACCGCGCGGGGCGGCTATCTTCTCGGTCTGACCATGGCGCTGACCAGCCCTTGGAATTTGGCGTTCTGGCTCGCGGTCATCGGCCGGCCGCAAAGTTTCGCGCAAGGTCCGGTGGGGGCGATCATGCTCGCCATTGCAGTTGTTCTTGGGGCGGGGACGTGGTGCCTGCTGTTCTGCACGGCGGTCACCCGGCTGCGGACCCGATTCGGCGGACCAATATGGCAGGTCGTGACGCAAGGCCTGACCGGTTTGCTGATGCTCGGCTTCGCGGCTCAACAAATACGTGAATTATCATGGCTTTAGGCCGCCGCAAATCCGCCATAAAGGCTGGTTAATCAAGCGGCGAGACCGCGTTTTCTGAAGGATTGGGGCAGAATACGGGTCGCGGTGGATGGCGCGGATCACAGCATCTGGTATGATTCACGCTTCCGAATTCATTATTTAGCGATCGTCATGGCCGGCCATTCCCAATTCAAGAACATCATGCACCGCAAGGGCGCGCAGGATAAGAAGCGCGCCAAGATTTTTACGAAGCTCATTCGCGAGCTTACGTCGGCGGCACGCCTCGGTTTGCCTGACCCTGCCGCCAACCCGCGTCTGCGGGCGGCGATGCTGGCGGCCCGCGCCGCCAACATGTCGAAGGACACGCTGGACCGTGCGGTCAAACGCGGCGCCGGCGGCGCCGAGGGCGAGAATTACGACGAGGTGCGGTACGAGGGTTACGGTCCCGGCGGCGTTGCCGTCGTCATCGAAGCGCTGACCGACAATCGCAACCGCACCGCCAGCGAGGTGCGCACCGCCTTTACGAAGAACGGTGGCAATCTGGGTGAAACGAACAGCGTGAGTTTTCTTTTCGATCACGTCGGCCAGGTTGCTTATCCCGTCGCCACGGCGACGACGGATGCGATCTTTGAGGCGGCGGTCGAGGCCGGCGCCGACGATGTCGAAAGCAACGACGAAGAACATCTCGTTCTCTGCACGATGGAGACATTGAACGACGTGCGCGATGCGCTGGAAGCGAAGTTCGGCGCGGCGACATCGGCGAAGATGGTGTGGAAACCGAAGAACCTGATTTCGGTCGATGGCGACACCGCCGAATCATTGTTCAAGCTGCTTGAGGCGCTCGAAGATAGCGACGACGTGCAGAACGTCTTCGCCGCATTCGAAGTTTCCGACGACGTCATGGCGCGGCTCGGCGCGTGATCTTGTCGGTCTGCGCCCTAGGAACTCACTGATGCGGCTGCTGGGGCTCGATCCCGGATTGCGCTGCACCGGCTGGGGCGTGATCGACGTCGATGGCAATCGCTTGAAGCATGTCGCCCAAGGCGTGGTGACGACCGCCTCCGGTACGGAACTCGCTAGCCGCCTCAGCGAACTTTATCGCGGGCTCAATCGGGTGCTGGATGAATTCGCACCTGACGTGGCGGCGGTCGAAGAAGTCTTCGTGAATAAGAATCCCGTTTCGACTTTGAAACTCGGCATGGCGCGCGGCGTGGTGTTGCTCGCGCCGGCGGAACGCGGCCTGCCGGTCTTCGAATACGCCACCAACCTCGTGAAGAAATCGGTCGTCGGCGTCGGCCATGCCGACAAGACGCAAGTTCAGATGATGGTGCGGCGCTTGCTGCCGGGCGCCTCCGGCGGCACCGACGCCTCCGACGCGCTCGCCGTCGCGATCTGTCATGCGCATCATGCAGCCAGTGCGCGCGCGATGGCCAGAGTGGCGTCATGATCGCGATGTTATCCGGCGTGATCGAGCAGGCCAATGCGGATGGCATCGTGCTGGACGTGAACGGCGTCGGTTATCTCGTCTTCGCGTCCAATCGTACGTTGGACAAGGCCCCCGAACGCGGTCAGCCGATGCGGCTGCTGATCGAAACCCATGTCCGCGAAGATCACATTCATCTCTATGGCTTTGCCGATGAGGCAGAGCGCGAATGGTTCAAGCTGCTCACGACGGTGCAGGGCGTCGGCGCGCGTATCGCGCTCGCCATTCTCAGCGCGCTGACGACCGAAGCGCTGGCGACGGCGATCGCCGCGCAGGATCGGACAGCGATCACCCAGGCCGACGGCGTCGGGCCGAAGCTGGCGATGCGCGTCGTCAATGAATTGAAAGACAAGGTCGGGGGCTTGAGCCTCGGCGTTGCCGCGCAAAAACCGGCCGGTGCGGCTTCCGAAGCGGTATCGGCCTTGGTCAATCTCGGCTATCCGCGTGCCGACGTTCATAACGTGATCGCCGAGGCGACACGCCGGCTTGGTGCCGAGGTTTCGCTCGATACGCTGATCCGCACCGGCCTCAAAGAGTTGGCGCGATGAACGATCCTCGCGTCGTCGCCAGCGAACGCAGCGAGGAAGATGCCGTCGAGGCATCGTTCCGCCCGCTCAGCTTCGCCGAGTTCGTCGGGCAGAAACAACTGCGCGACAATCTGAAGGTCTTTATCACCGCGGCGCAGCAGCGATCCGAGGCGCTGGATCATGTGCTGCTTGCGGGGCCGCCGGGCCTCGGCAAGACGACGCTGGCGCAGATCATCGCGCGCGAACTGGGCGTGACGTTCCGCGCGACCTCGGGACCGGTTATCCAGCGCGCCGGCGATCTCGCGGCGCTGCTGACCAATCTCGAAAAGAACGATGTTCTCTTCATCGACGAAATTCATCGCCTCGCCCCGGCGGTCGAGGAAATCCTCTATCCGGCGATGGAGGATTTTCAGCTCGATTTGATGATCGGCGAGGGACCGGCCGCGCGTTCGGTGCGGATCGATCTGCCGCAATTCACGCTGGTCGGCGCAACCACGCGCTCCGGCCTTATCACCCGGCCATTGCGCGAACGTTTCGGCATTCCCCTGCGGCTGGTGTTTTACGACGCGGACGAGTTGTGCCAGATCGTCGAACGTGGCGCGCGTGTGCTCGGCATGCCGCTCGCCCCCGATGGTGCCGCTGAAATCGCCCGGCGTTCGCGCGGCACGCCGCGTGTCGCGGCGCGGCTGCTGCGGCGGGTGCGGGACTTCGCCGCCGTCGCCGGCGTTAAACGCATCGATGCGAAAGCCGCCGACGCGGCTTTGTTGCGGTTGGAAGTCGATGCCTCGGGGCTCGATGCGCTCGACCGGCGCTATCTCCTTTGTATCGTGCAGCATTACGGCGGCGGGCCGGTCGGCGTCGAAACGGTAGCCGCAGCGTTGGGCGATCAACGCGATGTGATCGAAGAAGTGATCGAGCCTTATCTGATGCAGCAGGGTTTCGTGCAGCGGACGTCGCGCGGGCGAATCCTGACCGAGGCGGCCTACACCCATCTGGGGTTGAAGCCGCTGCGGCCGCCGGTGCCGCAGCTCGATCTGTTGGACGATGCCGAGGAGAGCGGTACGTGACCGCCGCCGCTTTGCCACGCGAAGGTTCTTTGATGGGGGGCATCCATTGCTTCCCCGTGCGTGTTTATTACGAGGACACGGACGCAGCAGGCATTGTCTATTACGCGAATTATCTTAAATTCACCGAGCGCGCGCGCACCGAGATGATCCGTCTCTTCGGCATGGCGCATGAAGAGATGCGCCGCGACCACGCTCTCGCCTTCATCGTGCGGCGCGTGTCATTCGAATATGAGGTGCCCGCCCGGCTCGATGACGAGCTGGTCGTCGAAACAAGGGTCAAAGAGGTTGGTGGTGCCACCATCCTCCTGGCCCAGGACATCAAGCGGGGCGATGCCACGCTGGTCCGCTCTACGGTTCTCATCGCCTGTGTCGGCGCGCTCGGACGGCCAGCCCGTCTGCCCGCGGCCTTCCGGGCGAGTCTTTCTTCCACCAACGAACAATCCCGGATGGTCAACGCCCATGGATAACGCCGTCGATCAAGCAGCCCTCGCAGGGTCCGCAGTTCCTCACGATCTCTCCGTGATCACGCTGTTTCTGCAAGCGGACATGCTCGTCAAGCTGGTCATGCTTATGTTGCTTGCCGCCTCGTTCTGGTCCTGGGCGGTGATCTTCGACAAGTTCGTCAAATTGCGCCGCTTAAAGCGCGATGCCGACAGCTTCGAAGAAGCCTTCTGGTCGGGCGGGGCGCTCGACGATCTTTATGACCGGATCGGCAACCGCCCCGAAGATCCGATGTCGTCGGTCTTCGCCGCGGCGATGCGCGAATGGCGCCGCTCGATGGCCAAGGGCATCGTCGCCAGCAGCGCGACGCGCGTTACCCTTCAAGAACGAATCGAACGCGTGATGCAGGTGACGGCCAGCCGCGAAATGGCGCGGCTCGAACGCTACATGCCGTTCCTCGCAACGGTCGGCTCGATCTCGCCGTTCGTCGGTCTCTTCGGCACGGTCTGGGGCATCATGAACAGCTTCAACGCCATCGCCGCCTCGAAGAACACCAGCCTCGCGGTGGTCGCGCCGGGCATCGCCGAATCACTGTTCGCGACGGCGCTGGGCCTCGTCGCCGCCATCCCGGCGGTTATTTTCTATAACAAGTTCTCGACCGACTTCGGGCGTTACTCGGGACGGCTTGAAGCGTTTGGTTCCGAGTTCAGCGCGATCCTTTCGCGTCAGCTCGACGAGAAGGCGTAACCGATGGCGGGTCCTCTTCTCCAACGCAACGGTTCCCAACGCTACAAGCCGATGGCCGACATCAACGTCACGCCGATGGTGGACGTGATGCTGGTGCTGCTCGTCGTCTTCATGGTGACGGCGCCGCTTTTGACCGTCGGCGTGCCGGTCGATCTCCCGAAGACCTCGGCGCAACAGATCACCGAGCAGAAAGAGCCGCTGGTCATCTCGATCAATGCCGAAGGTAAGACCTACCTCCAGAACAACGAGATCGCTGTCGATCAGATCGTGCCGCGGCTTCAGGCGATCACCAACAACAACCCCTCGGCCAGCGTCTATGTGCGCGGCGACCGCAATATCAATTACGGCCGTGTGCTCGAAATCATGGGGCTGATCAACGCCGCCGGTTTCACCAAGGTGTCGCTGATCGCCGAACAGTCCACCTCAGCCGCCCCGAGACAGCGCTAATCGATGCTCGATCGGCGGAGTCTTATTGCTTCTGGGCTGCTGCACGTTCTGGTGCCGTTGACGTTCTTCGTCTTCAGCCTGCTGCATGTGTTCGATAAAAAGATCGTCGAAGACCAGCCGATTGCGGTGCAGCTGATCAATGTCGGCCCCGTCACGCGCGCGACCCAGGTAACGCAGACCCCGCCGGTGCCAGACGCGAAGCCCGACGTGCCGCAGACGGCGCCGCCGAAGCCCGCGCCGCCGCCGACCCCGACGCCACCCAAGCCCGAGCCGCCGAAACCGGAACCCCCGAAGCCGGAGCCGCCGAAGCCCGACGTCCCGGCGCCGCCGAAGCCCGAGCCGCCCAAACCCGATCCGCCGAAGCCGGAACCGCCGCCGCCTCCCGCGCCGACGCCCACCCCGACGCCGCCGAAACCGGAGCCGCCAAAGCCCGAGGCGAAGCCGACTCCGGCTCCGCCGCCGCCTGCGCCGAAGCCGCCGCAACTGAAAAAGCCGGACGACAGCTCGTTCGACCAGATGCTGAAGAATCTCGCGACGAATAAATCGTCGCCGGATAAGCAACAGCCGCCCGGTCCGCCACAAAAAAGCTCACAACCGGTGGCTCCTTTGGGGGCGCAGTTATCGACCAGCGAACTGGACGTCGTGAAACAGCAGATCGAAGCCTGTTGGAACGCGCCTGCCGGCGCCAAAGACGCGGCGAACCTCCGACCTGAGTTCCGCATTTATATGAATCGCGATGGAACGATGAAATCGGCCACCCTGCTCAATACGGACAGGACAAGCGATCCCTTCTTCGTGGCGGCTGCCGACAGCGCCCGTCGCGCGCTGATGAATCCGCGCTGCCAACCGCTTAAACTGCCGCAGGAAAAATACGATCAGTGGCAGACTATGACCATCACCTTTGATCCAAAGGATCTCCTATGACCATGATCATCAACCGTCGTCAGGCTGCTCTGGGAATTACGGTAACGCCGCTTGTGATGTCAGCCGCCATGCCGGCGCGGGCCGAAGTGCATATCGACATCACGCACAGCAATCCGCAGCCGATGCCGATCGCCATTCCCGTCTTCGGCGGCAGCGGTGGCACTGCGCCCCAGGATATCAGCGGTGTGGTCGCGGCCGATCTCGAACGGTCGGGCCTGTTCAAGCCGATCGATCCGAAAGCCTTCGTCGATCAGGACGCCAATTCGCATACGCCGCCGCGTTATAACGACTGGCGCGTGATCAACGCGCAGGCGCTGGTGACCGGCTCGGTAACGCCGCAGCCCGATGGCCGGCTATCGGTCGAGTTCCGCCTGTGGGACGTCTATGCCGAGGCGCAGCTGACCGGTTTGCGTTACACGACGACACCCCAGAACTGGCGTCGTATCGCGCATATCATCGCCGATGCGATCTATAAGCGCATCACCGGCGAAGAAGGCTATTTCGACACCCGCATCGTCTATATCTCCGAAAGCGGAGCGCAAGATCGACGTCAGAAGCGCCTTTCGATCATGGATCAAGACGGCGCCAATCAACGCTATCTGACCGATGGCCGTGCGCTGGTGCTGACGCCGCGCTTCTCGCCGACCTCGCAAGAGATCACGTACCTGTCTTATGCCCGTGGCGCGCCGCGCGTGTTCCTCTTCAATATCGACACGGGTCAGCAGGAAGTGCTGGGCGATTTCCCCGGCATGACCTTCGCGCCGCGTTTCGCGCCGGACGGCAACCGGGTGATCATGAGTCTCGCGCTCAATGGTGCGACGCAGATTTATGCGCTCGATCTGCGTACGCGCCGCGCCAGCCAGATCACCAGCACGGACGCGATTGATACCTCGCCGTGCTACTCGCCCGATGCGACTCAAATCTGCTTCAACTCGGATCGCGGCGGTACACAGCAGCTGTATGTGATGGGTGCCGATGGCGGGAACATTCACCGCATCAGTTTCGGCACCGGCCGCTATGCGACGCCGGTCTGGTCGCCGCGTGGCGATCTCATCGCATTCACAAAATTTGACGCAAATGGATTCTATATCGGCGTGATGCGGCCCGACGGCAGCGGCGAACGGTTGCTCGCGAACAGCTTCCTGATCGAAGGTCCGACCTGGGCGCCGAACGGTCGCGTGATTGCTTATTATAAGCAGGATCGCAGCGACTCGCGGGGCGGTGGCGGTCGGACCCGGCTTTATTCGGTCGATCTGACCGGTTCGAACGAGCGAGAGCTCGTTACACCGCAGGATGCGTCCGATCCGGCTTGGTCCCCCTTGATTCCGTAGGTAACAATTCGTATAGTCCGCCCGATTTCCGTGGGTTCGTGGGATTCTTTCATGTGCCCCTAGGTTGTCTCTGGTGGAGCCCTCGGGGGGCACTCCGTCCCAACCACTACCAGCCCCGCCATGTCCGATTTGCAATGCAAGGGAGTATAAGAATGAATCTTCGGCCTCTGAGCCTGATCGCGGGTTTGCTGCTTTTGGCGGCTTGCTCTTCCAATCCGTCAACCAATGCCAACACCGGCGGCGGCGCCTCTTCGGCTCCGTCCACCTCGTCCAGCGTCACCCCTGGTTCGGCGCAAGACTTCATCCAGAACGTCGGCGATCGTGTCTTCTTTGACTACGACAAGTCGTCGGTGAAATCGGAAGGCCAGCAGACTCTGCAGCGCCAAGCCGATTGGCTGAAGAAGTACCCGAACGTCACCGTGACCCTCGAAGGTCATGCCGACGAACGCGGCACGCGTGAGTTCAACCTCGCCCTCGGCGAGCGTCGTGCGAACTCGGTCCGCAATGCTCTCGTCGCGCTCGGCATTCCCGCCGCTCGCTTGAAGACGATCAGCTACGGCAAGGAACGTCCGGCCGTCCTCGGTTCGAACGAGGCCGCCTGGGCGCAGAACCGCCGCGGTGTGACCGTCATCAACTAATCGGCTTCGCCGGTTAAAGATACGGGGGCGCCCGCTTCCGGTTTCGACGTTCATCGTCGAAACCGGGGCGGGCGCCTTTTTCTTATCTACCGTCTTAAAGTCGGCCCTTTTTTCGCCGAAATACCGTAATAGAGGCAGGGAAGAATTCCTTGTCGTATCCGGGCAATCCCCGCCCTGGTGGCCAGATGAAGATCAGAAAGTATCGGCAATGCTAAGACCGATTTTTTTCGCCGCGATGAGTGCGTTCGCGCTCGTGACGATGACCCCGACCGGTCCCGCCCACGCGCAAAGTCAGACGGCCTTAAATTCCGAAATGCGCATCGTCGCGATGGAAGATCGCATGCGCGAACTCAATGGCCGGATCGAAGAACTCAACAACACCATCAGCCAGTTGAAGCAGCAACTCGACCGGGCACAGAGCGACAACGATGTGCGCTTCAATCAGCTGCAGCAGGGCGGTGGTGGTTCTTCCGCTGCCTCAAACCCACTGCCGCAACTGACGCTGCCCGGCAATGCGCCGCCGCCGCCGAAGCCGCCGGTTGGCGCAGGCTTCGATCTATCGCAGCCGGCATCACGTTCCGGCACGCTCGGGACAATCGGTGCGGACGGCGCGCCGGTGTTGCGTCCGCCGCAGCAAGCGGCCGCGCCGGCTGCTGCTCCGCCGCCGTCTTCGGGCAGTGCGACCGACCAATATAATTATGGGATGGGATTGCTGACCCAGGCGAACTATCCGGCGGCCGAACAAGCGATGCGCAGCTTCGTCGATCGCTATCCCAAAGACCCGCTGGCCGGCAACGCGCAATATTGGCTCGGTGAAACCTTCTATGTCCGCAAAGACTGGGCGAACGCCGCGACCGCCTTTGCTCAAGGCTACGAGAAATATCCGAAAGGACAGAAGGCTGCCGACGATTTGCTGAAGCTTGGTATGTCTCTGGCCAATCTCGATCAGAAGGCCGATGCCTGCCGCGCTTATGCCCGGCTGGAACGCGATTTCCCGTCGCCGCCGCAAACGATCAAGGAACGGGTGGGCGAAGAGAAGAAACGCGCCCGTTGTTGAGCGGCGATGGAACTCGATCCATCGCTCGCTCAGGCCTATCCGGTTATAGAGGCCGATCCGGTAACGCCGTCTGAATTCAATTCACTGCTGAACGCTTTCGCGCCGTTCGAGCCGCAACCGCATCTGGCGGTCGCGGTGTCAGGCGGCAGCGACAGCATGGCCCTGACGCTTCTCGCACAAGAATGGGCTGCGGCGCGGGGCGGCCGGATTACGGCTTTGACGGTCGATCACGGCTTGCGTGCCGCCAGCGCCGACGAAGCTGTTCAAGTCGGCCTTTGGTGCGCGAAACACGGCATCGCGCATGCCATTCTGCGGCGCGACGGACCGGCTTTCAAAAGCGGCATCCAGGCGGCGGCGCGCACGGCACGTTATGGACTGCTCGAAGCATGGTGCCGTGCCGAGGGCGTGCTTCATCTCTTATTGGCCCATCAACGCGACGATCAGGCGGAAACAGTGCTGATGCGCTGGCGGCGCGGCAGCGGCATCGATGGCCTCGCCGGCATGTCCGGCATTGTCGAGCGCGGGGGGCTGCGCCTGTTGCGGCCTTTGCTGACGGTATCGCGGGCGCGATTGCGTGCCGGACTTACCGCCGGAGGTCAGAATTGGATCGACGATCCCAGTAACGAAAATCCCGCCTTTACCCGCGTTCGCCTGCGCAACGAGATCGCCGGAGAACATCCGACTGCCGAGCGGCTCTTCGGCATGGCAGCCCGGTTTGGCCGGGCGCGTGCCGCGCTGGAGCCGGAATTCGCCCGTCTCGCGGCGCGGTCGGTCGCTCTTCATCCCGCTGGTTTTGCTTGGGTGGATCATGCGGCGCTGAAAGCGGCACCGGCGGAAATCGGCGCGAAGCTGCTCGCGGCGACTCTGACGACCGTGTCGGGCGGCGACTACCCGCCGCGTCTCGAACGGGTGGAGCGGCTTTTCGCCGAATTACAGGGAAGCGGCCCTACAGCCCGAACCCTTGGCGGATGCCAGGTGATTCCGCGCAGCGACCGAATTTTGATCTGCCGCGAGCCGCGAGCCGTGGCGGCGCCGATGCCGGTCGCACCGGGAGGGCGGGTTTTTTGGGACGGGCGGTTCCAGCTCGATCTCGATCCTGTAGCGCCGGCGGGGCTATGGCTGGGCGCCCTGGGACGCGATGCCACGGCAATTCGGCAGGAAATCGGTAAGAAAGCGCGGGACATTCTACCTGGCGCGGTATGGCCCAGCCTTGCGGTCCTGCGCGATGCGAAAGGTGTGGTCGCGGTGCCGACGCTGGAGTACCTTAAGTGTTGGCCAAAAGAACCGTCTTCGGGCGCTTCCAAGCTGGTATTTCGGCCAATCCGACCCCTGACAAGTGCAGGGTTTAGAATTGTTTAATCTCTACAGGCTTCTTATCTAACCTAGGTGCGGCGCGACGATCGATAAAGGTCGTTCCCCCCGAAAGGGTCGCAAGCCGCCGCGGAAAGGCCTCGAACGTGAACAGTTTCGGCAAAAATCTCGCTCTCTGGATCATCATCGGTCTGCTGCTCGTCGCGCTCTTCAATCTGTTTCAGAGCTCGACCACGCGCACCCCGCAAAACAGCCTCGCTTATTCCGACCTCATCGCGGACGTGAATAAAGGCCAGGTGCGGGAAGTCACGATCCAGGGCAGCAACGTCAACGGCAAGTTTGCCGATGGCCGCAGCTTCTCGACCTACGTCCCGAACGATCCGAACCTGGTCAATCGTCTGATCGACAAGGGCGTGCAGATCCATGCCGCCCCGAACGACGACAATGTGCCCTCGCTGTTCGGCATCCTGATCTCGTGGTTCCCGATGCTCCTCCTCATCGGCGTGTGGATCTTCTTCATGCGCCAGATGCAGGGCGGCGGCGGCCGGGCCATGGGCTTCGGCAAAAGCCGTGCGCGTCTCCTGACCGAAAAAGTCGGCCGCATCACTTTCGACGACGTCGCCGGCATCGACGAAGCCAAGAGCGAACTCGAAGAGATCGTCGAATATCTGAAAGACCCGCAGAAGTTCCAACGCCTCGGCGGCAAGATTCCGAAGGGCGTGCTGCTGGTCGGTCCTCCCGGTACCGGTAAGACGTTGCTCGCGCGCTCCATCGCCGGTGAAGCCAACGTGCCGTTCTTCACCATCTCGGGTTCCGACTTCGTCGAAATGTTCGTCGGCGTCGGCGCCAGCCGCGTCCGCGATATGTTCGAACAGGGCAAGAAGAACGCGCCTTGCATCATCTTCATCGACGAAATCGATGCGGTGGGCCGTCATCGCGGCGCCGGTCTTGGCGGCGGCAATGACGAACGCGAACAGACCCTCAACCAGTTGCTGGTCGAGATGGACGGCTTCGAAGCGAACGAGGGCGTCATCCTCATCGCGGCGACCAACCGCCCCGACGTGCTTGATCCGGCGCTGCTGCGTCCCGGCCGCTTCGACCGTCAGGTCGTCGTGCCGAACCCGGACGTCGTCGGCCGCGAAAAGATTCTCAAGGTCCATATGCGCAAAGTGCCGTTGGCCTCGGACGTCGATCCGCGCACCATCGCGCGCGGCACGCCGGGCTTCTCGGGCGCCGATCTCGCCAACCTCGTCAACGAGGCGGCATTGATGGCGGCGCGCAAGGGCAAGCGTTCGGTCACCATGTCGGAATTCGAGATGGCCAAAGACAAGGTCATGATGGGCGCCGAGCGCCGCTCGATGGTCATGACCGAAGAAGAGAAGACGCTGACGGCCTATCACGAAGGCGGCCATGCGTTGCTCATGCTCTATGTCGAAGGCCACGATCCGCTGCATAAGGTCACGATCATTCCGCGCGGCCGCGCCCTGGGCCTCACCATGTTCCTCCCCGAGCGCGACAAGTACAGCCAGTCGCGGATGGAACTCGAAGCGATGATCACCAGCCTCTTTGGCGGCCGTGTCGCGGAAGAGCTGATCTTCGGCTCGCAGAAAGTCACCACCGGCGCCTCCGACGATATCCGCCGCGCAACGGGCCTTGCCCGCCGCATGGTCACGGAATTCGGCTTCTCGGAAAAGCTGGGGCCGTTGCGTTACAGCGATAACGAGGAAGAGGTTTTCCTCGGCCATTCGGTGACGCAGCGCAAGAACGTCTCCGAGGCGACCGCCAAGGTCATCGACGAAGAGATTCGCGTTCTCGTCGAAGCCGGCGAAGCGCGCGCGCGCAAGATGCTCACCGAACATCTCGACGAGCTGCATGCGCTCGCCAAGGGTCTCCTCGAATTCGAGACACTGTCGGCCGACGAAATCCGGCGCATCATTCGCGGCGAAAAGATCGTCCGTGATACGGGTGGTCCGGTCGAGCCGCCGGCAGCGCCCTCACCGGGACGCCGCTCGTCGGTGCCTCCGGCCGGTCAGAAGCCCGCAGGCGGATTCGAGCCCGAGCCCCAGCCCGGCGGCTGAGGCTCGGCCCCCCTGGGGCTATCGGCGTCGTCTTAAGCGTCTATTGACCATGACGGCTTAGACTCAGGGTTTATGAATAGTCACCCAATGGGGAGAGCGACGGCGTGAAGCCTGGAACGACACGCAAGTTGTTCGGAACCGATGGTGTGCGCGGGCTCGCCAATCGCGAGCCGATCACGCCCGAAACCTGTCTCAAAATCGCGATGGCGGCGGGGCTTGTCCTGCGCCGTGGCGATCATCGTCATCTGGTCATCATCGGCAAGGATACGCGCCTCTCGGGCTATATGGTCGAGCCGGCGCTGACCGCGGGCTTCACCGGCATGGGCATGGATGTCGTGTTGGTCGGGCCGCTGCCGACGCCGGCCATCGCCATGCTGACGCGCAGCCTGCGCGCCGATCTGGGCGTGATGATTTCGGCTTCGCATAATCCCTTCGACGACAACGGCATCAAATTCTTCGGTCCCGATGGCTACAAGCTGTCGGACGATATCGAGACGGCCATCGAGGCAGCTGTCGGTCACACCGAAAACGATCGCGCCCCGGCGCAGGAACTCGGCCGTGCCAAGCGTCTCGACGATGCCGGCGGGCGCTATATCGAATTCGTCAAAAGCAGCTTCCCGCGTGGCCTGCGTCTCGATGGGCTCAAGGTCGTGGTCGATTGCGCCAACGGTGCTGCCTACAAGGTCGCGCCGACCGTGCTGTGGGAACTCGGTGCCGAGGTCATTCCGATCGGGGTCAAGCCCGACGGCCTCAACATCAATCGCGACTGCGGTGCGACCGCGACGGCCTCGATGCAGCGTGAAGTGGTTGCGCAAGAAGCTGATCTGGGCATCGCCCTCGACGGCGATGCCGACCGCCTTATCATCGCCGACGAACATGGGCAGATTCTCGATGGCGATCAGGTCATGGCCTTGATCGCGCAGAAATGGCAGCGCACCGGACAACTCTCGTCGTCGGGTGTCGTTGCGACGGTGATGTCCAATCTCGGTTTCGAACGCTTCCTTTTGGCCGAAGGTATTCCGATGCAGCGTGCGCCGGTCGGCGACCGCTATGTCGTCGAAACCATGCGCCGCATCGGCAGCAATCTCGGCGGCGAGCAATCGGGCCATATCATCATGGGCGATTATTCGACCACGGGCGACGGGCTTATCGCCGCGCTGCAGGTCCTCGCCGCGATCGTTGAAAAGGATATGCCGGCCAGCCGCGTCGGCAACGTGTTCTCGCCGGTGCCGCAACTGCTGCATAACGTGCGCTGCGACGGCGGCATGGCGCTGCAATCCGATGCGGTCAAAGCCGCGATCGGCGCGGCCGAAAAACGCCTTGGCACGGCCGGGCGCCTGCTGGTCCGCAAATCCGGTACCGAGCCGCTGCTGCGCATCATGGCCGAAGGCGAAGACGCGGCGCTGTTGACCGCGGTGATCGAAGAGATTGCGACCGCGGCCACGTCCGCCGGTGCCTTGGGAGAAAGCGCGGCCGAATGAACGGCCGCGTGCTGATCATCGCCGGCTCGGACTCGGGCGGCGGCGCCGGCATTCAAGCAGACATCAAGACCGTGACCATGCTCGGCGCCTATGCCGCCACGGCCGTCACCGCGCTCACCGCGCAAAACACCGTCGGCGTTCAAGCTATCCTGCCGGTGCCCCCCGATTTCGTTAAACAACAGATCGACAGCGTTCTTTCCGACATTGGCGCCGATTGCATCAAGACCGGTATGCTGCTGGATCATGGTGTCATCGAAGCGGTCGCGAACGCGCTTGATGCTCACCTGCCGGCCATGCCGCTCGTCGTCGATCCGGTGATGGTCGCGACCACCGGCGCGCGGCTGCTCGATGCCCGCGCCGTCGAAGCCCTGATGCAACGGCTGATCGCCCGCGCCGCGGTGGTGACGCCGAACGCGCCCGAAGCCGAAGCGCTGACGGGACAAAGTATCGCGACGATCGACGACATGCGCCGCGCCGCCGATACGCTGTTGCGGCTCGGCGTGAAAGCGGTTGTCATCAAAGGCGGTCACCTTGCGGGACCGATCCTCACCGATCTGATCGCAACTTCCGCAGAGAGCTTCGTTCTCGAAGCATCGCGGATCGAAACACGCCACACCCATGGCACCGGCTGCACGCTCGCCTCGGCGATCGCTGCTGGTTTGGCGCAAGGCATGGCGTTGCGCCCCTCCGTCGAACGTGCGCATCGTTTCGTGCAAGAAGCGATACGGACTGCACCGGGATATGGCGCGGGTCATGGGCCGCTTAATCACGCGGTCGAAATCAAACACTGATCTCTCTATTCGTCATTCCCGCGAAAGCGGGAGTCCACTTCAAGTAAGCGTTTGTTGGTGGATTCCCGCTTTCGCGGGAATGACGATATGAAAGACGACGTCGTTGACCATTCCAGCAGATCGGGCGACACTCTCGTCACAGCATAAATCGTTATCGGGGGAGGGCGTTCACCAGTGGGGAATGTCGGCATGAAGAATTTTGCGCGTTTAGCTCTTAGCGTGGTGGCGATTGCTACGCTCGCTGCACCGGCCCGCGCCGCAAACGAGCAGGCTTCGGTCGCGGTGGCCGGCGTCAATCTGCTGTTCCTCTCCCAATACGTCGCCGCCGACCAGCATCTTTGGGAAAAGCGCGGGCTCGATGTGAAGGTGCTGAACATCGTCGGCATCGGGGCGATGAATGCGCTGATTTCCGGTTCGGTGAATTTCTCGATGTCGTCCGGTGCGGCGATCACGCGTGCGGTGGCGCGCGGGCAAAAGTTGGTGGCACTGGCGACGGCGATCAATCAAACCGGGCAATCGATCATCATCCGCAAGGATGTCGCCGAGGCCGGGCATTTCGATCCCAACGCGCCACTGTCGGTGCGCGCGCAATTTCTCAAGGGCCGCACCATCGCCCATGGCGCAACCGCTGGCGTGCCTGATGTGGTGCTGAAGGCCGTCGGTAAAGCCGGCGGCGTCGCGCCCGATCAGATGCTGGCGACGCCGATGCAGCCGCCGGAATTCATGGCCGCCTTTGCCGCCAAGAAAATCGACGGCTTCTCCAATTCGCCGCCCTTCGTCGAACAGACTTTGATCGAAGGTACCGGCGTCCTGTTGTCGGATACCCGCAAGGGCGAGCCGACGGAATTCTCGCCCGTCTCCTCGGCGGTGCTGATGACCAAGGCGGATTACTGCGCCAAGGACAAATCCATCTGCGACAAGATGGTGAAGGGGCTGGTCGATGCGCTGGTCTTTATCCGCGAGCAGCCCGACGCGACGGTCGCGGTGATGAAGGCGCATTTCGGCGCCTACGACGACAAGGTGTTGCGCGCCGCTTACGAGACGGTGCGCGCGCTGACGGCGGTGCCGCCGGTCACGACGCCGAAGATGCTCGAGAACAGCGATAGCCTCAACGTCGCCGCCGGCTTTCTCAAAGCCGAGGAAAAGCTGCCGCATTACGACGACCTGATCGACAACTCGTTCCAGTAAGGGGCTTTCAAGTAACGGTTGTGCCCACGCCGGTTGACCCCGGCGGCATCATCGCGGAAACTGCCCACGCCTGAAACGGCGATCCGACGCGCAACAGCGCGCGGAGATCATAAAACGTTGAATGGGGAGAAACGGCGATGACGAGGCGGTGTTCCACGCAGACGGCGTTCCTGGCCATGCTCGGCCTCTCGATGGTGACGGCGGGCTTCGTCCCACGTGTGGCCCAAGCTGAAGAGACGGCGCTCGCGATCCCCGGCCAAAATCTTCTCTTCCTCTCGCAATATATCGCCGTCGATCAAAAGCTTTGGGAGAAGCAGGGCCTCGACACCAAGGTGCTGAACATCACCGGCATCGGCTCGATGAATGCGGTCATCGGCGGGTCTGCGGATTTTTCGATGTCGTCGGGCGCGACCATCACGCGGGCCTATGCGCGCGGACAGAAAGTCGTCGCGCTGCTGACGGCGATCAGCGAATCCGGTCAATCGATCGTGCTACGCAAAGACATTACCGACGCCGCGCATTACGATCCGAACGCGCCCATCGAGGAACGCGCGAAAATTCTCAAGGGCAAGACCATCGCTATGCCCGGCATCGGCGCCATTCCCGATGTGGTTCTGAAAGTCATCGCCAAAAGCGCGGGTCTCGGCCCCAGCGACGTCATTACGACGCCGATGCAACCGCCGGAATTCATGGCCGCTTTTTCGCGCAAGGCGATCGACGGTTTCTCCAACAGCCCGCCTTTCACCGAACAGGTCGTGCTCGACGGCACGGGGGTGATGATTTCGGACACGCGTAAGGGCGAACCGAAGGCTTATTCTCCCGTCTCGGCGGCGCTGCTGCTAACCCGCGGCGATTTTTGTGCCACGCATAAGACGGTGTGCGAAAAGATGGTCCATGGCATCTTCGAAGCGACCAAGGTCATCCGCAGCGACAAAGCGACCTCGATCGCGGTGATGAAGGCGCATTTCGGCGCTTACAGCGACAAGGTTCTCGAGGCGGCTTATGAGACGGTGCGGACGCTGACGCCGGAAAAGCCGATCACGACACCGGAAGAACTCGAAAACGGCGACAACATGAACGCGGCGGCGGGATTCCTGAAACCCGAGGACAAGCTTCCCGACTACAAACCGCTGATCGACAACAGCTTCATCAAATAACGCGGAACGTTTTTATGAAAATCGGCCTTTTCGATCATCTCGACCGCAACGAGACGCCGCTGCCGCAATTCTACGAGGAGCGGATACAGTTCGTCGAAGCCGCCGATGCCGCCGGCATCGACAGCTATCACATGGCCGAACATCATTGGAACCCCGTCGGCATGGCGCCGCTGCCTGGCGTTTTTCTCGGCGCGCTGGCGGCGCGGACGAAGAAGATCAGGCTGGGGCCGTTGGCCTACGCGCTCGCCTTTCACAATCCGCTGATCCTCGCCGAAGAAATTTCGATGCTGGATCAGATGTCTAATGGCCGGATGGAACTCGGTGTCGGGCGAGGCATCTCGCCGTGGGAATTGTCGATGTTCGGCAAGACCATCAACGAGACGCGCGATCTCTTCCGTGAATCGATGGATCTGATGATCCAATATTTCACCAGCGACCGCGTCACCCATCGCGGCGCGCGCTGGCAATATTACGATGTGCCGGTTGAGATAAAGCCGATCCAGAAGCCATTTCCGCCGCTTTGGTATGGCTCGTCCTCGGGCGTGACGCGCGACTATATCGCGTCGTTGGGCGCGGCGATGAATGCCGGCTGGGCGCCCGCGCCGCGCATCAAACAGGCCGTGACGGAATATCGCGATGCGTGGGAGCGCAACAAGGACGCGCCGCTACGCCAAGGCCGTGCCGCCGAACCGAACTTGGGCCTCGTCCGCATGATCGTCGTCGCGGACAGCGATGCCGAAGCCGAGAAGATTGCGCAGCCGGCCTATGAACGTTGGTACAAAAACCTCGAGCATCAAGCGAACAGCTATGGCTTCACCGCTGCGTTCCTGACCGGTTCGTTCGAGATCGCGCGCCGCCGCGTTGGCAGCGTCATCGCCGGCACACCCGAGACGGTGAAGAATGAACTGATACGCACGATCACTGAATCGGGAGTCAATTATCCGCTGTTGCAGTTCGCGTTGGGCACGCTGACCCATGCCGAAACGATGCGTTCGTTCGACCTGTTCGTGCGCGAAGTATTGCCGGCGGTGAAGGCGCTGTAATTCCCATTCGTCACTAAGCGGAAGCGGACTTCTCTCTCGGGAACTGAGCCGACACAAACACATCGTCACCCTCGGGCTTGACCCGAGGGTCCATCGCAGAACCGCTCGATCATGATGATGCGAAAAGCGCCGCGTAACGCCCGTCAACCACCGGGACGTTTTGAGATGGACCCTCGGGTCAAGCCCGAGGGTGACGATGGATGGTGGGTTTTTTGTGGAACACGCGATCGTTCGTCATCCTGATCGACATCGAGAGACTCGCAGCATTCTTGCAAAACCGGTTAACGCGCGCCGCGTCGTCCCGCCGCAACTTCTCCTGTTGACGCCCCGATTTCTTCTGATAGTTTCCCCGGCGGGCCACACCCCCCCACCGGGGTGCATCTATTCTGGAAGGAATAGTGATCATGACGACGAAGCCGCAAAGCCGGCCAGCCTGCCCCAATTTTTCTTCTGGTCCCTGTGCCAAGCGTCCCGGTTATTCCGTGGATGCGCTGAAGAATGGCCTGTTCGGCCGCTCCCACCGTTCAAAGCTCGGCAAGGCCAAGCTCAAAGAAGTCATCACCCGTTCGCGCGAACTCCTCGGCATGCCGAAGGATTATCGCCTCGGCATCGTGCCGGCGTCCGATACCGGCGCCGTCGAGATGGTGCTGTGGTCGATGCTGGGCGCGCGTCCCGTCGATGCGCTGACCTGGGAAAGCTTCGGCGAAGGCTGGGTCACCGACATCGAAAAACAATTGAAGATCAAAGATCTGCGCGTGATGCGCGCGCCCTATGGGCAGATCCCCGATCTTGCTGCGGTCGATTTCGATCATGACGTCGTCTTCCCCTGGAACGGCACGACCTCGGGTGCGCGCATTCCGAGCGGCGATTGGATCAAAGCCGACCGCAAGGGCCTGACGATTTGCGACGCGACCTCGGCCGCCTTCGCGATGGATCTGCCCTGGGACAAGCTCGACGTCGTCACCTGGTCCTGGCAGAAAGTGCTGGGCGGCGAAGCGGCGCACGGCATGCTGGCGCTCTCGCCGCGCGCGATCGAGCGGCTGGAAAGCTATACGCCGCCCTGGCCGCTGCCGAAGATTTTCCGCCTGACCGCCAAAGGCAAGTTCAGCGAAGGCATCTTCAACGAAGAGACCATCAACACGCCCTCGATGCTCGCCGTCGAAGACGCGATCGATAGCTTCAAATGGGCGCAGTCGATCGGCGGTCTGCCGGCATTGAAGGCGCGCACCGAAGGCAATCTCGCGGCGATTTCCACCTGGGTCGAAAAGACGCCGTGGGTCGATTTCCTCGTCGAAGATAAGAAGATTCGTTCCAGCACCTCGATCTGCCTCAAGATCGTCGCCGACGGGTTCGACAAGCTGCCGGTCGATCAGCAATGGGCTGCGGTCAAGAAGATCGAATCGCTGCTCGATGCCGAAGGCGTCGCTTACGACATCGCGGGTCATCGCGATGCCGTGCCGGGTCTGCGCATCTGGTGCGGCTCGACGATCGAGCGCAGCGATGTCGAGGCGCTGTTGCCGTGGCTCGACTGGGCTTTCGCGGAAGCAAGCAAGGCCGCCGTCGCGGCCTGATCTTCTTCGTCGTCACTCGTTTTTTCTTTAATGCTTTTATGAATGGAGTCTCGCCATGCCGAGAGTCTTGATTTCTGACGATTTGAGCGATCGCGCGGTCGAAATTTTCAAGGAACGCGGCGTCGAGGTGGTGGTCAACACCAAGCTCACGCCTGACGAATTGAAGAAAGAAATCGTCCACTATGACGGCCTCGCCGTGCGGTCGGCGACCAAGGCGACCAAGGCCGTGATCGAAGCGGCGACGAACCTCAAAGTCATCGGCCGTGCCGGTATCGGCGTCGATAACATCGACATCCCGGCGGCGACGGCGCGCGGTATCGTCGTGATGAACACGCCCTACGGCAATTCGATCACGACTGCCGAACATGCCATCGCGCTGATGATGGCGCTGGCCCGCGAACTTCCGGCGGCGGATCGCTCGACCCAGGCCGGCAAGTGGGAAAAGTCCCGCTTTATGGGCATCGAAATCACCGGCAAGACGCTGGGCGTCGTCGGTTGCGGCAATATCGGTTCGATCGTCGCCGAGCGCGCGTTGGGGCTGAAGATGAAGGTCGTCGCCTACGATCCCTTCCTGACGCCGGAACGCGCCGTCGCGCTGGGCGTCGAAAAGGCCGAGCTGGACGAATTGTTCACGCGCGCCGATTTCATCACCCTGCACACGCCGATGACCGATGCGACCAAGAACATCATCGACGCGAAAGCGATCGCCAAGATGAAGAAGGGCGTGCGGATCATCAATTGCGCGCGCGGCGGCCTCATCGTAGAAGCCGACTTGAAGGCGGCGCTCGATAGCGGCCAGGTCGGCGGCGCGGCGATCGACGTCTTCCCGGTCGAACCGGCGAAAGAGAATATTCTTTTCGGTCATCCGCAATTGATCGCGACGCCGCATCTCGGCGCCTCGACCAACGAGGCGCAGGAAAACGTCTCGCTGCAGATTGCCGAACAGATGGCCGATTACCTGATGACCGGCGCGGTGGTGAACGCGCTCAACATGCCGTCGCTGTCGGCCGAGGACGCGAAGCGGCTGAAGCCCTATCTGAAGCTGGCCGAAGAGCTGGGCAGCTTCGCCGGTCAGCTCACCGATTCGGGCATCACCAGCATCGAGATCGAATATGCGGGCCATGTCGCCGGGCTCAACGTGAAGCCGCTGACGGCAGTGGCGTTGACGGCCTTGCTGCAGCCGCAGCTTGCAACGGTCAACATGGTCAATGTCCCGGTCATCTGCAAAGACCGCAACATCACCATCAACGAGACGCGCAGCACCGATGAGTCCAACTACTCGACACTCATTCGCCTCACCGTCACCTTCGACGGTAAGCGCCGCGGTGTGGCGGGTACGCTGGCCGGCGATAACAAGCCGCGCCTCGTCCTGATCGAGGATATCCGCATGGAGGCCGAATTGGGTCCGCACATGCTGTTCGTGCGTAACCAGGATAAGCCGGGCTTCATCGGCAATCTCGGCCGTACCCTGGGCGAAGCCGGCATCAACATCGCGACCTTCCATCTCGGCCGTAAGGCGGCGGGTGAAGACGCGGTCTGCCTCGTCGAAGTCGATCAGGAATTGGACGCCAAAGTCCTCGGCTTGGTGCAGGCCCTGCCGAACGTCCGGCTGGTCCGCCAGCTTCATTTTTAGGCAAACCAACGAGTCGCGCGGGCGGTCTTCGAGGCCGTCTGCGCCCCTCTAAAACGGCCCTTTCGGCGCGGTGCGGACCGCGCCTTTTCCGTTTGCCCGGACGGTTTAAAACCGCTATCCCGCCCTGATGCCGAGCCCGACAAACGACAACCTGCAGAAGGCGCTGCTGCCCCAAGGGCTGCGCGATGTGCTGCCCCCGGCCGCCGAGGCCGAGGCGGGCGCTGTCGGCCGTCTGATGGCGGTCCTGTCCAGCCATGGCTACGAGCGGGTGAAGCCGCCGCTGGTCGAATTCGAGGAAAATCTGCTGTCGGGCGCTGGCGCGGCGATGGCTCCCGAAACCTTCCGCCTGATGGACCCGATCTCGCAGCGGATGATCGGCCTTCGCGCCGACATGACGACCCAGGTCGCCCGCATCGCGGGCACCCGGCTGGGCAACGCGCCGCGCCCGTTGCGGCTCTGCTATGCCGGCCAGGTGCTGCGCGTCAAAGGCAGCGACATGCGGCCCGAGCGCCAAATCGGACAGGTTGGGGCCGAACTGATCGGCAGCACCGAAACTGCCGCCGATATCGAAGTCGTCACGATTGCTGCCGAGGCGCTCGCGCGGCTCGGTGTCGAAAATCTTTCGGTCGATTTGACCTTGCCGACGCTGGTGCCGATGGTCTGCCGTTCCGCCGCGTTGAACGATCAAGAGATCGATGCGGTGCGTAATGCGCTCGATCACAAGGACGCCGCCGCCGTGCTTGCAGCCGGCGGCAAAGCTGCGCCGGTACTCCAGAAATTATTGTCGTCCGCTGGTCCTGCCGATGCGGCGCTGAAGACGCTGATGGCGATCGACTTGCCGAAAGAAGCCGCGGCGGAACGTGCGCGCCTCGCCGAAGTGGTCGCGCAGTTGAAGCAATCTTCGCCGGGTCTTTCGATCACCATCGATCCGGTCGAAAATCGCGGCTTCGAATATCATACCGGCGTCAGCTTTTCGTTCTTCGCCCGCGGCATCAAAAGCGAACTCGGACGCGGCGGACGCTACCGCACCGGCAAGGGTGACGGCGAGGAAGCGACCGGCTTCACGCTTTATACCGATGCGGTGATGGAAGCGATGCCGCCGCATCAATCGGCATCGCGCATCTATGTGCCCCAAGGCGGCGATGTCGCCGCGGCAGCGCGGTGGCGGACTCAGAATTACGTGACGGTGGCGGGCCTTGCGCCGGCGGCCGACGCGACGGCGGAAGCGCGGCGGCTCGGTTGCAGCCACCTGTTGTCCGGCGACAAGATCGTCGCAATCGACTGATTTGTTTTTCTGCGCAGGCTGACGGGTACCGGTCGGTGCCTGACTTGCTGCGCTGGCCCTAGGGAGTTTGGGTAATGGCGAATGTCGCGGTGATCGGCGCCCAGTGGGGCGACGAGGGCAAAGGCAAGATCGTCGATTGGTTGTCGGAACGCGCCGATGTCGTGGTGCGTTTCCAGGGCGGTCATAACGCCGGCCATACGCTCGTCATCAACGGCACCGAGTTCCGCTTGAGCCTGCTGCCGTCGGGCGTCGTGCGGCCGGAAAAAATTTCGATCATCGGCAATGGTGTCGTCGTCGATCCCTGGGCACTGCTCAAGGAAATCGAAGGTATCAAGAGCAAGGGCGTCACCATTACGCCCGCCAATCTGAAGCTGGCCGAGAATGCGACGCTGATCCTGCCGTCGCATGGCCTGATCGATCGTGCGCGCGAAGAGTCACGCGGCGCCGACAAGATCGGCACCACCGGCCGCGGCATCGGCCCTGCCTATGAGGACAAAGTCGGCCGCCGCGCTATCCGCGTTTGCGATCTCGCATTCCCCGACACGCTGCCGGCGAAGGTCGCGCAGACGCTGCAGCATCACAACGCACTGCTGCGTTCGCTCGGCGCTGCCGAAGTCGAGGCGGGGCCGTTGGTTGCGGCGTTGCTCGAAATCGCGCCGAAGGTGCTGCCGTTCGCCGAACCGGTCTGGCGTCTGCTTGATGAAGCAAAGAAGAGCGGCAAGCGCGTGCTGTTCGAAGGCGCACAGGGCGCGATGCTCGACGTCGATCACGGCACCTATCCCTTCGTCACCTCGTCGCACACCCATCCGGGCCAAGCGGCGTCGGGCGCGGGTATCGGCCCCAGCGCGGTGGGTTATGTTCTCGGCATCACCAAGGCCTATACGACGCGCGTTGGAAGCGGCCCGTTCCCGACCGAATTGACCGACGATGTCGGCGAGACGCTCGGTCAAGTTGGTAAGGAATTCGGCGTCGTCACGGGACGCAAGCGCCGCTGCGGCTGGTTCGATGCTGTGATGGTGCGCCAGGCGATCAAGACGTCGGGCATTCACGGTATCGCCCTGACCAAGGTCGATGTCCTCGACGGCTTCAAGGAAATCAAAGTCTGCACCGGCTATCGCTACGGCGATCAGGTGCTGGACCGATTTCCGCCCAGCCCCGAGATCCAGGCGGCGGTCACGCCGATCTATGAAACCTGCGAAGGTTGGTCCGAGAGCACCCGCGGCGCGCGCAGCTGGGCTGAACTGCCGGCCCTGGCGATCAAATATATCCGCCGCATCGAAGAACTGATAGAAGCCCCGGTCGCGCTTTTTTCGACCAGCCCCGAACGCGACGACACGGTCCTGGTCCACGACCCGTTCGCGGATTAAGGCTAAAGCTTTAGGTTAGCCCGATTAGAGCGGCAAGTTTCGCGCGTACGTCCTCGAGTAAAGATGGCGGCACGGATATACCGGCATAAGCGATTGGCCGAGCTTCTGTGTCGATGCTTCTGACGTGGCTGCTTAGAATTTCACCTGTGATGGCGAGGTCGTTTGGAAGCACGGTGCTGGTGCCAAATGGCCGAACCCGCGACGTAATCGGGCATACGATCGCGAAGCCGCTAACTCGCCAAAACTCTACGGGCGAGACAACCAACGCAGGGCGACGGCCACGCTGCTCGCGGCCCATGCGCGGGTCGAAATCGGTCCAAATCAAGTCGCCGGCTTGTGGCTCGTATTGCTTCTTAGTCAATCGATTCCCGACCGGCGTCCGGCCCCCAATTAAAAGCATCACGCATCGATTTGGGCGTCATGCCGCCAAGGAGATCGCTCAGTTTGTAATGAGGGCGGCGCGGTGAGATGACGACGCGATCCCCTTCAATCTCGATCTGCACCTCGGCCCCTTCTGCGAGACCAAGCTGTGTCGTGATGTCCTTGGGAATGCGAAGGCCAAGACTATTTCCCCATTTCGCGATCCGCGCTTGCATGGGCGATCTCCTGTATATCTAAAAGATATACTATAGTATATCTTTTAGATATACAAGCTTTATGCCGCGATGGGAGCAGGCAGGATCGGCAAGAACAGGCGTTTCGCGGTATTGCCATAAGCGCGGGTCAGCGCGCCGTCGAGCGCGCCGGAGATGACGCCGCCTATCACCGGTACCAGCTTCGACAAGTTGATCGACGCGGTGGCGCCGGTCTTGGTCAGCAGGAACAGTGCAACCGTGTGATTGATCTTCTTCAGCGTCTTGGCCGACATATGGAGGATCGCCTGCTGCGCGAGGCCGGTGCCGACCATCACGCTGAAATCCTTCACCACATCCATCACGCTGGTGCCGCAAAGGCAGGCGAGCACGAAGGTCCGGACCTGATCGCTATGAATGTCGTGGCCGCGAATTTCGGCGACCGCGGCGATCATGCGGATCTGGATATAGAGCGCACTGACAAGATTAGCCGGTAGCGATACCGGCAAGGTCATCGTACCGCCGATATTGGTGAGAAAACCCGCCGTCGCGGCTTTTGCGATCTGCCATTTGATCAAGGCGTCGATAGCCTCGTCCGGTGTCGCGTATTGTTGCCGATAAGTCGCGGCAAGATCGCTTGCGCTGTCGAGACCGGGCGCACCGCTGACGGCGCGGTCATAGACCCACTCTAGCCCTTTGAGCAGCGTCGTCAGCGCCTTCGATGTCGAAGCCTCGGCCATATCCGCACCTCTTGCCCAGACGGCAAATGGGGCGAGTTTCTTCATGGTGCAAGAAGCCTAACGGCCGGTGGCGCGCTTGGGCTTGGCATTGGCGATGTAATCCTCGACCGTGCTGCCCAATTCTTCCAGCTGACTTTGGAAGAAATGGTCCGCGCCTTTGATGATGCGGTAATCGACTTTGATGTCGCGCTGACGCGACAGCTTATCGACCAGTTTCTGCATCGGCTCTAAGGGCACGACCTGATCCTGGTCGCCCTGAATGATCAGCCCCGAGGACGGGCAGGGGGCGAGGAAGCTGAAATCGAACATGTTGGCGGGCGGCGCGACCGAAACGAAACTGGCGATCTCGGGCCGGCGCATCAAAAGCTGCATGCCGATCCAGGCACCGAACGAGAAGCCGCCGACCCAGCAGGCCTTGGCATTCGGGTTATTGGCTTGCAGCCAATCCAGCGCCGACGCCGCATCGGCCAATTCGCCCTCGCCGCGATCGAACTGACCTTGGCTACGCCCGACACCGCGGAAATTGAAACGCAGGGCGGAAAAACCGCGGCGGACGAAGGAATGGAACAGGGTATAGACGACCTTGTTGTTCATCGTGCCGCCATGCTGCGGATGCGGATGAAGCAGCAAGGCGATCGGGGCGTTTTCCTCGGCTGACTGGTTATAACGGCCCTCCAGCCGCCCAGCCGACCCATTGATAAGCACTTCCGGCATCAGATTAATTCACACTTAATTACTGGGTTATTGTGCCGGCTAGACGTCATATATCACCGGGTAAACTTGATGGGCGTAGTAGGACAAGTTATATGTCGTGCCGAAGTTTCGTTCGGCGAACCGAACCAAACCTGATCATAGCATAGTGATTTCCATGATTTTCAAGAACCTACGCGACGACATCGCCAATGTTCTCCGGCTCGACCCGGCCGCCCGTTCCGGGCTCGAGGTCATTTTGTGTTATCCCGGCTTTCATGCCGTCGTGCTGCATCGCATGGCGCATTGGCTGTGGCAGCGTGGCTGGCTGGTCGCGGGGCGCTTCATCTCCGCCGTCGGCCGCAACCTCACCGGCATCGAGATTCATCCGGGCGCCACGATCGGCCGCCGCTTGTTCATCGATCATGGTGTCGGCGTCGTCATCGGCGAGACGGCCGAGATCGGTGACGATGTAACCCTCTATCAGGGCGTCACACTCGGCGGTACGTCGCTCAATCGCGGTAAGCGGCACCCGACTCTCGAAGATGACGTGATCGTCGGTGCGGGTGCCAAGGTGCTCGGCTCCTTCACGGTCCATTCGGGTGCGCGCATCGGCGCGAACGCCGTCGTGTTGCAGGAAGTCGGCCAAGGCGTCAGCGTTGCCGGTATCCCGGCCAAGCCGGTCGGCGAACGGCCGAAGCCGCAAGCGACGCCGGAATTTCTGCCCTATGGTACGCCCTGCGATGATTCACCCGATCCGATCGCCTGCCAGTTGAGCGTGCTGCACGGCGAGGTCGCGCGGCTTCATGCGCGGCTGGCGTCGCTTGAAGAAGAACACGATCGTGCCGCCGCGCCGCCGCCGTCTTCGTTCGACGCCGAGCGCCGGAGCGCCAACGAATGAGACTTAGCACCAAGGGCCGCTACGCCGTCATGGCGATGGTCGATCTCGCGAAGCATGGCAGCGGCGAGCCGATCTCGCTTGCCGAGATCGCGGAACGGCAGGAAATCTCGCTGTCTTATCTCGAACAGTTGTTCGCCAAACTGCGTGCGGCGAGCCTCGTCAAAAGCGTGCGTGGTCCGGGCGGCGGTTATCTGCTGGCGCGTGGCGCCGACGGCACGCGGGTTTCTGATGTCATCCTCGCGGTCGATGAGCCGATCCGTGCGACGCGGTGCACGCCGGGTGCGCCGACGGGCTGCAGCGGCAATAAAAGCCGCTGTCTTACCCATGATCTGTGGGAAGAACTCGGCAATCAAATTCATCTTTATCTTAGCTCGGTGACGCTGGCCGATGTTTGCGCGCAGCGTCTTCTGGGACGCAGCGGCGCGCTTCATTGCGACGCGCAACCGCAGCCGCTAACCCATGAAACCGAAGACGCCGCTGTCGCGCAATAGCGGCAGCTTTTGAGCGATGACGGCGACACGCGCCACCTATCTCGACTGGAACGCCAACGCGCCGATGCGGCCCGAGGCGGTGACGGCCGTTGCCGAGGCGTTGTCGCATTGCGGTAATCCCTCATCCATCCACCGCGCCGGCCGCCATGCCCGTCAGAGGGTGAACCAGGCGCGTGAGCGGGTTGCTGCTCTCGTCGGTGTCTCACCTGAAGAAGTCGTGTTTACCGGCGGTGGCACTGAAGCAAATGTGCTTGCCCTGCAAGGGTTTCCCAACCACCGCGTGATCGTATCAGCCGTCGAGCATGAATCGGTGTTGGCCGTCGTGCCGGATGCGGTGCGCGTTCCGGTTCTTGCGAACGGTGTTGTCGATCTCGATGCGCTGGCTCGGTTGTTGACGACCGACGCAGGGCCAGCGCTCGTCTCGCTGATGTTCGCGAACAACGAAACCGGCGCGCTCCAGCCCATCGCCGATGTGGCGCGGCTCGTTCATGCGCGCGGTGGTTTGCTTCATTGCGATGCCGTGCAAGGGCCCGGCAAAGTGCCGCTCGATTTTCGCGCGCTGGATGTCGATGCGATGACGATCTCGGGTCACAAGATCGGCGGGCCGATGGGCACGGGCGCGCTAATCGTGCGCGGCGATCTTTCGCTGCAATCGCTGATCAAAGGCGGCGGTCAGGAACGCGGCCGTCGCGCCGGCACTGAAAATCTTCCCGGCATTGTCGGCTTCGGTGCGGCGGCGTTGCTGGCGAAAGATGAAATCGGCGCGGCTGAAAACGTTGAACGATTGCGCGTCGAAGCCGAACGCCGTCTGCTCGACGTTGCGCCGGATGCGGTGGTGTTCGCCGCCGATGTTGCGCGGTTGCCGAACACGATCTCGATTGCCATGCCGCGCGTTGCGGCATCGACGCAGGTGATCGCGCTCGATCTGGCCGGTGTGATGGTCAGCGCCGGCGCGGCCTGTTCCTCGGGTAAGGTGACGCGCAGCCATGTGCTGGATGCGATGGGCGTGGCGCCGGCGATGGCCGAATGTGCGATTCGTATCAGCCTCGGTTGGGGCACCACCGACGCCGATATCGATCATCTTGTCGAAGCCTGGGGCGCGCTTTATGCCCGCACCCGTGCGAGCGCCGCATGATCCGGACACCCGTCTATCTCGACAACCAGGCGACAACGCCGTGCGATCCCCGCGTGGTCGGGGCGATGCTGCCCTGGTTCACCGAGAAGTTCGGCAATCCCGCATCGCTGACGCATGCCTATGGGCGCGAAGCGGAAGCCGCGACGGAAAAGGCGCGCACGCAACTGGGCGATCTTATCAATGCCGAAGGCCGCGAGATCGTCTTTACCTCGGGCGCGACGGAATCGAACAATCTCGCGGTCAAAGGCGCGCTGCGCTTTCATCGTCAATTCGGCAAGGACCATGTCGTCACGCTGATGACGGAACATAAATGCGTCCTCGAAAGCGCACGGGCGATGGAGCGCGAAGGGTTGCGCGCCACCTATCTACCGGTGGAACCCAATGGTCTCGTCGATCTCGATCGTCTGAAAGGCGCGATCGACGACAAGACCGCTCTCGTCTCGGTGATGGCGGCGCATAACGAAATCGGCGTCATACAGCCATTGGCCGACATCGGTGCGATCTGCCGCGAACGCGGCGTGTTGTTCCACAGCGATGCGGCCCAGGCGGTCGGCAAGATTCCGGTCGATGTCGAGGCGATGAACCTCGATCTCCTGTCGATCTCGGGTCACAAATTTTACGGACCCAAAGGCATCGGCGCGCTCTATGTGCGGCGGCGGCCCCGTGCCCGGATCACACCGCTGATCGATGGCGGCGGGCAGGAGCGGGGCATGCGCTCGGGCACCCTGCCGGCGACGCTGGTTATCGGGCTGGGCGAGGCGGCGGCGTTGGCGCAGGCCGAAATGGCCGCCGAATCGGCTCGCCTGCTGGGCCAGCGGCAGCGGTTTCTCGGCGGCATCCAGCGATTGGTGCCGCAGGTCCGGGTGAATGGCGACCTGGAACGGCGTTTGCCGAACAATCTCAATTTGACCTTTCCGGGCGTCCCGGCACCCGCCCTGATCGCCGCTTGTCCCGACCTGGCGCTATCGACCGGATCGGCCTGTACGGCGGCGGAAATCGAACCGTCCTTCGTTCTCAAGGCCTTGGGCCTCCCGGAACCGCTGGCGCGGGCCTCTTTGCGCTTCGGATTCGGCCGGTTCACGACCGACGAAGAGATTGATTTTGCAGTGGAAACACTTGGTCGTGCGGTGCAACGTTTGGCGGCTGACGGGGTGACAAGCGCCCTGGCAGGAACCACATAAGGGTGGTATCAAGCGAGGATGGCGATGGCGGCGACACGTAAACAGGCGATGACGGTGACGGAATCCGCGGCGGAGCGCGTCAAGGCGCTGCTCTCCAAACGCGGCAAGCCGTCGGTCGGTATTCGTGTCGGTGTCCGCGCGCGCGGCTGCTCCGGCCTTACCTACACGCTCGAATATGCCGACGAGAAGGGCAAGTTCGACGAGATCGTGGAGGCAAACGGCGTCACTATCCTGATCGATCCGAAGGCGTCGATGTTCATCATCGGCACCGAGATGGATTACGTCGATGACAAGCTGCAATCGGGATTCACCTTCCGCAATCCCAACGAAAAGGGCCGTTGCGGGTGTGGTGAGTCCTTCCACGTCTGATCGCCGCCGATGAAACTTTTTCAAATCGAAGAGCCGGAAGGCCCATTGCACGACTCATCCGGACCGGGTGCGGCCGTCGGCATCGCGCTGGGTAAAGGCGTCGGCGCGGTGGCGATTGCGGTCGGCGGCAATGCCGAACTGCTGCCGGGCGTCGATGGCGCGCGCCTTCTCGAAAATGCCGATCTGGGCGACTTGCTGTTGGGGCTGCGCGCGCGGGCCGAAAAGCAGCTGGCCCGTCCCGTCACCCATGCCGTGATTGCTCTTTTGCCGATCGAAGCCGGACCGCTCGTGATCGCCGCCGACCAAGCCGGGCTCGAAGTATTGGCCACGCTCGATCTCGGCACCAAGGCGGTCGATGCCTCGGCAATCGAAGCCGCTCTTCAAGCCGAAGATATGGCCCCGCTCGCGCCGTCATAACCATCAGGATCGTATTATGCCCAAATTGACTTTCATCGAGCGCGACGGTTCGCGCCGCGACGTTGATGCGCCGATCGGGCTTTCGGTGCTGGAAATCGCGCATCGCAACGACATCGATATCGAGGGCGCGTGCGAAGGCTCGCTTGCCTGCTCGACCTGTCACGTCGTTGTCGATCCGGAATGGTTCGAGCTGTTGAAGGATGCCAGCGAGGACGAGGAAGACATGCTCGATCTCGCCTTCGGCCTCACGCAGACCTCGCGTCTCGGCTGCCAGATCATCATGACCGAAGAACTCGATGGTCTCACCGTGCGTCTGCCCCAGGCGACGCGCAACATGATGAACGTCTGATCGGCCTTCGATGGCGGCTTATCCCTACGATCTTCCCAAGCCGCCGAAAGACTGCCGCGTCGTCGTCGCCATGTCGGGCGGCGTCGATAGCGCGACCACCGCGGCGCTGATGGTCGAGGCCGGCTGCGACGTCGTCGGCATCACGCTGCAGCTTTACGATCACGGTGCTGCCATCAACAAAAAAGGCGCCTGCTGCGCCGGCCAGGACATCCACGACGCCGGCCGTGTCGCGCAACGTCTCGGCATTCCGCACTACGTCCTCGATTACGAACAGCGTTTCCGTACCGAAGTGATCGATGAATTCGCCGATGCTTATGCGCGCGGCGAAACCCCGATCCCCTGCGTCACCTGCAACCGCACCGTCAAATTCCGCGACCTGCTGGCGACCGCCCGCGAACTCGGCGCTGATGCCTTGGCGACCGGCCATTACGCACGCCGCGTCGCCGGCGCCGATGGGGCCGAGCTGCATTGCGCCGCCGACGAGGGACGTGATCAAAGCTATTTCCTCTTCGCGACGACCCAGCCGCAACTCGATTATCTGCGCTTCCCGCTGGGCGGATTGACCAAGGACGAAACGCGCGATCTCGCGCGGCGTTTCGATCTGCCGGTCGCATCGAAGCCCGACAGCCAGGACATCTGCTTCGTGCCGACGGGGTCCTATGGCGATCTCGTCGCCAAGCTGCGCCCCGGTGCGACCGAGCCCGGCGAGATCGTGGATGAACAAGGCCAGGTCCTCGGCGGTCATGACGGCATCATCCATTTCACCGTCGGCCAGCGCAAAGGCCTCGGCATCGCCGCGGCCGACCCGCTCTATGTGTTGCGTATCGAAGCCGCGTCGCGCCGCGTCGTCGTCGGCCCTCGCGCTTCGCTGGGCCAGGCGCGGGTGGCGCTGCGCGACGTGAATTGGCTAGGACGGCGTCCCGACGACAAGCTCCGTGTCGCCGTAAAACTGCGCTCGGCGCAGGCGCCGGTGGCGGGAACCCTGATGCTAGCGGCCGATGGCGGCGAGGTCGTGCTGGACGAACCCACGCTGGGCGTCGCCCCCGGCCAGGCCTGCGTCGTTTATGACGGCGGCCGTGTCCTCGGCGGCGGCTGGATCAAGCGTTCGGCTTGACGCGCAAGATGCCGCCCTCGGTGGTGGGGTGGTTAGAGCAGGGGAATCACGATGCGTGCTAGGCTCCAGGAACCGCGATCATTCCGTTTTGGCCGTGGCCGCTAAGACTTAAGACGACAAATCTACAAAGCCGGCAAGGAACATGCGGCAATGTGTTTTGCCGCCCGCCGAACGGCATTTATATTTTTGTCTGTTTTTCAAAAGACAATTCTTTCGGTGTGATCCAACCTCATTGAGGCCCGTATTGCTAGGATGTCCCTCCGTTTATGGGGGCATACGGCTAGTACGGACGTGGCACAAAAGAACCTTCCGACGACGCGGAACCTAAACAACGCAAGATGTTTATGCTCGGGTGCGGGGGGAGTTGGCATGGTGCCTGTTGTTGATCCGATGGAAGAGAGGCAAAAGCCTCGAGTACTACTTATCGAAGACGAAGTCCTTATACGTGCATTTCTTGCCGAGGAACTTAGAGATAAGGACATCGACGTCGTAGAAGCTGGCACGGCGGACGAGGCGTGGGCGTATATCGATGCAGGAGGATCAGCCGATCTGGTCTTTTCGGACGTGCAGATGCCCGGTTCGATGAACGGTATCGATTTCGCTCGTCGGCTCCGTCAACGTGATCCCACTATGCCCATTCTTCTCACCTCAGGTGGTCATATACCGCTTGCGGACGAACTGGCGATTGCCCCATTCCTGCCGAAGCCATATTCCGCCGATGTTGCCGTCGAACGGATACTCGAAACTTTGGCGGCGAAACGCCGTTAAGTAGGAATGGACAAAGAGTGCATTCTCATCGTCGAGTCGGACATTCTCATACGACAGCCTCTTGCTGAATATCTGCGTGAGTGCGGGTATGTCGTCATGGAGTCTCTCAATCCCTCAGAGGCGCGCGAGCTTTTAAGTAAAGGCGACCGTGAGGCGGATATCGTATTCGCCGAAATCGAAGGATTTGACGGCGGTGGTTTTGCTCTATCCAAGTGGATTCGCGAGAACCATCCCAACGTAGAGGTCATCCTTGCAGGTACGGTTTCAAAGGCCGTCGAAGAAGCAGGTGACCTATGCAGAGAAGGGCCGGCAATCTCGAAGCCCTATGATCACAGCTTCGTATTAGATCGCATTCGCGCCTCACTGGCAGCGCGAAATCGACGAAATAAGACGTAGGGCCGTCTTTGCAAGATCGGCGGGTTTTCCGCCCGCCGCCGACGAAGTTCGACGATAGCCGGTCGAAAACCGTTTGCACGAAAGCGAACCCTTTTCTAATGTCTCGGCGCGCCAAGGACTGGACGCGTGTTGAATACGTGTTGAATGCAAGTTGCGTTTTTCACGCGCACGGCTAAATCCTTCATGCGCAAGGCGGCGGGGTAGCTCAGTTGGTTAGAGCAGGGGAATCATAATCCCAAGGTCGGGGGTTCAAATCCCTCTCCCGCTACCAAATTTCCATAGCAATTTCAGTTATTTAAAGCGATCTTGGCCCTAGGGCCGGGACGCGTCCGGCGGCGTGGCCGATCAAGGGGAGCGGTGGTGATGCGCAACGAACAGGACGACGTAGAGACCAAGAAGGCGCTCGACGCCTATCTGCAAAATCAGAACGCCGGCATTCTCATCGCATCCGCCGTTGAAACCCCCGAGCGCCGCCTGAATATCGCCCTCCACGTCAACCGCGTGAACCCGATCGAACTCATCAGCATCGCCCACGCGCTGTTGCAGCGCAGCCTCGAAACGGTGCGCGAAGCGGGGGCGAAGCCGGAGGCGCTGGAGCCGTTGGAACGGGTGATCGGGATTCTCAATGGTGGCGTGGCGCGGCCGACCTAAAGCAATGCACTGTCGAATGAAAAAAGGCCTGAGATATCTCTCAGGCCTTTTTCGTCAGCGACGCGAGCTTCGATCAGATCAACTCGTTTTCAGAATGAGCGATCGCAGGCCCTGTAGCTTCGGATAAACGATCGGGATCGTCAGCATCGTGCTGCCGACGGCCATCAGCAGCAGGGCAGTGAAGGCTTCGTTGGTGATGAGGCCTTTATCAAGGAGGATGTTGACGAAGATGATCATGATCAGCGCCTTGGTCTGCAACAGCCAGCCGATGATCGAGGCTTCGCCCGGCGCCCATTTGAGGACTTTGCCGGCGATGTGAATACCGATCAGCTTGCCGACGACGGAGGCGACCAGTAGCGCCCCAGCGACGACGAACACCATGGTGCCGCCGAGGCCCCAGTTGGTGCGCAAACCCGTGCTGAGGAAGAAGACCGGCATGACGGTCAGCAGAAGATGATGGCGCAACAGGTCCATCTGCTTCTGGTTGAACCATTCGCTGTCGGTGACGGCGCCGGCAAGGAAAGCGCCGACCATATAGTGAAGCCCGGCCCAATCGGCGGCGAAGCCGCACATCGCGAGCCAGACGAAACCGAGATACCAGCGGTCCGATTCCGGGATCGCCTTCATCAGCTTGCGGAAGCCATAACTGCACAGCGCGAAGGCGACGAGGAATCCCGCCTGCCGTCCGATGCGCGTCCAATCCAGCAGGATGAGCGCGAGCACGCCCCAGATCGCAATATCGTCGAGGCTAGCATAGCGCAGGATGCGCTGGCCAATCGGCTGGCGCAGGATTTCGAGCTTATCCATGAGGAGGACGAGGATCGGCAGCGCCGTCACCGCGCAAGCCATGCCGATGCCGAAGACGAACTGTCCGGTGCCGGCATTGGGACCGATCCAGCCGTCGTAATGCAGCATGCCGAAGGCGACGGCACAGCCGAGGACGAGCGGTGTCCCGAGCGCCAGCCCGGCGGTGATGCTGGTTTCGCCGCGATGACGCCAGGAGTTTTTCAGGTCCAGCTCGATGCCGGCGGTCCAAACGAA
The DNA here is from genome assembly GCA_903822185.1 of uncultured Rhodospirillales bacterium. Lineage (GTDB taxonomy): Bacteria > Pseudomonadota > Alphaproteobacteria > ATCC43930 > CGMCC-115725 > CAIKMD01. The sequence goes on along the minus strand of CAIJOA010000011.1, from coordinate 608,521 downwards.
CATCATCACCGCCCACCAGGCGATGCCGTTGAGGGCCTGGATGACCTGCGGATTGAAGACGAAATTGTAATAGCCGGGAAAGGCCGCACCGAGGACGCCGGGGCCGAGCAGGATACCGGCGATGATCTGTACCACCACGAGCGGCGCGTAATAATCGAGCTTGAAGACGCGCCAAATCAGGTAGGGCGCCGCCAGGATAATAAGCATGGCGATGAGGAAGATTTCAGTGACGCCCATGCTTATTTCACTCGTCTTTTGATACGGCCGATATTCACGACATGATAGCAAAGCCTAACCGAATTAGGCGAGCCTCGATCACATCTTGCCGAGCCAGAACACGACGCGGCGCTTCACGGCCAGCACCATGCCGTAAGAAATGACGCCGAGCAGTACCAGCATCACCAGCGCGGCGAAGGCGGCGGCGGTGTGAAGCTGCGAGTTATAGATCGCGATGAGATAGCCGAGGCCGGCAGTGGCCGAGACGAACTCGCCGACGATAGCGCCGGTGAGAGCCAGCAAGATGCCGATCTCGAGCCCGGCGAAGATGTAGGGCAGGGCGGCGGGGACTTTGGCTTTCCACATGATCTGGCTGGGCGTCGCGCGCAGCACGGTCATCAGGTCGATCATGCGCGGGCTCATCGCGGCGAAGCCGGCGACGGCGCTGACGAAGATCGGAAAGAAGGTGATGATCGCCGCCATCGCTACTTTCGAGGTGATGCCGAAGCCGAACCAGATGACGAAGAACGGCGCGAGCGCGACCTTGGGCATGGCCTGCAGGGCGATGATGTAGGGCCGGATCACTGACGACAGCATCTTCGAGCGATCGACCAGAATTGCGAGCGCGATGCCGATCACGGTGGCGATGGCGAAGCCGACGACAAGCTCGATCGCCGTTACCCAGGTATGGCGTAACAGCGTCGCGAAATTGCCGACGAGTTCCATCCCAACGGCCGACGGTGACGGCAGTAGATTGGGCGTGACGCCCAACCCGCGGCAGGCCCATTCCCACAACGCGATCAAGACAACGAACACGACCGTCGCGCCCAGCCAATGGGAATGTTCCTCGCCGGGCACGTCTTCCGGTAGCGGTTCGGCTAGGACTTTGGGCGCGTCAGACATGGGCGCCGCCTTTGATCAGATCGTCCAGCTTCCGGACATAGGCGCCGAATTCCGGCGTATGAATTGAATCGCGCGTACGCGGCGGCAAGGTGATCGGCACCAGCGCGCGGACCGAGGCCGGACGCGGCGTCAGCACCAGCACGCGATCGGCGAGGAACACCGCTTCGATCAGGTTATGGGTCACCAGAACGGTGGTCTTTCCGGTGGTGGCGCAGATGCGTTGCAGCTCGATATTCATCTGCTCGCGCGTCATGGAATCGAGCGCGCCGAACGGCTCGTCCATCAACAGCAATACCGGATCGGCGACAAGGGCGCGGGCGATGGCGACGCGCTGCTGCATGCCGCCGGATAATTCCCAGATGTGACGCTTGCGGAAGTCGGCCAATCCGACGAGGTCGATAAGGTCGTTCGTGCGCTTGGTCGCCGGCGCATCCAGTTTGCCGGCGAGTTCCAGCGGCAGGATCACGTTCTCGAACACGTTGCGCCAGGGCATCAGCACCGGCTCTTGAAAGACAACCCCGATGCCGGCGCTGGGGCCGGTCAGCGGCTGTCCCTGCAAGGTCGCGCTGCCGCTGCTGATCGGCAGCAAGCCGGCGAGGATGCGCAGCAAAGTGGTCTTGCCGCATCCCGACGGGCCGATCACGGCAAGGAACTCGCCCTCGCCGAGATCGAACGAAACGTCATCGATGGCAACGACCTTGCCCGTGCTGGAGGCGTATTCCTTGCGCAGCCCGGCGATCGATATCAGTGCAGTCACGAAGGGTCAGGCCTCGGCGACACACTCGATCTCGAGCATAAAGTCGGGACGGGCCAGAACGGTCTGCATAGTCGAGCGCGCCGGATAATTTCCTTCCTTGAAATAGGTCTTGTAGATCGCGTTCATCTTGGCGAAATCGCCCATGTCGGACAGGAAGACCACGGTCTTCACGACCTTGTCCAGCGTCGAGCCGGCGGCTTTCAGGATCTCGATCAGGTTGGCCATGACCTGGTGCATCTGCGCGTCGAAGCTGTCGGCCAGCTTGCCGTCATTGTCATACGGGGTGGAACCCGAAACATAGACGACGTTGCCGAGCTTGACCGCATCGCTCAATGGCACCGAACGTTTGCGCATGCCGGGTGGGTTGATGATTTGGCGCGTGCTTTTCTTCGCAGCGGCCTTCTTGGCTTTCTTCTTCACCACGGCCTTTTTCTTCGGCGCAGCTTTGGTTTTTTTCGGGGCGGCTTTCTTCTTTTTTGCGGCCATCAGAATTCTCCTTATTTGTATTCGCGCGCCATTTTGCGGATGCGTTCCTTGTCGAAGTTGTTGGCTTCTTCGATGAAGGACGTGTCGATGATGTCGGTGATTTTATCGTCCGGTCCGATGAGGCCTGCTTCCTTGTAATATTTTTCGGTGCCTTTCCAGGCATCCATGTCGAAATAGCCGAGCGGCTTATCGCGGTACTTCGGCATGTTGTAGGAGGCATCGCTGGACCAGGTCGTCAGCGTCACTTGCCGTTCGAAGTCGTCGTCGCGGATCAGCTCGGGATACAGCGTCTTCGCGACTTTCAACGCGGCCGCCGGGTTGGTATCGACGAAAAGCTGCCCCTTGGCATAGGCGCGCATCATGCCGACGACCATCTTGCGCTTATTCTTCGCCTCGTCTTCGGTGATCATCAGGGCGTTGGTCGGATAAGCGTTCTCGGGCACGTTCAGTTGACGCAGCTTGAACTGGTTCTTCACCTCGGCGAGGTAGCGCATATTGAGGACGTCGCTGAAAACGGTGGAGATCATGTCGATCCGCCCGCGCGCCAACGCGTCGGTCGCGGCCGGGCCGAACCCGACGGGGACGACCGTGAAGTCGGTTTCCTTGAGCCCGGCGGTTTTGGCAACCGCCATCAGGAACTGATAAGCGCCCGACGCCTGTGTCGGAACGCCGACCGTCTTGCCCTTCAGGTCGGTGATCGTCTTGATCGAAGACCCGTCCAGCATCGCCATCCAATAGACGCCGGATTGGATGTTCGAGAAGACGGCGAGAAGTTTAAGACCGCCCGGCTCCTTGCGCTGACGGATACCCATATCGACATCGATGCCGCCGAGTGTGCCGCGTCCCGCCGCCATATACTGAATCTCGGTGGCGCTGCCCGGCGCCGGAACGAGCGTCGCGTCGAGGCCTTCCTCGTCATAGAAGCCCAGCACTTTCGCGACCATCTCGCGCACATGCGAGGTTTGAATGCCGACGGCGAGGAGCGGTGATGCGGGGATTTTGTCGGCGGCGTGCGTGGGCAGCGCGGACAGGCTCGCCAGAACGATCGCCACGGAAAAAATGCTTCGAATCTGCACGCTGGCCCCCAAGGTCCGTCAATGATCGCATCAGCTTAACGCCTTTGCGCGCGGGCTGAATATCTATTTCGCTGCGGCGCAATAAGATTCGATTTCGTTCGTCATGAAACGGTCAAACGGCGACATGTTCTTGGGCAGCGAGGAAAATTTTTGCGCACGGGAGCAGCGTCCGAGTCTTATGCCACCGATCGTTGCGCTGAAAATTGCGGGTGAGACAGGTGCGGCATTCGCGCTAAGCTGCCGTCCAACGATCAAAACGATCATCGACAGGGGAGGAACAATCATGATCATCGACTCGCACGGCCATGTCAGCGCACCGGCTGAACTCTACGCCTATAAATCCGTGCTGTTGTCATCGCGCGGCTCGCATGGGCGCGGCCGGGTGAAGGTCAGTGACGACCAGATTCGCGCGGCGGTCGAGAAAGAGCCGTTCGGGCCTTACAGTCATCTCGATTACATCACCAAGCTGGGCACGACGATGCAGGCGATCAGCCCGCGTCCCTTCCAACTGATGCACTCCGAAAAACCAGCCAAGATCGTGCAGTGGTTTCAGGAAGAGGTGAACAACATCATCTACCGGGAGACTCAGATGTATCCCGATCGCTTCTTCGGCGTTTGCGGTCTGCCGCAGCCGGCGGGCGAGCCGCTCGATATGGCGATCAGGGAGTTGGAACGCTGCGTCAAGGAAATGGGCTTCAAGGGCTGCCTGCTCAATCCTGACCCCTACGAGAAGTCCGGCACCCAGCCGCCGGCCATGGGCGATCGCTATTGGTATCCGCTCTATGAAAAACTGTGCGAATTGGATGTGCCGGCGCACATCCACGGTACCGGCTCCCATGCCGACCGAGAGCCCTACACGCTGCATTTCATTAATGAAGAGACGACCGCCGTGTTCGGCTTCGTCAATTCAAAGGTGTTCGACGACTTCCCGAATTTGAAGATCATCGTCAGCCATGGCGGCGGTGCGATGCCCTATCAGATGGGACGGTTCGAGGCCGGCAGCATCATGCACGGCGGCAAGGACATGGATCAAAGCCGCCTGTTCAGCGAGCGGATGAAAAAGCTTTATTACGACACCGTGCTCTATACGCAGGAAGCGAACGAGCTGTTGATCAAGACGGTCGGTCCCGACCGTTGTCTCTTTGGTTCCGAATGTCCGGGGACGGGCTCGGTCATCCATCCGCGCACCGGGGCGACGGTCGATAACGTCGCGCCGCTGATCAGCAACATTCCGTGGCTGTCGGATGCGGATAAGAAAAAGATTCTGTCGGAAAATGCCATCAAGCTGTTCAAGCTCGATGTGAAGGCGGCTTAACGCCTATTTCGTCATTGCGAGGAGCGTCAGCGACGAAGCAATCCAGTGTGTATTCAGACTGGATTGCTTCGCTACGCTCGCAATGACGTAAAAATTATGCCGGCTTGTATTTGCCGGTCAGCTGCGGCGCGAGCACGGGCTCGAGGCCCTTATTCTGCCGCTCCAGCCGGGTCTCGCGCGTCCAGGTGCGTTTCAGGTCGTCGCGGATCGTGACGCTGAGCTTGCCCAAACCTTCGACTTCCAACTCGACCTTGTCGCCATCCTGAAAGGCGTTGAGCCCGCGATGATTGGTGCCGGTGGCGAGGACATCGCCGGGTTCGAGCGTGTGGATCGAGCTGACGAACTCGATGCAGCGCGGAATTTTGTGCGCCATGTCGTTGGTGTTGAAGTTCTGCTTCACCACGCCATTGACCGACAGCTTAAGCTGAAGGTTCTGCGGGTTCGGCACTTCGTCGGCGGTGACGATATAGGGACCGATCGGCGCGAAGGTCTCGCGCGACTTGCCCTGATAGAAGCTGTTCTGTGACGGCGGGATGCCGCGCGCCGACCCGTCGATGAAATTGACGTAGCCGAAGATATAGCTCATCGCGTCGGCTTCCTTGACGTTCTGGGCGCGCTTGCCGATCACCAGGGCGACTTCGGCTTCGCCTTCGAACACGGTGGCGGCGACGTCGGGCAGCACCATCGTGTCGCCGTCACCGATCACCGAATTCGGCGTCTTGTGGAAGGCGTTGATCGGTGCAGGTTCCTTGCGCGTGCCGTCTTCCATGAAATTGACCGCCATGCAGTCGATGTTGGTCGGCTTCGGCGTCGGTGCGCGGAAACGCACGCTCGACACCGGCACGCCCTTGCCCGACGCGGCGGCGTCTTCGAGCTTCTTTTTATAGCTGTCGAATTTTTCGATCAGGCTGTTCATCAAATCGCCGGGGCCGAGGCGCGGAATGTCTTTCACCACGTCGGTCACATCGACGATGGTGTCGCCCTTAATGATGCCCAAACGGTAGTCGTTGAAATAACCGATCTTCATGCTCGTTTCCTTTGACGTGAAATAGGTATCAGACTTTCTCGACGATCTTCGCCCAATCGTCGAGCATGGACATTTCGTGACCGTTGCGCAGGTTGATGCCGAACTGGCTGTACCCGGCGGCCTTGATGGCGCGGACATTCTCGATGATCTCGGGCGCCGTGCCGGTCAGGGTGACGGCTTTCAGCAGTTCCGCCGTGACCAGCTTTTCCTCTTCCGGCTTCACGAACATCAAGTGGCCGCGATGGTTCATCAGGTAACGCGCGTCGGCCGGTTCGTAGTTGTTGTAGATCTCGCGATAGGCGTCGTATTGCGCTTGGAACTGCGGCGGGGCCGGAATGCCCAGTGAGCCGAGCGTCTCATGCTCGACCATATCGTGAAACAGAATCGTCGCGCCGGGGCCGGCCTGAGCGATGGCACGTTTTGAATCGGTGGCCTCGCCTTCGGCCAGAACGCAACCGGCGCCGAACGTCGTTGCGTAAAGGTCCTTGGTGTCGCGTCCGGTTTCGGTCCAGGATTTGCGCATCGCGTTCATGGCGAAGGTCGCGGCCTGTGGCTTGCTGGTGCCGATGACCCAGCCGAAGCCGAGCTTCGCCGTCAACGCACGGCCTTTCGGCCCGAAAGCCGAGAGATGGAATTTGATCGCATCGTCGAGATTGATCAGGTTCAACTCGGGATTGAGGAAGCGGATCTTGTGCGTGCCCCCTTCCTCGGACCAATCGGTGGTCTCCTTGTTGAGCAGCGCGCGCACGACGCGGATATATTCCTCCATCCGCTTCATCGTGATCGCGGGCAGGCCCAGCGTGCGCCGCGCGGTGAAGCCGGTGGAAACGCCGCATTGGATGCGGCCCGGCGCGAGGGCGTTGAGCGAGGCGAGGGCGCTGGCCGCGACCGGGGCGATGCGGTTCGATGGGATCAATACGCCGGTGCAGAGTTTGATCTTGCTGGTGTGCATGGCGGCGGCGGCCATGGCGACGAAAACATCCGCGTTCAGCAGGCCGGTGTCATAGAACCAGGCATGGGTGAAGCCCATTTCCTCGGCCTTTTTCACCACTTTCCAATGGTGCGCCGACGTGGCGAGCTGAATTCCGAATTCCATCGCGGAGCCTCCCGTTTTTCTCTTGCGGGGGACTATGCCACCTGGGGACGGCGCGGCTCAAGGCGAGACTGGGCGGCAACGGCAAATGGCGCTACCATTCCCGTATTCATCCTGCGGGCGAAGGAGTTGACCCATGGCAAAGCTGCGGCATCTGGCGATCACGGTGAAGGACCTCGAAGCGTCGGCGAAATTCTACGAAGACGTTTTCGAGATGAAACGTATCTTCCAGGCAGGGGATCGGGCGATCTATCTGACCGACGGTCTGATGAATCTCGCGATCATCGCCGGGCCGGGGAATAAGAGCTCGGGCGCCGAAGGCCGGCTCGGCCTTCATCATTTCGGTTTTCGGGTCGATGATTTCAAAAAGGCCGAGGCCGATCTCGCTGCCGCCGGCGCGACCTATGTGTGTGATCTCGGCGATCCCAAGGGCATGAATTACGAGCGCAAATGGGTCGATGCCGAAGGCATCCTGTTCGATATTTCGGAAAAGGGCTGGTACGGCGCGCTCGACGAAACCGCTCAGGATAAAGAGCCGGCTCTCTCGTAACGTTTCGCCGGCGTATCGACTGGCGGGGATAGAGGCGCGGCGCCGAAGGAGGCGTCGCGCCTTTCGTTTGGCGCCGTGCCGTACAACGTCGTACGCTGCAATGGTTCGCGGCCGAGCGACCGGATCAAATCTTCCATCGCCTCGGGCGGCATTTCCTGACCATGGCTCGCGCCCGCTGCGCGGGTGATGCTCTCGTTCATCAGCGTGCCGCCGAGATCGTTCGCGCCCGCGTTGAGGCAAGCCGCGGCCCCGTCCGGCCCCAACTTCACCCACGACGTTTGGATGTTCGGAATCAGCGGATGCAGCGCCAGCCGCGCGACGGCGTGCATCAGGATCGCCTCGCGGTAGGTCGGGCCGAGGCGGCTGAGGCCGCGCAGATGAATCGGCGTTTCCATCGCAACGAACGGCAACGGAACGAACTCGGTGAAGCCGCCGGTACGCGCTTGCAGACGGCGCAGATGCAGGAGATGTCGCGCCCAATGAACCGGCTGTTCGACATGGCCGAACATGATCGTCGCGGTGGTTCGAAGGCCGACGCGATGCGCCGTCTCGATCACATTGAGCCATTGCGCCGTGTTGATCTTGTCCGGGCAGATGATCGCGCGGACCTCATCGTCGAGAATCTCGGCGGCGGTGCCGGGCAGCGAACTCAGCCCTTCTTCCTTTAGGAGCGTCAGGAATTCGGCAATCGGCATGCCCAGCGTTGCTGCGCCCTGCGTGATCTCCAGCGGTGAGAAAGCATGAACATGCATCTCCGGCACTGCCGCCTTAATGGTGCGGCAAACTTCACGATAGGTTTCGCCGGTGTAATCTGGGTGGATGCCGCCCTGCAGGCAAACCTCGACCGCGCCGCGGGCCCATGCCTCTTCGACGCGGCGGGCGATTTCCTCGTGGCTTAGATCGTAAGGACGGCCGCGCAAATTCTCGCTCAACTTTCCTTTGGAGAAAGCGCAGAACTTGCAGCGGAAATAACAGATGTTGGTGTAGTTGATGTTGCGCGTGACGACGTAGCTGACGCGATCGCCATTCACGGCGGCGCGCAACGCGTCTGCGGCATTGCAGACGGCGGTGAAATCGCCGTCGCGCGCGGCGAACAGCGCGACGATGTCGGCTTCGGACAGCGCGCGGCCCATCATTGCGCGATCGATGACTCTGCCTAACGCGGTGCTGGCGTTGCCCGGTCGCGCTGCCGGCGGTAAATCCATGACGACCCCGGTTCGCCAGGATTCGGTACGCGCATAGCCTTCTGCATCGCTGGCGCGCAGGACAGCAGTCCGCAGGGACGGCGTCAGCCAGCGTTCGGGTTTCTGCACATAAGCCGGATAAAGCGCCAAACGTTCGACCAAGATTTTGCCGCCGGTCACCGTCTGTTCCGCCAGCGCTTCGATCTCGGGCCAAGGACGTTCCGGATTGACGTGGTCGCGCGTCACCGGCGAAACGCCCCCCCAATCATTGATGCCGGCGGCGATCAGGCGCGGCAAAGCACCGGCGCTGAGATTGGGCGGCGCCTGGATATTCATCTCGGGACCGAAAAGCAACCGCGCGACGGCGATCGTCCAAAGATGATCTTCGAAGTCCGGTTCGGGCGCTTGTTCCATCCGCGTGCCGGGCTTGGCGCGGAAATTCTGGATGATGATTTCCTGGATGTGGCCGTACCGGTCGTGCAAATCGCGCAACGCGAGCATAGCGTCGATCCGTTCCGCGCGCGTCTCGCCGATACCGATCAGAATGCCCGAGGTGAACGGCACACCCGCTTCGCCGGCGGCGGCGATGGTTTGCAGCCGCACCGCAGGGGCTTTATCCGGCGAGCCGAAATGCGGTCCCCCGCGTTCGGCCAGCCGCTCAGCGCTGGTTTCCAGCATCAAGCCTTGCGACACCGAAACCGCGCGCAGCTTGATAATGTCGGATTTCTCCATCACGCCGGCATTGATATGCGGCAAAAGCCCCGTCTCTTGCAGGACCAGCGATGCCATCGCTTCGAGATAAGACAGCGTCGTGGCGTGGCCCAACGCGGCAAGCTCATCGCGCGCGGCGCTGTAACGCAACTCGGGTTTGTCACCGAGGGTAAACAAGGCTTCGTGACAACCTGCTTCCTTGCCGACGCGCGCAATCGCCAGAACCTCGTCCGGCGTCATGTAGGCTCGCTCGCCCTTACGCGGCGGATGGGCGAAGGTGCAGTAGTGACAGGAATCGCGGCAAAGCTGGGTCAGCGGAATAAAGACTTTGCGCGAATAGGAAACGAGCCTTGGGTGTGCTTGATCGCGCAACGCGGCGGCCTCGGCCATTAGTGCGTCGAGATCGTCGCGCACTGCGAGTGCCTTCGCTTGTTCACGGGTATATGAATTCATCGTGCGATCGCGCCGGACATCATGAATTGATCGAGCAAAGCGCGCGCCCGTGTGGTGGACGAGACCTTCAGGAACGCGGCCAGGTCTTCCGGCGCATCGATGTCGAGGCCAAGACGCGGGTTCGGCACAACCACCGGTTCGATGCCGCAGGCGCGCGCCGCGTCCAAATGCGGGAAGAAACTATTATCGCCGAACCGCAACGGCACGGCATTGGCGGGCGTCGCGAGAATCGTATTCGACCCCAGCTCGTCATGCGCCGGCACAATGGTGAAACCGGGCGAGGCGTTCGATGCCTCGATGACACTTTCGATATCGGCCGGCGTCACCAGCGGCACATCGCCTGGCAGGGTTATCAGCGAACGACCGTCTGCTGCCAGTGCATGGGCCGCACCCATGACGGCGGCGGTATGTCCGGCACAGGCGTCTTCGTGCGAAACCACGGCGCCATACCGCGCTGCAAGCTGCATTGCCGTCTCATCGACCGTGACCATAAGGATTCCGGCTAGCCCGCGCGCGGCGGCGAGGGCCGTCAGCACGTCCTCCAACATCGCCAAGGCAAATTGCTGGCGTTGCGGCGGTGTCAGCGCATCGGCAAGCCGTTGCTTGGCGCCCTCAGTGTTCTTGACCGGAACGACGGCCCAGATCGGCGCACGGGTGATCATGCGGCCGCCATCACCTGATCAGCCGCGTCGAGCGCAATACGCGCCAAAGCCTCGCGATCCTCGATCGTTTCCATCAAGGCTTTCGCCGGAACGATTGTCATACCGAGATTGGCACAACTTTCCGCATCTGCATGATCGACGACATAGGCATCGATCAAATCGCCGTATCGACGCGCGACCGCCGCGGCGCTGGCTTCGATGCCGAGTTCTTTCATCATCTTCGCCGTCGGGCCTTTTACCGCCTGTCCTCCGATGATCGGCGATATGGCGATGACGGGCACCTCGGCCTCGCGGATGGCGCTGCGAACGCCCGGCACGGCCAGAATCGGCTCGATGCTGATGAAGGGATTGGATGGGCAGACGATGATGGCGCGCAACGAATTATCGGTCAGCGCGTCGCGAAAGCCGGGCAGCATCGTCGCATCGGCCGCACCGGCGAAAGTGATATCGCTGATCGCCGGACGGCATTGCTGCCGGACGAAATAGTCTTGGAAGTCGAGCCAGCCTTCGACAGTTTTAACGCGTGTGCGGACCTTGTCGTCGCTCATCGGCAGGATGCGGGCGGCGATGCCGAAGCGGTTGCGGAAGTTATCGATGATCGAAGATAGAGGTTCACCGGCGGCAAGACGCCGTGTGCGTTCGACATGGGTCGCCAAATCGCGGTCGCCGAGTTGAAACCATGCCTCGCCACCGAGTTTCTTTAGCGCGGTCATGAAATTCCACGTCTCGTCGCGTTGACCCCAGCCGGTCGCCGAATTGTCGAGACCGCCAAGGGTATAAAGCAACGTATCGAGATCGGGCGATATCGACAGGCCCAGATGCTGGAAGTCATCACCGGTATTGGCGACGATGGTCAGTGCGTCGCCCGGCAGCACGCGGCCTAGACCCAGCGCGAGCTTTGCGCCGCCGACGCCACCCGATAAAGCAAGGACGCGATCTTTTGCCATCAGCGGAACAGGTCTTCTTCGGCGGGGCGAATGAGATGGGATGCCGGTGTCGAAGCGCCCGACCAGGATAGTCCACGCAAGATGACCGCGGGAACGCCTTCGTCGCTTTGTCCCATCAATAGCGAGGCAGCGGCGGCGATCTCATCGGCGAAGCCGGTTTCGCTGACGCGCAATTCGCGGCCATAGAGATCGGGCCGGCCGCGCAAATCCATCACGGAGGGGAGCCCCGCCGCGCCCAAGGCGATGCCGCAGGTGCCGCGCCGCCAGGCCCGCCCGAAGCTGTCGCTGATGATGACCGCGAGGGCCGTGCCGAAATGCGCCGTCAGGCGTTCACGCAACGCAGCGGCGGACGCGTCGGGATCGTGCGGCAACAGCAGCACGGGTTCGGCGCCGGTTTCCGGATCGATGTTGGAGCGATCGACGCCCGCATTCGCCATTACACAACCCAGACGATGCTCGACAATCAGAACGCCGGGCCCGTGACGAACGATGCGGCGGCTTTCACCGAGGATGACCTCGACAAGGCGCGGGTCTTTGTCCGTCTCGTGGCCGATCTTTTGTGCTTCGGCGCTGGGCGTGACATGTGCCAGATCGACATAGCGTCCCTCGGCCTTCGACACGATTTTCTGGGCAAGGACCAGCACGTCACCGGTTCCGATGCGCTGTCCAAGTTTTTCGATGGTGTCGATAACGATCGCGGCCAGATCCGCGCCGGGCCGGATCAGCGGAAAAGGGCGGAGCGCGATCAGCGTCGCGGTATCGTCCATCGTCAAAGACACCATGAAAGAAGGACCGTGAGACTCGCGCTCCCGCCGCCCGCTGTCAATCCAGCGGCAGGGGCTTTGATGTCATCAAGAACCCGCGAAAACGTCCTTGAGGGCGACGGTGCCTTTGGTCAGGCCCAATTCCTTGCAGGTATCGATCCAGAATTGCAGCTCGCTGGCGTCGATATGGGTGCTCCATGGCGCGAGCTTGGTCTGCATGGCGATCGGTTCGGGCGTCTTCAGGTAGGTCATCTGAGTCTTGCGCGCCTCGTCGAGGTTAGCGCGCATCCAGGTCAGGGACTCATCGAGCGATGCTTTGAAGGCTTTGACGACATCCGGATGCGCTTGAATGTAGGGGCGGCGCATGGTCCAGAAAGAATAAACCGTCGCCTTGTTGGGGAAGGGCGGGGGCATCTGCATGAATTGTGTGCCGGTATTCCCTTTGAGGATCAGGCCGGCAAAAGGCTCGACCGGTATCGCGCCATCGACCTGGCCGTTACGCAACGCGTCGTTCATCTGATTGATGCCGACTTCGAGATAGTTCACGTCCGTCGGCGTGACCCCGTTGAGCTTGAACCATTTCATCAGCGCGACGTGAAAGGTGCTGTTGAGGCCGGGGACGGCGATGCGCTTGCCCTTCAGGTCGGCAAGGGTCTTCACCTCAAGGCCGGTGCGGACCATCAGCCCGCCATTGCTGTCGTCCTTGGTATATTCGTCGGCGCCGGCGATGACCTGAATATCGGCGCCGCCCTCATCGGCGAAGAGCAGGATCGTCGGGTTCATTCCCGATATCTGAATCGAATCGCCTATCAGGGCGGCGGGTTGGTTCGAGCCGACCGGAATAAGCTGCAGGGTGACATCAAGGCCGTGTTTGGCGAAGATACCTTGGTCTTTCGCGGCGAATGCGGGCATCCAGACGGTGCTGGGGCCATAGCCGATCGTGAGTTTGGTTTGTGCGTTGGCGCCCGAAACGGCTGCCAGCATGACGACGATGATTGCGGCGATGAAGCGCATTTCCCCTGACCCTTCTCTATTTGAAAGGGAGGGTATGGAGAGGAACGCCGATCGTCAACGCATGATCGCGTCGTTCTACCTCTCGTTGCGCGTCGTAACGCGAGGTTGCGGGCCTCAGGAATTTTCCAGAGGCCCGCGTCTCGAAATATTAGGCGGCGAGGTGTGCGATATCCGCGCTATGAAGATCGTCCGCCGGTGCGGCTGCATCTTTATCGAGCATTGCCTGAAGTTCAGTGCGGGCGCGCGACACGCGGCTTTTCATCGTGCCGACGGCGCAACCCGCGACCTTCGCGGCATGATCGTAAGAGAAGCCATTGGCGCCGACCAGAACCAGCGCCTCTCGCTGTGCCTCGGGCAGGGCGGTGAAACGTGAATTCACGTCACGCATGCGAAGATGCCATTCCTGCTCGTCGCTGACCGACGGAGTGGAATTCAGCATGACCGGGTCCATCGGACCGATGCGGCGCTGGCGGCGCTTCTCGTTGAAATAAGCGTTACGCAGGATCGTGGTAAGCCAAGCGAGAAGATTGGTGCCGGGACGGAATTGATCCGCATGAAGGAGCGCCCGCAACACCGTTTCCTGAACGAGGTCATCGGCAAGGCTGCGATTACCGGCCAGGCGACGCGCAAAGCTTTCGAGACGGGACACGTTCTGAACGATCTCATCGGCGAAGGTGGTGGTCGTTGCGTTCGTTGCGGTGGTCATCTGAAAATCTCCTCATGCAGTCACGAACTCGATGAGGAGATTTAGGATTTGAAAATCGGCTTTTGTGCGTCAAAAACCTTGTGCCACAACAATATCTTACATGGGCGCGTTGCTCCCACTTTCTTCACATTTCGACCACATTGGAGTGGCGCTTAACGAGATTGAGCGGTGAAGCGTGGCAGCTTTGTGGCTTAGATTGGATACGCTGCCCCAATTGTCATGGAACCGTCTCGCAAAGCCATCGCGAGACGTCCGCGTGTCGGATTTTAATCCGCTATTTAGGGAAAATTGTTCGGTGCAGCGGCGACGTGCGCCGATTCAGGCGGCGACGTCGTGCAGGGTATCGGCGAGCAGCGCGGCGGGGTGAAGCGGATGGATCTCCATCCGCCATGACGGTGCAGCGGCGACGATCGCCGCGGGATAGAACGGCTCCGGTTCGAGACATTGAACGCTCCAGCCGTCGCAGCCGCGCAGCAAGGCCGGTTCTTCATCCGGACCGAGCGAGACATCGAAGCTGTCGAGCGGCAAGGACAGACCTTCGCCGTGGCCTTTGATATAAGCTTCTTTGCGCGTCCAGGCGTTGAAGAAGCCTTCGGTCTGCATCGAGGCGGGCAGGCGGCGCAGCGCATGACGCTCGCTCACCGAGAAAAATTGCTCGGGAATGCTTTCACCGGCGATGCGCGAATCCTGCCGCTCGATATCGCAGCCGACCTCGACGTCATGCGACCAAGTGAAGAGAGCGAGGCCGTGCGAATGCGACATATTGAAATGCAGATCGTTGCCGACAAGCGCTGGTTTGCCGTAGGTATTGGTCGTAAAGCGCAACGCGGTCGGTGTGGTATGAAGCGCGCGGGCCAGCAGCAGACGCAGTAAGCCGTGCCGCGCGATATAACGGCGGCTGTCGTGCTCGAAGCGGAACCGCGATGCCCGCTCGTTCTCGCTCGCGCTCAGCAGTGCACGCAGGTGCGGCATATCGAGCCCATAGACATCGAGATCGGTCCAGCAGACATGAACGACGGGGCGGGTCATGATCAACTCGCCTTGCGTAGCGGCGGGACGTACGGCGTGTGAAGCTGGGCGCGGCGCAAGCAGGCATTCATGCGCGCGGCAAGCTCTGCGACGTACGGGGCTTCCAGCATGGTGCGGTGCGCGCCGGGAATTTCGAATGAGGCGAAGGCGCCGCGTACGACCTCACGCCAGCCGGGACGGTAATCGAGCACGTCGGGACGATCGGCCGGCTGGAACAGGGCGATGTCGCCGGCGAACGGCTCCGGCGCGTAATGCAGCGCGGCGTTGTCGAGGATCTTGTTGAAGGCGACGCCTTCGCCGTTGCCGACGGTATCCGGCGCGCGGAAGCGGTCGGTGGCTTCCTCGAAGATGCCGCGCACGCGTTCCATGGCGTAGGTCCAGCGGTCGCGGCCCTTGTGGCGCATCAGCATCTGCATGTGATGGCGGATCTTGCTCTTGCGCATCGCCGTCTTGGTGATGCGGCGATAGTGAACCGGGTTGGTCGAATGGACCATCACCGTCAAGCCGACTTCGCAGCCCTCGGCCATCAATTGACGCGACACTTCGTAGGCAACGATGCCGGCGGTGCACCAGCCGCCGATGAAGTAAGGGCCGTTGGGTTGCGCCTCGCGAATGGTGCGCGCGAGCGGCGCGGCGATGTCGGCGAGGCTTACGCCGTAGGGCAGCTTTTCCTGATCGGCGATATCGAGCGCGACGCCGAAGAACGGCTGATCCTGACCCATCGCTTCGGCCAAGGGGCGAACCGTCGGGCCGCCGAATAGCCAGTAGAGCGGCGGACGCGTGCCGTTCGGTTGCACATTGACGAGACGCGGCGCGGGCTTTTCCGTATGTGCTTCGCCCAGCAAGGCGGCCATGCCGCGGAGTGTCGGCGCGTTGAAGACCGACGCCATCGTCAACTGACGGCCGAACTGCGCGTGGATGCGGGTGATCAGCTTGGCCATCAGCAGCGAATGGCCGCCGAGATCATGGAAATTGTCGTGCTGTCCGACCGAACGGACGTTCAGCACCTCTTTCCAGATATTGGCGAGGCGTGTCTCGCGCTCGCCTTCGGGCGCGGCAAAGGCCAGTTCGATCACTGCCGCGTCCGGTTCCGGCAGGGCGTTGCGATCGACCTTGCGATTGGGCGTCATCGGCAAGGCGTCCATCGTCACGAAACGCGACGGGATCATATAGCTGGGCAGGCTCTGCCGCATGAAGCGGCGCAGTTCCGCGGCGCTGGGGCCGGGATTGCTGCGCGCGACGACATAAGCGGCAAGACTCATCTCGCCCGACGCATCGGGCCAGGCTTTGACGGCGGCAGCGGCAACACGCGGATGGGTCAGCATCGCGCCTTCGACTTCTTCGACCGCGATGCGGAAGCCGCGAATCTTCATCTGGTTGTCGTTACGGCCGAGACATTCGATGACGCCGCGCGTGTGATAGCGAGCGAGATCACCGGTCTTGTAGATGCGTTCGCCGCCGGCAACCGCGCTCTCGACGAAGCGTTCGTGGGTCAAGTCGGCACGGTTGCGATAACCGCGCGCGACGCCTGTGCCGCCGATGAAGATCTCGCCGGTGACGCCTTCGGGAACCGGATTGCCTTCGGTGTCGAGGATGTAGATCGTGGTGTTGCCGATGGGACGGCCGATGGTGATCGGACCCTTGCCGGGATGAACTTGTTCGATTGTGGACCAGATCGTGGTCTCGGTCGGTCCGTACATGTTCCACAGGCCACGGCAACGCGGCAGCAGCTTATCGGCCAACTCGCGGGGCAAGGCTTCGCCGCCGCAGAGGATGGTCATGTTCTTCGAGCCGATCCAACCAAGCTCGACCAAGCCGCGCCAGGTGGCAGGGGTCGCCTGCATGACGTTCGGCTGCGACGCTTCGATCAATTCTGCGAGGCGTGACGGGTCGCTGGCGGTTTCGCGATCGGCGATGACGATGGTGCCGCCGCTGACCAGCGGCAGGAACAATTCCAGCGCGGCGATGTCGAACGACAGGGTGGTGACGGCGAGCAGCGACTGTCCGGCCTTGAAGCCGGGACGGCGCTTCATCGTCGCCAACAGATTGACCAGATTGCGATGGGTAATCTCGACGCCCTTGGGCTTACCGGTCGAACCCGAGGTGTAGAGAACATAGGCGAGGTTCTCAGGCGTTGCGCCGCCATGCAGATCGATGCTGCCGACATCGCCGCTGGCATATTCGTCGGCGAAGATCGAAGGATAGGGCACTTTCGGCAGCGTCGCGGCCAGGGCCTGCTGCGTCAGCAGCGCGGCCGGCTTGGCGTCGTCGAGAATATAGGAGAAGCGTTGCGCCGGCAGGGCCGGGTCCAGCGGCAGATAGGCGCCGCCCGCTTTCAGGATGGCGAGAAGCCCGACGACCATGTCGAACGACCGTTCCATCACGATCGCGACCAAGGTCTCGGGACCGACACCGGCAAGCTTCAGGCGGGTGGCCAGCAAGGTGGAACGGCGATCCAACTCGCGATAGGTCCAGGACTCGTCTTTGAACGTCACGGCAACCGCGTCCGGATGTTCCTTGCAGGTCGCTTCGATCCACGCCTGCAGGGTCGATTGCGGATAATCCATCCGCGTCTCGTTCCACTCGGTCAGAATTTGATGTGACTCGGGTTCGGTCAGCATCGGCAGGGCGGCAAGCGCGGTCGAGGGATCGGCGGCGACGCCTTCGAGAACGGTCAGCCAATGGCCGATCATCCGCTCGATGGTCGAAACGTCGAACAATTCGGTGCTGTAAAGGAACCGGCCGAACATGCCTTCCGGCCGTTCGTCGAGTTCGAGATAGAGATCGAACTTCGCCGCGCCGACGGTCACGTCCATCTGGGTGAGATCCCAGCCACCTGAAAACTCGGGCGCGGGTGGCTCGATCGAGAACAAAATTTGGAACAACGGATGACGGCTCGGGTCGCGCTTGGGCTTCAGCTCGCGCACGATGCGGTCGAACGGGACTTCGCTGGCATTGAGCGCGCCAAGGACCGTGTCGCGGACTTCATGCAGAAAAGCGCGGAACGGCTTCTCGCCGCTGGGACGGCTGCGCATCGCGAAAGAATTGAGGAAGTAGCCCATCAAGGGCTGCAGTTCGGGCCGGCGGCGGGTGTCGGTGACGCCGCCGATGATGATGTCGTCCTGGCCGCTATAGCGATGCAGCATCGTCTTAAAGCCTGCGAGCAGCGTCATATAGAGGGTAAGACCCTCGCGCTGGCTCATTTCTTTCAGCTTGTCGGTCAGGTCGGGCGAAAGGCCGAACGTCTCCATCGAACCGTGATAGGCAAGCGTCGTCGGGCGCGGCCGGTCGGTCGGAAGCTGCAGCACCGGCAGATCGCCGGACAGATGCTGCTTCCAATAGGCCATGTGATTGTCGAGCGCGCCGCTTTCGATGCGCTCGGTCCGCCAGATCGCATAGTCGCCGTAATGCAGCTTCGGTTCGGCGAGGTCAGGTTCGCGACCCGCTTCGTAGGCGGCATAGATCGCCGATAGCTCGGGCACGAGAATCTTATAGATCGAGACGCCGTCGAAAATGATGTGGTGCAGCGTCAGGTAAAGCCGATGATCGTCCTCGTCCATCTTGAGGACGCGGGCGCGGAACAGCGGCGCTTTGGTCAGATCGATGGGGTCGCGCGCGTCTTCGGTGGCAAGGCGTAGGGCTTCGGTTTCGCGATCGTCCTCGTCGAACGTCGTCAGATCGGTGAGGGCCAGCTTGATCTGCAGGTCGGGCGTGACGACCTGGACGACGTCACCGTCGATGGTGGCGAAGGCGCTGCGCCAGGCTTCGTGACGGCGCAGCACTTCGTTGAAGCTGCGCTCGAGCAATTCGAGATCGAAGCTGCCGCGGCGATGAATGGTGATCGGCTCGTTATAGAGCGGCTGATCCAGCGCCATCGAGGCATGGACCCAGACATTAGTCTGCTCGGGCGAGATCGGCGGGTTCGTGCCTTCGGCGCGCCGCACAACCGGTGCGACTTGATCGGCGCGGGGCACGCCGCTGCCGGCCAGCATCTTCTGCAGCAGCAGACGCTTGGCCTCGGACATTTGAGCGACATTGCTCATCGCGCTACCAACAACAAAAAATTACGACGCTGTACGAAAAGAAACGGGCATCGCCTTCAAGCCGCGCAGGCCCAGATTTTCGCGCCACACCAACGGCTGATGACCCAGCGCGATATCGGGCAGACGGCGCAGCAGCGCGTTGAAGGCGATCTGGCCTTCCATGCGCGCGAGCGGCGCGCCGAAGCAGAAATGCGCCGCCCAACCAAAGGCGAGGTGGCGATTGTCCTTGCGCAGCAGGTCGAGCTTGTCGGGATCTTCGAAACGCAGCGGATCGCGATTGCCGGCAGCCATCACCGCCATCACTGCTTCGCGCTTTTTGATCTTCTTGCCGCCCAGTTCGGTGTCTTCCGGTGCAAGCCGGGCCGTATGCTGGCTCGGGCTTTCGAACCGCAGCAATTCCTCGACCGCCGTCTCGATGATCGACGGATCGTCGCGCAATTGTGCCAGCGCGGCGGGATTGCGCAGCAGGGTCAGCATGCCGTTGCCGATGAGGTTCGTCGTGGTTTCCTGACCGCCCACCATCGTGACGATGGTGTTGGCGATGATCTCTTCTTCGGTCAGCCGCGCGCCATCGACTTCGGTGCTCATCAGCGAATTGATCAGCCCTTCGCGCGGCAGCCGTTCCTGCTGGCGGATGGCGTCGCGGAAATAAGCGGTCATCGCTTCAACGCTTTTGAGGACCTTCGAGGCGCGATCGGGATTGTGCTGGAAATTGCCCAGCATCTCGGCGAAATCCTGCGACCAGTCTTTCAGCAGCTCGTGATCTTCCGTCGGCACGCCCAGCATTTCGGCGGTGACGATGGCGGGCAGCGGCGCGGCGAATTCGTTGATCAGATCCATGCTGCCGCGCTCGGCGACCGTATCGATCAGCTTTTCGGCGATCTGCGCGATGTGGCTGCGCAGCTTTTCGATCTTGCCCGAAGTGAAGGCGACCGAGCACAGCTTGCGCAGGCGCGTATGCGTCGGCGCATCCATGAACAGCATCTGCTTGGTCATGACCTTGGCGATCGGCTCGAGCGCATCGATGCCCATCGCCTTGATCTGTTCGGGCGTCGGAGTGCGGTCGGCCGAGAATTTATGCAGGACGGTGATGCAGTCCTGATAGCCGGTGACGACCCAGGCATGAAGGAAGGGGTCCCAATGGACCGGGTCGGTTTCGCGCAGCTTGCGATAGAGCGGATAGGGATCGGCCAGCACTGCCGGGTCCATCAGCCGGTAGAGGCTGAGGCTCGGATCGGGGCGGGCTTGGGTCATCGGCGCGGAATCGGGCATCTTCTATCCCTGGTCGGCGTTCAGGTCGCGAGGAGGCGTTGGGCCTCTTCGTCGCTCATATTTTCCAGCTTCGCGAGCAGCAAGCCTTCGATCGTCGCCGCGAGATTGGCGACGGTCTGGGCTTCGAACAGATGCCACAAGGTCAGCTCGACACCGAAGGCATCGCGGGCGCGGATCACGACTTGCGTGCCGAGCAGCGAATGGCCACCGACGAGGAAGAAATTGTCGTCCGCGCCGATCGCGCCGCCGCCGAGCACTTCGGAAACGATCGCGGCAAGCTTGCTCTCGGTCGGGGTTTCCGGCGCGCGGAAGCTGGTCTGACCCAGGGTGTTCTCGATCGTCGGCGCCGGCAGCGCTGCCTTGTCGAGCTTGCCGCTGCTGGTGAGCGGCAAAGCGCTCAGGCCGACGAACGAGGCCGGGATCATGTATTCCGGCAGGCTGGCTTCGAGGAAGCTGCGCATCGCTTCGGCCGAGGGCGTTTCGTTGCTGCCACCGACGACATAGGCGACGAGCTGCTTCTCGCCGTGGTTGTCGTCGCGGGCGATAACGGCGCAGGAGGCGATTTGTTCGTGACGCGACAAGGCGGCGGCGATGCCGTCGGGCTCGATCCGGTAGCCGCGAATCTTGAGTTGGTTGTCGATGCGGCCGCGGAATGACAACTCGCCATTCGGAAGGACACAGCCGAGGTCGCCGGTTCGATAGAGCTTGGCGCCGGGAACATTGCTGAACGGATCGGCGACGAAGCGTTCGGCGGTTTGTTCCGGGCGGCCGCGATAGCCGCGGGCGACACTGGGGCCGCCGATGCAGATTTCACCCGGCCAGCCGTCGGCGACAACAACCCCCTGCTCGTCGAGCAGATGGATCGTCGTGTTGGCGATGGCCTTACCGATGGTCGGCGCTTCGCCGTTCTCGGTAAAGGTCGGAACCCGGCCCGATGTGGCGACGACGGTGCATTCGGTCGGGCCGTAATTATTGACGACGGTGAAGGGCAGGGTCGGACCGGCAAAGGCATGCAGCGTATCGCCGCCGGTCAGCATGAAGCGCAGCTTGCCGCCGGCCGGCCATTCCATCGCCATCAGCATTTCGGTCAGCGGCGTCGGCACGAAGGCGACACTGACGCCCTGATCGAGCAGCCAGGCATGGAGCGCCTTGGGCGAGGTACGGATTTCATCATCGGCCAGCGACAGCGACGCGCCGGCGGCGAGATAGGGCCAGATTTCCCAGACCGAAGCGTCAAAGCCGAGGCCCGCGATGTGGCTGGCCGCATCGGCGGCCGTGACGTCGAAGGCGGCATGATGCCAGGCGACGAGATTATTGAGGTTGCCGTGTGTGACTTCGACGCCCTTGGGTTCGCCGGTCGAGCCCGAGGTGTAAATCACATAGGCGAGATCGGTGTCGTCATTCGCTTCCAGCGTCGTGCGCGCGGCGAATTGCGAGAGGGCCGAGCGGTCGGTGCCGACGGCAACGCCCATGCGGTCGGCGCTAGCCAGCTTGTTGACCGTGACATCGTGGCCGAGGACCACGGGCGCCTGCGCATCGTCCAAAAGGGCGCGCAACCGTTCGTCGGGCCAGGTCGGGTCGAGCGGCAAGTAAGCGCCGCCGGCGCGCCAGATGGCGAGCGAACCGATGATCCGCTCGAAGCCGCGATCGAGCGCGACGCCGACCACGACCTCGCGACCAACGCCCAACGAGCGCAGATAGCCCGCTAGTTCATTGGCCCGGGCGTCGAGATCGCCGTAGCTCAATTGTAGTGATCCGGAACGGAGGGCGATGGCACGCGGCGTTGCCTGTGCGATCTTGGCAACGCGCTGCGCGACGGTGCCGAGGCCCTGAGCGTTCGACGATTCTATTTGGCTTTGGGGGAGGACGCCTTCTGCGTCGGCCGCGATTTGGTTCCACATCGCGAGTAGGAAGACAGAGACAAATTAGATTTCCGTTACCTACGACACCGCGACCCGCCTTTAGGGCAAAATATCTACAGGCGAATGACGATTTTCGCTGATAAGACCGCAAGTTATGGCTAATTTTCGTTTACCTTAAGATGCGTTTACCATACCGCGCGAAGAAGCCGATTTAGGGAGAGATGCCGCGATGACCGATACGCTCCGAAATACGCTCGTCGAGGCCGGTCGAATTCTCGCCAGCGAAGGCCAGGGCGACTATGTCGCCGGGCACATCACGGTGCGTCTGCCGGATCAGCCAAACCGGTTCCTGATGAAGCCGGCAGGCATCGGTATCGAGGAGATGACTCGCGACAACATCATCACCTGCGATATCGAAGGCGGCAAAGTCGAGGGCGCCATGCCGCGCCATAACGAAGTGTTCATTCATTCGGAAATCCTCCGCGCCCGGCCCGACATCGCCTGCGTCATCCATACCCATGCGCCGCACGCGGTGGCCTTCTCGTCGCTGGGCAAGCCGCTGCTGCCGGTGGGCAATGACGGGATCTATTTCCACAACCGGCTGCCGGTCTTTTCCGAAACCACCGACCTGATTATCGACCAAACGCGCGGCAAGGCGGTCGCCGGCTGTCTCGGGCCGAACCAGGCGCTGCTGCTGCGCAATCACGGCGTCGTCACGGCCGCCTCCAGCATTGAAGAGGCGGTCTGGGTCGCGTTGAAGCTCGAAAAGGCCTGCAAGGTGCAATTGATGGCCGAATGGGCGGGCGGGCCGAAGCTGACGGCGCATACGGCGGACATCGAACCGAAAAACAAGCGCGCCAATCGCGGCGACCTTCATGTTAACGTCTTCAACTATTTGGCGCGTTGCTGCGCGCGGCTTTATCGCTGATTTATTCGGGCGATTTTCGGCGCTAACATGGCCTCCTAGCCCTCGTAAGGAGTCCCATGGCCGTCCGTAAGAATCCGCCGCGCACGATCGATATCCACGCACATTATTATCCGATCGAATATCTCAACATGATCGGCGAGGAAGGCGCGCGGTTCAACGCGACCTATCGCATGACGCCCGAGGGCTTCTTCTTCAATACGCCCGGCGGGTCGGGCGCCAAGATGCCGACGCGGTTCATCGACCTGAAAGAACGCTTCGCCGACATGAAGAAGGCGAAGGTCGATGTTCATGTCCTGTCGCTTAGCCAGCCGATGAATTACTGGGCCGATGCCGACCTGTCGCATCGCCTCGCCATCGCCTGGAACGATGGCGCCAGCCAGGCGCATGTGCAGCATCCCGATAAGATCCTGGCCCTGATGACTCTGCCGATGCTCGATCGCGACCGGGCGATCGACGAATTGAAGCGTGCGGCCGCTCTGCCGGGCATGCGCGGCGTTTATCTCGGCACCAATATCGAGGGCCGCGATCTCGACGATCCGATCTTCGAGCCGATCTTCGAAAAAATCTGCCAACTCGACCTGCCGGTCTTCCTCCATCCGATCCAGCCGACCGGCGGCAAGCGGCTCGATTTCTTCCTGATGCACAACGCGCTGGGCTTCACCTTCGACACGGCGATCGCGGCCTGCCATCTGATCTTCGGCGGCGTGCTCGACCGTCACCCGACCCTGAAGGTCAATCTGCCGCATGCCGGCGGCGTGCTGCCGATCCTGATCGGGCGTATCGACCATGCCGCGCGGATGAGTGGCGCGGACAAGAAGATCGCCCAGATGCCCAGCGCTTATCTGAAGCGCTTTACCTACGACACCATTACCCATTCGAAACCGATCCTCGAATGGGTCATCTCCCAGGTGGGCATCAGCCGGGTCATGTTGGGCAGCGATTACTGCTTCCCGATGGGTACCGAACGCCCGGTCAAGATCGTCGATCAACTCGATCTCGACGATCGCCAGCGCGCCATGATCCTCAGCACCACGGCGGCCAAGCTGTTGAAGCTCTGACCGGCCTCTTGATCGCGGGGCCACGACGCACGATGATGGCCCCGCTTTCAGGGAGGAAATGCAATGGTTCAAAAAGTGACGGTCGAAGGCGTCGAAATCGACCTCGATAAATTCCGCCTGCGGAATTTCGTTAACAAACTCAACGAAATCGGCGAAGTCGATGTCCATGACGAGCCGGTCGCGCTGGCCGATCTGAGCCACGTCATCGAATCCACGCCCCGCGCCAAGCATTTCAAGAATGTCGGACCTGAACGGCTCGAAATGACCGCCGCCACGGCGGGCAGCCGCAAGCGTCTGGCCGCCGCGTTCGGTGTCGATGTCTCGAAGGTGATCGAGGAATACGGCCGCCGCATGGACAATCCGCAGCCGGTCGTGGAAATCCCCTCGGCACAGGCGCCGGTCCATCAAGTCATCAAGACTGGCGACCAGATCGACCTGACCAAGCTGCCGTTCCATCCGCAGCATGAATTCGACGGCGGCACTTATATTTCGTCGGGCATCGATTATTGCGTCGATCCGGCGACGGGCCGCGCCAATATCGGCTGCCGCCGCCTGATGCTGCGCAGCAAGAACACGATGCGGTCGAACCTCACGGCCAATTCCGACTTGAAGAAAATCTACAAGGCCTGTGTCGAACGCAAAGAGAAGCTGCCGTTGAGTTTCGTCGTCGGTTCGCATCCGCTCGACTTCATGGCGGCGACGCAGCGCCGTCCCGGCGACGAGAATAAGCTGGTCGCGACCTTGCGCGGCGAGCCGGTACCGATGGTGCGCGGCGTCACCAACAACATCCTGGTGCCGGCGGATGCCGAGATGGTGCTCGAAGGCTATTTCGACGAATTGGGCTATCGTGAGATGGAAGGACCCTACGGCGAGATGTGGGGCTATTACGGCCCGATGCATATCGATCCCGTGTTCACGGTTACGGCGATCACGATGCGCAAGGACGTGCTCTATCAAACCGTCCTCCATTCCAGCCATCAACTCGCGCGCGGCGACTCACCGAATATGAGCGCGCTCCATACCGAGCTGACGATTTGGCGCGCGCTGCGCAAGGCCGGGATCGAGCCCGCCGATGTCGCGATGGGGCCGGGCCTGCGTCTTCATACCCGCGTCTCGCTTCACCGCGGCAAGCCGGGTGAAGCGCGCGACGTGATCAAGACGTTGTTCAAGGATACCGTGCTGAAGCATGTCACCGTCGTCGATGACGATGTCGATGTGCGGCAGTCGGATGCCGTCGAATGGTCGCTCTGCACCCGCTTCCGCGCCGACAAGGACCTGATCGTCGAAGGCGGGTTCGATGGCGCTTATATGGACCCGACCATGTTCGGCGAAGAGAAAGCGACCAAGATGGGTTTCGACGCCACTGCGCCTTACGGCAACGAGGCGCGGGTCGATTACTGGCGTCCGAAAGCACCGAAGCTGACCGGCTTACCGCGCTATCAGACCGTGCGTCAGGCGCTTGAGGCACAGCCGCTGTTCTTCACCCAGCTTATGGATGCGGTCGGCAGCCGTGATGGACGTGAAGTCGCGATGGAACTCAATGTCCTGCGCGAAGAGGGCATTCTCGACCGTCAGCCGAATGGCGAGTGGTCGCTGAACAAACAGCCGCGCGCTTAAGCGATAACGCCAACGGCCCGCTTCCTGTTTCGGCAGGAAGCGGGCCGTTCCGTTTTTAGGCCTTGGTCAGCACGTAATTTTTCGGCTCCAGCTCGGCCAGATATTCGCCGAACGACATCGGCGGATATTTCGCCGGATGCGCCGCGTCCTGGCAGGTCGGCAGGCAGGTCAGCTTCACGTCAGGCCGGGTGCCGAAGAAATACGGGATCGAGTAGCGGACCTCGCCAGTCTTGTTGATGACTCGATGCGGGGCCGAGCGCCAACGGTCGTTGGTCCAGCGGCGGCACATATCGGCGTTGTTGACGAGGAAATGTCCGGCCAGTGCCGGTGCCTCGATCCACTCACCGCTGCGCGTCATGATTTCGAGGCCCGGCGTTCTCGCCTGGGCCAGATAGGTGCAATAGCCATAATCGGTATGTGGCCCGATGCCGAACTGGCCTTCCTTGGTCATGTCGCGCGACGGGTAATGCAGCAAGCGCAGTGTGTTGTGCGCCGGCTGAAACGCTTCCTGCGTCGCGAGGTAATCGGGCGGCAAGCCCAGCGCGACAGCATGCACGCGCAGCATCTTCATGCCGAGGTCGGACATCGCGTCGTAATATTCGAGACAGGTATCGCGATAGCCGGGCAGGTCGCTGGGCCAGCGATTGTCGAAGACATAGGGTTTCTTCGCCAAGCGGTCGGGATGGTCGGCCGGAAATTCGCGGCGGATATAAAAGGACGCGCTGGTGTCGGGATGCGTGCTCCTGGCATAGACCGATGAATTCTGTGTCTGCCCGCCTTGCGGCAGATAGCCGATGACTTTGCCGATCGCTTGCACTTCGAGTTTTCGTTCCAGCGGCAATTCATGAAAGCGCTGCGTCTCAGCGAAGACGCGGTCTATCAGCGATTGCGGGATGCCGTGATTGCCGATGAAGTAGAAGCCGATGGTTTCGGCGGCTTCACCCAACGCTTTCGCGGTCGCTTCCAGCGCGCCGGGCTTGCCGGCGAGGAACGGCCCGATATCGATGATCGGAATTTTCAGATCGGGCCGGGCTTCGAGGACGGTTTGCACATCGGTCATCGCGGTTTTCCTGCGCTTATTTCTTCACATATTCGTCGGTCGCCAGCCCTTCGTAGGACGGCAGCATCTCGTCCTTTTTCATCAGGCCGGCTTCGACATTGAATTGCTCGACCCGCTTCAAGGCTTCGGCGGTCGTGACCGGCGGGCGCGAGGTGGATACGCGAACTTCTTCAAAAGCGGCATCCATCACTTTTGGATCGAGGGTGTTGAAATGCTTCTTGAAGATCGCGTTGGCCTCGGCCGGCCGGTCTTTGATGATATCGACGATCTCGGCAAAGGTCTGGCCCATCTTCATGCATAGCGACTTGCGCTTCTCGCAGGTTTCGGGCCTGGCCAGAACGACCGTGTTGACGCTGGGATTGAGATCGGCCGGCTCGCCCTTCGGGCCGTCGCCGATCATGATCGCGCTGCCTTGCTGCACCGGGATCATCGGCCAGGGCAGGGTCTGCGAAATGCCATCGACCTGACCGCGATCGTACGCGGCCATCATATCGAGTGGCTGCATCGGCGTGATGCGCAGCGATTCTGGATCGAGCCCGGCGCGGATCGCGGTCAACCGCACATAAGCATGAACCACCGAGTTGATCGAATCGACGACGATGACGCGGTCTTTCAGCGCGACGCCGCGTTTCTCGAAAGGCGTATCGGCATGGATACCGGCGGCATCGGCCACTGTCTTGCGCAACGACAACTGCACCATCGGGCGATCATGCAGGCTGGCGATGATCAGCAACCGCTGGCCCTTGGCGGCGGCGCGCGTCGTTGAAAGCGCCGAGGCCTCGGCGAAATCGACGCTGCCGGCAATGACCGCGTTGATCGAGCCGACGCCGGCGATTTGGGTTTCTTTGACGCGAAGCCCATGCTTTTCCCACAAGCCAAGATCGTCGGCGATCAGGATATCCATCAGCGATAGGGCAAAGCCCGGATAGGAGAGAGTCACGTCCTCCAGCGCCGGCTGCTGCGCGCGTACCGGCGCGGCGCCGATCAGGAAGCTGAGAATGGTTGCGGCGATTGCCGTGCCCGGAAGCCCGATCTTCATCCCATTTCCCCCAAACTTTGTTGTTATCAGCCAGTCTAGGCCAGTGTCGTGGGTTTGTGCAGTGGGCGTCTGCGTGGCTGTGCCGATCCGGCGGCCTATGCTAGGAACGACTGATCCCGCACGGAAGCGGGACGGGGAGGTCGCGCAATGAAGAACAGACGCATCGGCATCGGCATCGCGGCATGTTTGGCGATTGCGGCGCTGCCCGCCGCGGCGCAGACTTGGCAGCCGAACGCAGCGATGCTCGCCCTTTATGAAAAGGCGAAATCGGAAAAAGAGGTCGTAATCTGGGCGCCGGCGGCGGTCGAAGTCGGCTGGGTGCCGGAACAATTCGCCAAACGTTTTCCCGGCATTGAGGTGAAGCCGACCGCCGACCTTCAGGCGGCGACGAAGATCATCGCCGAGGCACGCGCGGGCCGTCATTCGGTCGATGCCTGGTCCTTCACCATCGGCGGCATGATCGAGGTACAGAAGCGCGACATGATGCTGCCGATCGATTGGGCGCAATACGGTGTCGCGAAGGAAAACATCTTCTTCAACGGCCAAGCCGCGGCGACGCATAATTTTCTCTACGTGTCGGTCTATGCGAAGAACGCGCTTAAGCCGACCGATCTGCCGCATACATGGGACGATCTACTGCAACCCCAGTGGAAAGGAAAGCTGACGGCGCAGGCGTTTCTACTGCCGCGCCTGATGGGCTTCCTCGCGCTGGAATGGGGCGAGGAGCGGACGGCGAAATGGGGCCGCGCGCTGATCGACGATCAGAAGATGCTGATCACCTCGACGCCCGCCGAAAGCCTTTTGAAAAGCGGCGAGCGCGTGCTGGCGGTCGGCGAATCCGTTTCGCTTGCCTATCAATATGCCGCCGACGGTGTCGATAGCGGCTATCAGATCATGGACCTGGTTCCGGCCGGGCAATTCGCGGTGGCGGCATTGAAAGACGCACCGCATCCCAACGCAGCGCTGTTGCTGGCCGCGTGGCTTGCCTCGGACGAGGCGAAGAATTTCTACGAACAGATCGTGCATCAGCCCGATATCCGTCCCGGCTCGACCTCGAAATTCGCGCACGAAATCACCGCGGCGAAAGCCAAGCCCGTGCTCGAAGACATCGCGAACATGGATCAGCGCGCGGATTACTACAAAACCTTCTCCGCGCTCGTACGCGGCCAGAACTGATCACGATGGCGCGTGCGATGCTGTCCCGGCGCTTCGCCGCCATCGGGCCGGGTGGCTTGTCGATACTCGCGATCGGCATTGTTGCTGCGCTGTATCTGATCGGCGCGCCGCTCGGGATGCTGCTCGTCGCGGCATTTCGCGGACCGCAGGACATGTTGCCGTTCGAGCCGGGCTCGCATTGGACCTTCGCTAATCTCGCCACGGTCTATTTCGATCGCGCGCTCTATGGCGCGGTCATTCCCAATACGCTGATCTTCGTCGCCGGCGCGGTGACGCTCGGCTTCTCGACGGCCTTCGCGCTGGCTTGGCTGGTGGAACGCACCGATCTGCCGGCGCGCGGAATGATCTTCACGCTCATCCTCTTTCCGTTGCTGGTGCCCGGTGTCGTGCTGGCGATTGCCTGGATATTCCTGCTCGGGCCACATGCGGGCTGGCTCAATATTCTCATTCGCGATCTGCTTGGCCGGGACGGCGACGGGCCGCTCGATATCTTCAGCATGGGCGGGCTGATCTTGGCGCAAGCGACGGCGCTGGTGCCGTTCGCCTTCCTGCAATTGACGGCGGCGCTGCGCTCGATGAACCCGTCGCTCGAAGAAGCCGGGAGCATGGCCGGCGCGACGCCGTTCGTGACCTTTTTTCGCGTGACCCTGCCGGTGCTGCTGCCGGGCCTGCTGGCGCCGTTGATCCTTGCCGTGCTGGTGACGCTGGAACAATTCGAGATGCCGCTGATCCTGGGCCTGCCGGCGCGGATCAATGTGTTCAGCACGCGGATTTATTACGAGCTCAATCCCGATACCGATCTGCCCGCTTATGGCCGCGCCGCGGCGGTGGCGCTGCCGTTTTTGGCGGCGGCGATTCTTCTCCTGCTGATCTACAACCGGCTGATCCGCCGCGCCGACCGGTTCGCGACCGTCACCGGCAAGGCATATCGTCCATCGCGCTTTCGCTTGGGTCGCTGGCGCGCGCCAGCCATTGCGCTCGTCGCGCTTTATCTTGCCTTCGCCGTCGTGCTGCCGTTGCTCGTTCTGCTGTGGACCAGTCTCTTCGGCTATCAGCCGCTGACGCTCTCGGTTCTTCTGTCTCCGAGTATTGATGCCTATACGCGGCTGCTCGGCAGCAGCAGTTTTTGGTTTGCCGTGCGGAACACTTTTCTTGTCGCGGGGATCAGTGCTGCGCTGGTCACGATTTTGGGCGCGCTGCTGGCCTGGGTTGTTCTGCGCACCGATCTTCCGGGCCGCGCCTTTCTCGACTTCACCAGTTTCCTGTCGATCGGCGTCCCCTCGGTGATCGCCGGGCTCTCGGCCCTGCTGCTCTATCTGTCCTTGCCCATAGGCATTTACGGGACCGTCTGGGTTCTTGTGCTGGCCTATTCCTATCGCCTCGCCGTGGCCACGCGTCTATCGCGCGCCGCGCTGACGCAGCTTCATCGCGAGCTGGAAGAGGCGGCGTCGGTGGCCGGCGGAAGCTGGGTCACAACCATCCGCCGTGTTCTCCTGCCGCTTTTGGCGCCAAGCCTTCTCGCCAGCTTTCTGCTGCTGTTCATTGTCGGCTTTCGCGAATTCACCCTGCCGGTGGTGCTGCAGAGCCAAGACAACGTCGTGCTCAGCGTCATTCTCTGGACGCTTTTCACCAGCAACCGCGCGACGGATGCTGCGGCGGTGGGCGTTCTTATCGTCCTCTGTATTGTGCCCATCATCCTGCTCGGCCGGCATGTTCTGCTGGGCCGCGATGGGCGAGGCTAGGCTTCATGTCAGCAATGACACGTACTACGATCAGACAAGGAGGAAGCGATGCTCAAAAACGATAGTCGCGACGAGGGCACGGCCTATGGCCGCCCGGAGCAGCATCATGATGCGGAACTGACCGAGGTTGGGCCGGGCACGCCCTGCGGCGAATTCATGCGCCGCTACTGGCATCCCATCGCCATCGCCGACAAGGTCGGGCCGGTGCCGCAGATGGCCCGCGTGCTGGGCGAGGATTTGGTGTTGTTCCGCGACCGCAAAGGCCGGCCGGGTCTGCTCTATCCCCGCTGCGCCCATCGCGGCACGACGCTCTATTACGGCCGCGTCGAGGATGAGGGCATCCGCTGCTGCTATCACGGCTGGCTTTTCGGCGTGCAAGGGCAATGCCTCGATCAGCCGTGCGAGCCCGATGGCGGTCGTCACAAGGATCGCGTGCGCCAGCCCTGGTATCCGGTCGAGGAAATGTACGGCCTCATCTGGGCTTATATGGGTCCGCCGGAAAAGAAGCCGGTCCTGACGCGATGGAGTTCGCTCGAAAATCTAAAGCCGACGGAAAAGATTTACGTCACCGGATCAAGCACCGGTGCGGGCGGTGACGACACGGTCGAGGTCGTGCCGACCAACTGGCTCAATGATTGGGAAAACATCATGGACCCGTTCCATATCCCGATCCTTCACACGACCTTTAGTACCGTGCAGTTCGTGCCTGAGATGGGCGTGATGCCGGAAGTGACCTGGGAACATGCCGATCACGGCATGCGTTACATCGCCTATCGCAAATTGGATGACGGACGCGAGATGGATCGTGTGACCCAGGCTTTGTTCCCGCATGTGCGGATCGTGCCCGACGTGCGCCTGACCGACGGGCCCGCCGCGGGCGTCGGCTGGGTGCTGCCGGTCGATGACACGCATTTCCGTTTGTTCCATGCGCGCCGCGTGCCGCAGGATTTCAAGCCGGTCGAGGTGCGCAATTACAACGGCCGCAAATGGTCGGAACTGAACGATGAAGAACATCAGCGCTTTCCCGGCGACTGGGAAGCACAGGTCGGGCAGGGAGCGATCAGCCTTCATTCCGAAGAAAATCTCGTCACCAGCGATCAGGGCGTGGTGCAGCTTCGCCGTTTGCTGCGCCGTCAGATTGAAATCGTCCGTGACGGCGGCGATCCGATTGGTATCACTTTCGATCCGGCGCAGGCGGTCGTGACCGTTCAAGCCGGCAATTTTTTCAGGAAGAAATAATCATGCCCCCCTTCAAAGCCGATGTTGTCGGCAGCCTGCTGCGCCCTTCGACGATTCTAGATGCGCGCGAGCAACGCGATGATGGAAAAATCAGCACAGACCGTCTGCGTCAGATCGAAAGCGCGGCGGTCGAGGATGCGGTGTTGTTGCAGAAATCGGCCGGGCTCAACGTCTGCACCGATGGTGAATTTCATCGTCGCCATTGGTTCCTCGACTTCCTCGAGAAGATCGATGGCGTCGAGGTCAAAGGTGGTCTCGCGGTCAAATTCCATAACGCGAAAGGCGACATCGAATTCTCGCCGCCGCGTTTCGAGGTCCATGGCCGG
Organism: uncultured Rhodospirillales bacterium; assembly: GCA_903822185.1. Taxonomy (GTDB): domain Bacteria; phylum Pseudomonadota; class Alphaproteobacteria; order ATCC43930; family CGMCC-115725; genus CAIKMD01. Next base: position 576,266 of record CAIJOA010000011.1, on the reverse strand, counting down.
ATGAAACGCTCGCGCGGCTTGGCCGTCGATGACTTCAAGGAATTGAAGACCATCGCCGACAAGCACGGCCTGACCGCAAAGCAGCCGATCCCGTCACCGACCATCGTCCATATGCGCGGCGGCCGCGCGGCGATCGATGGTGCGATCTATCCCAGCATGGAACCGTTCGTTGCCGATCTAGTCGCCGTCTATCGCGAGGAGATCAAGGCGCTTTACGATGCAGGCTGCCGCTATCTGCAGATCGATGAAACCAATCTGCCGTTTCTCTGCGATCCGAAATTGCGCGATACCGTGAAAGGTCTTGGCGAGGACCCGGACAAGCTGCCGCAATTCTATGTCGGTATGCTGAATGACGTGCTGAAAGGCCGTCCCGCCGACATGACCGTCTGCATGCATATGTGCCGCGGCAATCACGAAAGCGCCTGGGTCGCCGAGGGTGGCTATGACCCTGTGGCCGAGATCGTCTTCGGCGAACTCGCGATCGACGGGTTCTTCCTTGAATATGACAGCCCGCGCGCCGGCAGCTTCGCGCCGTTGCGCTATCTCAGCGGTAAGAAAGTCGCGGTGCTGGGTCTCGTTACGACGAAACAGGCGGCGATCGAAACCAAGGACGAACTGAAACGCCGGATCGAGGAAGCCGCGCAGGTCGTTCCACTGGATCGTCTGGCGCTTAGCCCGCAATGTGGCTTCGCCAGCACGATCAAAGGCAATGCCCTCACCGTCGATGACGAAAAGCGCAAACTGTCGCTGATCGTCGAAACGGCGAAAGAGGTTTGGGGCACGGCGTAGTTATCGTCATTGCGAGCGAAGCGAAGCAATCCAGTCTGTCCGCGCACTGGATTGCTTCGTCGCAAAGCTGCTCCTCGCAATGACGATGGAGTTTCTTACTTCAGCGGTTCGCCGCCGGGCTTGCTGAGCCAGGTCCAGGCCTTGGTCTTTGCGTCATAGGTCGTGACCGTCGAGGCATCCGGGCCGAGGCCGCGTTGCGGATATTTCTTGAAGTCATAGACGCCATCGACACCGGCGTAGTCGGTCAGGTTGGCGACGTAATCCTTCACCTGCGCCGCGGTCGCTTGCGGCCCGAGTTTGCGCAGGGCCGAGACGAGGATCAGCCCGGCATCCCACGACGTCGCGACCATGTTGTCGGCCTTCAGCTTCGCGTCTTTGAGAATCGCGTACATCTCTTTCTGCGCCTTCTCCATCGGTGCATCGAGCGTCAGCAGCCCGTCATGCTCGGGAAAGAGAGCCGAGGCGAGGATGAGTTGCTTCGGCAGGAAGCTTTCCCACTGCGCCATCGAGGCGAAGGTCTGATTGCCGCTGGTCGGCGCGACCGGAATGTCGAGCCCGGCCTGGATCATGCCTTTGAAGACGGTCGCGGCCGGTGCGCCGGTGACCCAGGCGATCATCGCCTGTGCGCCGGATGCTTTGATATGTTCGATCTGCGCCGCGGCGCTAATATCCGCCGGATTGAAATGCTCCGCATCGACCTTGGTCATCGATTTGTTCTCGGGATAGGCGAGCACCGCATCGATGGCGCGGTCGCCGTCCTGGCCGCTGGCGTCGGTGGTATCGAGGACGGCGAGCTTGGTCCAGCCTTTCATCCGGTAATAGCGCATCACCGCCGCGATCTGATCGACGGAGTCCGAACTGGCCGAGAAGGTGTAGCTGCCCGGTTTCGGATGGATCGCCGGCGACAGGCAATAGTGCATCGGCCCGCTTTCCATCAGCGGCGCCATGGCGAGGCACATCGCGACGATGCTCGATCCCATCACGACGGCGGGCTTCGAGGCCAAGGCTTCGTTGGCGAGCTGCACCGCGACCTGTGGGCTGCTCTGATCGTCCTTGAAGGTGAAATGTAGATCGCGGCCCTGAATGCCGCCGTTCTTATTGACGTAGGTGGCAAGGGCGGTGAGCGTGTCTTTCTGGCCCAACCCGACAAACGAAGCGCCGCCGGTCATGGGCAGAATGACATTGATGTCGTAGGCATCGGCCGCGCGCGCCGGTGTGCTCGCCTGGGCCAACAAGGCGGCCATGCCGCCCATAAGAATCTTGGTGCCGATACGCATCGTCGTTTGCCTCCCATGGATTTCGTTGCGGCAAGCCTATCGGAAACGGCGGCGGGCGGAAACAACTCTTGATTGCAGGCGGCCAACCACGCTTGACGCGGTCGCTCGCGCGAAGGAATGTTTGGCGCATCAAAATCAGCAGTTTAGGGGATCGGCGATGAGCAATGAGCAGGCGGCGTCCAAGCGCTCGGGACTTTCGCTGCGCGAGCCGCGGTCGCCGATCTACGGCAGCAAGGCGATGATCGTCTGCGGCCATGCCGCCGCCAGCCAGGCCGGCATCAATATTCATCGGAAGGGCGGCAGTGCCGTCGATGCGATGATCGCGTCCTCGGCGGTGCTGACAGTCGTGCTGGGCCATGCGACGACGCTGGGCGGCGACTGCTTCATTCTTTATCGCGATGCCAAGACCGGAAAGATCAGTGGGCTCAATTCGTCGGGTTACGCACCGCAAGCCGCGACGCCGGAACGTTTTGCCGGCGGCATGAAGGCGCAAGGTCCGCTCGCGCCGGTCGTTCCCGGCCTCGTTCGCGCCTGGGACGTGATGCATAAGCGTTTCGGCAAGCTGCCTTGGAAGGACCTGTTCGCCGAAGCGATTGCGCTCGCCGAGGGCCATCCGATTTCGGCGATCCTCGCGGCGCGTATCGCCGACAGCCAAGCGCTGCTGGCTGCCGATCCGGGGTGCGCCGCGATTTATCTGCCCGGCGGCAAGCCGATCGGACTGGGCGAAACGCTGCGCCAGCCCGAACTCGCCGCGACCTTCCGGCGCATTGCCGATCTGGGGGCGGACGAAGGCTTCTATCACGGCGAAACCGCGGAACGTCTCGGCGCCTATATGGCGAAACAGGGTGGGCTGCTGACGGCTCAAGACATCGCTTCGTTCAAGCCGCTCGACGTGACGCCGGCCTCGACGATGTATCGCGATCATCGCGTCTATGTCATGCCGCCGAACTCCTATGGCGTGTTGCTGCCGATGCAGTTGAACGGCCTCAGCGCGATCGATACCAAGACGCTGCTGGCCGATCCGGCGCGGCGCATCGGCTATCAGATGAGCGCGATGAAAGCCGCGTTCGCGAATGGTCTGCCGCTGATCGCCGATCCCGCTGCGGTGCCGGATGCCGTCGAACGCGCGATGTCGGCCGAGATGACGAAGATGCTGCAGCAGGCCGTGCTCGGCACGCCCCCTTCGCCGACCGTGAAAGATACCAGCGGTACGTCGTGCCTGTTGGTGGCGGATTCCGAAGGAAATGCGATCTGCGTCGTGCAAAGCATCTTCGCGGTGTTCGGCAGCGCCTTCCGCGATCCGGGGACCGGCATTCTTTTCAATAATCGCATGGCCGGCTTCACGCACAAGCCGGGCCAGGCGAATACCGTCGCCCCGGGCAAGCGGCCGGCGCATACGCTGTGCCCGGTGATGGTCGAACGCGACGGCAAGGTGCGGTACGTCGTGGCGAGCCCCGGCGGCCTCAGCCAGACCGTCACCAATCAGCAGGTTCTGGGCAAGCTGATCGATGATGGACTCGATGTCGCTGCCGCGGTCGAAGCGCCACGCTGGTGCAACACCGCCAACGGCAGCGACTTCCTGATGGAACTGGAATTGCCCGAAGCTTTCGTGCCCGCACTCGCCGCGATGGGCCACACGGCGAAACGCGCCGAAGATCCGTTCTTCTACGGTTCGGCCAAGGCGATCGAGTTTCTGCCCTCCGGCAACCTCGCCGGCGCCGCCGACCATCGCCGCGAGGCATTCGCGCTGGGATATTAGTTTTCGTCATTGCGAGCGGAGCGAAGCAATCCAGTCGTTCCGCAAGCGATGACATTGCCTTGTTAAAGCAGGCTTTCGTACAAATCGCGCCAGTCGGGATTCGCCGCTTCAATCAGCGCTAATTTCTTAGCCCGTGATCCGGCCTTAATCTGCTTTTCTCGGCTGATAGCTGTGGTCATATCTTCGTACTGTTCGAACCAGACGAGGACTTTGCAGCTGTAACGCGTGGCGAAGCCTGGAGTGACCGCTTCACGATGCTGGTAAACACGCTGAATAAGGGCTGAGGTCACGCCGACATAGAGCGTGCCGTTCTGTTTGCTGGCCATAATATACACGGCCGGTTGGATCGCGCGCTGCATCGCCACTGGATTGCTTCGCTACGCTCGCAATGACGATGAAGAGTGGCGGCGACGGCCCCTACTGGACCACCGCCGCTTTTCTTTCCTACACGCCCAGCGCGGCGATGCCGGCGGCGGCGATTTGTTCGTCTTCGTGTGATTGAACGCCGGAAACGCCGATGGCGCCGACGCATTCGTCACCGACCAGGATCGGCAGGCCGCCCTGGATCGGCAGGATGTCGGGGAAGAGGAGGAAGGCGGGGCGGTCTTTGATCCGGTCTTCCATCATCTTGCTGGGGCGGCCCATGGTCGAGGCGGTGCGTGCCTTGCCGAGCGCAACCATGCCGGAGACGCGGCCTGCGCCATCGACGCGTTCGATCAGCCAGGGTGCGCCGGCGTCATCGACGATCGCGATCGACACTTTCCAATTGTTCTTCGCGGCTTCGGCCTTGCAGGCGGTCATCATCTTGGCCACGTCGGCGGCCTGGAGGGTCGGTTTGTTACGCATCGTGCTTCCCTTTTTTGTGTGAGACGGATCGAGAATAGGACGCCGCTATCTTCGGTGTTTCCGCGTTGATTTTCGAGAGCGAAGATTATGGCTTCAGCGCGTAACGTCCGTCATCCAGCCGGCTCAATCGCCCTTCATCGTAGAGCCGCTCGATGACCGGGAGGATTTCACGTCCATCGCGCGTCCCCAGCGCCGCCATCAGATCGAGATAGGTCGCCGGCCCTTCGGACAGTACGGCTTCGATGGAACGATGAGCCCGTTCCGGCAAAACCGGCGGCTCGGGCACGGTGAATTCGAAGGATGCGCCTTTGCCGAAGGGCTTGGTGCAATCGAACCCGGCCTTGGCGCCGGTGCGGCTGCCCGCCAACGACGGGTCGAGCGGCACGGCCCGAAAGCCCGATGCCACGACGAGATCGCGGTCGGCCTGAAAGCGCGTCGCCATTGCCCAATCGATATGCTCGTCGGAAAAGACGTCGATATCCTCATCGACGACGATGACATGTTTCACATCGGCGGTAGAGCAGAAGACCGCCGAGATCGCGTTGCGCGCTTCGCCGGGATAACGCTGTTTGAGCGAGACGCGGACGTTGTACATGCCACCCGACGAACCGGTGCAGCAGACCGCGATGGGTTCGCGGATGGCTTGCTGCAGGGCTTTCCACACGGCGGCTTCGGTTTTCGCCGCACCGAGTTGCGCGGTGTCGGTGCGGCCGATCAGCTTGCCGCCGATGGTGACGGACTGAAACAAAGCATCGCGACGCCGGGTGATCGCGGTCAGATGAAAGACCGGATTGCGTTTCAATAGGCCGTAATAGCCGATGTATTCGCCATACGGCCCTTCGGGTTCGACGAGGCCACGCGGGTCGAGATAGCCCTCGAGGATCATCTCGGCATCGGCCGGCACGAACACATCGATGGTCCGGCATTTGACGATCGGCACCGCCGCGCCGCGTACGCCGCCCATCACATGCAGCTCATCGAGCGGCGGCGTCACGGCCAGCGCGGCAAGGAAGTCGGCGGGATGACTGCCGACGGTGAAGGCGACGGGCAGCTTCTCGCCTTTGGCGATCGCGGCTTGATAGATCGCGCGCAGATCGCTGGGCGCGTTGAGATCGATGCCGGCGCTCTTGCGTCCGCGCAGCATCAATCGACGGCAACCGATATTGGTAAAGCCGGTGATCGGATCGCACGCGAAGTCGATACCCGCCGAGATATAAGGCGCGCCGTCGAAGGCATGCTGCAGATGGACCGGCAGTTTCGACAGGTCTGCGTCTTCACCCGTGAGGACGATTTCCTGTACCGGGGCTTCCGATTGCGGAATCTCGATCGGCGCGATCGGATGATCGATGCCGTGGCGCAGCTTGGCCGGAAAACCCTTCGCGTCGGTGCCGAGCGCCAAAGCGAGGCGTTTGCGCGACCCCATGACGTTGCCGACGACGGCGGCGCGCTCCGGTCCGGCAGCCTCGAACAACACCGCCTTGCTGTTGCAATCGAAGGCTGCGGCCAGATCGATCAGGTCGGTCGGCGCTTTGCGGACCTCGCATTCGTCGGCTTCGATCAATTCTTCGACGAAGCGACGCAAACGGAATCGCTCGGTATCGGCTTTCATGCGTCGTTCCTCCCTCGTCGATGGGCGCTTGTCGCGCCTTACATCATTTCGATTTCGCCGCCATCCATGATGACCGTCGCGCCGTGCAGCCAGCGGCCGCGTGGCGACAAGATGAAGGCTGCCATCGAGGCGACATCATCCGGCATGCCGAGCCGCGGCACGTTGAGTTCCTTGCGATAGGCTTCGATCTCGGCATCCATGCTGCGGCCGGTTTTCTCGATGCGGACCTGCATCTGCTTGCGCATGCGGTCGGTATCGACATGGCCGGGATGGATGGTGTTGACCTGGATGCCGTCGCGCTTGCCGATGTCCGACAATGCCTTGTGGAACGCGGCGACGCTGGCATTGACTGAACTGCCGATGGTGAAATCCATCGTCGGCTTGGCGGCGCCGTTGCCGCCGATGCCGAGCACTGCGCCAGCGGTTTCCTTCAGCAGCGGCCAGGCGGCGCGCGCCAACTTCACATGGGCGAAGAATTTGAGCGCGAAGCCGTCCTGCCAATCCTCGTCGGTCAGTTTGAGGAAGTCGCCGCGCTTGGTCGCGCCCGCGTTGTGAACCAGAATATCGAGCTTGCCGAAATCGCGTTTCACCGCCTCGACCAGCGCCGCCGGCGCTTCGGGCTCACGCAGCTCGGCCAGGCAGCTTTTGACCTTGCCGCCGTTTTTGGCGATGGCGCTCGCCGTTTCGTCGAGCGCTTTCTGGTCGCGCCCGGTCAGCATGATGGCGCAGCCTTCGGCGGCCAATGTCTCGGCAATGGCGCGGCCGATGCCGCGGCTCGATCCCGTGATCAGCGCAACCTTGCCGGCAAGCTCTAATTCCATCGTTTTCTCCCTTAATCGCGGCGTGACCTTAGCCAAGCCGGCGCTTCCGATCTATGGTGTCGCGAACGCTTGTACGCTAAGACAAGCGGGGAGGACCCGGCGTGAAACAGACCGCTCTTTTCCTGGCGATCGTGACGGCTTTGCTGCCGAACTTCCTGTCGGGCTTCGCTCTGGCAGCCGATAGTCAGGACATCTTTTCCGTATCTGTGCCGGTCGATGCGACGGCGGCCAGCGCGACCGCTGCCCGTGAGTCCGCGCGGCTGGACGGACAGCGCCGTGCTTATGGGGCCTTGTTCGACCGCCTTGCCGTCGGGCGCGACCGCGCGAAAGTTCCCGCGCCGACCGATGCGGTCCTCAACGACATCATCACCAGTTTCGAAGTGGCGAACGAGCGCCGCTCCGACGTCCGCTATCTGGCAACGCTTACTTTCCATTTTCGCCCCGCCGCGGTCGAGCAAATCCTGCGCAGCCGAGGTATTTCGTTTGCCGAAAGCGCGAGCAAGCCGGTCGTCGTCCTGCCCGTTCTCGACGGCGGGTCGGTACCGCTGCTTTGGGAAGACTCCAATGGCTGGCGCGACGCCTGGAATAAGAACCGCGCGCCGCAGGGTCTCGTTGCGCTGACGACGCCGTCTGGCGATGCCCGCGACGTTGCGGCGATCAATGGCGCGGCGGCCGAAAGCGGCAGTGACGATGCGATGCGTAAGATCGCCAAGAATTACGGCAATGCCGATGTGCTGGTGGCGCGTGCGACGCTGCGCGGTGCCGGTGCGAACAAGACCGTCAGCGTCAACAGCACGCGCTTCGTGCCGGGTTCGCCCGGCGGCGAGCAGACCTGGGTTGCGAATTACAATTCTAACCCGGGCGAAAGCGATGCCGATCTGCTGGCACGCGCGGCTGCCGGGACGGCGGGCCAGGTCAATGATGCCTGGAAGCAGACGAATGTCCTCGATTACAGCCAGAACGGCTCGCTGGTCGTGATGGTGCCGACGGACGATCTGCGCGGCTGGATCGCGGTCCGGCAGCGTCTCGCCTCGATCGCCGCGGTGCAACGCACCGATCTGATGTCGCTCGACCGCCATGGCGCGACCGTGACGCTGAAATATGTCGGCGGCATCGCGCAGCTCCGTCAGGCGCTGACGCAGGCTTCGCTCGATCTCACCGGCAACGACCCGGATTGGGTGCTGCAACAGCGTCGAGGCGCGGACGCGCCGGCGCAATGAATCTCGCCAATCTCATTACCTTGGGACGCCTTCTGGCGGTCCCGCTGGTGATATGGCTGATTCTTGCCGGCGATATCGAGACGACGCTGTGGGTGTTTATCGCCGCCGGTATTTCCGACGCGATCGACGGCTATGTCGCCAAGCATTTCAATCAACGGACCGAACTGGGCGCTCTGCTCGATCCGATTGCCGACAAGGCGCTGATCGTCAGTCTGTTCGTGACGCTGGGCCTTGCCGGACATGTCCCGACTTGGCTCGTCATTTTGGTGGTGTTCCGCGATCTGCTGATCGTCGGCGGATTTTTGCTCTCGACCGCGATCAGCCAGCCGATGCCCTGGCAACCCCTGATGGTCAGCAAGATCAACACGACGCTGCAACTCGTGTTACTCGCCGCCGTCCTCGCCCAATTCGCTTTCAGCTTCGACGATCATGGTAGCATCCTGATCCTGATTTATCTCGTTGGAGCGACCACCGTGCTGTCAGGTGCGTTCTATCTCATCCGCTGGGGGCGCTGTCTCGCGGGCGCCGAGGCTCAATCATGACGGCGACGCGGCAAACGCTGTTCTGGCTCGCCGCGCTGGCCGTGTTTTTCCTGATGCTGCATCTGTTGAGCGGCATGCTGCTGCCGTTCGTGGCGGGCTTCGGGATCGCTTATATCTTGTCGCCGCTGGTCCTGTTCTTAACGCGCTGGCGTGTCCCGCGCGGGATCGCTTCGCTGCTGGCGTTGCTCTTTTTCCTGCTGATGGTTGCGCTGGTTATCGTGCTGTTCGTGCCGATGATCGAATTGCAGGGCGCGCAACTGGCCCACAGCGCGCCGGCGGCGGTCGCTTATGTTCGTGAACAGGCGCAGCATCTGCTCGATATCGCGCAGCAGGAATTGCCGCCCGAGGAAATGCAAAAGGCGCGCGACATGGTCGGCGGCTGGACAGGCTCGGCGCTGACGTGGGGCGGCAGCGTCGCGCAAAGCATCCTCAGCAGCGGCCTCGCGCTGGCGAATATCGTCACGCTGTTGCTGATCACACCCTTGGTTGCTTTCTTCGTGCTGCGTGACTGGCCAGTGATCGGCAAAAAGATCGATTCCTGGCTGCCGCGCGATCATGCCGACACGATCCGCCAGCAATTGCGATTGGTCGATCAAACCATTGCCGGTTACATCCACGGTCAGGCTCTGGTTAGTCTAATCGTCGGCACCTATTACGCCATCGCGCTCAGCATCGCCGGGCTCAATTTCGCGGTGATGCTCGGCATCATCGTCGGCATCATCAGCTTCGTTCCTTATGCCGGCGAGATTATCGGTGTGCTGATTGCCGTCAGTCTGGCTGCGATGCAGTTCGGCACCTGGGGTAAAATCACTGCCGTGGTGCTAATTTTCCTCGCGGGGCATCTGACCTCGGCGAATTTCCTACAGCCGAAACTGATCGGCGAACGGGTTCATCTCCACGAAGTCTGGATCATCTTCGCCTTGTTGGCCTTCGGCGAATTGTTCGGCGTCTTGGGCGTGCTGTTGGCCTTGCCGGCGGCGGCTGTCATCGGCGTGCTGGTGCGGTTTGCCCTCAGCCGCTACCTCGCCAGCTCGCTCTACGATTCCCATCCGCCGAAAACGCATCGCCGGAACTGAGGCTCGCGATGGCGCAGCTTCCCCTCGATCTCGGCTTCCGACCGGCGCTGGGCCGCGACGATTTTCTCGTCGCGCCGTGCAATGCCGATGCGGTTGCGTGGATCGACCGTTGGCCCGGCTGGCCCTCACCGGCATTGGCGTTGTGGGGCGCGGCAGGCAGTGGCAAGACGCATCTCGGCGAAGTATGGCGCGCGCGCTCCGGCGCTGTCGCGATTGCCGCGCCCGCACTGACGACGCCGACGGTGCCGCAAAATCTCGGCGATGCGACAGCGGTCCTTCTCGACGACGCGACGCATGCCGATGAAGAAGCCTTGCTGCATCTCTACAATCTCGTGGCCGAACGGCAGGGCTATATGCTGATCGTGGCGCGCGAGCCGCCGGCGCGATGGGGCATTCGTCTTGCCGACCTGCGTTCACGCCTCTTGGCGATTCCCGCGGTTGCGGTCGAACCGCCGGACGAGGCTTTGCTGGGCGCGTTGCTGGTGAAGCTCTTTTCCGATCGCCAGATCAAGGTCGCGCAGGACGTGATCGCCTATCTGCTCGTGCATCTCGACCGGTCATTTGCCGCCGCACAGGATGCAGTTGCTGTGTTGGATCGTGCCGCGCTGGTGCGACGGCGCGCGGTTACGGTGCCGCTGGTCCGCGAAGCCTTGGGCTTCAATCGTCGCCAAGATCCTGATTGAGCATCTTCGGCGTTTGGAAGATCGTCAACGACCCGGTTCGTGCTTCCAACGCATGCCAGCACCCCGGTACTTCGAACACTGCCAATGCACAGGTCGGAAATCCCGAACCGAGTTTTGCCGGGTCGCGGGCTAGGCGCAGCGCTAATTCGTGAACGCCCGGATTATGCGCGACCAGCAGGACGCTCGCGATATCGTCGCCGACGTCTTGCAGGTGCTGGAGCAATATTTTCGGCGAAGCGAGATAGAGCCCGTCCTCATAGACGGTTCGCGGTGCGGGCTGCAGGGCCGGCAGAATCTGCGCCAGGGTTTCGCGTGTCCGGGCGGCTGACGAGCACAAAACCAGGGTGGGGGGAAGCGGTTGCTGGGCGATAAATGCACCCATCGCGGCGGCGGCTTTCCGGCCGCTGGGGGCCAGTTTTCGCGCCGCGTCGCCGCCGCTGTCTTCCTGCACAGCTTTGGCGTGACGGAGAATATAAAGCTTTTTCAAGGCGTTGATCCCCTTTGGACCAGGATTTCTTTTTCAACGGCTGCAATGACATGTTCATAGAGCGCGGATAAACTTGTCGGCAACAATTGTGCAAATGGAGTGTGGGTTCGTGGCGCAGGCCGTTTCCGTCAGTTCCGAAATCGCCGATCCGGGCGCCCCCGAACGTTTCATCAATCGCGAGTTGTCGTGGCTGGCTTTCAACGAACGCGTCCTCGCCGAGTCTGACAATCCGCGGCAACCGCTGCTCGAACGGCTGCGCTTCCTGTCGATTTCGGGAAACAACCTCGACGAATTCTACATGGTCCGCGTCGCCGGCCTCAAAGGTCAGGTCTTGGCGGGAGTGACCATGACCAGCCAGGACGGGCTGACGCCGGCACAACAACTCGACGCCATCAACGCGCGCGCTGGCAAGCTGATGCGCGATCAAGCGGTGATCCTCAAAAGCCTTCGGACCCAACTCAACGAGGCTGGGCTGTCGGTTGTCGGCGCCGATGATCTTTCCGTCGAGGACCGCGCCTTTGTCGCCGAACGATTCTGGGCCGACATCTTTCCGATCCTCACGCCGCTCGCGATCGACCCGGCGCATCCGTTTCCGTTCATCGCCAACTGGGGTCTCGGCCTCGCGCTGCAATTGACGCGCGGCAGCGACGGCAGCCAGATGGAAGCCTTGCTGCTGGTGCCATCGACGTTGTCGCGTTTCGTCCGCTTGCCGGGCAAGGCGCTGCGCTTCATGCCGCTCGAAGAAATGATAGGGCTGTTCCTCAATCATCTCTTCCCCGGCTTCTCGGTGCTCGGCAAAGGCATGTTCCGCATTCTGCGCGACAGCGAAGTCGAAATCGAAGATGAAGCCGAAGATCTCGTCCGGCTTTACGAAAGCGCGCTGAAGCGCCGCCGCCGCGGCAATGTCATTCTGCTGTGCGTCGAAGCCGGCATGCCCGACGATCTGCAAAGCTTCCTCGCCGAACGTTTCAATGTGCCGCAGGGCGATGTCATCGCGCTGGATGGCCTGCTCGGCCTTTCCGACCTGCGCAAGCTGATCGTCGATGAGCGGCCCGATCTGATTTACGTCCCGTACAATCCGCGTTTCCCGGAACGCATTCGCGATTTCGGCGGCGACTGCTTCGCTGCGATCGGCGCGAAGGACATCGTCGTCCATCATCCCTATGAAAGCTTCGACGTGGTGGTGCAGTTCATCCGCCAGGCTGCGCGTGATCCGTCCGTCGTTGCGATCAAACAGACGCTCTATCGCACCAGCGACGATAGCCCGATCGTCCGCGCGCTGATCGAAGCCGCCGAAGCCGGCAAATCGGTGACGGCGTTGATCGAATTGAAGGCGCGTTTCGATGAAGAGGCGAATATCCGGTGGGCGCGCGATCTGGAACGCGCCGGCGTTCAGGTCGTCTATGGCTTCATCTCGCTGAAGACCCATGCCAAGGTTTCGCTGGTCGTGCGACGCGAAAGCGGCGGCCTGCGTTCCTATGTGCATTTCGGCACCGGCAATTATCATCCCTATACGGCCAAGGTTTATACAGACCTCAGCTTCTTCACCTGCGACCCGGCCCTGTGCCGCGATGCGCAGCGCCTGTTCAATTACATGACCGGCTATGCCAATCCGGCGACGCTCGAAAAGATCGCGGTCGCGCCGCTCAGCCTGCGCTCGCGGCTGAACGAGCTGATCGATGCCGAGATCGCGAATGCGCATGCGGGTCTGCCGGCGCATATCTGGCTCAAGGTCAATGCGCTGGTCGATCCGGCGATGATCGATCACCTCTATCGTGCCTCTTCCGCAGGCGTGAAAATCGAGCTGATCGTGCGCGGTATCTGCTGCCTGCGCCCCGGCGTTCTGGGTCTCTCGGAAAATATTCGGGTCAAAAGCATCATCGGCCGCTTCCTCGAACATGGCCGTATCGTCTGTTTCGGCAATGGCCACGCTTTGCCGTCGCCCCAGGCGAAGGTTTTTATCTCCTCGGCGGACTGGATGCCGCGCAATCTCGACTGGCGCGTCGAAGCCCTGGTGCCGATCGAAAACGAGACCGTCCATCGCCAGGTCGTCGAAGAAATCATGGCCCATTCGTTCCAGGACGAGGCGCAAAGCTGGAATCTCGACTCGGACGGCGTCTATCACCGTGTCAGCAACGATTTGAATGCCTTCAGCGTCCATGATTATTTCATGACGAATCCCAGCCTTTCCGGCCGGGGCAGCGCTTTAGAGCGGACACATGCCACGCCGCGTCTTGTCGTGGAGAGATAGGCGCGTTAATTTTCGTCTATGACACGTCGCCCTGTTCCGGCGCTCGGCGCGATGGCGCAACCCGATTGCGTCGCCGTTATCGACATTGGATCGAACTCGCTGCGGCTCGTGGTTTACGACGCACCGCGTCGTGCCGCGCATACGCTCCTCAATGAAAAAGTGATGTGCGGGTTGGGCCGCGGTCTCGAAAAGACCGGCCTGCTCAATCCCAAAGGTGTCACCCTGGCCAAGGCCAATCTGCAGCGTTTCACGGCGCTGGCGCGCGCGGCCGGCGCTTCGCGCATCGATGTGCTGGCGACGGCGGCGGTGCGCGATGCCAAGGACGGCTCGGATTTCGTCAGCGACATTGAAAAGCGATACGGTATTCAAGTCCGCGTCTTGCCCGGCGCCGACGAGGGGCGTCTTTCCGCGCTCGGCGTGCTGTCCGGTGTTCCCGATGCGTTGGGCGTGGTCGGCGATCTGGGCGGCGGCAGCGTCGAATTCGCGGCTATCGGCAATCGCCGGGTCGGCTCGGTCACGACTTTGCCGATCGGGCCGCTGCGCTTGATGGAAGAGGCGCGCGACGAGAAAGAATTAAAAGACGTCATCGACCGGCATCTCGATACCGTCGGCTGGCTGACGCGGATGGATGATTCACGATTTTACGCCGTCGGCGGTGCGTGGCGTGCGATCGCGCGCATCCATATGGATCAGCATAATTACCCGCTCCATATCATCCAGTCCTACACGCTGCCGCGCGCCACGGCGCTGAACTTTCTCGATGTCATGGCGGTCCAGTCGCGTAAGTCGCTGGAAAAAATTACGACGATCTCGCGCAAGCGTCTCGAGGTCGTACCGCTGGCGGCGCGGGTTCTCGCGCGGGTCATGCGCCGCATGGATGCGAAGGAACTCGTCTTCTCGGCGACGGGATTGCGCGAGGGCCATCTCTACAGCCTGATGGGCGCGGATCAGCATGTGACCGATCCCTTGATCGCTGCCTGCACCGAGGAAGCGCTCGTCAATCCGCGCTTCGGCGAAGAAGCCGAGGTTTTGCTGGATTGGACAACGCCGCTGTTCGCGAAAGAGCCGGCATCGCGGATGAGGTTGCGCCGCGCGGCGGCGCTGCTCGGTGATATCGCTTGGCATCATCACCCGGATTATCGCGCCGACCTCGCGTTGCGCTATGCGCTCTATATGCCGGTCGGCGGGCTCGATCACAGCGAGCGCGTTTTCCTCGGCGCTGCCTTGGCCTATCGCTATGGCGGTTCGCCGACGCTCGAGAATTTCGGGCCGTTGCGGCTGCTGGACGAGGCGGGCCGCGATGCGGCGCGTGCCACCGGTCTCGCCTTGCGGCTGGCCTATACGCTCACGGGCGGCGTGCCCGGGTTACTGAAAGGCAGTTCGCTCAAGCTTAGCGAAACCAAGCTGACGCTCAGCCTCACATCGAATCATGCGCTTCTGGTTGGCGAAGCAGTGCAGCGCCGTCTCGATGCGCTAGGCCGTGCCCTGAGCCGGACGACGGAACTAAAACAAGTCTGATTACGGCGCTGTAGCGCCGGTGTCGGTGCGGACCAGCTTGATGCGCTTGCCGGCTGCGGTGAGGGCTAGCTTGCCGTGCTTCAGGTCCAAAGCGTCGCGTCCAAAGATTTCAAACCGCCAGCCTGACAGCGCGCGCACGTCCGCATGATCGTCGGCGGCGAGCATTTCGAGATCTTCGGCATCGGCGATCAGCCGCGAGGCCACATCGCTTTCCTCGGCGCGCATTTTTAACAGCACGCGAAACAGATCGACCAGCGGGCCGATGCCCTGTGGCGGGTCGCGGCGCGGCGTCGGGGCGGGGTAGCTGCTTTCGGGTTTCGCCAAGACTTGTTCCACAACGGCCAGAATTTCGGTACCGAACTTTCCTTCGGCAAAGCCTTTGCCGAGGCCGCGCGAGCGCGCCAGATCATCGACGCTGCGCGGCGCATGAGCGGCGATCTCGAGCAGTGATTCATCGCGCAGGATACGGCTGCGCGGCAGGTCGCGTTTCTGTGCTGTCGTCTCGCGCCATGTCGCCAGATCCCAGGCGAGGGCGAGCATCTTGCGGTTGTTCGAGCGAATTTTGAGACGCCGCCCTGCCATAGCCGGGTCGAGGCGATAGGTTTCCAGATCGGTCAGGATCGACATCTCTTCGTCGAGCCATTCGAGGCGGTCGCTTTTCCCTAGCCGCGCCGCCAGCTTTTCATAGACGGTGCGCAGCGGCACGACGTCGGCTAAGGCGTAGGTCAGTTGCCGTTCAGTCAGCGGGCGCTGCGCCCAATCGGTAAAGCGCGATGATTTGTCGATCTGCGCGCCGGCGAGTTTCCCGGCGAGGGTTTCATAGCTCGCCGCCTCGCCGAAGCCGCAGACCATCGCCGCGACCTGGGTGTCGAAGATCGGCGCCGGGACTTTGCCGGTCAGATTGACGAAGATTTCGATGTCCTGGCGCGCCGCATGGAAGACCTTCAGCACCTTCTCGTTGGCCATCAATTCGAACAAGGGTGACAGGTCGATATCGGGGGCCAACGGGTCGATCGCAACGGCTTCTTTCGGGCCGCCGACCTGAACCAGGCACAAGATCGGCCAGAAGGTCTTATCCCGCATGAATTCGGTATCGACGGTCACGAATTCCGTCTCGGCGTGGCGCTGGCAAAACGCGGCGAGCGCGCTCGAATCGGCGATGAGTGTCATGGCTGTGCCATATACACCGAAGCGCGCCCGGCGGCGAGGGGCGGCACCCGGCGGGACGGCGACCGCTAAACGTTGCCAACCGCTTGACAAAATGGCCCTTGTCCCGGCTTTTTGGGCGCATGCATGCATATCGAACCACCACTTGCGGCGCCTCGCGCCTTGCCGCCGCGGGCTCGGAAATCCGACTCGCCGGCTGGATCCACCGGAAACGTGACCACGGTCAGCTCGTTTTCATCGATCTTCGCGATCATTACGGCATCACCCAATGCGTGATCGACATCTCGTCGCCGCTGTTCGCGACGGTCGATGCGTTACGCCTTGAAAGCGTGATCTCGGTGACGGGCAGTGTCGTCAAACGCTCGGCCGAGACGATCAACCCGAAGCTGCCGACGGGTGAAGTCGAGCTGCAGATCAAAGCGATCAACGTCCTGTCGGAATCCGAGACGCTGCCGTTCCCGGTCAATGCCGATGCGGACTATCCCGAGGATATGCGGCTGCGCTATCGCTTCCTCGATCTACGCCGCGAGGTCGTTCATTCCAACATCATCCTGCGCTCGCAGGTGATCGCCTCTGTGCGCAAACGGATGATCGATCAAGGCTTCATGGAATTCCAGACGCCGATCTTGACGGCAAGCTCGCCCGAAGGCGCGCGCGATTATCTGGTGCCCAGCCGTATCCATCCGGGTCAGTTCTACGCGCTGCCGCAAGCGCCGCAGCAGTTCAAACAGTTGCTGATGGTCGCGGGTTTCGATCGTTACTTCCAGATCGCGCCCTGCTTCCGCGACGAGGCGAGCCGCGCAGACCGCTCGCCGGGCGAGTTCTATCAGCTCGATTTCGAAATGTCGTTCGTCACACAGGACGATGTCTTCAATGCGATCGAGCCGGTCATCGCCGGTATCTTCGAAGAGTTCGGCAAGGAACGTACCGTCTCGAAGCCGCCCTTCATTCGGATTCCTTATGCCGAGGCGATGTCGAAATACGCGTCCGACAAGCCGGACCTGCGCAACCCGATCACCATGAGCAACGTCACCGAGACGTTCCGCGGCTCGGGCTTCAAGATTTTCGCTTCGCAGATCGAATCCGATCCGAAGGTCGAAGTCTGGGCGATTCCCGGTCCGACCGGCGGCAATCGCGCCTTCTGCGATCGCATGAATTCCTGGGCGCAGGGCGAAGGCCAGCCGGGCATGGGCTACATCTTCTTCCGCGAAGGCGAAGAGGGCGGAGCAGGACCGGTCGCGCGCAATCTCGGCGCGGAACGGACCGAAGCGTTGCGGGCGCAGTTGGGTTTGAAGAACGGTGACGCGGTGTTCTTCGTCTGCGGCGTGCCGAAAACCTTCATGCAATATGCCAGCACCGCGCGTCAAAAGGTCGGCAACGAGCTGAAGATCTGCAAGACCGGCTCGTTCGAGTTCTGCTGGATCACCGACTTCCCGATGTACGAATACGACGAGGAAGAAAAGAAGATCGTCTTCAGCCACAACCCGTTCTCGATGCCGCAAGGCGAGTTGGACGCGCTGAACAATCAAGATCCGCTGACGATCAAGGCGTTCCAGTACGACATCGTCTGCAACGGCGTTGAGCTATCGTCGGGCGCGATCCGGAATCATCGCCCCGACATCATGTATCGCGCGTTCGAGATCGCCGGCTATCCGGCATCCGAGGTCGAGGCGCGGTTTGGCGGCATGCTCAATGCATTCAAGTTCGGCGCGCCGCCGCATG
This sequence comes from uncultured Rhodospirillales bacterium, assembly GCA_903822185.1. Classification (GTDB taxonomy): domain Bacteria; phylum Pseudomonadota; class Alphaproteobacteria; order ATCC43930; family CGMCC-115725; genus CAIKMD01. The sequence goes on along the minus strand of CAIJOA010000011.1, from coordinate 558,499 downwards.
GTGGATCGGCCCCGGGTATCGATCGCATGGTGATGTTGCTGGCGGATACGCCGAACATTCGCGAAATCGTCGCGTTCCCGATGAATCAGCAGGCGCAGGATTTGTTGATGCAGGCGCCGGCGCCGATCTCGACCGAGCGGTTGCGCGAATTGCATCTGCGGCTGGCTTTGCCGCCGGAAAAGAAGCCCTAAAGCGTATTCGCCACGCGGCTGCGTTTCGACGCAGCCGTGCTGGCGCGCTTTTCTTCGTACATCGCCATATCGGCTTGGTGCAGCACCCGGTCTTCGTCTTCGCTGCCGTCGAAGGCGGCGATGCCGAAGCTTGCGCCAAGGCCGATCGTGCCGATCATGCGATTGAGATACTGACATTTGCGCTTGGCGGTGGCGACCGATGCGCCCACCAGCAGCAGCGCGAATTCATCGCCGCCGAGACGGGCGGCAGCGTCCATCTTACGGGTCTTGCGACGGATGAGCGTGCCGAGTTGGCGCAGCACTTCATCACCCTGAGCATGGCCCAGCAGATCATTCACATTCTTGAAGCCGTCGAGATCGCAGACGATGACGACACCGCCAGGGCCACCGCGTTTGGCCGCGTCGTTGGCGCGGACGAAAGCATTCATGAAGCCGCGGCGATTGAGCAGGCTGGTCAGTTCGTCGATGCCGATCTGGCTTTCGAGATAAGCGAGCCGCGCTTCGAGTTGCGCGACGCGCCGGTCGGCGGCGGTCGCGACGACGCGGGCCCAATCCATCACGGCCGGCTGCTTGCTCGGCGGCATGAGCTGAATCAGTTGTCCGAGGCGGCGTGGCGAAGGTGCTGAAAGAGCATCCTCGGCCTTACGGAGCTTCAGAACGGCGCTCGACATGATTCGAAATTTCCTTCGACTCGGTTCGCCGTGGTTAATGCAGAGGCCATGCCACATGAATTGGTCGGGAAACCGCCGTTTTTTTGCCGTGGGCATCGGCAAAAATTTCCGCACCCGGCAGAGCTTGCCGCCCATCCCGGTGTGGGATGGCAATCCGTGCCGCCCGCTACCGCAAGTGCGTGAAGCGTGACATACTGTCGATGTGAGGCCATGCGAGAGAAGCATCCGTTGTTTGGTGACGTTCGTCGTTCGATGAAAGGCCTTCCCGGGAAAAGTCTGCCCGCCCGCCGTCTCGGCCTTGCGCTCGCGACGCTGGTAGCGGCGCTCTCGCCCGCTTGGGCAACCGATATCCAGCCTCACCGCGCGCTCTACAGCCTCACGCTCGACAGCGCCAAGTCTGCCAGCGGCGTCGCCGGGGCCAGCGGCGCGATGTATTACGAATGGGGTGAAGCCTGCGACGGCTGGACTGTCGATCAGCGGTTTCGCTTGCGGCTCAGCTATTCCGAAGAGGGCACGGTCGAGATCAATTCGAGCCTCATTACCTGGGAATCGAAAGACGGGCTGCGCTATCGCTTTAATGACCGGCGGCTGCGCAATGGCGAGGTCGAGGACGATATCCACGGCGAAGCGCATGTCGATGGCGTCGGCAAGGGTGGTGTCGCCCAATTCGAAAAACCCGAACAATCGACGATCACGCTTCAGCCGGGGGTGATCTTCCCGACGGCGCATACGCTCCTTTTGATCGAACGCGCGATCGCTGGCGATCAGTTCATCTCGCGCAAAGTCTTCGACGGGGCCTCGGTCGAGAATGCGGGCGAGATCACAGCCGTTATCGGGCCGCAACTATCGCCCGACCCGAAAGCCTTGAAGCCGCTCGACAGCCCGTTGTTGCAGCGGCCGTCATGGCGCGTGAACCTGGCCTTCTTTCCGGCCGATTCCGCGAAGAACGACCCGGCCAAGATCGACGCGAATACGCCGGACTATCAGCTCAGCATGCGGCTGCTCGATAACGGCGTCTCGCAGGATATGTCGCTCGATTACGGCGACTACGTCCTGAAAGCGAAGCTCGACGATATCGAGCCGCTGCCGAAACCAGGCTGCTGACGCGTCACCGGACGAATTCGTCGGTGAAAAGTTCTTTGTAGCTGCTGAGTTGGTCTTCCGGCTTCATGAAGCCGGCCTCCGCATTCAGGCGGTCGGAATTGGATACCGCGGTCTCGACCACAACCGCGGACCGCGCCGTGATCTTTTCGATCGTCAGGAAAGCGTGATCGAGAACTGCAGGGTCGATGCTGCTGAAACGTTTTTTCAAAATCGCGTCGGCCTCTTTGGGCTTGTCATGGACATAGGCCAGGGCATTTACGATCGCATGACCCATCTTCATGCAGATCGAGCGATGCTCGGCGCAGAATTGCGGCCGGGTCAGCACCAGTCCCGATCCGAACGGCGTCAGCCACGGCGGATCGCCGGCGATGGCGCTGGCGAAAACGACTGCCGTGCCGTCTAGCTCCACCTTCTCGGTCCAGGGCGGCGTCGAGACGAAACCGTCGATGCCTTTGCGGCTGAACACGGCCAGCGCGTCCTGCGGCGGCAGCGGCGTCACGTTCGCGCTTTCGGGATCGAGTCCGCCGGCCGTGGCGACGACACGCAGGAAGGCGTGACCGACCGAGTTCACCGAATCGATGCCGAAGGTTCGGCCTTTCAGGATTTGCGCGCGCGCCGCCAGTGGCGCCTGCGGATCGAATTTCACCGCGTCGGCAATGTCCTTGCGGACGACGATGGTCCAACTCGGCCTGTCGCTCATGATGGCGATGGCCAATAGTTTTTGACCGCGCGCCGCCGCACGGGTCAGCGATGCGCCGTTGGAGATACCGAAATCGACCGCGCCCGAAATGACGCCGTTGGTCGTGCCGACACCGGCGAGCATCACGGATTTGACGGCAAGACCTTCTTGCTCGAACAGATGTGCATCCTGAGCGACGTAATAGGGCAGGAATTGCAATCCGTCGGCGGGAAGCGACAACACGGTATTCTCGACCTGTGCCGAAGCCGCGTTCGCGATACAGGTCGCGAGCATGAAAGCAGACAAAACGATTGCTGTCGGACGAAGCCTATTCGTCATCGATATCCTCCCCGCATTCTTTTCGACCGGTTGCCCGGTATTGCTTAGCGTTCTTTGACGAACGGTCCCGTTGGCGCGCCTGGCGTGAAATTCCGCCACGGGGCTTTCGCGGCGACGACGCGGTTGCGCAAGACGCCGATATGCTCGACGTCCAGTTCGACGACATCGCCTTCTTGAATCAGCTTTTCGCCGGCGAAGGTGCCGAGCGAGATGATGTCGCCGGCCTCCATGGGCGTGTAGTCCGAGCAATAAGCGAGAATCTGATAGGGATCGAAGATCATGCTGGAGGTGCTGCCCTCGCGCGTGGTCTTGCCGTTGACGCGAACCGACATCTTCAAATTGGCCGCGTTGGGAAGCTCCTTGCGGGTCACCACCCAAGGGCCGACGGGGCAGAAGGTCGCGAAATTCTTGGCGTAGGAATAAGGCTGTCCCATCTTGCTGCGCTCGCGCTGACGGTCGCGTGCCGAGACATCGTTGCTGATCGTCCAGCCGAAAATATAGTTCGGCGCTTCCGACGGCAGGATGTGACGGCAGTCTTTACCGACGACGAGACAGACTTCGTTCTCCTCGTTGATGCGCTGGGGAAAGGGCGGCAACTCGATGTCGCGATCGTGGCCGACCATGTTGCTGGGATATTTCGCGAAGACGATCGGCTCTTCGAAGAAGTCCTGACCGGTTTCGCCGATATGCTCGCGGGTGTTCAGCGCCAGTGCCAGAATCTTACGCGGGCGGGTGATCGGCGGCAGATATTTGGGATCGGCGATCAGCAGCGATGTGAGCCGTCCGGACTTGCGCAACTCGGCGATCGATTCTGCGCCGAAGCTGTCGATATCGATCCCGGCCTCGATAATGGCCAACAGCGAGTGCGCGTCGCGAACATTGGGATGCGTTATCGCCAAGGCGCGGGTGAGATCGAGTACACCCTCGGCGATCGATGCGCCGACATGGATGTCCGAGCCGTATTCGAATGACAGCAGCTTCATGATTTCGATCCCCCCGATTTTATCGCTTCGGTATTTATTGAAATAATCGATCTTTCGTGTCAACGTGAAAATAATCGATTATATAAAGGTGCTGGCCGGTTGAACGATTTCGCCGTTCAATAAAGGGCCTGCGGGGAGAAACGGTCGGATGAGCATTCTCGGGGTCGAGCGAATCTTTTACGGCGTTGCCGATCCGGAGTGGGCATCGCGCTTCTACGACAGCTTCGGTCTTAAGCGGTTGTCGTCGGGCGCCCACGGTGCCGACTTCGCCGTCGAGGACGGCACGTCGATCCATCTGCGCAAGGCGACCGATAACAGCCTGCCGGTAGCACCAATCGATTGGCCGATGCTGAATGACTCAACGGCGCGGGAAATCATCTGGGGTGTTGACAGCAAGGCATCGCTCGATGCGATCGGCGCTGAAATGACCAAGGACCGCGAGGTGCGCGTCGATGCCGAAGATGTTCTTCATTGCATCGACGATTACGGCTATCCCCTGGGCTTCGCCGTTACCCTGCGCAAGTCGCTCGTGCGTGAATTCCCGGCGACGAACACCGTCGGCCATCATCCAAGGCTCAATCGCGTCGCCGAAGGAACAGTGCGCCGCCCGGTTGCGCCGGCGCGGATCGGCCATATCGTCTATTGGGCGCCGCGCGATATTCCTCAGGCGACGAAATTCTATACCGATCGCCTTGGCTTTCGCCTCACCGACGATATGGACGCTGGCGGCATGTTCATGCGCTGCGACGGCTCCAGCGATCATCACTCATTGTTGCTGCAAGGTGGCCCGCATACGGGCTTTCAGCATGTCGCCTTCGAGTTCCGCGACTTCGACGAAGTGATGCTGCTGGGCGCGCAGGTCGAAGCGCCGGGCTGGAAAACTAATATCGGGCCGATCCGTCATACCGTCAGCTCGACCTGCTCTTGGTATTTTTGGAATCCCGCCGGTGGATTGGCGGAAGGCTATTCCGATATGGACGCGGTCGATGACGATTGGGTCCCGCGAAAATTCCAACCGGGCAAGGACCCTAACTTTTACGGCTCGTCGTGGCGTGTCCGTCCCGAACAGAACAACACACCGCCCGGCACATGGCGCGACGAACGCACGGCGCCGGGTTACGCACCGAAATAAAACGAACGGCAAACGTTCATCTGATTCTTTGAAGTCGGCAAAACGGGGGAGAAACGAATGACTATGGGAAGACGCGATCTATTCGGCGCGGCCGGCGCGTTCGGCCTGACATTAAGTGGCGCGGCCTCGGCGCTCTTCGGCGCCCGGCCCGCAGAAGCGGCAACGCCGTCGGCAATACCGAAACGTCCGCGCATTCTGTTGCGTGGTGCGTATATCGTGACACTCGACCCGAAGATCGGCGAACTGCGCGGCGATATTCTGATCGATAACGGGAAGATCGCCGCCGTCGGCAAAAACCTCAGCGCGGGCGGCGCCGAGATCGTCGATGCCAGCGCGATGCTGATCACGCCCGGCTTCATCGACAGTCATCGCCATTCCTGGCAGGGCGTCCTTCGGCATCAGGCGGTCGATTGGAGCCTCTTCGGCTATTTCGGCACCATCTTTACGAAATACGGCACCAATTTCCGGCCGGACGATGTTTATGCTGGGACCTTGTTGAGCCGTCTGGCCGCGCTCGAATCCGGCATCACGACGATGGTCGATTGGGCGCATATCATGAATACGCCGCAACACGCGGATGCGGCGATTCAAGCGGCGCGCGATTCAGCCGGGCGAACCGTTTTCGCAATGGGTTGGCCGCAAACGCCGGAGCCGATGAAATGGATTCAGAAAAGCACGCTCGATCTGCCCGATGACATCGTGCGGGTGCGCAAGCAGCATTTCTCGAACAACACCGGTCTCGTCACCTTACAGATGGCGGCACGCGGACCGGAATTCGCGGTAATGGAACAGGTCGCGAAGGATTTGAAGACGGCGCGCGATCTCGGCTTGCAGACGACGGCGCATATCTCGGGCGGTGGTACGATCGTCGCGATGCAGCAGGCTGGCCTGCTCGGTCCCGATATCACCCATGTCCATCTGCTGAAGGCGACCGACGAAGAGATCAAGATGCTGAAGGACAGCGGCGGCACCACCTCCGTCTCGCCGCCGGGCGAGGAATGGAAAGTGCCGTGGCAGGGCGATCCGCCCGCGACCGCGCGATTGGTGCGGAACGGTGTCATTCCCAGTCTCAGTATCGACAGCGAAACCTTCGCCGCCGGGGATATGTTCTCGACCATGCGCGGCGCGCTGGGCGCGGGGCGTTATGCCGTCAGCCATCCGCCGGCCGACGAGCATGTCGAAGCGCCCGCCGATCCCCGCCAATGGCATCCCGCCAACGTCATTCCGATGCAGATGATTCTCGAAATGGCGACGGTGCATGGCGCAAAGCCTTGCGGCCTCGACGGCCAGGTCGGTACGATCAGCCCTGGAAAACAGGCCGATCTCGTGATGTTCAATACCAACAACTTGTTGTTCTACCCGATCAATAAGGCGGTCGATGCCGTCGTCGTCGCGGCCGATACGAGCTGCATCGATGCGGTGTTCGTTGCCGGCAAGGCGGTCAAATACAACGGCAAGCTCGTCAATCAGGCCCAGCTCAATCGCGTGCGTCAGCAGGCGATGGCGTCGCGGGACTATCTGCTCGCCAAGGGCGGCACCTCGCTGCCCGACGGCTTGCGGCCGAAGACGAGTTGAAAGGAACGGTTTGGCAACACGCGTGAAAAGCACGAAGCCGGCGGGCGGTGAGCCCGCCACGCTAGCTTCGACGGCTTACGAAAGACTGCGGCGGGAAATCATCGCCGGCGATTTTCCGCCGGGCCGAAAGCTGCATATTCGCCGTCTCTGCGAACGTTATGACGTCGGCCTCAGCCCGATGCGCGAGGCGCTTAACCGCGTCTCGCGCGACGGCTTGGTGCGGCAGAACGATCTTCGCGGCTTTTCCGTCGCGCCGGTCAGCCTCGAGGATTTGGCGGACCTAACGCGGTCGCGCTGTTGGCTGAACGAAATCGCCTTGCGGCAATCGATCAAAGACGGCGACGCCGAATGGGAAGAAGGCATCGTCCTGGCGTTTCATCGCTTTTCGCGCGCCGGGGATCCGCTGGCGGCGATGACGCCCGAGGAACGCGCCAATCACGAAGGCGCGCATCGGAATTTTCATGCGAGCCTCATCGCGGCCTGCGGTTCCGGGCGGCTGCGCGATTACTGCGAGCAGCTTTTCGATGCCGCCGACCGCTATCGAAATTTGAAGCAGCCGCATCAATTCGAAACGCGGCGCAAGCGCGACGAGCATCGCGAGATCATGGAAGCGGTGCTGGCGCGCGATGTCGAAAAGGCGGTTCGACTGCTGATCGACCATTTCAAAGGCACCGAGCAGATCGCGAGCGGGGAAATCAGCCGCTTCGATAAGGTCTCTGGTCCCGGCCTTAAGAAGCCGGCGCGCGCAATACCCTAACGCGTTTCCCACAGCCACGCGGCGCCGCGCACGCCGCTTGAATCGCCCCAGTGCGGCGGTACGAGCCGCGTCGCGACCTTGTCCGAAAAGACATAAGCGCCCCAACGCTGCGGCACGGCGTCGTAGAGAGCCTCGATCTGGCCCACGCCGCCGCCCAGCACGATGACATCCGGATCGAGCAGGTTGATCACGGTAGCGAGACCGCGCGCCAGACGATCGACGTAACGGGCCAGCGAATCCTGTGCTTCTCTGTCGCCGGCGGCGGCCTGGGCGGCGATCGTTCCGGCATCGGCCTCGATCCGCGTCGCGGTGTGGTGGTCGCGGGCGAACCCTGGGCCGGACAGGAAGGTTTCGGTGCAGCCGTTCTTGCCGCAATAACAGGGTGGACCGGGCCGCTCGTCGTCGCGCGGCCAGGGCAGGGGGGAATGGCCCCATTCGCCCGCGATCGCGTTGGGGCCGGTCAGAACGCGGCCATGAACGACCACGCCGCCACCGACCCCGGTGCCGAGAATGACCCCGAACACGACGGCGGCGCCCTTGGCCGCGCCGTCGGTCGCCTCGCTGAGGGCGAAGCAATTGGCGTCATTGGCGAACCGCAAAGGCCGGTTCAGCGCCGTTTCGAGGTCGCGGTCGAACGGCCGTCCGATGAGGCAGGTCGAATTGGCGTTCTTCACGAGGCCGGTTTCGGGGGACAGCATGCCGGGGATGGCGATCCCGACGCTTCGGGCCTGCCCCTGTTCGGCCTCGGCCGCCGCCACCAGTGCCTGCACCGTGGCGATCGTGCCGGCATAGTCACCCTGGGGCGTGGCGGCCCGCTGCCGCCAGCGGATCGTTCCGTCCGCATCCAGCGCGGCTGCCTCGATTTTGGTGCCACCGATATCAACGCCGATCCGCATGAAAGCTGCCCTTGTCCAAGAAATTAACGAATTTTAAGCAATTTTAATCGGAAGATGGAGGTGGCGCGAAAGGCGCTTCGCATGAGCTTTAGAATTGGAACTATTCCCGTGGATGCTCTTTTAACGGTTGCACGCCTATGATCCCGAACGGCGATGATCTTTCGGTCGTGGCCGAGAAGGAACGACCCATGGCGAAGCGCGTCCTCATTGTCGAAGACAATGATTTGAATATGAAGCTTTTCCACGACTTGTTGGAAGCCCACGGCTACGACATCCTTCAAACCAAGGACGGGATGGAGGCGCTGCAACTCGCCCGCCTGCATCACCCCGATCTCATTCTCATGGATATCCAGTTGCCCGAGGTCTCCGGCCTCGAAGTGACGAAGTGGATCAAAGAGGACGACGATCTGAAATCGATTCCGATCATTGCCGTCACTGCATTTGCGATGAAGGGCGATGAAGAGAAGATCCGCGAAGGCGGTTGCGAGGCCTATATCGCGAAGCCCATCTCGGTACAAAATTTCCTTCAAACCGTGGCGCGTTTCTGCGCCTGAGCAAAGACCCATATGTCCGCACGAATCCTGGTTGTTGACAACGTCGATGTGAACGTGAAGGTGCTCGAGGCGAAGCTCTCGAGCGAATACTTCAACGTGCTCAGCGCCAATGACGGTATTAAGGCTCTCGAAGTCGCTCAGGCCGAGCATCCCGATCTCATCCTGCTGGACGTGATGATGCCGCGTATGGACGGGTTCGAAACCTGCAAGCGCCTGAAGGCCGATCCGCGGACCGCCGATATTCCGGTCGTGATGGTGACGGCCTTGTCCGAACCGTCCGACCGCGTGCGCGGCCTCGAAGCCGGCGCCGACGACTTTCTGACCAAGCCGGTCAATGATATCGCCTTGTTCGCGCGCGTGCGCTCGCTCGTCCGATTGCGCCGGATGATGGAAGAATGGCGCCATCGCGAAGAGATTTGCGGCAAGTTCAATGCGTCGTCCGATAAGGACGGTCCGCAGGAAGACACCAGCCCGGCGCGGGTTCTTCTCTGGGAAGAAAATGCTTTCGCCGGCGCGCGTATCGCCGAAATGCTCGGGCCGTTGGTCAGCGAAACCGTGCGTCCGACCAAGGTCGATGAATTCGTCGCCTGCTGTGACTCATCGGTCGAACTCGTCATTCTCAGCATGGCCGGCAAGGTCGATGCGCTGCGCGTCGTTTCGCAATTGCGCGCAAATGAACAAAGCCGCCTCGTGCCGATCCTGCTGATCGCCGATCCGGACGAGCTGCCGCGTCTTGCCAAAGGTCTCGATCTCGGCGCGACCGACTATCTCGTCCGTCCGCTCGATCGTAACGAACTGATGGCCCGCTGCCGCACGCAGATCCGCCGCAAGCGGCTGCAGGATCAGCTGCAGGACAATTACCAGAAGAGCCTCGCGCTTGCTCTGACCGATTCACTGACCGGCCTCTACAACCGCCGTTATCTGACGGCGCATCTCGAAGGCTTGATGCAGCGTATCAGCGAAGGCGCCAAAGGCCCGTCGCTGCTGCTGTTCGACGTCGATTTCTTCAAGAAGGTCAATGATACCTACGGCCATGCTGCCGGCGACGAAGTCTTGAAGGAAGTCGCGGCGCGCGCCGGACGTCACGTCCGTGGCTTCGATCTCGTTGCGCGTTATGGCGGCGAAGAGTTCGTCGTCGTGCTGCCCGAAACCCCGATGCAGATCGCCCTAGTCGTTGCCGAACGTCTGCGCTCGGTCATTGCCGACAAGCCGATCGAGGTCGCAGGTATCGAAGGCGGGCTATCGATCTCGATCAGTATCGGCGTGTCGATCACGCACGATGTCGAGGAAACGCCCGACAGCCTAATCAAGCGTGCCGACGAAGCGCTTTACGCGGCGAAGCACGGCGGGCGCAATTGCGTTCGCGTGGCGGAAGCCGACGCCCTGCCCGACGACCATCGGCCGCCGGTGTCGCAAGGCGCCGCCGCCTAATCTAACAGGTTACGCCGGCAACACCGGCAATTGCAGGAAGGCTTCGCGGCCGCCGCCGGTATAAACCGCATGCGTGCCGTGGAAGATCGCCGGCGGACGATCCTGTGGGTCGCTGTGATACATCCAGCCAACGCCCTTGGTCGGACCGGTTTCTCCCGGCCGCTCGAAATCTTTTCCTTGCACCGTCAATGTGACGGTTGAGCCCTTGGGCAGATGCAGGCTCAGCGGCCAGATATCGACTTCAACCTCATAAACTTCGCCGGGCTTCAACGCTTGCCGTTCGTCATGCGGATGGAACGGCGTGAAGTCGGTCGTACGTTTCGGATCGAGCTTGCGCTGCGAGACGCGCAGCCAGCCCTGCGTCGCGGGCGCCTTCGCCTCGCCGCCGGTGCGGAAGGTCATCTCGTTGCCTTGCGGATCGAACGCGCGCAGCGTTGCGAAGATGTCCATGTCTTCGGTGGTGGAAGAGACATAGAGCTTTGCCTTTGCCGGACCGGCGATGTCGGTATCGCGGGTGAAGGCCGGGCTGACGAACGTCACGCCGTCGCTGATCGCCGGGTAGGATTCATTGGCGGCGGGCGCGTTGGTCGGGTTGGGATCGAGCGTCTTCTTTGCGACATCGAGATAGAGCTTGGTCCATTGCGTGTCGGGCAGGGGCCATGCGGTTGCCTGATGTTGGCGCTTCACCGTGTCGCCGGGACCGCGCACCGACAGCTCGACTTTCGGCTCCTTCTCCCAGCCATTGTCGATGTCTTTGAGATAGCGGTCATAGAACCGCTTCATCATCGCGACGTTCTTCGGCTGGAAGTAAGTGTGGATGTAAGAGCCGCTTTGGATCTTCAGCCATTTGTCGCGTGACGAGACGCCCATGAAGCCGCCGATCGTACCGCGCAGATGCAGCGCCAAGCCGCCCCAGTTCGCGACGACGAGAATCGGCAGGTCGATCTTGCTGAGGTCTGGCGTGCGCTCCTGATAGAATTCGTCGTTCAGCGGATGGGCCAAAATCTCGCCAGGATAATCGGCGCGGTTGGCGACGAGTTGTTCGGGAGTCAGCGCGACGTCGCCGGTGGTTTTGCCGCCGGTATAGACGTCGTGATAGGGGCTTTCGCCATTGCCGTGCTGGTTGCGCAGCACGCTGCGCGTCCACCAGCGCGAGATGAAGCCGCTGCCGAAAATGCCGTCCTGGCGCGTGCGGTCACGGAAGAAATCATAGGTGCCCATCCACGGGCACAACGCGAAGAGATGCGGCGGCTTCAGCGAGGCGACGCGCCATTGTCCGGCGGCGTGATAGGAAATGCCGGTCAGCCCGACCTTGCCGTTGCACCAGGGCTGCACGCCGGCCCATTCGATCGCGTCGTAAAAGTCGCGGAATTCTTCCGGCGAGTTCGGGGCGAGCCGTCCCGGCGACTTACCGCAGCCGCGCGCATCGACACGGATGATGATATAGCCGTCCGGCACCCAGGCTTCGGGATCGGGCGTTTCCCAAACGAGATGTTTCAGCGACGAGCTGGCGACGATGTCGGGATAGAATTTCTGCAGCCCGTCCCAGGCCTCCTGCATGAACTCTTTCAGCGGCACGTCTTTGCCATAGGGACCGAAGGTCATCAGCACCGGATATTTGCCGGGCGTTTGGGGGCGGAAAACGTCGCCGCGCAGTTCGGCGCCATCGCGCATCGGAATGGCGGTGTTGCGCTCCATCAGCATGTCATGACGCGTCTCGGCCATGGTGTCCTCCCGGGTTGATTGACCTTGTTGCGGTGGAATTTGCCCGAACCGTCCCGTCAAATCCAGGCAACAAAAAAGCCGCTCGAAAGAGCGGCTTTGTCGTCGCAACCGGTTGCCCGGCGCTACTTTATCTTGCCTTCTTTGAAGACGACGTGCTTGCGCGCAACCGGGTCGTACTTCCGAAGTTCAAGCTTCTCGGTCTTGGCGCGGGGATTCTTCTTGGTCACGTAGAAGTAACCGGTATCCGCCGTGCTCACGAGTTTGATTTGGACGGTGTTGCTCTTGGCCATGAAAATCTGCCTTTCTGCCGCGACAATCTAATGTTCGGCGCGTTTCTGTCAAGTCGCGGCGTGTATCTTCGGTAGTAAAGGCGGATAGGGCTGTATGAAAAATAGTGGCTTCATCAAAACGGCCCAAAATTGAGGCAGGGCTTGGGATTTCATTGATTTTAGACCCCGCCATACCTTACGACTTTTAACCGCGTGACACGCTCGGGTTTCGAGGGGAACCGGAGTATCGGCAGGCCGAGGGGTCGAACTGCCGGTGGTCTCATCCAAGCCAGGATTAAACCCAGCCAGGATCGAACATTGACGCGACCGTTGGCCTTGGCCACCGCGCGATTTCTTAACGATGTTTGATCTCGATCAAAGTACCGGCATTCGACCCTCCATAGTCTGCGAGGCTCTGGAGGAGCCGAGGGGGATGTTCTTGTCTGTTTCCGTCATGATCTACGCCGTGGGCCTGTTTATCGCGGCTGCGTCGGCAAGCTTCCTCATGCTGGCGATTTTCCGCGTGGCGCGTTTCCGCCGCCGCCCGGTCACGATCACCCAACCGCTGCCGGCCGTGACCGTGCTCAAGCCGATCTGCGGCGCCGAGCCACGGCTCTATGAGTGCCTGCACTCGTTCTGCGATCTCGATTACGAACCGCTGCAGATCATCTTCGGCGTCGGCGATCCGTCCGATCCGGCGATCGCCATCGTCAACCGGCTGATCGCCGAGTTCCCCGACCGGGACTTGAAGCTGGTCATCGACAGCACGATTCACGGGACCAATCTTAAGGTCGGCAACCTCATCAATATGTATCCGTTCGCCCGGCACGACGTGATCGTCGTCTCGGACAGCGATACCGAAGTGGCGCGCGATTGCTTTGCCGGTTTGATGGCGCCGCTGGCCGATCCGAAGACGGGCGCGGTGACCTGCCTTTACAAGGGCGCGCCCGCGCCGGGAACGCCGTCGGCGCTCGGCGCTTTGTTCGTCAATGACTGGTTCCTCGCCTCCGCAGTGGTCGATGCCGGCATGCGCGGCGTCGAATATTGCTTTGGTCCGGTGACGGCGGTGCGGCGCGATGCACTGGAGGCGATGGGCGGCTTCGGCATGCTCGCCTATCATCTCGCCGACGATTTCACGATGGGCCGGATGATCGCGGCGGCCGGCTACAAGGTCGAACTCGCGGATTATGTCCCCGACATCATGGTCGTCGAGACCTGGTCTTCGCTCTTCAGCCATGAACTGCGCTGGGCGCGCACCGTCCGGACCGTGAAGCCGGGTGAGCATTTCATGTCGGGCATCATGGAGCCGCTGCCGCTGTTGATGCTGCTCTTGTTGCCGTTCCCGCACTTCGGCGGCTGGGCCGCGCTTGGCTTGGTCATGTCGCTGCGGATCGTGCTGCATTATCTCGTGCGTCATCGTTTCGCGATTACGACGCCGGCGCGTCCCTGGTTGGTGCCGCTTCGCGAATTTATTTGTTTCGGTGTCTGGCTCGCCAGCTACCGCAGTACCCATGTAAGCTGGCGCGAACGCGACTTCGTGATTGCCCCCGGCGGCAGGCTCGAGCCGTGCGATGCGATGGGTTCAGCGGTTTCCAGCGGTGTTTCTTGAAGCGATTGATTGTTACTGCGGATGATTTCGGCCTCACGACCTCGGTCAATGATGCGATCGAGGAAGGCCACAGCCGGGGTATTCTGACGGCGGCCAGCCTGATGGTGACGGGCGAAGCGGCGGCTGATGCCGTCGCGCGCGCCAAACGCCTTCCGAAATTGGGCGTGGGGCTTCATCTGGTTCTGGTCGATGGCGTGCCGGTGCTGCCGCCGGATCAGGTGCCGGCGCTGGTCGGACGCGACGGTAAGTTCCGCCCTGATGTGTTCATGCAGGGCGTGCGGATTTTCTGTCTTCCTTCGGCGCGGCGTCAGCTTGTGGCCGAAATTCGAGCCCAACTCGAGGCGTTCCGCGCGACAGGTCTGACGCTCGATCACGTCAACGCGCATCATCATTTCCATCTTCATCCGACGATCATGCGCGAATTGCTGAAGCTCGCGCCTGAATTCGGCATCAAGGCGATCCGCATTCCGTTGGAGCCGCCGATGGCGCCGGTGAAGGCGGGCGGGCGGCGCTTCGCCTGGTTCAGCGGCGGCTTCATCGAAGCGCAACGCGCGCGCAAAATTAAACAGCGCATCGACGCCGCCGGCATTCGGCGCAACGACTGGATCTTCGGCCTTGCCGATACCGGCGCGATGGTCAGCGCACGAGTGCTGCGTTATCTCGAAGCGATTCCCGATGGTGTGTCCGAACTTTATTTTCACCCTGCGATCGATCGTCCTGCCGATTGGCCGGCGACGTATCAATGCCGCGGTGAATACGAAGCCCTGATCGATCCGGCGGCGCGCGAAATCATTACAAGGCGCGGCATTTCGATCATTCCCTTTGCCGGATTGGAACAAGCCGCATGAAGATCGGTGTCGTTTTCGTCGCCCTGTTGGGATTGGGCGCGACGGTCTTACTGGCGGCTTGGTATGGCCTTGGCGCCGTCGGCGCCGCGCTGGAATTAGCGGGCTGGGAAGGCCTCGCCGCGATGGTTCTCTTCCACGTTATCCCGGTGACGGTCTGCGCTCTTGCTTGGCGCGCGCTCTTCGACAAGCCGCCGGCAAGCGTCGCGGCTTTCATCTGGTTCCGCTGGGTGCGCGACGCCGGCAGCGACATTCTCGGCCTGCTGCCGGGCGGGGGCGAGATGCTGGGCATCCGCGCGATGAAGCTTAGCGGTATCGATACGGGCACCGCGACGGCTTCGACGGTCGCCGACGTGACGGTCGAAATCTGCTCGCAGATCGGCTTCATCGTGCTGGGGCTGATCATCCTGCTCGACGGTCCGTCCAATCCGCTGGTGCCCTGGGCGCTTCTGGGCCTTGCCGTGATGATCCCGCTGGCCTGCGCGCTTGTCTTCGCGCAGCGGCTTGGCCTCATCGGCCTCTTGGAAAGTGTCGCCGATAAGCTCGCGACCGGTTACGGCTGGACCGCCTTGACGCATGTGAACGGTCTCGAAGAACGCGTCCACGGCCTTTACCGCAATCGTCCGGCGATCTTCCGTGCGGCGATCACGCATCTTCTGGCTTGGCTGGTGGGCGTGGGCGAGGCGGCGATCGCCCTGTCCTTCATGGGAATCTGGCCCGGCCTCGATTCTTTGATCGTGCTCGAAAGCCTGGTCTTCGCCATTCGTACCACGGCGTTCTTCGTCCCGGCGGCGGCGGGCGTTCAGGAAGGCGGCTATATCCTTGTCGGTAGCCTGATCGGGATCGGTCCCGAATTCGTCTTGGCGCTATCGCTCTTGAAGCGTGGCCGCGAATTGATCGTCGGCAGCACCGGCCTCTTGCTGTGGCATTCGGTCGAGAGCCGGCGCATGTGGCTTAAGCTGCGCCTCGGCCGCCGGCTCCCGGATAATTTCTCTACTGCAAGGTCGCGAGATACTGGATCAGATCCTTCCGATCATCCGCGCTCTTGATCCCTAAGAGGATCATCTTCGTTCCAGGCACGACCTTCTGTGGGTCGGTCAGATAGCTATCGAGCGTCGCCTGATCCCAGGTCAGCCCGGCCTTCGCCATCGCCGGCGAATAGGAATAATCGTCCAGCGCGCCTGACTTGCGGCCGACAATGCCGAAGAGCGACGGCCCCAGCTTGTTGGTGCCCGGGTCGGTCGAATGACACACCGTGCAGTTCGCCTTGAAGGTCGCCGCGCCGTCCGCTGCGGCAGAGCCGATCTGGCTACCCAGGGCAAGTGCAGTCAGGGCCAGAATGGCGGCGGCGTTCTTCGTGCGGATCATGCGTAACTCCCTCAATGATGGCCGGCATTATGAAACACGGCTCCGGTCTTGTCTTGGGGCTAAGAACCGGCCGTTTGGCGGCTTGCCCGGTCTCGTGGTAAGATCGAGCCATCATCGAGAGGAGAACCGTGATGCCGAGATTTGCCAATTTCGTTCCCGAGGGCGTCATTCCCGCGGCGTTGCTGCCCTTCCACGAAGACCTCTCGATCGACGAGCCGTCGTTCCGGGCGCATCTCAGCGATGTCGCCTCGGTCAATGGCCTCGCGGCGATCACCATCAACGCCCATGCGACCGAAGTCGGTTCCTGCACTGTCGATGAACAGCGACGCATCCTCGCCATCACCCAGGATGAGATCGGCGCCAAGCTGCCGATCGTCAACGGCATCTATGCTGAGGGCAGCCTCGAAGCCGCGAAGCTCGCGCGCCTCGCGCATGACGGCGGCGCCTCCGCGCTGCTGGTCTTTCCGCCCGGCCCGCTGACGCTGGGGCAGCGTCCCGAGATGGTGCTCTCGCATTTCAAGCGCATCGCCGATGCGTCGGATCTGCCGATCATCGTCTTCGAATATCCGACCCAGGGTATCCAGGGGCAGGGCTATCCGCTCGACACGATGTTGAAGCTGTTCCAGGCCGTGCCGACCATTCGCGCGATCAAGGATTGGACGCCGCAAGTGCCGATGCACGAGCGCCATATCCGCACGCTGCACAGCCTCGACAAGCCGGTCAATGTCCTCAGCACCAACAGCGCCTGGCTGCTCAGCTCGCTCGTGCTGGGCTGCAAAGGTCTTCTGTCGGGTTCGGGCAGCGTCATCGCCGATCTTCAGGCGCAGCTCTTCCGCGCGGTGCAGGCGAACGATCTCGCCACCGCGCGCAAGATCAATGACCGTATCTACCCGACGGCCGAGGTTTTCTATGCCGACCCGTTCGTCGATATGCACAACCGCATGAAGGAAGCGCTGGTGTTGCAGGGCAAGCTGCCGCGCGCCGTCGTGCGTCCCCCGCTGGCGAAAATCTCGGATGCCGAGATCGGACGCATCCGCGTCGCGCTGGGCAAGGGCGGTCTGTTGGAACAGGGCGCGCGCCAAGCCGCCGAATAACCCAAGCCTTACGAATAATGCTCAATGTCCCGTCCGTCGCGAACGGGCGGGACATTTTCTTTTATCGCTTGGCGATCCGTTCAATCCGTCGATCGGGGACCAGCCACATCAGCGACACCGAGACATAAATCGCGATCGAGATCCACGGGCTGACGAAGGCCAGCGGAATCGCGGCGACGTACCCGACGATCGATATCTTGCCTTTGAAGTCGCGGCCGACGGCGGTGGCGAGGATCGAATGTTCGCGGTTACAGGCGATGATCGCCAGTTGCAGCCGGAGCCGGCGTGGCCGCGAAGCCAAACTGATAGTTCAAACCAAGGCGGAAGATCGCGCCGCGCGTGCGGAATTCCTTGCCGGTTTGGAAAAGACCGTTGGAGACAGACTGCGTGTCGCTGCCCAGGTCGTAATAAAGTCCTTCACCTTTAATCGAGAGCTTGTCGGTGATGAGGTATTCGATGCCGCCGCCGATGGTCGGGCCAGCCTTCACGCTATCGGTGCTGCCCGAGTAAACCTTCGCGGGGGAACTGGTATTAAAGGTTTCTTTCACTTGGCCGACCGCGACGCCCGCGGTGCCGTAAATCAACATCCGATCAAACCCGGCATAGCCGATACGTGCCCGTAGGGTGCTGAGCCATTGCAGTTGTTGGCTTGCCGTCGTGACGCCGGGAGTGGTGTTGAGAGCGCCGCCGACGAAGGCGATTCCCACCGGAATTGCCTTCGTGCTTCCGGCGCTGATCGTCGAGCCTTGCATATCAAGCTCAAATCCGATCACGGTCGGAATAGTCGCAAAAAAGGGTAGGCTCATCGGCACGGGCACGTTGAGGCCGGCCTGGACACCGCCGATAAAGCCTGAACCGTTAAGTCCGCCGGCGAGGCCGCTTTGTGGAACGCAGCCGATGCCATTGAGACCGTTGATGGGGCTGATGCAGTTTCCAAGCCCAGAGTCGTTAAGCATTCCCCCGCCGGCATTGATGCCGACATAAGGTCCGGCGAAGCTGACGGCTGTCTGCGCCTCGGCGCCCTAGACGGCGGTTATCGACATCAGCACGGCTCCCGCCATACCGGCGATCCAACGAATATTCATTTAGTCCCCCAATGTACACGACGTGTTGGGGAATATTGTTGCAGGTTTAAATCATTAATCAAGCGCTACGGCGTCGCGCGCCGAGAAACGCATCTTCCGGGAAGGTGCGTAGCCGATTTATCGTCTAACGGGTGGCGGGTTTCGCCTTGGTGCTGTTCGCCATCACGACCGAGATCAGCGTGAAACCCGCGGCGCACAGGAAGATCGTGCGCGGCTGGCCCAAATCCATCAGCCAGCCATAGAGCAGCGGCGCGATCATCGCCGCGACGGCGAAGCCGGTGCTGACGAAGCCGAACACGAGTCCGAAAGAGCCCGGCGGGGTAATCTCGCGGACGATCATGTCGCGCGACGGCATGATGATGCCGCTGAGGACACCGGCGAGCGTCATAAGTGTTATCAGCAGAACCGGGCCGGTTTCGATCAACGCCATCGCCAGGATCGTCAGACCACTGCCGAAGAGGGTGAGGGTCGCGATCAGCATCGGGTTCTTGAGGCGGCTGGCGATGACACCGCCCAGCAACACGCCCAAGGCGCTGAAAACCAGATAGGACGTCAGCGCCCAATTGGCGGTGCCGATTTCGGTGTGCTGCAACGCGCCGAATCCGACGACCGAGAAATTCTGCATGGCGCTGCCGGTCATCGTCAAAAAGCAGAAGAAGACAAAGCTTTTGAGGATCGGCCCACTCAAGAGGATTTTCCAGCCGGCGGCTTGCTGTTTTGCAGCAGGCTCGCCTTTGCGTGGCTGGCCGGCAACGCGCCACGAAAGCACGTCCTTTTGCAGCAGCAGGATGATCGATGCGGCATAGGTCACGACCGCGATCGTGAGGAAGCCGCTGCGCCAGCCCCAGACGCTGGCCATGAGCAGCATGAAGGCAGGCGTGACGGCCTGGCCGGCCATCCCCAAAAACGTATGGATTGAATAGGCGCTGGCCATGCGCGGCGCCGAAACACCATGCGACAGGATCGCGTAGTCGGCCGGGTGATAGATGGTGTTGGCGAGGCCCAGCAACGCATAGCCCAGCATCAGCGCCCAGTAGGACGGGACGAGGCCGATGACCGCGCAGCCGGTCGCGCTGAGGACCAGGCCGAGGATGAGAATGGTGCCGGCGTCCAGCCGATCGACGACATACCCCGCCGGGGTTTGCAGCGCCGCCGAGAAGAAGCCGAACACGGCCATGACGAAGCCGAGTTGGATAAAGCTGACGTCGTAATCTGCGCGCGCGAAGATGAACAGCGGCGGCAGCATGATCACATAGATGTGGCTCATGAAATGCGCCAGACCGACAAGGCTGATGACCTTGATGTCCTGCAGCTTGCTCGGCGCGGGGGCGACGTCGCTTAATTGTGCCATGGAAACAATGCCCGATCTTCCTCGATGCCTATTTTAATAGCACGGGAAGAGGGCGAAATCGACCGCCAGGGAAACAGGGAGCTATGCGCCCCGGCGCGGACGATCGGGTCAGAAGCTCGCCTTGAACTTCACTAGCGCCGCCGCGTCCTTTGCGCCGGCGACGTTATCGGCGTCATGGCGATAAACGAGACTAAGGCCCGTGCTCATCGCCGCGCCCAGCGGGCGGTCATAGCCAAGCTGGAAATCGGTTTCGCTGCCGCTCGGGACCAGGCTCGCCCGCATCGACGTCACCACCGGATTGCCGAAGGCGTCGGTGCCGGTCGGGACGGCGGCGGTCGCGGTGCCGGCATAGATCCGCATCGGCTTGCGGATGCCCGCGCCCAAATTGTCGGTCTCGGTGACGATGCCGGCTTTGCTGAAGGCCATGCCGAACGCGCCGCTGGTCAGGCGCGAGGTGTTGGTGATGAGGCTGTTCGAATTATGCGTCGCATCGGTCGTCGCCATCGAGCCGTCGAAGCCGAGCTGATAGCCCTCGCCGAGGTCGATGTTGGTGCCGATGCCGAAGGATGCCGTCAGCGCCGTCGGCGACAGGCCGAGATAACCGCTCGAGGTCGAGCCGAGCATCATGTTCTTTTCGTTGAGGGCCGAGGCGGTGAACGAAACCTTCCAGCCTTTCTTCGGCTCGAGCGTGTAGCCCATCGCCGCGCCCTTGGCGGCCATGCCTTCGGGCGACAGCGCCGTCAGCGTATCGCCGTTGGCGCTCAGCATGCTGAAGAAGACCCGCGAGCGATCGCCGAGCTTCATGCCGACCGCGCCGAAATTCGCACCGGGCACAAGACTCAGCAGCGCGCCGGACATATCGGTGTTGCCGTTGAAGAAGGCGGTCTGTCCGCCCCACCGCGCGTCGCTCATCGCGAGCGCGACATTGCTGCCCTGGCCGAGTCCGACATAGGTGCCTTGCTGTGAGAAGCCGAGCGACCAGTCGTTGAATTGCGGCCGTGACGGGTCTTTGATCAGGCCGGGATTGTTATGCCCTTCCATCGACGGAAGAAGCGGTACGGTCTGCGTGCCCGAGAACGAGCTGGCGAACCACGACCCATGCCCGAGATCGGTGAAGCTGCGCGCGCCGCCGCCTGACTGACCAAGCACCTGCGCTGTCGCCACGGTCGAACCGGTGCCGGTGCTTTTGCCGGCGATGCTGCTGGCCAGCGCCACGGCGAAGTCGCGCTGGTAGCTGTCATAAGCGGTGGCGTTCTGAAACGCGGCGGAGAGTTTGGGCAGCGTGCCGAACGGCGTGCTGGCGGCGATCTGGGCATTGCCGACCGGGGTCAGCTTGCCGTTGACCGGCACCTGCAGCGCGCCGATCGGCTGGAAGGCAAGATCGACGCGCAGGAAGCCGTCGCCATAGGTCGTGTTGATGCCGTTATTGGTGCCGAGACGCTGCGCCGTCTGTTCGAGGATCGCCGGCGCGGTGCCCGTGTTGAGCAAGAAGTTCCAGCGCGAGACGAGCAGCCCGATCGCGCCAGCGGCCTGCGGCGCGGCCATCGAGGTGCCCGACATCTGGGTGATGTAGGAATAGCCGTATTGCCCGGTGTGATAAGTGCTCGCGCCCCAGATGTTCTCGCCGTCGGCCATCAGCCACATCGCGTCATAGGCGGTGAACTTGCCGGTGGTCGAGACGAATCCCGCTGCGCCGGGCGTGTTGGAGAAGCTGCTGATCTTCTTTTGCGCGTTGGTCGAGCCGACGAAGACGAGCCGCTGAATCGCCGCGTCTGTCAGGCCGGTGATGTTGGCGTTGTTGTTGAGCGCGGCGCTGCTGTTGCCGCCGGCGAAAACGATATAGGCGCCTTTCGAGGCGGCGTAATTGATCGCGGCGACAAGCGCCGAACTTTGCACGAACGGCCCGAGGCTCAGATTCAGAACCTGTGCGCCATGATTGACCGCGGTGACGATGCCGTTGGCGACGTCGGTGTAGCTGCCCGATCCCGACGCATCGAGAACCTTCACGGCGATGGCCTTAGCGCCCGGCGCGATGCCGACGAAGCCGGCATTGGGGATGCTGCCGATGATCTCGCTGGCGACGAAGGTGCCGTGGCCATTGTCGTCGGTGACGGCGAGCGATTGGTTGCAGTTGCTGATGCCGCAAACGCTGACCGGCGTCGGGGCGACACGGCCGCCGAAGCCGGTCCAGGGTGCGGCGATGCCGGTATCGATGATGCCGAAGGTGACGCCCGCGCCGGTCACGCCGCCGGCATGAACGACATTCGCCCCGGTCAGAATATCCTGCGGTGAATAGGCGTAGTTTGTGTACTGCGCCGCAGCATCGTGACCTGCCGCAATTATCAGCGCGGCACCCAACAGCCAGCTTTTCATCGTCGAAACGTCCCCCAACGAAGCCGATCGGCTTCAGGGGTAAGCTACAGGCGTTCCTTTAAATTGCGGAGCGAAATAGATGGTGAAGGGCATACGTATAAACGCGTAAGTGTAAGCAACGCAGTCCTAACTTTGATTTTCGATAATACCATCAGTGCCTTGGGTTGACCGCTCGCGCCTCGTTACCTAGCTTGGCGCGCATGGGCCGTTTAACTATCTGCCGTACCGATGAAGTCGAAGAAGGTGAGTTCGCGACGCGTGTCGTCGTCGAGAACACCGCCTATGCCGTCTATCGCCTCGGCGACCGTTATTACGTCAGCATTGATCTCTGCAGTCACGGCCCAGGGTCGCTCGGCGAAGGTCTGATTATCGGTGATGAGATCGAGTGCCCCTTCCATCAGGGCCGGTTTCATATTCCGACGGGCAAGCCCACTTTGCCGCCTTGCACGGACCCGGTTCAGGTCTGGACGGTGCATCTGGATGGGGACGAGATCTGGATTGACCCCGACGAGCCTCCGTCTCATCGTTAGGGCAATATTCGGCCCGTATTCGCAGGTGACACATGGCGACTTCCCCCTCCGACAATAAGCTTTTGACCGAGGTCGGCCCCGGTACGCCGATGGGCGACCTGATGCGGCGCTACTGGATGCCCGCGATCCGCGCCGACGAGCTGCCGTCGCCGGATTGCCCGCCGGTGCGGGTCCAGCTTCTCGGCGAAAAGCTTGTCGCTTTCCGCGACACCGAAGACCGAATCGGCCTGATCGACGAATTCTGCGCCCATCGCCGGGTGTCGCTGTGGTTCGGGCGCAACGAGGAATGCGGCCTGCGCTGCCCCTATCACGGCTGGAAATACGACGTGACCGGACAATGCACCGATCTGCCGTCCGAGCCCGACGAGACCGGCATGCGCAGCCGGATCAAGCTCAAGGCCTATCCTTGCATCGAGCGCGGCGGCATCATCTGGACCTATATGGGCCCGCCCGAATTGAAGCCGGCCCCGCCGGGATTCGAATGGGCGCTGGTTCCGCCCGAGCAGCGCTACCTGTCCAAGCGGTTGCAGGAATGCAACTATCTTCAGGCGGTCGAAGGCGGCATCGATTCGAGCCATGTCTCGTTCCTGCATGATGGCGCGCTCAAGACCGACCCGCTATTCCAGGGTAGCAAGGGCAACCAGTATAATCAGCGCGACAAGATGCCGATCTTCGACATCGCCGAGTTCGAAGGCGGGCTGTTGGTCGCGGCGCGGCGCAATGCCGAGCAGGACAGTTATTACTGGCGCATCACGCCGTGGATCATGCCGTTCTATACGCTGATCCCGCCGCGCGGCGGCAATCCGATCGGCGGCCATGCCTGGGTGCCGATCGACGATCACAATACCTGGTCGTGGAGCATCAGCTATCACCCGCGCCGCGCTCTGACGAAGTACGAAGTCGCGGCGATGGATGACGGCGCCGGGATTCACGTCAAAGGCATTCCCGGCACCTTCATTCCGCAGGCCAACAAGACCAACGACTATCTGATGAACCGCAACGCGCAGGTTTCGGGCGCGTCGTTCAGCGGCATCGAAGGAGTCGGCATGCAGGACGCGTCGCTGCAGGAAAGCATGGGGCCGGTCATCGACCGCAGCCAGGAAAACCTGGTCTCGACCGACAACGGCATCATCATGGCCCGCCGTTCGCTCATGCGCGCGATGAAGGCCAACAAGGACGGCAAGAAGATCCCCGGCCTTACGCCGGAATCACAGCGCGTGCGGTCCTGCGCCATCGTCCTCCCGAAGGACGTCAAATTCGCCGAAGGCGCCAAGCACGGCCTCTTCTGCGAACTCGGCACCGATCCCGTCACGGTCTGATCGAAGCGCGCGGCCGACAATGCGGTCCGCGTGATCCAGGCAATCCAGATCATCATCGGCGGCCTCCTCCAGGGGGCCGTCTTTGCCGTTCTGGCGCTCGGCTTCTCGCTCGTCTTCCGCGTCACCGGCGTCATCAACCTGGCCCAGGGCGGTTTCTGCGTCCTCGGCGCGTTGCTGATGTATACGCTGCAGGTCAGTTACGGCCTACCGGTCCCGGTGGCGCTGCTCGGCGCTGTGTTCGGCACGTTCTTGGGGGGCGCGGTTCTCGGCGCGACGACCTTCGTACCGGCGCTGGCGCGGCTGCCGGTCAGTAGCATCCTGGTCATGACCGCGGGGCTCCTGACGCTGATCCAGGGCGTTTTGCTGATCGGGTGGAGCAGCACGCCTTATTCGCTGCCGCCGATCTCGGGCGAAGCGCCGGCGGTGCTGTTCGGCATCCGCGTTCCGACGCAGGGCTTCTGGATCATCGGTGCGGCGGCGCTGATCATCGCGGGCCTGTGGTTCCTGCTGGCCCGCACGCGGCTCGGTCTTGCCCTGCGCGCCTGCGCCGAGAACCGTCTCGCGGCGCAGTTGATGGGCATCGACGTGCCGCGCATGACGCTGCTCAGTTTTTGCCTTGCCGCGATCATCGCCGGGCTGGGCGGGATCGCGGTGGCGCCTATCATCTCGCTGCAATTCGACACGGGCGGCTTTTTCACCAATTTCGGTTTTATCGCCGTGGCGATCGGCGGGCTCGGCACCTTCGCCGGTGCGGTGCTGGGCGGTTTGGTCCTCGGCGTTTCGGAACAGCTCGCAGCGGGTTATGTCTCGTCACTCTTTGCCAATGGCCTGGCCCTCGCGCTGTTGCTTGCGGTTCTGCTGTGGCGGCCGAATGGACTCTTCGGCGCGGGGCCAGCGCGGCGTCAGGACGTGCGCGACGAGCAGCGTATCCAGCGCGCCATTGTGCGGCTCGACGGCAAGGGTGGTCTGCTCTTTGCCTTGATTGCCGCGGCGCTGATGCTCGCCCTGCCGTTGCTCCTGCCGAGTGGCGCGATCCTCAACTCCCTGGTGATCACCGGCATTCTATTCATTGCCGTTCTGGGACTCGACGTGCTGATGGGCTTTGCCGGTCAGGTCAGTCTCGGTCATGCCGGCTTCATGGCCATCGGCGGCTATACGGCAGCGGTGTTGGCGACGACCTACGGCTGGCCGCCGCTCGCCGGCATTGGCGCGGGCATCGTCCTGTCGCTGCTCTGCGCCGTAGGCCTGTCGCTGGTGACGACCCGGCTGCGCGGTCATTTTCTCGCGCTGGCGACGTTGGCGTTTGGACTGCTGGTCGATTCACTGACGGTCGGATTGACCGATGTCACCGGCGGTCCGTCCGGCCTCGTCGGCATCCCGTCCTTTTCGGTCGCGGGCTACGTCTTCAACTCGCCGGTGCGCATGTATTATCTCGTCGCGGGGCTGATCATCGTTCTAACGGTAATGCTGCAAGGCGGCTTGCGTTCGGATTTCGGCCGTGCGCTCAAGGCGGTCCGCACGGATCAAACCGCCGCGGCGGCGCTGGGCGTGAATGTGGCGCGTTATAAACTGGCCGCAGTCTGTATCGCCTCGGTGCTCGCGTCACTGTCGGGCAGTCTCTACGCGTTTAATTTTCATTTTCTCTCGCCCGACATGGTCGGCACGCCGCGCTCGTTCGAGATGATCGCGATGCTGGTGGCGGGCGGTGAGGGGACCTTGATCGGACCGCTGCTCGGTGTTGCTCTGTTGACGCTTATCCCGACGGTCTTTCAGCCCTTCGCGCTCTATAAGACGTTTGCCGAGGGCCTTCTGCTGGTGCTGTGCTTTCTCTGGCTGCCTGAAGGGTTGTTCGGCGCCGCCGCAATCTGGTTCAAGCACGCGCTCATCAAACGCAAAGCGGTGTCGGGATGAGCGAAGCGGCGCTTACCGTTCAAGGGCTCGATAAAACTTTCGGCGGCTTGCACGCGGTCAAGCAGGTCGATTTCATCGTGCCGCATGGCAGTCTTACAGCTGTGATCGGCCCGAATGGTGCCGGCAAG
Organism: uncultured Rhodospirillales bacterium; assembly: GCA_903822185.1. Taxonomy (GTDB): domain Bacteria; phylum Pseudomonadota; class Alphaproteobacteria; order ATCC43930; family CGMCC-115725; genus CAIKMD01. The sequence goes on along the minus strand of CAIJOA010000011.1, from coordinate 532,580 downwards.
ACCACCGTGTTCAATCTCGTCACGGGTCTCTATGCGCCTGATAGCGGGACGGTGATGTTCTACGGCGCGTCTTTGCGCGATCAGTCGCCCGTCGAGATTGCCAAGAAGGGCCTCATCCGCACTTTTCAATCCGCCCGTATCTATCCCGGCATGACCGCGATCGAGAACGTCATGGCGGGCGCGCATCTCCATCGCAAAACAGCGGCGTGGCAGCAGATGCTGTGGTTGGGCAGCGCGCGGCGCGAAGAACGCGCTTTGATCGAGCGTGCTGCTGCACTGCTCGATCTCGTCGGACTCTCGGCTTTTCGCGATGTGGCCGCGACAGACCTGCCCATGGGCAGCCAGAAGCTGCTCGAAATCGTACGTGCCTTGATGGCGCGGCCGCGTCTGTTGCTGCTCGACGAACCGGCTGCGGGACTCAACGATGCGGAAACGGAGGAGCTGGCGGCGCTGCTGCGCGCCATTCGCGACACCGGTATTTCGGTGATCGTCGTCGAGCACAATATGTCGCTGGTGATGGGCGTCGCCGATCAGGTCATCGTTCTCGATGCGGGTAGCGTCGTCGCCTCGGGAAGCCCGCGCGACATTCAACAGGACGCACGCGTCATTGCCGCCTATGTGGGGCAGTCGTGATGCTGGAACTCAATCGCCTGTCCGCCGGCTATGACTCGGGCAACATTGTTCACGACATCGATCTTCGCGTCGGTGAAGGCGAGATCGTCGCGCTAGTCGGGGCGAACGGTGCCGGCAAATCGACTTTGGTCAAAGCGATTTCCGGCATTATTCCGGTTCGCAGCGGCGGGCTTCAATTCGAGGAAGAGCGTATCGATCGCGAAACCACGCGTGCGCGCGTGCTGCGTGGTCTCGTGCAGGTGCCCGAGGGACGTCAGATTTTTGCCGGGCTGACGGTGCGCGAGAATTTGCGCCTCGGGGCCCATGGACGCGCCAAAGAAATCACACCGCCGCAATTGGCTGAAAAGATCGTGCAGATCGGTGAACTCTTTCCAATCCTCTTGCAACGGCTCGACCAGCCGGCGGCGAATCTGTCGGGCGGGCAACAGCAGATGCTGGCGATCGGGCGGGGGCTGATGGCCGACCCGCGCATTCTGATTCTCGACGAACCCTCGTTGGGGCTGTCGCCGATTTTGGTCGCGGAAATTTTCCAGTTGATCGCGGGGCTGCGTCAAAAAGGCCTCGGCATTCTGTTGTCGGAACAGAATGCGAGGCTGTCGCTGGCGATCGCGAATCGCGGCTACGTCATCGAGAACGGGAAAATTGTTTTAGGCGGCACGGGCGCCGAATTGCTCAACAATCCTGAAGTCGCCGCGCGTTATCTCGGCGTCGGTAAAGCAGTTGGCGATACGCAGCCGGAATCGAACTTCGCCAGCCGGCTAAAACGGCTGCTCGATCGGACGGAGTAAGAGAGCCGGCGCTCATCAATGGCCGGGCGGATTGTTCAACCGCAGGATGGCGACGCCATCTTCGTCGGCAAGGATTGCCGATTGCGGCACCAAGGCTTCGAGGTGGCGGTGAAAATCATAAGCGCGGGCCAGGACGAATCCCAGGCGTCGCCCGAAGGCCCGAATGGTGCCGAGATAGTTTTGCGGCGGCGTGACGCCGTAACCGATATGCTGCCAGAGAATATATTCCACCGCGGGAAACTGCGCCCAGCCGGTGCCGAAGCCGGAATCGTTTGCGTCGATGATGGTGTTGCGGCGGAAGTCGAGATAGAAGGGCGTTGCGATCCAGGCGAGGATCGGTTCGCCGGCGGGAATCTTCTCCTGAAAATATTTGATCTCGTCGGCCAGACCGCCATGCAGCGCCGTCTCTTCATAGGTCATGAGATTCGCCAGCGGTTGCGGCTCGGCATTGCGCAAAAAGGCCAGTTGGCTGCCGTACAACAGCAAGCTGTCAATGCGATGGAGTGCGGGTAGGGCGAAAAGGGCGATCATGGCTACGGAGCAGCCTATCGCGAGCAAAGAGCCGCGCCGCAGGGCCGGGAAGGTGGCCGCGTCATCGGCGTAAAGCGCACCGAGACCCAACGCCACGGGCATGACGCCGATCAAGACGGGAATGGAATAGCGCAGGGCGCCATCGGCCTCGACGATCAACGGCCCGGCCAGATTGCTGATCAAGTAGGCGAAAACGGCGGCGGCGCAGGCCGCCGCAAATTCCAATAGGGGCGTGCGTTGCGCGGCAAGGGGCTTTGGGAAGCGTCTGAAGATCGCCAAGGCGACGTAGAGGGCCAAACCTATCGCGACCACGGTATAAGCGAGGTGTGAGCCGTCATAGGTGGTCGTGGCGAATGAGAAAAAGCTCGTTCCATCGCGGATATCGGGAATGGGCGTTACCGGCGGCGGCAACGGGTGCTGGAACGCGGCAATGTAATGAGGCACATAAAGCGTAACCCACGGGGAGAGAAAAATCCCGCTCCATAAGACAAGCCAAACTCCGCGCTTTACCGCGATCCGCCAATCTTTCTGCGCCCAGGTGCTTAAGAGTGCCGAAAATGCCAAGAGGGCGCCGATATAAAGCGCGCCGGTCGGTTTGAGCGCGGCGATGGCGGCATAGAACAGGGCCGGGCCGATCATGCTACGCGCCGTGACCGGAGTCGCCTCGCGTGGATCGCCGGTCAGAAGCGTCAGGCCCATCATCAATGCCGCGGTCGAATAAAGTGACGACACGTTCACATATTGCGGGTGAATGAAAAACACTGCGATCATACCCAGCAACGCGGCGACGCCGATTGCCGGACGATGCAGCGCGACCCCGCCGGCCAGCAGTAGGCAGAGTCCGAAGCAAAAGACGCCGTCGGCGGCATTGATGAAATAGATCGGGAAATGACCGACGACGAATTCCTGTAGGAAGGCTTGTGCGCCCAGCGTCTCGGACCCCAGCGCATCGAGGCTGCCGCCGGCCAGCGTGCCGGTCTCGACCATTCGCATGGCGTGCGCGAAATATTTTTGGAAATCGTCGCTGAGATTGAAAACCCGCGGCGTCAATTGCGTCGTAATGGTGAAGCCCATGATGGCCAGCACCAACCCGTACCAAATCGCGACATAAAGCCGTTCGGCGCGCGAAGCTGGCCATATCGTAGAGACGGTACTCAGGCCATCACGCCGCAAGGCATCGATGGCAAAACCGGCGCCGATGATCAGCAGCGTATCGAGCGCCCAAGGATAGGCGAGGTGAAGGAGACTGAGGATGCCGCCGGCGAAAATTGCTGCTGCGATGCCCAGCGCGATACTGACCGGCCACGTTCCCGTGGGCAGTCCCACCAAGCGACGGACGGCGCGGCCCCATCCGTAAAAGCCGAAGGCGGCGACGACGAAACCGACAGCCCCTAGCGTGTCGATCAGGATTGTCGGCATGCCGCCGTCTTACCCCGTGCGATTGACATGTTTCGTCCCCCCTTCCTGTTCCTGCCGGTAAGGAGAATTAGGACGCCGGATCGTCCGGGGTCAAAGTTTCGTCATCGGCACCACCGGATGCCGTCGCTGCGAAGAGACCGGCCGACAGCCAGAGGGTCGAGAGCCACCAGGCCTGCCAGACGCCAAAGCTCAACAGTCCGATCGTCAACGCGGCCATGGTCAGGGCCAAGGCGCCCGCGCGTCGTGTTGGGGACAAGCGCTTTTCCCAACCGACGCGATAAATGATCCAGATCACGATAGCCAATCCCAGAGCCAGCCCCGGGATTCCGAGTTCAAGTTGCCATTGCAGGGCGGCGTCGTGCGGGTGAAGCGGTAGAGCCTGGGCCGGCTCACCGTAATGAAGGCCGGGAAGCATGACGTTCAGGTCAGTCTGGCCGCCCGGGATCGCGCGCGACGCATCCATGCCCCAACCCAGAAACGGCCGTTCCGCCGCGTGATCGGCGGCAAAGCGCCAGATCAGGAGGCGATGGATGCCGGACGGTTTGATCGCATGCAGGTTGTCGTGAAGCGCGAGGACAGTATCAAAGCCGGGCGTGGCGATGGGAATGGCGATGCCGAGCACCAGTGTGCCGGCGATCATCGCCGCCGATGCCAGGCGCGGCGCAAATCGGGCGACGATGAAAGTCGCCGTGCCGGCGAGTGCCGCCAACATCGCGGCCTCGCTGACCATCAACAATGTCGTCGCCAAAAAAACCAGGATCAGGGCGAGGCGGGGCCAACTTCCCTCTTTGGCGCAGATCGCAGCCCAACCGGACAGCACGACGACGATGACGCCGCGATCGAACCGTGCCAGGGGAAGGTAGTTGTCGGTGATGTGATGCCACCAGCGCGTGATCGGCTGATGGGTGAAACGCTCGATGGCGAGGAGGAACAGAGCCAGCCCGAGGCCGATAAGCAAGGCTTTATCGATACGGCGCCGTTCGTGCTTGGTAACCGACAGTCCACCGGCAAGGAGGGTCAAACCGCCTGCGCAAACAACCAAAAAACGAAGCCCTTCGAAGAGGCTATGATTGGGTATGATCGACCATAAAAAGGACGCCGAAGCCCATAGGCCAAGTCCTCCCAATAACATGGCGAGCCCGGCGCTGGCCCCGAACTGAGCGCGGCAACGGCGCCAATCGAGGATTATCATGGCGATTGCGGCCACACCCAAAATCGGCGCTGCGCCGAGTGGCGCAAAGACTGCCAGGGGCGGTAACAACACACCCGTGACGGCCAAAACGGTGCCGGCCGATCGAACCGCGGGCTGAAATTCCATTGTGGTTTCTTATAACGGAAATTGTGCGTTGGCGGAAATCGTCTCTCGAAAAAACGGAAGAAGTCTTAGCCGCGCCTTCCTCTTATCCCGCAACGTCAATCGCCGCGGTCGTGATCGCTACGGCCGGTTTCGGATTGTTTGTCGTGGGAATGATTTCAAACCAGAGACGCTCCCCCATTTCGGATGACGTCGTGAAAGATATTTCACTCCAGTGCTCCGGTATGGAGATTTCAACACTGCCGTGAAGAACCACCGCCGGGCCGGCCAAGGACCTTATTCTCAATCTTACTTTTTGGCCGTTGCGGTGAGCGAGAGCAAGGCAGAATTTTCCCGTTGCAATGAATCCATCCTGCGCCGAAGAACTATCGCTATGGCTTTGTGCCAGGTCGAAGCCAGCGTAGAAGTAAGGAATGTCGTCGAGCCGCGCGCTGTCGATCTGACGCGGGGGGAGGAATTGCAACCGTTTGCCGGTCACACGAGCCGGTGCCCCGACCGCCACTGAATAAGGAGGGATGTTGGAGGTCACGACGGCATTAGCGCCGATGATGCTTCCTCTTCCGACGGAGACTCCAGGCGTCAAAACCGCATGGGCGCCGATCCAGCAATCGTCTTCGATGGAGATCGCTTGGTGATGTTCGTTCCGAAGTTCGGGCGTGTTTCTCGCAAACTCATCTTGGTCGCGAATGAGCCAGTTGGGGCGCAAGCGGAAATAGTGACGCCCCGATGTGATCATGACGCCGTAGGAAATGAGGCAATCGGCGCCAATGGCGACGCGCCCGACGACAACGCTAAAATTTTGAATTGAGGAACGAGAACCGATGTGAAGATTGTCGTCGGTGCTTATTTCGACGTCTCTGCCCAAGAAAACTTCTTTTCCTAGAGAGACGCAGCCTGACGTTTCGATAAGCAAAGAAGTCCCCTGGCCGATGCTTGTTCCCGGTTCGTATCGAAGCTTTCCGAATATCTGAAGGTCAGCCGAAGCCGATGCGCCGAGGCCCGGAAACTGTCGCCGGTATTTGAGGAAACGGTAGATGCGTGTTTCCTCTATCAGGAGGCGGAACAATGTGCGGAATATTGCCCGACTTCTATGTGCCAGCATGGACATCGTTATTTGTGCAAAACGATGACCGAGGGAAACATCAAGGGATTATGTGCGGAAGTTGCTCGCTGTCGCGACACCGTTTTAAGATTTTGCCGTTCCACGGCGGCGGGAAATCCTCCCAGATAGCCTGCTTTCCGATGATCCAGGCGCGCAATCATGCCGCGCAAGGTCTTTGGATAATATTCGGGGATGGGCTCAAGATGTATCGAGCCGTATCGCACATGGGACAAAATATTACCGAGTGCGATATCGCAGCCGGTCGGAAGCTGCTCGAGAGAAAACATTGTGAATGCCGCGTCGGTCACCGGGAAAACAAATTTTTCAGGGGGATCGAACACGTAGTCGAGTTGCGCGTATTCTATGTCTAATGCGAATTTTGCCGCCGCTTGTCGCGCGATATCAACGCCGTCCGGTGTCAGCTCATAGCCATAACAACGAAGGTTCGGAAAAAGCTTCTTGAGGTAAAGGAGATTGCGTCCGATCCCGCAGCCATATTCGGTAATCGATTCTGCTGTCGCCAGTTGAGACCTGAGTGTCTGGGCAAGAGTCTGCCGGTAAAAATTCGAGGAATTAAAGCGGCGATATGTCAATTCCCCATCGACATAAAACCAGTCCTCTCGTTCATCGAGATTCTCGATGCAGAGCCATTGTTCGAGCGTGTCGGACGAGGCAAGCGTCTCTCTATAGGAACTCCAGCCGGAACCATATTCCGTCAGAACGTCTCGCGTGCCGCGTGATAACGCGCTCCGGCGTACTGCGCTAACGCCGGATCGCAACAAGAATGCCAGTTTCGATTTGATTTTATTCTTCCTTCCTGAGAGGAGCTTTCTTAAACAAACAGAATGCAAACATCCCGCCGCGCCGTGGCAAGTGCCTTGGGTGAGTTAGGGAAATGAGATTCCGATCCCGGCTCCTGGATACCAATGATTTTTAGGCTCTTCCTGAAAAAAGACGAATCGTTTTCCGCTTTCACGCGAGAACAGCGCCAGCTTGTCGGTGACGTGTGCGTTATCACCTAAGACAATGGCTTTTGCGCTCAGCTTCGGGGCGATAACTTTGAATTCTTCATATTCGTAGTCGGCGGAATGATCGCTGTCATTGATGAAAAGATCGATTGTCTCGTCGAGGGCTTTCAAGGAGGTAATCGAATCGCCGTAGAGGATCTTGCCTGCCGAAGCATATTCACCCGAGAGGAGCCGCCCCGCCTTGGGATTGATGTCAGTGCCGAAATAGCGGCCGGGCTCGTTCTCCGCTGCATTGCGGAGTAGGGCGGCGCATAAAAGCAGCGCGCCATGACCTCGTTCGACGCCCGTTTCGACGATTACCTTTGGTTTTATGGCGCGAACGATCGCGTACCAGCCGAGTCGGCGCCCAAACGGAGACCGAAGATTGCGCAGGGGTTGATCGCCGACGGTCCGCATCGCCGTCTCAAAATGCCGTTTCAGGGCCGAATCGCCGATTGCCTCGTCGATATAGCCGGCAATGTCCGTGGGCGCTTTGCCGGTGACGACAGCGATCGTCTCAGCCAGATAGCGGAGATTCTTTTCGGTGAGATCGTAGGTGAAATTGTGCGTCTCGCCGGTAGCAAGAAGGATTGGCAAGATGGTTGCCGTTTGACGCCCCAAATATGTCTTGAAGAATCTTACGGCATCCAGCGGCGCCGATATGCGGCGGCGAAGCCGAACGGGAATTTTTCTTCCCAAGGTACGAATGATGGGATGCATCGGTCCTCACAAATAGCGGCTTCGGACCTTCTGTCGGACAGACCCCACCAGGGCTCCGATGTCATGTCCAGCTGTCAGTCAACGGACGCTCGTGCCGCTAACGAAAGATCACCGCCTTATAGAGCTTTGGGATCGGCTGAAAACCCTTTCCGCTTCGAAATCCCGCGATCTCGGTTGGTTCGAGGCGGTGTCACCGCACGCAAGATCATTTCCGCATGTTTGCTTGGGGCGGGACGGCCTTGCCACAGTTTCAGCGCCTCGAGGGTTATTTTCTCAACAATATCAATGGGCATTCACGTGAGCGGAGATCGTTCGTGCTGTGAACGAAGCTTGACGTTCATCTGATGAACGACGTATAAGGATGGGAAGATTAGGGCCTCTGACGGATGATCGATCAAAAAAACGGAGACGCGCGAATCTTATTGGGATTGCTCGAATCGGTTGAGCGAGACGGCACCCAATCGCAGCGCAGTCTGTCAGCCGAGTTTGGCATCGCTTTGGGGCTGGTGAACGCCTATTTAAAGCGTTGCGTAAAAAAAGGCTTGGTCAAAGTCACGGATGCGCCGGCGCGACGATATACTTATTATCTGACGCCTCAAGGTTTTGCGGAAAAATCCCGACTGACGGTCGAATATCTATCTTATTCATTTTCTTTCTTCCGCCACGCTCGGGCCGATTGCGCGGCGACGTTCGAAGACGCGAAACGCAGAGGCTGGAAGAAGATTCTTTTGGCTGGCGTGTCGGACCTTGCGGAGATTTCAACCATCTGTGCTTTGGAAGGCGGGATCGTGATCGTCGGCGTCGTCGACGCGAAGGTCCAACAGGCAGCTTTCGTTGGACTGCCGATTTTCTTGTCTTTTGACGATGTCGCCGAAAGTTTTGATGGAGTCATGATCACGGATCTTACGGCCAGCGCCTCGGTTCTGAAGAAAGCAATCGAGCGTTTCGGCCCCGATAGGGTGCTGGCGCCTGCATTGCTGGGATTGTCGTTTCATGCGAAGCACAAGGTGCGCGTATGACGGCGACACAGATGCGCCATTGGTATGTCGTCGAAACGCATCCTCATGCCGAAGCGCGCGCCGTGACCAATCTTCGGCGTCAAGGGTTTGAAACCTATATGCCCTGCTATCGCAAACGCCGCAGTCATGCGCGCCGGATAGAAATCGTGGCGGCGCCGTTGTTTCCGCGATACCTGTTCGTTGCCATCGATATCGCGGCGCAGCGCTGGCGCGCGATTCAATCGACGTTCGGGGTGGCGCGTCTTGTCTCGAACGGCGAATTTCCGTCCGTTCTGCAGGAGGATATCGTCGAAGGTTTGAGACGCCGGGAAGACGACCATGGTCTTATCGAGCTTGAAAAGAAATTCGCTTTTCAACGCGGCGATAAGGTTCAGATCCTCGGCGGAGCCTTTGAGGCGTGTTTGGGACTGTTCGAGGAAATCGCTGACCGGGATCGAGCAGCGGTTCTTTTGAATTTTTTGGGTCGCAACGTCCGGGTCGTATTCGACACAGAATCGGTCGTTGCGGTCTAGGCTGCCGGCGCATCATGCGCCATTCTGATGGTCCGGTGACATGCTCGTCACCCGGACTGCGGTAGCATGCCTGCTAAGAGCGCCGAATAACGAGGACCTTAACGAGTTGCCAAAGTTTCTCAAAGACAACATACGGCGCGCCATCTGGTGGTTCCGGCCGTTCGTCAAGATGATGAACCGCCTACTTCGGGCGCTTACTTTTTGGGGACATTGGTTGCAATTCCAGGTCGAGTGGCGATTTGCGCCGCATCCGCCGGAATGGTTCGATCACACGATCGATCAGCATTGGCGTTGGGATTTCACGCGCAACCCGATGAGTTGGGAGCGCGGAGTGTTCGGCGCGTTGGCCATGAAGCAGGGCGGCCGGGTTCTCGATCTGTGCTGCGGCGGCGGCTTTTTCAGTTACCACTTCTATTCTTTGCGTGCGTCAAAAATCATCGCGGTCGATTTCGATCCCCTGGCGACGCGGCATGCCACCAAAAATTTCAAGGCGGCGAACCTCGAATTTCGCTGCGCGGACATTAGAACCGGGATGCCGGAAGGATCGTTCGATAATGTCGTTTGGGACGCCGCGATCGAGCATTTCACCGAGCAGGAAATCGCCGATGTTTTGCGGCAGATCAAGCAGCGCTTGGGGGCAACGGGAATACTGACCGGCTATACGATTGTCGAACGGGATGAAAAATCGCATCCCGATCATGAATACGAATTCAAGTCGAAGGCAGATCTGGCACGTATTCTCACGGGTAATTTTGGGAATATCCGCGTGTTCGAAACGAAATGGTCGGATCCGTTGGAAGAACGGCATAATCTTTATTTTTACGCGTCTGACGCGGCGTTGCCCTTCGAATCGGATTGGACGCAGCGATTTGAAGTGACGTCTTCCTAGAAAGAGACTGGTCACGCCGACGCATCATGACCGCTCATTACTGTACCTATTTCGACGATCGGTATTTGACGCGCGGCCTCGCGCTTTATGAATCGATGCGCCGCCATTGCGCGCCCTTTCGTTTATGGGTTCTGTGCATGAGCGATGAATGCTACAGGCAGATCAGCCTTCTCGGACTGCCTGATGTCGTTCCGCTAAAGCTCAATGCTCTCGAAACCGCTCTTCCATCCTTGGCGGCGGTAAAGAGCGGCCGCTCTTTACTCGAATATTATTTTACCTGCACGCCGGCTTTGCTGACGTGGCTGTTCGATAAGCAGCCGCAGATCGATACGCTGACCTATCTCGATGCGGACCTTTACTTCTTCAGCAGCCCCGACCGTATATTCCAGGAATTTTCCGGCTCGTCCGTGCTCATCGTGCCCCATCGATTTTCGCGGCGGAACGAACATCTCTTGAGATGGGGAATTTATAACGTCGGATGGGTAGGATTCCGGCGCGATACCGAAGGGCTCCGCTGCTTACGTTGGTGGTACGAACGCTGCGTCGAGTGGTGTTACGACATTGAGGAAGCGGATCGTTTCGCTGACCAGAAATATCTCGATCGCTTTCCCCGCTTGTTCGGTGGCGTGCAAATCGACGAGAATCCCGGCGTCAATCTGGCGCCGTGGAACCTTGATAATTATCGTTTGTCGAAGAGTGACGCGGGCGTTCCGCTGGTCGATGGCGCGCCGCTTGTTTTCTTTCATTTTCACGGCCTGCGGCGGGTGACCTCCTATCTCTGGCGTACGGCGCATCATGAATTCGGCGCACCGCTCAATGCTCTTGTTCGGCATCTGCTCTACAGGCCGTATCTTGAGGATATTGCCGCCGGCGAACGGCGCCTTGGAGGTGTCTTGAAGATCACGCCACTCAGGAGGGATTCTTTCAAGGTCGGAGCCTTCGCGACTAAGTTCCGCGCCGTCGGCGCGATTATCTGGCGTGGCTGCGGTGTCTGGATCGCTCGAGGCCGTGTTCTGTAAGCTGTGCCGATCGACCAATTAACAACGAAACTTGACGCTTGTACTGCCTTGCTTACCTTATTGGGCTGATGCGGGGCATGGACCTCAGATGTGATGGCGCGAATGTTTGACGATAAATCGATTCTTATCACGGGCGGGACCGGATCATTCGGTCGGAAATTCGTTGCCCGCCTTCTCGCCGAATATAGTCCCCGCAAGGTGGTCGTATATTCGCGTGACGAACTCAAGCAGTTCGAAATGCAGCAAGAGTTCGCTGGTTCGATGATGCGCTATTTCATCGGCGACGTACGCGATGGCGCTCGTCTGACTCAGGCGATGCAGGGCATGGATTTCGTCGTGCACGCCGCCGCCCTGAAGCAGGTGCCCGCTGCGGAATACAATCCGATGGAATGCATCAAAACAAACATCCACGGTGCGGAAAATGTCATCGCGGCGGCACTGGCGATGAATGTCGACAGGGTCATCGCGCTATCGACAGACAAAGCCGCGAATCCGATCAATCTTTATGGCGCTACCAAGTTGGCGTCCGACAAGCTTTTCGTCGCGGCGAACAACACGGCCGGTCAGCAACGCACCCGTTTCTCGGTCGTTCGCTACGGCAACGTTGTCGGGTCGCGCGGTTCGGTCGTGCCATTCTTCAAAAAACTCATCGAGGGTGGCGCAGCGAAGCTTCCCGTGACCGACACGCGCATGACGCGGTTCTGGATAACCTTGGAGCAGGGAATCGATTTCGTTATTCGCAATTTCGCGCGCATGCATGGCGGCGAGATTTTCGTGCCGAAAATCCCGTCCATGCGGATTACTGATCTGGTCAAGGCGATGGCCCCGGGCCTGCCGATGGAGGTCGTCGGCATCCGTCCTGGCGAAAAGCTTCACGAGATCATGTGCCCGATGGACGATTCGCATTTGACTCTCGATTTTGCCGATCACTTCGTCATTCGGCCGACGATCCAGTTCGTTCGGCCGAGCGATTTCTCCATAAACCTGCTCGGCGAATCCGGAGCGCCGGTTGCCGAAGGATTTGAGTATAATTCCGGGTCGAATCAGCATTTTCTCAGCCCGGGTGAGCTGAAAGCTATGAACGGTCTTTGATGATGGATGCCGCGACGCAGCCCATTCCCTACGGCCGGCAGGATATCGATGCGGAAGATATCGCCGCGGTCGAGGCCGTCCTCCGGTCTGATTGGCTGACGCAAGGGCCAGCTATCGAGCAATTTGAATCCGCCGTGGCGGATTACGTCGGTGCAAAGTTTGCTTGCGCCGTGAACAGCGCCACGTCGGCATTGCATCTCGCGTGCCGGGCTCTGGGGCTCGGTCCTGGCGACCGTCTCTGGACAGTGCCGAATACGTTCGTCGCGTCCGCGAACGCGGGCATCTATTGCGGTGCCGCCGTCGATTTCGTGGACATCGATACACGTACGTATAATTTGTCGGTTACCGCACTGGCAGAAAAACTCATTGAGGCGGAAAAGTCCGGGACGTTGCCGAAGATAGTCATGCCGGTTCATTTCGGCGGATTGTCCTGCGACATGCGCTCGATTGGTGATCTGGCGAAGCGCTACGGCTTTCGCGTTATCGAGGATGCTTCCCACGCGATTGGCGGCGAATATGGCGGCCGCAAGATCGGATCCTGCGATTATTCCGATATCGTGGTTTTCAGCTTTCACCCGGTCAAAATCGTGACCTCTGCCGAGGGCGGAATGTTCGTCACCAACGATCCGGTCTTGCAGGAAGCAGCGATCACATTACGCAGTCATGGCGTCACGCGGGATCCCATGCGAATGGACCGGCCTGCCGATGGCGCTTGGTACTATCAGCAGATTGATCTGGGCTATAATTATCGTATTACCGATATCCAGGCGGCGTTGGGGGCATCCCAGATGCGCCGGATTGATGCGTTCATCGGGCGGCGGCGTTTCCTGGCGGATCGTTACGACACCGCCTTGAAAGGTCTTCCTCTCGGGTTGCCTCCACGTGAGGACGGCGCAAATTCAGCTTGGCATCTGTATGCCATTCAACTCGACGAGGCCCGCTCCGGAAAATCCCGCAAGCAGATATTCGACGCCTTGCGCGCAACGGGCATTCTCGTAAATGTCCATTATATCCCGGTTCATCTGCAGCCTTACTATGCCCGGTTTGGATTTAAGGCCGGGGATTATCCGGCCACCGAAGCTTATTACCAGCGGGCGATCAGCCTGCCGATTTATGCGGGTCTAAGCGATAGCGCACAGGATCGCGTCATCGCCGAACTTCGCGCCGCGCTTGCATGAAGACGGCTGCGATTATCCAGGCGCGTATGAATTCGTCGCGCTTGCCCGGAAAGGTTCTTAAAACCCTCTGCGGCAGGAGCGTTCTTTCTCATGTCGTGGAGCGCGTTTCCAGGGCGCAGGGTATCGACGAAATTATCGTCGCGACAACCGACCATTCAGTTGATGATGATATCGCTGCGGCCACGCGGGTTCTTGGTGCGACGCTGTTCCGCGGCAGTGAAACGGATGTGTTAGCGCGCTATTATCTCGCGGCGTCGGCGCACGATGCTGATGTCGTTGTGCGTGTTACGTCGGATTGTCCCCTGTTCGAAGGGGGACTGTTGGGGGAGATGCTGAGAAGCTTTGCGGTGGCTCAGAAATCTGTTCCCGGTATCGACTATCTCAGCAACACCCTCACGCGCCGGTTCCCGCGTGGATTGGATGCGGAAATATTCACCTTCGCCGCTCTCGAGCAAGCGTATCGTAACGCCGCACGGGACGACGAGCGCGAACATGTGACCCCTTTTATCTACCGCCATCCCGATCGCTTCCGGCTGCGCAATTTCGGCGGTGATCCCGACTATTCGCAGTACCGCTGGACGCTCGATACGATCGAAGACTGGCGCTTCATCGAAGCCGTTTACGGCGCCTTGTTCACGCCGGATGGAGTCTTCGGGATGAACGAAATCTTGTCGCTTTTAAGCCGACATCCCGAATTGCCGGCGCTCAATGCGGGCATTGAGCAAAAAATGCTTGCGTCGTCGTGAGGCGGCGTTCGGGGTTCACGAATACTTCTTCGCCTTAAAAAGGTGGATCGAGACAATGATTCAATCGTTTCAGGTTGCCGATCGCCTGATTGGCCCAGGCAACAAGCCCTTTATCATCGCCGAGATGTCGGGCAATCATAATCAGTCGTTAAGCCGTGCTCTTGCGATTGTTGACGCTGCGGCGCAAGCGGGCGCCCACGGTTTGAAAATACAAACCTACACGGCCGATACGATGACGTTGAACTTATCGTCGGGAGAATTTTCGATTGCCGATACCGATAGTCTCTGGAACGGCAGCACACTCTACGCGCTCTATCAACACGCCTATACGCCGTGGGAGTGGCATGAGGCCATTTTCAAGCGTTGCCGTGAACACGGCATGGTCGGATTTTCGACCCCATTCGATGAAAGTGCCGTCGACTTCCTCGAAACGCTCGATGTGCCGGTTTACAAAATCGCGTCGTTTGAAAATACTGATCTTCCCCTCATTCGCAAAGTCGCGGCAACCGGTAAGCCCATGATCATCTCGACCGGGATGGCGACCGTCGCGGAACTCGATCAAACGGTAACGGCTGCGCGTGCGGCCGGAAATCGTGACTTGGTTCTTCTTAAATGCACCAGCACCTATCCCGCGAGCCCGGCCAACACCAATATCTCGACCATTCCCCATCTGCGCGAACTCTTTAATGCACAGGTGGGTTTGTCGGACCATACGATGGGGATCGGCGTATCCGTGGCGTCGGTCGTTCTCGGTGCAACCGTCATCGAGAAACACTTTACGCTCGCACGCGCGGATGGCGGAGTCGATTCCCAATTCTCGCTGGAGCCGGCCGAACTTGCGTCGCTTGTGGAAGAAACCGGGCGGGCCTATCAGGCATTGGGCCATGTTGCTTATGGCCCAACAGCGGCCGAACATGAATCTCTAAAATTTCGCCGTTCTCTTTATATCGCTTCTGATATGTCGGCCGGTGACGTGCTCACCACCGAAAATCTGCGTCGTATCCGCCCCGGCTTTGGGTTGGCGCCAATACATTATGAAGAAGTGCTGGGACGAAAGATCAACCGCGCGGTCGCTAAAGGCACGCCGCTGAGTTGGGATTTGCTTTGAAGCTGCTTTTCTTTGCGCCGCACGCGGCTATCTGGGCCCATGCGTTTCCGGAGGCTCTGATCGCCGAAGCGCTCCGCGATAGCGGGCATGAGATATTTTATGCGACGTGCGGTCGACAGCTAAAAGCCGGCTGTGTCGCCATGGCGGCGTATGGTGTTTCCAGTCAAGATTCGCCTGAACGGCGCGCCGAAGTTTGTCGTCGATGCGAAGACAAGAAACATTTGCTGCGGCATGAATTCGGGTTTCGCGGTTCCGATATTGCCGAGGAACTGAGCCCTGAAGATATCTCGGCTATCACAAGCCTGATCGCGAAGGTCCGGCGCGACACTGTTCTCGATCTCGAGGTTTTCGGGGTCAATGTCGGTCGGACCGCGCTTTACGAATTTCTGCTCGCGCACAAAAAGTCGGCTGTCGAATTCGAAAATGACGGTGTTTGGCACGATTACCTGGCGTCGCTCGAGAACACGCTGTACGCGGCGTATGCCGCGCGTCGTATCATCCAGCGGGAAGTTCCCGATGCGATCGTGGTTTATAACGCGCTCTATTCGGTCAATCAGACGGTTTGCCGTCTCGCCGCCCTTCACAATCATCCTTCTTATTTTTTGCATGCGGGCGGTAACCTCGCGCATCGGCTGCAGACGATGATGGTCTCTAAGGGTGATATTTTCGACTTGATGCGTCAGGCGATTGATATGTGGCCACGTCACCGGAATTCGCCGGTTGATGCCGACACGGCGGGCCTCGTCACCGATCATTTTTTGGAATTGCTGCGGGGCCACAGCGTCTTCACCTACTCGTCGCCGCAGACGGGGGGTGCCGCAGATCCGCGAAAGCGGTTCGGCATTGGGCCGCAACAAAAAGTTTTGTGCGCCACGCTGTCCAGTTACGACGAACGGTTTGCGGCGGAGGCGATTGGCGTGCGGCCCGTCGTATCGAATATCCCGTTTCCGACTCAGGCCGACTGGGTGAAGAGCTTGATCGAGTATGTCGCTCTTCGTCCCAGTTTGTTTCTTGTTATTCGTGTTCATCCACGCGAATTTCCGAATAAGCGCGAAGGTGTGAAATCCGCGCATGCGTCACAACTCGAGGCGCTTTTTGCCGACATGCCATCGAACGTGGCGGTGAATTGGCCGGCGGACGATCTGTCGCTTTACGATCTGGCCGAGGTTACCGATGTCTTTCTCAATGCTTGGTCGAGTGTCGGCAAGGAAATGTCCCTGCTGGGTATTCCCGTCGTTTCCTATTCATCGGAATTGGCGCTCTATCCCGTCGATATGAACTATCTGGGTCTCACGCCGGCCGCTTATTTCGATGCTATCGAACGTGCGATCGGCGACGGATGGCGGTTCGAGAATATAATTCGTATCTATCGCTGGTGCGCGACCGAATACCGGCGCATGGTTATTGATGTTTCGGACGCGGTTCATTCCCGCGAATACGCCACGAGCAGCTTGCTGAGCAGAGCGTTCGGAAAACTGGTTCGGACATTCGATCCCTATCGGAACGAGCGCCGCGACTGTCGCGCACGGCCGAGGCCGATCGAATCAAAGGATCGCATCGCCGCGTTGTTCGCATCCGGTGCGAGTTCCGCCCTCGATACGGCTGATGTTACGGCGCCGGCAACGACCTCCGTCGAGGCGGAAGGGATCGCCATACGGTCTCAAATGGGCCGCATCCTATCCGCGATGTATCCCGGAGAAAAGGCGCGTTTATCGAGACTTGGCCGGTGGTTGACCTGCATTACTGAGTCTTCGTCCCATGCGTAGCTTACGGCGGTCGATACGTCTGTTTCTCGATATGATACAGCTCGGCGTGTCTTTCTCGACATTTGCCATCGCCGGCGTGACGCCTCGGAAAACGGTTGAAAGCATGGTCCGGTTATTTTGTGCCAGCGGCGGGCGCAGCAATGATCTGATCGCTCGCGTGATGGCCTGGGCGCATCCGCCACGCCCTTTGAGCGCGAGCGAGGGCGTGTTGCAGCCTCTGCGAGAAAGGGAGGTAGCCCAGATAGTCCCGACGCTGCGTGAACAAGGCTATTTTCTCTATGAGAACCGCGTCCCTGATGAGATATGCCGCCGTCTGCTCGACTTCGCTCTGACGCAGCCGGCGAAAGTGCGTTTGCAGGACGGTCAGTCGCGGGAAACGATTGCCGCGATATATGATCCATTGAAGCCGCTGGGCGTGCGCTACGATTTCGATGAAAAGGACGTCATCAATCATCCGGATGTACAGGCGCTGATGGCCGATCCTGCCATCGTCGCGGTTGCGCAAGCTTATCTCGGCGTGCAGCCCGTGGCGGATGTGGTTTCGATGTGGTGGCACACCGCCTTTTCCGATCAACCGGACTCCGAGGCGGCCCAGTTCTATCATTTCGATATGGACCGTATTCGCTGGATAAAATTTTTTATCTATCTGACGGACGTTTCCTCCGACAACGGACCGCATTACTTCGTCGTCGGTTCCCATCGCACCGACGGCATCCCGAAAAACCTTTTATCCAAAGGTTATGTCCGATTGCTCGACGAGGAAATCGAATCGCACTATCCCGCGAAGGATATCATCGAATTTGTTGCACCGCGGGGAACTATCCTCGCCGAAGATACGCGCGGACTGCACAAAGGGCAGCATGTCAGGCAGGGACATCGGTTGATGCTGCAAATTCAGTTCAGCAACAGCCTGTTCGGGCCGGCTTATCCAAAAGTTGCCTTCGATCAGGTTCGTGATTCGCGGTTGAACGAAATGATGGAGCGATACCCCCGGATTTACTCGAACTACGCTGCCACGGGTAAAAGTTGATGGTTTCCGCGCAAACGCATCCGGTTATCGTTATGGGCGGCGGAGGGCACGCGCGTGTTTTGCTCGATTTGCTTTCCTTAATCGGCGCGAAGGTCCTCGGCGTGACGACGTTCGATGGTAAAGGCGAGCCGCCGCTTCCCGATATTGCGATACTCGGGAATGATGATGTCATATTGAATCATTCTCCCACGGACGTCGCATTGGTCAATGCCGTCGGATATGCGCGGGCATCTGATCTACGAAAAGAGATCCAGGAAAAATTTTTGCTGCGGGGGTACCGGTTTTCAACCCTCATTCATCCTGCCGCCGTCACCAGTTCGTTTGCGAATCTGGAAGACGGTTGTCAGATCATGGCCGGCGCGGTGGTCCAGGCTAAGGTGAAGGTCGGTATCGGCGCGATTATCAACACCCGCGCTTCCGTCGACCATGACTGTGTCATCGGCGCTTATGCACATATTGCGCCCGGGGCGACCCTGTCGGGGAACGTTCACGTCGGGGAATGCAGCCTGATCGGTGTCGGCGCGTCGGTGATTCAGGGAATACGAATCGGCGCGATGTGTACTATCGGCGCGGGAAGTGCCGTTATTCGAAATCTGCCGGATAATGTTTCCGTGGGCGGTGTTCCAGCGCGTGTTCTGAAGTAGCGCTTACGAATGGCTGATGCTGAACAGGCCGTTCTTGAAAACACGTTGCAGAAGCGGCTTGGCGTTGCTCGATGGCAGTGAGTCGGCTTTCAAGATGATTTCGGCCGGTATGCGCGACCATTCTTCGATCGGAAATTCGATCTTGGCGCTTCCAAAAGGATCGTAGTTGACGGTTCGGGTCATCAACTCTTCGCCAGTGTCCAGCGCGGTGAGACGGTAGGTTACTTCGTGCGAATAATCGCCGCCGTGCATTTGATAGAGAACGATGGAAGCCAGTTCTTTCGTCGAAATGACCTGCAAGCTGGTCCAGTTATGGATCGGTTCAACATCGCCGATACGTGCGTTCGGATGAACGAGACCGATTGAACCGTTGTCGTCTTGGTAAAGGCAGTAGAAAATCGCCGTGCTCTTGCCCATTTTTTTGACGGCGATGTTCCACGGATTGTTCGGCTTGACGCTGACCGTGAAGATACCGAAATCGGAATTGATCTTGTGATCGCGGAAGAGTTCGCGGACATCGAGCATGCAGGAACCGAAAAAGCCAAGCGGCTTTTTGATCGTCAGTCGAGGGGTGCCTGCTTTGTCGTGAAAAACGACCTTTATATGCGCGTTGACGATCTGGTCAGCGCCGAGCCAGGAATAGAAATTGTTGACCCCGATATAGGTCCGGCTCGTCGCCGTATTGAGATAGATCGTCGTTTGAACCTTATCGATCTCGCCGGGCCTGCAAAAATTGAAGGCCTGCCTCAGTCCTGCAAAAATGGGTTCTGGAAGAGCCGTGCGCAATATTTCTTTGACGTCCTGGAATGCCATGGCGCGTCCTTATTACGTCGATATTTGCTGGAACAAGCGCGAACGTTTTATCTGCCGGTCGATGTCGCGGCGGGTCGGCCCGTAAAGATTGCGACCGTAGAGGAATGGCGCGAAGGTATGTTCGACCCCCAGTGTTTGGGCGCGTGCGTTATGGGTAAAAATCAACGGCAAAAGCAGGCCGGTATCGCAAAAACCCGAAAAACAGAAAAAGCGAATGGCTTCATCAAAAGTGCCACCGAGAACGCTTTTCATGCTCACGGCGACAGATTGAAACGCGGGCACGTCTTGTTTCCATGCCTTCAAGACGGTTCCGTCTTCCGACGTGACGCTGCACGACATCACATGAGTCTGGTTGTAGTCGGCAACCGGAGACGGATTGATCAGCGTCACATAGGTGTCGATGTCTCGCGAGACGAATACTTTCGGTGCCTGAATGATTGCGGCCGGAATATCCTTGTGGAATTTAGTGTAGTTGTAAGCCGGAAACGCCAGCAAAACGCCCGTTGAATATCCACTCGGCCGGAAATACTCGACTTGATGACCTTGGCAACTGACGAGATGATGAAGCTCTTCGCGGCTGATTGAGCAGTGAATTCCATCCTGCGATTCGGCAAGGAGCCGAAGCGGCAGCAAGATGAAGATAACCAGCTGGTCGCGTGCGTCGTCGATCAATTCATCGACGACAATGGTCTTTTTCTCGCGGGGCCGAATAATCCCCAGATTATCGTGAAAAGCGACTTGAACGCCTTCCGGCGAATAAATCTTGGCCTGAATCTGGTAGTCGGTGGCGAAGCGCGGTTCGATCTGACTGTCGTTGGTCAATCCCACGCGCAGCGAAAAGCCGAGCGAACGGCATGTCCGAACGGGCAAAGCGTGGACCGCAGAAAGCAGGAAACCGTCTAAATTGGACATATTTTCTATCATCACATGCGCAACATGCGATTGTTTTATAATCAGGGGAGTGGACCTATGTCCACATAGCCTTTTCGGCCCTTTTCAGCAGGATTCGACTATCTTCAATGCTTTCACCCCGAAGCTTCCAGCCATATCCGCGTATCGTGAGGAGTGGGTTTGATGCCCGATATTAAGATTGGTCATCATCGGATTGCGCCCGATGCGCCTACGTTTGTCATCGCCGAAATCGGCGTCAATCACAACGGCGATCTGGCGCTGGCCAAGCACATGGTGATCGAAGCGAAGCGTGCGGGCGCGGACTGCGTGAAATTCCAGACATTCAAAGCCGAGCGTGTCGCAACGGCGGGGGCAGGCAAAGCCCAATATCAGCTCTTGTCCACCGATCCTGCCGAATCGCAGTTGGAAATGCTGCGTAAATTGGAGCTGCCCGAGGCATATTATCCCGACCTGCTCGCTCTCTGCGCGCAGCAGGACATATTGTTTCTCTCCACGCCCTATAATGTCGAAGATGTCGATCTTTTGGCGCGCTACGATGTCCCGGCTTATAAGGTCGCGTCGGCGATGTGTGTCGAGCCGCGGTTTCTGCAACGCATCGGCCGCGAAGGAAAAACGGTGATTTTGTCCACCGGTATGGCCGACCTCGGCGAAGTCGAAGAGGGCATCGAGGCCCTTCGGGCCGGCGGCACGCGTGATATTATTCTATTGCAATGCACGACCGATTATCCTGCTCGTTTCGAAGACACGAATCTGCTGGCCATGAAGACTCTTGCCACGGCCTTTGATCTGCCTGTCGGTTTTTCCGATCATACCCAATCCTGCACGGCGAGTTCGCTGGCGGTCGCGCTGGGAGGCCGTGTGATCGAAAAACATTTCACCACGGACAAGTCTTTGCCGGGGCCTGACCAAAGCACCTCTGCGGACCCTCGTGAATTCGCACAATTGGTTCGCGCCATCCGCGAGGCCGAAACGGTGCTCGGCAGTGCTGTAAAAAAGCCGAGTGAGCGCGAGCGCATCAATGCCGAAGGCATGCGCCGTAGTATTGTCAGCAAGATCCACATCGAGGCTGGGACGCAAATCACTTCGGATATGCTGACCTTTAAAAGGCCGGCGACCGGCATTCCTCCGCGCGACTGGGATTCGGTTGTGGGCACTATTGCAAGCAAGACCATTGTCGCCGACGAAATACTGCAATGGTCCAGCCTCGAGCGCGGGGATTAATCGATCACATGCGTAGTTCTCCCCGTGACGTGTTTGTCTCTACGACGTCTTTCCAGACGCATGATCTGGCGGATATTTTCCGACTTTGCGAAACGCACGATATCGGCGCTGTCGAACTCTCGGTCGCAAAGGCATGGACGTTGGAGATGGTGCGTCGCGAAAAGAACGTGCGGCGGTTGCTGGTGCACAATTATTTTCCACCGCCCGAAAATCCTTTTTTGCTTAACCTCGCCTCACAAGATGCCGACAATCTTCGACGCAGTCTTGACCATTGTCGTGCCGCCATCGATCTGTCCGCCGAATTGGGGGGCGCGATTTATGCGGCTCATGGTGGATTTGGGATGGACCTGGGAACCACTTTGTTGGGCAATCCCGAAGCCCAAAAGGCCCTCTCCGAAGATGCCTTCACGCCCTACGAGCGAATTTATGCGACGTTGGTCGAATCGACACAGGCTCTTTGCGCCTACGGTCGAGAGCGGGGGGTTCGTTTCCTGATCGAGAATAACGTATTGTCGCCGCTGAATGGCGTTCATGGCCGGCGCTTAATCCCGATGGCGCATCCGGAAGAACTTCTTCGCCTGGTCCGGGATGTCGGCGATCCCGATTTCGGCCTGCTCATTGACGTCGGCCACGCGAACGTATCGTCGAACGCCCTACAATTCGACCGGAATGACTTCTTCGCCACGCTCTCGCCTCACATCGCCGCGCTTCATTTGAGTGACAATGACGGCGTCCGCGATCAAAATTGCGCGTTCGACAAAAGCGCGTGGTTCGTACCGTACCTGAAGGATTTTTCCGATGCGGTGCTTACGCTCGAGCTGAATAAACTGGCGCCGGCTCAAATTCTTGCCGTGCGCACTGCTGTGCTGGAATCTCTATGACTCAATCTGCTTTGTCCATTCAAGAATTGACCGTACGCGCCGGCGATGCACTGCAAATCGCCCTGCAAGAGCTTGATCGTACGGGGTCAGGTTTTCTTGTCGTCGTCGATGCGACAGGAAAACTTGTCGGCGTCGTCACGGACGGCGATATCAGAAGGGCCCTGTTGCGCGGTATCGCCATCGGAGAGCCGGTTTCGGCTGCGATGCAGGAAAACTACAAAGCATTGTCGATCGACGCCGCGCCAGAGGCCATTAACGCGGCGCTCGATACGAAGATAACCTTCATTCCCTTGATCGACGCCGTCGGACGGCCGGTCGATTACGCGAGTGTCAACCGCCATCGCCGCTATCCCGTGATGGAGCCGGTGCTTGATGGAAATGAGATGGAATATGTCCAGGAATGTATCCGAACGGGCTGGATTTCATCGCAGGGGCGGTTTGTCGCCCTATTTGAATCGATGCTTGCCAAGTTTCACGATGTTCCGCACGCACTCGCGGTCAGCAATGGGACCGTCGCACTGCATCTCGCGCTCGTGAGTTTAGGAATAGGCCCTGGTGACGAAGTCATCGTGCCGGACCTTACCTTCGCCGCGACCGCGAATGTCGTGATTTATACGGGGGCGAAGCCGGTGTTCGTGGATGCCGATCCTCAGTCCTGGAATATGGATCCGGAAAAGGTCGAGGCCGCCATCACGCCACGGACGAAGGCATTGATGCCGGTGCATCTATACGGCAACCCGTGCGATATGGACGCGCTCTGCGCCATAGCGCGGCGTCATGGCTTGAAGCTGGTCGAAGATGCCGCTGAATCGCTGGGGGCCAGTTGGAAAGGAAAGTTCACCGGCGCGTTCGGGGATGCGGGATGTTTCAGTTTCTTCGGCAACAAGACTCTGACGACAGGCGAAGGTGGTGTCATCCTCTTCAAGGATGCGGCGCTTTATGAACGAGCCCGCATGCTCCGCGACCATGGCATGTCCAAGCAGAAGCGCTATTGGCATCTGGATATCGGATATAATTACCGTCTGACGAACCTGCAGGCGGCCGTCGGCGTTGCCCAGATGGAACGGGTCGAGCATATTCTCGAGCGCAAGCGCGCCGTCGCGCGCCACTATTGCGAAATTCTGGCCGGCACGCGCGGCATTACCTTGCCACCGGCCCATCCCGATGCCGATCCGATCTTTTGGCTTTTTACGATTTTGATCGATCCCAACATCGGAATTACACGCGACGAACTTGCGGAAAGACTGTTGCGCAACGGCATCGAAACGCGCCCCGTCTTCTTTCCCATGCATGAAATGCCGCCTTATCAGCAGTATTGCGCGGAGGCGGTTTTTCCGGTCTCCAAATCTTTGTCGCGTATGGGCTTAAGCCTGCCCTCGGCGGCCACGCTCACCAATAGCGACATTGAAAATGTCGTCGCAAATATCAAGGCGATTCTCGACGTCCGTCAAATGGCCGAGGTGGCGCGTATCACGTTGGATTCATAATGAAGCGCTATGCTGCCGCGGTCGTTGGATTAGGCCAGGTGGGTCTGCTGTTCGACGATGACCTGAAACGTAAAGGCGTCTGGACTCATTTTCGGGCGTATGAATATTGCCGTGCGCGCTTCGATCTGGTCGCGGCTTGCGATCCGGATCCGCTGCGCCGCGCCAAAGCACAAGCGCGTTTGCCGTCGATCCGATGCTATGCCGATATCGAAGATATGTTACGAGCGGAAACACTGGACGTCGTCAGTCTTTGCACGCCGCCCGATCTGCATCCGTCGCAGATCGAAACATTTGCGGGACGGGTTCGCGCGATTTTATGCGAGAAGCCGCTCGGCGGGCAGAGCGCAAAGGCCCGTGCGATCGTAAGCGCGTGCGAACAATCCGGGACGCTTCTCGTCGTCAATTATTATAAGCGTTTCGACGGGTGTGTCCCGACGGTCGCGGAGATGATCCGAAGTGGAGCATTGGGGTCGATCCGGTCGGCAACGGCTCTTTACGCCGGACCGCTCGAGGCGGTGGGATCACACGCTCTCGATCTCTTATCCTTTTTGATCGGCCCTCTCACCCTCAAATATGCGGCAAAGACAGGGGAGGATCGCCATTTGGCGGTGCTGTCTTTCGGCGCCGAAGGCGTGGCCACCTTGCAGCAGACAGGTCCGCGCGAAGAACTCATTTTCGAGATCGATATTATCGGCTCCGCCGGGCGAATCCGGATTCTGGATAACTGTGACCGGCTCGAATATGGTGTGTTCAGGCCCAGCGATCGGTACAGCGGATACCAGGAACTGCGGCCAGCAACGCCCTCGCAACGGCCCGGGGCGGAACGTTTCGTGCCGTTATTCGAAGAGGTCGCGGATCATCTGGACAGCTTGTCATCTCCGCTTACCTCGGATGGCCGCAGCGCCCTAGCTACTCAAATTCTTCTGGAAGAAATTCTCAATGCCCAGTGATTTCGCCCGTTCGACGAATGCCGCCCCGCCTTTGGCGCTGCTTGGTGGCACGGCCGTCCGCAACAAGCCTTTCAGTTCGCGTCCCCATATCGATGAACGGGAAGTCGAAGCTGTCGCACAAACCGTTCGCGACGGCCTGTTCTCACGCTTCGTCGGCTCCGCTCTTCCGGGAACTCGTGAAGGTCTTCGTCAGACGAGCGAGGAACTCGAAAAGCTCGATGCGCCGGCTTCGTTCTTCGGCGGTCCCAATGTGCGGAAATTCGAGGCTGCCTGGGCGCGTGCCCATCGCGTGCCTTATGCCATTGCGATGAATTCGGCGACATCCTGTCTCACGGCGGCGTTGATGGCTTTGGATGTTGGTCCCGGCGCTGAGGTCATTACCACGCCTTTGTCTTTCACCGCGACCGCGACGGCCATCGTCGCGGCCCAGGCCGTGCCGGTGTTTGCCGATATCGACCTCGATACGCTGTGCCTCGATCCGGCATCCGTCGAACGTGCGATCACGCCCTATACCAAGGCAATCATGCCGGTCCATTGGTGCGGCAACGCCGGAGACTTCCACGCCATTCTCGACATCGCCAAGCGGCACAATCTTCATGTCATCGAAGACGCCGCGCAGGCGCCTGGGACGGAATATGACGACCGAATGCTGGGTTCGTATGGCGACGCGGGAGTCTTCTCTTTTTCGGAGCCTAAGAACGTCATGACCGGGGAGGGGGGCATGGTGATCACCTCCAATCCGGAGGTTGCGGAGAAATGCCGCCTCATTCGCAATCATGGCGAAGCGGTGCCGATGCCGAACGATACGGACGATTTCGCTCTCAATATCGTTGGATATAACTTCAGGATGGTCGAAGCGACGGCTGCCCTTGGCTGGGTACAGACCTCGAAGTTGGAAATGGTCAACCAGATACGCAAGCGCAATTATCAATATCTGAGATCGCGCTTGGATGACGTTGCCGGTGGTTATCTCCTGCCGCAGCGCATTACCCATCCAGAGAGCTTTTACAGCTATACGGCCGCATTTCGGTGGTTGAGCGAAGCGAGCGGCATCAGCCGTGATACCGTCGCCCTGGCGTTGCGTGCGGAAGGAATACCGGTCGCAACGGGCGTGGGGCGGCTGATGTCCGATAACCTTTTGTTCCAGCGCAAATTGGCCTATGGCCGTGGCGGCCACCCATTCTCGTCGCCAGTCTATCACGGGAAAGTGGATTACGATCCGGCAAAGCTGCCGAACGCCTATCTGGCGCATGACGTCGAATATCTCGGTTTCTTCCTCTTAGGTCATCCCAATACGCCTGCGGATATGGACGATATCGTCGCCGCGTTCGAGAAAATCGTCACGCGCCGCCATGAACTCGTCGCTTACGAAAAAAACGGTAAACCTTCGGTCATGCCCTTTGATCGAGGGAGGGGATGATATGGCCGGGACTGTTGCGCTGATCCATGCTCGCGGGGGCTCGAAGCGCATTCCGCTGAAGAATTTGGCCGTTGTCGGTGGAAAGCCGCTGATCGCTTATCCGATCGATTTGTGCAAACGCTGCAAATGGATTGATCGCATCATCGTAACCACGGATCATGATGGAATCATGGAAGCGGCCCGCGCGTACGGTGCGGAAGTGCCGTTTCGGCGTCCCGCCGATATTTCCGAGGACGTCGCTTCCGAGCTCGTCACCAAGCATGCTCTCGAATTTATCAAAGAGAAAACGGGCGAAGTGCCGGAATATGCGGTTACGCTCACGCCGGCTACGCCGCTGACAAGACCCACGCAACTCGACGAAGCTTTCGAATTGCTACGCGGAAATCCGACCTGGTCGAGCGTGGCGACGATCCGCCGGGCCGTCGAGCATCCGGAATGGGTGTTGAATCGAGACTTGCAATCCGGTGAGGTGACGACGTTGCTGGGCAACAGCCTTGATGGCGAATACAACGTCTCTCAGAACCTGAAGCCATATTATTATCCTAGCGGCGCATTTTGGATCAATCGCGTCAGCAAATTCATGCCGCGCCCCAGCATGTACGGTGACCGTTGGGGGGCCATTGTGTTGGGTCCGGAAGACAGTGTTGATATCGATTGGCCGGAAGATCTGGCCGAAGCCGATAAGCGTCTAAGCAAGCTCGCGCTTTGAGCTGCGACCAAGTAGTGACAAGGCAAAAATCATGACGATCGATTGGAACGAGAACAAAAATTTCTCGTCATATGATCAAGTTGAAGCGCCCGATAATTATCGCAGCGTCGAGGAAATGGATAGTTACCGTCGAGAGCGCCTTGCCTTCTGTGGTTTGCGCGCAGAGTTTCTTCTGACGGGGTGCGGTGCGACGGTGCCGGTCGATGTCGTCGAAGTCGGCGCCGGCAGTTCGGCGCTGCTTTATTCACTGTCGAATCTGGGAATGCTCAAGAGCGGCGTTGCCATCGAACTCTCGGAAAGCCGCCACCGATTTGCCGAACGCTGGCGTGAAGACAAAGACTTTCAGAACATCGTCAATCATTGCGCCGATTTTGCGCAAATAAAGCATGAGCCAAAATCAAAAGACATCTTCGTCTGTATCGACAATACGTTCAGCCTCATCGGTCCGGAAAACGCAGCCTATCCACAACGCCTCGTCGATCTGGCGTTTGATGCCCTGCGGCCAGGCGGCTCCATCGTTATCGAGATCCATAATCAGGAAAAGGTCTTTGCCGCGATGCATGAGGATCAACGGCAGCTATGGATTGAACTGCCGGAGACGAATGCATTCAAATTCGCGCTGTATCGCCAAACACGGAATCGGACAAAGAATCTGATTCTCAGCGAGACGATTTATTTGCGCCGTGATGGAGCAGAGCGGCGTAAGGCTGACATGGAAATCGCATATACGCGGCCGATGCTTGAGGTCTTGCTTCGTGACGTGGGATTCGCCGATTTCCAATTCATGGGCGGTTATGACGGCGCGGAATTCGATCCGGCAAAATCCGAATATCTCATCGTCGTCGCCCGCAAACCGGCACATTGATCTCTCATGGATAACATCAACGACCGCGCATCGAGCCCGCTGCGTCTACTCTATTTCGGGTTCACGGATGAAGTGACGCATCGTGCTGTTAGGCCGATCCTTGAAACGTTCAATGTTACCTATTGCGAGTATTATTATGATGAACCGCGCGATCTTGGTCGAAAGATCGCGGGTAAGGGCCATTTCTATATCGATGTCCAGAAAGGCGACTATAAAGTCGATTGGAATAAGCTAGCGCCTCTCGATGAGAAGCTGCTCGATGCCTTGGCGCATTGTGAGTCGACCGTCATGCGCATGTTTGATCGTAATGATATTTGGGCGCCGCTCCCCTATGCGGAGCGGAAGGCCCTTTATCTGAAACATGTCCGGTATTGGGCCGATTGTCTGGATCGCAATCAGATCAATTTGACTTTGTTTTCGGGAATTCCGCACGGATCGTTCGACTATATCGTCTATGTTCTGTGCAAATTGAAGAATATCCCGACGTTGGTTTTTTCCTGCCAGTCGCTTTGGATGGATACGTCATTTCTCACGCAGGACATCGACGATCCCGCGCCCGATCTCGCCGTTCGGTTCAAGCAGCTTTGTGAACAAGTTTCACCGGAAGAGCGGTCTCGCGTGGTCCTCGCCGAATGGTCGGAGCGGCAGTTTCAAAAAATGACTGATATCCAATCGGATCAGACGCCGTTTTATATGAAAAATCCGATCTGGAAGCGGCCGTTCGATCGCGAACAGGAAGGATGGTTGCAAAAGATTCGCCGGATCGCCAAGTCGCCGTCGATTCTTCTCAAGGGCGTCAAAGCCGATTACTGGATCGGTAAACTCAGGTTCAGGCGCGAATGGCAAGAGCAGGATAACGAATTTCGCGACGTGGTCGCTTTCTATAACGAGCAAGCCCACCCCGTCGATATGACGCGCCGCTTTATCTACGTACCTTTGCATCTACAGCCCGAATGCACGACTTGTCCGATGGGCGGCGCGTTCGTCGAGCAACAACTGATGGTGCAGCTTCTCGCGGCGGCCGCGCCGCCGGATGTTCTGATCTATGTTAAAGAACATCCGATGCAGGATAAATACGGTGTCGTCAGCCGTTCCCGCGTGTTCTACCAGGACTTACTGGATGTCCCGAATGTGCGCCTCGTTCCGCGCGGTACGAGTACCTACGCTCTCATGAAGAATTGCGCCGCGATATCGACGGCTACGGGAGCGGCGGGGTGGGAAGCGCTTTTTCGACAAAAGCCATATCTCATGTTTGGTCACCATGTTTATCAATATGCGCCCGGCGTCTTGCCGGTCGATGACCTGGCGAGTTGTCGCGCGGCGATCGACGCGGTGTTTCACAACGGATTTTTTCCTCGGATCGAGGATCTGCGCCTATTTTTCAAGGCGATCGAGGAAACGGCCATTCGGGGCTACGCGCAGGGCAATCGGCGCGAGGCGTCAATGGTTAGCGACGACGAGAATGTCGCCAATTTGACCTCGGCGTTGCTGCATAAAATCGAAGATATCGGGTTCAGCCGAAATCACGTAAACCCGCTCTGAAAATGCGTCTCTTTATCACTCATCTTCTCGACTTGTTTTCCCCGCAGGAAAAGCGGCGGCTTCTCACGATCTGGTTGATGATGGCGGGCGGCGCTCTTATCGAGGCTGCCGGTATCGGAGCGATTCCCGCTTTCGTCGCTGTGCTCGGCGAGCCTGATCGCGTTCGCGCCAACCGTTTCTTGTCCGGTGTTTTCGATTTGCTGGGCATCGGCGGCGGTAAGCAGCTCATTGTCGCCGCGTGCGTCGGACTTGCACTTCTTTTTCTGCTGAAGAATTTTTATTTACTGGGTCTGCAATTCGTGCAGACCTCGTTTACCTACCGGAAAATGTCTCGGCTAGGCTGTGGGCTTTTCGAAGTCTATCTCCGAAAGCCGGTCACGTTTCATTTCAATCACAACACCGCCGATCTGCTGCATAATATTGGATCGGAGACGGCAACGATCATAACCAATTTGGTTATGCCGTTGATGAATCTGGCGACGGAATGCATGTTGGTCGGGTGCGTCGCCATACTGCTTCTTGTCGTCGATCCGATGACCTCGTTGGTGTCGTTGGGCGTTCTCGGTCTCGCCGTTTTTGGCTTTTATCGTATTTTGCGGCATTCGCTCGCGCGCCACGGAAATGAGCAACGGCAGCACGGCAAAGATATGATCAAGTGGGTCAATCAGGGCCTGGGTGCGGTCAAGGAAACCAAGGTTCTTGGCCGGGAATCTTTTTTCATCGATGCTTATTCGCGGCACAGTCAGCAATTCGTAAAATCGTTGGGATTCATTCAGATCGCCAATCAGGCGCCGCGGTTATTTATCGAGACGCTCGCCATTTTCGCGATGACCGCCTTGGTCATCGTCATGGTCAATCAGCCGCGGTCGATACAGTCCATTCTCCCAACATTGACGCTGTTCGCGGTCGCCGCGGTACGTCTCATGCCTTCGGTGAGTCGCATCATGAGTCTCGTAACGTTTATTCGGTATCACAAGCGCGCGTTGGATATTGTCCGCCCGGAATTATTATCCGCGCCGTCGATCGTTGAAGCCCGGAGCGCCACTCGCCTGCCATTCAGCGATACCCTGCGGATCGAGCGGCTTTCCTATACCTATCCGGGAGCCGGCAAGCCTTCGCTGAATGAAATGTCGCTCGAAATAAAGCGGGGGATGTCGGTCGGATTGATCGGTGAATCCGGCGCGGGAAAATCGACGCTGGTCGATGTGCTGATCGGATTGCTCGAGCCCTATCAGGGAAATATTTTCGTCGACAGCGTTGAGATTCGGACGGCCATCCGTTCGTGGCAGAGAAATATTGGCTATATTCCTCAGAGCGTTTATTTGACGGATGACTCGGTCCGCCGGAACGTGGCGTTCGGCATAGTCGATGCCGAGATAGACGATGCGCGCGTGCGCAAGGCTTTGGATTTTGCGCAACTCGAAGAATTTGTCGATGCGTTGCCTCAGGGTCTCGATACGGAGATTGGAGAACGCGGCGTACGGTTGTCGGGCGG
This sequence comes from uncultured Rhodospirillales bacterium, assembly GCA_903822185.1. Lineage (GTDB taxonomy): Bacteria > Pseudomonadota > Alphaproteobacteria > ATCC43930 > CGMCC-115725 > CAIKMD01. Next base: position 501,767 of record CAIJOA010000011.1, on the reverse strand, counting down.
ACAACGCCAACGAATTGGTATCGCGCGCGCCCTATACGAAGATCCCGAGGTTCTGATCATGGACGAAGCAACGGCCGCGTTGGACAATAACACTGAGCGGGAAATTACCTCCGCTATTGAAAATCTCAGCCGGAAAAAGACTCTTATCGTCATTGCCCATCGACTGAGTACAGTCCGAAAATGCGATATTCTGCATTACATCGACAATGGGAAGATCGTTGCCAGCGGCAGCTTCGACGAGTTATTGTGTAGCTCTCCGGGCTTCGCGAAACTCGCCGCTTTATAGCTGATGTGCATCAGCGGGCGCGGTTTAGATGCCTTCTCGATCGACGAAATGCTTGGTGAGAAGCCGTGCCGGATCGTCGATGGCTTTTAACACGGCGACAATCTTCTCGCTGGCATGGCCATCCCCGTAAGGATTGACGGTCGGCCGCCGTCCGCCAGCCAAGGCGGCGTTGATCGCCGCGATGATGGCGTCGGATTCCAGGGACGCTTCGATGATCGAGCGGGCCATCGACCGGCCTTTCTGGCGGTCACCAATATTGACGGTCGGCACGCCAAAGGTGGGCGCTTCATAGATGCCGCTCGATGAATTGCCGATAACCACATTCGCATAGCTGAGCGCTGCGAAATAATGCTCGGCGCCCAGTGACGAAACGAAATGCGCGTTTTCGTGCGCGGCGACAAACGATTTGATTCGTTCTTCGATCCGGCGTCCTTCGGGATCCGCGTTCGATCCGGTAAAAAGCTGGGTTGAGTCGCCAAAGCAGGTCAACGCTTCCAGAAGATGTTCCAGTTGTTCAAGGCTGTTGCCAGCCCGGGTCGCTGGATGGAAAGTGACGAGGAAAAGCGGGCTGCCGGTGTCGGCGGCGCCGATCCGGGTGAAGAAACTCTTGCGTGACGGAACTTTTGTTTGGCGCACCAGGTCGAGGCCGGGACTGCCGACAAGATGGATGCGGCTTTCCTCTTCGCCGAGTTGCCGTACGCGCCGCGCGGCGGCTTCATCGGTGACGAAATGGATTTGCGCCATCTTGGTCACCGCGTGGCGGAAGGAATCGTCGATCGCCCCGTCGGTGACATCGCCGCCGGCGATATGCGCAATTGGAATACGCGCGATCGTCGCCGCGATGGCGCAGCACAGGATTTCGTAGCGGTCGCCGAGCAGCAGCAGGATGTCGGGATTGAGCGCCTTCAGCGTGCCGGCCATTCCTTCGAGCGCTCGAGCCGCCGAAACCGTTACGCCGGCAGCGCTGTCATCGCCGAGGCCGAGGTCGATCGTCGCCGCGATGTCGAACCCGTCGCGCCGCACCTGGGCGGCGGTATCGCCCGCTGAGGTCACGAGATGCTGGCCGGTCAGGACAAGCTGAAGCCGAAAAGCCGGGTCTTTCAGAATGGCCCGCAGCGGCGATACCAACAGGCCGTAATCGGCCCGACTGCCTGAGACGGCGCAGATCGTCAGAGGCCGGATCACGGCGCGGCCAGAAAGGGACTGGACGGCAGACTAACGATACGCTGCGCCAGGCTTTCCGTGACAGGCAGGGACGCACGCGGATGATCGCGATACATCGCCAATTGATGCATCGGCGTCCAGGTCGGCCGCGTCGACAGGCCGGCATCGTTGGTCGCCGTCAGGATCGGCTCAAGCAGATGGGCATGGTCCTGGTCGAGGATCAGCGAGACCAGCCAGTGATTGCTCCGCGCGAACGGCGCGTCCTTGAACACATGCAATCCCCGAAGATCCGCGAACGCATCGGCATAGCGCTGCCACAGAATGCGTTTTGCTTCCAGCATCGGCGAGAGGCGTTCCAATTGGGCGACGCCCACCGCAGCATTGATGTTGGGCAGGCGGAAGTTCCAGGCGACTTCATCATGAACGAAAGCCCAGCGATGCGGCTGCTTCGCGGTCGTGGTCAGGTGGCGAAGACGCTTCGCCATCGCTGCGTCATCGGTCAGGATCGCGCCGCCGCCGCCGGTCGTCACCAGTTTATTGCCGTTGAAACTAAGCGTGGCGATCGGGGATAGTGAACCGCAAGGCCGGTCCTTATAGAAACTGCCGAGCGCCTCGGTGGCGTCCTCGATGACGGTCAGGCCGTGATCGGCTGCGAGGCTCTTGATCGTATCCATATCTGCCGGATGGCCGAAGACATGAACGGGCAGCAAGGCGGCGATTCGGTTGCCGGTGATACGGTTATAAAGCTTCCCGTCGCGCCGTATCGCCATTTCCGCGAGATGAGTCTTGAGCGCGGTCGGATCGATGCCGAGAGTCGCTTCGTCGGCATCGACAAAATGGGGGATACCCCCGGCGTGAACGATTGCATTGGCGGTTGCGACGAAGGTGAGGGCCGGTACGAGCACTTCGTCGCCGGAGCCGACACCGGCGGCGTGCAACGCGACCTGAAGCGCGACGGTGCCGCTGGTCACGGCGACGGCGTGTTCGACCCCGCAAACCGCGGCAAGATCCTGCTCGAAACGATCGACATAGCTGCCGGCGTAGGAAACCCATCCGGTATCGATGCAATCGGCGAGATAGCGCTTTTCATTGCCGAGAAAACGCGGCTCGTGCAGCGCGGCGCGCGTCACCTCGGCGGGAAGCGCCGCGCGGATGCGCCGGACGATTTCTTGCGGATCGAGAACCGGCGTTGAGGGGATCGAAGACATGCCTGACATACGTCAGATATTATAGCGATCGTGCTTGTAACGCGCGAGATTTGCGGGGTCGGAGAACCAGGCGATGGTTTCACGCAAACCCCGGATCATGCCGTCGCGTTTGCCATAAAGCGGCTGCCACTGAAGCTTTTCGCCAGCCTTTTCGATGCCGGCGAATAGCCGTTCAACTTCGCTCGCCGCCGGGCGGAGACGGATATCGTCGGTCACGATCTCCGCTTCGACGCCGATCGCCTCGGCGATGGCGGTGACGGTTTCTGCGACCGAAATTTCGAAGCCCGAACCGACATTGATCACCTCGCCGAAAATATTCTCGGCCACCGCCGCACGGGAAAAACCCCGTACGGTATCGGCGACGAACGAGAAATCGCGTGTCGGATGAGTCGCACCCAATTTGATACGCCGCTCGCCGGCCAGAAGCTGGGTGATGACCGTGGGAATAACCGCGCGTGCCGACTGCCGTGGGCCATAGGTGTTGAACGGCCGCAGAACAACGACAGGTGTGCCGAAGGCGCGATGATACGATAGGGCAATCTGATCGGCGCCGATCTTCGTCGCAGCATAAGGCGACTGGCCCTGTAGCGGATGCGCCTCGGTGATCGGCACGACCTGCGCGGTGCCGTAAACCTCGCTCGTCGAGGTGACGACGACCCTTTCGGTGCCAAGCGCCCGTGCCGCTTCCAGGACGTTGAGCGTGCCCTTGATGTTGGTATCGACGAAGGCTTCGGGCGAATGATAGGAGAACGGGATCGAAATCAGCGCCGCGAGATGAAGTACGACGTCGCAATCCCGCATCGCCGCGCGTACGCCGCCTTGATCGCGCACATCGCCGGCAAATACGTCGAGTGAGTCGCGGATGTCCCGATCGGCCGTGTCCAGCCAGCCCCAGGAATTGAAGGCGTTGTAGAAGACAAAGGCGCGGACGTTGATGCCCGCGCGGACCAGCGCCTCGGTCAGATGCGATCCGATGAAACCGTCAGCGCCGGTGACGAGGACGCGCTTGCCGCGAAGAACAGTTGCTTCGCGCGATAAATCGATATTGATCATGACTCGGAAATCACGGAGTTGGAGGTGCTGCCGTCGCGGACGGCGCCCTGTGAGAGGCCGATATCGATTCGGATCATATTACGCAGCATCGTTATTGTCCGCTTGGTATCCACGTCCGCTATCGGCGCGTCAATCGCGATTTGGACGCTGGTCCTGTTTTCGGATGGTGAATTCTGCTATGGTCTTGATCCATAAAGACTATGGCCGAACTTTTCAATTTCGGTCCCGCGGATATCCCGAAAGAACCGCTGTTGGCGCGCCGCATCCTCTTCCTGAATACCGATTATCCGAGCTTTCTGGCCGCGCACTACGCTCGATCTCCGGGCCTCGCGCTGCGCGACGATGCGGCGCAGATGGGTAGCCGCAACGAAAGCCTCTTCGGCACGGCCGATTTCATGTCGGCGCCGATGCGCCGTCTGGGACAGGAAGCCATCGATATTCACGTCAATAACCGGCCCCTACAGGAAGCCTGGATGGCGGGGGCGGGTCAGGGCAGTAACGGCTGGTGGATGCGCGCGGTGCTACCTTGGGCACCACCAAGGATCCGCCCGCGCTTGGTGCGGCTCGACCCGCGTCACCCCCGGTTTGCGACAATTCTCAAAGCGCAGATTGCGGCGTTTCAGCCGACCATTCTGTACAATCACGATCCCAGCGAAATATCGGCCGATCTCCTGCGTGATCTGATGCCTTCGGGCTGCGTTCTCGTCGGGCAGATCGCCGCCCCCCGAAACCCGGCGATCAACTGGCAGGCCTATGACCTCCTCATCTCGTCGTTACCGAATTTCGTGACGGCGTTTCGCCGCGAGGGGCTGAAGGCGGAATATCTTCCACTCGCCTTCGAGCCGGGCGTCTGGCGCAGTATTCCAAACATCGGGAACGACATTCCGTTGTCGTTCGTCGGCAGTATTTCGCCGGTGCATCGCGAACGATTGACCTTTCTCGAAACGGTCGCCGCCAATGTCGATCTGGCGATTTGGGGAGACGGGGCTGATCGGTTGCCGGTCGAAAGCCTCTTACGCAAGGGACATCACGGCGGTGCGTGGGGGCCGGCGATGTTCCAGATTCTGCGTTGCTCGCAACTGACATTGAACCGGCATATCGATATCTCGGAAAATTACGCCAACAATATGCGGTTGTTCGAGGCGACGGGGATGGGCGCGTGCCTCATTACCGATTGGAAAGAAAATCTGGCCGATCTGTTCGAGCCGGGCAAAGAGGTCGTCGCCTATCGATCGACCGAGGAATGCATTGATCTGGTGCGCTACTTCTCGCGCAACGACGGCGCACGCGAGAAAATCGCCATGGCAGGGCGGGTGCGTTTCCATAACGACCATAACTACGAAAAACGTATGGGCGAACTCCTCGCCATATTTGAGCGTGTGTTCGGATCATGACGAATGCCGGTTCTGTTGTTTTTTCCGGGGGAATTTGTAGTTTTGCCGCGGCTTCCCATTCCCGCCGTCCTTCCTGTCATATCGGCCTATGAACCATCATCGCAATCGATTTGCCGTGCTTGCCAAATCAACCGCGCGAGGGTTGGTCGATAAAATCATCGCCGGCCTTTTCCCTGGTCTGGCGGCGCGTCTCGCTTGCCGCGTGCTGGTTGCCCCTGATGTCGCGCGCCACCTCTCACCGGTCGCGACCGCGCAATTGCACCAGGTTCTCGATGAGGCCAATGAGACGGGGCATGCACAGGAATCATACGGACAAGAAGGAGAAGATCTCGTCTTCGCGCGTTTGATCGGGGACCGGGGGCCGGGTTTTTACGTCGATGTCGGCGCGCATCATCCCTCGCGCCACTCGAATACGTTTCTGCTGTACCGGCGCGGTTGGCGCGGGATCAATATCGATGCGACCCCAGGCTCGATGGCGATCTTCAATCGAATGCGTCCGCGCGACATCAATATCGAGACGTTGGTGGCGCAGGATACGGCGCCGCGCGTTTTCCATCGCTTCAACGAACCTGCTCTCAACACGGCATCGACCGAACTGGCGGCGCAACGTCCCGGCGAGAGCGAGGCATTCCAGATCATCGAGACCGTGACACTGACGCCGCGCTCCTTGAGCGATATTCTTACGCAGCATGTGCCGCCGGGGCAGGCCATTGATCTGATGAGCGTGGATGTCGAAGGGCTCGATTTCGACGTGCTGAAATCGAACGACTGGGCGCGTTTTCGGCCTGCCACGTTGTTGGTCGAAGTTCTCGAGACGAGATTGCACAATCTTGACGGACACGAGATCGTTCGGTTCCTGGCTAGCCACGGCTATCAACCGATCGCCAAGCTCTATAATACCGTGATTTTTCAGTAAGAGCTGCGGTTTGAAAACACGTTCTAAGAACGGGAATGGCAGTTTCGATAATATGTACGGCGTTTCGTGATGTCTTATTTTGCGTTGATAGGCGTTGAGGGACAGTCGCTTCTCGCTGCTCTCGTGGTCGCGTTGTCGTTGCTGGGGCTCGCACATCTGACTGACGCGGTGTATCGCCAACGCGCGTCTTTGCCTGAAGACCTTGCCTTCGGTCTTGCGACCGGGTGGGGCGTCGCCACTGTTCTGATGGTGATGGCGGCGTTGCTGCACGTACCGCTTGGCGGAAGTGCGATCGTCATCGTGGTGATTGGCTTATGTGGTTTTGCGTTTCCCACGTCGGGATGGAAAGACCGCAAACGCGAACTTGGACTATTCTTGCTGTTGGCGGCGTTATGCCTGCCGTTGTTGATGATGGCCGCGGTGACGCCGCCCCTCATGTATGACGAAATGGGCCACTGGCTTCCGAACGCGCGTTTTGTTTTCGAACATAACGCACTGCCCAGTGCAACCGATCCGAATGTCTGGTCCGACATCCCCAGCTATCCTTACGGCGGGCCTTTCATCAACGAATTCGCCAGTGTTCTCATGGGCCGGTGGCTCGAGGCGCCGAGCAAGCTTTTTACTGTCCTGTTGTATGGCGCTTTGTCGCTCGCCTGGCTTCATGCGGTGATCGGCGAGCGTGCTCGGACGGTCAGCGTCGGGAGCGTGGCGATCGCGATTGCCGTTTTCACGATCTTCAATCCGACCTTCGATCCGCGGATTGCTTTGACGACGTACATGGATAGCCCTTCGGCTGCCCTGCTGGCGTTGTTCGTTCTTTCGTCCTGGCGTGCGGTGGTGTCGGAGGCAGACGGAAGAGTCTCCGACAGCAGGTGTTGGTCTCAACGCAGCGGCTATGTGGCGCTGGCGTTGGTGATGACTCGTGACACCAATATCGTACTGGTTGCCGGTGTTGGGTTGGGCGTTCTGGTCGCGGCGGCGCCGCTGCTTTGGCGGCAACCGAAGCGATGGTCTTTGGCAATATGGCTTGTCGCGCCGCCGTTGACCGGCTTTTTATTATGGCGGCTCTATCGGATCGTCGCGGCGTTGCCGCCGCCCATTCCCATTCTTCCTTTGGGCAAATGGCAATGGGATGCGATTCAGGTCGTGGTGGTTGCTGCGTTTCGGGATCGGTTACCGGCGCATCCTGTCCTGGGTGGCGGCGCGCTGGTGGTGTCCCTGATGCTGGGGCTCATGGCGGTATGGACGATCCGTCGCTCGGGCGCGAACGACCGGCGGCTCATGGTTATCGTCGGGATCACGACGACGATCTGGCTTGTCTTTCTCTGCTGGGCCTATATCGGCACGATGACCCCGCGCGACGTCGGCATCGCCATGAGCTTTTGGCGATATACCGGCCAACTTGGTCCCTTGCTGCTGGTGGCGGCGCTTCCGTTCCTTCGCCAATCCTTCAAGGACGGCATGCTCGGACGATTTTTCAATGGAATGCCGAGGTCTCTGGCCGGGGCAGCAGGTGTCGTGACGGTGCTAGCGGTGCCGATCGCGTCGGCTTCCCATTGGCGTAACGATTGCAATCTGGGAGACTCGGCCGGTGCGCGGCAAATCGTTGCTGCGCTTGCTCCTGAAATCGCGCGCGCCGATCGGATCCTCATCGTTCACACGGAATATTCGCAGTGGCTCGCCACCGACGCTGCCTACATATTGCATCGACCGCTGGAAGATCTTCGCTGGCTCGACACGCTGGCCGACACGCCAATCTCGGAGATTGCCGCCGGCGTGGATGATCGAATCTCGTTCATGCTCGATCTGCGATCTCTCAATCGCGGCGCGATCCATGTCTCGAGCGACCTGCCGGCAGTGAGGCTCTATGGCCGTAATCCGGGCACCACGCCCGGCGCCTTCGGCGTTTCAACAGCGATGAAGCCGACTTCATTAGGGCCGGTCTGCCGGTTTCCGTCCGTCGGCTGGCGCTGAGTTCAGCCCGTGTTTTTACCTTCCCGCGCCAGGATGAAATTGACGGCTTCGGGAAGGGAATGCACGGTCTTTTCCGGCGTGATCGGTTCGTCCTGCGCGAGACCAGTATCGACGAGGATCGTGAAGACGCCCGCGGCTTGCCCGGCAAGAATGTCGCGCCAGCGGTCACCGACGAAGTAGCTCGTTTTCAAGTCGATATCGTGGTCCGCCGCCGCTTCCAGCAACATACCCGGTTTGGGCTTGCGGCAGTCGCAGTTGTCGTTCTTGGTGTGAAAGCAAATCTTCAGATCGTCGAACGGAATCGTTTTTGTCAAAAGCGCCTGCATCGCATCGAACTCCGCGCGCGGGGTGAAGCCGTCGGCGATGTCGGGTTGGTTGCTGACGAGGATCAGCAAAAAGCCCGCTGCTTTGGCACGCCGTGCGGCCTCACCGATGCCCGGCATGAGCTTGAATTCAGCAAAGCTACGCGGCGCGTAGGGTTTGCCATCGCGAACATAATTCTCGTTAAGGACGCCGTCTCGATCGATGAAAAGAGCCCGATTGGGCATGGTCGTTACCTATCTTGGATAAAGCAGGACGCAACGTAGACAATCATAGCCGGGAGCGGCAATATTGCCGCTTCCAGAGAAGCAGGAAATATGGGCGATTTTCGGGATTATCTGAAGTCATCGGCGGCGGTTCTGTCGGAGATGGAACGGGGCGCCGACGTCGCGCATGTCGAAAAAGCGGCGGATGTCATTTTCGAAGCGCTTGCCGCCGACAAGCCGCTGCTGATTTGCGGCAATGGCGGCTCGGCCAGCGACGCCATGCACATCGCCGGCGAGCTGGTGGGACGTTTCCTGAAGGATCGGCGGGCGCTCAAGGCGATTGCGCTCACGGCGGATTCGGCGATCCTCACGGCCTGGGGCAACGATTTCGGCTATGAGGATGTGTTCGCCCGCCAAGTGCATGCTTATGGCGAAAAAGGCGGCGTGCTCTTGGCGATCAGCACCAGCGGCCGGTCGAAGAACGTGATTGCCGCCGTCGAAGTGGCGAAAAGCAAAGGCATGGCAACGATTGCGATGACCGGCAAGGGCGGTGGCCATCTTGCTGCGATGGTCGATGTGCTGCTCGCCGCGCCGTCGAGCGAGACGCCCCTGATCCAGCAGGCGCATGTCTGCATCTATCATTATCTATGCGCCGAAGTGGAAGCGCGGATCGCGCAGCGTTAAGCCGCGGCGATGCTGACGCTCATCACCGCGACCCTGAATGCGGCGGCGTTTCTGGAACGCGCGATTGCGAGCACGGCTTCTCCGGATGTGTCGATCCAGCATCTTGTGATCGACGGCGGATCGACGGACCGGACCGCCGACATATGCCGGGCGCATCCGTCGATCGATCTCACCGTCAGGCCGGGCTGCTCGATCTACGAGGCTTGGAATATCGGCCTGGAGAAGGCGCGCGGCGGCGCGGTGATGTTTCTCAATGCCGATGACGAATTCATGCCCGATACCGCCCGACGGGTCGAAGCGGCGTTCGCCGAACATCATGATGCCGATATCGTCGCCGGCCATGCCGACGTCATAAGCGATGCGTCTCCGGCATCGATACCGATCACCCATATCGCGGCGCCGCATGGTCGTCTCGATGTAGGGGAACTGGCGGTCGGCGTGCCGGCCATCAATGCGATGGCGTTTCGGCGGACATTGTTCGAGCGTTTCGGTCGTTTCGAAACCCGCTATCGCGTGGCCGGCGATCGCGCTTTCCTGCTGCGGGTGGCGTTGGCGGCAACGCCACCGGTTATCTTCAACAGCGATGCCGTCCTCTATCGCTATCACGCCCACGCCGGATCGTTGACGTTGAGCCAGGGGCTGGGCCAACGCCTCAGGATCGCGCGCGATCATCTCGCTTTGTCACGCGTCTTGCTGCGGCAGGAAATGTCCGGCACGGCGGCCTTATGGCTGCGCCATATGCGTCAACGGGAAGCGGCGGTCGCGACATTGCGCTGCCTCGCGGCGCGGCGGCCGATCGAGGCGTGCGAATTCGTGCCCGGACTCTGGTCTTAGACGCGCTCCTGGTCCTAGACGAAGCTCAGATGCATCGGCGGGGCGCGCCCGCCGAGATCGGGCAGGTCGACCTGACCCTTCACATAGCCATCGAGGAATTCGTTGACCTTGTGCTGGAGGCACAATGAACCGCACATCGTCTGGGCGTTGAACTGAGGCCCGGCGATGTAGTTCATCACCTCCCAATAACGATCCGAATTCCACATGTCATAGAAGCGTGTGTCGCAGATGTTGCCGATGTGGAATTTCTTATACTGCTCGTTGAACAACATGCCGCAAGGTGCGACGAGGCCCGAGCCCGAGATCTGGATCATGAAGGGCGCGCCATAGCAACGCTGATATGAGCGCGTGCCGTTCGCTTCGATCTTCGACCATTTGACCTGGACGCTGTATTCGCTGTCCGACAGCGCTTCCGCGGCGTGGAGCTTGTCGTAGAGGCCGGCATATTTCGTGTAATCGACGCCCAGATCGCCATCCTCGTTATCCGAGCAATGCTTGATCACCAGGTAATCGGGACGCAACTCCTTGCCGAGCTGCGCCAGCGGCATGATCTGGTCTTCGTATTCCGGCATGAGCACCATCTGCAGGCCGATGGTGCAGTCGAGATTGTTCTTCTTCTTGATGTCGGCCATGTCGCGGATGTTCTGAACGACGCGGTCGAACCAATGCGGCTTCACGCCCATGATCTCGGCATAGCGGTCGCGCTCGCCGGCCGAAATATTGACGCGCAGATAGGTAAGGGCGGGCAGCAGTTCTTCCAGCTTGCGGCGGTTGAAGACGAAAGCGTTGGTGCCGACGGCCATCGACAGGCCCAGCGAATGGCCGTGCTTCACGGCATCGACGAAGACGGGTGAGATCGTGCTTTCGCCGTCCGAAACGAACGAGATGCCTTGGACGCCCATCTTGGCGCAGTCGTCGAGGAAGTCGAAAATCACCTGACGGTTGATCGTCTTGCGGTCGTTTTCCTGCAGCATCGCATAGCAATAGTGGCAGCCGTAATTGCAGGCGCGGGTCAGGGCCATGTCGATGGTGATCGGGGCGATGCGCTCGCCACGTTCCCAGGCGGCAATGCGTTCCTGATGCCAGGCGATCTTGGTGCCGTCGAGATTGAGCTTCTGCTTGCCGAGGATCAGGTCGGTATGGTCGGTCATGCCGGTCATTTTGCTTCTTCCTCACCCGGCGTAAGCCGTCTGATGGTGTTGTTGTCCTGGGCTTCAGCCATGAACAATTCCAGCCGATCGCCCGTGGCGCGGCGGATATCCATTTCGAGATGCATCAAAAGCACAGGCTTGTCGGCGTAGCTGACTGCCGGTCCGAACTCGACGATAACACGGCGGGTCTTCTCAATGGCGGAAATCCGCAGGTCGGTGGCGGCGAGGCCCTGAGCCGTCGCGAAAGGGGAGGCGACGGCTTGCAGCGTGGATATACGTTCCGCGTCGGATTTCGCCCGCCAGGCTGCCGACAGTGACGGATTCCAGAAATTCGCCGTGTCCTGCTCCCCGGTCTCGGTTGCGTGCTGGGCGGCAACGTCGCGAATGAGGGTTTCACAGGTCGTGAAAGCCGTACCGGCGCTGCGGGTGGTCAGGATGCCCGCCACGGGCCGGGCCAGCGCGTCGCCGCGCAACCGCTCGAGGGCATGGATGGCGCCATGGTCGGCCGCTTCCTGAAGCGGCAGATTTTCGATTTCCTGGCAAAACACGTCGAGAACGCCGGAAAGCGGCGCCGTAGCGCCGGCATGACGCGCCTCGGTCACGATCCAGCGGTTCTGCGGCTTCGCCAACGTCACACGCAGGGAAACGCCATCCATTCGGGCTATGTGGGTGTCGCCGCCCTCAGGCGCAACAAGCGCGTCCCGCCGCTGCAATTTTGCCGCGGCCTGGTTTGCGGCCTCGGTGAAGGCGGGGTGGAGTAGGGAAGATGTACCGGCCACCGGGTCAGCCCTTCACGCCGATGACGGTCAGGACATAGACCTCATCACGCGCCGTCATCGTCGCCTCGGCGATCTGAGAGACTTCGTCGAGCAAGGCGGCGCGTTGGGTCTTGGTCATCGTCGCGGCGGCAAAATGGATATCCATTGCTTCCAGGCCGGAAGACTGCGCCGCCTCGACCATGTTGAGGATGCTTTTGACCGGGTCTTCGTCCGGAACCCATGTTTCTAGATATTCGTTGTCGGCGCCATGACCGCGAAGCTGCGTCATCAGCTTGTCGTTGAAATCGGCCGTGAGCGCTTCGTAATCGAGGACGGTCGTCAAAGGCAGGGCTTTCTATCGGGCGTAATCGGTAAAAACCTAGCGGCAGCCCGCCGCAGCGGTCAATAAAAGCGGTCTCGGACCTAGCTTAGATAGTCGAACCAGGTCTTGGTCGATTTGGCGATCGAAGCGGGATCCCAGAGCGGTGCATCGCGCCAATAGTCGATATTCGCGACGACCTTGGCGACGCCTTCCTCGAAACTGACTTCCGGCTTCCAGCCCAACTCGGTCGTGATGCGGGTGATATCGGCCCAGGTACAATCCGGTTCGCCCGGGCGTTTCGGGATGTTCACCACGGGGCCGCCGAGGAGTTCGACCAGCCGATTGACCGATTGCGGATCGCCCGCGCCGACATTCCAGCTCCGGCCCGAGATCGAGGTCTCGCCGGCGGCCAAGAATGCCTTCGCGACATCGGTCACGTAGAGGAAATCGCGCTTCTGGGTGCCGTCGCCGACGACGGTAAAGGGCTTGCCGGCAAGCTTCTGCTTCAAGAAAACGCCGAAGACCGCGCCATAGGCACCTGATGTCCGCGAGCGCGTGCCATAGGCGTTGAAGATGCGGATCGTATTGACCGGCATCTTATAAACCTTGTGCCAATGAAAGCAGGCTTGCTCGCCGAGATTTTTGCTCAGCCCGTAAGGATGCTCGGGCCGGATCGGATGATCTTCCTTCGTCGGCACGTCCGCGAGGCCATAGCAAGACGATGACGCGGCATAGACGAACTTTTGCAGCGACGCGCCCGCATGACGCGCGCCTTCCAGCATATGGATCGTGCCTTGCGTGTTGACCGACATATATTCGAGCGGCTGCTCGATCGACGGGACAAGATCGCCGATGCCGCCGAAATGAAAGACATGCGTCACGTCTTTGAAGATCGGATCTTCCGGCTGGTACGAACGGATATCGCGCTGCTCGACCGTCAGGCGGCTGTCTTTGTCGTGATGAGCCAAATTGGCGAGCCTGCCGCCGAACAGATTGTCGATAACTCGCACCTGCATATCTTTGGAAAGGCAGAGATCGACCGTATGGCTGCCGATGAAGCCGGCGCCGCCGGTGATAAGCGCGATGCGGGGCGTCGCCATATCGGCCTCAGGACACTTTCAGTTCTTGCAGCTTCTTCACGTTGAAATAGTTCGAATCATCGAACGAACGCGGCAGCAGGCCTTGTTGGAAGGCTTTGACCATGTCGCGCACGGCGTCTTCGATCGTGAATTGCGGCGCGAAGCCGAGTTCGCGGCGGATTTTGTCGGAATTGATCTGATAGCTGCGCAGATCGTCCGAAGATGTCACTTCGATATCGATCGTGCCCTTTTCCGGAATCTGTTCTTCGACGACGCGCTTGGCAAGCTGCGCGATTTCCATGATCGACAGATTCTGGAAGCCGCAATTGAACGTCTTGCGGTCGATCTTCTCGTCGGGCAGGGCCAGCAGCATCTTGTAGGCGTTGACCATGTCTAGGATATGGAGGTTGGGGCGCTTTTGGGTGCCGCCGAAGACGGTGATCTTGCCTTTGTTGACGGCGAAATTGGTCAGGATGTTGACCGACAGATCCAGCCGGCAGCGCGGCGAGTAACCGCAAACGGTCGCCGGTCGGATCGTGACCCAGACGAAGCCCGGATCGTTGAAAGCCATCAACTGCTCTTCGCATTCCCACTTGAAGCGGTTGTAGAGCGTCAGCGGGACCTTCGGATTATCTTCATAAACTTCGGGCGAATCGGAAACGCCATAGACCGAGCTGGTCGAGGCATTGATCAGCCGTTTGATGCCCGCGTCACGGAATACTTTCAGCATCGGCGTGAAAGCATCGCGATTGATCGAGGTGCTGAGCTTTTCATCGAGCGCGAAGGACGTGTCGTTCGAGATGCAGGCGAGATGGATGACCGCATCGCAGCCTTTGACGGCTTCGGCCAGCGTCTTCGTGTCGCGAATGTCGCCTTTAACGATCTTCAGACGCGGATGCGGCGCGAAGTTCGTGCCGAACCACAGCGTGTCATAGACGGTGACGGCGTAGTCGTTCGCCAAAAGCTGCGGGACCAAAACATGACCAACATAACCGGCGCCGCCCGTTACGAGAACGTGCTTGAATGAAGACATTGAATAGAATCCTTGCAGGCGAGATTAGGCTTGAGAGGCGGTATGCGTTGAAGGCGTATGGCGAACGTCGCGCCACAGCGTGAAGATCGTGTTCACGACGCGATAGACGTTTTTCGGTTTGAAGGCGGTGGTGCGCTTCTTGCGGCTTTCGTCGATCTGAACGCCGACCGCCGCGAAACTTGCGCCGTGCTTGATCAGTTTGACCAGGGCTTCGGCCTGATAGGCGAAACCATTGGTGTTGATGTCGATCGAGCGTAGTAGATCGGTCTTATGCAGCACCGTGCCGTTGAAATACGGAATGCGCATCCCGAACAGCAGGTTAAGAATGCCGGTGAAGCAGCGCGACAAGGCCTGCCGCCGCCGCGAACGTGTGGCGGGATTGGTGACGTACGGGATGATGATATCGGCTTCGCCCGCCTTGGCGATGATCGGCAGGATCGAACCTTTGGGATGGGCATTGTCGCCGGGTACCATGATGACATAGGTGCCGGTGGCGATCCGCACGCCTTCCTTATAGGCCCCGCCAAAGCCGAGATTATTGGTGTTGCGGATGAGCTTAAGATGGCTCTTGTCGCGGATCAGGGCTGTGACGACCGCCGCGCTTTGATCTTTACTGCAGTCATCGACGACGATGATCTCGAACCGGGCGATGGAGGCATCGCGCATCGCGCTTTCGACCTCTGCGACGGTTTCGGCGATGTTCTCGGCCTCGTTGTAACAAGGCACGACGAAGCTGATATGCGGTCGATCGGTCGTTGAACTGGGCACGGGATTCGTGAGTATTTCCAAACCCCTAACTTGCCTCCCAGGCGTGGCCCACGTCAAGGCGCAATACGTCGCGCCGTGGCAGCTAAGTATTTGGTTCTGCTTGATTCTCTTTGAACCAGCGGTAAGCGTCGGCGAGTCCTTGGCGGAGTCGGATGTTCGGTTTCCACCCTAGGCCTTGAAGCTTGGCGGTATCGAGAAGCTTTTGCGGGGCGCCGTCGGGCTTTTCGGTGGCGTAGCGTAGGGCGCCCTTGAAGCCGACGACGTCGGCGATGGTGGCCGCGACCTCGGCGATGGTCAGATCCTCGCCCCAGCCCACATTGACGTGGGATTCCTCGGAATAGCGCTCCATCAGGAAGACCAGCGCGTCGGCCAGGTCATCGACATGGAGGAACTCGCGCTTGGGCGTGCCGGTGCCCCAGATCTCGACCTCGGCGGCGTTGGTGGTTTTTGCCCGGTCCATCTTGGCGATCAGCGCCGGGATGACGTGGCTGGCCTGAAGGTCGTAGGTGTCGCCGGGGCCGTAGAGATTGGTCGGCTGCGCCGAGATGAAGTCACAGCCATATTGTCGCCGGTAGGCGGCGCAGAGCTTGAGGCCGGCGATCTTGGCGATGGCGTACCATTGGTTGGTCGGCTCGAGCGCGCCGGTGAGCAGTGCCTCCTCGGTCATCGGCTGCGGTGCGAGCCGCGGATAGATGCAGGACGAGCCGAGGAACAAAAGCTTCTTCACCCCGACCCGGCGGGCGGCCTCGATCAGGTTCGCCTCGATCATCATGTTGTCGTAGAGGAACTCGCCCGGGCGGGTGTCGTTGGCGAGGATGCCGCCGACCGTCGCGGCGGCGACGAACACCGCGTCGGGCTTCTTCGCCGCCATCCAGGCCTCGGTCTCGGCCTGACGGGTCAGGTCGAGCTCGGCATGGGTCGAGGTCAGGATGGTGCAGCCGGTCTGTTCCAGCCGCCGCACCAGCGCCCCGCCGACCATGCCGCGATGGCCCGCGACATAGACGCGTTGCCCGGCGAGCGGGAAGACGACGGGAAGCACCGATTTAGGCCTGGTTGGAGGCGGCAGCGCCGCGGGCGGGTGTCTTGAACCCGGCTTGCTGCAGGGTCTTCTCCTGGCGGGCAAGGTCGAGGTCGTGCGCAACCATCTTGGCGACCAGTTCCTTGAAGCCCATCCGGGGCTTCCAGTTCAGCCGCTGCTGCGCCTTGGTCGAATCGCCCTGCAGGACATCGACCTCGGTCGGGCGCAGATAGCGCTCGTCGAAGGCGACGTATTTTTGCCAGTCGAGCCCGACCTCGGCGAAGGCAACCTCGACCATCTCGCGCACGGAATAGGATTTACCGGTGGCGATGACGTAATCGTCCGGCTGATCCTGCTGCAGCATCGCCCACATCGCCTCGACATAATCGCCGGCAAAGCCCCAGTCGCGCTTGGAATCGAGGTTGCCGAGAAACAGTTTCTCCTGCAGCCCCTCTTTGATGCGGCCGACGGCGCGGGTCACCTTGCGGGTGACGAAGGTCTCGCCACGGCGCGGACTCTCATGATTGAAGAGGATGCCGTTGCAGATGAAGAGGCCATAGGCCTCGCGATAGTTGATCGCGTACCAATGCGCCGCGACCTTGCTGACGGCGTAGGGGCTGCGCGGATAAAACGGCGTCTTCTCGCTCTGCGGCGCCGGGGCGGCGCCGTACATCTCGGACGAGCCGGCCTGGTAGAAGCGCACCTTTTTGCCGCCATGGGCGACATGGTCGCGCAGGGTTTCGAGAAGCCGCAGCGTGCCCAGCCCGACGACGTCGCCGGTGTATTCCGGGGCGTCGAACGAGACCTTCACATGGCTCTGCGCGCCGAGGTTATAGACCTCGTCCGGCTGCACCGCCTCGATCACCCGCCGCAGGCCCGTGCCGTCGGTCAGGTCGCCGTAATGCAGCGACAGGTTCGCGCCGGTCACATGCGGGTCATGGTACAGGTGATCGATCCGGTCCGTGTTGAAGAGGCTCGCCCGCCGCACCATCCCGTGCACCGCGTAGCCCTTCGCCAGTAAAAACTCCGACAGATACGACCCGTCCTGTCCCGTCACCCCGGTGATCAGTGCCGTCTTCGTCATAAGAGTTTCCTAATGCACGTTTGCCGACAGATCGCGACGGCGAAAATCTATCTCAGGAAGTAACGAAAATTCCGGGATTTTGCCAGCGATATTGAGGATTTGCGGCTTAAGCGGTGCCCAGCAAACGCTTAAACAATCCGACGATCCGGGCCATGGCCAAAAATGAGGCATTGCCGAGTCGAAGACGAGAGCCGACTTCCCGAATTTGACGGGATTCCAGCATGCGGCCGATCCGGCGATCGATGATTTCACGGCTACCGTAACGGTTAATAAGTTCGGCCCGGGTGAGCCCCGTGGGCGCGGCCAGCAGTTCGATCATCAGCCTAACGCGCCGTGCGGTTTCCCCCATGTTGTTCCAGTGGAAATAGGCATTGCTGAAGCAGCCATAGATGACGAGGTTGAGCAAATGCCACCAAGCCGATTGGTCGATAAAAACCGCGGATAGGATGACGAGGGCGATCGATCCGCCGATCAGTCCAGCCAGCATCGCCCGAAACATCCCGCCGGCCGGGAAAGCGCGAAACCACAAGACGTGGCAGATCATGTTGGCGGCGGACGCGCCGGCTGTTACCAGCAGCCAGGCAAAACCGTTCATGATTTCATCCCCCAATGCCGGCGCGCAGCAGGTGCCGCCAACCGGTGAATATCCGTGCGAGGCGAATGCCTTTGGCGGTCAGCCGGCATTGGCCTTCCGCCTCGATCGCAAGGCGCTCGTCCAAGAGATCCACGATGCGGGGCATCACGAGAAAATCATCACCAATGGCTTGATAGAGATCGTCGCGCGTCAACCCGTTGGGTTCCGCTTTTGCGACCAGATCGATCATCACCAACGTCGGACTCTCGACCTCGACGGCGGGATAATTCATCACATAGACGCAAGCAACGGCGAGCGCCGTGACGACGGCCTGTACCCAATCGCTCAATCTCGGCGGCAGTAAGGTCGTCAATTCGGGCAAGAACGCCTCGCATGCGGCGAGCAGACACGCGCCACCGCAGATGCATGCCACCAGTAGGAGAATCAGGACCTGGCCGGTGGCCCGTGGCCGCGCGACTCGCCAAAGCGCGACGTGGAAGGCGAACGCGAAGAAGAAAAGGCCGGCGGCGAGGAAGACGCTGCTCATCGGAAGCGGCGACGCGGGATCGGAGCAATGTCGATCAGAATTTGCCCAGGAAGAGCGGCGTCCGTACGCGTCATCATTGTGATCAGCCTTACCGGGTTGGCATGTGATCGGCAAGGCAGGTAGATTGGTCCCATTATCCGATATGGACGGGCGCGACCGAAAGAGGCGCTCTCCGGATGCCCGCTACGATGATGGACGGTCGATGGTCGAAGAAGGTGTTGCCGCAGGAAATCCGCACGCGCGCGCGAAGATAAAGACTTTGAGCGAGTTGGCGGCATTTGCGGAAGACGAGCGTGCGGCTGGTCGCCGCGTCGTGCTGGCGCACGGTGCGTTCGATTTGCTGCATTTGGGGCATGTGCGTTACCTCGAAGAGGCCAAGCTTCAGGGCGATACGCTTTTTGTGACCGTGACGGCAGACCGGTTCGTGAATAAAGGGCCGTCGCGTCCCGTCTTCACCGATCTTCTTCGGGCGGAGATGCTTGGGGCGCTTGGATGCGTTGCCGGGGTCGCCGTCAATAATGCACCGACCGCGGTCAACGTGATCGAGGCGGTGAAGCCGGATGTCTATGTAAAAGGTATCGAGTACAAGGACGCGGCGCAGGACGTCACCGGCAAGATTCTCGAAGAACAGGACGCCGTCGAATCCTATGGCGGCCGGATTCATTTTACCGACGACATCACCTTCAGCTCGTCCTCGCTGATCAACCAGCATATCGATGTCGGCGATCCGAAGCTGCGCGCTTATCTCGATAGCGCGCGTCAGCGTTCGTTTTTCACGAAGCTGCCGGAACTGCTCGAACGTATCGGCGATCTGCGCGTGCTGCTGGTCGGTGAGACGATCATCGACGAGTACAATTACGTGTCGCCGTTGGGCAAGCCGCCGAAGGAATTCGTCCTGGCGACACATTATCGCGGCCGTGAAGTCTTTGCCGGCGGCGTCGTGGCGGCGGCCAATCATGTCGCCAACTTCTGCAAAGAAGTCGAAATCTTTACCTCCTTTGGCGAGCACGATAGCCACGAGCAGCTCGTGCGCGATTCATTGCGCCCGAACGTGAAACTTTGGGCCGTACATCGCCCCGACGCGCCGACCTTGCGCAAGGTTCGTTATGTCGAATCGGATTTCATGCGCAAGCTGTTCGAAGTCTATGTCATGGACGATTCGCCGCTGCCGCTCGCGCTCGAGGAGCGGTTCGAAGAAGAGATCGCCCAACGCGCCAAGGATTTCGATGTCGTCATTGTCACCGATTTCGGGCATGGGCTGCTGTCCCGCCGTATCCGGCACGCGCTGCTGGAACATAGCCCCTTCGTCGCCGTCAACGCGCAGAGCAATTCGGCCAATCAAGGTTACAACCTGATCAATAAGTACCCGCGCGCCGATTACATCTGCATCGACGCGCCCGAGGCACGTCTGGCGGTTGCGGACAAGGATGCTGATCTGGCCGATGTCGCGAGTCAGTTGCTGCATGCGAAGATGGATATCAATCGTCTTATCTTGACGCATGGCCGTAACGGGTGCGTTACCTACGACAAGCAGCAGGGGACGAATCGTGTTCCGGCGTTCTCGACCCGAATCGTCGATACGATGGGTGCGGGCGATGCGTTCCTGGCGGTGACGGCGCCGCTCGCCGCCGTTGCCGAGGATATGGAGATGGTTGGGTTCATCGGTAACGTGGTCGGCTCGATCAAGATCGGTATCGTTGGCCATCGTCAAGCTGTGGACAAAGTCAGCGTCCTCAAATACATCCAGACCTTGTTAAAATAGGGCCGTCGCGAGAGGCATAGAGTGGACGCCAGTATCAGCGAATATTTCCAGCATCTCGGCAAGGTTGGCGCGGCAACGCAAGCTAGCGATGCCGCGGGCAAGGAAATCGACCTCCAGGACGGTATCGCCCGCGCGGTAACGCTTGCTCTGGCGACGAAAACCCGCGGTACGCGCGTCATGTTCATTGGCAATGGCGGCTCCGCGGGCATTGCCAGTCATATGGCGACGGATTGGCTCAAGAATGGCGGGTTCTCTGCCACCTGCTTCAATGACGGCGCGACTCTGACCTGCCTCGCGAACGATCTCGGTTACGATCAGGTCTTCTCGGCGCAGCTTGAGCGTCATGCGCGTGCCGGCGATCTGCTTTTTGCGATATCGAGTTCGGGTAATTCGGCGAGCATCCTCAATGCCGTTACGGTGGCGCGTCGTGTCGGCGTCGATGTGATTACCTTGTCGGGGTTCAAACCCGAGAACCCGCTGCGCAAGACGGGCGATCTCAATTTCTGGCTGCCGGATGGCCATTACGGTTTTGTCGAAATCGGGCATCTGGCGATTTGCCACGCGGTTCTCGACATGTCGATGGGATGGCGCCGCGCCGGCGATCTTCCGGTCGCCGCGATGATGCCCTCGTGATCGGCGGTCTTTGATGAACACAACCACGACACATAGCCGCGACGAAGCAGCCTTCGATCCGGTTCTCGGCGTCAGTCTCTATCGCGAGATGGTGCGTATCCGCATGATCGAGGAAGAGATCGCTGCGCGCTATGGCGAAGAAAAGATGCGCTGCCCTGTGCATCTGTCGATTGGCCAGGAAGCCGTTCCTGCCGGCATTTCCGCGGCCTTGCGCAAGACCGATCAGGTGGTCTCGACCCATCGTTGCCACGCACATTATCTGGCGAAGGGCGGCGACCTGAAAGCCATGCTGGCCGAGATGATGGGGCGCGAGGCGGGTTGCTGCGCCGGGCGCGGCGGCTCGATGCACCTGTTCGATCGCGACGCCGGCATGCTGCTGAGCCTTCCTATTGTCGCGGCTTCAATTCCGGTCGGGGTCGGCGCGGCGATGGCAATGAAGCAGCGCGGCGAAGACAATGTCGCGGTGATTTATCTCGGCGATGCCTCTGTCGAGGAAGGCGTCTTTCACGAAAGCGCGAATTTCGCGGCGGTGCGCAAGCTGCCGGCGATCTTCGTCTGCGAGAATAATCTTTAT
Organism: uncultured Rhodospirillales bacterium; assembly: GCA_903822185.1. GTDB lineage: Bacteria > Pseudomonadota > Alphaproteobacteria > ATCC43930 > CGMCC-115725 > CAIKMD01. Next base: position 480,424 of record CAIJOA010000011.1, on the reverse strand, counting down.
TCGGTCTATACCCCGCTTCGCGATCGTCAGCCGGATCGGCCGATCAGCGAACTGGGACGGGCGCACGGCTTGCATACGGTCGAGGTCGATGGCAACGATGCGCTCGGCGTCTATCGTGCCGCGACGGAATTGGTCGCGCATGCCCGCAGCGGCGCCGGCGCGTGCTTCATGCTGGCGGACACGTATCGCTGGCGCGAGCATTGCGGCCCTAACTTCGATAATACGCTCGGCTATCGCACGGTCGCGGAATTCGAAGACTGGAAGGGCCGCGATCCGATCGAGAGTTTGATCCTGCGGCTCGAAGGCAAAGGCGCGCTCGACGCGGCCGAGCGGCAAGCTATGGCCAACGAGATCACCGCAGAAATCACGGAAGCTTTTGCCTTTGCCGAAGCCGCGCCGTTCCCTTCAATCGCCACAGCTGCCGATAATCTCTATGCCCTCTGAACGGATCATCACGGCGGCCCAGGCCATTCGCGAGGCTTTGGGCGAGGCACTGCGCGATCGCCCTGAAACCTATCTCATGGGTGAAGGCGTTGCCGATCCCGGCGGAATCTTCGGCACGACCAAAGGTCTCATCGAAGAATTCGGTCCCGATCGCGTGGTCGAGATGCCGGTTGCCGAAAATGGTCTGACCGGTATCGCCATCGGCTCGGCCTTGATGGGGCAGCGGCCGATCATGACGCATCAACGCGTCGATTTTGCGCTGCTTTGCCTCGAGCAATTGTTCAACACGGCAGCCAAGAGCCATTACGTCACCGGCGGCAAGCATCGCGTTCCCTTGACCGTGCGCATGATCATCGGGCGCGGCTGGGGGCAGGGGCCGCAGCATTCGCAAAGCCTCGAGACGCTGTTCGCCTATATCCCGGGCCTCAAAGTCGTAATGCCTTCGACGCCTTACGAGTTCAAAGGCATGATGCACGCGGCCATCGCGGATGATAATCCGGTGATGGTGCTGGAACATCGCTGGCTGCATTACGTCAACGGCCATGTGCCGGAAGGTCCTTATCTGTCGCCGCTCGACGGCCCGAAGGTCGTCAAATCGGGTGATCGCGCGACTGTCGTCGCCAGTTCCTACATGGTGCTCGAAGCCTTGCGTGCGGCGACCGCGCTGGAGCATGTCGGCTGCTCGATCGAGGTGATCGATCTGCGCGTGCTGCGGCCGCTCGATATGACGCCGATCCTCGCTTCAATCCGCAAGACCGGACGGCTCGTTGTCTGCGACACCGGCTGGAAGCAATTCGGAATCGGAGCCGAAATCGTCGCCAACGTCGTCGAGCAGGCGTTCGATGCTTTGAAATTGCCCCCGGCGCGGGTCGGGTTGCCGGATCATCCGACGCCGTCCAGCCTGCCGCTTGCCGAAGTCTATTATCCGGATTCGACGGATATCGTGAAGCATATCGGCCGCCTTTGCGGCCTCTCTCCTGATGCGGTGGACAAGGCCTGTACGGAAGTGCTCGCTGTGCGTCAGGGCGTTCCCATCGATAAGCCCGATCCGGCCTTCAAAGGGCCGTTCTAAGATCGCGGTGCGAAAGGTCATTCTATGAAGGTTCGTTATTCCTACCTGAAGCAGCAATTCGACGATTGCGAAGATCTCTGGCAAAAGCTGCGCGAGTTCGTCCCGACGGGCGACTTCACCCTCGGCAAACCGCTGACGGAATTCGAAGGACGCTTTGCCGAACTTATCGGGACGAAACATGCCATCGGTGTGAATTCGGGAACGGATTCACTGAAGCTGTCGCTCGAAGCGCTGGGCGTCGGCCCAGGCGATGAGGTCATTACCGCGGCGAATACGTTTGTCGCGACGGTCGGTGCGATTTGCGCGGTCGGTGCGAAGCCGGTCTTCGTCGATTGCGACGATACTTTCTGCATGGATGTATCGAAGCTCGAAGCTGCGATTACGCCGAAGACCAAGGCGCTGATGCCGGTTCATTTCACCGGCTACATGACCGACATGCGTAAGCTGATGCCGATCGCCAAGAAGCACAACCTTGTCGTGGTCGAGGATGCGTGCCAATCGATTCTTGGCGCGCTCGACGGGCGTAATGCCGGCACTTGGGGCAATGCGGGCGGCTTTTCGCTGCATCCGCTGAAGAATCTCAATGTCTGGTCCGACGGTGGCGTCATTGTCACCGACGACGATGCCCTGGCGGACAAGCTTCGCCTGCTGCGCAATCACGGTCTTGCCGATCGCGATACCGTCGTGCTGATGGGCCATAATTCGCGTCTCGATACGATCCAGGCCGTCGTCGGTAACTGGATCATCCCGAAGACGAAACAGATTTCCGATCAACGCATCGCCAATGCGAAATTCTATGACGATCATCTGAGCAAGCTGCAGCAGATCCGGATTCCGCCGCGTCCGTCCGATATGCGCTGCGTCTATCATCTCTATATCGTTTTTGCCGAACGGCGTGACGAATTGCTGAAATTCTGCGTCGATCGCGGCATCGAGGCGAAGGTGCATTATCCGGTGCCGATCTATCGCCAGCCGGCGTTGGCGCATCTGGGACTGAGGGAAGGCGACTTCCCGGTCAGCGACGCGCATACAACCAACATCATCACCTTCCCCTGCGATCAGCATCTATCGCCGGAAGAAATGCAGTACGTCGTCGATACGGTCGCGGAGTTCTACCGTGGCTGAACGGCGCGTCGCCTATGTCGATCTCAGTGCGCAGTATCGTGAAGAACAGGATGATCTGCGCGCCATCTTCGATCGGGTGATGACAGAAGCGCAGGCTGTCGGTGGCCGCGACATCGAAGAACTCGAACATTCATTGGCCAAGCATCACGGCATGAAGCACGCTGTGACGCTTAACTCCGGGACGGATGCGCTTCGCCTTGGTCTGATCGCGATGGGCATCGGCCCGGGCGACGAAGTGATCACGCCGCCCAACTCGTTCGTTGCCTCGACGGCGGTGATTGTCGATGTCGGGGCGCGGCCGGTTTTTGCCGATGTTCTCCCCGACCAAAATATCGATCCGGCCAAAGTCGAAGCTGTGATCACACCGCGCACGAAGGCGATTATGCCGGTCCATCTGACCGGGCGCACGGCGGACATGGGGGCGATCATGGCGATCGCCAAGCGTCATGATCTGATGGTGATCGAAGACGCCGCTCAGGCAATCGGCGCGAAATATCAGGGACAGTTCGCGGGTACGTTCGGCGAGATCGGCTGCTTCTCCGCGCATCCCTTGAAGAATCTCAATGCCTCCGGCGACGGCGGCTTTGTCCTCACCAATGACGACGCTATGGCGCAAACGATTCGTCTGCTGCGCAATCATGGCCTCGCCGACCGCAATACGGTGGTCCGGTTCGGTACGGTGTCGCGGATGGACACGCTGCAGGCTGCGATCCTTCAATATCGTTTTGCACGGCTCGATGGCATCGTCGAACGGCGACGCAAGAACGCCGCGCTCTATACGAAGCTGCTCGATCCGGAATTGGTTTTCTGCCCGCCCGAACAGCCGAACGAATTCATCGCCTATCACACCTTCGTCGTGCAGGTCGATCATCGTGACGCCTTGCAAGCACATCTGGCGGAAAAGGGCATCGGTACGGCGATCCATTATCCGATCCCGATCCATCTGCAGCCGGCGGCTGCGCCGCTGGGCTACAAGCGGGGCGATTTCCCGATTTGCGAGCGCCAGGCTGAACGCATCCTGACCTTGCCTATCCATCCCTGGCTGAACGAAGGGGATGTCGAGGCGGTTGCGGTTGCGACAAATGACTTTCTTGCTTCGCGACGCAAGAATACCCACTGAGCGAAATTTTCCCGCCGATCTCCCTGGATGTTCGGACGGCGTTTGAAGTCGATAGTGTCGGTGCGCTGATCTTTGTGCCCGACGGGCGATATCTGTTGCAGCTCCGCGACGACAAGCCGGGCCTCCCGTTACGCGATCATTGGGTCGTCTTTGGCGGCCAGATCGAGATCGGAGAAGCACCCGAAGCGGCGCTTCGCCGCGAACTCACCGAAGAACTCGACTACCTGACGCGGGAATGCTGCTGGTACATGGAGTCCGCCTTCATCTTGCCGCGTGCGCAGCGCCGGATCGTGCGGCGCCACTATTTTACGGTGCCGGTGGTGCCCGCCGATATCGCAAGCATGGTGCAGCACGAAGGCGCCGACATGCGCCTTTTTACCCTGGAAGAGATTCTCTCACTGCCGCGCGTGTCGCCTTGGGATCTCGGGGTTATACTGATGCACACGCGCGGGCCGGATCTTTTTGCACTTTAGGCGAGGATTGATCTCATGAATGCGACGGCGAAACGGGAAAAGCTTCGGGGTCTTTTGGGTGGGACGGAGTGCCTCGTTCCGGCGTCGGTCTATGACCCGATCTCGCTGCGCATCGCCGAAGAGATCGGTTACGAGTTCGGCATGTTGGGGGGATCAGTCGCGTCGCTGACCATCCTTGGTGCGCCGGATATCGTCGTGATGACGCTGTCGGAATTTGCCGAGCAGACAAGGCGCACAGCGCGCGCTGGCAATCTTCCGGTCATGGCCGACGCCGATCACGGCTACGGCAACGCGCTCAATGTGATGCGTACCGTCGAAGAACTCGAAGCCGCCGGTGTCAGCGGGCTTTCGATCGAAGATACCGTTTTGCCGGTCGCGTTCGGTTCTCCGGACAAACCTCAATTGCTCTCGATCGAAGAAGGCGTCGGCAAAATGAAAGCGGCGATTGCCGCGCGCCAGGATAAATCTTTGATCATCGTCGGGCGCAGCTCGTCGATCGGCATCACCGGAATCGAAGACACGATCGCGCGCGCGAAAGCCTATGAAGCCGCCGGCGTTGATGTGTTTTTCGGCGCGGGCGTCAAAACACGGGCCGATCTCGAAGCGCTTACGGCGGCGATCCGTATTCCGTTGGTGGTCGGTGTCCCGCCGGCGGAACTCAGCGACATGGCTTATCTGGGCCAGCAACGGGTCAGGGTCTGTATTCAACCGCATCTGCCGATCGTCGCGGCGACCCAGGCGATTTATGAGACGATGAAGGCGCTGCGGAACGGTACCGCGCCGAAGGATGTCGCCGGGCTCGCCTCGGCGGACTTGATGAAAAAAGTGACCCACGACGCCGACTACCGCGGCTGGATCAAGGGGTATCTCGGCGGCTGATCGACGGGCATAGGGCAGCGTTTTTCTACTGTTCTGACAGTTGCGATCCGGTACAGGGAATGTCCATGATGGGGCCATGGGGACGCTAGGCCATCGGTCGATACGAACGCGAATCTGTGTGCTGTTAGGCATCCTGGGGGTCGTTACCGTCTGGGGAACCGGCCGCGCGGTGTTGAGCAAACCCTCGACCGTCAATCGCTACACCGTCATCGACGGCGACACGTTTCTTTATTTTCCCAAGACTTGTTTTTTTACGGCGCTGAAACTCGGCTGTCCGCGGCAATTGCTGCGGCTCGAAGGGGTTGATGCTTTCGAGCGTAAGCAGACGTGCCTCGATGCCCTCGATCAAGTCTGGGCTTGCGGTCAGACGGCGACGGATCGGCTGCGCCAAGTCGTCGCCCGGCCTGATTTCGCCTGCCGGATCGATCCGGAATTCATCGACCGGCATGCCCGTGAGTTCTCGGTCTGCTTTGCCGATGGCCGCGATGTCGGCGCGACGCTGGTGCGGGAAGGGCTCGCCTTCGCTTATGGGCGGGATACGCAATATCTGCCGTTGGAAAACGAGGCGAAGGCGGACCACCGTGGCGCCTGGGCCGGGCACTTCGTCCGGCCACAATATTTCCGGCAGGGCGCGACCAGCTAACCGGTCTTCAGACCTTCATACACCGCGCATATCTTTGCGGCGATCGTCTCGGGTTGATAGAGCGTGATCTTCGGCGCAAAGCCATCGACCATGTGCCAACCTTCGTCTTCGTTATCGAGCAGCGATTTGATCGCCCGCGCCAGATCTGCCGCGTCGTTCGGCGCGTGAAATGATACAGGCACGCCGGCGAAAACTTCGCGTTTGACCGGAATGTCGCTGACGATGCAGGGCGTGCCCAGGGCCAACCCCTCGATCGGCGGCAGCCCCAACCCTTCGAACAAAGAAGGAGCGATCACCATGCGCGCTTCCTTCATCAACGCAGCCAGATCGGGCGCTGGGATTTCGCGGTGATGCTCGATCTTGAAACAACGGAAGGTCGATCGCGGCACTTTCTTCGATTTGCCAACCCAGACCATCGCCAGATCAGGCGGCGCCTTCATCAGCGACAAAGCCCGCAGGACGAGTTTGGTATTCTTCAGCGGATCGTTGAGCCGGCCGACCACGACCGCCAGATTGCGTCGCCGCCGCGTCCGATAGCCGTCGAGATCGGGATCGACCTGCATCGGTTGCTCCGTGATGATCGAGTCGTGGAAATCCCAATAACGCGCCAACTGCCCGGCCACGAACGCGGTATTGACCGTAATCCGGTCGGCGGTGGAGATAACCGCATCGCGATAGGTGTGAAGCGCGGCAGGCTCTTTTTCGAACGGTGTGCCCTCATAGGCGGAAAGATCGTGCACATGCCGGATCAACGGCTTACCCGTTGCCGCCTTGCACATTACGGCATCGCGATCCTGAGGCAACTCGTTGCTGTAGATGAAATCGAAATCCTCGCCGTCTTCGGCGATCATGCAGCCGATCCGGCGAAAGCCTTCTTCGACTCGATATATCTGCCCCCACATGCCGCGGAAACCAAAGGTCTTTACGCGATAGGGGCGAAGGGGAAATACGCTGGTCATTGTTACAGCCAAACCTACCATGGATGGGACAAAGACGCAGCTTGTGCCTCAAGGAAGCATCTTTTAGCTTCGCCGAACGCTTTTGACCGGTGAGAGAAGCCTTGAATCGTTCCGCCATTTTTCCGTTATCGCTGGGTTTGTTGCTGCTCGGCCTCTTATTGATCAAACTCTGCATTCTCGGTTTCATCGGCCCTTCGCCGGCCTTCGACGCGCCGATGTATATCGATTTCGCCGATAAGATTCTTAACGGCGGGTTGGCCTTTTCGCCGCTCAATTTCGCTCGGGCGCGATTTCTGCCGGAGCTATTCCGTCTCGCCGGCTATCCGCTGATCCTGGCCGCCGCAAAGCTGGCCGTGCCGTCGGCTTGGGCCGGTGCCACGGTGATTTTCCAGTCGCTGCTGACCCTGCTGACGTTGTGGCTGATCTTCCGCGTTCTGGAGCGGGCTTTCCATTCAGCCGCGGCGGCGCTTGTCGTCGTGGCGCTCTATGGATTCTCGACGTCTCTTCTTTTGGACAATTCGATCTTGTCGGACAGCGTCTATAGCTCGCTGTTCAATATCGTCCTGTTTGTCCTCTTGGGGCATCTGGTCGGTTGCTGGCGGCTTAATCTCGGCGCCGTCGTTGGGCTTGGATTTTTGTGGGGTTATTCGACCTGGACCCGCGACAGCGGCATGGTCTTTACCGTACTGCCCATGCTGCTCTTGGCCGTGATGGGCGTGCAGCAAAGTGGGGCCTGGACGCGACGCATGGCGCCTCTCGTTGCATTCTCTGTCGTCGTGGCGGCAATGGTTTTCGCCTACGCTTTGCTCAACCTTCATCGTACCGGCGAGATGTTTTTCAGCATCACCGGCGCAGCGAACTGGCTGCGCCCGCTGTTCGATATGCAGCGTTATGGCTATGCCCATCCGTTCGGCGGCAGCGATCTCATCTCGACGCTCGCACGCGAAACGATGACCGATTACGATTTCGGCGCGCAGATGAAATTGATCGACCTGCTGTTCGATCGCTGTGCCTGCACCCCGACACAGCTTCAATCGATGGTCTTTGCGCAATATGTATCCGGGATCATCCACCACCCGGTGGCTTATGTCGGCGTGATCTACCGTAATTTCAATTTTATGGGTCTTGCAACCGATGTTGCGGACCCGCTCACGACCTTTAATCAATTCGTTCAACTGGGCACGACGATCGGTAAGCGGGTCATCCCCGGTCCTTCGATCCGGAATATCATGGCGCTGAGGGCGCATTTTTCGCTGTCGGATCTTTTGCTGATGATCGCGGCGACGGTATCGGCAACCATCGCGGGGCTCGTCTTTGCGCTGTTCCTCTTCGGCATCCCCGTCCTTGTTTTCAAGGCGTGGCGCCGCCGTCAGCCGGATGCTGCGTTGGCCGTCGCAGGATTTTGCTGGTTTAGTTTTATGTTGGTTTCATTCGCGTTTTCCCTCGTGCATTACGAGGCGCGTCACGCCTTGCCGGTGTTTCCAGCGGCGCAGGCCGGAATCGTTTTTGCGGTGATGCAGCTAAGACAAGGCAAGTTCGGCGTTCGCTGGCCGGCGCGCGTTTGAGGTTGCACGCCGGTTTTACCGATGACGCAGGATGTCCATTTCCTGGAACAGCCATAAGTCCTTCGGTGCGAATTTCGGCGCTTCGCTGCTGACATCGGCGCCTGCCGACGCTTGCCGCCATAAGGCAGCAACCTTGGCTTCGGACAGCGGTGTGTGCTGAGGGCCGAACTGTTCGCCGACCAGCCGGCCGTACCATAGCTCGTGTCCGGCAATCCATTCGCGATTGGCCGACAAGAACCAAGTGAACGAGACATAGCCGAGATAGATGCAGACAGCGACCGCGAAGCCGCGGGCGATATTGTAGCCGCGCAAGCACGCGAACGAGGCGCCGATGACGAGCACGCCGAAGAGCGGAAAAAGATTGTCGTAATAATAGGTACCGGCGGCGGTATCGGTCTGGGCCATCACTGCGCACTGAAAACCACTGACGACGATCAATAGCAGCACCGTCCGCGCGAGCAGATAGCGCGCGTCGCGTCGCCCGTACTGCGCCGAGACCGCAATCCCAATTGCAAGAAGAAGAAAGCTGACGACGGCGATCAGCGTGCCCGACTGCCACCAGGCGAATTCACTGTTGAACATATTATAGGCAATGCTGCTCATGCCGGAGAGCAGCTTGAGGATCAGCGCCGCTTTATCTTGGGCGACATAAAGGCCCTCCTGCATCGGCGCCATGCCCCATAAATTCACGAAATCGTAGCGCCAGATGAAGCGCGCCAGGATCGGCAGTTCCCAGGTGACGAAACCGAGGAAGAAAGGAATCGTCAGAAACATGCAAAGCGTGTTGGGCCAGCGCACGCGCTGAAGGAAGGCCGGAAAGAGGATCACGATATAGAGCGGCAACAGCCAAGCGGTTTCGTCGGAAAAAAGACCGAGCGTGATGATGACGTAGAGCAGCCACGAAAGCGGCGCTTGCCAAGGCAGATTGCCGCGTACGACGAGCCCCGCGACATAGAGCCCGCAACAGACGAAGAAACTGGCCAAAGGCTTCGCTGGATTGAACAGCATCACCATGACGGACAGAAAGCCCGCGGACAGGCTGTAAAGCGCGGTGGTCAAAAGCGCGGCGGATCGGTCGCCGGTCAGATTCCGAACCAGGCGATAAAGAAAGAACAGAGTCGCGATCGAAAAAAGCCAGGTTAGTGAGACGCTGGGATGCGGGGCGATATATTTTTCCAGCCACAGTCGGAAGAATGGATTGAGATAGCCGACATAATACGACATGAGCCGCGTGCGATTGCAGTTGTCGCTCAGCGTGTGGCAATCCGCGAAACGCGCGATATGGAATGCCTTGCTGCTGAGCCCCATGCTTTCGATGTCGGGCGCGTGACGCTGTTCCGCGAGATAAATTTCGGGATGCATCCAATTGGCGCTGTAATCGGACAGGGTATAAACGCCGATGGCAAGGCACAGCGCCAGAAGGCCGGCCGCGCACCATTGCTCGATCCGTGTAGCGCGCGATGGCTTCGTCGGTTCGTCCTTACGCATCGGTTCGGCGAGACTCATCACACGGGTGTCCAACGAACGCGTCGATCAGGGTGTCGGAGAGGGTGCGGGTGTCGAGAAAGCACGTTCTGCTTCGGCGATGAAAGGCTGCCAGCGATCGACGAGGATGTGAATGTTCGCCAACAGCTTTTGTTTACGTTCGGCAGGCATGTCATTTTTAGGGTCCGCGGCGTTGGCCAGTTCCTTGTCGAGTCGGCTCCAGAATTGGCTGCCGCCGACATGGGTAAAACTGCGCTGAAACGAATGGACCGCCCCGTCGAGGACGGCTGCAAGTTGGAATGTCAGCAGGAAGCCGCCAAAGACGATCATGGCGGTAACGATTCCGCATTTGATGGCGAAGCGGCGGATGTCGCTTCGCGGTGCCGCCGTGGCGTTCGCGCCGCGAGACGTTGTCGCCTCGGCCGGTTTCGTCTTATAGAGCTTGTCGAGCAGGCTCAACGCCTCATCGGCAGTTTTGGCCCTGGCTTCTAGGCCGAGGCCCGGGACGCTTGCGACGACGTCTCCGGCTTCGCGGCGAAGCGCGACGTTGCGTTCGTCCAATACCGACATCTCGTCCCCCGATGAAACTGAATCGTTGCTAGAATGCGGCTCTACCTACCGGCCTCTTTTGCCCAAGGCAAGGTCGCAGAATCAGGATTCTTCCCGGTGCGGTTTTGCGAAGACCGGCTTATGCTAAGCAGGCGTCGAGAACAGTGTCCGACGCGATAAATATCGGCGCCATGCCTAAGAGCGCCAGAGGGAGGTTGGATTGATCGGTCACGGGCGTGGTTTTCTCGCGGCGTTGATGCTCGCTATCGTGTCGGTGTATTCGCCGCTGCATGCGGAAACGCTCAAGATCGGGACGGCGAAAATCGCCGCGACCGGACCGATTTATATCGCGCAGGAAAAAGGCTATTTCGCCGCCGAAGGATTGACGGTCGAGGTGAACTATCTCGAGGTGGCGCCGAACATCGCGGTCGCGGTGGTCGCCGGCGATATCGATATCGGCGATTCGGCTTTCAGCGCAGCCTTCTTCAATCTGGCCGGTCAGGGTGCGTTGAAGATCGTCGGCGGCCAGGCGCGCGATGTTCCCAGCTTCAAGATTTTTGCTGTCGTCGAATCCAACAAGGCCTATGCCGCCGGTCTGAAGTCTTTCAAGCAACTGGGCGGCCGCATCGTCGGCAACACCCAGGCAGGTTCGGTGCTGCAATACAGCCTTAGTCTGATCGCCGCGAAGTACGATGTTGCGATCGATTCACTGCGGTTTCTCGCGCTGCAATCGCTGCCGAATGTCGTCACCGCTGTCACCGGCGGGCAGGCGGACGTCGCCGTCATCACCGGATTTTTGGCGGTGCCCGCGGTCGCGCGTGGCGACATGAAACTGCTCGGCTGGACCGGCAGTGAAGTCAGCTATCAGGCGGGCGGCCTCTATGTCGCAGCGAAGACGGCGGATACGAAACCGCAAACCATCGAGGCTTTTTTGCGCGCGTTCCGCAAGGGCTCGCAGGATTACCACGATGCCTTCGCCGGTCCCGACGAAACCCGACAGGACGGGCCGACCGCGGCCGAGATCGCAGCGATCATCGGGAAGAATACCGGCCAATCCATCGAAGACGTGAAACGCACCGCCTCTTATGACGATCCCGGCGCACGGCTCGATGTGAAGGACGTTTTGCGTCAGGTCGCTTGGTACAAGGCGCAAGGCATGATTAAAGGCGACATCGACGGTAACGCGGCAATCGATCGGCGCTACGTCGTCGCATTGCCGGAAAAGTAAAAGAAGTTACGGCGCGAACAGACTGGCCGGATCGATTTTCTCTTTGATCAGTCCTTGCTCGCGCGCGATGTCCGCCCAAAACGTCATAGCCGCCCGCGTCGCCCGCGTTTCGAGATTGACGGGTATCTGCACCGTCGCGACCGCTTGCGGCGGCAGCTTGGTGTATTTGCCAAGGCTTTCGAGTACTGCGTCATGATGCGCCGGATCGGTGATGAAGTTCTTTGCGTCATCGAGCGCGTCACGAAAGGCATTTACCGCGACCGGATTATCCTTCGCCCAGCCGCGCGTCGAGGCGTAGAGCGTAAACAGCGACCCGGCCGGAACAGCCAGATAGAAATCGCCGATCGTGTAGCCGATCTTGTTCTCGATCGCGCGCGTATAGAAAGGATTGATCAGCGCGACTGCATCGACGACACCGGCTTTGAGGCTGTCGCCCATGCGAATGAATGGCACCTCGGCCCAATGGATGTCGTGATAATCGACGCCATTGGATTGCACCCATTTCTTGGTCAGCAGGTCGAAGGTGCCGCCGAGTCCGGGAACGCCGACCTTGCGGCCGATGAGGTCCTTGGCCGATTTGATGCCGCTGTCGGCTCGTGCCACGAGGCCGCTCTCACCACTCGGGTCGGGGGCCGCGGTTCCGCCAGCGATGATGACGAGATCGAGCCCTTGCTCGTCGGCTTGCAAGATCATCGGTGGGGTCAGCACGCCGACTTGCCGCGATCCGGATACCAGCGCCGCCGGCGTCAGTGTTCCATTTTCGGCCAGCGACAGTTCGACATCGAGGCCGCGCTTTTCGAAATAGCCCTGATCCTTTGCGACATAGCTGGCGATGTAGGCGCTTGTCGTGTTGTAGGTCAGGGCGATCTTTGTTGCCGCATGACTGAGTCCGGTGGGAACGAACCCCGACACCAGGACCGTGGCCAATAATAGCGACTGAAAACGCTGCATAACATTTCCTCGACCGTGACCGCCTCTTGAGGGCGTTGTGTCAGATGGTAGCGGCATTGGTATGAGGGCACCATCTAGATGTCGCGAAAACCGGCGCGCTTTCCTAAAGTGAGTGAGACAATCCTTTGTGAACCGGATGGTGTTGGGAGAGACATGGCATCGGAGCTGCCGTCCGTCTTCAAATCTGTCGGTCAACCGCTGCGCCGCAAGGAAGATCAAAGACTGATCACCGGGCAGGGCCGTTTCACCGACGACTTCAGTTTGGACGATCAGACCTGGGCCGTCATGGTACGGTCGCCCTATCCCCACGCGCGTATTCTCAAGATCGATAACGCCGCTGCCTTGGCGATGCCGGATGTGCTGGGCGTCTATACGGGGGCGGATTGCCTGCGCGATGGCCTCGGTCCGATCCCGCACGATCCCGTTCCTTCAACACAGTTCGACGTGAAGCTGACCGGTCCCGGCGGCACCAAGGTTTTTATCGGCCCCCATCTGCTGCTGCCGGTCGATCGGGCCCGGCATGTCGGTGAAGCGATCGCCATGGTCGTGGCGGAAACGCGCGAGGCGGCACAGAGCGCGGCGGAGCAGGTTGTCGTCGATTACGAAGAACTCCCTTGGGTCGCCGACAGCGAAAAGGCAGCGCAGCCCGATTCATTTCCGATCTGGGATGATCTGCCGGATAACCTTTTGGTCGATGCGACATTCGGCGATGTGGCCGCGGCGGATGCCGCCTTCGCGCAGGCGCGGCACATCGTTACCCAGAAATTTCGCATCGGCCGTGTCACCGGCGTTCCGCTGGAACCGCGCGCGGCGTTGGGATCGTTCGATCCGGCGACGGGGCGTTATACGCTTTATGCCGGGATCGGCGGTTCGGTCCGATTGAAGCGCGAACTCGCCGAGGTGCTGGGCGAAAGCCTCGATGACGTGCGCGTGATGACTTTCGACGTCGGCGGAAATTTCGGCACGCGTAACCGGATGTATGTCGAATTCGGATTGGTGCTGTGGGCTTCGCGTAAAGTGGGGCGACCGGTGAAATTCCGCGCCGATCGCAGTGAAGCCTTCCTGACCGACTATCAGGGCCGCGACCTTGTTAGCGAGGTATCCCTGGCGATTGACGAAACCGGAAAGTTTCTTGCCTTGCGCGCTTCCAATCTCAGCAATGTCGGCGCGCGTTGTGTTTCGCTGTCGCCGCTCAGCAAGGGTTCGGGCCTCATTACCGGATCGTACGATATTCCCTATGCGACGTTGCGGTCGCGGGCGGTTTTTTCCAACACCATGCCGACTCAGGCCTATCGCAGTTCCGGCCGTCCCGAAGTGACTTTTGCGATCGAACGGCTTGTCGATAAGGCTGCGCGCGATCTCGGCTTCGATCGCTTTGAATTGCGGCGGCGCAATCTCATTCCGGCGGCGCGGATGCCCTATCGCAACGCTGTCGGCATGACTTACGACAGCGGCGAATACAGCCTCAATATGGAACGGCTGCTGCGTCTCGCGAATGCAGCGGGTATGGCCAGCCGCCGTGCCGAAGCGCGCGGCCGCGGCAAACTGCTCGGCATCGGTTTCGCCAATTACGTCGAATCTTCCATCGGGACGCCGAAGGAACGCGCCGACTTAATCGTCACGCCCAAGGGCATCGACCTCGTCATCGGCACCCAACCGGCGGGGCAGGGGCACGAAACCAGCTTTGCCCAGGTGACGGCCGATCTGTTGGGCGTGCCATTCGATTGCATCACCGTCACGACCGGCGACACCGACATCGTCAGCGCCGGCGGCGGCACCCATTCGGGCCGCTCGATGCGTCACGCCAGCGCCGTCATCGCCTTGGCGAGCGACGATCTTGTGCAAAAGGGAAAATCTCTGGCGGCACATTTCTTCGACGTCGAGGCCGATACCGTGGCCTTTCGCGACGGGGCTTTCTCGCTGCCCGGCACCAATCGCTCTCTCACCTGGTTTGAATTGGCGGTGCGATTGGGCGAGCCAAGTCTTCCCGATGGTTTCGAGAAAGGACTACGCGTGCGCCGTGACAACGAGATGCACACGCCGGTCTTCCCCAATGGCGCCTGCATGTGCGAGATCGAGATTGATCCCGACACCGGGGCTCTCGACGTCAAACGATATGCGACGGTTGATGATGTCGGCCGCTGCATCAATCCGCTCATCGTTCATGGCCAGACCCACGGCGGCATCGCGCAGGGTGTCGGTCAGGCGTTGTGGGAAAGTTGCGTCATCGATCCAACAAGCGGGCAACCGCTCGCCGGCTCCTTCATGGATTACGGCATGCCGCGCGCCGATACCTTGCCGTCCTTCGTCACGCAAATCGTCGAGGTGCTGTCGCCGACGAACCCGTTCGGGGTAAAGGCCGGCGGCGAAGGCGGTACGACGCCGGCGCCCGCGGTGGTCATGAGCGCTGTTGAAGATGCGCTTGCCGAATTCGGCCCGGTCGAAATCGACATGCCGGCGACACCGCTGAAGATATGGAACGCGATCCGCGCCACGACGCGATAGCGGCCGGCTTGGGCGGGCGTCTATCCAATGCTTTGTAATCGATGTCTCGCGCCTGTAACTGGCTCTCGATAAGACCACGATGAGGGCGACGATCGATAGAGGTGGTGGGCTTGAAGAGGCGAGTTTCTAAGAGGGGTGACTACCCGATTGTCGTTGTTTCCTCTAATGCCTGACCGGCCATCGAAGGTGGAGCTTAAAATGAAAGCAGTGATCATCAACGAATATGGCGACAACGCCGTCGTCCGCTACACCGACGTTGATCGTCCAGAGCCGAACGCCTCCGAAGTGCTGGTGAAGGTTCATGCGGCCGGCGTTAACCCGGTGGATTGGAAAATTCGCAGCGGCGCGGGTCAGCGCATGGGTATGACGCTGCCTATTCACCTTGGCGGCGAAATCGCCGGCGCTGTTGAAAAGCTCGGCGACGGCGTCGAGGGATTCGCGGAAGGGGAGGCAGTCTATGGTATCATCAATGCCGGCGGCTTTGCCGAGTACGCGATCGCCAAAGCAACCGATTTGGTTGGCAAACCTGCCAACATCGACTTCATTCACGCAGCCGGGGTGCCTCTTGGTGCTTTGACGGCATGGCAGGCGATGTTCGATCTAGCCAAGCTCGCCGGCGGCCAACGCCTCCTGATCACCAACAGTTCGGGCGGTGTCGGTTCTCTCGCGGTGCAAATCGCCAAAGCCAAAGGGGCGCATGTCACCGCCATGGCATCGAGCCGCAACGAACAGTACGTCCGCAGCTTGGGCGCCGACGCGTTTATCGACTATACCAACCAGCACTTCGAAAACGTCGCGCGGGATATGGATGTTGTTTTCGATACGGTGGGTGGGGACACATTCCAGCGAGCATTCCGCGTTCTCAAGAAGGGTGGTTTCCTCGTGACCGCTGTGTCGTTCCCCAAAGACGAAGCGCAGCAATACGGCGTCGGCGCGGCGCGGGTGCTGTGCAAATCCAACGCAGCCCAACTCGCGTCCATCAGTCAACTGGTGGAAGCCGGCAAGCTCAATATCAATGTTGCGACGGTCCTACCTCTTCCCGAGGTTAAGCAGGCGCTCGCGCTTTCGGAGGAAGGCCGGACTCGCGGCAAGATCGTCCTACAAATCGTCTGAGAGATCGTATTTCGCCGGACTCATAGTGTGAGTCACGTGTCGTCCACGTTCGGAAAAGTCTCCGGGACATTTTTGAAATCGAAATTCCGTAATATTTGAATTTTCGGGGTCCCCTGCGGGAGTCGAACCCGCGTGGAAAGGTCGAGCGGGGATAGTTAGTCACGACTACGCAGCCATTATCGTCCGGGGTGATTGATCGCTAGGCGTCAAACATTTCTGCGCCTGCGAAGGTTCATTAGTGTTACAAGTCTTACAGGGGCGTGGGCCTTGGAATTCGGGGGTAATTTATGAAAATGCTGCAACTTCACATCCGACTTTGATCGACGCTCAGCAGGCTATTCGCCCGACCGCCTTGATTCGCTTGTCTTCGCGCTGACCGAATTGGTGCTCGGCGACAGCGCTAGCGGCTGGGTGGAGTTCTATCGGCGGCAAGCTGCCATCGCGACCGGCGAGGAAGAGGCTCGCCCATTGCCTCCGGAGATCGCGAAACAGGGTTTGCGTGCTTCGCAGGAGTATTATTTGCCGGGTCAACGTGCTTGGGAGCAGCAGCGCAAGCAGCATGACAAGATCGAGCGCGTCAACACTATAGACATGTCGGGCGCGATCACGATGCGTGCGCCGAGTGCCAATTGGTCCGGGTACGTATCAGGCCCTAATGGCAGATCGCAGCAGTACACCGCCGATGGTGACGCGTTGATTCATAATGTCGCTGTCGTGCATATAGAGGGACTGAAACGCGCAGGATGTTTGGTCGCGGAAGGCGAGAATGTCGGCTGATGGAAGTACGGATGGCTTCAGCAGAGAAGCGCCCTAATAATGTAAGGGCAGCGGGACGAGCGGCTCGTACCATCTGCCGCTATTGATATCCGGCCCTTCATTCCGCTCCTATTTATCTTTTGTCGTGCGGAGGTGCTGCCGATTAACCCGTCGCTGCCTGCTTCAAGCGCGGCGGCCTTTCGTAATGCTGCGATTAGCCAAATAAACAAAAACGTTCGTGTTTCTGTATTAGGCCATCGCAAAATCTTCGTCAGAATAGGCTTGCCAATCCGAACCTGAACGCCATATCTTACGCACGGATCGCGCGTCGGGTTTCTCGCAACCGTCATACGGGCAACGCATCGGGACAAGGGCCACTGAGGCCAAGTCCAAAGCCAGCGCCCAGCAAAATGCGAGCCGCGTTCACCCGCCACTGTTGGCGGTATGCTGGCAAGGTAGGGCGTAGCTCGGTATTGCGTGGCTCGGCACTGGCAGGGTTAGCGCGGTATCGTCGGGGCCGTCTGCGGGATAATGCAAGATGGCAATCGCATCGCGACCCTCGTCGAGATATTCGAAACGCTTTGTGAGAAGCCCCGCTGAGACGGGGCTTCTCTGTTATTCATTACGAATTTCGGTCTGACCAAATTATAGCGTCGAGATGCACGCGGGCATAGCGCATCACCTAATCCCCCCTGACCAAACGTGTGCTCGCTAGAAGCCGCTTAAGACCCGGTATCGAACAGTGGTGTTGTTCGCATCCATGACTTCGATCCGGGCGCCTCTGAAACCGATTACGCGATCATCCCGAAGATCGTAGGTCAGTTCTTGGGTGAATGCTGGTCGCGCCATATCTTTCACGAATTCTCTGTATGAGAGACGCAGCGTAGTGCCAGAGCGCCCGTTATAGAGAAGCTCTTTCTTCATGCTATCTGGAGCATCTGCTTCGATCCTTGTATGCTGAAGGCGACAATCAGATTGCACAATCATCTCGGAATTGGGGAAGGTCACGACTGCCTCGTCGCCGGCCGCAATACATTTATCTACCGGCACATCTCCCAACGGTCCCGTTGATTGCAGCGCGCGGCCACAATATCCAGGCACGCCATTTGAGACGTTCCGCTGCACAAACACCGTCCCGGCCCGGACGCTGTAATTTACGGTGCCCGTTCCCGGCGCGTCATGCTTCTCGGAAAATGTGCAGTCGCCTAAGAACCTGATTGCTTGCGCCGCGATGGTGTGTGATGCGCTGATGATCGGATCACCGACCTGGGCGCTAGCAATCTCCCCGACTTTTGGATTGCTGACATCTGAGTAGGTCGGCGGCGTGGGCGTGATCGCTAGAGGCGGTCCACAAGATGCAAGGAGCAGCGCCCCCAACAATATGAGCGGTCGATTGCTCACAACGGGTACCCCGCGCTGTTCATTGGCTCGCAGCAGGCGCGGGCGTCGTTGAAGTTGGCGACGATCGAGTTTGAAGGTCGAAGCCCGTAAACGCGCCTGCGGTCGTCGTGGTCTGCGAAGCATTGTCGGAGTACGAGTAGTCCTCGACGACATCCTGTGCCGTGTAGATGATCTGAAGTTGCTGAACCCGCGAGGTTCCGGTCCCATGCACAGGTACAAATGCGCCAGCAATGGGGATGAAGTTCGCTGCGGTCACGTGTGCTTCGCCTGTGCTGTTGATGCTCGAATAGGTCGCGATACGACGGCCGCTTCCCAAGAGACTGGTCCCGCTGGCCTGGCCGAACATCGCCTCGACCTGCGCTCTCGTCGTCACGCCCTTCTCAATCTGACTGACTTTGCCAGGATCGATGGGAGTGCCAACTTGCATCGTGCTTGATGCACATCCGCAGAGCGACACTACTGCGAGAACTACTAGCACCCTCATCATCATGGAACGTCACTCCCCGAATGATCCATTAGACAAAGCTTACCACTAGTGACCACCAGCACGCCACTAGTGACCACCAGCACGCCACCAAACGTGCCACTAAACATGCACCTGGACGTGCCGCTTAGGTGGCCGCGAAAGAGTCAGTGCTATTCGGCGAGCTTCATTGCCCGTTCCTCGTCTCTCTGAACCCATGCTGATCAGCCTCTTTGCGGCAGACGAACGCGCCGTTCTTAAGTGCGCGCGTACCAGCGCTCACCGCGAAGATGATAGAGGCCGCTCGGCAGGTTCACCCAAACGACTTGATCGCTCGGGCAGTGCTGCGCCGCTGCTTGTTCAGTTTGAAATAGCGTGATGGCGCTGCGCGCCTGTGCCGCTACGGGCGAGACGAGCGCTAATACGATCAGAATTGCTCTAAGCCATTTCATGCGTTCCCCCGAGCATGAATATGCGTTGACGATCTTAAGCCGCTCGCGGTGGCAGCGCGAATCAGCGCAAATCCTGCGGGAAACGCGTCTGCCTAGCTGCCGGAAGGGTTTTGCTTGTAGCGCGATCTCTGTGCTTTGCCGACTCGACGGCGGCAGATCGTGTCTAACAGCGTCTAGGAATATATATTAGACAACTGTTTGACAACTTCGCGCGCAAATCTCGTAAGTAGTTGATTTTGCTGGCGTCCCCTGGGGGATTCGAACCCCCGTTACCGCCGTGAGAGGGCGGTGTCCTGGGCCTCTAGACGAAGGGGACGTCGAGGGCAGGGGGTGGTTCTACCGACTCGTCTCCGGCCTGGCAAGTAGCGCCGCCCGGCCCCGATCCGGCATGGCGCTTCGGGTGAGCGCCGGTTATGGTCGGCGCGGCTGAAAATATGCGAGCCGAACCGGGGGGATTGGACTTATGCACCTGACGCATTTCATTCGGAATTTATCGCTGGGCGTCGCCGTCGTGACGCTGGGCATTGCGGTGACGGGTCATGCCGCCGAACCACTTAAAGTCGGTAAGTCGGTGCCGCAGGCCTTCGGTTTCGTCCCGCTGGATATCGGCGTTCGCAACGGCATCTTTCAAAAGAACGGCGTCGAAGTCGAAATCTTGAATTTCGGCGGCGCACCGCGTTTGAACGAAGCTCTGACCTCGAACAGCATCGATATCGGTTTGCACAGCGGCGCCGACATGGGGCTCGCCGCCAAGGGCATGCCCAGCAAAGCCGTGGCCGCGATGGCCGGAGCGCCGCTTGAGATCACGCTCTTCGCCGGTGCCGGAACGCCGATCAAGACGGTCGATGATTTCAGGGGCAAGCGCGTCACCGTGTCGTCGGTGCGCTCGCTGACCGGCTGGCTGATGCAGGAACTGGGGCGGCAAAAGGGCTGGGGCGCCGGCGGCATTATCCCAGTCGAGATGGGGCAGATCACATCGTCGATGGCGGCGCTTGCGACGCATCAGGTCGATGGGCTGTCGATCGATATCGGCACGGCCTTCAATATGGAACGTCAGGGCAAAGGCCATATGATCGTGAAGTACGGTGACTACGTCACCGACTTCCATCAATATGTCATCTCGGCGACGAACAAGATGATCGCCGAACGGCCGAACGATGTTCGCGCCTTCCTCAAAGGATGGTTTGAAACCATCGCTTTCATGGAAGCGAATAAGGACAAGTCCGTCGCCGTCGCTGCCGACGTGCAGCATGTCGATCCCGACATCGCCGGCGAAACCTACGACGTGATGATGCGGACCTTCTCGCGCGACGGACATTTCATGCCGAAGGCGCTGGCGGTGTTGCAGCGTTCTTATGTCGAGATGGGCACGCTCGAAAAAGAGCCCGACATGGCGACGCTCTATACCGAAGCCTATTTGCCGAAATAGGGATTAAGGCCGCTCGAGCTGCCAGATTTCGAGACCGCGTTCCTTGCCCATTTGCTTGAAGCCTAATGCTTCAGCAATCCGGCGCGAGGCGCGGTTGCCTGGTTTGATCTCGGCGGTCAGTCTTTTGGTCGTTGCCGTTGCTATCGCGGCTTCGACGAGCGCACGGCCGATGCTTTGGCCGCGCGACGCAGGCGCGACGGTCCAACTCAATTCGCATAGGTCGTCTGAATAATCCAGTCGAACCGTGCCGACCGGACGTCCATCGATGTCACCGATATAAGTTTCGCGCCGTGTGCCCGGTGGCGCTTCGATCAGCTCTGCCCAAGTAAGGATATGCTGGCGGCGCGAATTTGCCCGTGTCTCCGGATCGTTGCGCCAGGCGAGAAGCTGCGCTGCATCGGTTTCCTCGGCGCGGCGCAGGGCGATCGTCATCGCATCGTCAGTCGCGGAAATTTACATATTGCAGCGGCTGCTCGACCTTCATCCCGCGGACATGCGCGATAGCTTCTTGCAGGTCGTCACGCTTTTTGCCGGTAACGCGCAATTCGTCGCCCTGAATCGAGGTCTGAACCTTGAGCTTTGCGTCTTTGATCTCGCGGCCGATGCGCTTGGCCAATTCCTGATCGAGACCTTGGCGAAGATTGACGTTCTGGCGGACGCTTTGGCCGGCCGCTTTTTCGACCTCTTTGAAATCCAGCACGCCGGCTTCGACCTTGCGCCGAACCATGTGCATTTTCAGCAGCTCGTGGATTTGTTTCAACTTCAGATCGTCGTCGGCGTTAATGGTCAGGACCATGTCCTTACGCGTGACCGTCGATTTGCTGCCCTTAAAGTCGAAGCGCGTGGAAATTTCGCGCGTCATCGCGGCCAAGGCATTATCGACTTCGGAGAGTTCTAATTTGGAAACGATGTCGAAACTTGGCATGGCCCACGTCGCCTATGTTCGAGGATCAGCAATTTATAGCCCTGTGGCCCGCCGGCGGCCAGCGTCGCGGCGTCGATCTTCATTTCCCCTTAACCCTGCTCCCGCAGGATAGGACAACGCGTACGTCCCGCACCGCGAAGGCCCCCTCTTATGAACATTATGGTCCCGATTCGGCAGCTGTCCGCCGCGCCGCCGGGTGATGCGGACGCCCGCGGTCTTTGGCGCGAACGCCGCCGCGCGATCGAACGGTCGAACAATCACGTCAGCCCCGACCAGATTCGTAAGCCGCTGGAAGGCCGGATTTTCACCGCCGGCATCACTGTCTTTTGCTGGTTTGCCCGGCTGCTGGGTCTGCATGCGCGCGGCCTTCGCAACGCGCTGGCGGTTCAGTTCGTCGAGCGCGATTTCTTCTTCGCCGACCTGCCGCGTGCGTTTGACGGCTATCGCATTCTTCATCTCAGTGACACGCATCTCGATTGCCTCCCCGAACTCGTGGATGTGGCGCGCGGATTGTTGGCGAATGTCGCGGTCGATCTGATTGCGGTGACCGGCGATATTCATGGCGCGTTTCACGCCCCTCTGGCGTCATCGGTGACGCCGCTGAAGGCCCTGCTGCAAGACATTCACAGCCGCGACGGCGTCGTCGCGATTCTCGGCAATCACGACCCGGTCGGTATGGCCGAGGCGCTTGAGCATGCCGGTATGATGGTTCTCGTCAACGAATCGACCGCGATCGAACGCGACGGCTCGAAGATCATCTTGACCGGGCTCGATGACGTTCATCGCTTTTATACCGCGGCAGCGAAGCGGGCTCTTGCCGAGAAGCCCGAAGGGTTTGGCCTCGCCTTGGTGCATTCTGCCGAGATGGCCGACTATGCCGCCGAAGCCGGCTTCTCTCTTTATCTGTGCGGCCACACCCATGGCGGCCAGATTTGTCTCCCCGGCGGGCGCTCGATCTTCACACGCCTACGCCGCTGCCATTTCGGTGCGCGGGGAGAGTGGCGCGCCGGCAAGATGATCGGCTATACCAGCAATGGTCTCGGGGTCGGCGAAGTGCCGCTGCGTTTCAATTGCCAAGGTGAGGTCACTGTCATGACCTTACGCCGGGGTAAAGCGGAGGTTTAGGCGCTTGTTGATGAAAGTGGCGCGGTTCGCCGCCGGTCTTCTTCTCTTGGCCGCTCTCTTCTATTTCCGTTTGATCGACGTCAACGCTCTCGCCAAGTCACTGGATCATCCGTGGCTGTTGGCGCTCGCGGTCATCATCTGCTTTTTGACCATTCCGGTGGCAGGATGGCGCTGGCATATCCTGCTGCGGACGCAGGGTCTGTCGCTGCATTTGTTTGAGACGATCCGGATCGTCGCGATGGGCGCATTCTTCGCGACCTTTCTGCCGGGCTCGGCCGGTGGCGATCTTGTTCGCGGCTTTTATATTTTCAAGGCGTCGCATGGCCGGCGGACTAGCGCCCTTCTGTCGATCTTCATCGATCGGCTGATTGGCCTTGCCGCCTTCGTGCTGTTCGGCGTCTTCGCGACGCTGACGCGGCCCTGGGAAAGTTATGGCGCGTTCGAATACGGCATCTTCGCTTTTGCCGCCGTCTTCATTGCCGGATTGATAATCCTGTTTCAATTCGGCCATCCGGTTGCGCGGCTGATGAACCGCCTTTTCGAAGGCCGCTCGAAACGTATCGCCGGTATCATCGACGATGCCGGCGAAGCCATGCATCAATATTCAAAAGACTGGCGCCGTGTGCTGCTGTGTCTCGCGATGTCGTTTCTCTTGGTGTTCGCCATCGCCATTAGTATCGTCATCATCGCCCGGGCGATGCAGTTCGGCGGTCTATCCGCCACCGAATACGGCATCGCCGGCGTCTATGCGATGATCGCGAACAGCCTCCCCTTTACGCCCGGTGGGCTCGGCATCGGCGAAGGTGCCTTTGCCTCTGCCTGTGTTGCTTTGGAACCATCGACCAGCGGCATTCCCTACGGCACCGTGTTTCTTGTTTTCCGCTGCGTCGCAGTCATCTCGACCTTGCCCGGTTTGATTGTCTATCTGGTCTATCCGCAACGTGCGCAATTGCTCGCGCAGCCGCAGCCGAATGACTGAGATTTCCGGGCAGGAGCGAATCTTTTTGGGCTTTGCCGCCCTTAGTGGCGCGCTGTCGGTCGCGGGCGATGCCGCCGGAAAACATCTCCTCGCCGCCGATGCGTACCGGCTCGATCTTGCGGCTACAGCGACCCGATACGGCCTCATTCACGCCCTTGCTTTGCTCGGGCTCATCGTGCTGGCGCGGATGGTGGGAACAAGTCGATGGCCGCGGATCGCGTCCTGGCTGTTCGTTGCAGGATTGATTTTGTTCTGCGGCAGTCTCGGTCTTATCGCCGCCGGTGCGCCGCATGGCTTGGCGATATTCGCGCCGTGGGGCGGCACCGCGTTCATCCTGGGCTGGATCGCGCTGTTGCCGATGGCGGTTCGGCGCTAGCGGATCGTCTCCGGCACGGCCATGTTGGCCTCTTCGTAATATCGCAGCGCGCCAGGATGCAGCTTGATGCCGAGCGTCGGTAAGGCCGACGCTGTGATCGCGCTCCACGCGGCATTGCGATTGACCAAGGCGCCGATCTGCGTCCAGAAGGCTTTGGTGATTGCGTAGGCTGTTTCGTTGCTCATGCGCCGGGTCGTATAGGCCCCCGCCGATACCGCCACCGTTGCGATATCCTGATCGACCCCGGCATAGGTGCCTTTCGGAATGATCTGGGGGGCGATGCTGTCATCGGCGGCGACCATTTTATCGATGGTCGCTTTGTCCAATCCCAATAACCGGATCGGCGTCGCTTTCGCGATGTCGGTGACGACCGGGATGGGATAGCTGCCGGCGACGGCAAGGCCGCTGACCTTGTTGCTCATCACCGCGCCGGGCGCTGCTGCAACGTCGAGATCCATCAACTGCACTTTACGCTCGAGCCCCAGAAACTGGAGCGCGCTGCCGGTCACGCGTTCGCTGACGCTGCCCTTGCTGCCGGGAACGAAGCCGTGACCGGCCAAGGCCTCGATCGAGGTGATGTTGCTGTCTTGGCGGACGACCCAATGAAGGGTTTGAAACGGGATTGGAAAGAGGCTGCGGATGTCGGCATAGCCGGGATTGGGGGCGAAGGGTTTTGCCCCATGGCGTGCCAATTGAATGACGCTGCGCGATGCCGTGAAGATGGTATTGGCGCTGTCTTTCGGGGCGTCGATGACGTTCCGAACGCTGCCCTGGCTCTCTTTGACGTCGAGCGCGAATTTCCCGTTGCCGGCGAGGACGAGCGCTTCGGCGAATTGACGGGCGAGGAGGTAATTGGCGCTATCGGACTTGCCGGCCCGAACGGTAATCGAGGTGGTGGCATCGGCCGCTTCGCTGCGGAAAGCAGAAAGGGGACCCGTCACGAAGAACAGGGCGATCCAACCGGCCGCCGTCAGTACCCGTCTTCGCGTCACGCCTCGTCACCCAATTGTCTGTCCGCCGTTGCCGTGTTGATCTCGGCGCGCCGCGAAAAGTGTCCCGCTATACCGCCGCTTTACGCGCCGGGCAAGCTGGATGATCCCGGTTTCGCGGAGTTGTGAGGTCGCGGCGGCCGGCGCTATCCTTCGGTGAGACGCGACGTTAACGAGGCATCATGACCACCTTGCTTTATACGCATGAAGCCTGCCTGACCCATGATCCGGGGCCGCACCATCCGGAATCACCGGCGCGCCTTAAGGCCGTCCTCGATGCTCTTTCCACGCCATCCTTTGCGGCGCTCGAACGGCGCGAAGCGCCGCGTGCGACGCTCGAAGAGATTACCCGCGTCCATCCCCGTGCGTTCGTCGAGCGGCTGCTGGCGGCGGTGCCGACCGAAGACTATGCGGCACTCGACGCGGATACGATCTTATCGCCGGGATCGGGCGAGGCGGCGCTGCGCGCTGCCGGGGCGGTCGTTGCTGCGGTGGATGCGGTAATGGCGGGCGAGGCCCGGAACGCCTTTTGCGCGGTGCGGCCGCCCGGCCATCATGCCGAGCCGGGTCACGCGATGGGCTTTTGCCTGTTCAATAATGTCACCATCGGCGCCCAACATGCGCGCCAGGCCAAAGGCATTGAACGTGTCGCCGTGATCGATTTCGACGTACACCACGGCAACGGCACCCAAGCCGCGTTCGAGGACGATGCCAGCCTGTTCTACGGCTCGACCCATCAGATGCCGCTTTATCCCGGCACCGGATCGGCCAGCGAGCGCGGCGTCGGCAATATCGTGAACGTACCTTTGGCCCCAAGAAGCGGATCGAATGAGTTCCGACACGCTTTCACCGCGCGCATTTTGCCGGCTTTGGAGGACTTTCGGCCCGAATTTATGCTGATCTCGGCCGGTTTCGACGCCCATCGCAGCGATCCGCTGGCGCAATTGATGTTGGTCGAGGCGGATTATGGCTGGTGTACGGCGCAATTGCTGGATATCGCGGCCCGGTATGGGCAGGGACGCGTGGTATCGACCTTGGAAGGCGGATACGACCTCGGTGCGCTGGGATCATCGGCGGCAGCACATGTTGCATCATTGTTGACGGCCTGAACTGATTGTCGCGTCCCCGCGCCGGGCGCTTGCCCTGCCGGTATCCGGTCCTTAAATTGAGCCAGTGAGTAAGGATCAAGGGCCAATAGCCGAGTCTGTGCTGCCGCCAGACGTCGCGGCGATGAGTTTCGAAACGGCCCTGGCCGAACTCGAGGCAATCGTTAAGCGGCTCGAAACCGGCAATGCCAAGCTCGATGATGCGATTTCCGCTTACGAGCGGGGGGCGCTCCTAAAGCGTCATTGCGAGGCGAAGCTTCGCGAAGCGCAGTCGCGTGTGGATAAGATCGTCATGGGCTCCGACGGGACCCCGAACCTCGAGAAGCTGACAATTGACTGAATTACTTTGGCCGCACGGCACGGACCTTTCCCTCGCGCTTTCGGAGACGGTGCAGCTCACCGATTCGTCGCTCGAAAAACTTATTGGCGCGCCCCAGGGTCTCGAAGCCCGCGTTTTCGATGCGATGCGCTATGCCGCGCTCGCGCCAGGCAAACGCCTGAGGCCGTTCTTGGTCCTCGCCAGCGCACAGCTCTTCTCAGTGGCACGGCGCAGTGCGCTGCAAGCCGCCTGCGCTATCGAGATGGTTCACGCCTATTCGCTGGTGCATGACGACCTGCCCGCGATGGACAACAGCGACCTGCGCCGTGGCCGTCCGACTTGCCACAAGGCGTTCGACGATGCGACCGCGGTTCTGGCCGGCGACGGACTTCTGACGATGGCGTTCGAGGTTCTGGCGCAGCCTGATACGCACGGCGATCCGGCCGTTCGCTGCGAACTCGTAGCGGCGCTGGCGCAAGCAGCCGGCAGTAACGGCATGGTCGGCGGTCAGATGATCGACCTTCTCGCCGAACATCAAACCGATCTCGATATCGGCGCCATCACCCGGTTGCAGCGTCTGAAGACCGGCGCGCTGATCGCGTTCGCCTGCGAAGCCGGGGCGATCCTCGGCAAAGCGCCGCAGGAGGCGCGTCTCGCATTGCGCGGCTATGCGCATGATCTCGGTCTTGCCTTCCAGATTGCCGACGACCTTCTCGATGTCGAGGGTACAACGGATGCGACGGGCAAGCCGGTCGGGGCTGATGCCGCTGCCGGTAAGGTGACGTTCGTTTCGATCCTGGGTGCCGAGCGCGCGCGCGCTCAAGCGAATCTTCTTGTCGGGCAGGCGATCGCCCATCTCGAACCTTTCGAGGAACGGGCTGATCTGTTGCGCCAAGCGGCGTCGTTTGTGGTGGAGCGCCGTACATGATTTCTCGCCGTTTGTTTCTCACGGCGACGGCATGTCTTGCCGCCGTGGCGACAGTGACACCTGCTTGGGCGGCGTCCGCCGAACCGGCGGCGACCATCGACACGTTCTACGGCGTGTTGTTGGGCGTGATGAAAGACAGCGCGAAATTGGGCTTTGCCGGCCGTCACGATAAACTCGCACCGGCGATTCGTCAGGCGTTCGATCTGGCGCTGATGACCCGTCTGACGGTCGGGCTGCAATGGGCCAATCTGTCGCCGACGGAACAGCAGCAGCTGGTCACGGCGTTTAGCGATTTCAGCATCGCCAATTACGCCAGCCAGTTCGATGATTACGGCGGCGAGCGTTTCGAGGTTGATCCGAAGGCTGATGCGGCACCGGGCAACGATCAGGTCGTTCATACCAAGTTGATCCAGCCCAAAGACAAGCCAGTGCAGCTGGATTATCTGATGCGTCAGACGCAGAACGGTTGGAAGGTGATCGACGTGTTCCTGAGCGGCACGATCGGCCAGCTGGCGGCACGGCGTTCGGAATTTTCAGCGGTGCTTCGTCAGGAAGGCCCGCAAGGGCTTGTTGCTGTGTTGAAGCAGAAGACGGCGGCGCTCGCCGGAGGCTGAGCGCCGCGCGTTAATCATCGCGCGCCGCCGACAGGCGCGGCGTTGCCACCCGGACCCGGTTCCGGATCCTTGTAAAGGCTATCCATATCGACCGGCGTCGGCGCAGCGACTGCGTGACGCAGTTCGCTGGCGCGATGCTGGCGGAAGAGGCTGCGAATCTCCGCATAGAGATCGATCGCATTCTTCTGAAGTTGGTCCAACGCCTCGATATTTTCGGCGCGTTGATCCAACCCTTCCGCGCCCCAACGGGCGGAGGTGGCGACATCGGCGCCGTAATCATAGGCGAGATACGAGAAGGGGTCGGCCATGCCGTCGCCGATCATGCCGACGACGTCGCGCGGATTGGACGGACCAAGAAACGGCAAGACGAGATAGAACCCTTCGCCGATGCCGTAATGATAAAGCGTCTGGCCGAAGTCGCCCGACTGCCTCTCCATGCCCCAGTTGCTGGCGACATCGAGGATGCCGCCGACGCCGACAGTGCTGTTGAGGACGAAGCGTCCTGCTGTCAGGCCGGCGCGGTTGAATTCGGTCTGAACGAGATTGTTCGCGAAAACCACCGGCTCATGCAGGTTGCCGAGGAAATTGCGGATCGCTTCGCGGCCGACATCCGGAACCGTCGCGCGATAGGTCTGTGCCAGCGGCTTGAGGAAATATTTGTCCATCAGCATGTCGAAAGCGAAGACTTGCCGGTTGAGCGGCTCGAACGGATCGTTGTTCGCTTCGAACTGCGCCCGGGCTGCCGGATCGCTGGGCGGCGTGGCGCAAGCGGTCAGCGCCAAGAGCGGCAGGGCCAGGGCGAAAAGCTTCGACGAAAATTTGAAATTGTCCACGAGGCTGCCAGATGCTTTCTGTTGTCGTGGCGTTCACGGGCCACGTTGAATACGTGCTATGGTTTACGTGGTTAAGGCTTGAATGCAATAGCAATTTTCGGTGCGTGCCATGAGGCCGCGATGATCATCGCAGTTGTATTCGTGAATGAGTAATCTCGGGCATGCTTTTGCAATTCCTTGTCTATTTGGCGTGGCTTCTGATCGCCGCGAGCGCATTCGGTTGCGCCTATCTGTGGTATGCGAGCCACGCCGTCGTGCGATTTGCGCGGCGCGTGATCCCCAGCGATCCGGCGCAGCCTGCGGTTTCGATTCTAAAGCCCTTGCGGGGGGAAGACCCGGCGCTGATGGACAATCTGCGGTCGTTCTGCCGTCAGGCTTACGGGCGTTATCAGATCGTCTTCGGTGTCGCCGATGCGGATGATCCGGCGGTACCGGTGATCCGGCGGTTGGAGGAAGAATTCCCCGAATCGGATATTACGCTCGTCGTCGAGCCCAGCCACGGCGGTGCCAATCTCAAGATCGCCAACCTGCGCAATATGCTGCCCGCCGCACGCCACGACGTATTTGTTTTGGCCGATAGCGACATGCGAGTCGGGCCGGATTATCTGACCGCGGTGGTCGCGCCGATCGAGTACGGCGCGGGACTCGTGACCTGCCTGTATCGCGGGCTTTCGGCCGGCGGATTTTGTTCCGATATCGCCTCGCTGCACATCAATCACGGCTTCCTGCCACAGGCGGTCGTGGCCGATTCGCTGGGGCTTGGGGCCGGGTGCTTTGGCGCAACCATGGCGTTCGGCCGGGAAACTCTGGCCCGCACGGGCGGGTTCGATGCGCTGGCGGACGTCCTGGCCGATGATCACGAACTGGGTCAGGCGGTCGGGCGCTTGGGACTCGAGGTCGTGCTGTCGCCCTACATCGTCGATGACATCGTCGCAGAGGCGGATTTCGGGGCTTTGTTCCGGCATGAGCTGCGCTGGGCACGCACGATCCGGCTGGTGGCGCCGGGGGGCTTCATCGGCTCGGTCGTGACTTTTCCGGTGCCTTTGGCGGCGCTGGCGGTGCTCCTCGGGGCGTTCGCGGTCCCGCCGCTCGTGATGCTGCTTCTGGCCCTGCTTTGCCGCGCCCTGACGGCGGCCCGAATCGACCGCGCGCTGCGACTAAATCGCGCGCCCGTATGGATTTTACCGGTCCGGGATATGTTGTCCTTTGGGGTGTTTATCGCTAGCTTCTTCGGTCGAGGCGTCGCGTGGCGAGACCACTATTTTCGGATTGGCCCCAATGGCCAACTCGTCTTGGACGCAAAGAAATCGTGATGACAGGACAGCCGGCCATGATGAAGACCTTGTTTCTGCAGCCGCCCTCGTTCGAAGGCTTCGATGGCGGCGCCGGTTCGCGCTATCAGGCGCGTCGCGAAATCCGCTCCTTCTGGTTCCCGACCTGGCTCGCCCAACCCGCGGCGCTGGTCGAGGGCAGCAGGCTGATCGACGCGCCGCCGGCCGAGCTGACGCTCGACGACGTGTTGCCGCTGGCGAAGGATTACGAGCTCGTGGTGATGCACACCTCGACGCCGTCCTTTGCCAACGACGTCAAAGTCGCGCAGGCGATGAAGGACAAGAACCCGAAGCTGAAGATCGGCTTCGTCGGCGCCAAGGTCGCGGTCGAGCCTGAGCAAAGCCTCGCCGCCGCGCCGGTCCTCGATTTCGTCGCGCGTAACGAATTCGATTTCACGATCAAAGAAATCGCCGAGGGCAAAGACTGGGCGACGATCGACGGCATGAGCTATCGCGATGCCGACGCCAAGATCGTCCATAACCGCGAGCGGGCGACGCTCGAGGACATGGATCTGCTGCCCTTCGTCACCGACGTCTATGCACGCGATCTAAAGATCGAGGATTATTTCATCGGCTATCTGATGCACCCTTACATCTCGATCTACACGGGACGCGGCTGCAAATCGCATTGCACGTTCTGCCTCTGGCCCCAGACCGTCGGCGGTCACAAATATCGCGTCCGCAGCGTCGAGCATGTCGTCGCCGAGATCAAAGCCGCCAAAGAACGCTGGCCGCATGTGCGCGAATTCTTTTTCGATGACGACACCTTCACCGACAACCTGCCGCGCGCGGAAGCGATCGCGAAGGAACTCGGCAAGCTCGGCGTCGTTTGGTCGTGCAACGCCAAGGCCAACGTGCCGCGTAAGACGCTCGAAGTGCTGAAGGCCAATGGCCTGCGTCTGCTGCTGGTCGGTTATGAATCCGGCAATCAGCAGATCCTTCACAACATCAAGAAGGGCATGCTGATCGACGTCGCCAAGCGCTTCACCAAGGATTGCCACGAACTCGGCATCAAGATTCACGGGACCTTCATCCTGGGTCTTCCCGGCGAATCGACCGAGACGATCCAAGAGACGATCAAGTTCGCGACCGAGATCAATCCGCATACCATCCAAGTATCGCTGGCTGCGCCCTATCCGGGCACGTTCCTCTACAAGCAGGCGGTCGAGAATGGCTGGCTGGATATCAAACATGCCGAGCTGATCGACGAGAACGGCATCCAGATCGCGCCGCTGCATTATCCGCATCTGTCGCACGAAGAAATCTTCGCCTCAGTCGAGGTCTTCTATAAGAAGTTCTACTTCCGCACCGGCAAGATCGCCTCGATCGTCAACGAGATGATCCGCAGCCCGCAGATGATGAAGCGCCGCCTGCGCGAAGGCGTCGAGTTCTTCCACTTCCTGCGCGAACGCGAACTCGCCGGCTGATTTCTTTCGGCCGGACGTCATTGAACGCCGCGAAGCTTCACGCTTCGCGGCGTTTTCTTTTGCCGGTCAGGATTGTTTGTTGTTGGTCCTGGGAGGCCCGAGAAGAGCGGGCAGCACAAGGAAAGTGCATAGGAGGGTAAAGGCGAGCGACAGCGTCAGCAGCTTGCCCATCTCGGCGGTGCCCGGATGATTGGCGAGGGCGAGGCTGCCGAAGGCCGTGCCGGTGGTAAGGGCGCTGAAGAGGATCGCTCGCGCCGTGCTGGATTGCAGCAAGTCGGCAGTTCCCGCGCGCCAACGCATCACGAAATAAATATCGAACGACACGCCGATACCCAGCAGCAGTGGCAGGGCGATGATGTTGGCGTAGTTCAGCGGCATATCGAGCAGGATGCCCGTCGCGAGCGTCAGCAGCCCGGCCAGCAGCAGCGGCGCCAGCACCAACAGCACATCGCCGACGCGCCGCAGCACGATGAACAGCAGGAGACTGATGCAAACCAGCGCGATGACACCGGCGGTCATGAAGGCATGCGTCACGGTGGCCGCGGATTCCTGGATCGTGACCGGCGTTCCCGTCGCGTCGGGCGCGACCTTGCGCACGGCATCGACGAACTGCTTCAAGGCGAGATTGTCGCGCGTGTCGCCCTTGGGGAAAATCTCGACCCGCGCGCGTCCGTCGCTGGCGATCCAGTCGTCTTTCACATCGGCCGGCAGCGTCTCGAGCGTAACCTTGCGCGGGTTCAAGGTGCCGCGCAGCTCGTCGAGCCGCCGCGCCGCGTTGGCGGACAGGTTTGCGACCATCTGCGGCAGGACGTTGCGGCCGCGCGTCAAAGCGCCTTCGAGCGCGGTCGCGAGCCGATCGGCGGTTTTGCTCTTTGGCGCCAGCTCGCGTGTATCTTTGGCGAAGTCGGCGATGGCTTCGATCACTTTTTGATCGTTGGACGGCGGATGAATCCCGGCAGGATAGAGGGAGGGCGCCAACAGGCCGCGCGCATCCTGAATGATCGCGAGCTTGGGTTCCTGATCGTCGGGTACGAAAGTCGCGGCGGTGACGACTTGTCCGACTTCGGGCACCGCCCGCAATTTTTCCGCCAAGGCGACGGCTTGGTCGAGATTGGGTTTCAAAACCTCGATCGTATAAGGCGTTGAATTCGGATCGCTCATCAGGTCGAACAAAGTCGAGACCGATTCCGAGTTCCGGCTTTGCAGATTGAGCGGATTGAAGTCGAAGCGCAGCCAGGGCAGTGCGACTGCCGAGGCGACCGCGAACAGGACGGCGACGATGGCGACGGCCTTGCGGCGCTGGATCAGAAACGCGTTGATCGGCGCGGCCCACTGGAACCCGACCGCTTCGGCCTCGCCTTGCGTGCGCAAGAGCGCGAGCAGCGCCGGCAGCAGTGTCAGGTTGAGGATCAGCGCAACGAGCATGCTGACGCCCGCAATCAGGCCGAGGTCACGCACGCCGGTATAGTCCGTCGGCACGAAGGCGAGGAAGCCCACGGCTGTTGCGGTTGCGGCAACCGCCAAGGGGCCGCTGATGCCGCGCGCCGTGGCGCGCAACGCTTCGCTCAAATCATCAACGTGAAAGCGTTCGTCGCGATAGCGAACGCTGAACTGAATGCCGAAATCGACCGCGATGCCGACGAACAGCACCGCGAAAGCGACCGAGATCGGATTAAGCGCGCCGACGGCCAGCGCTGCAAAGCCGCCGGAGACGACAAGACCAACGACCAGGGTGGTTAGGATCGCGACGACCAGCCGGAACGAGCGCAAGGCCAGCGACAGCCACAAGCATAAAAGGCTGATCGACAGCACACCGGAGAAGACCGCGCCGTCCGACAGCGAGGCGAGCTGGTCATCCGACAAGGCCACCTCGCCGGTCACGCGGACGCGGACGCCCCGGTCGGGTGTCAGGCCCAAAACATTGGCCTGGGCGCGAATGACGCGGATCGCACGTTGGCCGGGTTCCAGCGCGTTATAATCGAGAACCGGTTTGACCATAATGAAGTGGCGCAGTTCGCGGCTGTCGGCTTCGCGGCCGCTGAGCAGCGTCTGCCAGGACAGCGGCGCGTATTTTCCCTTGAGCGCGTTTTCGATCGCTTCGGCGACCGCGTTGAACGGCCCGTCGAGCGTCGCCGGCGGCACGTCGCCATGCAGCGCGCCCTTCGCCAACAGGTCGAGTGTCGTGAAGACGCCCGTCAGGCTCGGATCAACCGCCAGCGTGCCCAGCAGCGGTTGCGCGGCGATCATCTGGTCGGAGAATTCCTGCAGCTCTTCCTTTGGCATGAACAGCAGGCCGTTCTGGGCGAAGAATTCGCCGCCGCCCGGGATCTTAATCGATTTGAACAGGTCGGGACGCTGACCCAGGCGATCGGCGAGCGCCGCCGTCGCGTCCGAGGCCTGATCCGGCGTGACGCCGTCGATCACGACCGCGATCGAGTCGCTATTTTGCGGGAAGGCCTGATCGAGGGCGTTCGCCTGCTGACGCCACGGCACGTCGGCCGAGATCAGTTTGTCGAGATCGGTGTCGAGACTGAGATGGGTGGCGGCGTAAAAGCCCGAGGCGACGGCCAGGATCAGGTAAGCGGCAGTGACCAACCAGGCATAGCGGCGGCAGGCATCGACGATGCGGACAGCAAAAGAACCCATTGCCGGTTAACTGCCGCTTTTTGTTGCCAAAATCCGGCGCGCCGATCGTTGCACCATGATCTGTTTATCGAGGACCGACCCGGCTCGCGCAAGTCTCAATTTCGCGTCGGCGGTGCGAAGCGGAACGATTCAGGCTGGACCGAGGGCAGGATCATGATTTCGGTTTTCGCTGGCAGGGTCATGCGCGACAGGACGACGCGCGGATCGTCGCGGCGTTCGATCGGAAAGCGGTCGTGCATCCGCGCCAGAAACCGGTCGAGCTGCCCCGGGCCGAAATAATGAATTGGGATGATCAGTTGCGGCTTGATCTGGTCGATCACGTCGATGATATCGTTTTGCGATAACGAGTAGGCGCCATCGACCATCGGCAACAGGACATCGATCTGGCCCAGCGCCGCCAGATGCTCGGGCGTCAGCGTATGCTGCAGGTGACTGAGATGCGCGATGCACAGACCGGCGGCTTCGAAAATGAAGATCGAATTGCCGTTGAATTCGGTGCTGCCGTTGAACCAGTTACGGACATTGGTCGGGACGTTGCGGACGCGCATGTCTTTCAGCGTCACGTCCCAATGCGCCGCCCCCTCGCCGATGTCCCAACCACGCAGCACGTATTTGATGCCGGGATCGGGATGGTTGGTGTAGTGCGTGTCGTGAAAATGATTCATCGTCGCGATGTCGGGAACGACCGGCGGCGGAAAGAAATCGGTCAGATCGGTGGCGGCGGTGACGCCCTGCGGGCTTTCGATCAGCACCGTGGCATGGCCGATAAACGTCAGGCCAACGCCGCCTTCTTCGACGCTGGCGTTTTTCAGGCCCGCGAGCGTCCATTTGACCGGCACCAGCAGCGGCGATTTGCGCGCGACATTGGGCTCGCAACCGGCGGCGAACGCCGTGACGGGCATCAGCAACAAGAGCACAACGAGGCAGGATGCGAGCCGTGGTAACATCGCCCCTCCGCTTTTAATCGATACCTATTATGCGGTGTTTGCGGGATTTGTCGCTAGGCTTTGCAGGGCTGGGTCGGGCATAATTTTGTCAGACAAAACGTAAACGAGGCGAACATGACCGGGCAACGCGCGACCATCCTGCAATTATCGGAAGCGTTGGACGAAGGACGTCTGACCAGCCGGCAATTGATCGAGGAATCGTTGGCGCGCATCGCCGACCCGGCTGGCGAGGGCGCGCGCAGCTTTGTGCGTGTCTATCCCGAAACGGCGCGCGCCGCAGCCGACGCGCAGGATGCGCTGCGCAAGACTGGCTACAAGCCGTCGCCACTGGCGGGGCTTCCAGTCTCGATCAAGGACCTGTTCGACGTTGCCGGTGAGCGGACCTTGGCGGGCTCGAAGGCGCTCGACGACGCGCAGCCTGCGGCTAAAGATGCGGTGGCCATTGCCCGGCTGAAGGCCGCCGGCGCGGTGATCATCGGTCGTACCAACATGACCGAATTCGCCTTCTCGGGCGTCGGCATCAATCCGCATTACGGCACGCCCGGCAATCCGTTCGATCGCAAACGCATTCCCGGCGGCTCGTCTTCGGGCGCAGCCGTGTCGGTTGCTGACGGGCAATGCACAGTCGGAATCGGTACCGATACCGGCGGCTCGGTCCGTATTCCTTCGGCGCTTTGCGGCCTGGTCGGTTTCAAGCCGACGCAATATCGCGTTCCGCGCGAGGGCGCGTTACCGCTTTCGACGACGCTCGATTCCATTGGGCCGCTCGGCAACAGCGTTGCCTGCTGTGCAATCACCGACGCGATCATGGCCGGTGAAGCGGCGTTGGTCCCGCCGGTGGCAAGCGCACGCGGCCTACGCCTCGCAATTCCGCGCGGCAGCTTCTTGTTCGATGAACTCGATGCCGAGGTCGCCGCGGCTTTCGAGCGTGCTTGCAACACACTGAAGTCCGGCGGCGCTCAGGTCGATGATCTGCCAATACCGGAACTTGCCGAGTATGCGGCGATCAATTCCAAGGGTGGTTTCTCGCCACCTGAAGCTTATGCCTGGCATGCCGATCTTCTGGCGCGGCGCGGCGACGATTACGATCAGCGCGTGCGGCTGCGTATCAGCGGCGGCAATAAAATGGTCGCCGCGGACTATGTCCGCTTGCTCGAAGATCGCGCGCGCTTCATCGCGGCCATCGATGCGCGCACCGCCGGCTACGACGCATTGATCGTGCCGACGGTTGCGGTGATCGCGCCGCCGATTGCGGCGTTCAAGGAAGACGCGGATTTCTTCCGCCTCAATGGGCGCATCCTGCGCAATCCAAGCCTGGTGAATTTCCTCGACGGCTGCGCCATCACCTTGCCGATTTCGCATGCCGGTGAAGCGCCGGTGGGGCTGATGCTGATCGGCCGTCATGGCGATGATAAGCGGCTTCTCTCGATGGCTGCCGGGATCGAAAAGCTTTTCGCCTAAAGGCTAATAACGCGTTCCGTCTTTTTGCGAGAAGAACCACTTCCCGTTCGCGTCGAGATCGGCGCGGATATCGTCGTTGGGGAACGTCCCTGAATCGCCCGGCGTGCGATCCCCTATTTCGAGATAGACGACATCTTCGCTGCTGCGATTGACCAGATGATGCGCGAGACCGGTGGCGGGAAAGCCGGCGCACATGCCTGGCGAAAGGACGATCTCGCCTTCATCCGTGACAAGCGTCGGTGCGCCCGCGACGATGTAGATGAATTCGTCCTGCTTGGTATGACGATGCAGCAAAGCAGATTCGGCGCCGGGACGAAGCGTCGTCAGGTTCACCCCGAAATTCTTGAGGCCAAATAGATCGCCGAGGGTGCGTTTTTCGCGTCCCTCGACGCGGGCACGAAAAGGCTCAGGATAGCCGGACGATTTCGGACGCGGGGTTGCGGTGGAGGCCACAACGGCGAGCGGTTTTGCCGTCATGGATTTAACGCCGGCCTTCTTCGAGCCAAACGGCACGCACGCCGATCAGACGATACAGCCGGATCAGCACGTCGGTCATGGTGCTGCCCGCCGCCAGTTTCTGCCGTCCGGACAGCAGCGTGTAATCGCCCTGGCGATTGGTGCCGGGGGCCGACTTCATCACGGTGAAAAGCGGCATTTCCTGGCTGCGCCGGAACATCGAGAACAGCACCGCGCCGTCACGCTGGTCGATGGCATAGTCGCGCCATTCGCCCTTCATCACCTGGCGGCTATAGATCGACAATAACTGGGTGAGCTCAGGCCGCGTGAAGAAGACGCGCTTGTGATGGCGAAAGTCGTTCAGGCGCAGGACGTCGCTCATCGGGCTGAGGCGCGGCTCGTTGTTATCGTTCCGCTTAGTTTTTACGATTTTCGCCGCGAGGTCCAGCGTTTCGCGCGCCGGGATCGGTCGTGTCTAAATCCGCGACCAGACGAGAACAAGGCCGACAAACACCACGCACACCATGACGGTTAAAACAACGCCGGCGGTGATGTTCTGAAAGCGTGCAGCTCTCATGATAAATGCCTCGTCGACTCGGTCAAAATCTTCATCGAGCCAACTTGCCTTTCATAAGGGCCAGGACCGGAAGTATTCGGCCCAGGATGGTGCGGAGGCGTGAGCTGGAAGAAGGCGGGCTCGGTAAAAGCGCGGCGAGCCGCATCGCGATCGCGTTGGATTCGGTCTTCGAATAATGCCCGTCCGGCAGCGACTGGATGATGATATCGAGCTGTTGCACGGCCGCATCCCGAGAAAGGCGACTTAAGCCCGCCGCCTGTTTCCAAGGGTCGATGCCTTGCCGGGAAAGGGCCGAAAGAACGGTCAGTGAAGAATGGTTTTCCTCTTCGCGGATGGGCGCGAAAAGGAAAGCGTTGAACTCCGAATCAAGCAGCGAAAATGCGGGCGGCAAAGCCCTTTGGCGGGCGCTCATACCGGCTGCAGCCCCAGTCTTTCCCGAATAGCCTGTTCTTCGAGAAAGACCGTTCCGGAAGGCCCGCGAATTTCATAGACGATGAATCCCATCTTCAGCATGTGATGGGCGAATGAAAGCGCGCCGGCTTCAAACTTCTCGAGCGCCGTATTCCGGCTGCTGTCCTCGGATCGTCTTTGGGTGTCCCAAATAATCGACCAGCGTTCGCCGGTATCGCCGGTGTTCCCAGAAAGGTGCTGCCAGCTTTGAGTCGAGATGTTTTTGCGCGGCCATGAGGCTGTTGCCATCGTATCTATATGGGATCGATGGGTTTAATAATCAAATAATAAATAGTAATTGTGAGGGTCGTGTATTTATTAATTTATCGGAAGACCGCTGATTTAATTTGGGTATTTCCAATATTTTCTGAATTATATTTTATTGGTAAAATAAAACTGCGACGGTTATATTAGTCAAAGCAAGCGCCGTTTTACGGGCGCAGAGGGCGATGGATGCTCATCCACATTTGCCCGCATCCAATTCCCATAAGTATCGTCAGGAGGAACGCGTCATGGCGGCAACGACCACACCAAGTTTTGCCCAACGCTTCGAGGATTATCGCTTGTCGAAAACGGCCGTTGCCTGGATCGGTGCTGCCTGCGCCGTGGCGACGATCGTCGTCGGCTTCGTCTGGGGCGGCTGGGTAACCGGTGGGACCGCGACCGATATGGCGACCAAGGCTGCCGCTGGGGCGAATGCCAAACTGGCTGCCGATGTCTGCGCCGTCCAATTCAACAATGATCCCCAGGCAGCGACCCAACTTGTCGCCCTGAACAAGCTCGATAGCTGGCGCCGCGCCGATTTCATCACCCAAGGCGGCTGGGCCAAGATTTCGGGCATGAAGGAACCGATCACCGGCGCGGCCGATCTGTGCGCCAAGCAGTTGTCCGAGCCGAAGCTTTGAACGATCAGCCCGCTCTTACTGCCCTGCCGGAAACGCCTCTCACGCGGTCTGAACTGCAGGCCCTCCAAGAAGTGACGCGGGGCCGGTTGATGCAGAAAAAGATCCCCGACGCCGATCGTGATCGTTTGATCGAGGCTGGTTACGTCGAGCACAAGCTGGGCGGGTTACAGGCGACCTCGGAAGGCCACCGCTACGCGGCGGCCCATCGTTCCTGATGGACGGCGTTGTTTCGCCGGTGTTGGGCACGCCGCTGACTTTCGTCGGGGAAACCCGCGGCTGGGATATGCGGCGCAACGTGGTCAATTTCCTCGGCGAAGCCGACGGGTTGCCGGCGCCGTGCGCTATTTCGATGGAAGCGCTGGTCGATTATTTCGGTGCCGGCCGGGGCGGCAAGCAGAATTGCCTCAAGGCCTTCGACCGCTGGCGCGACGCGATCCAGCAAAAGGCCAGTGCGAAACATCTGGCCCAGGGGCCGGCGCGGGCTATCCTATTGCGGACAGAGGATTTTTCCTGATTCGCCGGGTGTCTCGGCTAACCATGCAGGCGGTTTGCGCGCCCCTTGCTAAAGGGCTATGGTAGCGCCGCTTTTGCCGGGTCAGGACAAGCGTTGAGCGATATATTTCGTGAAATAGACGAAGAGCTGCGCCGCGATAATCTCCAGCAGCTCTGGAGCCGTTACAGCTACCACATCATCGCCTTGGCGGTGGTCGTCGTGTTATGCACGGCGGGGTTCATGGGGTGGCGTGAATATCAGCTTCGCGCCCATCAGGCCGAAGGCGTGCGTTACGCCTCCGCCCTCGATATGGCGCGCCAAGGCAAGAGCGCCGATGCAGCCGATGCTTTCTCAAGCCTCGCCCAGACATCGAGCGCCGGCCGTGCCGCGCTCGCCCGGCTTGAAGCCGCCGCATCGAAAGCAAAAGCCGGCGACGTTCCCGGCGCTATCGCGATCTATGATCAGCTCTCTGCCGACACCAAGGCCGATTCGATTTTCCGCGATGTCGCGACATTGTTGTCGGCGCGTTACGGGCTCGATGCGGGCGATCCGAAAGCTGCGATCGCCAAGCTGCAGCCTTTGACCGTCGCGGGCGGTTCGTGGCGCGGCATGGCGGGCGAGATGACTGCTGTCGCCGAACTCAAAGCGGGCGACAAAGCAAAAGCGAAAAGCGATTTCGAAGCGCTCGCCAAAGACAATGGGGTGTCGCAAGGCATCCGGCAGCGTGCGGCAGAAATGGCCGAGACCATCGCGCCATGATCATGCGGCGTTGGTCGGGATTGATCGTGCTGGCCGGTTTGCTGGCGCTGACTGCTTGCGATCAAGTGCGGCCGTTCTTCAGCGATAAAAGTAAGGTTGAGCTGCCCGGTAAACGCGTTTCGGTACTCAATCTTACCAAGACGCTGAAGCCCGATACGCAACTCAACACGCTGCAGATTCGTGTACCGAAGCCCTTCGCCAATGATTCCTGGCCCGGCGCCGGCGGCTTTCCCGATCACGCGATGTATCATCTCGCGCTCGGCAACACGCTGGATAAAATCTGGAAATCGAACGCGGGTGTCGGCGCCAACCGCTACGGCCGCGTCGTGGCGCAGCCGGTTATGGCGAACAAGCGCGTCTTCACGATGGACGCGCAAGACATCGTCATGGGCTTCGATGCCCAGACGGGCAGCCGGCTGTGGAAGTTCGATCCGCAGCCCGAAGACGTCGATACCGTCACCTATGGCGGCGGCGTCGCGGCGGACGGCAACCGGATTTATATCGGCACTGGCTATGGCCAGGTGCTCGCGCTTGATGCCGCGACCGCCAAGGTCATCTGGCGGGTCAACACCAACGCGCCGATTCACAGCCCACCAACCGTGACCGCGGGCCGCGTCTTCGCCGTCACGGTCGAAAACGAACTGGTCGTGCTGTCGGCGGCGGACGGTTCGCGTCTTTGGAGCCATAACGGATTGCCCGAACCGGCTGGACTCGCCGGCGGCGCGTCTCCGGCGGTCTCGAACGATCTCGTCGTCGTGCCCTATAGCTCGGGCGAAATCTACGCCCTGCGTATCGAGAACGGCCGTCCCTTGTGGAACGACAGTTTGGCTGCCGCGCAGCCCGTCGGTGCCTTGTCCTCTCTGGCCGATATCCGTGGCGCACCGGTCATCGATCGCGACCGCGTCTTCGCCATCAGCCACAGCGGCCTTATGGTGTCGATCGATCTGCGCACCGGCGACCGCGTTTGGGAACAGGATATCGGTGGCACCCATGCGCCCTGGATCGCGGGCGACTTCATCTATGTGCTGAGTTCGGACAACGAATTGGTTTGCCTGACACGCGCCGATGGCCGCGTGCGCTGGGCGCGCGAGTTGCCGCAATGGGGCAATCCGGACAAGAAGAAAGATCCGATTTTCTGGAGCGGCCCGGTTCTCGCCGGTGATCGTCTCATTGTGATCTCGTCGGAAGGCGAAGCGTTTTCGGTCTCGCCCTATACCGGCGAGCCGCTGGGACGGACCGAGTTTCCAGACGGCGTCTTCATCAATCCGATCGTCGCCGGCAAGACGCTCTACGTCCTGACCGACGAGGCCGACCTCATCGCGTTGCGTTGAGGGATTAGATATGGCGAAACGCCTCGCCATCATTGGCCGACCGAATGTCGGAAAATCGACGCTCTTCAATCGCCTTGCCGGACGTCGTCTTGCGCTCGTCCACGACATGCCCGGCGTCACGCGCGACCGCCGCGAAGCGCCGGGGACGCTTGCCGATCTCGAATTCATCGTCGTCGATACCGCCGGCATCGATGATGACGGCGAGAAGGACAGCCTGACCGCGCGGATGCGCGGCCAGACCGAGGTCGCGCTACAAAGCGCCGATGTGATTCTCTTCTTGGTCGATGCCCGCGCCGGTATGCTGGCGCAGGATCGCGACTTCGCACATTTCCTCCACCGTGTCGGCAAGACCGTGGTCCTGGCCGCGAACAAAGCGGAAAAGGGCGGCGCCAGCGCGGTGAGTGAGTTCTTTGCGCTGGGCTTCGGTGCGCCGGTCGCGATCTCCGCCGAGCATGGCGAGGGCATGGGCGATCTCCATGAGGCGCTGGCTCCGTACTTATCGGGCGACGAAGAAGACAGATTGTCGGGGCAGCGCGGCCGTGGCTCCAAGCGGTCAGAAGCGCGTGCGGCGGCGCTCGCCGCAACCGAGGCCGCGGCAGAGGCGGGGACGCCGCTCGACGACGATCCCGACAAGCCGCTGTCGATGGCGATCATCGGCCGTCCGAATGTCGGAAAATCGACCTTGGTCAATCGGCTGCTCGGCGAAGAGCGGGTTCTGACCGGGCCCGAGGCGGGCATCACGCGCGATTCGATCACAGTGCCGTGGATGTGGCGCGACAAGCCGGTGCGGCTGGTTGATACCGCTGGTGTGCGCCGAAGGCCGCGCGTGAGCGGCGCGCTGGAACATCTCTCGGTCTCGGATACGTTCAGCACGATTCGGTTTGCCGAAGTCTGCGTTCTCGTCGTCGATGCAACGCAGCTTTTGGAAAAGCAGGACCTCACCATCGCCCGCGAAGTTGCCGAGGAAGGCCGCTCGTTGGTCATCGCGGTAAATAAGTGGGACCTGATCACCGACAAGAACGCGAAGCTGGCCGAGCTGCGCGATATTCTCGAAGCGCAACTGCCGCAACTCAGCGGCATCGAGGTCGTGACCCTGTCGGCGATCACCGGCAACGGCACCGAGAAGCTGATGCCCGCGGTGTTGAAGGCAATGGATGTCTGGAACACACGTATCCCAACGCCGAAGCTGAATCGCTGGCTCGAGGAAGCACAGTCGCGCAATCCGCCGCCCTTGGTGGCGGGACGCCGGTTACGGTTGCGTTACATGACTCAGTCGAATATCCGCCCACCGACTTTCGCGCTCTTTGCCTCGAAGCCGGGCGATTTGCCCGATAGCTACACGCGCTATCTCATCAATATGCTGCGCTCGACCTTCGATCTGCCCGGCACGCCGATTCGCGTCATGCTGCGCAAAGGCAAAAATCCCTACGACAAGAAATAGATCGCGCGCCAGCGGTTGCTTGGCTGGCTACTAATTCGCGCGTTTGATACTGTTGCCCTCTAAATTCATCGGGGCAAAAAAATGCGTCGTGGCATTCTGTGGCTTGGCGCTGGGGTTGCAATCGCGGCCGTGGCGGGTGTCGTTTGGTACGGCAGCCATCACGCTTCACCGCCACCGGCGCAACAAGCGCGCAATATTCCCGATCAGGCGAAGCCATCGGCGGTATCGTCATCGGCTTCGGTTTCCAGCAGCGACGGCTTTTCGTTCAAGCGTCTGCTGATTGCGACGAACGGCAACGCGCCCGAAGCCTGCTTTCGTTTCAGCCAAGCGTTGGACCCGCGTGCCGAAGCTCATTACGGCGATTATCTTCGCATCGAGCCGGCA
The DNA here is from genome assembly GCA_903822185.1 of uncultured Rhodospirillales bacterium. Classification (GTDB taxonomy): domain Bacteria; phylum Pseudomonadota; class Alphaproteobacteria; order ATCC43930; family CGMCC-115725; genus CAIKMD01. The sequence goes on along the minus strand of CAIJOA010000011.1, from coordinate 437,010 downwards.
ATGTCACCCGCCGTCCGCGCCACGGCGAATGATCTTTGTGTCGGCGGTTTGAGCTTCGGCACCGATTACACGATCACGTTGCTCAAAGGCCTGCCATCTCAGACGGGCACGCGTACCGACAAAGACGAAACCGTCCAGGTCAGCCTCGGCGACCGTCCGCCGCTCGTCGCCGTTTCGGGCGACGGGTTCATTCTGCCGCGCGCGACCAGCAATGGGATCGCGATCCAGACCGTCAATGTCGATCATGTGAAAGTTCATGTTTTGCGCATGAGCGACCGGCTGCTGCCCAGCCGCGTCGGACGCCGCGACGATTACGGCGGTCTCTCGGTGCTGTCGGGTGAAACGACCTCGCGCTACCAGATCCGCAGCTTGCTGCAATCGTCGGCGAGCCTCGTTTGGTCGGGCACGATGGATGTCGAAGCGGACCACAACCGCACCGTTGAGACGGCATTTCCGCTATCAGATATCGTCAAATCCGGTAAGCCCGGTGTCTATATGATCGTCGCGGAGAAAGCCGACGGCGCGACGCCCGAGACTTTCTTCACGAAGATACCGAAGCCGGACGATAGCGATTCCAGCGACGACCTCTATGTCGATCTCGCGACCCATTGGGTGATCTCAACCGACATGGCGTTGACGACGATGCGTGGCGACGATGGGCTGCATGTCTCGGCGCGCTCGCTTGCGTCGGCGGGCCCGGTCTCGGGCATCAAGCTATCGCTGATCTCTTACGGCCAGGATGTGCTGGCAACGGCGACGACCGATTCGAACGGCCGTGCGGCTTTCGCATCGGGCCTGATGCTGGGCAACGGCGCCAGCGGTCCCAGCACCTTGGTCGCTTACGCCGCTGACGGCGATTTCACCATCCTCGATCTCAACCGTCCTGCCTTCGATCTCTCCGATCGCGGCGTCACCGGACGCCCGCCGGCCGGACCTGTCGAAGCCTTCGTCTATCCCGAACGCGGGATATACCGCCCGGGCGAAACCGTCGAGGCGATGGTGCTGCTGCGCGACCGCGTCGGCAAAAGCATCGACGATATGCCGTTGACCTTGATCCTGCGCCGTCCCGATGGCGTCGAGGCCAAACGCTTTACCCTGAAAACGCAGACCGCGGGCGGATTCCATCAAAGCGTGGAACTCAGCAAGACCGCGTCGCGCGGCATGTGGAGCGTCGAGGCGCTGGTCGATGCGTCGGGCACGCCGGTTGGCCGCGCCCAATTCGATGTTCAGGATTTCGTGCCACAGCAATTGAAGGTGACGCTGAAATCGTCGAGCCCCGCCTTGAAGCCGGGTGAGCCGATTGCGGCGGCGCTCGATGGTCAATTCCTTTACGGCGCGCCGGCGGCGCAGCTCAAAAGCGAAGCGACGCTGAAGATCACCCGCGATCCCTCACCGGTGGCCGATGCCAAGGGTTACAGCTTCGGGCTGGTCGATGAGAAGATCGAAGACGCGCTTCAGACTCTCGATCCGCCGGTCGCCGATGCCGATGGTCATGTTCGGATCACCGATGTGTTCCAAGCGCCGAAGCCATCGAAGACGCCGCTCAAGGGCGTGCTGACCGCAGGCCTCTTCGAGCCGAGTGGTCGGGTCGTCGAAGACACGGTCGAACTGCCGATCCGGACCCAGCCGGTGCTGCTCGGCGTCAAGCCGCGCTTTGCCGATAATCGCACCCAGGAATCGAGTACGGCTGTGTTCGATGTCCGGGCCTTCGATGCCGACGGTCACGGGATCGCGCGCACCGGCTTGCGCTGGCGTCTCGTGCGTGAAGATCATGTCTATGACTGGTTCAAGACCGGCAGTAATTGGCAGTGGCATTACCACGTCGTCGATGTGCCGATTGCCTCGGGCGCGATCGACGTGGCTGCCGCAGCGGCGGCGGCACTAAGCCAGCCGGTCGAATGGGGCTATTTCCGCCTTATCCTCGACGATCCGCAAAGCCAAGCCGCGACCAGCATCCGTTTCTCGGCGGGATGGGAACAGACGACCGACGCGGCGGATACGCCGGACAAGGTTGATGTCAGTGTCGAGAAAGCCGTCGTCGCGCCGGGCGACAAGCTGCATGTCCGCATCCAAGGCCCCTTCGCCGGCAAGGCCGAAGTGGCCATCGCGGGCAGCCGTATTTTTGAAACGCGGTCCATCGACGTGCCCAAGGATGGTGCGACGGTCGATATCAATGCCTCGGCCGATTGGGGGGCGGGTGCTTATGTCCTAGTTTCGATGTATCGCCCGTTGAACGAAGGCCGTGCCCGCGATCCGGTTCGTGCGATCGGTCTCGCCTGGGTCGGCATCGACGCGGCGCCGCGCACGCTGGCGGTGGCGATCAACGCGCCGTCCAAGGTAACGCCGCAGCAAAAGATCGAGGTGCCGATCACTGTCAAAGGTGCGGGACCGAATACATACGTCACGCTGGCAGCGGTCGATGAAGGCATCCTGCAACTGACACGCTTCGCGACGCCGGACCCGGTCGGGTTCCTCTTCGGCAAACGCCAACTGGGCGTCGATATTCGAGACGATTACGGCCGTTTGCTCGACGGCAGCGCCGCAGCGGGACCGATCCATCAAGGCGGCGACGAAGGCATTGGCGGCCAAGCCTTGCCGGTCGTCAGCAAGCGTACGGTCGCTTTGTTCTCGGGGCCGGTTGCGCTCGACAGTAACGGCACGGCGCATGTCACCCTCGATATCCCGGACTTCGAAGGTCAGCTTCGCTTGATGGCGATCGCCTATAACCACGACGCGGTCGGCCAAAGCGAGGCGACCTTGATCGTGCGCGATCCGGTGGTGGCCGATCTCGCTCTGCCGCGCTTCCTCGCACCGGGTGATTCGGCACATCTCGCGTTGCTGCTGCATAATCTCGATGGCGTCGCCGGCGATTATCACCTGAAGCTCGCCAGCGAGGGCGCTGCGACCGTGTCGGCGGATCATCCGCTCGATTACACCCTCGCCGTCGGCGAGCAGAAGATGGACGGTATTTCGATCGCCGGCACCGATGACGGCATCGCGACAATCAAGGCCGACTTCACCGGTCCCAATAACTACGCCGTCCATCGCGAATGGCAGATCGCGGTACGCGCCGCGCATTATCCGATCGCGCTTGAAGATACGGCGACGCAAGCACCTGGCCAGGATTATCGCATCGATCCGAAAATGGTGAGCGCCTTCGTCCCTGGCAGCGTCACGGTCAGTCTCGGATATTCCGGCTTCGCGGGCATCGACGTGCCCAGCCTGCTGCAATCGCTGTATCGTTATCCCTACGGCTGCACCGAACAGCTCGTCTCGACCGCGTTCCCGTTGCTTTACTTCGGCGATCCATCCCTTCTGGGACGGGTGCCGCAAGATGCGGGGGTCAAACCGCGCGTGCAGCAGGCGATCGATACGATCCTCGACCGTCAGGATGCCGCCGGGCAGTTCGGTTTGTGGCGTTCGGGCGACAGCGAGGCCTCGCCCTGGCTGAACGTTTATGTGCTCGACTTCATGCTGCACGCACAGCAAGCCGGCTTCACCGTCTCGCCTGCCGCGATCCAGCGCAGTTATGTCTGGCTGCAGCAGGCGCTTCGTCAGATCGATCAGGCCAATAGCGGCTATTACGCGCAAGCCGCCGATGCAACCCGTACCTACGGCGAATATGTTCTCGCCCGCGCCGGCCGTGCCGACATCGGCACCATCCGCCGCATCCACGACACCGCGCGCACTGCTTCGCGTCTTGAACCGCAACGGACGCTGATCCGCTGGCGCGACAAGGGCGACAACGCACTGGCGCAGCCTTTGAGCCTCGGTCAACTTGCCGGCGCACTTTCTTTGATGGGCGACCGCGCACGCGGGAAAGAGGCGTTCACGATGGCGATCGCGGCGCTCGATGTCGTGCGTTATCCGCGCTGGTGGTTCGATCTGGCCTATTACAGTAAGGCGCGTGACATCGCCGGACTCATCGCCGTTGCTGCCGAAATCGGCGACGACCAGACGGCGGCGACGCTGACGCAGCGTTTGAGCGACATGAAGCTATCGGCGGACAAGCTCAACACGCAGGACAAGGCGTGGCTATTGGCGGCGGCGCATGCGCTCAACACCGACAACAGCGGCCGTTCCATCGCGATCAACGGCAAAGCCGTCGTCGATCTGAAACTGCCGTTGGCTCTCGCGCCGACGATCGACGAGATCACCGCCGGCTATTCCGTCAGCAATAAGGGCGAGCGCGATCTCTATCGCACCCTGGTCGTGCAAGGCGCGCCCAAGGAAGCGCCGTCCGCGATCGAGGCGGGTTATACGCTGAAGAAGGAATATTTCGCCCTCGACGGTACACCGGTCGATCCGACGCATTTGAAGCAGAACGACCGGATGATCGTCTCGCTCAGCGGTCATAACGACGACAAGAATTCCCATCGCACCGTGCTGGTCGATATGTTGCCGGCGGGATGGGAAATCGAAGCGCCGATCGCGGTCAAAGATAACGGCTATGATTTCCTTGGGCCGCTATCGCAGACCCGTCTGCGCGAGGCCCGTGATGACCGCTACGTCGCGGCGTTCGATCTTGGCGACGGTTTGGAATTGTCCGAGCGTTACACCGAGGTGAATGACGCCGATGCGCATCTCGCCAAGAACGAGTTCCACATGGTCTATCTTGTTCGTGCGATTACGCCTGGCAATTTCGTTCTGCCCGAAGCGGTGGTCGAAGACATGTATCGCCCGGGCATGATGGCGCGTACCGCCGCCGGTCAAGCGGTCGTGGAATTGAAGTAAGCGCAATGATCCTTCCATCGTCATTGCGAGCGAAGCGAAGCAATCCAGTGTGCGCTAAAGACTGGATTGCTTCGTCGCTGCGCTCCTCGCAATGACGCGTAAAGGAGTCATAGGTTTCTCCACGGTATCTCTCTTGATGCTCGTGGTAACAGTCGTCATCGCCGATCATTTCTTCCCGCTTGACCTAACGCGATACAACACGCAGTCGCTTGAAGTCCGTGCATCTAGTGGCGAAGTGTTGCATGTATCGACCACGCCCGATGGCATGTGGCGTCTCGGGGCAGAACCAGAGGCGGTCGATCCGCAATATCTGGCGATGCTGCTGAAGACCGAGGATCGCCGCTTCTGGTGGCATCCCGGCATCGATCCCCTCGCGCTTGGCCGTGCGGCGTGGCAGCTTGTCACGCGCGGTCATATCGTTTCGGGCGGTTCGACGCTAACGATGCAGGTGGCGCGGTTGCTGACGCCGCATCGTCACGATGTCGGCGGCAAGCTGTTCGACATCGCTCGGGCGCTTCAGCTTGAGGCGCATTATTCGAAGCGCGATATCCTGTCCATGTATCTGACCCTGGCGCCGTTCGGCGGCAACATCGAAGGTGTCCGCGCCGCGACACTCATCCATTTCGATCGCGAGGCGGGCATCCTCTCGGACGATCAAGCGGCGCTGCTCGTCGCCTTGCCGCGCAGCCCGGCAAGACTGAGACCCGATCGGCATTTCGAGCGTGCGGTGACCGCCGAGCGCAAGGTGCTGCAAAAGTTCAAGCCCGATGCCGCTGCGCTGGATCTTGCTGTCATCACGCGTCATGCCCTGCCGCGTCGCGCGCCCTATTTCGCCGATCGTTTGCGCGGCATGCACCGTAGCGGGCCGGTCAAGACGACGTTCGATGCGGGGCTGCAAGGTGCGGTCGAGGATTTGGCCCGGCGCGAGAAGCCTTATCTCGGTGACAAGGCAAGCATCGCCGTGCTGATCGTGCGCAACAGCGACCGCGCCGTCATGGCCTATCTGGGCGGCGTCGATTACTGGGGGCCGGGCGGCATGGTCGATATGATGCGCGCCAAGCGTTCCCCGGGTTCGACGCTGAAGCCGTTCATTTACGGCATGGCCTTCGACGATGTGTTGATCCTGCCCGATACGTTGATCGACGATGCACCGTTGCGGATCGGCGATTACGCACCACAGAACATCACCCATGATTTCCACGGCACGGTCTCAGTACGAGAGGCGCTGCAGCAATCTTATAACCTGCCGGCGGTCGAATTGCTGAGCCAGGTCGGGCCGGAACGTTTCGCGGCCGCGCTGCGCCAGGTCGGCACGCGGCTCGAATTTCCGCGTGGCATGGTCGCGGCATCCCTCCCGATCGCCTTGGGCGGCGTCGGCATCAGCCTCGAAGATTTAACGTCGCTCTATGTCGGACTGGCCGATCAAGGACGGGTCACGCCGCTGCGCTATCTCGCCGCTGATCCCGCAGCGCCAGGCGAGGCGTTGATGACGCGCGAAGCAGCGGCGAAGGTCGGCGATATATTGCGCGGGACACCGCGTCCCGACGGCGTCTCGATGCTGCGGCCGCGGCCGGTCGCGTATAAGACGGGTACGTCCTACGGCTTCCGCGATGCCTGGTCGGCGGGTTACACCAGCGGTTATACGATCGCGGTCTGGATCGGGCGCGTCGAGGGAAGTCCGCGTCCCGGCGCCTTTGGCCGCAACACGGCGGCGCCGCTGTTGTTCAAACTGTTCGATCTTTTGCCCGCCGAGGCGGAAGAGCCGGCGGCGAAGCCGGCGAAAGAAGGCAAGGGCCGCGTTGCTCCGTCCCTGAAACGGTATGCGCCACGCAGCGCCACGCTGACCAATGCACCGACACCCAAGATCATGTTCCCGCCTACCGGCGCGACGCTCGATTTCGATGAAGACGCACGTCCGATCGCGTTGGAAGCGGCGGGCGGCACGCCGCCCTATCGTTGGGCGGTCAATGGCGTGCCGCTGCCGGTCGAGGCGGTGGGGACGACAGTGTCGTGGAAACCCAATGGCCCTGGATTCGCACGGCTATCGGTGACGGACCACAATAATCAAACCGCCAGCGCGAGCGTCCGGCTGCAATAGGGTTACATCTCGGGGCGGGGCGTGCCGATCCGCAGGAGGCTTACCCCGGCAGCGAAGATGGCGATGGCTGCGCCGGTGAGAATCGCCGGCTGCGTGCCCGATCCCCAATGGAACACGAAAGCGGTGATGCTGGCCCCGGTAGTCAGGCCGAAGACGCGCGCGCTGCCGAGGATGCCGCTGGCACCGCCGCTGCGTTCGCGTGGGGCCGAACGCAGCATCGCCCGGTTGTTCGGCGCTTGGAACACGGCCCAGCTCGCTCCGGCCAATGCCATGCGCCACGCGACGTCGAGATTGCTGGCGTCGGCGGGAAGCATCGACAGCAGCGCAAGAGAAAGCGCAAAGAGGCTGAGCCCCGTTGCGCATAGCACGGCCGAGGAATGGCGGTCGGACAACCAACCGGAGATCGGCCCGACAATGCCGGTCAGCAGGGGCCAAGGCGTCATCAGGAAGCCGGTTTCGACCGCGCTGCGCCCCAGCACATGCTGGAGATGAAACGGCAAGGCGACATAAGCGGTCATGAAGGCGATATAGGAACAGCACGAGGTTCCCGCCGCCACCGCGAACAGCGGGATACGTAGCAGATCGACCGGCAGCAGCGGGAAGGGCCGCGACAATTGCCGCCGTACCAGCCAGACGCCCGAAACCAAGGCGACGGCGAGTTCGAGCCACGGCACCCAACCGCCATGAACGACATTGCCGATGCCGAGGATCAACAGACCGAACGCGACGGCGTTGAGCAGCGCGCTGCCGTAATCGAAACGATGCCGCGATAGCGTGGATGGCGGCAGGCTGACCGTCGCAAAGGCGGCGATGATGCCGAGCGGGAAGCTGACTGCGAACAGCCAATGCCATGACGCGAAAGATAAGACCGTCGCGGCGGCGGTGGGGCCCAAGGCCGATGCGGTGGCGATGACGAAGGCGTTGATGCCGATACCGTGGCCCAGCATGGAACGCGGATAGACGTACCGTATCAACGCCGAATTGACGCTGAAAATCCCTGCCGCGCCGATGCCCTGCAGCACGCGACCGGTGATTAAGACCGGAAGGGATTGCGCGGTCATGCTGATCAGCGCCGCGCCGGTGAAAATGACGATTCCGGCCAGGAAGATACGGCGATAGCCATATCCGTCGCCCAGCGACGCCAACGGCAACAGTGTCGTGATCAGCGCCAACTGATAGGCGTTGATGACCCAGATCGAGGTTCCCGCGCTGATGCCGAGATCACGGGCGATCGTCGGCAGCGCGACATTGACGATCGATCCATCGACGACGGTCATGATCAGGGTGAGGATGATGGTGGCGATCGCCCAATAGCGTTTGGGGACCGGCAGTCCGTCGGGAAGCTCCATGGCGGTTCATGAATAACCGAGCCGGTTCGCTCCCGCCACGGGCTTTAAAAACGATGGGATCGGGGTGGGCAGATTTTTACACCATCATCAATGGCGGCGGGCATGTAAAAGCGCTGCTTTGAAGTAGTTTTTCGGCAAAACGCCTTGGCAGAAAACGCGCCGGCACGGCATACTGCGCGGACCTAAAAAACGGTCGCTAATCGGCCACGAAGCCGCCAACGCCAGACGACGGGAAGAAACATGCTCAGTCCGGAAGACAACAAACTCCTTACCAGCGTTGGACCCGGCACGCCGATGGGCGAACTGCTGCGGCGCTACTGGCATCCGGTCGGCTGTTCTGAATTCACGACGACCAAGCCGCAGCGGATCAAGGTGCTGGGCGAAGAGCTGATGATCTATCGCGGCGAAAGCGGCAAGGCGGTGCTGACGCAGCTTCGCTGTGCCCATCGCAGTCTCGCGATGGATTACGGCCGGGTCGAAGGCGACAGCATCCGCTGCCCCTATCACGGCTGGCTCTACGATGCGACGGGGCAATGCACCGACCAGCCCGCCGAGCCCAAGGGCAGCGCCTTTAAAGAAAAAGTGCAGATCACCGCCTATCCGACGCAGGAAGTCAGCGGCCTTATCTTCGCCTATATGGGACCGCAGCCGGCCCCCCTATTGCCGCTTTATGACGTGTTGCGCATGACCGACGGCGTCAAAGGCGTGCAGGTCCGCAACGTCAACGCCAACTGGCTCAATGGGGTCGAGAACATCCTCGATATCAGCCATCTCGCCTGGCTGCACGGCTATACCTTCCCGGGCTATGGCGGCAAGGACATCGATTATCATTGGGACCGCAAGCCTTACGGCATCGACAATGTGATGCTGGTCGATGGCCGGAACGAGGATGAGCATAAGTCGTGCTATGCGTTCCCGACGGTCAATCGTTTCTCCGCGCCGCCGGTCGATGGTAGCGACGAGCTTATTCTATCGATGATCTTCCGCGTCCCGATGGACGATGAATCGATGCTGCAATATTTCGTCCGATTCTATCCCAGCGATAAGCCGGTGTTCAAAAGCTGGAAGGGCTGGGTGAAGCTCGGCGAATACAAGCCGCTCGAAGGCGACTGGTGGGGCATCGATGTCAGCGACCAGGATCGCATGGCCGTCGAACAACAGGGCATCATCGCCGACCGGCCGAACGAACATCTCGGCGTGTCGGACGGCGGGATCATCATGATGCGCCGGATGATGAAGGAATCACTGGCCCTGATCGAAGAGGGCAAAGACCCCCACTGCATCATCCGCGATCCGGCGCAGCAGAACGTCGATTTCCCGCAGAAGTCGAGCCTGATGCAGCATCGGCAGGCGGAAGCCGCCTATGCGATGGGGCTCAACGGCGCGTCCGAACCGGTCGCCGACTAGCCAGCACCTTATTCATTAAATCAAAAACAGGCGTGGCCATGCCGCTTTGACGGCGGCCGCGGCTTTGTTCGTTAAACGGGGGAAACGATGCGAAAGACAGTTGGAATCACGGCAACGGCATTTGCGGCAGTCATGCTGCTGCAAGCTGGTGTGAGCCACGCGCAAACGGCGAAAATGACGCCGGCCCTGCAAGCCTTGGCTAAGGCCGCCGACAAAGAAGGCACGTTGCTGGTCAAATGGTCGAACGGCGCGTTCGGCGGTGCCCAGGGTGCGAAACTGTTCGAAACCCATATCAACGAGGCTTACGGCACGCACATCCAGATCAAATGGACGCCGGGTGGCGATATGCCAAGCGTCGGCAATGAAATTCTGATCGCCTATAAGAACAACCAGCCGGCGCCGTCGGATGTCTATATCGGCTTCTCGCGCAACATGGCGGTGCTGAACAAGCAGGGGTTGTTTCAGACCGGTGAGTACAAAGCCTATGCGCCGGACCGCATGACCGATGTGGTGGTCGAACGCGATACCTTCGTCAAATTTTATTCCTCGACGGTCGGGTTCAGTTACAACAAGAACGTCGTCAAATCGGCGCCGGAACGTTTCAGCGATCTGCTGAAGCCCGAATTCAAGAACAAGATCGGCACGACGCCCTTCGCGGCCAACTTCGATATGATCGCCGCCAAGGAAGCCTTCGGCGCCGAGAAGGCAATCGCTTATGCCCGCGAATTCTCGAAACAGGTCGCAGGTTTCATGCTGTGCAACGAAACCGACCGCGTCGCCACCGGTGAGTTTCCGGTCTTCGCCACCGATTGCGGCCCTGGCCTCATGCTGCAGGCGGCGCAGAAGGGCGCGCCGATCGTGCGCGTCATGGCCCCCGACGTGCCGGTCGTCAGCTATTTCTATTTGACCGTGCCGAAGAATGCGACTTATCCCAATGCGGCGAAACTGTTCCTGACCTATGCCTTGTCGCAGCGTGGCCAGGAAGATGAATATTCGATCTCGCTGTCCGATCTGCATCTTTTCCCCGAGACGCATGCCGCCAAAGAGATGAAAGCCGCCGAGGAAAAATACGGTGTTCACTTCACCTCGGCCGATGTCGCGTGGCAGGAAGGCTCGAACGACGACGGTAATGCGGCTCAGCAAGAGATCATGAAGATTCTGCAAGAAGGGCGGCGGCGGTAAGCGGTATGGAATTGCGTGATCATCCAGCGCCCCTCGACTTCGCTCGGGGTGAGGTTGGATTGTGCGCTGCATTGCTGATGCCGGATCAAATTTCTCCTCACCCCGAGCGAAGTCGAGGGGCGCTGGATTTCTGCGCCGGACTAAATAGCGGGACATGACCACCCTCGCGCTCGCCCGCCGGCATTTCGATTTCATGCTGCCCCGTCACGATGGCTGGGCCTGGGCGTTGTTGTCGGTCGTCGTCGCGGTCAGCGCGCTGATTGTCGTGTTGCCGGTCATGCTACTGTGGCTCAGCTTTCGCGAGGCTAACCCGGTCGATCCGGTTTCGGCTTATTCGTTGCTGCATTACAAGGAGGTCTTCAGCGACGGCTTCCTGGTCGAGGTTGTCCTCAACACGCTGTGGTTCTCGATCACGACCCTGGCCGTCGCCTTGTTCTTTGGACTGCCGGCGGCATGGCTGGTGGTGCGCACCGATTTGCCGGGCAAGGCGGTGGTCTATACCTTCATGACTATCGGTCTTTTGATGCCCGGCTTCGCCTCGGCAATGGGCTGGCTGTTTCTGCTGCATGTCCGGATCGGGCTGGTCAATCAATTCCTGGTCGATCTGTTCGACCTGTCGGATGCGCCGTTCGACATCGCCAGCGTCGTCGGCATGGGCTGGGTACAGGGCCTTAGCCTCGCGCCGATTGCCTTCATCATGAATGCGTCGGTGTTGCGCGCGATCGATCCGTCGCTTGAAGAATCGGCGGCGATGTCGGGCGCGACTTTCATCCAGATCATGCGCCGTATTACCCTGCCGCTGGCTTGGCCCGGCATCCTCGCTGCCGGCATCTACATCTTCACCATCGGCTTCGCCGCCTTTGACGTGCCCGCAATCATCGGTTGGTCGAACAAGATATTCACCTTCTCGACCTTCCTGATGGTTCAGCTGACGCCGACGCAGGACCTGCCGCGTTATGGCGAGGTGGCGGCGCTCTCCGGCATCGTCATCGTCATCGCCGGATTGCTCAGCTGGTGGTATGGCCGGCTGCAAAAGCAGACACATCGCTATCAAGTCGTGACCGGCAAGGGCTACCGCCCCCGCATTGTGAAACTCGGCGGCATGCGTTGGGCGGCATGGCTTTTCCTCGCCGCTTATTTCACGTTCGCGAAACTGTTGCCGCTTCTCATCATCCTCTGGGCATCGCTATTGCCCTATTTCCAGCTTCCTTCATCAGCCGCCTTTGCCTCGATCTCGCTGGGTCAGTTCCACAATCTGCCGTGGGAACTGATGATCGAATCGATGCGTAATACCGGCGTGCTGATGCTGTTGACCCCGACCGTCACCATCGTCGTCGCGGTCTGTTTTTCGTGGGTCGTGCTGCGATCGGAAATTCGCGGCCGGAATATCTTCGATTTCGTCGCCTTCTTGCCGCATGCCGTGCCGAACATCATCTTCGGGGTGGCGGTGTTGCTGTTCGTGCTTTACGTCCTGAAAGGCGCCCTGCTGGGGACGACGGCGATCCTGTTGTTCGTCTTCGTCATCGCCCGGCTCAGCTATGCGACGCGGATGACCAACGGCGCGTTGATGCAGATCCACAAGGATCTGGAGGAGGCCGCCACCGTCAGCGGTGTATCGACGGGCCTCACCATCCGCCATGTCATCCTGCCGCTGCTGACGCCGACGCTGATCTATGCGTGGCTATGGATCGCGCTGCTGACTTTCCGCGAGCTGACGCTCGCCGTCATCCTGACGACGCGCGACAACCTCACCATGCCGGTGTTGCTGTGGAGCGTCTGGTCCAGCAACGGCTTCGGTGCGGCGGCGGCGATCACGCTGCTGCTGATGGCGATGATGATACCCCTGATCGTCGTCTATTGGTGGATCGTGCGGAAACGCGGCCTTTTGGGCGAGAGCTGACCGCCGGTTTCGCCCCGATCGTTCGCGATTCCTACCCCTTGAGCTTATCCCCTCCGACAGGCTCTAATAGAGCCTTAGAGGAAAAAGGACGGTTATGGGCGAGTACGGAATCGGACAATCGGTTAGTCGTTTCGAGGACCCACGGCTGCTGCGGGGGGCGGGGCGATACGTCAACGATGTCAGCCTGTCACGCCAAACTTATGCCTATTTCCTGCGGTCGCCCCATGCCCATGCGACCATCACAGCGATCGATATTGCGGCGGCCAAGGCGGCGCCGGGCGTGCTGGCGGTTCTGACCGAGGCGGATGTCGCCGCGGACAAACTCGGCACCACCAAGGTGGCCCTGCCGCGTAAGCGCGCCGATGGCTCGCCGTTGTTCTCGCGGCCTCATCCGGGGTTGGCGCGGGGACGCGTGCGATTTGTCGGTGATCCGGTGGCGCTGGTTGTTGCCGAAACTCTCGCCGAAGCAAAGGACGCCGTCGATCTGATCGAGGTTGAATACGAGGCGCTGCCATCTGTGACCGATACGGCGGCGACGGTGCTTCCCGGCGCGGCGCGCGTTTGGGACGAAAATCCCGATAACGTCTCGCATATTTTCGAGACGGGCAATAAAGCAGCCGCCGATGCCGCATTCGCTTCCGCGGCGCATATCGTCAAAAGCCATTACGTCATCAGCCGCGTCTTCGCGCAATATATGGAGCCGCGCGGGGCCATCGGCTCTTACGATTCAAGCGACGAGCGTTATACACTCCATGCCGATGTGCAATATGCGCATCGCGTGCGCGACATGCTGGCGCAGAACATCTTCAAGATTCCGGAAACCCAAGTGCGCGTCATCGTCGGCGATGTCGGCGGCGGCTTCGGCACCAAGGGCTGGCAATATGTCGAGCATCGGCTGGTGCTTTGGGCATCGAAGAAAATCGGCCGTCCAGTCAAATGGTGTTGTGAACGCAGCGAAGCGATGATGTCCGACGAACATGGCCGCGATGTGATCGCCGATGCCGAACTGGCGCTCGATGCTGACGGCAAGTTTTTGGGCCTTCGCGTTCATACCATCAGCAATGTCGGCGCTTATCTGTCGTCCGATCGCAACATGCTTGCGACCTTCGGTAGTCTCGGTGCGTTGGTCGGCGTTTATGATATTCCGGCGGCCTATGCCCATCTGACGGTGGCCTTCTCGAACTCTCCTGCGACCGCGCCCTATCGCGGCGCCGGCCGGCCCGAGGCGATCTATATTATCGAACGGCTGATTGAAGACGCCGCGCGTCAACTCGGCATGGATCGCATCGAATTGCGGAAAAAGAATCTCATTCCGCCGGCGAAGCTTCCCTATAAGACGCCGCTGGGCGGGCTCAATTACGATTGCGGCGATTTCCCTGCGATCATGGAACGCGGCTTGGCGTTCGGCGACGTTGCCGGTTTCGCCGCGCGCAAAGCCGAGTCCGAAAAGCGTGGCCTGTTGCGGGGGCTTGGTATTGCGAACGCGATCGAGCGCGCGGCCGGTCCCGGCGCCGAATATGCCGAATTGCGCTTCAGCACCGGCGGCCAGGCGACGCTGTTGATGGGCACGATCCATCAGGGTCAGGGTCACGAAACGACCTTCAAGCAGATCGCCATCGAAAAACTGGGCATGGCCCCGTCGGATATCCGCTTCGTCAATGGCGATACCGACATGGTCGCGTTCGGCACCGGCACTAACGGATCGCGCTCGACCGTGATCGGCGGGACCGCCGTGACGATGGCGGCGGAAAAGATCATTGTGAAGGCGACGAAGATCGCGGCACATCTGTTGGAAGCGGCCGAAGCCGACATCACCTTCGCCGACGGAAAATTCTCGATCCCTGGCACCGACCGGAGCCTGTCGCTGAAGGAAGTCGCCCGTGCGGCTTTCGCGCCGAACAAGCTACCGAAAGGCATGGAGCCTGGCCTATATGAAACAGGCACCTTCTCGCCGTCGCAGGATACCTATCCCAACGGCTGTCATGTCTGCGAGGTCGAGGTGGATTCCGAGACCGGGCAGGTGACGATCGAACGCTATTCGGTCGTTGATGACGTCGGTACGGTGATCAATCCGAAACTTTTGAAGGGTCAGATCCATGGCGGCGTTGCGCAGGGGCTGGGTCAGGTGCTGATGGAGCGCGTTTCCTACGATCCCGATAGTGGGCAGTTGTTGTCGGCGTCGTTTATGGATTATGCCATGCCGCACGCCGCGCATTTCTGCGACATCGCGATCGAAAGCCGCCCCGTGCCGACGAAGCTCAACCCGCTCGGCGCCAAGGGCGCGGGCGAGGCGGGTACGGTCGGCGCATTGCCGGCGGCGATGCTCGCGATCCTTGACGCCTTGGCGCCGCTGGGTGTTGCGGAATTCGATATGCCGGCGACGCCGGACCGCGTCTGGCACGCGATCCAGGCGGCCCGTCCTGCTGCTTAAAGACTAAGGAGAATCACATGACTTCAAGCGTCAATGGTTTGTTGAGCGTCGATTTCGGCGTCACCGATCTCAAGGCCGCCGCTGCGTTCTATACCGACGTCTGGCATCTGACGCCGGTGGCGGACGGTAAGGACGCGCTCTATTTCCGCGGCACCGGGCCGAAGCATCACATCCTGGGTCTGCACAAACGCGATAAGGGCGAATTGCTGCGCGTCAATCTTTCGGCGCAAGACGAGGCCGATGTCGATGCGCTTCATGCTGCGGTGGTGAAGTCGGGTGTCAGTACGGTCGAGCAGCCGGCGGCGATCACCGAACCGGGCGGCGGCTATGGCTTCGCCTTCCGTGATCCCGAGGGCCGCAACATGCGCATCATCGCGGGCGGGCTGCGTCACGCGGACCGCGCGGATAAGCCCGATCATCCGCGCAAGATTTCACATTGCGTGCTGAATTCGGTCGATCGTGATGTGGCTGTGGATTTTTACCGCAACACGCTTGGCTTTAAGCTTAGCGATCGAACCGGCATTATGAGTTTTATCCGTGCCGACCGAGATCATCATTGCATCGCGCTGGTCAAATCGACGGTCACGACCCTGCATCATGTCGCGTTCGAGATGCCGTCGCTTGACGATGTCATGCGCGGCGGCGGGCGTATGCGCGATAACGGCTATCCGATCGAATGGGGCGTCGGCCGGCATGGACCGGGCAACAATGTCTTTTCTTATTTCCTCGGACCGGACGGCATGGTGATCGAATATACCGCCGAGGTCGATCAGGTGGATGACAGCTATCCGACCGGCGATCCGGAGAAATGGGCCTGGCCCAAGGGACGCAACGATCGTTGGGGTGTCAATGACGGCCCGTCGAAGCGCATGGCCGAGGCGGAAAAGCGTATCACCTTTCCTGCCGATATCTTTCATCCGGCCTGATGCCGGGACCGGCGACCGAGCTCGATCAAGCCGTCAGCCTCCACCGCGCCGGGAATCTCGACGCGGCGGAATTGCTGTACCAAAAGATCCTCGCGCGCGAACCGCGTAACGCCGACGCGCTGCATCTCTTCGGCATGTCGGCGCTCCAGCGGCGGCAATTCGATGCGGCCGTCGAACGGCTGACCCGCGCCGTTGCCATTGCGCCCGGCCATGCAGGGGCGCTGTTTCATCTTGCCAGCGCCCAGCAGGAACGCGGCGACAATGCCGCCGCCGTTGCGGTTTACGATCGTGTCGTTGCGCTGATGCCTGAATTCGCCGATGCCTTCAACAATCGCGGCAACGCCCTGCGGGCGCTGAAACGTCGCGAAGATGCGCTCGCCAGTTTCGACCGCGCGATCGCGCTGAAGCCGGACTTCCTCGTCGCTTTCTATAATCGCGGCAATGTCCTGAACGATCTTGGGCATTACGCCGACGCGCTCGCTGCGTTCGACCGGGCGCTGACGTTGAAGCCGGATTTCGTCGAGGCTCTGCATAATCGCGGCGCGGTGCTGATGGAGTTGCGGCGTTACGACGAGGCGCTGGCGAGTTTAGATCGTTGTCTTGCCTTGCGGCCCGATTTTGTCGAGGCGCAAGCGAGTCGGGCGGCGATTCTCAACAGCCTTAGACGGCATGACGAAGCGCTGGCGGCGGCAGATCTCGCGCTGGTCGCACGCCCCGATTATTCCGAAGCACTCAATGCGCGCGGCAATGCGTTGCGTCATCTCGATCAAGTCGAGGGAGCTATCGCTGCTTATGACCGCGCCATCGTCCTCAATCCGTCTTATGCCGAGGCGCACAGTAATCGCGGTAATGCGCTGCGCGATCTCGGTCGTTTCGACGAGGCGCTCGCCAGCTACGACGCTGCCATTGCCGCGCGGCCAGATTTTGCCGAAGGCCATGACAATCGCGGCGTCGTCCTTGAAGACATGCAGCGTTATGACGATGCGCTTGCCAGCTACGATCGTGCGCTCGCGCTTAATCCTGATTACGCTGAAGCCCATGCGAATAAAAGCGTGGTCAAACTGCGCCTCGGCGATTTCGCGGCGGGCTGGCCGCTGTACGAATGGCGCTGGCAAAGCCGGAATTTCGCAATGCCGCGCGAGGATTACCGGCAACCGTTATGGCAAGGCGAAGCGTTCAAGCCCGGCCAGACGATCTTGCTCCACGCCGAACAGGGGCTCGGTGATACGCTTCAATTTTGCCGTTACGCGCCGATGGTTGCCGCGCGCGGCGCGAAGGTCGTTCTCGAAGTCCCGCGCATTCTCGCGCGGCTTATCGGCACATTGCCGGGCGGCGCCACGATTATTACCCATGCCGATCCTAAGCCGGTGACGGATTTTCACTGTCCGCTGCTCAGCCTTCCCGGCATCTTCGGGACGCTCGCCGATACAGTTCCCGCGAATACGCCTTATCTGGCGGCTGAACCGGATCGGATCGTAACCGGGCGTGATCGTATGCCGTCGGACGATTTTCGCATCGGCATTCATTGGCAAGGCAACCCGAACGGCAAAGTCGATCGCGGCCGTTCCGCGCCGCTGGCCGAATTCGCGCCGCTGGCGCGTATTCCGGGTGTTCGTCTCGTCAGTCTCCAGAAATATCACGGCCTCGATCAGCTCGACAGCTTGCCGCCCGGCATGGAAGTGGCGACATTGGGCGACGATTTCGATGCCGGTCCGGACGCGTTTCTCGACAGCGCGGCGGCACTGATGACTCTCGATTTATTGATCAGCACCGATACCGCGATCGTTCATCTTGCCGGTGCGCTCAATCGCCCGGTCTGGGTGCCGCTGCAGAAGGCGGCGCATTGGATCTGGGCGCTGGATCGCGACGATAGCCCATGGTATCCCTCGATGCGTCTTTTCCGCCAGTCTGTTTCGGGACAATGGCGGGACGTGTTCGAGCGGATGGCATCGGAGATCACGCGGTTGCGGCGGCAATAGGATGGAACTCAATATCGCGGTGTCGCCCGGAGAATTGATCGACAAGATCACGATCCTCGAGATCAAGCTTTCGCGCTTCAGCGACCCGGCGCAACTTCGCAATGTCACGCACGAATATGATATTTTGTCGCTTGTCGTTGCGGCGGAAATCGTCCCATCGCCGCGCCTCGCGGAGCTTCGCGCTGCGCTCAAGGCCATCAACGAGACGCTGTGGCAGGTCGAGGAAGATTTGCGCGATCACGAACGCCGCCAAGCTTTCGATCAAAAATTCATCGAGGCGGCGCGTCTCGTCTATATCAGCAACGATAAGCGCGCCTCGCTCAAGCGGCAGATCAACGAACTGCTGGGCAGCCGTTTGATCGAAGAAAAATCCTACGAATCAGGCCGGAGCGTTTAGATGCCGGGACCGGAAAACTTTACGTTCAACGCCGGGCTCTACGAGGTCGCCGATCCCGGTGAAGCGATGCGGCTGATCCTGACGCCCGAAGGCGGCGCATCGACCGAACAGCGCTGGGAAAAGGAAACGCCGTACCTCGTCGATCTGGTCGCCCATCACATGACGATCGATACCAATTCCGTGCTGCTCGACTATGGCTGCGGCGTCGGCCGGATGGCGCAGGCGTTGATCCAACGTTTCGGCTGCCGGGTCGTCGGCGTCGATAGCAGCCATGCGATGCGCGCTTTCGCCGCCAGCTATGTCCGGTCGGATCGGTTCTTCGCCTGCGCACCGGCGATGCTGGATGACCTGGTCGCGCGCGGCTTGCATTGCGACGGGGCGCTCACGGTGTGGGTGCTGCAGCATTGCGCGCAGCCGAGCGTCGATATCGCGCGGGTCAAGCATGCGTTGAAACCGGGCGGGAATTTCTTCGTCGTCAATAATCGGACGCGCGCGGTGCCGGTGTTGGAACGGCCCTATATCAATGACGGCCTCGATATCAAGGCGATGCTCGGCGGCGAATTCCTGCCGCAGCATGAGGGTATCCTCGCACCGGAAGCGGTCGAGGATATCGTCAGCCGAAATTCCTTCTGGGCGAGCTTTCAGCGCACGGCTTGAGCGGCGTTACAGCTTCTCGCTCAGGAATCGCTTCAGCCGCGGCGCGAAGAAGCCGGCGAAACTGCCCGGCTCATCGATCGGATCGGCACCCCAGAAATGCGGCCCGGCCTGAATGACCGACGTGCGGACGAAGAAGCCCGCTTGCTTCAAGGCGACCACGAAGGGCTCGGATTGCGTCTTCACCTCGACGACATCGTCCTCGGTGCCATAGGCGATCAGGAACGCCGTCTTGTTATTGTCGCGCGTGACATAGCTTATCGGTGACGCGTCGAAATAGACGCGGCGATCATCGATCGGCGCGGCGCCTAAAAATTTCTCGGTGATCTGATCGCGCGGCCGCACGATCAGATCGTGCTGCCATTGGGCCAGCATGTCATAGACACCATAGAGCCCGACCACGACCTTGACCTTGGTGCTGACGCTGCCGAACGGGTCGGCGCGATTGCCCTCGGCGAAAATCGGATGATCGCCGGCCAGGGCGACTAGCGCGGCGAGATGCGCGCCGGCGGAATCGCCGA
The DNA here is from genome assembly GCA_903822185.1 of uncultured Rhodospirillales bacterium. Taxonomy (GTDB): domain Bacteria; phylum Pseudomonadota; class Alphaproteobacteria; order ATCC43930; family CGMCC-115725; genus CAIKMD01. The sequence continues at coordinate 417,432 of CAIJOA010000011.1, read as the reverse complement.
TAAGGCCGATGCGGTTCGGATCGATCTTCAAGTCGGCGGCGGAGCCGCGCAGGAATTGCACGGCGGCGCGGATGTCATGCACGGCATCGGGATAGCTTTTCTTCTCGACCTTGCTCAGCCGATAGCTTACCGCGAATAGCGCATAGCCTGCTTCAGCGAGATGCTCGCCCCAATATTGGTAGGAGGCGCGGTTGCCCAATTGCCAGCCGCCGCCGTGCACGGCGATCAGAACGGGGAAGGGGCCGGGACCGTCGGGCGTATAAAGATCGCCGGCCAGCGCGGTGCCGTCATGCGTCGCATAGGTGATGCCGGATTGCTTGTGCATGATCGCTTTCCTCCCCTGATCGATGTCGCGGGCGCAGCATACGGCTGCGCCAGGGGGAATCGCAATCTGCCGCAGCATCGCCTTTAAGCGATGAGCGCGCCGTGCTGCGTGCAGCCGGCTTCGGCCAAAGTGACGAAGGCTTCGGTCGCGTCGTCCGGCGATTTCAGCACGGTGCGATCCTCAAACGGAAACGCGGCGAAGCGCAACTCGGTGCCGAGAGGTCCGGGATCGACGAGATTGACGCGCAACGAACTCTGTATGTTCTCCGCGGCGTAAATCCGCACCATCGATTCAAGCGCTGCCTTGCTGGCGGCATAAGCGCCCCAGAACGGCGTCGCTTCGCGCGCCGCGGCGCAGGTGGTGAAAATCGCACGGCCGGTCGGTGAGGCGTGCAGCAGTGGGGCGAGCGCGCGGATGAGACGCCAATTAGCGGTGCAATTGACCTCCATCACTTCCTGCCACAGCGGCACGTCGTAATGGCCGACCGGCGCGAGATTGCCGAGCGCGGCGGCGCAGGAGGTCAGAATATCGATGCGGCCGAAACGCTGACGCAACGCGGCGGCCATCTGATCGATCTGATCGAACTCGCGCAGATTGAGCGGGACGAGGGTCGCCTGACCGCCGGCCTTTTGAATGGCGTCATCGACCTGTTCCAACTTTTCGCGCTTTCGGGCGACGAGGATGACTTGTGCGCCTTCGGCGGCATAACGCTTGGCGACTGCCGCACCCAAGCCGCGCGACGCGCCGGTGACGAGCGCGATCCGTCCTTCGAGACGCATGACGGTCTAGGCCGATTCAGTCAGCAGGGAGAGTTGGGTGAGGACCTTGCCGGCATCGTGATCCGCCAGCGGGATAGCGTAATCACCGGTAAAGCAAGCGTCGCAGAATTGCGGCTCCTTCGGATCGCGCTTGGTCTCGCCGACGGCACGATAAAGCCCGTCGATGGTGATGAAGGCGAGGCTGTCGGCGCCGATATATTTGCCCATCTCCTCGATCGACATATTCGAGGCGAGGAGCTTGCTGCGTTCCGGCGTGGCGATGCCGTAAAAGCAGGAATTGGTCGTCGGCGGGCTCGAGATGCGCATATGCACTTCGCGCGCACCGGCTTGGCGCAGCATCGACACGATCTTGGTCGAGGTCGTGCCGCGCACGATCGAATCATCAACAAGGATAATACGCTTACCCTGGATATGGGCGCGATTGGCGTTGTGCTTCAGCTTCACGCCCAAATTGCGGATCTGATCGGTCGGCTCGATGAAGGTGCGGCCGACATAGTGATTGCGGATGATGCCGAGCTCGAACGGAAGCTTGGCTTCCACGGCATAACCCAGCGCCGCGGGCACGCCGGAATCCGGCACCGGAATAACGATGTCCGCCGGGACATGGCTCTCGCGTGCAAGCTCGGCGCCGATGCGCTTACGCGCGTCATAGACGCTGATGCCATCCATGACACTGTCGGGACGGGCGAAATAGATATGCTCGAAAATGCAGAGGCGCTTTTTGACGCGGTCGAAGGGTTTCGACGAGCGCAGGCCGTGCGGTCCGGCCATTAGGATTTCGCCGGGTTCGACATCGCGTACGAAATCCGCGCCGATGATGTCGAGGGCGCAGCTCTCGGACGAAACGATCCAGGCATCACCCAATTTGCCCAGCACCAGCGGCCGGACACCGTAGGGATCGCGGACGGCGACGAGGCCTTCCTGCGACAAAGCGGCGAGCGAGTAAGCCCCTTGCACCTGGCGTAGCGCATCGGTCATGCGGTCTTCGACGGTCAGCTTAAGGCTGGTCGCGATCAGGTGAACAATCACCTCAGTATCGCTGGTCGATTGGAACAAGCTGCCGCGGCGGACGAGCTGCTGGCGCAGCTTGTAGGAATTGGTGAGGTTGCCGTTATGGCAAATAGCGAGGCCGCCGAATTCGAAATCGGCGAACAAAGGCTGGACGTTACGCATCGCCACTTCGCCGGTCGTGGCGTAGCGCACATGGCCGATTGCCGAATGGCCTTTCAGCCGTTCGATGACGTCCTTGGAGCTGAAATTTTCGCCGACATGCCCCATGGCGCGGTGGGCGTGAAATTGCTCGCCGTCATAGGCGACGATTCCCGCCGCTTCCTGCCCGCGATGCTGCAGGGCATGCAGCCCGAGCGCGGTCAGCGCTCCAGCGTCGGGATGTCCGAAGATCCCGAAAACACCGCATTCTTCATGCGGATGGTCATCATCGAAGGGCTGTGTTGTCAGCATGAGCTTCGCATTTGAAAGTAGGGATGGGATGGTCGGAATACCAGTCTTTTAGACGGGACCGGGTTGGTTAAGCCAGATCAAACGTGCCGCGTGGCTCGCAACCCTCTAGCGCGAATTTTGCTGCTGGATAAGCCGGTTGAGGTCGCGCTGCTCGTCCGGGGTGTAAACCGGGCCGTTATTGGCCGCCGGGGCTGGATTGGGCGCGGGACGCGTAAAAGCGCGAATCGCAGTCTCGGCCTCCCGTTCGGAATTGTTCGCCGGTGTCGCGGTGCGTACCGCCGTGGTCGGTGCGGTTCGGGGGAGCGGGATGTAACTGCGCATCTTGCCTGCGCCGGCCTCGAGATAGGTCAGCGAGCGGGCATCGGCGAACCAGCGTGGCCGGTCTTTTCCCGACGGCAGCATCCAGGCTAGGGCGATGTAGGCGATACAGACGAGGATCATGCCGCGCGCAAGGCCGAAGATGAGGCCGAGGGTGCGATCGACCGGCGACAACGAGCTGTCCTTCACCCGCCGCGCCAGCGAGTTCGAGATCATGTGCAGGACCATCAGCGCCAGGATGAAGACGACAGCCGCCGCCGACACATTGGCAAGTACGCCTTTCGGCACCACTTTCTCGAACAGCGGCAAGACGTAAGGGAACGCATAGACCGCGACGAAGGAAGCGTTGATCCAGGCGGCGATGGACAAGGCCTCGCGCACGAAACCGCGCGAATAGGCGAAATAGCCGGAAAGAATGATGACGCCGATGATGGCAAAATCGAATTTCGTCACGCGCGTGCTCCTGCCGGAACGCGGGGCGCGGGACCGGGCGTTTCCTCAAAGCTCGCGACGAGTTGGCGCAGATGCGCGAGTTCGCGCACGGCGAGGCCGGTATCGGCCGGGCGTTCTTTGGTGCGGCCCCGGCGCGGCGGGGTGATCGCGGCGCTGAAACCGAGCTTTGCCGCTTCCTTCAAACGTGCGTCGGACTGACCGACCGGGCGGATTTCGCCGGAGAGACCAATTTCGCCGAAGACGACGGTATCCGCCGACACCGGCTCTTGCGTCAACGCCGATACCAGCGCCGCGGCAACGGCTAAATCGGCGGCGGGTTCGGAAATGCGCAGGCCACCGGCGACATTGAGATAGATATCGCGCGCGCCGATCTGTAGGCCGCAGCGTGCCTCAAGCACCGCCAGCACCATCGCCAACCGATTACCGTCCCAGCCGACGACGGCGCGACGGGGCGTGCCGTAGGCCGAGGGGGCGACCAGCGCCTGAATTTCGACCAGCACCGGCCGCGTGCCTTCCATGCCGGCGAAGACTGCGGCGCCGCTGATCTGGTTACGCCGGTCGGCGAGGAAAAGGGCGGACGGGTTCGGCACCTCAGCGAGGCCGCGGTCGGTCATCTCGAAAACGCCGATCTCGTCGGTTGGGCCGAAGCGGTTTTTGACGGCGCGCATGATGCGGAATTGATGCCCGCGCTCGCCTTCGAAATAAAGCACCGTATCGACCATATGTTCGAGGACACGCGGACCGGCGATGACGCCTTCCTTGGTGACGTGCCCGACGAGGACGACGCAGAAGCCGCGCATCTTAGCGAGGCCGATCAGTTCCTGCGCACACGAACGCACCTGGCTGACCGTGCCCGGCGCGCTGTCCAGCGTGTCCAGATACATGGTCTGGATCGAATCGACGATGACGAGGTCGGGACCGTCGTTCGTATCGAGACTCGTGATGATATCGCGGACGCTGTTCGAGGCGGCCAGTTCGACGGGCGATTTCTCGACACCGAGACGCGCCGCGCGCAGCCGTACCTGATCCAGCGATTCTTCGCCCGAGATATAAGCGCAGCGATATTTTTTGCCGCCATTGCCGGCGGCGAGGGCCGCGACGACTTGGAGCAGCACGGTCGATTTGCCGATGCCGGGATCGCCGCCGACCAGCAAGGCAGAGCCGGGCACGATACCGCCACCGCACACCCGGTCGAACTCGGCGATACCGCTGACACGGCGGGGAATTTCCCGCGAGTCGCCGATAAGACCGGTAAAATCGAGCTTATGGCCACGGCCTCTGCCGCCGCCTTTTGCAAGGCTCTTGGGCGGTCCCGATTGGACCGTTTCCTCGACGAGGCTGTTCCAGCCGCCGCATGCGTCGCATCGCCCCGACCATTTCGAATGGGCGGCGCCGCATTGCTGGCAAACGTATTGTGTATCGCGTTTCGCCACGGTCAGCCCCTGGGCTTGGTCGCGAAGTATCGCCTCACAGAGCGCGAACTTCCATCTGGATCGGTCCATCGGCGCGGCCATGGATGAATTGATCGACATACGGATTGCCCGAATTGTCGATCGTCTTGGCAGCGCCGGTCCAGATGATACGGCCTTTATAGATCATGGCGATACGGTCGGCGATTTTATGAGCGCTGGCCATGTCGTGGGTGATTGAGATCGCCGTCGCGCCGAGGTCGCGGACGCATTTGACGATCAGGTCGTTGATGACGTCGCCCATGATCGGATCGAGACCGGTGGTGGGCTCATCGAAAATGATGATTTCGGGCGTGGCGGCAATGGCTCGCGCCAGACCGACTCGCTTTTGCATGCCGCCCGACAGTTCGGCCGGGCGCAATTCACCGACTTCCGCGCCCAAACCGACGGCGGCGAGTTTCTCGAAGGCGATCTTCTTGGCGGCGTTCCGCTCCATGCCGCGGCCCTGGATCAATCCGAAGGCGACATTTTCCCACACCAATAGGGAATCGAACAACGCGGCGCCCTGAAACAGCATGCCGAATTTTTCGAGCAGCGCCTCACGCTTGCCGCGCGACAGGGTGGTCACTTCTTGGCCATCGATTTTGATCGAGCCGGCGTCAGGCTCGATGATGCCGAGGATACATTTGACCAGCACCGACTTGCCGGTGCCCGAACCGCCGATGACGACGACGCTTTCGCCGACGCCAATATCGAGATCGATACCATCCAGCACGACCTTGCGCCCGAAAGCTTTCTTCAGGCCGCGTACTTCGATTTTTGGGGCGCCGCTCATGGTTAGAACAATATGCTGGTGAGGACGTAGTCGAACAGCAGGATCATCACCGACGAGGAAACGACCGCGTGCGTCGTGGCTGCGCCGACGCCCTGCGCGCCGCCGCGCGAATGATAGCCGTGATAGCAGCCCATCAGCGCAACGATGAAGCCGAACACCGCCGCCTTGATCAATCCCGAGGACACGTCGATGGCGGTCAGGTTCTGCGCCGTGTTGTTGAGATAGGTCGCGGCGTTGAAGCCCAGCTTGTAGGTGCCGACCAGATAGCCGCCGAAGATGCCGATGATGTCGGCGATCAGGACCAGGATCGGCACGGTGACGAGGCCGGCGATAATTCGCGGCACGACGAGATATTTGAGCGGGTTGGTCGATAGGGTGGAGAGCGCGTCGATCTGGTCGGTGACGCGCATCGTGCCGATCTCTGCGGCGATCGAGGCGCCGATGCGGCCGGCGACCATCAGGGCGGCGATCACCGGGCCGAGTTCGCGCGTAACCGAAAGGACGACCACCGTCGCGGTGACGCTGGCTGCGCCAAAGCGGCTGAAGCCGGTATTGGTCTGCAGCGCCAGCACCATGCCGGTAAAGACCGCGGTCAGCCCGACCACCGGCAGCGAATAAAAGCCGATATCGACCATCTGCCGGCCGATCAGGCGGAAATAGAACGGCGGGCGGAAGCAGTGGCTCAGCGCGCTCAGCGTGAACATCGCGAAGCGGCCGGCGGCGCCTAGGAAGTTGATGAAGACGCGCCCGATCGAGGGCAGGAAGTCAGTCATGTCAGGTCGCTCCACCGCGATAGACGCGGCCGCAGCGCCGGCCCAGTGACGTCAGGATTTCGTAGCCGATGGTTTGCGCCGCGAGGGCCGCATCATCGACGCCATAGCGTTCATCGAGTAGATCGGCATAAGCGCCCGGACGCACGGCTTCCGGGTCGATTCCGGTCACGTCGAGAGTCACGAGATCCATGGAAATCTGTCCGATGACGGGGGCGGGCTTTCCGGCGATCCGAGCGGTACCGCGATGACCTGAAGAGCGAAGCCATCCGTCGGCATATCCCATCGCAATGGTAGCGATTCGGCCGGGCCGATCCATGCGATGCGCGGCACCATATCCAACGCTTTCCCCCCTGTCAACGTCACGCACTTGCAGGATTTTCGCTTTGAGTTGAACGACTTGCTTCATCGGATTGGGTCGTCCGGGTGACGGGTTGATACCGTAGAGCGCGGCTCCGGCACGCACCATATCGAAGTGAAAATCGGCGCCCAAAAAGATCCCCGAGGAGGCGGCAAGGCTGGCATGGGTCTTCGGCAATTTGCGTAGCGCGGCGCGGAAGCGATCCAACTGCTCGATATTCATCGGATGGGCTGGCTCGTTGGCGCAAGCGAGGTGCGAGATGATCAACGAAGTGGTGAAGCCGCTGAGTGGTGCCGTCTGGGCGGCCAGTTGCCGGATTTCGCCGGGCGAAAGTCCCAGCCGCGACATGCCGGTGTCGAGATGCAGCATTGCCGGGGTGCCGCCGCGGCGGGCGGCGTAGGTCTGCCACTGCTTCACCTGGCCGAGATCGTTGAGGATCGGCAGCAACGCGCCTTTGGCGAAATCGGCCGGCGTTCCCATGATCAGGCCGTTGAGGACGGCGATCTGCGCCCGGGGCAAAAGCGCACGCAAAGCCAGTCCTTCTTCAAGACTGGCGACGAAGAAGGTTTTGCAGCCGGCGCGCGCCAAGACCGGGGCCACTTTGTCCATGCCGAGGCCGTAGGCATCGGCCTTGACCACGGCGGCGCAGCGCGCGGCGTGCGAAACGCGTTCGGACAGTTTGCGCCAGTTTAACGCGATGGCGTCGAGATCGATCTCGATGACCGCACCGGCCCGCTCGATCGCGCGCGCCGACTTGGTCCGGGGTGAAGCCGCCGGGCGAACCCGAGGCTCAGTAGAGGTCATCGGGGACGCGGTCGTTGCCGACAAAGTTCTCGAAGCGCGTGGTTTCGGCGGCGAAGCGCAAGGTCACTTTGCCGATCGGGCCGTGACGCTGTTTCGAGACGATGACTTCGGCGGTGCCGGTGACTTGTTCCAGGCGCTTCTGCCAGTCTTCGTAGCGCGCGTTGAACTTGTCGTCGTTCTCCTCCGGCCGGCGCGATGGCTCGGCGCGGCCGAGATAATATTCTTCGCGATAGACGAACATGACGACGTCGGCGTCCTGCTCGATCGAGCCCGATTCACGCAAGTCGGACAGCATCGGGCGTTTGTCTTCGCGCTGTTCGACGGCGCGCGACAACTGCGACAGCGCCACGACGGGCACGTTGAGTTCCTTCGCGAGGGCCTTGAGGCCGCGGGTGATCTCGGAAATTTCCTGGACGCGATTTTCCGAACCGCTGTCGCTGCCGCGCAGAAGCTGAAGGTAATCGACGATGATCAGCCCGAGGCCTTGCTGGCGAAGCAGCCGCCGTGCGCGGGTGCGCAGGCCGGCGATCGACAGGGCCGGGGTGTCATCGACAAAGAACGGGATGGTCGAAAGCCGCTGGCTCGCCTGGACGAATTTGTCGAAATCGTCGTGGCTGACCTCGCCTTTGCGGATGAGGTTCGAGGAAACGCCGGATTCTTCCGACAAAATACGGGTGGCGAGCTGTTCGGCCGACATTTCGAGCGAGAAGAAGCCCATTACGGCGCCATCCTCGGCGATGGTCTTGCCGTCTGCTGCCTTGCCCGGCACGTAAGCCTTGGCGGCGTTAAAGCCGATATTGGTGGCGAGCGCGGTTTTGCCCATCGAGGGACGGCCGGCCAGGATGATTAGATCTGAGGGGTGAAGCCCGCCCAAGAGCTTGTCCAGATCGATGAAGCCGGTCGAGACGCCGGTGGTCTTGCCGCCGCGTTTGAAGGCTGCCTCGGCCTGCAGGATCGCCGAGCCCAATGCCGTCACGAACGGCTTGAAGCCGCCTTCGGCCTGGCCGGATTCGGCGAGGTTAAACAACCGCTGCTCGGCCGCTTCGATCTGCGAGGTCGCGCCGTGATCGAGATCGTGCTGATGCGCCTCGTTGACCACATCCTCGCCGATGGTGATCAGTTGCCGGCGCAGAAACAGGTCATAGATCGTCCGGCCGTAATCCTGCGCGTTGATGATCGTCACCACCGAGCTGGACAGCCGCGCCAGATACTGCGCGCCGCCGACTTCGGTCAGGGCCTCGTCTTGGTCGAACAGGTTTTTGAGCGTCACCGGGTTGGCCAGCAGGCCGCGCTCGATCAGCTTGACGATGGCGTCGAAAATACGGCCGTGCACGCCGAGCGAAAAATGCTCCGCCTTCAAAAACTCCGCGACGCGGTGATAGACCGCGTTGTTGTTGAGAATGGCGGCGAGCAGCGCCTGCTCAGCTTCCTCGTTGTAAGGCGGCGTGCGGTAAAGCTGATCGCCCTCGCGGAGAGGGGTCACATTCGAGGCGGTATTTTCCATGACGGCGATGTTACCAAATCGCGGTCGCGGCGCTATCCCTATTCAGTGCACAGCCTGTGGATCACGGGGGCGGAGTTGGCGCTGGCGCTAAGCCGCCCTTTCCGACTTCCGGGTGTGGTGTCCGCGTTCCCAATCGAACATATAATCGCGGGTGATCGGCACCGAATCGACCCGCTTGGCGAGTTGAATCTGGAAATTCATATGACCCTGCCGCCGGAACGCGATTTCCGACGCGGCGAGATAGAATTCCCACATCCGGCAGAAACGCTCGTCATACAGCGCTTTGACGCGTTCGCGATTGGCGAGGAAGCGCATTCGCCAATGTTTCAGCGTCTCGGCGTAATGCAGCCGCAGGATCTCGCAGTCGGTCATCCAGAAACCGGTGCGCTCGACGACCGGCAGCACTTCCGACAGCGCCGGCGAATAGCCGCCGGGGAAAATATATTTCCGAACCCAGCCGTTGGTGTAGGACGGGCCGTCGGCGCGGCCGATCGAATGGATCACCGCGATGCCGTCTTCTGTCAGCAGTTCTTTGACGCGCTGGAAAAAGGCCGGGTATTGGACGACACCGACATGCTCGAACATGCCGACGGACACGATGCGATCAAACTGTCCGGTGACCTCGCGGTAATCGATCAATTCGAATTTAACCCGATCGGACAGGCCCAGCACCTGAGCGCGCTGCGTCGCAACGCGATGCTGCTCGACCGACAGCGTGATGCCGGTAACGCGCACGTTGCATTCCTGCGCGAGATAAATCGCGAGCCCGCCCCAGCCGCAGCCGATGTCGAGGACATGCTGACCCGGTTGAAGCAAAAGCTTGGCCGCGAGGTGTTGTTTCTTGTTGGCCTGTGCGTCTTCGAGCGAATCGTCCAGTGTTGAAAAATAACCGCAGGAATATTGCCGGTCATTATCGAGGAAGAGACTGTAAAGCGTTGCCGAGAGATCATAATGATGCGCGACATTCGCGCGCGACTTGCTCATCGGATTGTACTGCTGGAACCGGCGCAGCCAGAGGCTGAGTTTGTCGGCCAGCTTCATGATTGGATGCAGCGGTGCGAGGGTTAAATTTTCCGCGAAGAAATCGGTCAGGTCGTAGATCGAACCGTCCGGGACCGTCATTCGCCCGTCCATGAATGTCTCGCCCAGTTTGACGGAGCCGTTGAGAAACAGCTCGCGTGCGACGCTGTTATCGTGGAGCTGCATGGTGATGGTTCGTCCGGGCTCGGCTCCGGCGAAGATATGAAGCTGTTTTTCGGCGTCGATGACGCGCAGCGTTCCGCGGCGGACAATGTGCCGCAACAAATGCGAGAGCAACATCGGGAACCCCCTTTGCGATCTACAACTTTTGAAGCGTTATCCGATAAATAAACTACAGCCCCCCGATTGTGACAAGAGTGTCATGTTGGGGATTTACAGCGTTTCCAGCGGAATCGACCGCGACGGCGGCGGAAACGCTCGATCGAGCGCGGCCATTTCCGCGGCGTTCAGCGCGATTTCCAGCGCCGCGACATTCTCGCGTACATGTTCTGCATTGCTGGCTTTCGGAATCGTCATAACGCCGTCGCGGCTCAACACCCAGGCGAGCGCGATCTGCGCCGCGCTACAGCCGCGTGCTTTCGCCAGTTGGATAAGCGTGGGATTGCCCAGGATGCGGCCCTGCTCGATGGGCGAATAGGCCATGATGGGAATACGATGGGATTGCGACCAGGGCAGCAGATCTTTTTCGATGCCGCGTCGTGAGAGATTGTAGAGCAACTGATTGGTCGCGACGGCGGAATGTTCGATCTCTTCCATATCGTCACGATCGAAATTGCTGACGCCCCAGTATCGAATCTTGCCCGCGCTCCTCAGCGTCTCGAACGCAGCGACGGTTTCGCTGATCGGCACGCTGCCTCGCCAGTGCAGTAAATAAAGGTCGAGCCGGTCGGTGCCCAGCCGTTTGAGGCTCGCCTCGCAGGCGGCGATGGTCCCTTTGCGGCTCGCATTTTGCGGTAGGACTTTGCTGACGAGAAAGACGTCGTCGCGGCGCCCGCCCATCGCCTCGCGGACGATCTCCTCGCTGCGCCCGCTCGCATACATTTCCGCGGTGTCGATCAGCGACAGGCCGAGATCGAGCCCCAGCTTCAAGGCGGCGATCTCCGCCTTCGCGCTTTGCGCGCGTTCACCCATTTGCCAGGTGCCAAGACCAAGTATCGGGATCGTCGTGCCGTCGGGAAGGCTTACGGTTTTCATCGGTTCTCCTGAGACGCGGGGACCATATACGGAAATCCTATATCCGCCTCCTGCGTTCCGTCTCGTTTTTATATGCGAGGCCAACGATCTTCTCGTCTGAACAAGGACGGGGCGCGTGATGCTCGATTTTATTTTCACCGTAGCGGGTTTGGGCGCCTTCGCCCTTACGGTGGCTTTCGCTATCGCCTGCGATCGCCTTTGAGGAACGGGATATGATTTTCGATGACGTCTTGGGCGGGATCGTGGCCGTGATCATCACGGGCTATCTGATTTATGCCCTGATCAAACCCGAACGGTTCTAGGAGCAATCCGATGACCTTCAACGGTTGGGTTCAGATCGCGTTTTTCTCTTTGGTAATCATCGCTGTCACGCGACCGATGGGCGGTTATCTCCATCGCGTCTTCGACGGCGGTCGTACCATCCTGCATCCGGTACTGCGTCCGGTCGAACGGGCGATCTATTGGTGCTGCGGTGTCGATGAGACGAAAGAGCAGGGCTGGCTTACCTATGCCGTCTCGATGCTCTTCTTCAGCGTCGCGGGGTTTGTGTCGCTTTATGCGCTGCAACGGCTGCAAGCGGTTTTGCCGTTCAATCCGGCGGGGCAGGGCAATGTCGAGCAAAGCCTCGCCTTCAACACCTCGATCAGCTTCGTCACCAATACCAACTGGCAATCCTACGTTCCCGAAACGACGATGAGCTACCTGACCCAGATGGCCGGGCTCACGGTGCATAATTTCGTTTCGGCGGCCACGGGCATCGCACTGGCGGTTGCAGTCATTCGCGGTTTTGTCGGGCGCGAGACGAAATCCGTCGGTAATTTCTGGGTCGATATGACCCGCGCCACGCTTTACGTGCTGCTGCCGATCTCGATCGCCGTTTGTCTTTTCTTTGTCTGGCAAGGCGTGCCGCAAAATCTCGGCGCCTATGTCGAAGCGACGACGCTCGAAGGCGCCAAGCAGGTGATCGGGCAAGGTCCAGTCGCATCGCAGGAAGCGATCAAGATGCTGGGTACGAACGGCGGCGGCTTCTTCAACGCCAATTCCGCGCACCCTTACGAAAATCCGACGGCGCTGACGAACTTCGTGCAGATGGTGCTGATCTTCGTCATCGGCGCGGGGCTTACCAACTTGCTGGGTCGCATGGTGAAGGACGAACGCCAGGGTTGGGCATTGTTTGCCGCGATGGGCGTGCTGTTCCTCATGGGCGTCGCTACGGCCTATTGGGCCGAAAGCGCCGGCAATCCGGCCTTTGCCGCGATGCCGGTCGATCAACTCGCCGGGCCGATGCAAGCCGGCGGCAACATGGAAGGCAAAGAAGTTCGCTTCGGCATCGCCAATTCGGCTTTGTTCGCCACCGTAACCACGGACGCGTCCTGCGGTGCGGTCAATGCGATGCATGACAGCTTTACGCCGCTGGGCGGGCTGGTGCCGATGGTCAATATCCAGCTTGGCGAAGTCATCTTCGGCGGCGTCGGTTCGGGCCTCTACGGCATGCTCGCCTTTGCCATCGTGACGATGTTCATCGCCGGGCTGATGGTCGGTCGCACGCCGGAATATCTGGGCAAGAAGCTCGAAGCGAAGGAGGTCAAGATGAGTATTCTCGCTCTTCTGGCGTTGCCGCTGGCGATCCTCGGCTTCAGTGCCATCGCCACGGTCGTGCCGGCTGGCTTGGCGGGGCCGGCGAATACCGGGCCGCACGGCTTTTCCGAAATTCTTTATGCCTTCACCTCGGCGGCGGGCAACAACGGCAGCGCCTTCGCAGGCATCTCGGCGAATACGTTCTTTTATAACACGACGCTCGCCGCCGGGATGCTGATCGGCCGCTTCATCTTTGTCGTTCCGGTTCTCGCCATTGCGGGTTCGCTCGCGGCGAAGAAGATGGTCGCGCCGTCGGCCGGCACGTTCCCGACCCATGGCCCGCTTTTCGTCGGCCTCTTGGTCGGAGTCATCCTGATCATCGGCGGCCTGACCTATTTCCCCGCCGTCGCGCTGGGGCCGGTGGTCGAGCATGTCGCGATGAATGCCGGCACGCTTTACCCGGCGCCCTGAGCTTTTGCCTCCGAGGACATGATCATGAGCTTCGACACATCCGTTGCCACGCCCAGCCGGTCGCTGCAGAAACGCCCATCGCAAACCATGCTCGATCCGTCGCTACTGGGACCGGCGATCGGTGCCTCCTTTCGTAAGCTGAATCCGCGGACGCTGGTGAAGAACCCCGTCATGTTCGTGGTCGAGATCGTCTCGGCTTTGACCACGGTCTTCTTCCTGCGCGATTTGTTTGCTGGTTCCAATGCTCTGTTCTCGGGGCAGATCGCGGCCTGGCTGTGGTTCACGGTGTTGTTTGCCAATTTCGCCGAGGCCGTTGCCGAAGGCCGCGGCAAAGCGCAGGCCGACACATTACGGCGGATGCGTACCGAAACCTCGGCCAAGCGCATCGCCACGGTTGCGACACGCGAATTCGAAACCGTTGCGGCGGCTTCGCTTAAGAAAGGCGACATCGTTCTGGTCGATGCCGGCGATCTCATCCCAAGTGATGGCGATGTAATCGAAGGCGTTGCCTCGGTCGATGAATCTGCGATCACCGGAGAATCAGCGCCGGTCATTCGCGAAAGCGGCGGCGACCGGTCTGCCGTCACCGGCGGCACGCGCGTCACCTCTGATTGGCTCAAGATCCGTATCACCGCAGCGCAAGGCTCGACCTTTCTCGATCGCATGATCTCGCTGGTCGAAGGCGCGGTACGGCAGAAGACGCCGAACGAGATCGCGCTGAACATCCTTCTCGCGGGGATGACGCTGATCTTCGTTTTCGCGACCGTGACGATCCCCAGTTTCGCGCTCTATGCCGGTGGAACCGTGTCGGTGGTGATGCTGATCGCCTTGTTCGTGACGCTGATCCCGACCACGATCGGCGCCTTGCTCTCGGCAATCGGCATTGCCGGCATGGACCGGTTGGTGCGTTTCAACGTGTTGGCGATGTCGGGCCGTGCGGTCGAGGCGGCGGGCGATGTTGATACGCTGCTGCTCGACAAGACTGGTACGATCACGCTCGGCAATCGTCAGGCGGCGGAATTCATCCCGCTCGCCGGTGTCGATATCCAGGAACTCGCCGAGGCTGCACAGCTTTCATCGCTTAGCGATGAAACGCCCGAAGGCCGCTCCATCGTGTTGCTTGCTACGGAGAAATATGGCCGGAGCGCCGCTGCGATGGGGGCGGATGCCCAGTTCATCCCTTTTACCGCACAGACGCGGATGTCGGGCGTCGATGCCGGTGGTCATGCGATCCGCAAAGGCGCCGTCGATGCGGTGCTGGCCTATGTGGATCGTAAGGCGGCACCGCCGGCCGATCTGGCTAAGATCGTTGAGACCATCGCCAAGTCGGGTGGCACGCCGCTGGCCGTCGCCAAGGACGGGCGCATCCTCGGGGTCATCTATCTCAAGGACATCGTCAAAGGCGGCATCCGCGACCGTTTCAACGAATTACGGCAGATGGGTATCCGCACAGTGATGATTACCGGCGACAATCCGCTGACCGCCGCGGCGATTGCGGCCGAGGCAGGTGTTGATGACTTCCTCGCCCAGGCGACGCCTGAGGACAAACTGGCTCTCATCCGTGCCGAGCAGGGCAAGGGCAAGCTGGTGGCGATGTGCGGCGACGGCACCAACGACGCGCCGGCGCTCGCTCAGGCCGATGTCGGGGTGGCGATGAACACCGGGACAATGGCGGCGCGCGAGGCCGGCAATATGGTCGATCTCGACAGCGACCCGACTAAGCTGATCGAAATCGTCGCCATCGGCAAACAACTGCTGATGACGCGCGGCGCGCTGACGACTTTTTCGATCGCCAACGATGTCGCGAAATATTTCGCGATCATCCCAGCGATGTTCATAGCTTTCTATCCGCAGCTCGGCGCGCTCAATATCATGGGACTGAAGACGCCGGAAAGTGCGATCCTCTCGGCGATCATCTTCAATGCGTTGATCATCATCGCGCTGATCCCGCTGAGCCTCAAAGGCGTCACCTATCGTCCGGCGGGAGCGGCCAGCATCCTGCGCCGTAACCTCTTGATCTATGGCCTCGGTGGTCTCGTCGCGCCGTTCGTCGGCATCAAGATTATCGATGTTCTCGTCACCTTTATCGGCCTCGCGTAAAGGAGCGCCATCATGTTGCGTGAAATCCGTCCCGCCATTGCGATGATCGTCGTCATGACCGCGATCACCGGCTTCGCCTATCCGCTGGGCATGACCGGTCTTTCCCAACTCATCTTTCCGCATCAGGCCAATGGCAGCTTGATCGAGAAAGACGGCCAGGTGATCGGGGCCGACATGATCGGCCAGAACTTCACCAGCGAAAAATATTTTCGTGGCCGTCCGTCGGTGACGACCGAAGCCGATCCGGCTGATTCGACCAAAAGTGTTGCGACGCCTTACGCCGCCGATAACTCGGCCGGCTCCAATCTCGGCCCGACCAGCCAGGCTCTGATCGACCGAGTCAAAACCGATTCGGAAACGCTGGCGGCGGGCGGCGCGGCCAAGGTGCCGGTCGATCTGGTGACGACGTCCGCCAGCGGGCTCGATCCGGATATAACCCCCGCCGGCGCGGCGTTTCAGGTCGCGCGGGTGGCTCAGGCGCGGAACCTGCCGGCGGTGAAGGTACAGGCACTGGTTGACGACTACACAGAAACCCGAACGCTTGGTATTCTGGGCGAGCCGCGGGTTAATGTGCTGAAGCTCAATTTGGCGCTCGACGCGCTCGCGCCCTGACAGGAGGGCGATGGCCAGTATCGATAGCGCCGATCGCGATCAACGTCCGTCACCCGATGCCCTTCTTCGCCAAGCGGGGCGGGAAGGTCATGGGCGGCTGAAGATATTTCTCGGCGCCGCGCCGGGAGTCGGCAAGACCTACAAAATGCTTAACGCCGCGCAATCGGCGCGGCACGAAGGGATCGACGTCGTCGTCGGTGTCGTGGAGACGCATGGCCGTGCGGAGACGATGGCCCTGCTGAATGGGCTCGATATCCTGCCGCGCCGTCAGATCGACTATAAGGATCATCTCCTCGACGAGATGGATATCGACGCGATCCTGGCGCGCCGTCCGAAGCTCGTGCTGGTCGATGAACTCGCCCATACCAACGTCACCGGCAGCCGTCACCCGAAGCGTTATCTCGATGTCGAAGAACTGCTCGCAGCGGGCATCGATGTCTATACGACGATCAATATCCAGCATGTCGAAAGCCTCAACGACGTGGTCGCTCAGATCACGCATATCCGCATTCGTGAGACGGTCCCCGACGGCATCCTTGACCGTGCCGACGATATCGAGATCGTCGATATTTCGCCCGACGACCTGATCGAGCGGCTGCGCGAAGGCAAGGTCTATGTCCCGGCCGAGGCTGACCGCGCGTTACGCAATTATTTCCAGCCCGGCAACCTGACAGCGCTGCGCGAACTCGCGTTGCGGCGTACGGCGCAGCGCGTCGATGAGCAGATGCTGACTTATATGCGCGCCCATGCCATCAGCGGTCCCTGGGCCGCGGGCGAGCGGGTGTTGGTCTGCATCAGCGAACACCCGACAGCGATGGGACTGGTGCGCTATGCACGGCGACTGGCCGACCGGCTGCATGCGCCTTGGACGGCGGTCTATGTCGAGACCTCCCGCTATCAGCGGCTGGGTGAGGCGGCGCGGGATCGTATCGCCGACACGCTGCGTTTTGCCGAACGGCTCGGCGGTCAGACCCTGACCATTCCCGGGCGCGGTATTGCCGAAGATGTCGCGTCCTATGCCGAGGCGAACAACATCACCCATATCGTCATCGGCAAGTCCGAACGCTCGCGCTGGTTCGAGATGATGCACGGCTCGGTCGTGCATGATCTCGTGCGCCGCGCCGGCAATATCAGCGTCCATGTCATTGCCGGCGAGGCGGCCGAACCGAGCGACGCCAAAGTGATCGCGACAGCGGCGCCGAAAACTACCTTCGCGACGATGCCTTACGTCTTTACTTTCGCGATCTGTGCGGTCGCCTTGGCGATCGGCGTCACGTTGAATCAGTTGCTCAATGTGCTGAACATCGCGTTGGTATTTTTGACCGCGGTGCTCGTGGTGGCCGCGCGCTTCGGGTTGATGCCGTCGCTGTTCGCCTGCATCCTCAGCGTGCTGGCCTATAACTTCTTCTTCCTGCCGCCGCTGTATAATTTCACGATCACGGCGCCGGAAAATATTGTCGCTCTGATCACGTTTCTTGTCGTTGCGGTGATCGCCAGCAACCTCGCGGCGGGCACACGCGCGCAAGCCGTTTCCGCCAGCACACGCGCGCGCGTGACCGAGGAACTTCTCGGCTTCAGCCGCAAGCTCGCCGGCATCGCGGCGCTCGACGATCTTCTTTGGGCGGCGGCCTATCAAATCGCTTCGATGCTCAAACTGCGCGTCGTCATTCTGATGCCCGAACCAAACGGACTCGCGGTGAAAGCCGGCTATCCGCCTGAGGATGAACTCGACGGCAGCGACATTGCCGCAGCGAAATGGTGTTGGGCGCATAACCGCGCGGCGGGTCGTCATTCCGATGCGCTCCCAGGCGCAAAACGCTTGTTCCTGCCTTTACGTACCGGAAGCGGTGCGGTCGGCGTCATCGGGCTCGATCGCGATGCGCCGGGCATCTTGTTGTCGCCGGATGGACGGCGCTTGCTCGACGCGCTGATGGACCTGGCGGCACTGGCGATCGACCGGATTCATCTTCAGGATGATCTCGATATCGCGAAGCTTCAGGCCGAGGGCGAACGGTTGCGCGCCGCATTGCTGACATCCATCTCGCACGATCTCGGTACGCCGCTCGCCTCGATCATCGGCGCAGCCTCGAGTCTCAAAAGCGTCGGCGACCGTTATACCGAGCCGCAGCGCACCGAACTCGCGACGACGATCCTCGAAGAGGCGGAACGGCTCAACCGCTTTGTCGGCAATCTTCTCGACATGACCAAGCTCGAATCCGGCGCCATCGCTGCCAAGCAGGAGATGATCGACGTCAGCGAGGTCGTCGGCACGGTTCTAAAGCGCGCCGGCAAGGTCTTGGTGCATCATCCGGTGAAGGTCGCGCTCGATCCTGATTTGCCGATGTTGCGGCTCGATTTCGTGCTGTTCGAACAGGTATTGTTCAATCTTCTGGATAACGCGGCGAAATATGCACCGGCAGGCTCGGAAATCGAGATCAGGGCCCAACAGAAAGACGCAATGGTCGAAATCCATATCCGCGATGAAGGGACGGGCATCCCGCACGATCAGATCGAACGCGTGTTCGATAAGTTTCATCGCGTGCTCGATGCCGACCGGCGGCGGCCGGGAACGGGGCTGGGTCTCGCGATTTGCCGCGGCTTTGTCGCCTCGATGGGCGGCAATATCGTGGCGCGCAATCGTACCGACCGCAGCGGCGCGGACTTCGTAATCGCTTTTCCGGTGTTGCCGCAACAAGGAGCGCTGCCGTGAGCCAGGGCCAGATCAAAGTCCTCGTCGTCGATGACGAACCGGCGATCCGTCGCCTTCTGCGCACCAGCCTCAGTGCCGAAGGCTATGAGGTGGTCGATGCGGCGACCGGCGAGGAAGGCTGGACCGCGTTCGGCCGCGCCAAGCCGGACGTCGTGTTATTGGATTTGGGCTTGCCTGATATCGACGGGCGCGAGGTCATCAAGCGCATACGACAGGCGGCGCTGACGCCGATCCTCGTCCTGTCGATCCGGAGCGACGAGCGCGGCAAGGTCGAGGCGTTGGATCTGGGCGCCGACGATTACATCACCAAGCCCGTCGGCATGGAGGAACTCAATGCACGGCTGCGGGCGGCGTTGCGTCACCGGCTGCAGCAACAAGGCGCCGAACCGATCTTCAAAACCGGAGAACTCACGGTCGATCTCGTTCGCCGTCATGTCTTGGTGAAGGGCGTCGAGGTGAAGTTGTCGCCCAAGGAATATGATCTCTTGCGCATTCTCGTGATGCACGCTGGGAAGGTGCTGACGCATCAGCACCTTATGCGCGAGGTCTGGGGCGGCGCGACCGATGTGCAGTATCTGCGTATCTATGTGCGCCAGTTGCGTCACAAGATCGAAGCCGATCCCGAACGGCCGTCGCTGGTGCTTACCGAGCCGGGGGTGGGTTACCGCCTGATGCTCGAAACCGAGCCGGGATCGCTACCGTAGCCGCGAGGGCGATGGCACAGCCCAAGCCGGTATCGTAAATCCGCTCCAGCAGCAGCGGCCGGTCGCCGCCCTGTGTCAGCCAACTCAGATCGAGCAGCACCATCGCCATCGCGATGATCGCGGTGAAGCCAGCCCAGCGTTGCCACGTCATGCAGGGCGAGATGGCGAAGGCCAAGATCGCTGCAGCCCCAACCAGCGCTGAAGGCTCATGGGTGATCGAGACGATGATCGCGGCGATGCCGACGCCGATCAGCGTCCCTGCCGCACGCAGGCCGACCAGGGCCGCGCTTTCCGCATCGTTCGGACGCATTACGGCGATGGTAGTCAACGCGACCCAGGCGGCGCGGCGCGCGCCGAAATGCTCGGCGATGGCGAGACCGATCGCGACGGCAACGGCATAGCGCACGCCGAAATGCCAATCGATGACCTCGCCGGTGCGCAACCGGATGAGACCGGCACGCACGCTGGTGCCGGGTTCGGACGGCTCTTCGCGTTTGATCAGATGTTCGATCGTCATCAGGACGATGGTCCAGACGACACCTTCGATCACCGGCCAAGCTTCTTTCAGGTGTGTGATGCCGAGGGTTGCGGCGATGACCAACGCAAAGCCGCCGAAGCGGGCTGCGTTTTCGAGCGCGCGGCTGGAATTATGCACGATGCCGATCAGCAGCATCGCGACCAGCACGACCCAGAAGTGCCATTGCGGAAGATCGGCGATCAGCCCGCCGATCGCACCGCCAAGAAGCATCATCGCCCCGGCGGTGGCCATGCTGGTCAGGCGGCGCAGATAGGTGCCGCCCAGATCGTTGGTCCAGGCCCAGAGCGCACAGATCGCGGCGATGACGCCGAGGCCCGGCTCGTTCATGAAGACGCCCACGGCGGCGCAAGCGCCGACGCTCAGCGCACCGCGAAAAGCGCGTGACCAGGGCAGAGGTGATTTCGGTGGAGAAAAGAAGGATTTTAGATCAACGCGCATTTCATCGGGTTCCTGACCGGATGAAATGCGCGAGATCGTAAAAGGGTGCGACTACTCTTCGTCGTTGCCCTTGGTGTTTTCAGCGAAGGCTTCGGCTTGCGCCGCGAGCTCGCGCTGCAGTTCTTCCTGGGCCAGCTTGACGGTATCGACGCCCTTGGCTTGCATCTCGGCCTCTTCGACCGACTGGGCGACATTGATCGTCACGGTCACGGCGACTTCGGGATGAAGCGTGACGCGTTGCGTATAGAGGCCGAGGGTCTTGATCGGCTTTTCGAGAACGACCTGCCCGCGCGTAACGGTGAAGCCGCCTTCGGTGATGCCGTCGGCGACGTCGCGTGCCGAGACAGAACCGTACAACTGACCGCTTTCACCCGCCTGGCGCACGATGATGACCGAAAGACCGGCCATCTTTTCGGCGACCTTTTCGGCGTCTTTCTTGCGTTCGAGGTTTTGTCCCTCGAGCTGCACGCGCTGCGTTTCGAAATAGGTAATATTGTCCTTGGTCGCGCGCATCGCTTTTTTCTGCGGCAGCAGGAAATTGCGTGCATAGCCGGGCCGTACTTTCACGACCTCGCCCATTTGACCAAGATGCTCGACTCGTTCGAGAAGAATCACATCCAACATGGCAACCTCGCCTTAGCGCATTGCATAGGGCAGGAGACCGAGGAAGCGGGCGCGCTTGATGGCCTGGGCCAGTTCGCGCTGCTTCTTGGTCGATACTGCCGTGATGCGGCTCGGAACGATCTTTCCGCGTTCGGAAATGAAGCGCTGCAGCAGCTTCACGTCCTTGTAGTCGATCTTCGGCGCGTTCGGGCCGGAGAATGGGCAGGACTTGCGGCGCCGGAAGAATGGCCGCCGGGTTGCTCCACCGCTTGCGGGGCGTCCGCCGCCGCGTTCTTCGCCGTCGCTCATGCCTCGGCTCCTTCTTCACGGGGGTCACGGTCGCCATAGCCACGGCGCGGGCCACGATCACGATCGCGGTCACGCTCGTCGCGTCCCCCGCCTTTCATGACCGCCGACGGACCGGCTTCCAGCTCTTCGACCTTAATCGTCAAATAGCGCAGCACGTCTTCGTTGATGCGCATATTGCGCTCAAGCTCGCTGACCGCCGCCGGCGGTGCATCGAGATTGAACATGATGTAGTGGCCCTTGCGGTTCTTTTTCATGCGGTAAGAGAGGTTACGCAGACCCCAATATTCCCGCTTCTCGACCTTACCGCCGTTCTCAGCAATGAGAGTGGCAAAGGTCTCGGTCAGGGCTTCCACCTGGGCGGTGGAAATATCCTGACGCGCAATAAAGATATTTTCGTAAAGCGACATCCAATCCCCTTATGGCTGTTGATGGCCCGTCGCTGGTTCTCTCGAAAGGAGAGGACAGTCAGCCGCACAGGCCTAGCCGGCAGGTGCCGGCAAGGAGGCGGCGGAATATAAGGGCGAGGCCCCCGCCGCGCAAGTCTGCCGCGAGTCGGCAAAGAGTTGGCGTTTCCATAGCTTAGGACCGCTGGACAGGCCGGGCGGGGAATGTTATCGCAGCGTCATATCGGCGGGAGGCCAGAATGGCACGATTCGCGTATCTTACTGTTTTCTTGGGACTTTTGTCGGGCTGCGTGCCCATTGCCAGCGATCCGGCACGGGATCAGTTCGGCGTTTCGACTTCCCGGCCCGATGCCGGCACCGCCGCGCCGACGCCCGAACAGATGGCGGCGCTGGACTGGAAGGACAATCAGTACTGCACGCGCGGCTATCAAGCCGGCGAGACGGCGATCCTCCCGGCACAGGCCACCCAGCAACTGGTCGATCAAAAGCTGCGCTGCAATCATTACGACCGGATCGATTTCGACTTCATCCATATGGATTGGTCGAACATTCTCTAATCGGCTTATCGACGCCGGCTTTATCGAGGGTTTGATATGACGCGCGCCTTTGTATTCCCCGGACAGGGGTCGCAGGCTGTCGGCATGGGCAAAGAGCTTGCGCTCGCTTTCGCCACGGCCCGCGACGTCTTCGCCGAAGTCGATGAGGCGTTGAAGCAAAATCTCTCGCGCCTGATGTTCGAAGGCCCCGAGAGCGATCTGGTCCTCACCGAGAATGCCCAACCGGCTTTGATGGCCACCAGCCTCGCCGTTGCGCGCGTCATCGAAAAAGACGGCGGTCTCGATCTTAAAAGTCATGTCGCGTTCGTCGCCGGCCATTCGCTCGGCGAATATTCGGCGCTGGCGGCGGCGCGTGCGATCAATCTTTCGGATGCGGCGCGAATCTTAAAGCGCCGCGGCGTTGCGATGCAGCGCGCGGTGCCTGTCGGTGTCGGCGCGATGGCAGCCTTGCTCGGCACGGACATCGAAGCTGCCCGCGCGATTGCCAAAGAAGCCGAACAGGGTGAAGTCTGTGACGCGGCCAACGACAATGGCGGCGGCCAGATCGTCCTCAGCGGTCACAAGACCGCCGTCGAGCGCGCGATCGAAGTCGCTGCCGCGCGCGGCGTCAAACGCGCGATCATGCTTCCGGTCAGCGCGCCCTTTCATTGCGCCCTGATGAAGCCAGCAGCCGACGAGATGCAGGAGGCCTTGGCCGCGATTACGGTGTCGGAGCCTTATGTGCCGCTGATCGCCAATGTCAGCGCCGCGGCTGTACAAGATCCCTCGACAATCAAGCAGCTTCTGGTCGAACAGGTCACGGGGCTGGTGCGTTGGCGCGAATGCGTGCTGACGATGAAAGAGCAGGGCGTGCATGAACTGGTCGAACTCGGCGCCGGCAAAGTCCTGGCCGGTCTGACCAAGCGTATCGATCGCGAGATCACGGCATCGTCGATCGGCACGCCGGCCGAGATCGAAGCTTTCCTGAAGACGAAGTAAACAAGGGATCATCGATGTTTGATCTGACCGGAAAAACGGCGCTCGTCACGGGCGCTTCGGGCGGTATCGGCGGCGCGATCGCGCGCGTGCTGCATGGCGCCGGCGCCAAGGTGATGCTGCATGGTACGCGCCGTCCCGCGCTCGACGAACTGGCCGCGTCGCTCGGCGACCGTGTTTATGTCGCCGCGTCCGATCTGGGTGATCCCACTGCGACCGACGCGTTGATGAAGACGGCCGACGAGCAGATGGGGCAACTCGATATCCTTGTGAACAATGCGGGCCTCACGCGCGACATGCTGGTCATGCGCATGAAGGACGAGGAATGGCAAAAGGTCATCGACGTTGACCTGACCGCCGGCTTCCGCCTGACACGCGCTGCGCTGCGCGGCATGGTGAAGCGTCGCTGGGGCCGGATCGTTTCGATCACCTCGATCGTCGGCGCGACCGGCAATCCGGGGCAGGCGAATTACGCCGCGGCGAAAGCCGGCACGGTCGGCATGTCGAAGGCCCTGGCCGCCGAGGTAGCGCAGCGCGGCATTACGGTGAATTGCCTGGCGCCGGGCTTCATCGCCACGCCGATGACCGACGTCCTGACCGCCGAGCAAAAAGAGCGAATCGCACAGGCGATTCCGATGGGCCGAGTCGGGACTCCGGAGGAAATCGCCGCCGGCGTGCTTTTCCTCGTCAGCGAGGAAGCGCGCTATGTCACCGGCCAGACCTTGCACATCAATGGCGGGATGGCCATGATCTAAGGCTGATAGCCGGCCGCGAGGCCAGTGGCTGGAAATGGCGGATGATCTATGTTAGTAACCGGCCCTTCGTTTGGGGGCTTCGGTAGTTTGCCGAGCAGGCGGAAGCCGCAGACACACAAATAGTTTGCACGTCAATTTGTCGAGGAACGAGTGATGAGCGATGTCGCTGAGCGCGTAAAAAAGATCGTGGTCGAACACCTTGGTGTCGATGAGGCGAAAGTCACCGAGAATGCGAGTTTCATCGATGATCTGGGCGCGGACAGCCTCGACACGGTCGAGCTGGTCATGGCTTTCGAAGAAGAATTCGGCTGCGAGATTCCGGACGATGCGGCCGAGAAGATCGTAACCGTCAAAGACGCCGTTACGTTCATCGAAGCCCACCCGACCTGAGACCAAGCGCATTATGCGTCGGGTCGTCGTTACCGGTATTGGCCTCGTTACGCCTCTCGGGGTTGGCACCGATCATGTTTGGCAGCAACTGATCGCCGGCAAGTCCGGTATCGGTGCGATCCAAGGTTTTGATGTGTCCGACCTGCCCGCGAAAATCGGGGGGCAGGTGCCGCGCGGCGATACCGCGTCGGGCAATTTCAACGCCGACGATTGGGTGCCGCCGAAGGATCAGCGCAAGATGGACGATTTTATCGTCTTTGCGCTGGGCGCGGCCGAACAGGCCATCGCCGATTCAGGCTGGATGCCGGAAGACGAAGAATCACGCGAACGTACCGGCGTGATGATCGGCTCCGGTATCGGCGGATTGCCCGGGATCACCGAGGCGGCGCTGACCCTCCATGAAAAGGGCGCGCGACGCGTATCGCCGTTCTTCATTCCGTCGTGCCTTATCAATCTGGCGTCGGGTCATGTCTCGATCCGTCACGGCTTCAAAGGCCCAAACCATTCCGTCGTCACGGCCTGCTCGAGCGGTGCCCATGCGATCGGCGATGCGGCGCGTCTTATCCAATGGGAAGACGCTGACGTGATGGTCGCAGGCGGCGCCGAAGCAGCGATCTGCCGTCTCGGCATCGCCGGCTTTGCAGCGGCGCGTGCGCTTTCGACCGCTTTCAACGATGAACCGACACGCGCATCCCGTCCGTGGGATCAGGCTCGCGACGGCTTCGTCATGGGCGAGGGCTCGGGCGTCGTCGTGCTCGAAGAACTCGAACACGCCAAGAAACGCGGCGCGAAAATCTATGCCGAAATCATCGGTTACGGCATGTCGGGCGATGCTTATCACATCACCGCGCCGGCCGAAGACGGCAATGGCGGTTTCCGCGCGATGCGCAACGCGATCAAGAGGTCGGGCCTTTCTCTCGATCAGATCGATTACGTCAACGCACACGGCACTTCGACGCCGCTGGGTGACGAGATCGAACTGGGCGCAGTGAAGCGCCTCTTTGGCGAGCAGTCCTATAAGCTGTCGATGTCTTCGACCAAATCCGCGATCGGGCATCTGCTGGGTGCGGCGGGCAGCGTCGAGGCGATCTTCTCGATCCTCGCGATGCGCGACAGCATCGTACCGCCAACGCTCAATCTCGAAAATCCGAGTGCGGCCTGCGACATCGATCTCGTGCCTCTGAAGGCCAAGGAACGCAAAGTGCGCTTCGCTTTGTCGAACTCCTTTGGTTTTGGCGGTACCAACGCCTCGCTGATCTTCGGGCCGGCTCCCTGAGAATGCGAACCGTCATGCGCGCGGCAGGATGGCTGCTCGCCATCGTGCTGCTCGCGGGCGGAGCGGCCTATCTCGGCTGGCGCGATTACACGGCTTCCGGCCCGCTTCAAACCGCCAAAATCGTCATCATTCCCAAAGGCGCCGGTGCGCGCGACGCCGGTGAGCTTCTCGCTACCGCGGGGGTTATCAATCACGCTTTCGTCTTTACGGCGGGCACGTATCTTTCGGGCCGAGCGAAGACATTGCGTGCGGGCGAATATGAATTGCCGGCCGGCAGCAGTGGTCGCGACGCAGCCGATCTGATCGACAGCGGCAAAGTCGTTCGCCATCGCCTGACCATTCCCGAAGGCATGACCAGCGCCG
Organism: uncultured Rhodospirillales bacterium; assembly: GCA_903822185.1. GTDB lineage: Bacteria > Pseudomonadota > Alphaproteobacteria > ATCC43930 > CGMCC-115725 > CAIKMD01. The sequence continues at coordinate 391,395 of CAIJOA010000011.1, read as the reverse complement.
AGGTCGTCGCCATGATCGACGCCGCGCCGGCGCTGGATGGCGCGATCGACGCCGAACCCCCCGAGGGCACCGTGTTGCCCGATACTTATTTTTACGTACTGGGCAATACGCGGCAGGAATTGCTGGCGCGAATGCATCGTGCGATGGAAAAGGCGATCGCGATCGCCTGGGCCGAACGCGCGCCGAACCTCGCGCTTGCCAGTCCGGCCGAGGCTGTGGCGCTGGCCTCCATCGTTGAAAAAGAAACCGCAAAACCCGACGAGCGCGCGCGCGTCGCGGGCGTCTATCTGGAACGGTTGAAGATCGGCATGAAGCTGCAGGCCGATCCGACGGTGATCTACGTGCTGACCAAAGGCGGCGCGCGGCCTTTGCCGCATCCGCTCAATCACGACGATCTTGCCATCGCGTCGCCCTACAATACCTATGTCGAAAAGGGCCTGCCGCCGACGCCGATCGCCAGTCCTGGACTCGCCTCGATCCGCGCGGCGGTACAGCCCGACATGCGGGGCGAGCTTTATTTCGTTGCCGACGGCACCGGCGGACATGCCTTTGCCAAAACGCTCGACGAGCATAATCGCAACGTCGCGAAACTACGCAGCCTCCAGGGCGGCGGCGCCAATGGCAGCACTCCTGGCGGCGGCGGATAGCTTTTTACGGCGCGGCGAGGCTATAACCGCGCATGACGATCGCGAGTATGACGGGCTTTGCCCGCGCCGAAGGGCAAGACGGTTCTCTCAGCTGGGTCTGGGAGTTGAAAAGCGTCAATTCAAAATCACTGGATCTTCGCTTCCGCCTGCCGACGGGATTTGAAGCGCTGGAGCTGACGCTTCGCGCCAGCCTTTCGCAAAAATTGAAGCGCGGGTCGATCAGCGCCAATCTATCGCTCACGCGGAACGGCAGCGCCGGGGGCTTGCGCGTCAATCGCGAAGCCCTCGCTGTCGTGATCCGTCTCGCCAACGAGCTTGCTGCCGAAATGGAAGCGGCGCCGCCGCGTATTGACGGATTGCTCGGACTCAAAGGCGTCCTCGAAAACGCCGAAGAGGAAGCGCCCGATGAAGCGGAGCGCGAGAAGCAGCTCGTTCTTCTGAATAAAGGTTTCGATCAGGCGCTCGATCGCATGGCGACGATGCGCCTCGGTGAAGGCAAGCGGCTCGAGGCCGTTTTGTCCGAACGGCTGAGGGAAATCACCACGTTGGTGAAACAAGCGGAAGCGTCGGCAGCGGCACAACCGGCTGCGATCCGTGCCCGCTTTAAAGAGATGATTGCTTCATTGCTTGAAGCGCTTCCCGCGCTGCCGGAAGAAAAATTGGCGCACGAAGCGGCATTGGTCATCACCAAAGCCGATATCCGCGAAGAGCTGGATCGGCTGACCGCGCATCTCGCCGCGGCGCGTGGGCTGATGGAAGAAGGCGGCCCGATCGGCCGCCGTTTCGATTTCCTCTGTCAAGAATTCAATCGTGAAGCGAACACGCTCTGCTCGAAATCCGCCGACTTGGAACTGACGCGCATCGGCCTCGCCTTGAAAGCATCGATCGAGCAGATGCGCGAGCAAGTGCAGAACATCGAATAGCGGCGATGGCAGCCCCCAGAATCAAACGACGCGGTATCGTCCTCGTTCTCTCCTCGCCTTCGGGCGCGGGCAAGACCACGATCAGCCGCGCTCTGGTGCAGCACGAACGCAATCTGAAGCTGTCCGTTTCGGTGACGACGCGCCCACGCCGGCCCGGCGAGGTCGAAGGCAAGCATTACTCTTTCATCACGCGCAAGATATTCGATGAGATGGTCGCGAAGCGCGAGCTGCTGGAGCATGCGATCGTCTTTGATAATTGTTACGGCACGCCGCGTCCGCCGGTGATGAAAGCCCTCGAAGCCGGCGTCGATATCATCAGCGATGTCGATTGGCAGGGAACGCAGCAACTTCGAGAGAGCATTCGAGACGATCTCGTTTCGATTTTCATTCTCCCGCCCAGCAGAGCGGAGCTGAAACGGCGTCTGCAGAACCGCGCCCAGGACAGCGCCGAGGTTGTGGCGTCCCGGATGGCAAAGTCATCCGATGAGATGAGTCATTGGCCTGAATATGATTACGTGATCGTCAATCACGATCTCGAGGAAAGCGTCGGCCAAGTCCGCGCCATTCTTGCCGCCGAACGCAAGCGCCGGACGCGCCAGACCGGCATGGCCGACTTCGTCAATCGCCTGCGCGGCGAGACGTCCTAATCCCGCTTTCTCCTTTTCTGCTGCGGCCGCCACGACGTTGGGGAAGGGCGAGGTGTTCTCTCATTGTCGTGAATCCGCGTTAACCTCTTGGTAAGAGATGTGGTTTCAATATTTTATGGCAATCACGATCTCTGGATTAACAAACTGGGGAGGTTGAAGTGGCGGAAACGACAGACGCATACCGGTTCTATTTCGTCGGCGAACGCGGTCACATTATGGACGCCGAATGGGACGGCAGTAAAAGCGATCCCAGCGCGATGATACGAGCTAACGCGTCCCTCGAAACGCGGGACTGTCACTTTGTTGAAGTCTGGCAAGGTGTCCGACTGGTCGGGAAGCAACCGAAAGTCAGCCTTCCTCAAAAATTTTCCGTTGCCGGATAAAGACGTCCCGTCTTATCTGACGCGACGGTTCAAACTTCAAATCGGAAGCTACGCGGAATGAGGAATCAACCGCGCCAGCGCGCAGAATTGCTCGATCGATAGTTCCTCGGCACGCGCTGTCGGATCGACTCCGGCCTCTGCAATCAAAGCTGCCGTGTCCCCACCCAGTGATTTGAGGCTCTGGCGCAGCATCTTCCGGCGCTGGCCGAACGCAGCGGCGGTGGTTCGTTCCAGATCTTCCTGACGGCACGGTGCGATCGGCGCGGTGCGCGGGGTGAAGCGCACCACGGTCGAGATCACCTTTGGCGCAGGGACGAAAGCCTGCGGCGGAATATCGAACGCCATTTTCACTTCGCACAGCCACTGCGCGATGATCGACAGACGGCCATAGGCACTGTCGCGTGGCTTGGCCGCGAGGCGCTGCGCGACTTCCTTTTGGAACATCAGCGTCAGACTTTCATAGTCGGCGATCTTGCCGAGCCATTTGAGTAACAACGGCGTCGCTACATTGTAGGGCAGGTTCGCGATGATCTTGCGCGGGCCAGGGACAAGGCTCGCCGGGTCGATCTCCAGGGCATCGCCTTCAACGAGGGTGAGGCGTCCAGGGAAAGCTTGCGCCAGTTCAGCCAGTGCGGCAAGGCAGCGCGTGTCGCGTTCGATCGCGGTGACGTGGTGCGCGCCTTCCAAGAGCAGCGCCCGGGTGAGGCCGCCAGGGCCGGGGCCGATCTCGATGACGTTGGTATCTTCGAGCGGTGCGGCTTCGCGGGCGATGCGCCGCGTCAGGTTGAGGTCGAGCAGGAAGTTCTGACCCAGCGCTTTGCGTGCGCCGAGGTCGAAACGCTGAATGATCTCGCGCAGCGGCGGAAGATCAGGCGCCGGCGCGTTCAACGACACGGCGCTTGGCTAAATCCCCGGCGAGGGCGATGGCGGCGATCATGCTTTCGGCATTGGCGATGCCCTTGCCGGCAATGTCGCAAGCCGTGCCGTGATCGGGCGAGGTGCGGATGAAGGGAAGGCCCAGCGTGATATTGACCCCGCGATCGAAATCGATGGTCTTCAAGGGGATCAGAGCCTGATCGTGATACATGCAGATCGCTGCGTCGTAGCGTTGCCGGGCGGCGGCATGGAAGAGGGTATCGGCAGGGGAGGGGCCGCTCACGTCGATGCCCAACGCGCGCAGTGCCGCGACCGCCGGAGCGATGATGTCGATTTCCTCGCGGCCGATGGTGCCGTTCTCGCCTGCGTGGGGGTTGAGTCCAGCGACGGCGAGACGCGGTTTGGCGATGCCGAAGTCGCGCTGTAGCGCCGCCGCGGTGATCCGCCCAGCGGTAACGATGTCGTCGGTGTGCAGCATGGCGATCGATTCGACCAGCGGATGATGTACGACAACCGGAATGACGCGCAGGCCAGGACAGGCGAGCATCATCACCGGCGTCACGCCGCCAGCGAGCTCGGCGAGATATTCGGTATGGCCGGGATGGCGAAATCCGGCGGCATAGAGCGTCTCTTTCTGGATCGGGTTGGTGACGACCCCGCCGGCGCGATGTTGCTGCACCAGCGCCACGGCGTCGGTAATCGCGGCGATTACGGCATGGGCATTGCGGCTGTCCGGGTGTCCCGTTACGACCGGCTGCGGCAAAGCGATGGGCAGTACCGGTAGGGCACGCGTAAAGACCAGCGCGGCATCCTCGGGGGCGGTGATGGCCTCAACCGGCACGTCGAGGCCGCAGGCCGCGGCCAGCCGCGCTAGGCGCGCAGGGTCGTCGAAGATGAAGAACGGCGGCAGATTGTCTTTAGCGCGCGCCAGCCACGCTTTGAGCGTCACTTCGCCGCCGACACCGGCCGGTTCGCCGATCGTCAGGGCGAGCGGCAGGCTCACCCGCGAATATCCACGTAGGCGCTGCGGCGCAGGTCGCGCAGATAGCGGCGGGCCATCTGGTCCATGCGCGTGCGCATGATCTGCTCATAGACCTGATCGTTCGATGGGAGGGCCGACGCGGCCTCCTTCTTTTCGCAGACCATGATGATGCCGACGCCGCCGCGGGCCGGAACGGGCTTGCTCGCCTCGGCGATCTTTAGCCCCATGACGACATCCTTGAGTTCGGGCGGCAAGTCACCGGCCCGGACATTGGGAGTTTGGGTCGAAAATTCGGGGCCTTTGTCGCGCGCGATCTGAGCCATCTCGCCGCAGCTTTTGGCGGTCGATGAGATTTGTTGGGCCTGAGCGAATACTTTTTGCTGCTCTTGCGGCGGCGATTGCGGTGTCAGAGGCAGGACAACCTCAACCATGCTGAGCTGTGTGTCATCGACAGAGTTCTCGCCCGGCGTGCGGCGTTCGATCAGGAAAAGAATGTAATAACCGGCCGACGTACGCAGCGGATAAGAGATTTCGCCCGGGTTCATCTTGGCGATGGCTTGGTCGAGCGGGGGGCCGAACTGGCTCGGCGTTACCCAGCCGATATCACCGCCCGTCGCGGCACTGGGGGCCTGCGAGAATTGCTGGGCGACGGCCGAAAATTGAGCACCCTTGCCGATCTGATCGATCAGCCGGTCAGCCAAGGCTTTGATCTCGGTATCTTGGGTCGGGTTGTCCATCCCGAGGAAAATTTCGGCGACGTGGCTCTGTGGCTTGCCGAAATCGGATTTGATGCGGACGATTTCGTCCTGAACCTCGGCGTCCGAGACGCTGACGTCCGAGGAGTATCGGCCCTGGACGACCTTGTTCCACACCAGCGATGCCGTGACCTGATCGACCAGCGTCGAGCGCGGAATACCCGCCGAGGAGAGGTATTTCGTCAGGCCGCCCGCCGGCATGTTATTGCGCTGCTCGATATTCTCGAGCGCACGATCGACGTCGTCTTTGCTGGCGACGACCTTGTACTTGGCAGCTTCCTGTAACTGGAGCTTTTCGTCGATCAGGGTGCGGAGAATACGGGTCTGCAACTGTTGGCGGTTTTGCGGCGTATCCGGAATGCCCGACGATTTCATGACCAGATTCATGCGGGCATTGAGGTCATCGACGGTCACGATCGTGTTATTGACGACCGCGGCGATGCGCGTTTCCTGCGCCTGGGCCGAAACGGCCAGCGCGATCGATAAGGCAAAACCCAGCAACCATCTCATAGCAAAGCAAAACCTGTTCGATTGGCCGCGTTTATATAGGTCGAAACCACGAATTTCCCAAGGGAAACGAATCCCGCGGCTACAACCCGAAAGGTTGTACTGAAACGTCGCCCAAATTGCGGAATACGAAGGTCAGCACGAACGACGTTCCAGAATGAAGATCGCCGAACGCGATGCCGCTGCGCGATAACGATGTCACGACCGCTAAGCAATCATCGCGATAGGTGATCTGAAGACCGGAATAAAGGCTGGTCGAGCCGTTATTGAGGCTTTGGCTGTGGCTGATCTGGGTGGACCAATTATCGGTCAGGGCCATCGAGATTACGCCGCTGATCTGCTTGGCCGGCAGGACGGAAGGCAGTCCTGGAATTCGTGACGTTGAAAGATAACTGATACCGCCGCTGAGGTTGGCGACCCCCCCGCTCAAACCGACTTCCTGGCGGCGCATTGCTAAATCTTGGCTATCGAGACGGGCCCGATAGAACAGATCGAAATAGCGTCCGGGCGACACGACGACGCGACCGACGACATCCGATCGGCGATGATCGAGTCCGGTCCCGATTGGGAACTGGCTGTTGCGTTGCAGCCGGTAGCTTTCGCCGACCAAGATTTGCGTGCTGCCGGCGATCGGATTGTAGAAGCCCGCGTGTAGTCCGTAATCGGCGCGTTGTCCGCCATCGACGCGGTCGTAACCGGCGAAGCGGTTGGCCTGGAACAAGTCGGTTTCGTCGAATTCGAAGCTTTGCGAATCTTCGTTGGGAATATTGAGTGTATTGCCACCCGTGGGGGCGGCGAATACCGCGGCAATCGGCTCGATGACTGTCGTAATGGTGTCCCCTGAACGAATCCAAGGATAGCGCCAGTTCAAAGCCAGTTGCGGAAAGGCGCGACCTTCGACCTTCGTCGAGGTTTGAGGATAGGGACCGCTGACGAGAATCGGTGGGCTGGCCGAGTAATCGGTGAAGCTGCCGTACCCTGGACTGAAGCGCGAGTGATATCCATCGCCGCGCAGACTCGCACCCAATTCGTATTTATCGCCGAGCGGTCCGAGGAAAGGCAGTCGCCAATTCGTGCCGAGTGAAAGACGGCGTTCGTCGATGCCGGTGCGGCTGGTGAGATTGAGGAGATTGCTGTTGACCGTCCAGCGGCCGCCGAGCAGGTCCGGCGGCGTAGTCAGTGTGTAGTCCGCGGTCGGCAGAACGATGGGGGCGTCGGCGATGCCGAACGTCGGATTGAGGTTCTGGAACGCATAACCGCCGATGTTGCCGTAACTCGCCGTTCCGAAATGCTCGATATAAGCGTGATCGGTCAGGAAGTTGGTCGAATAGGGGAAGTGATAACGTTGTAGATAGGTCTGGTCGGTGGTGGCGGTGGCCTGGATGCCGGCGCGGGTCGTCGAGGTCAAATCCCAGACGCCATCGGCGAACACATGGCCGCGGAAGTTACCGTTGGTGGGACGGGTGCTCGGCAGGATCGTATTGGCGGCCTGGCTGCCGACGGTAATGCTGGTGTCGGTGCGTAAAGTGCCGTTGCCGAAGCGCTGACGATATTGGGCGTCGAGCACTGTGCCGCCCTCGGTCGTGAAGATCGGCCTGAAGACGGCGTCCTTATCGGGACCGATGACGTAGTAGTAAGGTAAGCCGATACGGAATCCGTTCGAAGCGTCGCTACCGATGACGGGCGGCAGGAAACCACTGGCGCGTTTTACGGAAGGATCGGGATGGGAAAAGTAGGGCAGGTATAAAACCGGGAAACCGTCGATTTCCATGATCGCGTCACGATATTCGACGATCTGCAGCTCTTTATCGCTGACGGCCTGTTCGGCCTTGATTTGCCATGTCGGTGCGTGGGTAGGGTCCGCCGCGCAGAGCTCACACGGTGAATAGACGGCGCGGCGTACTTCGGTACGGTTCCCGCCGACGCGGCGCGCCGTGTTGCCGGCCATGCGCGATCGATCCGACAGCAGAAGCCGTGCGTCCTTGATGAACCCATCGCGGAAGTTATCTGTCAGCTCCATGTAATTCGCGAAGGCGACGTCGCCCGTCGGCTGCATCATGCTGACATTGCCGGAGGCGGTGACGGTGTCCGTACGCTGATTGTAGGTCACCGTATCGGCCATCAGGATCTGATCCTGCTGGCTGAGTTCGACATGCCCCTTCGCGACTATCAAACCGAGATCTTGGTCGTATTGCATTTCATCAGCCTGCACGAGGATCGGCAGATCGCTGACTTGGCCTTTTTGTGCCGTGGCGACGGAAAGCGGGACAAGCAGGGAGGCAATAAGCACTCCCACCGTCCCGAAATGTTTTTTCCCCCTCATGCCGCGTCAGCCGTCTTCGAGATGGAGAAGAAGCGTGGCGCCGAGCAACCAGGTCACGCCGGTCGGCGTCCAAGCGGCGACGGAGATCGGAATGCTGGCCGACAGCCCGAGGGCGAACACGACATCGGACAGGAAATAAAGCGCGAAACCACTGGCGACACCCGCCGCGATCATCAACGTCGCGCCGCCGCGCCGCTGCATGCGCAGACTGAAGCTTGCGGCGATCAAGACCATCGCCGCATAGAGAAACGGCCGCGCCAACAGCGCGTTGAAATAAAGCCGATGGCGCTGCGAAGAAAAGCCGGAGGCATCGAGGAGGCTGATGAAGCCGGGCAGCTCCCAGAAAGACATCGTTTCCGGCGAGGCGAAGCTTTCCTGGATTTTACGCGATGTCAGGTTGGTGCCGACATCCATCTTGTCGAAAACCTGCAGCGGCTTGCCTGGCTCCCAGAGCGTCCCGTCATGGACTTCCCACGACCCGTCGCGCAGCAGCGCCTGCTTGGCGTCGATACGGCTTCCCAAAAGCTGATCATTCACCAGGAAGAGGATCATCACGTTGTTGAGGGCGCGCTGATCCACCTGAAACCCGCTGGCATGCACGATCGAATGATTCCCCGCCTCGTCGCTTTGCCGCAGCCAGAGGCCGGAACGGGACAGGGTCAGCTGCTCGCCACCGGCGCGAAGGATGCGGTTCTCAAGCTGCTCATAGCTCGCCTGCATCACAGATGCGATGGGATTGAAAACCGCGACCACCAATGCGCCCATTAAGAACGCGCCCGACAACGGCGGGGCGAGAAACTGCCACGCGGAGATCCCCGCGGCGCGGGCAACGACGAGCTCGTGGCTGCGGGTGAGGCGCCAGAACGCCATCATGGTCCCGAACAGGATCGCGAACGGCATGATCTGCTGCGCCATGTATGGCTGTTTGAGCGCCGCCATCTCGAACAGGACGAGCAGGGTGGCGTCGGGCCGGTTGCCGGCACGCCGGATCAATTCGATGTAATCCAGCATGAAGACAATGCTGATCATCGCCAGGAAGATCGACGTGCACCAGATGAAGAACTGGCGTGCGATATAACGGAAAAGCGTTTTCCAAGGAGACATGGGCTATTCCGCCGGCAGCGCGGCGTGCTGCCGCGATTGCGGAGCGCCCTCGCGCCACAACAGCCAAAGCGATATCAGCAGCGGCAGAATCATGTTGGCGTAGATCAACGGAATAAACACGACGGATCGTGCCGACAGATTGCGCAGGGCGATATCGATCACCTCGATACCGAAGGCGAGGGCGACGCCCAAAAGGACGCGGCGGGATTGGCCGCGTCGGTTGAATTCGCCGATCAGCAGACAGGTGAGGGGTAGAAGTCCCAAGGTCAGCGCCGCAAGCGGGCTGGCGAGGCGCATATTGAGTTCGACGATCACCGCGCGGCGCCAATCCGGTTCCTGCTCGGGTCCCATATTGGCCAGCAATTCGGTCGTATAGCGTTCATCGACCTGCCGGTCGCGCGTGCCTGGTACGTCGCTGAGCGCGCCAAGCTCCAGGGTGTATTTGTCGAAATTTAAGACCGAAAGATGCCCGTTGCTGATGTCGCGCTGCTGACGCGTGCCTTGAACCAGCAAAAGACGCGGTCCATCGGCGGTGTTGGCGACGGCGCCACGTTCGGCGAAAACCGTGACCGGCTTGTCGGATTGCCGGTCGTCGTAAATCAGCAAGCTGACCAGATCGCCATTCGTATCGCGGCTCTGGACATAGACCATCAACTTGTCGGAAATCGTGTTGAAGACGCCGTCCTGAATCAGAACCGAGGCGAAGCGGTTGCGGATTTCGAATTGCAGGTCCTTAAACGCCCGATTGGCCGCCGGCAGGAAATAGATCGAGAGGCTGTAAAGGAACACCGTGGCGACTGCGCCGGTGATGAGGGCTGGCCGCGCCAAGGACATCGGACTAACGCCGGCGGCGCGCATCACGACCAATTCGCTCTCATTGATCAACTTGTTATAGACGAACTGCACCGAGGCAAAGACGGCGATCGGCAGCACGACATTGACGAAACGCGGCAGGATCAGGATTGCCAGATGCAGGAAGATGCCGAGCGACAGCCCGCGATTGACGATCAAATCGATGAGACGAAGGGCCTGGATCAACCACACGGCCGAGCTGAAAATCAGACATACCGATACCATCACCAGCAATGTCTGGCGCAGCATGTAACGCGTGAGCCCCTTCATGGCTTGGATTATAGAAGGCCCGGAAGCACCGAGCCTAGCCCGAATTAACCGTCGCACGCGGTATCGCCTTTTGTGTAGAACAAGGGCTGAAAATCGCGCCGTAGGCGACGGCGCCCGGTGAAACGGGACAAGGTCTGAAGATGGCGGAGATGGTTGTTCCGGCGCGGCTCTCTTTTGGCCGTTTCGCGGTCTTGTTCGTCGTCCTGTTGGCAGTGGCCGCGGTACCGCTGTTCCTGACCGAATTGCCGCCATTGCTGGACTACCCGAACCATCTATCGCGGATGTACCTGCTGCCGAGTCTGCCGGCGGACGATCTGCGGCAATTTTACACAGTCGCTTGGGCGCCGCTTGCCAATCTCGGCATGGATGGGGTGGTCCCGTTCCTGGCCAAGATCATGCCGCTCGAATGGGCCGGCAAAGTCTTCCTGCTGATGATCTTCGCCTTTACCGCCGGGGGCACGGCGGCAATCCATCGCGTGCTGTATGGCCGGTGGTCGCTCTGGACCTGCCTCGGCTTCCTGCTGCTCTACACGCGGCTTCTTCTCTGGGGTTTCGTCGCGTTTCTGTTCGGGTGTGGTCTGGCGCTGATGGCCTTCGCGCTCTGGATTGCGATGCGGGATCGGCATTGGGCGCTGCGTATCGTCGTCGGTGGCATCTGCGCGCTGTTGATCTATCTGTCGCACCTGCTCGCTTTCGGCATCTATGCGGTGATGATCGCCGGCTACGAATTCGGCCAGGTCTGGCTGCAACGTAAGAAAGTATCGACTGCGATTGGCGATCTCGCTGTCGGCGGGCTGCCTTTCCTGCCGGCTCTCGCGCTGATGATGATGAATTCATCGACTGGCCGAATCATCTTCGCAAATCCGCTGCGTAAATTCGATCTGCTGTTCAGTGTCTTCGACAACTACAGCCGTCCCTTCGACGTGACCTGCTTCGTCCTCGTTGTGCTGGCGGTCGGGTATGCCTATGCGCGGCGCTGGGTAAAGCTGTCGCCGGCGATGATCGGACCGATGATCGCCCTGCTATTGATCTATATCGCCATGCCGACGCAGCTTTTTACCGCGGCGGGGGTCGATCGTCGCATTCCGATGATGATCTTTCTCGCGCTGATCGGTGGTTCGTCGTGGCAGGCGCCGTTCGCTCGCTTCGAGACGCGTTTCATGGCGGCGATGGCGCTGATGTTGCTGGTGCGTATGGCCTTTATCGGGGTGATCTGGCATCAGGCCGGCACCCTCTATGCCGGACTGCTCCGTGGGATGGATTCCCTGCCGCGATCAAGCTGCGTCGCCGTCGCGTCCGGGAAGGACGGTATTCAAGTTGCCCGCGCGCCGTTGACGCATTTCCCGACCGTCGCCATCGCGCGGCGCGATGCCTTCGTCACGACGGTCTTCGCTTATCCGACGCAACAGCCCATCGCCCTGATGCCGAAGGCGAAGCGGCTTACCGACCTCTTGGGACCGGACGAGCTTTGGTATGCCTATGTGGATGATGCGACGCCGCTCTCGGCCGAAGCCAAGTCGGCCCTGGTGGAATGCGGCTACGTCGCCTTCGCCGGAACGAAAGCGTTCACTCTGAAGAATCAAACCGGGCTTGAGCCGTTTTTCGTGACGCCGCGCCTGCAAATCTATCACGTCGCGCGATGATACCTTTCGCTCTGCTCATCCCGTCGGGAGCCGATCTTGCCGGGTGGGCCGGCGTGCTCTTTGCCTCGTTGGCCTTCATCGGCTTCGGTCGATTGCTGACGGCGGGCCGCGTGCCGGTCGAAGCCGCGCTCATCGCGGGGTGGGGTGGCGCCGTTTTGGTCCTGACCTTCTGGGGAATTGTTACACCGGTCAATCTTCGCATCCCGGGCGCGCTTCTCTCGGCATTCGGTCTTGGTGCGTTGCTGTTGCCGCGCACGCGGTTGAGCGGTGAAGACTGGCGCGCACTCGGACGCGTCGTTCTCCTGGCCTTGCCGCTGCTCGCGGTGATGGCGAGCGCACGGCCAAGCCTCGCCGATACCTGGCTCAATCTGCTGCCGAACGCGGCCTATATTTACGACCACGGTTTCTTCCCCGCCGATGCGCGGCCGCCGGCTTATTCGTTCATCGCCGGCGCGCCTTACAATATGCAGTTGGCGGGCTTTGTCGCCGGGTTGGTGACGACGGACTTCCCGGCCAGCGCGATGATCGGTTTCAACCTCGTGCTGCTGCTCGCGGCCGCGCTGTTGCTGGCGCGTCTCGCGACCGGCGAAGATCAACATGCGCCGTCATGGAGCATGGTCGCGTTGGGGCTTCTACTGGTGACGTTGCTCAATCCCGGTTTCAGTCCGCGCCTGCATCTGTCGGATTACAGCGAAGCGTCGGTCACGGTGACGCTCGCCTTCGCCGGCTGGTTCGCCGCGCGGGCGCTCGACCGGCTGAACAGCGGACGCGATGCGGCGTTCGATCTCTGGACGCTGGCGTTGGTCCTGGTCGTGCTCGTCAATATCAAACAAGAAAGCGTATCGCTGGCCTTTGGCGTACTGGTCGCGGCCGGGATACTTGGCCTCTTCGCGCGCCATGCGGCGGCTCAGATGTTGGTGCGTATCGTCTTGGTGGGGCTGCCGGCGCTGCTGCTTTATCTCGGATGGCGCTGGTATGTGCTCAACCATTTCGCGTTGGGCGAGCTCAAAGGCATGGCTTTCGCCGACTGGCATATTCGCGAATTGCCGCTGATTCTGTGGAACATGCTGCGTGCCGTCGGTAATCGAGCATTTCTGTTCGTCGTCCTGATCGCCGTTTGCGCCGTGGCGGCATGGCGTTTGTGGCGGCGCGAACTCGATCTCGCCACGCGGCTTTGCGCGATGCTACTGGGCGTGACGCTTGTCTATAATGCGGCGCTTCTCTTTGCTTATGTCGCACATTTTGTCGGCGAAATGGGCATCGGGGCGCATTCTTACTTTCGCTACAACACGCATCTTTCTTTGCTGATGATGGCGGCGATCGTCGTAATCGCGCGCGACTGGAACTGGTCGAAATTCGCGGGGCGTTGGCACCACTTTGTGCCCGCCGTTCTTGTTCTTGTCGTCTTGCTCGACCCCATTCCGTTTCTGCACATGATCCGTTTCGATCTGGAAGTACCGAATCTGCGCGCCTTCAGCCTCGCGCATGAAGCTGCCGCTCATATCGCCGATAATGAAAAGCTGCTTTTGATTCTACCGGGCGATAACGGTTCTGTGCCGCCGACGATCGAAGGCGTATTGCGCTACACCGCGCCGCGCCGGCCCAACGTCGAGCTCGATGTGGAGAGTGATATCAAAGCCGGATTTGCCCGCACGGATTATCCACGTGCGTTGCTGTCATGTGCAATCGATCCCATCGACGGCGTGCCGGTGGGAAACGCCGCCCTCTTTGATCGAGATGGTGCGGCATGGCGTCTGTCCAATACATGGGCCCACGAAGCGGCGCCACGCGGCGCGCGCTGGTCGCAAGTTCTGACGCCGAAACCACTCTGCCTTGCGCGGTAATCCGGGCGGACGTTGACTCGCCTGCGGTGAGGTTCTATCGCCCAAGACATCACGAAATGGCCAACGAGAAGGCTTGGGGACAACCATGAAGATCAGCTTCGCTACGCCGCGGATGCCGCGTTCCGGCACTATCGTTTGCATCGTGATGGACGACCGCAAACTATCGCCGTCGGCCGAGAAGCTCGACAAGGACAGTGGCGGTGCGCTGACCCGCGCGATCGGCGCCAGCCGTTTCACCGGCAAGTCGGATGAGACGTTGCAGGTTCTGTCGCCGGCCAATCTCGATGTCGCGCGCGTGCTTCTCGTCGGCGTCGGCAAGCCGCGTCCGGGTGACCGTAATCCTCGCCAGAATCGCGGCGGCGTCATCCTCGCGGCGCTGAACGCGCTTGGCGAAAAGAAAGCGGCGATGTTCGTCGATATTCAGAAAGGTGTGGAGATCGCGCTTGCTGCTGCCGACATGGCGTATGGCGCACGGCTGCGGTCCTATCGCTTCGACAAATACCGGACCAAGGAAAAGCCCGAACAGAAGCCGTCGCTGCAAGAGCTGACATTTCTGGTCGATGATCCGAAAGCGGCCGAGAAAGAATTCGCGCCGCTCGATAAGATCGCCGAGGGCGTCTTCTTCACGCGCGATCTCGTCTCCGAACCGCCGAATGTGATCTATCCCGAAACCCTCTCGGCAGAGGCAAAGAAACTCGCCGCGCTTGGCGTCCAGGTCGAGATCCTCGACGAAAAACAGATGAAGAAGCTCGGCATGAACATGCTGCTGGGCGTCGGTGTCGGCAGCGTGCGGCCGTCGCGTCTCGTTGTCATGCAATGGAAGGGCAATCCGCGCGCTGCGAACAAGGCGCCGGTCGCATTCCTCGGCAAGGGCGTGACCTTCGATACCGGCGGCATCTCGATCAAGCCGGCCGGCGGCATGGAAGACATGAAGTGGGATATGGGCGGCGCCGGCGTGGTGATCGGACTGATGAAGGCGCTGGCCGGCCGTAAGGCCAAGGTCAATGTCGTCGGTATCTGCGGCTGCGTCGAGAACATGCCCTCGGGTTCGGCGCAGCGGCCGGGCGACATCGTCACCTCGATGTCGGGTCAGACCGTCGAGGTCATCAATACCGATGCCGAAGGGCGGCTCGTGCTTGGCGATGCGCTGTGGTACTGCCAGGGCCGCTTCAAGCCGCAATTCATGGTCAATCTCGCGACGCTCACCGGTGCGATCATCGTTGCGCTCGGTCACGAGTATGCGGGCTTCTTCGCCAATAACGACGAACTGGCCGACAAGCTTACGGCAGCGGGCAAAGCGGTCGATGAGAAATTGTGGCGCATGCCGCTCGGCGATGCGTACGATAAGATGATCGATAGCGATGCGGCTGACATGCGCAATATTGCCGGTGGCCGTGATGCGGGCTCGATCGTCGCCGCGCAATTCCTGCAGCGTTTCGTCAACGGCGTGCCGTGGGCGCATCTCGATATCGCCGGTACGACTTGGTCGAAGAAGGATGCCGCGACCGTGCCGAAAGGCGCGACGGCGTTCGGCGTGCGGTTGCTCGACCGGTTCGTGACGGACAATTACGAGGGCAAATAGCCTGACCGACTACGGCTTCTATCACCTGAAAACGACGCCGCTCGAACGGGCGTTGCCGCGCCTGCTCGAACAGGCGTTGAAGGGTGGCTATCGCATTCTCGTGATGGCTGGGTCCGAGGAGCGGGTGGAGCATCTCAATCAGCTCCTCTGGACCTACGACGAATCGAGCTTTCTGCCGCATGGCAGTGCCAAGGATGGCAATGCCGAACGCCAGCCGGTTTATCTGACAGCTAAGCCGGAGAATCCCAACCAAGCCAGCATGCTGATGCTGGTCGATGGCGCCCAGACCGAGGCGCTGAGCGACTTCAAACGGGTTTGCGACATGTTCGACGGCAGCGACGATGATGCAGTCGCGGACGCCCGTCAGCGCTGGCGCGTGGCCAAAAGCGCCGGGCATGATCTGACCTATTGGGAACAGACCGCCGGGGGCTGGGTGAAGCGCGGCGAGACGGCGGGTTGAAGAAAAGCAGCCGACTCGCTATGACCCGCGCCTGCAAAAGGAGCTGATTTCATGGCCGTCGAACGTACTCTCTCGATCATCAAGCCGGACGCGACCCGTCGCAACCTGACCGGTCAAATCAACGCGAAATTCGAAGCCAAAGGGCTGCGGATCATTGCGCAAAAGCGCATTCAGCTCACCAAGGCCCAGGCCGAGGCGTTCTACGGCGTCCACAAAGCCCGCCCGTTCTTCAACGATCTGGTTTCGTTCATGATTTCGGGTCCGGTCATTCCCCAAATCCTCGAAGGCGAAAACGCCGTTCTCGCCAATCGCGACATTATGGGCGCGACAGACCCGAAAAAGGCGACTGCTGGCACGATCCGCGCCGATTTCGCCGAGTCGATCGAAGCAAATTCGGTCCATGGCTCGGATTCGGCTGAAAATGCCGCTGTCGAGATCGCTTTCTTCTTCTCCGGCATCGAAATCTGCCCGTAATCGCCCACCGTTCTGCGCGCTGCCCATAAATTGAGCATCTGAAATTTAGGGCTTTTTAGGCTCCTAAGCCTACAAAACGAGCCATGAATGCTCGTGCGCGTAGAATGCTCGCGGGAAAACGCATCAAATCAGTTCGTCTCAACCCGCTAAAGGAGAGGCGGGCAGGCCCTGATCCCGTTTCTCTCGCAGGACACCAACTCGTCGAGGCGCAGCAAATTGCTGCGCTCGGCAGTTGGGAAATCGATTTTTCACGCGGTTTCTGGTCGCTGTCGCCCGAGGCGCGCCGTTTGTTCCGTTGGAGCGCCGCAACTATTCCCTCGGTCGCGCGTATCCTCGCCTCGGTCCATCCCGACGATCGCGTTGCCGTTGGCATCTTCTTCTCGACGCCGCAGGGCGGCAAGCCGGCCGCCGAGGAGTGTTTCTTTCGTCTGCTCGACGAGGCCGGCCGGGTTACGCCGGTCTATGCGCGTGCCCGCGCTGCGCTGACGCGGGGCGGCCAAGCCACGCGGCTGGTCGGAACGGTTCAAGATATGAGCCGGGTGATCGAACTCGAAAGCGGGGCGCATCAGCAGGCCCAAATCTACCGCGGGATTTTCGATAATTCGGTCTGGGGTATTTTCCAAACCACCGGCGATGGCAATTACCTGACCGCCAATCCCGCGTTGGCACGGATCTACGGCTACGACACGGTCACTGCGTTGTTGTCGGCACTGACGGACATCAGCGATCAGCTGTATGTCGATCCCACCCGCCGCGATGCCTTCGTCACCCGGATGCACGAAAAGGGCATCGTCAGCGGCTTTGAATCGCAAGTCTATCGCCGCGACCGCAGCATCATCTGGATTTCCGAAAGCTGCCGTGAAGTCCGCACCAGCGGCGGCAAGCTCATGTATTACGAGGGCATGGTCGAAGAGATCACCGAGCGTAAACGGGTCGAAGAAGAACTCCGCGCCGCCAAGGAAGCCGCCGAAACCGCCAACCGATCGAAGTCCGAATTCCTTGGTACGATGAGCCACGAGCTGCGCACGCCGCTCAACGCCATCATTGGCTTCTCCGAAGTCATTCATGGCGAGTTGCTGGGGCCTGTCGGCGTTCCTGCTTACAAGACCTATTCCGGCGATGTGGTCAGCAGTGGCCGGCATCTGCTGAACATCATCAATGACATTCTGGATTTTGCCAAAGCGGAATCAGGCCGTCTGGCGCTGCGCGACGAGCCGCTTTCGCTGGTCGATCTGGTCGATGATGCCGTTCGCTCGCTGCAGCCGCGTGCTTTTGCCGGCGACCTGCGTTTGACCGCCGATGTCGATCACGCCGTCTCGCGTGTCCAAGGCGACATTCCGCGCCTGCGGCAGGTGCTGATCAATCTGGCCGGCAATGCGATCAAGTTCACGAAGCCCGGCGGCTGTGTCGATATCCGCGCTTATAAAAGTGCTCTCGGCGATGTTCGCATCGAGGTACGCGACAACGGCATCGGTATGGCCGAAGCCGATCTGGTCGGGGTGTTCGAGCCGTTCCGTCAGGTGGATGGCGGCCTTAACCGCAACCATGAAGGTACAGGATTAGGCCTCGCCATCTGCGATCGCCTGATGCGGCTCCACGGCGGCTGTGTGTCGCTGACGAGCGAATTGGGGCGCGGTACCGTGGCGACGGCTATTTTGCCGGTCGAACGCTGCCTACCGCCCGATAGTCTGGACGAATCCGACGAAGGGCGCCTGCGCGCCTAGTCTGAGGCCTTTCGGCCTCTCGGTCTTAGACCAGGAACGTCGCCATCGCGATCAGCAGCAACACGATCAGGATTACCGACCATTTCATCAGCTTGGCAAAGCCGATCCAGGTGTCGCGGTGACGTTGGAAATCATGATTGATGGTCATGGCCGAAAATCCTTATGACTTGAACGGGATGCTGGCGGGGTTGGTATCGCGTCCGGCCCCTCTTTGGCAAGTCTCATCGCCGGTGAGGGCCAGCGACAAGATGACCGCGTAAAACGGCATCCACCAAAGCTGGTAATTATGGTGTGCGCCGGGACCGGCCAGGATGGCCCCCAGCACCAGCATCGTCCCGATCCCGCACCGCGCCGCAAGCGACGGCGCCCGCCGCCAGACATGGGCGGCCGCCCAGATGAAGCCGCCCAGCAAGACCAGATGCGCGAGATCCGCGACCATGGACGGCACGCTGGACAGCCAGGCGGTCGTGTCGGGCAGCTTCGCCATGGCGAAGAAGACGGTGTTGTCGAGGAACGCGCGGGGGCTCGCGATCAGGAACGGCACTGTCGGCATTAGGCCGACGACCACACCAGCCAGATATTTTGCCCGGTCCTGGCTCGGCAGCAGGCAGGGCAGGAACATCACGCCAGGCAGCAGCTTCGCCGCGATGGAAAGCCCGACACAAAGGCCAGTGAGGAAGGCGCTGCGGCCAAAGAAAAACAGCCCCGCCAACAACGGCAGTACGGCGACGAGATCGGTCGCGCCTTTGGCGAAGATCTGTTCGGGCACGATCGGCAGCATCAGCAGCAGCAAGGGGGCGAGGTCGGATTTCGTCAGCCGCCGCATGAACCAAACGCAGCCGAGGAGAAGGACGAGATTGGTCAGCAAGAGGCCGCGCTGGTCGAGCCACAGCCCCAGCGGCAGATACGTCGCAAACATCAACGGCAGGTATTTGTAGCCGGTAAATCCCACCGATTGCGGGCCGGTATCGATCGGCAGCGTGTAGGGATTGCCGCCGGAAAGGACGGCATTGCCGGCATCGAGCGTCGTCGTCCCGATATCGAGGATATGCGGGTTGCGAATGCGGATCGCCAGGAAGATTAGATCAAGCACAAACCAGACGATGGCGGCGATGGTCACGCCGCGCTGCCATGCCGGGGACATCGGCGCGATATCTCGTCGGGCAGCGGCCATGACGAAGGGGACGGACAGCAGCAACGCGAACAGCACGATCGCTTTCAGCACACCGCCTTCCCAATTGAAGGTCTGGACGAGACCGACGGCGACCCAGAAAGCGGCGATGGCGCCGAGCTTCGCGGTGTTGGTCACGCGATGTTCGATCAATCGGAGGGATTGAGTTGCGTGCTGAGATGTCCCGGTGCACCCGAAACTTCGGTGCGTTCGCCGATGACGTTGACACGGCCTTCCGCGACAAGGCGCAGGGCGAGTGGGTAGGCGCGATGCTCGGCTTCGAGGACGCGTGCAGCGAGCGTGTCGGCATCGTCGTTCGGCAGGACCGGCACGGCAGCTTGAACGATGATCGGGCCGTTATCCATCTCGGCGCGGACGAAATGTACGGTGCAGCCGCCGAAGCGCACGCCTTGAGCCAGTGCGCGCTCGTGCGTGTGCAGGCCTGGGAACGACGGCAGCAATGACGGATGAATATTGATCAAACGGTCGCGCCAATGTTCGACGAAGCCCGGCGTCAGCAGTCGCATGAACCCGGCGAGACAAACCAAGCCGACGCCGGCTTGTTCGAGTGCGGCTGTCATGGCGCTGTCGAAAGTCTCGCGGTCGGGATAATTTTTGTGCGGAATGACTTGCGTCGGAATACCCGCATCGGCCGCGCGCTGCAGTCCTGCCGCGTCGGCGCGATTAGCCATGACCAGCGTGATCTCGGCCGGGAAATCCGGCTGCGCGCAGGAATCGATCAGCGCTTGAAGATTCGATCCGCGTCCCGAGATGAGGACCGCAATCTTCAGCCGGGCCACGAGGTCTCCGTTCCGGTCAGGATGGTGCCTTCATTGCCGTCAGGACGTTTGACGATCTTGCCGATTTCGAAAACGCTTTCCCCGGCGCTTTCGAGCGCCTGCTTCACCGCGGCGACCGAACCGGGCGCGACGATCGCGACCATGCCGATCCCGCAATTGAAGGTGCGCGCCATTTCCGGCCGCGCGATCTTTGCCGTCTCGGCCAGCCAGCGGAAGACGGGTGGCAGCGGCCAGCGCGTCGCGTCGATCTCCGCCGCCAAATCGTCGGGTAGCACGCGCGGAATATTATCGAGCAGACCGCCGCCGGTGATATGCGCGTAGGCGCCGACCCCACCGGCCTTCGCGCCCGCCTTGCAGGCATTCACGTAAAGCCGCGTCGGCGTCAGTAACGCCTCGGCCAGGGTCTTGTCCGATGCGAACGGAGCGGGCTTGGCGTAATCGAGCTTCGCCAGTTCGACGACGCGGCGCACCAGCGAGAAGCCGTTGGAATGAAGTCCGCTCGACGCCATGCCCAGGACGACGTGACCTTCGGCGATCGATTTCGCATCGAGCCCTTGGCCGCGCTCCACGGCGCCGACGGCAAAGCCGGCAAGATCGTAATCTTCGGACGCATACATGCCCGGCATCTCGGCGGTTTCGCCACCGACGAGGGCGCAGCCGACGTCTTTGCAGGCCTTGGCGATGCCGGCGATGATCGTCTTCGCCTTGGCGACATCCAGTTTGCCGGTGGCGAAGTAATCGAGAAAGAACAGCGGCTCGCCGCCCTGCACGACCAGATCGTTGACGCACATCGCGACAAGATCCTGACCGATGGTTTCATGCCGGTTGGCGGCAATGGCGATCTTCAGCTTGGTGCCGACGCCGTCCGTCGTCGAAAGCAGGATCGGGTCTTTAAAGCCCGCTGCTTTGAGATCGAACATCGCCGCGAAACCGCCGAGGCCGGCATCGCAGCCGGTTCGTGCAGTGGCTTTCGCCAACGGCTTGATTGCATCGACAAGAGCTTCACCCGCGTCGATATCGACGCCGGCCGCACGATAATTCTCTGCGCTCACTTTACCGCCTGTGCTGCACAATGAAGAAAGACACCGGTAAGCGCGTCCGGCATATCGAGCATCACGTTATGCCCGCATGGAATCTCGAAAACCTGCCAGCGCGGATCGTTGCGCAGGCGATCTTGGAACTGGCTGAAGGGACCTTTGTGACCGCCGGCCTTGATGTAGGCGAGGTGCGGGATTTTTTCCCAGGCACCGGTCAGTTCGGCCTTTTGCGACATCGCGCCGAACGGCTGATCGACCGATTGCCGGTCGATGCGTGCGGCATCTTCGGGATTGGCGACACGGAAATAGCTCGCCGGCAGCGGCTTGATCCGCCAGCCCTGGCCTTGGTCCTTCACCTCGGCGTGCATCTTCGCCGCCATCTCGGGCGGCTGCAGGTCGAGCAGCGATTTGCCCGCCGTCGGCACGAAGGCGTCGAGGAAGACCAGCGACTTGATCTTGTCGGCGCGCTTGTCGGCGGCGCCAGCGACGACCATCCCCGCATAGGAATGGCCGCACAGCACGACGTTATCGAGCTCATGGTGATCGATGACGCTGACGACATCGGCGATATGCGTACCCAGATCGACTTCCGGTCCGGCAAGATGCGCACGGTCGCCGAGGCCGGTCAGCGACGGCGTATGGACGCGATAGCCGGCGGCGCGCAGCCGGTCGGCCACGCGCTCCCAGACCCAACCGCCTTGCCAGGCGCCGTGAATGAGGACGAAGGTCGGCTTCGTCTCGCTCATCGGATGGTCATCTTCATCAGCTTCTCGGCGTTGTTCTTGGTGATCGCTTCGAAGGTCGCTTTTTCGAAATCGCGCGCTTCGATCGCCGCAGTATGAACCTTGATCGGGCCGAACGGCGCGTCCGACGCGAAGACCATATGTTCGGTGCCGAAGAACTTGATCGCACAATCGAGGCCGAGCGAATCACCAAAGAGGGCCGTGTCGGCATAGAAGTCATGGAAGTAATCCATGAAGGGACGCTTCAGCGATTTGAGGACGCCGCTGTAATCCTCTTCCTTGGTGCGCCCGCCGAGGCTCGCGAGACCCATCTGGATGCGCTTGTCGTAGAACGGGATCATGCCGCCGCCGTGATGGGTGATGATCTTGATCTTCGGATAGCGGTCGAAGAGCCCGGTAAGAACCAGACGCGCCATCGCAACCGAGGTTTCGTAGGGCCAGCCGAAACACCACCACATTTCATACCGCGAGAAATTCTCGGTGGTGTAGTCGGGGAAGTCGGCGGTGCGCGTCGGATGCAGCCAGATCGGCAAGTCGTACTCGGCGGCCAGCGCGAACAGCGGCTCGTATTCTTTATCGTCGATCGGCTTGCCGTTGACGTTGGTGAAAAGCTGAATGCCGCGCGCGCCCAATTGACCGAGGGCGCGACGGGCTTCGGCGACCGACGATTCAATCTCGTGCATCGGCAGCGCCGCGACGAAGCCGGGGAAACGGTCGGGATGCTTGCGCACCAATTCGGCCATGCCGTCATTGGCGACCTTCGCCAAATCGATGGCTTGCTTCGGCGTGGTGAAAGCCTCGATCGGCGGGTTGGGCAACGAGATGATCTGGCGATACTCGCCGCCGACCGCATCCATCGTTTTGAAACGGGAATCGAAATCATGGACGTCGCGCACCGTCTTCATGCGCTTAGCGATGCCGAGGTCCGAGCCTAATTGCTCGATCGCGGTGGCAACGGCCGGCGGCAGAATATGGGTGTAAATATCGACGAACATGGCGCCATCCCCTTCGTTTTTCGATGAGCCCAGTCTAGCCGCGGCGCGGGTCTCTCTCAACGGCGGGAATCACCCTTCTAGACATCGCGCGTTCACCTCGCCACGATGGCCGAAAGCCTATGAAGTGGGGAGGAATCTTGGTGCGACTCGGAAAATTGACCGGAATTTTGGCGGCTGCGGCGTTTGTCGCGTCGTCGGCGACGGTCGCGCATGCGGCGGACAAGATCATCACCGGCTTCGTCGGTTCCCCGACCTCCAGCGTCTGGCCCTATTTCATCGGCATCTCGAAAGGCTACTTCGCCGAGGCCGGAATCGAGATCGATCCGATCTTCGTGCAAAGCGCGCCGAACACGGTGCAACAGATCAGCGCGGGCTCGCTCGACCTTGTCGCGGCGACAGGGCTGACCGATCCGCTCTACGCGATCGACAAGGGCGCGCCGATCGCGATCGCCCGCGTCATCGGCCTTGCCAATCCCTATGCGCTGGCGGCAAAGCCGGAGATCAAGTCGTTCAAGGACTTGAAGGGCAAGACCATCGTCATCGGCGGGCTGAAGGATATCACGCGCGTCTATTTCGACCGGATGATGCTCGGCAACGGATTGAAGGAAGGCGATTACGACATCACCGTCATCGGTGCGACCCCAGGACGTTTGGCGGCGCTTCGCTCCGGTGCGGCGGATGCGGCGTTGCTGATTCCGCCGCTGTTGTTCCAAGCGGAACATGCGGGCTTTAATAATCTGGGTCTTGCTTACGACTACACCAAAGACCTCCCGTTCGGTGGCATGATCGTCAACCGCAACTGGGCCTCGGGTCATCTCGATGTGATGAGGCGGATGATGCCGGCCTATGCGAAAAGCCTCGCCTGGTTCGAAGACGACAAGAACCGCGATGAGTCGATTGCGATCCTACGCAAAGCCGGCAATCTCGAAGAGCAAGAAGTGGCCGAAGCTTATGCTTTCAGCCGTCGCATTCCGTTCTTCGAACGCAGCGGTAAGGTGTCGAAGGCGTTGCTCGCGAACCTGATGAAGGTGCTGATGGGGATGGGTGAACTCTCAGGCCCCATCCCGATGGACAAGATCGCGTTGCAGAGCGTGACCGAAGTCGTCGATTAGATTTCACCCCTCTCCGCGCTTGCGGGGAGAGGGAGGGGCCTATTGCGAAGCAATGGGAGGGTGAGGTGTCGTGCCGCAAATGCATGGCTCAATCGTGCGCGCCCACCTCACCCGCTCGCTGACGCTCGCCACCCTCTCCCCCCAATGGGCGGAGAGGGTTATTTCAGATCACACGATCGCCGCATGCACGCAATTGCTGATCAGCTCCAGCCGGCGCGAATGCCAGGGGTCGGGAAGTTTGCTGTTCGAGATATAGGCGAAGCTGACGCCTGAATCGGGATCGGCCCAGCAATAGGAACTGCCGACGCCGCCATGGCCGAAGGTGCGCGGGCTGGCGATCGAGCCGAGGCCGCGGATGATCTCGCTTTCGCCGCGCGAATGCGGACCGAGACCGCGGTGCATGGCGATATCGCCCATGCCGTTGTCGAGCCGCTCGCCGGTGAAGTTGCGCGTCACATATTGGATCATGCGCGGCGACAGCACGCGCTTGCCGTTGAGCGTGCCGCCCGCGAGCATCATCTGATAGAAGGCGGCCATCGCCCGCGCCGTCGCGAAGCCGCCGCCCGAGGGAATACCCGCGCGGCGATAGGCGACGGTATTCTCGGCCTCGATCAGCGCTGTCTTGCCGTCGCGGTCGGGTTCGTACATCTCGGCGCAGCGATGCTGGTCTTTTTCTTCGATGCCGACGAACATTTCATCGCCGAGGCCCAACGGCTCGATCAGACGTTGCCGTAGGAAGGCGCGAAAATCCATTTTGGTGATCGCCTCGACAATGAGAGCGAAGACCCAATGCGCCGAATAAGAATGATAAAAAAGCCGAGAGCCCGGCGTCCATTCCAGCGTGTAATCGCAGACGAGACGCCGCAGCAGTTGATGATCCTCCCAGGCTTCCGGCACGATCACCGGCGCATTCGGGAAGCCGCCCTGATGGGTCAGCACCTGGGCGATGGTGATGTCTTTCTTGCCGTGCTGCGCGAACTCGGGAAGGTGATCAGACACGCGATCGTAGAAACTTATCGCGCCTTCCTCGACCAGCAACCACATCGACGCGGCGACCAGAACCTTGGTGTTGGAATAAAGCCGCCAGACCGTGTCGTCCTTCGCCGGAGCCGACGGAGCTACGCGGGCCAGCCCGTAATTGCGGGTGAAGGCCAGTTTGCCGTTGCGGGCCAACGCGACCTGCGCACCGGGATATCGACCTTCCGCGATATGGGTTTCGATCAGCTTGCTCATGCGCTCGATCTGCTCGACGCGAAAGCCGGCTTCGGACGGCGCGATAGTCTCAAGCACAAAGGTCATGGCAGGTCTCCTCCCGGGTGATCGGACTTTAACAAAGCCCCGGCTGCGCCGATACTGGATCGCCATGAAGCTGGACCGTCTGCGCGTCGCCGTCATTCTTTGCGGGTTTTGCTCGTTCATCGATTTGTGGGCGACGCAATCGCTGTTGCCGATGCTCGCGGCGGAGCTTCATCAAACCGCGGTCGCCGTCAGCTTCACGGTCAGTATGCCGCCTTTGGCGATCGCGCTGGTCGCGCCCTGGACCGGCGTGATCGCCGATGTGTTGGGCCGTAAACGGGTCATCGTCACGGCGATGTTCCTGCTGGTCGTGCCGACGGTGATGGTCGGTTTCTCGACGACGCTGGGCGCGATCATCTTCTGGCGCTTCGTCCAGGGCCTGTTCGTGCCGTCGATCTTCGCCACCAGCGTCGCCTATGTCGCCGACGAATGTCCGCCCGGTGAAGCAACAGCGGTGACAGGGCTTTATGTTTCGGCAGGGGTCTTCGGCGGCTTCATGAGCCGGTTCGTCACCGCTTTCCTCGCCGAGCATTTCGGCTGGCGCAATGCGTTCCTCGGGTTGGCGCTGCTGACCTTATGTTTTGCGATCGGTGTTGCGCTGTGGCTGCCGAAGGAACGCGGCTTTCATCGCGCCGCGTCGCTGTGGCAATCGACCGGCGACATGCTGCGTCATTTTGCTGACCCGCGCCTCGTCGCGACGTTTAGTGTCGGCTTCTGCGCGCTGTTCACCTTCGTCACGATCTTCACCTTCGTGTCGTTCCACCTCGTCGCACCGCCATTCCAGCTCTCGACGGCAGCGGTTGGCTCGTTGTTCGTGACCTATCTTGCTGGTGTGTTCACAACACCGTTGACGGGACGCGGTGTGGCGTTGCTGGGACGGCAAAGATTGGTGCTGACGGCGTTGGCCTGCTGGTCAGTCGGGCTTTTGTTGACCTTGGCGCCGAACTTGATCGCGATCATTGCCGGACTGACCATTTCCGCTGCCTCCGGCTTCATCTGTCAGGCTTGCTCGACCAGCTATGTCGCGCTGACGGCACAACAGGCGCGATCCTCGGCGGTCGGGCTCTATGTGACTTTTTATTATCTCGGCGGCAGTGTCGGCGGCGTGATTGCGGGTCTTGCCTGGACCTTCGCTGGCTGGACCGGCTGCGTCCTATCGGCGCTTGCCGTGTTGGTGATCGTAACAGTCTTAGTATGGCGTTTTTGGACCGACAGCGCGGATCAGCGACCGCCCGACACGTTGACGACGGTGCCTGAGACATAAGAAGCCTCTTCGGACAGCAGATACAGTATCGCGGACGCGACTTCTTCGGCGGTGCCGGCGCGCTTCATCGGCAGATTGGGGCCGACGCGCTCGACACGGCCGGCGGGTTGGATTTCGGTGTCGATGACGCCGGGGCTGACCGAATTGACCCGGATGCCTTCACCAGCGAGTTCTTGCGCCAGCCCGAAGGTCAGGCTGTCGATCGCACCTTTGCTCGTGGCATAGGGCACGTTCTCGCCGGCGCCGCCGAGACGCGATGCAGCGGAGGACAGCGTGACGATCGCGCCGCCTTTGCCGCCATGCTTGGTCGAAAGCCGTTTGATCGCCTCGCGGCAGCACAACACCGTGCCGGTGATGTTGATCGCGAACAATTCGGCAAGGCCCACAGCGCTTGCCGCTTCGACGCGGCCATGCGGACCGATGATGCCGGCGCTGGTAACGACTGCGTTCAACCCGCCGAAGTCGCGATCGACCGCTTCAAATAACGCGATGATCGCTGCTTCGTTGGCCATGTCGCCTTGATAGGCGATGGCCTTCCCGCCGTTCTGCTTGATCGACGCGACGACGCTATCGGCACGCGCTTTGTTGCCGCGATAATTGATCGCGACATCCCAGCCGCGCTTTGCGGCCTCGATCGCCGTGGCGGCGCCGATGCCGCGTCCGCCGCCGGTGATCAGCAGAACCTTGCTCATGGACTACGCCTTGGCGGCTTCGCCCGGTCCTTCGATATGGGCGCGGATGGCGCCGGTCTTCTCGTCGATCCAGCCGAATTTTTTGACGGCACTGATCATCCCGGTGAGGCTGTCCTGCCAAGCTTTGTTTGCCGGATCGCAAGCGCGCAGCCAGGCTTCGCTGATCCAGGCATGACCGTCATCGGACACTGTCGCAAGCCCCGAAAAAGCACGGTCGAGACGAGCCTTGTTGGCGCGATCTGCATCGATGACCAGTTTGAACTTCTTGAAGTCCTGGGGTTCTTCGAGCGCGATGGTGAAATCGTGTCTGATGTGAACGAACATGGCTGCTTCCTCCGCAATTTTATCGGCGCAGCCTAGGACGAAATGCGGAATCAATCTATGCCGCCGGCCGGGGGACCGTCATCGCATCCGCGTGTCTCGGCGGTTCCGGTTCGGCGGGTGTGGTGGTCTGAAAATTGCGCCGTCGCGGCAGACATCCGGGATGTTCGGATGCGATGTAAGCGAGCACCTTCTCGCGGACCTCGCAGCGTAGATCCCAGACGGTCGGTGAATCGGTGGCGGTAACGAGGATGCGAACCTCGATCGTGTCGGTTTTGGCGTCGCTCACCTGCACATTGACCACCTTGCCGTCCCAACGTTTCGACTCTTTGACGATCTCGGTCGCCTTGTCGCGGATGGCGTCGATCGGCGCGGTGTAATCGAGATACAGATAAACGCTGCCGATGATCCCGGCGCTGGTGCGGGTCCAGTTCTCGAACGGGTTCTGCAGGAAATAAGACAGCGGCAGGACATAACGCCGCCAGTCCCACAGCCGCATGACGATATAGGTCGAATTGATCTCCTCGACCCACCCCCATTGGCCGTTTACGACTAGGACATCGTCGAGACGGATCGGTTGGGTGATGGCAAGTTGGATGCCGGCAAAAAGATTTTCCAGCAGCGGCCGCGCCGCCAACCCGACGATAAGACCGGCTGCGCCGGCCGACGCAAACAAGCTGACGCCGAACGACCGCACCGAGGGAAAGCTCATCAACGCGAAGGCGAGGGTGAGAATGACCAGAAGCGTATCGATCGCACGTTTGAGGATGCGCGCCTGTGTGACGGCCTTACGCGCATGTAAGTTATCGGCGACGTCGAGACGCAACTTGCCGATATACCGATCGCCCAATGTATTGGCGAAGACGATCGTCAGCCAACCCGCGAGGATGATGGTCGCGGCGATTAGCACCCCATGCAGCATATCGCTGACCGTCTGATCCATCGGGATGATAGGGAAGGCGATGGCGGCGGCCAGGAGGACGGTGCCGAACCGGATCGCGCCGCGGATGCGCGGAAAGAACTCGGGGATCGTCGAGTGATTACGGAACAAAGGTCCCAGCAGCCGAACGACAACAGATTGCAGAATGAAGCTGCCGGCGACGATGACGGTAAAAACGATAATTCCGACCAACCAATTCGGAATCCAGGGCAGCCACGCGATAAATGTTTTGCCGATATCCATGCGGTCCGTTCGTTTTTTGTTTTGGGGATGGATTGGCGTGCAAATCCTTTTCTTTAACCGGCGAGCCCTAAAGACGGTTCCGATGCATCGCCCTTCGCCGCGACCGCTGCTATCCTCGCGCGATGATCGTTCGGTTCGCTGCGATGCTGGGATTGTTGGCCGGTTGCGTGACGGCGGCTTATGCGTCGCCGTGGAGCGATGCGGCCAATCCGTCGCCGGGGTCGGCGCAGTCGATCGGCAAGACGGCCGAAGGATGCCTCGCCGGTGGCGCGGCGCTGCCGCTCGATGGACCTGGGTTCCAAGTCATCCGCATCAGCCGTCATCGCTATTTCGGCCATCCGCGCACGGTGGCGTTTCTCGAAGCGCTCGGGCGTGATGCGGGACGTCTTTCACTATCGCCATTTTATGTCGGCGACATGTCGCTGCCGCGCGGTGGTCCGATGCCGAATGGTCATGCCAGCCATCAGACGGGGCTCGACGCCGATATCTGGTTCAATCTGGATTCGAAGCCCACCCTTGCGCCCGCAGCGCGCGAGAACGTGCCCTTGCCGTCGATGGTGCTGCCCGGCGGCAAGGAAATCGATCCGGCGCATTTCGATAAGCGCCAAGTGCAGTTACTGCGCCTCGCGGCGAATGAACCGAATGTCGATCGCATCTTCGTCAATCCGGCGATCAAGCGCGCGATCTGCCTAGGTGCTGCCGGGTCGGGTCAGGGCGATCGCAGTTGGGTTCATCGCCTAAGGCCGTGGTATGGGCATGACGATCATTTCCATGTCCGGCTGAGTTGTCCGCCTGATTCATCGGATTGCGTGCGACAGGACCCAGTGCCGCCTGGCGATGGCTGCGATGCCTCGCTCGACTGGTGGTTCGAGCCGCATCCGGCGGTAACTCCCGCCGTGCCGGCTAAGCCGAAACGCGCGCCGGTTTTGCCAGCGGCCTGTCAGAAACTGATCCAACCCTAAGTAATCCTCGTCGGGAATTTTGACACCGCGTCAGCACGGCTGACGGCAGATGCCGCGTATTGGTCTCTTTGTCTTACGAAAACCAAGTATATGTTTCCTAATTACTCTAATTTACGGGAAACACTAAAGTATTTGTTAATAAAATACTTGCGGCTCAATTCTTAATAAAGATAAAACATGGTTAACGCACTTGTTTGCGGGAATCAGTTACCCGTCGGAGGAAAAGATGATCTTTCGCGCATTGGCACTCGGCACAGCGCTCTCGGCGCTCGCCCTCGGCAGCGCTCAGGCCCAAACGGTCGGTTCGGACGAGCCCTATACCGGTCCCAACGGTCTCTATCTTCGCGCGGAAGGCGGCTTGTCTTTCCCCAACGACATGAAGGGCAGCGGCAGCGGTCCCAACAACACGACCTTCAATTTCGGATCGCGTGAAGATTCCGGATTCACGGGCGGCGGTGCGGCAGGCTGGAAGTTCGGTCAGCTTCGCGTCGAACTCGGCCTCGACTTCTCGGGCTACGACGTTTCGTCGATCAACGTGAATAACGATGGCGGTCTCGGCGCGCGTCTCGGCGGCGCATCGTTGACCGGTGCGAACCGCAATGGAACCGGCAGCGTCAACATCGTCTCAGGCATGGTCAACGGCTTCTGGGATCTGCGCACCGGCACGCCGTTCGTGCCTTATGTCGGTATCGGCGTCGGCATGGCGAGCGCCAGCCTCGACAACTTCACCGTCAACGGCCGCCCGCTGACCAACAGCAGCGACGTCGTCTTCGCGTATCAGCCGATCGTCGGTGTTCGCTATCACATCACCGATGCGATGGCGGTCGGTCTCGAATATCGCTATTTCGCGACCGTCGCGCCCACCTTCAAGGATGCGTCGGGCGCTTCGTTCAAAGGCCGGATCGAGAATCACAACGTCCTCGCGAACTTCTCGTACTTCTTCGGCACGCCCGCAAAGCGGATGCCGGAAACGCCTGTCGCGCAGATCAACCCGGCCGCGGGTCCTGCGTCGCAGCCGGCACCGCCCTTCGCCATTGTACCGACGCGGCAGTCCTTCATCGTCTATTTCGACTTCAACAAGGCAACTCTGTCGGCTCAGGGTACGAAGATCGCGGACCAAGCGGTCGCAGCCTTCAAGCAGACCAATGCGAACCATATCGAGATCGCTGGCTTCACCGATGCGTCGGGTGCCTCGGGATATGATGAAGCGCTGTCGCGCCGCCGTGCCGAGGCCGTGCGTGATTATCTGGTCGGTCATGGCGTGCCGATGAACGATATGGATGTGAGCTGGCACGGCAAGGAAACGCCGCGGGTGCAGACGCCGAACGGCGCACGCGAAGCTCAGAACCGTCGCGTTGAGATCATCATTCCCTGATCGCTCGATACGTTCGCGAATGAGAAAAGGCCCGGTGAATTGCCGGGCCTTTTTATTGGGGGATGAAGCGCGGGCTTACTTTGACGAAGCCATCTCTGCATTGCGCAACCGGCGCGCAATCATTTTCCGCATCAATTTGCGTCGCATCAATTCGCGTGTGTTGATCCGGCCTCCTCCCAAGACGACCGCCATGCCCAAATTGGGCGACCCAGGGAAGCGAGCCATTTTCGTTTTGTCATCCATGCGGCACCTCCTTGCTTTTTATTTGGCAAAAGGGTGCCGATTCGGGCGGAAAAGTACAAGCGTGAATTGAATTAGCCGCCGAGAAATTATGAAATTACCACCATCGCGAGTCCCTAAGGCCGGCTGGTGTCGTTAAAAGCTATTTGCCTTCAATAGCTTGCTTCGGCGCGGCGGCGCCGAGGGCGGACAGTTCGGCGACGTCGTGCATGATCCGAAGCAGGGCTTGGCGCAGTTCCGCGCTTTGAATGAGACGGAAGGCGCGAATGAGTTCGATGTCGCGGCGGTCGAGGCCGCTATCGGCGGCGACGTCATCGCCGAAGCCGACGAAGAAATGATCCAGCGGCTTCCCAAGCAGGACGGCCAGTTGGAACAACCGGCTTGCCGAGATGCGGATTTCGCCTTGTTCGTATTTCTGGATGACTTGGAAGCTCATCCCCAGCGACCGGCCGATCTCAGTCTGGGTTAGCCCCGCCAACTCGCGTGCAACGCGAAGTTGATTGCCGACATAAATGTCGATCGGATCGGGACCGTGTTCCTTGGCTGTATGCCTTCTGCGGCGCCCTTGCTCCGGCTGCTGATCGTTATCGGACATGGGGGACAAAAGACGTTTATTTGCTTCGCGGATACGGGATAGGCACAATGCTGCCGGCCACCACGGCCGATCGGCGCGGAGCATAACCCGACCGAATCGCTAAACATACTTCGAGTTGGGGAAGTCGTGTATTTTGCCACCCGGAGTTGTGTATCGGTTGTACGGCACGCATCTGACATAGTAGAAATCACACCGGGATCGGGAGAATTTTAGTGACGGACGATCTTCTGTACGACGTGCGCGATGGAATCGCGCGCATCACCTTCAACCGCCCTCAGGCGCGCAACGCTTTCACCTTCGCGATGTACGAGCGTCTGGCGGAAATATGCCAGCAGGCGGAGACCGACCACTCAATTAAGGCAATGGTGCTGATGGGCGCGGGCGAGAAAGCCTTCGCCTCGGGCACCGACATTTCACAATTCAAGGAATTCAAAACGGCCGACGATGCGATTACCTACGAAGGCCGCATCGATCGCGTCGTTGGCACGCTGGAGCGTTGCCGCGTTCCAACCATCGCCGCCATTTCGGGCGCCTGCACGGGCGGTGGCGGCGCCATTGCGGCGGCTTGCGATTTACGCATCGCCGCGGCCAATGCCCGTTTTGGCTTCCCCGTCGCGCGGACGCTCGGCAATTGCTTATCGATGGGCAATTACGCGCGGCTGGCGGCGTTGATCGGTGTCGCGAAGACGAAGGAAATCATCTTCACGGCGAGACTGATCGAAGCCGAAGAGGCGCGGAACTTGGGCCTCGTCAGCGAGGTTCTGCCCGATCATGCGTCGCTGATGACACGCGCCGACGAATTGGCCAAGCACGTTGCCAGCCTGGCTCCGCTGACGCTGCGCGCGACCAAAGAAGCGATGCATCGTCTGATGCCGCGCATCGCCGCCGGTGAAGGTCAGGATCTCATTTTGATGTGTTATATGAGTGCGGATTTCCGCGAAGGCATGGATGCCTTCCTGAACAAGCGCACGCCGCAATGGAAGGGCGAATAGCCCGACGCTAGCAGGTGGTGAGAAGCGAACAAACCTGGGTACGCAAACCTTCCAGCTCGGCTTTGTGCTGCTTCAATTCCTGACGCGCGTTCGCCCCACGGCCGGCATAGGCATGTTCCAGCTGTGCGGCTTGGGCGACCAGCATGTTGATCGTCTGGGGAGACAGATTCTGCACGATCTGTTCGATGCTCGCGATGGCCTTGGGCGAGAGGCCGGACGGTGACGGTGTTTGCGCACCGGCAATGCAGGGCAAACCGGCCCCGATCACCATTGCGATTGCCGCCGACAGGCGTTTGACGTGTGAAAGCTGCATGACTTCGTCCCCTTGCCTCAACGCAAGAGCAACAGGCGTGCCACGGCGCGAAACCGGGCTTTTTCGGTCTTTGCGGGACCAAGTGTAAAAACCGGCGACAAACCACCGGAGCAATTGCTTGCCCCGGCGCTGCGGAATCTAGAGCTTGATCTTCTCGTCTTCGACCACGCGCTGCACCGCCGGGCGTTGCAGCATGCGGTCCTTGAACGCGGTGTAGTGTTTCATCTCGTGCATCGGAATCTCGCGCCGAATGCCCCAGGTGTAGAGGACGAAAGCGTAGGGATCGGTGACCGAGTATTTATCGAACAGCCATTCCTTGCCGGCATACATCCCGTCGATTTGGTTCAAATAGCCGTGAAAAACTTTCTTGCCGGTGGCGCGAAGATCGTCGTGGCTTGCGGGATTGCTGGCATAGCGTTCGGGACGGCCGATATGCGCTTGCGCCGGGTGGACGCTCGACGCGACCCAGCCGATGAACGACATCATTTTGGCTTCCGCCGTCGGTTCCGTTGCCCATAGTCCGAAACGCTTGCCGAGGAACGGCAGGATGGCGGCATTTTCCGAAATGAAGTCGCCGTCATCGAGGCCGAGCGCCGGCACGCGGCCATTCGGATTGATCTTGAGATATTCGGCGCTGCGCTGCTCGCCGTTGCCGAGATCGACACGGCGGGCGTTGTATTTTTCGCCGCTTTCTTCGAGCGTGATATGCGCGGCCATCGAGCAGGCGCCGGGGCAATAGCAAAGCGTTAACATGGTCGATCCTCCCTCTTTATGCAGGCATTGTCGGGCGGTGGCGGGAAGCTGTCCAGTCTCGAGGCTAGGTTGTCTTCACGACATGCTTGTCATATTGGGGCAGGTCGTCCGTGATGGTGAACCAGGGGGCTTTCGAGCCGACAAAAATATGTGCGCTCGGCCGGATGGCGGGTCCATCGGTCAGTGTGCCCATCGTCACATGGACGAAGGTGCCATCGCGCACGACCGAATAAAGGAGAGAGCCGCAACTTCGGCAGTGCGCGTCATGACCTGTCTCGTCGCCGAAGATCATCAACGCATCCTCGCCTTTGGTCAGGCGAAGTTTTGCGCGCTCGATGCCCGCGAACGGCTTAAACGCAGCGCCGGTCGCCCGCCGGCAGTCCGAGCAATGACAATTGAGCGCATAGACGAACTCATCCGCCACGGCGTACTGGACCGCGCCGCAGAGACATCGTCCCGCGAGGCTGCGCATGCTTTGTTTAGGAGACCGCCAGGGCGCGGAAGAAGTCGAAGATCACGACAATCGCGGAGATGATCATTACCAGCCAAGTCAGGGTGATGCTGATCGAACGCAGGGCGATGGTCTCGCTGGTTTGCGAAATGCCGAAGGCATGGATCAGCCGCGCGACGACCAGAATGATGCACAGGATATGCAGGACGTAAATCGAGTGGCGGTGCATCTCCATCGCGATCAACAGGATGATCGCCAGCGGGACATATTCGCCGAAGTTGCCATGCGCGCGAATGGCGCGTTCCAATGCCAGATGGCCTCCGCCGCCGATCGCCGTGCGCGTCTTGTAACGCAGCCGGGCGACGCGTGCGCCGAGGAAGACATACAGCAGCACCAGAAGCCCAGCATAGGCGGGAACGAGAAACGGCGTGATCATGCTTTCTTCTCCTCCTCCGGATACATGTCGGGCGCCATGACATAGCGGTCCATCTTGCGCAGCGCCGGGAACAGTCCTGCCGCAGCGGCAACGATGAGGATCGTCGCGGTGCCGCCGATCATCACCGAACCGACCGCACCGAACCATTCAGCGGTGACGCCGGATTCGAACTCGCCAAGCTGGTTCGAGGTTCCGACGAACAGCGAATTCACGGCACTGACCCGGCCGCGGATCGCGTTGGGCGTTGCCGTCTGGACCAGGGTGTGACGCACGACGACGCTGACACAATCCGCCGCGCCGGTCGCGATCAATGCGGCAATCGTGAGGGGAAGTGACTGCGATATGCCGAAGACGATCGTCGCCGCGCCGAAGACGGCGACGGCGATCAGCATGCGATTGCCGACATGCCGTTCCAGCGGATGACGCGTGAGCCACAACCCGGCCGACATAGCGCCGAGCGCCGGCGCGCTGCGCAAGAGGCCAAGCCCGACCGGCCCGACCATTAGAATGTCGCGGGCGAAGATCGGTAACAGCGCCGTTGCGCCGCCGAAGAACACACCGAACATGTCGAGCGTGATCGCGCCGCGCACGGCCTCGGCATGGCGGATAAAGCTGATGCCGCTTATGAAGCTTTTCCAAGACAGCGGCTGAGCAGCCTTGGGGGGCGATTTGGGCAGCGAGAACACGGCACCGAGCGCAATCAGCGTCACCGCGACCGCGCCGAAGAAAGCGACCGGCGCGCCGAAAATATAAAGCAACCCACCGAGCGCGGGGCCGAGGACGACGGCAAACTGATTGACCATCGAACTCGCCGGCACGATGCGCGGAAAGACCGCCGCCGGGACGAGGCTGGGCAGGATCGCTGCCTGAGCGGGCTGCTCGAAGGCGCGGCCGGCCCCATAAATCATGATCAGGACGAAAATGACATCGACACGTCCAAGGCCGAGCACGGCGAGCGTAGCGATGCCGAGAGCGGCGGCCGCCTGAACGCTCCAAGCTGCGAGCAGGACATTGCGGCGCGAATATTGATCAATCGCCTGACCGGCGAACAGCGCGAGGCCTGCGGTCGGCAGGAACATCGCAAGGCCGACGAGGCCCAGCCAGAGCGGACTGTCGGTAAGTTCGTAGATATACCAGCCGACGGCAACGCCCTGAATTTGAAAGGCGGCAGCGGCGGAGAAACGTGCGAGGAGATAGCGGCGGACAGCACTCGTATAAATGCTGTCCGCTGCGAAAAGTTTTTTTAGACCGGCAGGGCCCGCGTCGCGCACGGGCTCTGCCGGTTTGTCGTCACTCATACTTGTTGTTTTGGCCTCGCCTTATTCGGCGATCTTGTTGCGCAGGATGCCGATGCCATCGATCTCGGCTTCCATCACGTCGCCGGTGTTGAGGAACTTTTGCGGCGTCATGCCGAGGGCCACACCCGAAGGCGTGCCGGTAGCAATCACGTCGCCGGCATGCAGCGTCAGGCTGGCGCAAACGGATTCGATGATCGCCGGGACGCCGAAGAGCAGATCCGAAGTGTTCGAATCTTGGCGCGTCTCGCCGTTGACGCGCAGGGTCAGACGATGGCCGGAGGCGTCGCCGAATTCATCCTTGGTGACGATGCAGGGACCCATCGGGCCGAAGGTGTCGAAGCTCTTGCCCTTGAACCACTGGCCGTGCGCGGCTTGCTTTTCGCGCGCGGTGACGTCGTTGAAAATGGTGTACCCGAAGACGTGATCGAACGCCTTGTCGGCAGGCACGTCGAGCGTCGTCTTGCCGATCACGACGCCCAACTCGACTTCGTAATCGAGCTGGTTGGTGTTCTTGGCATGGCGCTTCACGTTGGCTTCATGGCCGATCACGGTGGTGAAGGGCTTCGAGAAGATTTCCGGCACCGGCGGGAATTTGACCGGCAGGTTGCGCGCGCGCGCGCCTTCTTCGATATGAGCCTTGTAGTTGCGGCCGATGCAGAAGATGTTTTTGCGCGGATGCGGGATCGGCGCATAGAGCTTCACGCCCTGCAGCGGAATCCAGGCATTGTCCGGCGCCGCGCCAACGACTTTCTTTGCTTCGGCCAAAGCGGCATCGCCGGCTTCGATGAAGGAAATCATGTCGCCCGGCAGCGAAGCGCTCGCCTTCTTCAGGTCGAGAATACCGCGCTTGCTATCGAGAACGCCGAGGCGCTCCTGACCATTGGCATCGAAGGTCACGAATTTCATAGGCGTTGCTCCTTGGCTTTTTGGGTGCCGCCGGTTTGCCCCGTGCATTTCCCTGGCGATTTTTGATTGCATTGCCAGGACGCGGCGGCTTCATTCCCGCGAGAAGCGCAAACCTAGCAGGAACGCGCCCGTTCTTTCAACCGAGGGGGCTTTCAACTGAGAGCCTGGGGCCGCAACGTCGGCATAGTGAGGAAGAAATATGACAGACGTCAAAAATCCCGCGCGTGAGCGGCTTGTCAAAGGCGAAGTTTCGATTGGTGTGGGCTTGCGTCTTTCGCGCGGCGCCGAGATCGGGCGCATCATGGCGACATGCGGGTGGGACTGGCTGTTCCTCGATCTCGAACATGGCTCGATGTCGCTCGATACGGCCGGACAGATTTCGGTGGCTGCGCTCGATGCTGGCATCGCGCCGATCGTTCGCGTTCCGCGCGGTCAGTACGACATGGCGACGCGCGCGCTCGATAACGGCGGCTGGGGCGTGGTCATGCCGCATGTCGATACGGCGGAAGAAGCGGCCGAGGTCGTCGCGATGGTGAAATATCCGCCACAAGGCCATCGCTCGGTCACGGGATCGCTTCCGCAATTCGGCTATCGCGGCGTCCCGACCGGCGAAGCTTCGAAGATCGTCAATCAGGAGATGCTGGTGACGGTGATGATCGAAACGCCGAAGGCGGTCGAGAACGCGGCGAAGATCGCAGCGGTGCCGGGCGTCGATGTCTTGTTGATTGGGACGAGCGATCTGGCGATGGAATATGGCATCCCTGGTCAGTTCACTCATCCGACCATCGTCGCAGCGTACGAGAAAGTGATTGCCGTCTGCCGCCAGGAAAACAAATGGCCTGGCATGGGAGGCTGCTATGTTGATGACTTGCTCAAGAAATATATCGGCATGGGCATGCGCATGATTCTCGGCGGGAACGATCTGCCGTTCCTCATGGGCGGTGCAACGGATCGAGCGAAGGTGTTGAAGGGCGCGCTTACGAGTCCGTTGTGATCAGAACCAGGATTTGAAGGAAGTAGGTCATGAAATGTCGTTCGTTCTTTCCGGGCGCACTGCTGATCGTGCTGGCAGGATGCTCCGCCATTGGTGTTCCCGCGACGTCGGATCCGCGCGAGAAGCTTCAACAAGCGATCGGACTTTTACGGATCGATCGTCCCCTGCCGGCAGATACGCTCATTCGTGAAGCGATCGATATTTATCAGCAACGCGGCGATCAGGACGGCTTGGCCGAAGCTTACCGGCAATACGCGCTTTTCTTACTGTCGCCCGCGGTGACACATTCCGACTATGCGTTTGTTCAGTACGGCTTTACCGATAAGACGATCAGCTTCAAGACTCGCTACGCAAAGTCTGTCGAATATTTTGAGAAAGCTGAGGCTCTCTACCAATCGATAGGTGGAACCGAGCGAGCCTAAGACTTGTCGAACATTTATCTGAATAAGAGCGACGCTCAGTATTTGAACGGTCAAACATCCGAAGCTTGCGCATCCCTTGAGCGAAGCCGTGCCTTCAATCACGAGTTTATGGCTACTCATCCCGGTGCGGATGTCCAGGTGCCGAAAGAATTCGGCTCGTTCGACAACGGCATCGATAAATTCAAAAAGCAGATCGGCTGTATCTAAAGAAGAGCGGAATCAGCGCGACGGCAACTGCGCCTGCTGCATCGGCGGCCCTTGGTCGCCGAAGATGACGAAGTCGATCGGGATGGCGTTGATGAAACGCTGCACCGTGTTCTGCACGGTTTGAGCGGCGCTCAGCGCGACGCCGTATTCGGAATAGCTGGGCGAGCGTAGGTAATAGAGCAGGTGGCCGGTGCTGTTGGTCGTATGCGCGACCTCGACCTGCATGCCTGAAGCTTCGACGGCCCATTGCACCCGCCGCGCATTATCCTCGTTCGCGAAAGCGCCGAACTGGATGCGATACGGTCCAACCGCGTTCGCGGGCGCGGTCAGCGGCG
Source organism: uncultured Rhodospirillales bacterium (assembly GCA_903822185.1). Lineage (GTDB taxonomy): Bacteria > Pseudomonadota > Alphaproteobacteria > ATCC43930 > CGMCC-115725 > CAIKMD01. Next base: position 352,506 of record CAIJOA010000011.1, on the reverse strand, counting down.
CATGAATGATCGAATCGGTTTTTTCCGCGATCTCGGGCTTCTTGGCCGGCGGCGCAGGCTGACGCTCGGCCACGCTTGGTTTGGCGGCGGAGATCGGACGCGCCACGTGCGGTTTCTGAGGCGCGGGGGCCGGGATCGGGTCGGCTTTTGCCGTCATGGCCGGTTCGGAGTCGGGCAGCGTTCGTGTTGCCAGCGTCGTTGCGAGAGGCGAAGACGGCGCGGCAGCGACCGGGTCTGTTGCCTGCGGTACGTCCGGCGGTCCGGCAGTGGGGACGATGGCGGAGAGGTCTTGGGCCGCGCGGTCGTCGGCCGACGTATCCGGGGCCGTGCGCGTCGCCATCATATCGGCAGGCGCCATTAATTCTGCCGGCGGATCGGCTTCGGCGGTTTGGACGGCTTCTTCCTGGCCGGGAAGTAATTGATATGCCGTGCCGCCGGCTAGTCCGACGCCAAAGAAAAAGACGAGCGCCACAACCGTGTAGGTCATGCTCTCGAATTTCGGCCGGTCGTTCGGATCGAGGCGCATCGTCACCCTCATGGGATCAGATTCGAAGATTTATGGTTAATTTTAAGTTAATCCCCCGCCGAGTCGAGAGGGATTGCGCCTCGGTTCTCTATTTAAGTGTTAATGCTCGGCGTTCCGGAAAATCGCGCTAATTTTCATAAGATATTGATTTATATAATTTATCCGCAAGCGACTGCATAGGTATCCTCACAGCCGGCGGGTAGGGGGTACTCGTTCCAGTTCTTGCCGCCATCTTGGGTGCCGATGATCCGGCCGTTGCGGGCGGCTCCATAGACCTGGTCGGGATCGCGTTGATGCAGGGCGAGCTGCATTAAGGTCGCCGTCGGGGTGACGTCGTGATCGATGCGCTGCCAGCTCTGGCCCAGATCGTCGCTGCGGGCGAGCGAGCCAGTGTCGCCGGTCGCGTGGACGCTCAAGCAAGCATAGAGGCGGCGCGGGTCCTGCGGCGCGGGGCGAACGTCGCGGGCGTAGGTCAACGGTGAGAAGCGGCCCACTTCCATATCGTCCCAACGGGTGCCGCCGTCGGCGCTGCGGAACAGCCCCATGCGGCAAGCGAGGAAGACCGCGCCCGGATCGGCGGTGCTGACGCAGACGGCGTGGCCGTCCAGCATGCCTTCGGCATCGACCTTTGAAACCTGCCGGTTCTTGAGATGCGGTTTGCGCTCGGTCAGTTCGACGAGGCCATCGCTGCAATCATCCCAGCTCACGCCGCCGTCGCGGCTGCGCATCACGCCGCCGACTTCGAGTGTCGCGTAGAGATTGTCGGGCCGAGCCGGATCGAGCGCGATCCGCATCACGCGGCAGGTAAAGGGCATCGGCGCGCGTTCGGCGAAGACGGGGCGTGACAGAAGCCGCCAATGCTCGCCGCGATCGTCGCTGCGATACACCGAAATCGGTGCGCCGCCGGCGAAGATGACGTTCGGATTTTCGGGATGAACGAGGATCGACCAGATTTGTACGTGGTCGGGGAAATCGGGGCGGTGCCAATTCGCGCCATGGTCGTTGCTGACATAAGGCCCATCCTGGGTGCCGATGAAGACGCGCTCAGGGTGGGTGGGATGAACCGTGATAGTGTGGACGCTGACCGGGTCGGGCAATCCCGCCTTGGGCTGTTCCCATGTCCCACGGCCCACGGGCTGACGAAAAACACCGGATAGCGATCCGCCGCGCCACATACCGGCGCCGGCATAGAGATAGGACTCGGCCATTGATGGCTCTCCTTGATCAGCGTTTCCCCGCGTTAGAGCAGACTATGCGTTGCCCGAGCCGTCAAGCGCCCTTGAAGGACGGCCTTTCCTTGACAAGGGGAGGTACCTCAACAAGGATCGCGGCAGAAGGATTGTTGCGCGCGTCAACCAGCGCGCAAATCCGAATGGGGAGGTTCCGCTGCGCTTTTTTCGCGATAGTTTGTTCTGCTTGTTGGGCGCCGCGTTGTGCGGTCCGGCCATGGCGCAATCCTCGAACCATGTCGTGATCGCGACGGTTCCGACGATCGCCTCGACATCCACCTATATCGCCGACGCCAAAGGCTATCTGAAAGATGCCGGCATCGACGCCGAAATCCAGAATATCGATTCGGTCAGCACGGCGATGCCGCTCTTGGCGAGCGGCCGGGCGCAAGTCGCACAGGGCGGCTTCTCGGCTGCTTATTGGAATGGCCTCGCTCAAGGTATGCCGCTTGTCATGGCTTTCGAGGGTGGCTCAACGCCGCTCAACCATCACATCCTGATCGGCACCAACCTCAAGGACAAGATCAAGACGCCGGCCGATTTGAAAGGTCGCTCGATCGCGCTCAACGCGCCGGGCTCGATCATCGGCTACGATCTCTACAAGGTGCTCGGCAGCGCCGGCCTCACCTTCAAAGACGTCGATATCAAATACATCTCGTTCCCGCAGATGGGCATTGCCCTGCAGAACGGCGCGGTCGATGCCGCGGTCAACGTGCCGCCGTTCGGCGATCTCATCATCGAGAAGAAGCTGGGCATCAACTGGATCGACACCGATGACTATCTGAAGCCGTCGCCGACCTCGGTGGTGCATTACGTCATCAATTCCGATTGGGCGAAGCAGAATGTCGATCTGGCCCATCGTCTGTTTGTCGCGATGGCGCGCGGCACGCGCGATTATTGCCAGGCCTATCATCATGGCAAGAACCGCGAGGAAGTCATCGCGATCATGCAGAAATACGGCGTGGCCGGCGATCATGACTCGCTCGACAAGTTCCCGTGGCAGGCGCGCGATCCGAACGGCAAGTTCAACATCGACAGCGTCCTCGACGTGCAGGATTGGTACTTCAAGGACGGCTACATCAAGAAAAAGCTGACGGCCGAGGAACTGGTCGATCCGAGCTATTCGGCAGAAGCCGCGAAGCAGCTCGGCGCTTTCGAAGTGGCGAACAAAGACAGCAAGCTCGGCGGTTGCCGTTAACATGGAGCGTGTGATGAAGAAGTTGTTGAGCAGCGCCGTCGCGCTGTTGGGCTTGACCGCGATCATGCCGCAAGATGCGGCCGCGCAGACCAAGATGGTCATCGCTACGGTGCCGGGTCTTGCCGCCGCGGGCACCTACATCGCCGATTCAAAGGGCTATTTTAAAGATGCCGGCCTTGACGTCGATATCGGCAGTCTCGCCTCCGCCGCCGATGCCATGGCCAGCCTTTCGACCAACGAATTCCAGATCGTCGAAGGCGGTTACTCCGCCGGTTACTGGAACGCGCTGGCGAAAGATTTCCCGATCATCACCGCGTTCGAGCGCGGCTCGCGCCCGACGAATCACTTCATCGTCGTGCCCGAAGCGATGCGGGACAAGATCAAGACGATCAAAGATCTGAAAGGCCATTCGGTTGCCGTCAATGCACCGGGTTCACTGACGATCTATGAACTCGGCAAGATGCTCGAAACGGTCGGGCTGACGATCAAAGACGTCGATGTGAAATATATGCCGTTCCCGCAAATGGCGGTCGCGTTCAAGAACAACGCCATCGACGCCGCCGAGAACATCCCGCCCTTCGTCAATGTCGCTCAGGACCAGGGATTGATGTTCCCGATCGCCGCGATCGACGACACGCTGAAGCCGGTGCCGCTGGCGGCGATCGCCTATCAGATCAACACCGATTGGGCGAAAAAGAACCAGGACGCGGCGCGCAAGTTCTTCGTCGCCATTGCTCGCGGTACGCGCGATTACTGCCAGGCTTATCATCACGGCCCGAACCGCGAAGAAATCCTCGACATCATGATGAAATACAAAGTGATGGCGGATCGCTCTTTGCTGGATCGGATTCCGTGGCAAGGCCGCGACCCGAACGGCCGCTTGGATGCCGCGACCGCGCTCGACATCCAGGATTGGTTCTTCAAGGAAGGCATGATCACCAAGAAGTTCCCGGCGGAACGTTTGGTCGATGAGAGCTATGCCGATTATGTCGCGAAGACGCTGCCGCCCTTCGAGGTCATCAACAAGGACGACAAGCTGCCCAGCTGCCGTTGATCTAAAGGGGATTGTGATGGGACCGATCCGATCGATCTTGGCGTTTGCGGCGGCGCTGCTGACGTTGCCTACGGCGCAAGCCGCCGATCTGCAAAAGATCATTATCGGTTCGGTGCCCAGCATCCCGGCGGCGGCGACCTACATCGCCAATGACAAAGGCTGGTATCGCGACGCCGGCATCGAAATCGAAATTGCGAATGTCGATACCGCGGCCAGCGCGATGTCGCTGGTTGCGTCCAATCGGATGCAGGTGGTCGAGGGCGGCCTCGCCTCCAATTACTGGAACGCGCTGGCGCAGGGATTGCCGGTGATCATGGCGAGCGAACGCGGCTCATCGCCGCTGCATCACGCCATTCTCGTTCGCAATGACCTGAAAGAATCCGTCAAGAAGATCGCCGACCTGAAAGGCCGCAAGATCGCCGTCGCCGCGCCCGGTGCGGTGCTGATGTACGAATTGGGCAAGGCGCTCGAAACCGCCGGCCTTACGATCAAAGACGTGGAAATCACCTATATCCCGTTCCCGCAGATGGGCGTGGCGCTGACCAACAAGGCGGTCGATGCCGTCATGTCGATCCCGCCTTTCAGCGATGTGGCGTTGGATCAAAAGCTGGGCTGGACGCTGGTCGATCCCGATACGGTGATCACCCCGACGCCGCTCTCGGCTGTTTCCTATGTCATCAATGCCGATTGGGCGAAGGCCAACCCCGAACTGGCCCATAATTTCTTCATCGCGACCGCGCGCGGCATCCGGGAATATTGCCAGGCCTACCACAAAGGGGCCAATCGGCAGTACGTCGTGGACCTCTTGCTAAAAAACGGTGTTTCCAACCGCGACGTGATCGACAAATACCCCTGGCCGTCGCGCGAGCCGGATGGACACTTCAATGTTGCAAGCGTGCTCGACGTGCAGGACTGGTTTTTCAAGGAAGGCTTCATCAAGCAAAAATTTCCTGCTGAAAGATTGGTCGATGTAAGCTATGCCCAGCAGGCAGCAAAAAAGCTTGGGCCTTTTGTGGTCGAGAACAAGAGCAGCCAAGACCCAGGCTGCCGCTGAAAACGTCGAAAGTTCGGGGACTATGAAACGGCTTAACCTATTCCTTTGCCTATTTTTTGCCGTGCCGTCGCTGGCGATGGCGCAACAGCGTACGACGATCACGGTCGGTATCGTTCCGACCCAACCGGGCGCGGCGACCTATATCGGCATCGAAAAAGGGTATTTCCGCGACGCGGGCATCGATGTCGAGTTGCAGACGCTCGATTCGGCCAGCAACGCGATGGCGCTCCTCGCCGGCAACCGGATGCAGGTGGTCGAGGGCGGTTTTGCCGCTGGTTATTGGAACGCCTTGGGACAGGGCCTGCCGGTGACGATGGCGATGGAGCGTTCATCGACGCCGCTCCACCACAGCATCATGATCAGCCCGGCGATGAAGGACAAAATCAAGACGATCGCCGACCTGAAGGGGCATAGCATTGCCGAACCGGGACCGGGCGCTATTCCGTTCTACGAACTCGGTAAGACGCTCGAAACCGTTGGCCTGACGCTGAAGGATGTCGAGACCAAGATCATTCCCTTCCCGCAGATGGGCGTGGCGCTGCAGAACGGCGCCGTCGATGCCGCGATCTCGGTGCCGCCGTTCAGCGACGTTGCCCTCGCGGCAGGGCTCGGCATCAATCTGATCGATCCCGAAGACGTCATCCGCCCGGTGCCGATGAGCGTCATCGCCTATATGGCTAATACAGATTGGATCAAACAGAACCACGACGTGGCGCGGCGCTATTTCATGGCGATCGTCAAAGGCGCCCGCGAATATTGTCAGGCCTATCATGGCGGCCCCAACCGCGCTGAGGTCATCGACGTGCTGGTGAAGAACAAGGTTTCCGACCGCAAGCTGCTAGAATCGGCGCCCTGGCCGGCGCGCGATCCGAATGGCCGCTTCAACGTGACCAGCGTTATCGACGTGCAGGAATGGTTCTTCAAAGAAGGCATGATTAAGCAAAAATTCCCGGCCGAACGCCTGATCGACACCAGCTTTGCCGACGAAGCGGCGAAAGAATTCGGCCCGTTTGAACTCATCAACAAGAGCAGCACGCTGGCCGGCTGCCGCTAATGGAACTCGGTGGAATGAAAAGCTTTGTGGTTGCGCTGACGGCGAGTGTCGCGGCGTTGTTTGTTGTCGCGCCGGCCATGGCGGAAACCAAGATCACCATCGGAGCGGTGCCGAGCCCGACCGCCGTTGGTACCTATATCGCGATCGATAAAGGCTACTTCAAAGACTTCGGCATCGACGTCGATCTGGAAAAGGCCGACAGCGCCGGCGCGGCGATGCCGTTGCTTGCCAGCGGCCGTCTCGATGTCGTCGAGGGCGGTCTGGCCGCGAGCTATTGGAATGCGTTGGCGCAAGGTCTGCCGGTGATCATGGCGATGGAACGTGGTTCCAGCCCGCTCAATCACTCATTGCTGATTCGTGCCGACCTTAAGGACAAGATCAAGACCGTCGCCGACCTCAAGGGCAAGACCATGGCCCAGGTGTCGCCCGACGGCATTCAGCAATACGAAGCGGGCAAGGCGCTCGAAACCGGCGGCCTTCGCGTGAAGGATGTCGAGCAGCGTTATATCCCCTACACGCAGCTGATCGTCGCGTTCCAGAACGGTGCGGTCGATGCCGGCATGTCGATCCCGCCTTTCAGCGACATCATCCAGGAAAAAGGTCTCGGCGTGGTCCTGGTCAATATGGATAAGGTGATCCGGCCGGAGCCGATGGCGAACGTGGCCTATGTCACCAACAGCGACTGGGCCAAGAAAAACCCCGAGATCGCCCATCACGTCTTCGTGGCTTTGGCGCGCGGCGCCCGCGATTATTGTCAGGCTTATCATGGCGGTCCGAACCGCGAATATGTCATGAAGCTGATGATCGACAAGAAAGTCGCGACCCGCGAATTGCTGGAAACCCGCCCCTGGGCGGCGCGCGACCCGAACGGCCGTCTCAACGAAGCGAGCGTTCTGGACATTCAGGATTGGTTCTTTAAAGAAGGGCTGGTCAAACAGAAATTCCCGGCCGAGCGGCTGATCGACGCCAGCTTTGCCAACGAAGCCTCGAAGGAATTGGGACCGTTCGTTCTGGACAACAAAGACAGCCAGTTGCCTGGCTGCCGCTAATCGAAAATAGGGAGACTTAGAAAATGGGTATCGAGCCGAACAGCCTGGCGCGCCGCGTCGTCACCGGTCATGATTCGACGGGCAAGGCGATCGTCATCATCGACGACAATACGCCCTACACCGCGCGCCGCGCCGAGGGCGCGTTTCAGCAGCGGATCTGGGTTACGGACACAGGCCCGGCCGACATGCGCGGCGACACCGATCGCGGTGCGATCGAAGTTCGCATTGCCCCGCCCACCGGTGGCTCGATCATCCGTTATCTCGACATTCCGCCTGAGAGCGAAGAGAGCAAGAAGCTTCCGGCCGATCACATGACTCAGATGCTGGGCGATCAACATCATGCGCCGAAGGGCGTGCGTCCGCCGCGTCATCCCGGCATGCACCGTACCCGCACGATCGATTACGCCATCGTCCTTTACGGCGAGATCGACATGCTGCTCGACGATACCGAAGTTCATCTGAAGGCGGGCGACGTCCTCGTCCAGCAGGCGACCAACCACGCTTGGGTCAATCGCGGTAAAGAACCCTGCCGCATCTGTTTCGTGCTGATCGACGGCGCAGACCCCTTAGTCTGAATCGCGTGATCTGAGAAAGGCGACAAGACCATGGCATCCGAGCCCCCGCGTAAAGGGGCCAAGATCGAAATCGCGAATCTCTCGAAGACCTTCGAGGCGATGAGCGGCACCGTGCATGCGCTCACCGACATCAATCTTTCGATTGGTGCCGGTGAGTTCTTTTGCATCGTCGGTCCATCAGGCTGCGGCAAGTCCACCTTGCTGCGTATCCTGGCGGGGCTCGAGCGTCAGACCAGCGGAACGATCGAGATCGATTCCGCCGGCTGGAAGGTCGAGAACGCCATGGTGTTCCAGGAAAGCGGTCTCTTTCCCTGGATGACGGTCGAGGAGAATGTCGGGTTCGGCCTAATGACGCGGGGCGTCCGCGGTTCCGAGAAATCGGATCGGGTCGAGGCGGCGTTGAAGCTGGTCGGACTGACGCAGTTCCGGCGTCATTTCCCGCATCAGCTATCGGGGGGCATGCGCCAGCGCGGCGCCATCGCCCGCGCCTTTGTCACCGATCCGGCGGTGCTGTTCATGGACGAGCCCTTCGCGGCGCTCGATGCTCAGAACCGCACCATCCTTCAGGAAGAGCTGGTGCGTATTTGGGAAACGACGGGCAAGACTGTCGTCTATATCACCCACTCGATCGACGAGGCGTTGTTCCTCGGCGATCGCACGGCGATCATGACGGCGCATCCGGGGCGGATTAAGGAAATCATCGACGTTCCGTTCCCGCATCCGCGCAATCTGATGGAACTGACGACGTCGTCGAGCTTCGGCGATCTCAAGTTGAAGATCTGGCGTGTCCTCGAAGAAGAGGTCAATCGCGCGCGGGCAAGTGAGGACGGGGCATGAGCGGCAAGAGTCAGGCAGCGAAAAACCTTCGGCAAGAACGGCTTCTTTATCTCCTCTCGCCGATCGGTCTTCTGGTTCTGTGGGAAATCGCCATCCGCGCCGGTCTCGGCGATCGCCGCTTCGTGCCGGCGCCGTCGGACATCGCTGAACGTTTCTGGGCGCTGTGTCTCTCGGGCGAATTGCTCTGGGACACGGTCGTCACGCTTTGGCGCATCATCGCGGGATTCCTGGTCGGCGCGATTCCCGGCATTGCGATCGGTCTTTGCATGGCGATGTGGCGCGGCGTCCGGATCATCGTCGATCCGTTGGTCGCGGCCTTGTTCCCGGTGCCGAAGCTGGCCCTGATGCCGTTGATCCTGTTGGCTTTCGGTTTCGGCGAAACCTCGAAGATCGTCGTTGTCGCGATCGGCGCGTTCTTTCCGGTGATCGTCAACACCTATGCCGGCGCGGCGAATATCGAGAAAATCTATATCGACGTCGCCCGTAATTACGGTGCCAGCCCCAGCGTCATGTTCACCCGTGTCGTGTTCTTCGGCGCGCTGCCGCTGATCTTCGCCGGCTTGCGCGTCGCGTTGGCGATTTCCTTCATCATCGGCACGGCCGCCGAATTCGTCGCCGCCAAAAGCGGCATCGGCTACCTGATCTGGTCGTCGTGGGAATTGCTGCAGGTCGATGCGATGTTCGTCGGTATCGTCACCATCGGTCTGCTCGGTGTGATCACCTCGACGATGTTCTTCGAAGTCGAACGCATCGTCATTCCGTGGAAGGTCCAGCAATAATGCGGCGCGCGCGCGTTCTCGTTCTCTTGGGCGCGCTCGCGCTGCAAGGCTGCGGCACCTATTCGATCGACGATCATTACGGCCAGAAATACGGCAGCATGTTCGATGTCGGGACGCAATATTCCTGGCAGATGAAGATCTGTGAAAACGATCTGGTCGCCGGCCATGTCGGCGATGACATCGGCCCGCGCTGGATGCGGTGCTGTATGTGGCGGCACGGTGTTCCGATTGAAAGTTCGACCGGCTGCGAGGCGCCACCCTACGCCGGCTGACGCGTAACCCTGTTACGCGGCAAGGAAGAGAAGATATGAAAACCAGCACCCAGCGCATCCTGACCACGCATGTCGGCAGTCTGCCGCGTCCTAAGGAATTGGCGGAGCAGCTTCTGCGCAAGGATCGCGGCGAGGCTTACGATGCGGCCGCGCTGGAAAACTCCACTGCCGAAGCCGTTTCGGCAATTGTGAAACGGCAAGTCGAGGCTGGTATCGATATCGTCGATGACGGCGAAATGTCGAAGCCGGGTTATTCGACCTATATCGCCGATCGCTTGTCGGGTTTCCGGGGTCACGCCGCGCGCAAGCCGCCGCTCGATACCCGCGATTATCCTGCCTTCAACGAAGCAATGGCGCGGATGACCGGGCCGCAGACCCTGCGCCGCTCGACCTGCGTTGGTCCGATTGCGCTGATCGATCGCGCGCCGATCGATCACGACACCGCGCATCTTCGTGCCGCACTCGACGCCACGCCGGCAACCGACGCCTTTATGACCTCGGCGTCACCGGGCCTTGTCACCGCTTTTCAGACCAACAGTTTCTATCCGTCGCACGAAGCCTATGTCGAAGCGCTGGGCGATGCGATGCAGACGGAATACGAAGCGATCCACAAGGCTGGTTTCGTGCTGCAGCTCGATTGCCCGGACTTGGCGATGGCGCGGCACACCGGCTTTCAAGATTTGAGCGAGGCCGACTTCCTGAAGCGCGCCGCGCATCATGTCGAAGTGCTGAACCACGCTGTCCGGAACATTCCGGCGGACATGATGCGGCTGCATATTTGCTGGGGCAATTACGAAGGCCCGCACGATCACGACATCGAGTTGCGGAAGGTCGCGCCGATTTTGTTGAAGGCCAAGCCGATGGCGTTCCTGGTCGAAGGCGCCAATCCGCGTCACGAACATGAATGGTCGCAGTGGCGTGATGTGAAGCTGCCTGACGACAAGGTGCTGATCCCTGGCGTGATCGACACCTCGACCAATTATGTCGAGCATCCGGAACTCGTCGCTGAACGCATCCAACGCTATGCGAGCGTCATCGGCCGCGAACGCGTCATCGCCGGCACCGATTGCGGCTTCGGCACCTTCGTCGGTTACGGCAAGATCGATCCCGAGATCGGTTTCAAGAAACTCCGCAGCCTCGCCGAAGGCGCGGCGCTTGCCAGCAAGCGGCTCTGGAACTGATCTAGCGCGCGATCTGGTAGCGCGCCTCGATCGAGGGCGGGCCGTCGCAGTGGACGCGCCGGGTTTCGACCAGCTCGATCAGATGCGCCAAAACCGAGCGTCCGGCGGGGATGACCAGCTTAGGGTCTAATCCGACATAGACCCGCGCGACGATGGCGGCGATGGTTTCGTCACCAGCGGCGATGGCTTTGAGAATGTCGTCACTGCGCTCTCGGCGATGGGCGATGAAGGCTTGGACATGGGGCTTCGGCGCGATGATCGATGCGCCATGTGTCGGCCAATACAGCGCATCGTCGCGATGCAGCAGTTTTTCCAGCGACCGCATATAGGACGCCATGTCGCCATCGGGCGGCGCGATGACGCTCGTTGACCAGCCCATGACGTGATCGCCGCTGAACAGCGTTTTTTCTTCCGCCAAGGCAAAGCACAGATGGTTCGAGGTATGGCCCGGCGTTTCGACCGCCGATAGATGCCAGCCGGGGCCTTCGACCGTATCGCCCTCGCGCATCTCGACATCGGGGATGAAGTCGCGGTCGCCGCTTTCCTCCATGTTGCCGCCATGCTGGTGCGCTTCGGCGCGACCCGAACCATGCGGGCCATAGGCATAGGTCTTGGCCCCCGTTGCTTGCTTCAACGGTGCCGCGGCGGGGGAGTGATCGCCATGGGTGTGGGTGACGACGATGTGGGTGACTGTTTCACCGTCCAATGCCACCATCAAGGCATCGACATGTTCGGGCAGGTTGGGGCCGGGATCGATCACCGCGACCTTGCCGGTGCCGACGATATAGGTCCCGGTGCCTTTGAAGGTGAAAGGGCTGGGATTGTGCGCGACGACCCGCCGGATCAGCGGGCTTAAGCGCTCGGGCCGTTTGTATTCGAAGGTGAATTCGCGGCGGAAAGGGATTTCGGTCGCCATGATGTCTGCCCCATGCCCAGATCGTCAGCTACGCCAGACCTTCAGCTTGCCAGGATTTCAGCTTGCAAGTGTCGGCTACGCGGTTTCAAGCGCAATGCGCGCTTTTCGACCAGATGCCACGACAGGAAGGCGAGGACGCTCGCCACCAACGTCGCATCGATAAAAACTTGCCACCACGCCGCATGGCCGCCCATCAGCCAGATGACAAGCTGTTCCGACGGCCAGCCGAAGATATAGAGCCCATAGGACAGATCGCCGAACTTCGCCGCCGGGATGAACGGGATGCGCGGATGGCGCGCGATATAGATCGCGAGATAGCAGCCGAACGGCGCGAACAGCAGGATGAACTGCTGCAGCGGGATGCTGGCGATCAGGCCAATCACCGCGACGATCGCGACGCGCCCGTCGAAAGTGTAGCGCCAGTCGCGCAGCTTGTAGATCAGCATCCCCATGGCGAAAAAGCTGAGCGTCCAGCCCCAGCCGCCGAGAAAGCTCAGGGCGTCATATTGGGTCAGGAAGCTCAGCGGCTCGTACTGGATACAGGCCATGCCCAGCGCCAACAACAAAATGCAAACCGGCACGTTGATAAGCCGGCAAATGCCCAGCAGCATCACCATGATATACATCTGGAATTCGCAGCCAAGCGACCAGAGCGCGCCGTTGACCTCGAGACCCACCGGATTATCGACGAACATCACGCCCGGAAGCTCATGCACCTTCAGGCTGAAATAGGCATTACGCAGGACATAGAAATAAGGCTCGGGGCGATGCAGATAATCGGTCAGCGGCAGGGTGGTGACGATCGGGCCGAGAACGAACGCCGTCAGCACTAAGACAAGAATGAGACCCGGAAAGATGCGCAGGCAGCGCTTGAGCAGATAGCGCAACGGCGCTTGCGTTTGCTCGAAGCTTTGCGTGATCAGGAAGCCGCTGACGGCAAAGAAGATGAAGACCGCAACAAGGCCCAATATGCATTGGTTGCCGGTCAGGAGATTGAGCGGCTCGTTCGCCTCCGTCCCCTGCGCAATCATATAGGAATGCGAGAAGATGACCGAGACGGCCGCGATCAGCCGAAGCGCATCGAAATTATTCTGCCGCGCAACAGGGCTTTGAGTGGCCGTGCTTTGAATCGGAGCTCTCAGCTTGAAGACGGCTTCATCGCGACCGAGAACATCACGGTCGGCAACATCTCGCGGATGGTGCTGCGCAGGCTGGCTTCGTCGGCACCCTCGGCGCTGGCGATGGCGCCGCGCGGATTGCGGCGCAGGATGATGGCGGTGGCGCGGCCGGCGGCGTTGGAGCCGAGGATGACGAACACCTCGGTCGGGTCGATCCGGGTCATGGCTTTCGCCAACGCCTTGCGGTCTTTTTCCTCGTCGAGATCATGGATCGGCAAATCGCCCGTCGCCGGTGACGGCTCGGGCGGGATCGGCGCGTCGATCGCCTCGACCGGCTGATGCCGGGAGAAGCGCTGGAAGATCGCGCGGCCTTCGCCGGTATCGATCCGGTATTGCAGTTCCCAGGTTTCGCCGCGTGCGGCCAGCTCGCTGATCAGCGCAAATAAGTCGTCGCAATCGGGATCGTGGCTGCAGGTGATGAAGGCGAATCGGCCTTCATGTTCGATCACCCGATCGTCATTCTCCGCAAAGCCCAATTCGTCCAGCGCATTGACCAAGGCACGCTCGGAAGCGACCAGCAAAGTGCTGACGTGAAGCCGAGAGGTTTCTTTCGTGGGATCGACAGCGTCCATGATCACCCCTTAGCGATTTGCCCCGGTTCGGGCAAGCAAGGCCGATTCTATCGGTTATCAACCGGAAATCAGATGAAGCCCCTGACTTTCCTGCATCCCCACAGGCGGATCGATCAGCGTCATAATGAACGTATCTTCGCTACAGCGTGCGGTTGGAAAGAGGTTACAAGGCACCTTGGAGAGCGTGTCGATGCGGACGTAATAAACGTCGCCAGGACGAACCGTGACCGTCTTGAACTGATGCGGATAGGGATCGGTCGGGGTCAGGGCGATGTTGTAGAGGCCGGGCGCGACGTCGCGATAGAACGCCGCGCCGTTCTGCGAAATCCCGGTCGTCGCTTCGTTAAGCGTTACCGTCGGCATCGCCATCGTGTCGTAGTAGTTGAGCGGCCGGTAAAACACGAACCGCGCCGATCCTGCCTGTTGCGGCGGCAAGGGACCGGTCAGGGCCTCGCCCGGCGGTACCGGCGAGACGCAGCCGCTTAAGAGCAGCAGGATCGAGGCGAAGACAGTACGTAAGGTCCGGGGCATCAGCTATCTCCAATCACCGACCTATTATAGTCGTTCGGTCAAGGCGGGCATTTATAAAAGAAAACGGCGGCGCACCGGTCGGTTGCGCCGCCGTCTTGACGAATAAGCCAGCTATTTGTTGCCGGAAACCCGGACCTGCTTGCCCAGATCGTCGAGCGCCGCCTTGAGTTGATAGTCTTTGACGGTGCCGATCGCCGCGACCTCGATCAAGGTTTCGGTCTTGGTGCGGGGGGCCGCGACGGCATCACCTGGCTGGTTCTTCAGCCCGTTGGTGATCGCGCCGGGAAGATCGGCTTCGCGCACAAGTTCGACCTCGGCCGACTTCTCGCCCTTGGGCTGCTCGACGACATGATCGGGGACGATGCCCTGGCCCTGGATTGAGCGTCCGCTCGGCGTGTAGTAGCGTGCCGTGGTCAGCCGCAGCGCGCCATGCCCGTCGAGGGGGATGATGGTCTGGACCGATCCTTTGCCGAAGCTCTGCATGCCGAGGATCTCGGCGCGCTTGCGATCCTGCAAGGCGCCGGCGACGATCTCGGCCGCCGATGCCGATGCACCGTTGATCATGACGACGACGGGCACGCCGCGCAGGCGATCGCCGCCGCCGGGCGCCGGGAAGACATGATTGTCATCGTCGGAGCGGCCGCGGATCGATACGGTCGTGCCGCCGTCGAGGAAGTCACCGGACACTTGGACAGCTTGGTCCAGCAAGCCGCCGGGATTGTTGCGCAGGTCCAACACCAAGCCTCTGAGTTGTCCGCCGGCTTTGTTTTTCAGATCGTCGATGGCGCGGGCAACTTCGCGCTGTGTCGTCTCGCCGAAGCTGGTGATCCGGATATAGCCGACATTGTTGGGCTGCATCGCGAATTTGACGGAATCGACATGGATGATCGCCCGGGTGAGGCTGACCTCGAACGGCGGCACGCTCTTGCGGCCGATGGTGATCTTCACCTGGGTATTGGCGGGACCGCGCAATGAATCCACCACGTCCTTCAACGACAGGCCGTCGGTCAAATGACCATCGATGCGAAGGATGATGTCGCCGGGTTGAATGCCGGCGCGCGACGCGGGCGTGCCGTCGATCGGCGACAGCACGACGGGATGATTGTCGTCGCGCGTCAACTCGGCGCCAATGCCGGCAAACTCGCCGGCGCTGTCGTCCATCATGTCCTGATATTCATGTTCGGTCATGTAATCGGAATGCGGATCGAGGCCGGTCAGCATGCCTTTGAGCGAACTGTCGATCAGCTTTGAATCGCTCACCGAATCGACATAACTCGCGCGCACGCGGTTGAGGACGGAACGGTAGAGCGCGAAATCGGCGTCGTTCATCGCGCCTGTGTCGCGCGCGGTGCGGCTCGGGCCGGCGGTGCAGCCGCCCAGCAGGAAGGCGAGGGCGAAGGCGAAGCAGACGGAACGACGGATCGTGATCATCGCGTGGGGCACGTATGGTTGTGAATGAGGAAGATGCTTTTTGCGCCGGAGAGCTTCACCGGCATAGGACGAAAGAAACTATGCCGTAAAGCCGTTCCGCGCCGCGAGGGCGTCAATGTCGCAGCTTCTCGTTCACGAGTTCGCGAACTTTGCGCTTTTCCCAGTCCTGGGTGGTCCAGGGCAACAATTCGAAGGCGTGAAGGGCATGGAGGCAAATGACCAAGCCCCAGCCGACCAGCGGTGCGTAGAACCAAGCCGGTCCGGATGAAGCGGAATCGATCAGGAACAGGACGAAGTTGATGACCACATAGGCCGCGAGATGGCTATAGAAAATCCGCTGCGCGCGCGCGCGTCCCCAGGCCCAGCGTTCAAGCTCGGCAATCCGGGCAGCTTCCCGCACCCCAGCGCCGGGGTGAAGCTCTGTCGGCTCGCTTTGTTGACCGCGAATCGCCATGCGGCAAATCCTGTTTCGAGATGGCGCGATTTTAGCGGGTCCGGTGCGACCACGACAGGGATATTGTCCCGGATTGGTGGCAGTTTTGAGAATGGTCGGGGCGAGAGGATTCGAACCTCCGGCTTCTAGCTCCCGAAGCTAGCGCTCTACCTGGCTGAGCTACGCCCCGATCGGGTGATCCACACAAAGATGGATTGCAGGTACGGCCGCCCAAATCAGGCAAAAAGGCTTGTGCGGCGCCGCGCGCGATATAGCCGGAAGCGCGGGGGGCTGCAACCCGTAACTCAGTAACCGCGGTCGAGGCAGAAATCGATGACTTGATCGAGCGCTTGGCGCTCGGGGCCGTCCCGGAACGGGGCGAGGGCGCGGCGGGCGGCGACCCCGTATTCGCGTGCCCGGTCGAGGGTGGCGGTCAGGGTTCCATGCCGGCGCATCAGCTCGATCGCATGGGTCAGATCTTCAGGCTGCTGATCCATGTCCTCGAGGGTACGGCGCCAGAACTCCTTTTCCGTGGCGTCGGCGGCGCGCAGCGCCAGCACGACCGGCAGGGTGATCTTGCCGTCATGGAAATCGTCGCCGACGGTCTTGCCTAGTTCGGCCTGAAGCGCCGAATAATCGAGCATGTCGTCGATCAGCTGGAAAGCCATGCCGAGATGGCGGCCATAGGCCTCGAGAGCGTCTTCTTCTTCCTTGGGGCGTCCGGCGAGAACCGCGCCGATCTGACTCGCCGCGGCGAAAAGCTGCGCCGTCTTGGCGTTGATCACCTCGAGATAAGATTCTTCCGTCGTCTCGATGTCGTTCGAGGTGACGAGCTGCAGCACTTCGCCCTCGGCAATGACGGCTGAGGCTCTTGAGAGGATCGCGAGCACGGGAAGCGAACCGTCCTCGACCATCAATTCGAAGGCGCGGCTGAAGAGGAAATCGCCGACCAGGACCGACGGCTTGTTGCCCCAGACCGCGTTGGCGGTGGCGCGGCCGCGGCGCAGGCCGCTTTCATCGACGACATCGTCATGCAGCAATGTCGCGGTGTGGATGAATTCGACCGAGGCGGCGAGAGCGAAATGGCGGTCGCCGCGATAGCCGCACATGCGCGATGTCGCGAGCGTCAGCATCGGGCGCAGGCGCTTGCCGCCGGCGGCGACGATATGACTGGCGAGTTGGGGGATCAGGGCGACGGGGCTGTGCATGCGGTCGATGATCAGCGCGTTGACGCGCTTGAGATCATCCTCCAGCAATGCACTCAGACGGTCGAGCGACGCCTTTTGTGCCTTATCTTCCCTGGCACTGACCGCTAATGCCACCTGGGCGCCTCATTCCCTATGCTTGACGGAGCCCCTGAGCTTGACGGAGCGGCAACCGCAAGCGAGCATAGAACGCGTGGACGAAGGGTCAAGCCCGCGCGGGGCTGCAGCGCGATCATAACATCACGAGACGTCGATGCAGGAATTGCTCCGCACCAATGATTCCGTCCGGCTCTCGTGGCTCCAGTCCGTCCTTGCATCCGAAGGGATCGAATTCGTCGTGTTGGATACCCATACCAGCATTCTCGAAGGCAGCATTGGCGCGATCCCACGCCGTCTGATGGTCGCGGACGAGGACGCAAAACGCGCCCGCGACATCCTGAAGGATGTCGGAGAAACGGCGTGAACCTTGCGCTTTCCGAACAGGACGTCAGCGAGAACACGCTGCTGGGCGGCAAGATCCGGCTGCGTCAGCCGGTCAGCGGCTATCGTGTCGCGATCGATCCGGTGCTGCTCGCCGCTGCGGTGCCTGCGGTGGCAGCGGACACCATTCTTGATATCGGCTGTGGCGTCGGGGCCGCGGCGCTCTGTCTCGGTGCCCGCGTTTCGGGGTGCCGGATCACCGGTATCGACCGCCAACGCGACCTGATCGAGCTGGCCCGCGACAATATAGCGCTCAACGATATGACCGCTCGAATGACGGCGGTGGCCGGCGATTTGTTGCAACCGATCCCGCAACTGGAACCGAACAGCTTTTCCCATGTGATCGCCAACCCGCCGTTTCTCGAAGCGTCGCGGGCGTCGCCGTCGCCTCATCCGGCAAAGGTCGCGGCGGATATCGAAGGCGATGCGGATTTGCCGGCCTGGGTGGATTTCGCCCTGTCGATGGTCCGGCCCAAAGGCGGTCTGACGTTCATTCATCGCGCCGATCGGCTGGCCGATCTGCTGGCTGCGCTGTCGGGCCGCGCCGGCGAGATCATCGTTTTTCCATTGTGGCCCGGTGAAGGCAAGCAAGCGAAGCGCGTCATCGTGCAAGCACGTAAGGGCGTCGCGTCGCCGTTGCGCTTGATGGCCGGTCTCGTGCTGCACCAAGCCGACGGCCGCAACACCGAAGCGGCCGAGGCGATCCTGCGCCACGGCGCTGCATTGTCGATGGTGCCCTAATGGCGCGGCGCTGGTGGCGACGTTTGCCGTTGGGACCGTTTCGTCCGCTAGAGCCGACCGTGGCAGTTCTGCGTCTCGATGGCGTGATCGGCGGGCGCGGACAGCGCAGCCTGACGCTGCGCCGCTTTGCCGGGGTGATCGATCGCGCCTTCGCCGTGCGCGGTCTGAAGGCCGTCGCCTTGGCGATCAATTCGCCTGGTGGTTCGCCCGCGCAGTCGGCGTTGCTTTATCGCCGCATCCGTCAGCTTGCGTCCGAGCGAAACGTGCCGGTGCTGGCCTTCACCGAAGACGTGGCGGCGTCCGGTGGATATTGGCTCGCCCTGGCGGCGGACGAAATCTATGCCGAAGACACGTCGCTGGTCGGATCGATCGGCGTTATCAGTTCGGGCTTCGGTTTCGTCGATGTGCTGAACAAGTTGGGTGTCGAACGTCGGCTTTATACGTCGGGCGAGAACAAGTCCTTGCTCGATCCGTTTCTGCCCGAAGTGCCGCACGATATCGAACGGCTGAAGACGCTGCAGACCGATCTTCACGACAGCTTCAAGGACATGGTGCGCGAACGCCGCGGCGTGAAGCTGAAAGGCGACGAAGCAAAGATTTTCAGCGGCGAGGTCTTCACCGGTCGCCGCGCGCTGGGCCTCGGCCTCGTCGATGGGCTCGGCGATCTGCGCGGTATCACACGGGAACGCTTCGGCGAAGAGGTGAGGCTGCGCATCTTCGAACCCGAACGGCGTCGCTCTTTCCTAATGCGCTGGTTTTCGCCGTTCGGCAGCGAGGCGGGCGACATCGCTGGCGAGCTTCTCAATCGCATCGAAGAACGGCTTGTCTGGTCGCGGTTCGGGCTTTGATGCGCGGGCTGCTGCTAAGCGTTCTGTTCATACTGGCGAGCGTTGCGGCACAGGCGGAACCGCCGTTGGTGAATTTGCCGGACGGCACGTATCGCGCCGTTGCGCCGGTCACCTGGGACGGCAAAAAGAAACTGCCGTTGGTTCTTTATATCCATGGTTTTCGCGAGGACAGCGCGCAGATCATGGCGAATGACGATCTGGTCGCAGCGGTCGCGAGCACCGGCGCGTTGTTCGTGGTGCCCGATGGTATGGATAAAAGCTGGTCCCATGTCGGCGCACCACGCCATCGCCGTGACGACATCGCGTTTATCCATGCGGTTCTCGCCGATGCCGAAGCACGCTATCCGGTCGATCGCAAAAGGGTCTTCGCGACGGGCTTTTCGATCGGCGGCTCGATGGTCTGGGATCTCGCCTGCCATGGCGCCAAAGGCTTTACCGCGTTCATGCCGTTCTCCGGCGACTTTTGGGAACCGTACCCCGAGCATTGCGAGAGCGGCCCGATTGATTTACGTCATACCCATGCGACCAACGATCACACTTTCCCGATGGACGGGCGCGCGCTCGGCAACGGGCAGTTTCACCAAGGCAATGTCCATAAGGGCTTTGCCATTCTCGAAGCCACCGACGGCTGCGTCGCCGATTTCGACAAGCGCGGTCCCGATGGTGATCTCGATTGCGAAACCTGGTCGCATTGCCGCAGCGGCAAACAACTCCAGATGTGCCTTCATCAAGGCGAC
The DNA here is from genome assembly GCA_903822185.1 of uncultured Rhodospirillales bacterium. GTDB lineage: Bacteria > Pseudomonadota > Alphaproteobacteria > ATCC43930 > CGMCC-115725 > CAIKMD01. The sequence goes on along the minus strand of CAIJOA010000011.1, from coordinate 332,626 downwards.
CACCAGATCCAAGGTGACTGGCTTCGCCGTGCGATCGTTTGGGCGCTCCACCGCGCCGCTGTGAAGAACTGATACGATGTTTGGTCTTAGTTTCGGCAAGCTTCTGCTATTGAGCGTTCTTATCCTGGCGGTGTGGTACGGCTTCAAATATGCCGCCCGCGTTCAGGTCATTCGCCAAAGCGTCCGCGACGAAGTCTCGCGCCGCCGGGCCGCATCGCCACGCGGTGCGTCGTCGGCCAAGCCGATCGAAGACCTCGTCAAATGTTCGGCGTGCGGCGCTTACGTCTCCGCGACCAGCACGACCAATTGCGGCAAGGCCGCCTGTCCCTGGGGACGGTGAAGCCATGGAAGGCTTCAAGGAATGGCATGATTTCTATCTGGTTATCGGCACCGCTGCGGCGACCCTGATTGGCGCGATGTTCGTCGTGGCCTCGATCGGCGGCCGCTTCATCAACCAGACCCCGTCCGGTTCGATCGGACTCCGCATTTTTACGACTCCGACGGTGATGAACCTGGCGGTGGTGCTGTTCGGTTGTGCGCTGGTTTTCGTGCCCGTGCTGTCGGCCCGTGGGTTCGGCGTGGTGATGGGCGCCGGTGCGGTGATCGGCCTCATCTATGCCGGGCGGAATGCTTTCCACATCGCCAAGCGCGAAAGCCATTGGAGCGACCACCTGTGGTATGCGGCGGCGCCCTTTGCCGCTTATGCCTTGGCCTCCGGGGCGGCGGTCCTGCTGCTGTTGGATCGGCTCGAAGGCATCGAGATTTTTGCCGCCGCACTGGGTTTGAGTTTGGCCGCGGGCGTCCGCAACGCGTGGGATCTGATCATTTTCTTCGTCGGTCAGCCTCCCGAACCGGATTAGCCCCGAGTCGCGCGCCGCCTTGCCTTGACCCTCCGGGAGGCGGTCTTTATGTTGCGCCGCAACTTCAACTTTCACTGGATTCCTTGATGTCGGCGGGCGCTTCGACGAGCAACAGCTTCCAGGCGCTCATTCTCAAGCTACAAACCTTCTGGGCCGCTCAAGGCTGCGTCATTCTGCAGCCCTACGACGTCGAGATGGGGGCCGGAACCTTCCATCCTGCGACCACGCTTCGGGCGCTGGGGTCGAAGCCGTGGAAGGCCGCCTATGTCCAGCCCTCGCGCCGACCGACCGACGGGCGCTATGGCGAGAATCCGAACCGGCTGCAGCATTATTACCAGTTCCAGGTGATCATGAAGCCGGCCCCGGCCGACAGCCAGGCGCTCTATCTCAAGAGCCTCGAAGCGCTGGGCATCGACGTCAAAAATCACGACATCCGTTTCGTCGAGGACGATTGGGAAAGCCCGACCCTCGGCGCCTGGGGCCTCGGCTGGGAAGTCTGGCTCGACGGTATGGAAGTGACTCAGTTCACCTATTTCCAGCAGGTCGGCGGCATCGAATGCGATCCGGTCTGCACCGAACTGACCTATGGTCTCGAACGGCTCGCCATGTATGTGCAGGGCGTCGAGAACGTCTATGACCTCGATTACAACGGCATGGGCGTCAGCTATGGCGACGTGTTCCTGCCGTCGGAACAGCAATTCTCCGCCTTCAATTTCGAATATGCGGATACCGAAATTCTGCTGCGCCATTTCGGCGACGCCGAGAAAGAATGCAAATCCCTGCTCGATAAGAAATTGCCGCTACCGGCCTACGATCAGTGCATCAAGGCCAGCCATTGCTTCAACCTGCTGGATGCGCGCGGCGTGATCTCGGTGACGGAGCGCGCGTCCTATATCGGCCGCGTGCGCGCGCTGGCGAAAGCCAGCTGCGAAGCCTGGCTCGAAAAGCAGGGAGGCTGATCGATGGCCGATCTTCTGCTCGAACTTTTTACCGAAGAAATCCCGGCGCGGATGCAGAACACCGCCGCCGAGGATTTGAAGCGTCTCGCCGAAGCGGCCCTCAAGGCGGCGGGGCTGACCCTCACCAGTATCGCCAGCTTCGTGACGCCGCGGCGTCTCGCGCTCCATGTCGAAGGTCTGCCGACGACCCAGCCGGGCTCGACCGAAGAACGGCGCGGGCCGCGTGTCGGTGCGCCGCAGCCGGCGATTGAAGGATTCCTCAAATCGACCGGCCTTGCCTCGATCGACCAATTCGAGAAGCGCGCGACCGATAAGGGCGAGTTCTATTTCGCCATGCTGGAAAAACCGGGCAGCGTCACGGCGGATATGCTGCCGGCGCTGTTGGTCGATGTCATGCGCAATCTGCCGTGGCCGAAATCGATGCGCTTTCCGGCGGGACCGTTCCGCTGGGTGCGGCCGCTGCAAAGCGTGATCTCGATCTTCGACAACAAGGTGTTGAAGCTCGATCTCGGCGCGGTCCCCGTTGGGATGGAGACGCGCGGCCATCGCTTCCTGTCGAAGGCCAGCTTCAACGTCAAAGCCTTCGCCGACTACAAGCAGGAACTGCGTAATTTCTACGTCGTGCTCGACGCCACCGAACGCCGCTCGATCATCGCCGACGGCCTCGCGAAGGTTGCCGGTGCGGCGGGACTGACCGTAAAGCCGGACGACGGGTTGCTCGATGAAGTGACCGGCCTTGTCGAATGGCCGGTCGTGCTGATGGGCCGGATCGAAACCGAATTCATGGAACTGCCGCCCGAGGTGCTGACCACCTCGATGCGCACGCATCAGAAATATTTCGCCTGTCTCGATGTGAAGGGCGCGCTCGCGCCGCATTTCCTTCTGGTCTCGAACATGGTCGCCGAAGACGGCGGCAAGACCATCGTCGCCGGCAACGAGCGCGTGTTGCGGGCGCGTCTGTCGGACGCGAAGTTCTTCTTCGATCAGGACCGCAAGACGAAACTCGCCGATCGCGTGCCGAAGCTGAAAGAGCGCGTGTTTCACGCCAAGCTCGGCAACATGCACGACAAGATGGATCGGGTTGCGAAACTTGCCGATACGATTGCCGCATCCATTCCGGGTGCCGATAAGACCCAACTCGGTCAGGCCGTCTGGCTGGCCAAAGCGGATCTTTCGACCGGCATGGTCGGCGAATTCCCCGAACTGCAAGGCGTGATGGGCCGCTATTACGCGCTGCATGACGGCTTGCCGCCGACGATCGCCGATGCCGTCGCCGAGCATTATTCACCCTTGGGTCCGAGCGACCGCTGTCCCAGCGCGCCGCTCAGCGTCGCGTTGGCGCTCGCCGATAAGATCGATACTCTTGTAGGTTTCTGGCGAATAAACGAAAAGCCAACAGGTTCGCGGGACCCGTTTGCGTTGCGTCGTGCAGCGCTTGGGGTGATTCGATTGGTCATCGAAAATAAGTTGCAGATAGCTTTGGCGAATCTGTTTGGCGTGTCGAGAAAATTATACGTAGATCAGGGTGTCGTTGAGGTGGCGATCAAGAGCAATAACGGTGCCGGTAGGACGCTTCGCGAAGATATAGCGGAGGCTTACGATGACGTGATGGTCGCTGATCTCTTAAGTTTCTTTGCTGATCGCTTGAAAGTCACATTGCGCGACAAGGGCGTTCGGCACGATCTTATCGCCGCCGTCTTTGCGTTGGGCGGTGAGGACGATCTCGTCCGGTTGTTGGCGCGGGTCGATGCGCTTGGCGTGTTCCTCAAGACCGAGGACGGCGCCAATCTGCTGGTCGCTTATCGCCGTGCGACGAACATCGTTCGGATCGAAGAAGGTAAAGACAAAGCTACTTACAACGCCGCGCCGGATACGAAACGGTTCGTTGAGCCGTCGGAGACGGTGCTGGCCGAACGGCTGGCCGATGCCGTCGCGAAGAGCGGCACGGCCCTCGAGAAGGAAGATTTCGCCGGCGCCATGGCGGCGTTGGCGAGTTTACGGACGCCTGTTGATGAATTCTTCAACAAAGTAACCGTGAATGCGGAGGATCGGGCATTAAGAGAAAATCGGTTACGGCTGCTGTCGCAGATACGCGACACGCTGAACCGTGTCGCGGACTTTTCGCAGATCGAGGGCTAAGCCATGGCGAAGTGGGTTTACAGTTTTGGAGCGGGCGGCGCCGAAGGGCGCGCCGACATGCGTAATCTTCTGGGTGGCAAGGGCGCCAACCTCGCCGAGATGTCGAGCCTCGGCTTGCCGGTGCCGCCGGGCTTCACCATCACGACCGAGCTCTGCACGCATTTTTACGATAACGGCAAAGCCTATCCGAAAGACCTGACGGCTGAAGTCGGCACGGCGCTGGCACAGATCGAGGAACGGGTCGGGGCCAAGTTCGGCGATCCGGTCAATCCGCTGCTTGTCTCGGTGCGCTCGGGCGCGCGTGCCTCGATGCCCGGCATGATGGATACGGTGCTCAATCTCGGCCTCAACGACGTGACCGTCGAAGGTCTTGCGAAGAAGAGCGGCGATACGCGCTTCGCTTATGACTCCTATCGCCGCTTCATCCAGATGTACGGCCAGGTCGTGCTGGGCGTCGAGCATCATCACTTCGAAGACGTGATCGAGGCGCACAAGACCGATGCCGGCGTCAATCTCGATACGGAACTGAAAGCCGAGGACTGGCAAGCGGTCATCAAGGCCTATAAGGCGCTGGTGCAGCGCGAACTCGGCAAGCCGTTCCCGCAGGACCCGCAGGAACAGCTCTGGGGCGCGACCGGCGCCGTGTTCGGCTCGTGGATGAATCAGCGGGCGATCACCTATCGCCGCCTTCACGACATTCCGGCGAGTTGGGGCACGGCGGTCAATGTCCAGGCGATGGTGTTCGGCAACATGGGCGACGATTGCGCCACCGGCGTTGCCTTCACCCGCAACCCATCGACCGGCGTGCCGGAATTCTATGGCGAATATCTCGTCAATGCGCAGGGCGAAGACGTCGTCGCCGGCATCCGCACGCCGCAGCATCTGACCATCGCCGGCAAGAAAGCCCAGAACTCGACTCTTCCGGCGATGGAAGAGGTCATGCCGCGCGTCTTCGGCGAACTGGAAGCGGTCCGGCAAAAGCTTGAGTCGCATTACCGCGACATGCAGGACATCGAGTTCACGGTGCAGCAGGGCAAGCTCTATATGCTGCAGACCCGCAACGGCAAGCGCACCGCGCCGGCCGCGCTGAAGATCGCCGTCGATATGGCGAATGACGGGCTGATCACGCAGCAGGAAGCGATCCAGCGCATCGAGCCGATGTCGCTCGATCAATTGCTGCATCCGACGCTCGACCCGAAAGCGCCGAAGGAAGTGCTGGCGCGCGGCCTGCCTGCCTCGCCCGGCGCGGCCTCGGGTGCGGTCGTGTTCTCCGCTGATGAAGCCGAGAAGCGGGCACAGAAGGGCGAGGGGGTCATTCTCGTCCGTATCGAAACCAGCCCCGAAGACATTCACGGCATGCACGCGGCGCGCGGCATCCTGACGACGCGCGGCGGCATGACCAGCCACGCCGCTGTCGTGGCGCGGGGCATGGGCCGCGCTTGCGTCGCCGGCGCCGGCGATCTGCGGGTCGATTACACGACCCAGACGATCTCGGCCCGCGGCAAGGTCGTGAAAGCCGGCGACATCATCACCATCAACGGCTCGACCGGCGAGGTGATGATCGGCGAAGTGCCGACGATCCAGCCGGAACTCTCGGGCGACTTCGCGACCCTGATGGTCTGGGCCGACAAGGTCCGCACCATGGGGGTGCGCGCCAATGCCGACACCCCGGCGGACGCCAAGAACGCCCGCCGCTTTGGTGCGGAAGGCATCGGCCTTTGCCGTACCGAGCATATGTTCTTCGACGGCGACCGCATCATCGCCGTGCGCGAGATGATCATGGCCGACGACGCGGACGGCCGCCGCAAGGCGCTGGCCAAGTTGCTGCCGATGCAGCGCGGCGATTTCGAGGAATTATTCCGCATCATGGCCGGCCTGCCGGTGACGATCCGGCTGCTCGATCCGCCGCTGCACGAGTTCCTCCCCAAGACCGAAGCCGAGATGCAGGAGGTCGCCAAGGCGACCGGCAAGGACATCAAGCTGCTGCATCATCGCGCCGCCGAACTGCATGAATCCAACCCCATGCTCGGCCATCGCGGCTGCCGCCTCGCCATCACCGCACCTGAAATCTACGAGATGCAGGCGCGCGCGATCTTCGAGGCCGCATCAAAGGTGACGAAAGAAACCGGCAAGGGCATCATCCCCGAGATCATGATCCCGCTGGTCGCGATGAAGAAAGAACTCGACCTTTTGAAGACGATGATCGACAAGATCGGCGCGGAGGTCGCGAAGGAAACCGGCGTGACGGTCGAATATCTGGTCGGGACGATGATCGAGCTGCCGCGCGCCGCGTTGCGCGCCGCAGAGATCGCCGAAAGCGCCGAGTTCTTCTCGTTCGGCACCAACGATCTGACGCAGACCTGCTTCGGCCTGTCGCGCGACGATGCCGGCGCGTTCCTCGACTCTTATTTGAAGCAGGGGCTGATCGAGCAGGACCCGTTCGTCAGTATCGACCGCGACGGTGTCGGCGAGTTGATGTTGATCGCCGCCGAACGTGGCCGCCGCACTCGTCCGAAGCTCAAACTCGGCATTTGCGGCGAGCATGGCGGCGATCCCGCCTCGGTGCGGTTCTGCCAGGAAGTCGGTCTAGATTACGTTTCGTGCTCGCCTTACCGCGTGCCGATAGCAAGGTTGTCTGCTGCGCAGGCGGCCTTGTCCAAGGAGGCGGCGCCGACAACGGCGTAAGAACCTCAGGCGGCGGGCGGCGGAAACGTCGCCCAGTCCGGCTTTTTCGCGAATATTTTCGCCGATCCTGCCAACAGGGCAGCACCCTTCTCAGCGGCTTCGACCGCATCCAAACGCAACAAGGCGAGGGCGCGATTATCGCGGCCGGAATGAATCTCGCCGGCCTCGGCACCATCCAGCGTCACCGGCGTTCCGGGCGCTGGTAATGGGCCTTCGATGGTGACGGGCATCAGGCGTTTTTTGATCAAGGCGCGGTACTTCGTGCGCGCGGTCAATTCCTGACCCATGTAGCAGCCTTTTTTCCAATCGATGCCGTTGAGCTCGTCGAAGCCGGATTCGAGCAGCAAGGCCTTCTCGACCGGCAGATCGCGGCTGCCGTCGGGGACTCCCAATGTCAGGCGATGCAAGTCGTAAGCGGCTTCGTCGGCAGCGGTGAAGCCGGCCTGGGCGATGGCATCGAGGCCGGTCTCGCGGGGCAGAAGAAACCGCACGCCCATCGCGGCAAGGCGCGGATCGCCATAAACGACGCCGCCGGCAAAAGGCTTGACCGCGCCGGCGGTTTCCTCGGCGCCGCCAAATCCCACCACGACGATGAAACGCGACGACGCATCGGCGATCGTGACCTTCGACCGCAGCTTGTACATCGACAGCTTCTTCTGCAGGTCGGGCAAGCGCGCGGCCTCGGTGTCGAGATAGAGCGCATCGCCCAAACCGACGATGAAGAAATCGAACAGATACCGTCCCTGTGCCGTCAGCAGGGCGGCGTGGATGGCTTGGGTCGGCGTGACCTTGGCGACGTCGTTCGACACCAGCCCCTGCAGAAAGGCGACCCGATCCGCACCGGCAATTTCAAGGACGCCACGCGCTGATAGATCGGTATATGAACCCTTCGAGGGCATGGTTTGAATCCCCTCACCCTCCCGCTGAAGCGGGTCCCTCCCTCTCCCCGCCGGGGAGAGGGCTGGGGTAAGGGGGCCGGCGGAAATCGCAGGCCCCGCCTAGAGTTAGGGATGGGGCGGAGGCTTGGCAAGCGCCGCCGCGACCCCCTATACCCCGAGGGCATGAGGATTCTCTTCGTCACGGCGACGCGAGTCGGGGACGCCGTGCTCTCGACCGGGCTGCTTTCGCATCTCATTGAACGGTTTCCGGCCGCGCGCATCACCATCGCCGCGGGCGCGGATGCGATTTCGCTGTTCGAAGACGTGCCGGGTCTCGAACAACTCATCGGCTTCCGCAAACGTAAATGGTCGCTGCATTGGCTCGACCTGTATCGCGCGGTGGTCGGACGACGCTGGGACATCGTGGTCGATCTGCGCGCCTCGGCGATCGCCTATCTCCTCTGGACGCGCGAACGTCACGTCGCCGAGAAACGCCAAGTCGGCGAGCATCGTGTGCGGCAGTTGTCGCGCATTTTGAATCTTGATCCGCCGGCTGCGCCCAAGCTGTGGATTGCCCTGCATCGCGAGGCCGAAGCCGCGCGCATGGTGCCGCCCGGCGGACCCGTTCTTGCCATCGGTCCTGCCGCCAACTGGCGTGGCAAGGAATGGCGCGGCGAGCGTTTCGCCGAACTGGCGTTGCGGCTGACGGCACCGAGCGGACTGTTTCCCGGCGCGCGTGTTGCCGTCCTTGCTGCCGCGCATGAACGGCCGCAGGCGATGCCGTTGATCGAAGCCCTGCCGGAATCGCAACGGCTTGATCTTGTCGGCAAGATCGATCTGCTGACGGTGGCGGCGGTCATTCGCCGCTGCGCCTTGTTCGTCGGCAACGATACCGGCTTGATGCATCTCGCTGCGGCGGCGAGGACGCCGACGCTCGGCCTCTTCGGCCCCAGCCCAATCGATCAATACGCGCCGTGGGGGCCGCATACCGCCGTAGTCGCGACGGCCATCGCGCATCGCGATCTGATCCCGCCGGATTTCGACCGCCTGACCACCGATACGTTGATGGACAGTCTCAGCGTCGATATGGTCGAGCAAGGCGTGCGCGATCTGTGGGCGCGCGTTGCCGGCAAGGCCGCGTAATGGCGGTGGTGGTGATGACCGATGACGGCATTGCCTTCGACGGCACGACGCCCGAACGCTCGCCTTTGGGCGGCGCCGAGGCAGCCTTTCTCACCGTTGCCGAGGCATTGGCCGCGCGCGGCCATCGCGTGATGGTGCGCAATCGCTGCGCCGCGCCGCTAACGCATAACGGTGTCGATTGGGCGCCGTTGGATGGTGGTCTGCCGGATGCCTGCGATCTTTATATCGCCAATCGCGGCCATCGCCTGATCGGTCTGATCCCGACCGCGCGCCGCCGCCTGTTCTGGCTGCACAATCCCGGCACCTATCTGCGCAAATGGCGGTATGTGCGCGAGCTATGGCGGCATCGTCCCATCATCGTCACCACCGGACGCTATCACGCTTCAACCGTGCCGCGCTGGATGCCCAGTGGCGGGCGCGTCTCGATCCCTTATGCGATGCCCGATGAGTTTCGACACGCAACGGCGCACACCGAAGCGCCACCGCCGCGCGCGATCTTCTCGTCGAACCCACTGCGCGGTCTCGATTGGCTGCTCGATCTGTGGGAACAACGCATCCATCCGGCATTGCCGCAAGCTGAGCTGCATCTTTATTGCGGTCCCGGCGTCTATGGTGCGGTCGGCGATCGCAAAGGTGAGGCGATGCGGGCTGTGCTCGCCCATGCCGATGAGCTTGCCGCCAAAGGCGTGCGCCGTTTCGCGCCGCTGCCGCGTGGTGCATTGATCGAGGCGTTGGCGCAATCGCGTGTCATGCTTTATCGCGGCGATCTCGGCGAAACTTTTTGCCTCGCCGTTGCCGAGGCGCAGGCGCTCGGCGTGCCGGCGGTGGTGCAGGCGTTGGGATCGTTGCCGGAACGCGTCCAAGATGGTGTCACGGGTTTCGTCGCCAACGATGACGCTTCGTTCGCCCGTCACGCGATCGCGCTGTTGAGCGATGACGCGTTATGGCGCAATCAGCACGAAGCGGCGTTGCGGCTGCAACGCGGTTTGAGTTCCGAAGAGGTCGCGCAGCATTTCGAGGCGTTGATGGCATGACGCGGTTTCTTCAAGCCATGGGCGGCGCGCATCATGGTGGCGCCGAGGCCTTCTTCGAGCGGCTGGCGATTGCGCTCGGTAAGACCAAGGATACCCAAACGGTCGTGATCCGCCGCGATGCTGAACGCGCCGCGCGTTTGCGCACCGGCGGTATCGAGCCGATCGAGCTTGGTTTTGGCGGGGCGCTCGATTTCCTCACCAAGCCGCGCCTCAAACGGATCATCAAGGCCGAAAAGCCGCAGCTCGTCCTGACTTGGATGAGCCGCGCGACTCAGCTATGTCCTAAGGGCGATTTCGTGCATGTTGCGCGGCTCGGAGGATATTACGACTTGCGCCATTATCGGAACTGCAAGCATCTGGTCGGCAATACGCGCGGCCTCGTCGCCTGGATGATGCGCCAGGGCTGGCCGCAGCATCGGGCGCACTATCTGCCGAATTTTCCCGATGTCACGCCGATGCCGCCGGTGTCGCGCGCCAGCCTCGATACGCCCGAGGACGCGCCGCTCGCCTTGGCGATGGGGCGGTTGCATCCGCATAAGTCTTTTGATGTTTTGCTCGATGCCGTTTCGCGTGTGCCGGGGCTGTATCTGTGGCTCGCCGGCGATGGTGAATTGGGGCCGACGCTGAAACAGCAGGCGCGGGTTCTCGGCATTGCCGATCGCGTGCGCTTTCTCGGCTGGCGACAAGATTCCGCGGCATTGCTGGGGGCCGCTGATATGCTGGTCTCGGCGGCGCGCGTCGAACCACTCGGTAATACTATCCTCGAGGCCTGGGCGGCATCGGTGCCGGTGGTGGCCGCAAAAACCAGCGGTCCGGCCGAACTGATCGAAAACCGCAAGACGGGATTGCTGGTCGATGTCGGCGACGCGCCGGCCCTGGCGACGGCGATGAAGCGTATTGCTGATGAGGGTAATTTCGCCGCCGATCTCGCGCAGCAAGGCCATGAGGCCTTCATGGCGCGCTTTAGTGAGAAACGCGTCGTCGATGATTATCGCGACTTCTTCCGCAAGGTTGCCGGCTGATGTGCGGCATCGCCGGCATGATGACGCTCAACGGCGAAGCGCCGGCACTGTCCTATCTGCAGGGCATGGAGAAGGCGCTGGCCCATCGTGGCCCCGACGGCAACGGTCATTACCGCACCGCCGATGTCGGCATGGTGCAGACACGGCTTGCGATCATCGATCTCGCCAACGGCGATCAGCCTTTGTACGAGCCCGGCGGCGCGGCGCTGATGGCGAACGGCGAGATTTATAATTACCGTGAACTTCATGCCGAGGTGCCGCAGGCGCAATTCGCCACCGGGTCGGATTGCGAACTGCCGCTGCATCTCTATCGCAAGTTCGGGCTCGATTTTCCGCGTCATTTGCGCGGCATGTATGCGATTGCGTTGCACGACCCTGCCGCAGGTCGGCTTGTTCTGACCCGCGATCCCTTCGGCATCAAGCCGCTGTACTATGCCGAAACCGCGCAAGGCTTCGCTTTCGCCTCTGAGGCGCAGGCATTGATCCATGGCGGCGTGGTGCCGGTGGAATTGGTGCGGCAGTCGCGCAACGAGTTGCTCCAACTGCAATTCACTACCGGGCGCGACACGATCTTCGCCGGTATTCGCCGCGTGCTGCCGGGTGAGACGATTGTCGTCACCAAGGGTCGCATCGTCGAGCGCCGTCGTCTCGATGCCCTGTCGTCCAAGCCCACAGTCGCGATCAGCGAAGAAGACGCGATGGCCGAATTCGACCGCGTCTTTGCCGAAAGCGTCATGCTGCATCAGCGCGCCGATGTGCCCTATGGCATGTTCCTGTCGGGCGGTATCGATTCAGCGTCGGTCCTCGCGATGATGGCGAGGCTCAACGAGCGCCCGGTGCAGGCTTTTACGATCGGCTTCTCCAATACCGAGGCGCATGACGAGCGCGCGGCGGCACGCGCGATTGCCGCTGAATTCCGTGCCGAACATGTCGAGATCGAATTCCGCGAAAGCGATTTCTGGACCTTGCTGCCGGCGATCGCCCATGTGATGGACGACCCCGCCGCCGATTACGCGATCCTGCCGACGTACAAGCTCGCGGCCACGGCGCACGAGGCCGGGCTCAAAGTCATTCTCTCGGGTGAGGGCGGTGACGAATTGTTCGCCGGCTATGGCCGCTATCGCAGCGTGGCACGGCCGTGGTGGGCTGGCGGCAAGCTGCTGCGCGCGCGCGGCAATCTCGACAAACTCGGTTTGCTGCGCGGCGATCTCGCGGGCTGGCGTGATGGTATCGCCATGTCGGAACTTCATGCGCAGCGCGATGACCGCTCGCGTCTTCAGATTGCCCAGGCAACCGATTGCGAAGACTGGTTGCCGAACGATTTGCTGACCAAGCTGGACCGTTGCCTCATGGCGCATGGCGTTGAAGGCCGCACGCCGTTCCTCGATCCTGCCGTCGCGGCCTTCGCTTTCAGCTTGCCCGACGAGTTGCGCGTTAAACGCAGCCTCGGCAAATATCTCTTGCGGAGTTGGCTCGCCGGTCAATCGCGCGCGGTCGAACCGATGTCGAAAAAACGCGGCTTCACCGTGCCGGTCGGCGAATGGATCGCGAAACGCGGCGCGCAACTCGGCCCGTTGGTCGCGGCGCAACCGGGCGTACGCGAAATCTGCCTGCCGAATATGGTCGAGAAGCTGTTTCTGACCGCCGGCGAGAAGCGCCAGGGTTTCGCGGCCTGGACGTTATTGTTCTATGCGCTCTGGCATCGCGATCATATTCAGAACCTGCCACCGGCCCCGGACGTCTTCGCTGCGTTGGCGCGTTAACGCCGTCAGGTTAGTGATAACCGATATCCGCGCGCACCTTGCCGCGGAAGACCCAATAGGACCAGGCGCTATACATCAGGATCACCGGCAGCAAGAACAGCGTGCCGACGGCCAGGAATGCCTGGGTGCTGGGCGACGATGATGCCTCCCACAGGGTGAATTGATAGGGCACGATCATCGGCCACAGGCTGATCGCGATGCCGATATAGGACATGAGAAAAAGCAGGATGGCGCCGATGAAAGGCGCGACTTCCGATTTGTTGTTCAATGAGCGCCATTCCCAAAGGCCCAGTCCGATGGTGATGACCGGCACCGGCGAGAGGAAGAGAATGTTCGGCCAGTCGAACCAGCGATGGGCGATGCGAGCTTCGAGAACCGGTGTCCAAAGACTGACCGTGCCGATGGCGATGACAACGCCGATAAGACACCAGCGACCCTTGTTGCGCGCCCATGCCTGCAACGTGCCTTCGGTCTTCACCACCAGCCATCCCGCACCAAGCAAGCCATAGCCAAAGACGAGGGCAACGCCGGTCAGAAGCGAGAACGGCGTGAAGCAATCGAACGAACTGCCGGTGAAATGCCGGCCGTCGGTCTGAAAGCCTTGGATGAAAGCGCCCAGGACGATGCCTTGCGCGAAGGTCGCGACGGCCGATCCGTAACAGAAGCCGTGATCCCAAAAGGTCCGATGTTCGGCATCGCGAAAGCGGAACTCGAACGAGACGCCGCGAAATACCAACGCGAGCAGCATCACCAGAATCGGAAAATAGACCGCCGGCATGATGATGGCGAAGGCCAGCGGGAACGCAGCGAGTAGTCCGAGACCGCCGAGCACGAGCCAGGTCTCGTTACCGTCCCAGACCGGCGCAATCGAATTCATGATCAGATTGCGCGCCTCGCGCCGATCGGCGAAGCCATAGAGGATGCCGACGCCAAGATCGAAGCCGTCCAGCAGCACGTAAAAGAAAACGGCAAGGCCGAGGATGATCGTCCACAGCGGTACGAAATCGATCATTATGAATGCCCCCCTGCACCAAGAGGGGGCTTTTCGGTCACTTGCGGCGTGGCAGTCACGGCTTCCCGCGCGCGTCCGCCTTCGACCGGCGCGTGCTGTTCGGTGGTGGGACCGCGTTTGACGATACGGGCAAGCAAAGCACCACCTGCCGGGAACATGATCAGATAGACGATGGCATATCCCAGCAGCGATATCAGCACGTCCCGACCGGTGAGGGATGGCGACACCGATTCAGCGGTGCGCATGACGCCATAGACGGTCCAGGGTTGCCGCCCGACCTCGGTAGTGATCCAACCCGCGAGCACGGCGAGGAAGCCCAGCGGCGTTGCGGCGGTGCAACCGAGCAGGAACCAGCGCGTATCGAAAAGCCGGCGGCGCAGGCGTAGCCACCAACTGACCGCGATCAACAGCAACATAAGCATCCCGATCCCGACCATGACGCGGAAGGCAAAGAACGGGATCGCGACGGGTGGACGCTGGTCGCGCGGAAAGTCCTTGAGGCCTTGGACGGTACCATTGAGGTCATGCGTCAGGATCAGGCTGCCAAGGTCAGGCAGTTCAATCGCGAAATCGTTCGTCTCGGTTGTCTCGTTGGGCAGGGCGAACAGCGTCAGGGGCACGCGGCTAGCTGTATCCCAGCGCGCCTCGATCGCCGCGAGCTTCGCCGGCTGATATTCGCGGGTGTTGAGGCCCTGCATGTCGCCAAGGACGATCTGCAACGGCACCAGCACTGTCAGCAGCCACAAGGTCATCGACACCATGACACGCGCATCTTCGACGAAACGCTTGCGCCAAAGATAGTAAGCGCCGACGCCGACCACGACGAAACCGGTCGTCACATAAAATGCCGTGACGGTATGGGCGAGACGATAGGGGAAGGACGGCGTGAAGATGATGGCGAGCCAATCCTTCGGAAAGAACCGTCCGTCGATGATCTCGTAACCGGCGGGGGTTTGCATCCAACTGTTCGTCGCGATGATCCAGAAAGTCGAGAACAAGGTGCCGATTGCAACCATGCAGGCGGCGATCAGATGCGCCCAGCGCGGCACCAGCGTCCGTCCGAACAACAGCACACCGAGAAACGCTGCTTCGAGGAAGAACGCCGTTAAGCCTTCATAGGCGAGCAGCGGCGACAGCACGTTGGCGGTCGCGTCCGAGAAGCGGCTCCAATTAGTGCCGAACTGAAACGGCATGATTACGCCGGAGACCACGCCCATGCCGAAGCATACGGCAAAGAGCCGCGTCCAGAAATTCGACAGGCGCAGATAGACCGCTCGGTTGGTGGTGAAATGCAGGGTTTCGAGCAGCGCGATGTAGGAGGCGAGGCCCACGGTGAAGGCCGGCATCAAGATATGCCACGCGATTACCCAGAAAAATTGCAGGCGGGACAAAAGAAGCGGGTCGAGACTCATCGCGGATCACCGGTCTGGTTGGCGACACTCTACGACCGATCGCGCGCATTTCCATCAAATGCGACGCAATAGCGCGGGTCACGCGAAAAGCAGTCACGTCCCGTTAAGCCTCGCCGCTTACTTTGGGGGCGTGAGTGAGATGTACGGTCCTTCGGGCGGTCAGATGATGCGCCGCGCTGTGCTGTGGAGCATCGGCTGTGTTGCGGCCGTGGCTGCGGTACCGCGTCTGTTCCAGACCGCTAATACGGAAGACATCCCGGTTCCGGCCAAGCCGGTCGCAAAGCCCGCAGCCCAAGCGACTCATCCAACCGACAATGGCCTCGCCGACGGGTTTACCGATACCTATCAAGCGGGCCGCGGCAATCAGTTCTATGTCACGGCCCAGATCAACGGCAATTCAGTGCCGTTCGTCATTGATACCGGTGCGACCGTGGTGTCGTTGACTCCGAGCGCCGCGCGCACGGCGGGCATCAACCTGGCATCGCTGCATTACAATATTCCTGTTAGCACGGCGAACGGCCACACCTTCTGCGCCGAAGTGACGTTGCGCCAGATGAAACTCGGCCATGTCGTCGAGTATGAGGTCCCGGCGCTGGTGATGAAGGAAGAAGCGTTCGCCTCGTTGCTCGGCATGTCGTTCCTGCGCCGGCTCAAATCCTGGTCGATCAACCGCGGCGTTCTGACGATTTCTTACTAAGGTTTGGCGGTCTGTCGTCCCCGCGCTAGGGTTGCCGCGGGAGGACGACCTATGAAAATAATCCATCGCATCGCGGCGGTGCTGATCGCGCTGCTTCCGGCGACTGCGGCGCAGGCGGCCGATCCGGTGCGCGTCACCTATGCCAGTTTCGATGCGCTTTATGCGCCCTATTTCATCGGCATCGAGAAGGGCTATTTCAAGCAGCAAGGTCTCGACGTCGAGCTGGTGCAGGCCGGCGGCGGCACGGCGATACCAGCCCTGATCGCCGGCAGCGTCCAATTCAGTTCATCGTCCGGTTCGGCCATCAGCGCGATCTTGCGCGGGGCGAAGCTCAAGGTAGTGATGACCCAGGCGGTCTCGCTGCCGTGGAAATTATGGGCGACCAACCCTGATCTGAAAACGCTGCAGGATCTCAAAGATCTGCCTGTCGGGGTAGAGACGTCGGGTGGGTTGGACGAACTGGCGATGCGGGCGGCTTTGATGAAGGCGGGCCTGCCGCAGAACTGGGTCGCCTACACGCCGATCGGTTTCGGCGGGGCGCAGCGCGTCGCGATAATTCAGCATGCGTCGCTGCCGGCGATCTTTCTCTCCTACATCGAAGAACGTATCGCCCGCCAAAGTGGGGCTTTGAAAAATGGGCATGTGCTGTTGGATTTCCCGAAGGAATTGCAGATGCCCTATAACGGGCTCGCGACCAGCGCCGCGATGATCGAGAAGAATCCCGAGACGGTGCGGAAATTCCTCGAAGGCGTGGAGATGGGCGTGCGCTATATGCGCGCCCATCGCGACGGAACGCTGCGTATTCTCGCAAAATATGCGGGGAAGGCGTCACCCGACGTCTTGAGCGAATCGCTCGATGAGACTATTCCAACGGTTCTAACGAGCGGCGAGGCGAGCGAGCCGGTACGGCAGTTCGATCTGCGCGTACGCGGCACGATCCTCAATATCGCCGAAAGCAATCTGCCGCCGATCGATAAGGTCTATGACTATTCTTTTGTGAAACGCGCGATCGCCGATATCGATGCGCGCCACTGGCAACCGACGGAATAAAGAGGTTCGAGAATCCCATGCCGATCAAACTAGACGACACGATGGCGAAATTCCTGGCGCAGGCCATTGGCGACGGCGCGATCCCGCTCGTCGGCACATCGAGCAAAGCGGGCGATCCGCAAATCAGCCCCAAGGGCACGGTCGCCGTGTTCGATGAAGATACGCTGTGCTTTTGGGAGCGCAGTTATCGCACTTCTTATGAAGCCCTCGCCGAAAATCCAAAAGTGGTGATCTATTACCGCAATCCGGCCCGTATAAAGGAAGTGCCCTACCGCAATGCCGCCATCCGTTTCCGTGGAGTCGCCCGTGTCACGACGGACGAGGCCGCGCGTGAACGCGCCTGGGCGTTGTCGCCCAAAGCCGAACAGGACCGCGATCCGCAGCGCAAAGGCGCGGCGATCCTCGTCCGTATCGACCGCGTCGAGGATCTTGGCGGCGACGTCATCATGCAGCGCGACTAAAGAGGGCCGGTGACAGAGCCTCAGCGTCTCGCCGAACTGAACGATGCGCCTGAGGCGGCTGGCGACTATGTCCTCTATTGGATGCAGCAGTCGCAGCGCGCGGATTTCAATCCGGCACTGGAGATTGCTGTCACCGCGGCCAACCGGCTCAAGCTGCCGGTGCTCGTCTGTTTCGGTCTGACCGACGGGTATCCCGAGGCGAATGCCCGGCATTATGCCTTCATGCTCGAAGGCTTGGCCGAAACCGAAAAGGCTCTGCGAAAAAGGGGGCTGGGTTTCGTCATTCGTCGGGGTAGTCCCGACGCGGTGGTGCTGAAGCTGGCGTCGCGTGCTGCGCTGATCGTCTGTGATCGGGGCTATCTTCGGCCACAGAAGCAATGGCGCGCGAGGGTTGCTGCCGAGGCGGGGCGACGTGTCCTCCAAGTCGAAGGCGACGTCGTCGTGCCGGTATCGCTGGTCTCGACCAAGAGCGAGATCGGCGCCCGTACCTTGCGGCCCAAGCTGCTTCGTCTGCGGGAGGATTTCCTGACGCCGTTTCACGGCGAAAGGCTGCGTCATCGGGCCGATGCACTCGACATCAAAAGCGATATCGATCTATCCGATATTCCGGCGTTGCTGTCGCGCTTGAAGATCGACCATACGATCGGGCCGAGCCCCGAAATTAAAGGCGGTTCCGGCGAAGCGCGTAAACATTTGAATCGTTTTGTCGCCAAACAACTTCCGCATTATGTCCAGGCCCGTTCGCTGCCGGGTGTTGCCGAAGTCTCGATGATGTCGCCTTATCTTCATTTCGGGCAGATATCGCCGGTCGAGATCGCTCTGGTGGTGAAGGAATCGAATGCGGCGAGCGACAACCGCGCGTCTTATCTCGAAGAACTGATCGTGCGGCGCGAACTATCGGCGAACTTCGTCAATATGGTGCCGGACTACGATCAGTATTCATGCCTGCCCGGTTGGGCGCATCGCACGCTGGCCGAACATCAAATCGATCCGCGCCCGTCGATCTATGATTACAACGAACTCGCCGCCGGCAAGACGCATGATCCTTATTGGAATGCGGCGCAGACCGAGATGCGCGTGACCGGCTTCATGCACAATTACATGCGGATGTATTGGGGCAAGAAAGTCCTCGAATGGTCGCGTACGCCGGAGGAGGGCTATGCGGCCCTGCTGCGACTCAACAACAGCTACTTCATCGATGGGCGCGACATGAATTCCTACGCCGGGGTCGGCTGGGTCTTCGGGCTGCACGACCGGCCCTGGCCGCAACGGCCGATCTTCGGCGCCGTGCGTTCGATGATGGCCAGCGGCCTCAAGCGAAAGACCGACATCGACGTCTATGTGATGAAGATGGCCGCCCTCGCGTAAAACTGCTCACTTTTTGCACGCGAACGGGGTAAAATGCATCTGTGGTTGCCCGTGAGTGGGGTTTTAGATGACGGATGCGCCGGATTTCCGCGCGCTTTTCGAAGCTCTTCCGGGGCTTTATCTGGTGCTGACACCGGATTTGGTCATCGTGGGCGCGAGCAATAGCTATTTGCGCGCCACCCTTACCGAACGCGACGCGATCATCGGCCGGTCGCTTTTCGAGGTCTTTCCCGATAATCCCGACGACCTCGCCGCGGACGGTGTCGATAACCTTCGTAGTTCGCTGCAGCGCGTGCTGCGGACGCGGCGGCCCGATCCGATGCCGATCCAGAAATATGACATCAAGACCGCCGATGGCCGTTTCGAGGAACGCTATTGGAGCCCGATGAATACGCCAGTTCTCGACGAAGCGGGCCAGGTCGCCTGGATTCTCCATCGCGTCGATGATGTGACAGAGACGGTGCGGCTTAAAAGCGCCGAGGCGGAACGGCTCACCATCGCGCGCGAGCAGCAGGCGATCATCAACGAATTGCGCACGAGCAACGACGCGTTGGCGAAAAGCCAGGAGAGTCTCAAAAACCGTGAGGCTCATCTCGAGGCGATCCTCGCGACGGTCCCCGATGCGATGGTGGTGATCGACGGTACAGGCGCGATCGAGTCCATTAGCGCGACCGGTCAGCGTCTTTTTGGCTATAGCGTGCCGGAGGTGAAAGGCCGCATCGTCAGTATGCTGATGGCCGGACCCTACCGGCATACCTATGAGACCTATCTTGCGCGTTATCGCGCGGGTGGCGAGCGGCGTCTTCTGGCAGAAGGGCGAATCCTTGAAGGCCAGCGCAAGGACGGAAGCACCTTCCCGATAGAACTGTCGGTCGGCGAAGCTTTGCTCGACGGTACGAATCATTTTATCGCTTTCGCCCGCGACCTTAGCGAACGTCAGGCGCGCGAGCGGCTGCTGCACGAGGTGCAGTCCGAATTGCTGCATGTCTCTCGCCTCAGCACTATGGGCGAGATGGCGTCGGCTCTTGCGCACGAACTCAACCAGCCTTTGGCCGCGATCGGTAATTACCTTCAGGCGTCGAAGCGCATTCTCGAAAAGAACATCGATCCGAAGGCGCCGATGCTCAGCGAGGTTATGGAAAAAGCAATTATCCAGACCCATCGCGCCGGCCAGGTCATCCGCCAGCTGCGCGAATTTATCTCCCGTGGCGAAACCGAACATCGACCCGAAGATTTGCGCAAGATGATCGAAGAGTCTTGCGCGCTAGCGTTGCTGGTGACGAAGGACGATCCCGTCGTCATGAAAATGAATCTCGATCCGGGGATCGGCATGGTTCACGTCGATAAGGTTCAAATCCAGCAGGTGCTGCTTAATCTCTTGCGCAATGCGATCGAGGCGATGCACGGTCGTGACCGGCGCGAATTGACGGTTGCGACGAAGCCGGACGAGAAGAATCTCTGTGCCATCACCGTGACGGATACCGGCTGCGGCATGAGTCCCGAGACGCAGGCGAGGCTGTTTCAGCGTTTCGTCACCACCAAGCCGCAGGGCATGGGAATCGGTCTATCGATCTCGCGCACCATCGTCGAATCGCATGGTGGGACGATCACCGCCGAGCCTAATCCCGAAGGCGGTACGATCTTCCGGGTGACGGTGCCGCGCGCGTCTTCAAATATGTGACCGGGTCTTGCCAAATGGCGAGCGGGAAGCAAGAATCCCGCGTCGATAGAATTTTGAGGGGATTTCCCATGAAGACGGTGCAAACACTTCTGGTCGGCGCGATGTCGATGGCCGCGCTCGGCCTGCCAATGTCGAGCGGCGCGAACGCTGCGACCCCGATGGTCATTCAATCCGATCTCGTGCGCGGCGTGCAGCAGGGCATGACGGCGCCGGGTTGCGTCCTGAACAATCAGTTCAAGCATAAAGAACTGGTCATCTTCCGCATCCAGGTGATCGACACCAAGACCGGCAAGCCGATGGATAAGACCAATCTGAAGACCCTCGAAGTCGAGCTGCCCGACGGCCAGAAGTTCAAGGCGCATTACGGCATGCACCCGCCGCAGGACCCGGTGCAGAATTTCTGGACCTATGGCTGGGCCATTCCCGAAAACTATCCGACGGGCACGTTCGGTTACAAAGTCACCGCGACCGACAACAAGGGCCACAAGGCGACCTTCGAGCCCTTCAAGTCGAAGCCCTCGCAACTGACCGTTCTCGCGGACGCCACGTAAGCGATCTTCGATGGTGATGAAAATCAATCGCGCCGCGGCCCTCTGGGTCGCGGCGTTTCTGCTCCCAGCGATGGCAACGTCAGCTCATGCCGATGGCGCCGACGTGTTCGGCGATAACTGTCTCGTCTGTCACGCGCCCGAGGCCGGTTTGCAAAAGACCGGTCCTTCGTTGTTCGGAATCGTCGGACGCAAGTCGGGAAGTATCGACGGCTTTCCCTATTCCGACGCGATGGCCAAGGCCAATCTCGTCTGGACCAAGCCGATGCTTAACAACTACCTGACCAGTCCGCAGGGTGTTGTCGCTGGTACCAAGATGGCTTTCCCCGGCCTCAAGAATGCAAAAGAACGAAGCCAACTGATCGACTATCTGGCGACGTTGAAATAACCCAAAGACTCACCCTGCCTCGGTGAAAACGGCAGCGCTTTGTGTGCCGATGCTTGATCCTTCCGCTCGCGGCTGATTTGTTATGAGCGACGATATCAAATCGGGGACGCGACGATGATCGAGGAACGAAACGCCACGCAGCCGGGCTATGGCGCTGTCGCCAAATGGCTGCATTGGCTGATCTTCCTATTGCTGATCGTACAATTCTGCTCGGCCTGGATCATGCCGCATATCGGCCGCAACACTGCGCCCACGGCATCGATCAACATTCATTTCACCTTCGGCACGATCATTCTCGTGCTGATCCTGTTCCGGCTGGTCTGGCGCGTCGGCCATCGGGTACCGTTGTTGAATGATGGCGTGCCGCGCTGGCAGAATATCCTCGCGCGTGCGACGCAGGATCTGCTCTATCTGCTGCTGATCATTTTGCCGTTTATGGGCTGGGTGAATGCGTCGGCGCATAATCTCAGCATCAATTTCTTCAATGCTTTCGAACTACCGCGTTTTCCGGGACCGCAATCATGGGCGGTGCATGAATTCGGCGAACTCCACACCAAGGCCGCCTATACGATTCTGGTGCTGATCGGTCTGCATGTTCTGGCCGCGCTCTATCATCATTTCTGGATGCGCGACCGCGTCTTAACGCGAATGCTGCCCGGCGGCTGAAAACGAAAACGGCGGGATTGCTCCCGCCGTTTGCATCTCAAGAACTTAAAGCTTAGTGCCAGTGACGATCGCCGCCGTCGTCATGATGGCCGCCATCGTCATGGTGTTCGTAGCCACGATCGTAACCGCGGCCGCCGCGTTCGCCGTAAGGGGCAACGACGCAACCCGCCAGGGCCAGCATCGCCATCGAAACGATCGTCATTTTAAGGATGGTCATGGTGTCTTCTCCTGGGTGATTCGATCCGTTGAGAAGCACCCTACGGGGCGATTGCGGCCTTCCTGACGAAGAATAGAGGCATTGCCGGGCCGCTTTGACGCAGTCCGAGGCGCGGGAAAATGTCCAATTTGTGGCGGGCCTTAGCGCCGGCTTAACTTTCGTCGGCCGATAATGAAATCATCCAAGGGGGTATTCGGCGCGCAATCGCGCTCGGATAGTTAATCAGAGGTTACCCGTGTCTCTCGCCGGCGTTCTCGATTCAGGTTCCAGCGGCAATGCCGCAGCGTCTCAAAGCAAGGCGCTGCAGGCGAAGGCCCTTTTCGACAAGCTGGGCCAAGCCATTCAATCGGGCGATGTCGCTGACGCGCAGCAAGCTTTTCTGAACTTCCAGCAGCTCAAACCCTTCACCACAAGCTCCACGCTGCAAAAGCAGGTCGATCTTCTGGGCCATGCGCTCGAGACCGGCGATGCCGCCGCCTCGCAGCAAGCTTTCGCCAATCTGCAAAATGCCCTGTCGGGTAAGAGTGGCGGTGCTGCCCGTAGCGCCCCGCCGGCCGGTGGTGGCGCTCATGGCGGTGGAGGCGGGGCCTCGTCGTCCAAATCGAAGACCGTGGTCAGCGAGACGAACACGACCTCGTCCAGTGGTCAGATCACGACCGTCACGACCTATTCGGACGGCTCCAGCGAGACCAGCACGTCGTACGGTCCGCCGCCGAATTCGACCAAAGCGATCTTCGCCTAATTTCCATTTATTGAAAGCCCGGCTGGCCGATCTGAGCCGGAGTTTGCGGCACGCGCTTGAACTGCGTGATGTCGTATCCCTGGGCCGCAAAGCGATCCAACAAGCCCTGATACGTCTTGTCGTCCAGATTCGGCTCCCGGGCCAGCACCCATCCATAGTCGCGTCCCGGATAGCCGACGAGGGCCGTCCGGTAATCCGGATCGACATAAAGGACCAGGTACGACAGATAGATCGGCCAGAACGGCGATTCGCGCCACCGTGCGTTGCCGCTGCCCGGTACGACATAGCCGCCCATCGTCACCGTGGATGGCTCGGCGTCGAAGCTTTTGGCCCGGCCGACATAAACGTCATGCACGTCGCCATTCGGGAAGCTGACATCGAAATAGCTGCCGACTTTGCCGTTCTCGGCGAAATAGGGAATGTTCGCGATGATGTACCAGCGGCCGGCATAGCGATCGAGATCGACCTGCGGGGCCAGCGTCAGCGGCGTCCCCTCGCTGGCGCATCCGCCCAGGGCCAACATCGCCGCGATCGTAAAGGCCAGACCGGTCATGCGGCGCATTGTCGTCTCCATGGGGGCTGGTGGGGCGGTGGATGAGGGGGACCGTCATCCCCCTCATCGCAACCCGTTCCCCCGGTGGAGGGGAGCGCGCGTGTCACAAGGATTGCTGTTGCCCCATCGGGGGTACGAGAAGAGCCACGGTCGTCGCCTGGTCACGCAAGCGATACGCGCCCCGAAAGAGCCCGGATCACCCTGATTCGCGCTGGCGCGACTCGGCAGATCGGCCACAAGCGTTTCCAGAAAGACGCAGGCGCTTAATTCAAGGCCGAATTGCAACCTTTGCGGCCGTCCAGGCCTTGTCGAGACGCGCCGTTTGGCCCTATGAACGGCGCTTCCGCGTCAAGGAACGGATTGCATGAAAGATCGAGATAACTTCGCCGATAGATTGAACGTCGCGGCGAAGGCGAAGCAGGCGCTGATCGAACGGGCCAAGGCCCAAGCCGCCGCTGTTGACCCGGCCGTCGTTGCCGAACGCGCTGCTGCGCGCATGGCCAGCGAGAAGGCCCGCGAGGCACGCGAGGCCGAACGCAAAGCTGCGAAGATCGCCGAGCAGGAACGCATCATTGCGGAAAAGAAAGCCGAAGAAGAACGCAAGATCGCCGAAGCCCTCGAGGCCGCGGCTGAGCAGGAACGGCTGATCATCCAAAAGAAGTCGGAACGCGACGCGCGCTACGCCGCCCGGAAAGCACGCAAGAAATAAGATCGGCAGCGCGGCGAGGGCTATACCTCGCTGCGCGTTTTACGCTTTCAGTCGCGGCACCAAATTCGCGACACCCTCGTCGATCATCCGTAATTCCTTTGCCGTGAAGACTTTCGCTTCCTTCAAGCCTTCGACATGTTCGGCGGCGGTGAGGTAGGGATAGTCTGTGCCGAAGACGAGGTGCGGGACAGGGATCACGTCCTTCAGCGCGAGCAGCGGCGCGCGGATCGGAATTTGCGCGATATCGAAATAGAAGCGTAGCAACTCAGGCATAAAGCCGTTCGGCAGAATCTTCGCGAGCGCCGGCGTGCCCTTCGCGTCCTTCAAGAAGCGTCGGATCAGGAACGGCACGGTACCGCCGCCATGCGAGAAGATCATCCGGATGTCGGGGAAGCGTTGCGACGCGCCGGTGAAGACCATGCTAGCGATCGCGCGCGACGTGTCCGTCCCGTATTCGATCTCTGACTCGTTCACCTCTTTGATGAGGCCGGTGCAGCAGGTCGGCGAAACCGGATGGGTATAGATCACCGCCTTGCGGCGATTGAGTTCGGCAAAGACCGGATCGAAAACGGCATTGCCCAGCCATTGATTGCCATAGCTGGTGAAGAGCGCGATGCCATCGACCTTCAGCGTGTCATAGACATATTCGATTTCTTTGAGGCTCGCATCCGGGTCGGTTAGGGGCAGGGTCGCGAACATGCCGAACTTGCTGGGATGATCGGTAACGATCCGCGTTCCGATTTCGTTTGAGCGCCGGATCAGCGTCGGGTCCATCATGTTGCCGTTGACAGCATAGACCTGCAGCGTCGGCGTCGTGACCGACAGCATCGCGGTGGTGACGCCGCCTTTATCCATATCCTCAAGGGATTTCTGCACGCTCCAATTCTTGAGCGGCGGGGTCTTGCCGCCGCGCTCGGCATAATCGGGCAGGACGAAATGATGATGCACGTCGATGCGCTGATGCTTCTTGGGCATCGCTGCTTCGGCGACGCGGACGCTCGCGGGAAGCATGGCGCTCGCCCCGAACGCCGTCATGCCGCCGAGAATGGTCCGCCGTGTGGTGATAAGACGCGCGTTATCGCTCTTGGCCGAATGGCTCATGGAAGTCCCCCCAGTAAGTAAGGCGCGCGTTTGTTATGTTATGCGCGTCGCCCACGACAGTTGTTATGCGTCAAGAATAAGCGGCCAATGTCCAGTGCGCCAAGGAAAATTTCTTGTCTCGTCATTGCGAGCGTAGCGAAGCAATCCAGTGTGTCCGCCGACTGGATTGCTTCGCTACGCTCGCAATGACGGTAAAGTTTAGAGCTTAATACGCCAGGCGATCGTTTGTCCGGCGAGGAAGGTTTGAACGGCGCCGGCATCGCCGGTGATCGCGTCTGGTACTTGCATCGCTTCCCGTCGCAGCGTCACGCGATCCTCGTTGGGTGGCAATTTATAGAAGCGGGGGCCGTTGAGGCTGGCGAAGGCTTCCAGCTTGGTCAGTGCGTTCTCTTCATCGAAAACCTGCGCATAGATTTCGAGCGCAACCGGCGCGGTGAAGATACCGGCACAGCCGCAGTCTTTTTCCTTGTCGTGGATCGGATGCGGTGCGCTGTCGGTGCCGAGGAAAAATTTCGCATCGCCCGATGTCGCGGCTTGGCGCAGGGCCAGGCGATGAATCTCGCGCTTGGCAATCGGCAGACAATACATGTGCGGCCGCAAGCCGCCTTGAAAGATCGCGTTGCGATTGATGACAAGGTGATGCGCGGTGATCGTCGCCGCGAGGGTCGGTCCGGCCGCCGCAACGAAATCCGCCGCGTCTTTCGTCGTGATATGTTCGAGCACGATCTTGAGAGCGGGAAAATCGCGCATCAGCTTGATCAGGATGCGCTCGATGAACACCGCCTCGCGGTCGAACACGTCGATTGCGGGGTCCGTAACTTCGCCATGGATCAGCAGCGGCATGCCGAGCTGCTCCATGCGCGCCAACACCGGCGCGATCTTGGCGAGGTCGGTGACGCCCGACGCCGAATTGGTCGTCGCGTTGGCGGGATAAAGCTTGGCGGCGGTGAAAACCTTGCTCTCGAACCCACGCGCGATCTCGTCGGCGTTGCTGGCATCGGTCAGGTAGGCGGTCATCAGCGGGGTGAAACGCGACCCGGCGGGCAGGGCGGCGAGGATGCGCGCCCGGTAGGCCTCGGCGGCGGCCACGGTCGTTACCGGCGGTACCAGATTGGGCATCACGATCGCCCGTCCGAATTCCCGCGCCGTCTCCGGCACGACCGCCTTGAGCATGGCCCCGTCGCGCAGATGCACATGCCAGTCGTCGGGCCGGCGGATGGTGATGCTGTCCAAGGTCGCTCCGTTTCGACATGTCTGCGCGCGGGGTTGCTAATATAGAGGCGGCCCGGGCGAGCGGCCACAATTGGGGGAGGCGAGGGGATGGGAAGCTTCAAGGCGTTGTTGCTGGAGGAAACCGAGGGCAAGGTCACCTCGCGGCTGACAACGCTCGACGACGGGCAACTGCCGCCGGGCGAGGTCACGGTCGATGTCCGCTACTCGACCCTCAATTATAAAGACGGGCTCGTTTTGAACGGCCTTGGGCGGCTGGTCCGGAAATATCCTCACGTGCCGGGCATCGATTTCGCCGGGGTGGTGGCCGATTCAACCTCGCCCGATTATCGCGTGGGCGACGAGGTTATTCTTACCGGATGGGGTGTCGGCGAGTCGCAATGGGGTGGTTATGCGAGTCGGGCCCGAGTCCAGGCGAGTCAACTTGTGCCACGGCCACAAGGACTTTCCTTACATCATGCGATGGCGATTGGAACCGCGGGATTGACGGCGATGCTCGCGGTGATGGCGCTTGAAGATCACGGGCTGACGCCGGAAGCCGGCGAGGTCTTGGTGACAGGCGCAGCGGGCGGCGTTGGCAGCGTGGCCATCATCTTGTTGGCCGGTCTGGGCTATCCGGTTGCCGCCTCCAGCGGTCGCCCGGCCCTCACGGATCACCTCAAAAGCCTCGGCGCGACGACGGTCCTTGATCGGGCGGAGTTGGCGCAAGCACCGACCCGGCCCTTGGCAACCGAACTCTGGGCAGGCGCGATCGATGCTGTCGGTGGGACGACGCTCGCCAATCTTCTGACCCAAATCCGGTATCGCGGCTCGGTTGCATCCTGTGGTCTCGCCGGGGGCAGCGATCTGCCGACCACGGTCATCCCTTTCTTGCTGCGCGGGGTGAACCTGCTGGGGATCGATTCCGTGAAATGCCCGATCGACCGCCGCCGCGCGGCCTGGGATCAGCTCGCGCGCGATCTACTGACGGAAAAATTGGATGCCGTTACCGAAACCGTGCCGCTGTCCGCCTTGCCGGAACTGGGCAGGCAGATTCTCAAAGGAGAAGTTCGCGGCAGGGTTGTGGTAGATTTAACGGCTTCCTAATTTTTTACCGTTAATTCACAACTGGATATAGACTTTTTCTGAGAATTAACCTAGCTTTGATGTTGGAGTTCTTTAATCGGATTGAGAGATTTCCGATTAATGAGCAACAGCTCGGGGCATCGCTATGGATCGTATCGCTCGGCGTCTTTTCCTCCAGGGATTGAGTTCGGTTGCGGCTGCCGCTGGTTTGAGCGCGCCGTTCCAAAGCGCATGGGCCGTTGAAGCGCGCCGCCCGGCGGGGCCGGCTTTGCCGAAGCCCTATACGATCGTCATCGATGCCGGTCACGGCGGGGTCGATCCCGGCTGCATCGGCCGAGTCGGTACGTATGAGAAAGACGTCGTGCTCGACACCGCGCTGCAGCTTGCCCGCCAGCTCGAAGCGACCAAGCGCTATCGCATCTATCTCAGCCGCAACAGCGACAAATTCGTCCCGTTGCAGGAACGCGTTATTCGCGCGCGTGCACGGACGGCCGATCTGTTCCTGTCGGTTCATGCCGACGCCTTGCCGGAACGTACCGTCCGCGGCGCGTCGGTTTTCACCTTGTCGGAAAAAGCGTCCGATCGCGAAGCCGCGGCCGTCGCCGAGCGTGAGAACCGGTCGGACATCGTCGCCGGCGTCAATTACACGCCCGACCCGCAAGTGAACGAGATCCTGTTCGATCTTGCCCGCCGTGAAACCAACAACCAGTCGATCCAGCTGGCGCAACAGCTCGTCGGCGAATTGGGCCGCCATGTGCGCCTGCTGCCGAATACGCATCGCTCGGCGGCGTTCGTCGTGTTGAAGGCCCCGGATATTCCCTCGGCATTGGTCGAGATCGGCTGTCTATCGAATCACGACGAGGAAGCCGAACTGCGCAAAGGCAGCTATCGCTCCGTTGTCGCAAGCGCGCTGAGCAAGTCGGTGAACACGTACTTCGATATGGTCGCGCGCAGCGGCGCTTAAGTCCCTTTAGGCCTTAACGATTTTTTCACGAGCAATCGTCTAAATTGCCTGTGCAGTGCGGGGCTCATCCTCCGCGTTTGTAAGTCCTTCGGGCTTTTCCTCCCTGAACTTGGGCCGCGCCTCGTTGTGCGGCCCCTTTTCGTTTTGGGCCTTGGTTAAGAGCTGTGCGCCGTGATCGGAACTCTCTCCGAGAAGACGTCACAAGTCTCACCCTGCCTTCATCGCAGGGCGAGACTTGGTTGCGTGCTTAGGAGCTTTTGCGTCCCGTCGCGGCGGCTGGCGGTTCACCGAGAAGATTGGCGACGCCGGCGCGGCGCGCCCAATATTCCCAAGCGCGCCACATCTCGGCCGTATCGGGATTGAACAGATTTGTACGCGCGGCGACCTCGCCAGGGTGCATTGGCTTCAGGGCGCCGAAGCGCATCGCCGCCGTATGAACGCGCGCATTCTTCGGCGCATAAACGCCGATGCGTACCGTATCCATGAGTGAACGCCCCGCCGCGGCAAAGCCGTGCCCGCGCATCAAGACAAGCCGGTTATCGCCGAGGCACTTCGCCAGATCGCGCCCCTGTTCCATGTTGGTGACGAGCAGATTGGTCGAGGTGCCGAAATTATCGGCGATGTCCCAGGTCGGCACGTCGTTGCCGATAACGCTGCCCGAATGAATCACCGGGACCAGCTTCATTTCGGTCAGACCATAGGGCAGCATGTCTTCGGCGTGGCTGTGAACGACGGCCTTCACTTCGGGTTTCGCTTCGTAGATCGCGCCGTGAATGAACCGTTCGAGATAAGGCGGCCGTCCATCGTCATTCACCTTGCGGCCATCGAGATAGAATTCGACGATATCGGTGCCATCGACCAGTTCCGGACTGCGCGACCATGACAACAGATATTTGCTGGGGTCGGTCGGATGCCGCATGCTGATATGGCCATAAGCATCGACCACCTCTTCGCGCGCGAGAATACGGTTTGCGATGACGAGATCGCGGCGCGCTTGATCGAGTTCATTCATCAAAGTTGCCTCCCAAAGGTTTTTTCGCTTGGCGAAAAACTAACACAGCATCGGGAAGGCGCACGCGAAAAAGAAAACGCCGGCATCGTCTCGCGACAATGCCGGCGTTGCCCATTCGCGTGGGATTAGTAGCAGACGGGTGACGGACCCGCGGAGACCGCATTCGGCGAGGTCAGGCCGCCAGCCGCTGCACCGGCTACACCGCCGGCCACCGCGCCAAGACCAGGATTGCCGCCGATCGCGCCCAAGGCCGCACCGCCGGCTGCACCGATGGCGCCGCCCGTCAGCGCACGGCATCCCGGCGTTTGACCGCAAGCGGCAAGGGTAAGAGAGCTGACGACGAAGGCAGTCGCTACCCAATATTTACGCATGACATCGCTCCTATCTTAAAATCGTTGTCATCCAAACATTCGATCGAAAACTTGGTTCCGATCGAATGTCCAGTTGTGCTCAATAAACGCCGCTTGATCCGTACATCTGGCGAAGCTGGCCGCTGTTGTAGCGCGGTGCCTGCATCCAGTTTCCGGCCGATGCGGTTAGCACGACAGAATTGTTGCCACGCGCTTGTGCGTTCGGCGCCGGAATGACGATGAAGTTATCGAACCCGAAATTCGGACTCGCGACGACGACGTAGCGGATCTCGCCGGTGCCAGGCCGTGCCGAAACCGCGTTGACGGTGCCGACCGGTTGGCCGTTGGCATCGAACACGGTGTAGCCGACGATGCTGCCGCGGCTCATGAGATTAAGCGGCTCGACCGCGGGAGCCATCGGCGGCAGTGCCGGCGGCAAGACGACCGCGACAGCAACCGGCGTTAAAGGCGCGACCAGCGGCATCGCCATCGCCGTGCGCGGATAGCGATAGACGAACGCATCTGCTTGCAGACGCGGCAAACGCATCAGTGCGCCTTGCGGTACGTCGGCGGTGATACGATCAGGCGAAATCTGCAGTGCCGCGATCGGCACGATGACGTAAGAGGCGAGGGCCGGGCTGGAAACGACGATGTAATGAGCTTGACCGGTGACGGGGTCGGCCAAGAGATAATTGATGGACGCGACGCTCATACCATTGCTGTCATAAAGCGGCGCACCGATCAGCGCACTGCCTTGCGTCACGGTGATGTAACCGGCCGGCGGCACCAGCGGTTCGTTGTCCCAAATGCCGGCATTGAAATTGATCCGCGAAGCGACTTCCGGCGGCGGCATCGGCGCGCAGCTCGTCGCAGCAAGGCAGGCGAGAAGGGAGAAGGCGAGTTTGTGATTCATGGAATGACCTCGTGCGTTTAAATCTATGCGTTGACCAAAAAGAGTCTTGGCTTCGCTAGATGAAACGCACCGCCGCCTTCCGTCTCGCCATCAAGATTGGTCAGACCCGGCAGGAGGCGCGGCCGTATTCATGGACGCGGCGCCAGTTACCTAACCGGCAATGCCGCAATTCGTTCCCCTTCAAGATTTAAGTATGGGAAGATTTAACTATTGGCGCGTGTCAATCGTCGGTCTTCGATAGCCGACGGCGATTGGCGCGAACCTTGCGCCGGTAATGCGTCAGGATGCGGGACGCCGCGTGCGGGGCCGAGCTGCCCAATTTTCCCGACATCGCCATGGTTTGCAGGGACAGCATAGCTTTGATCTTCTCGCTGCTCATCAACTGCATCTCGTCAGCGGCAAGTGTACCACCAGCGGCAACTTTCATTGTTCTGAGGCCGATCACCGTCGCGGCCTCGACGGTCAGCATCCAGGCATTGAAGCCGATATCGAACCAAGGATTGCGCGCCATCAAACAACGCGTCGAATCAGATGAACGACGACCAGAAGCACGACAGCACCTAAGACGGCGACCAACATGCTGTAGAGATTAAAGCCGGTCACACCCGCTTCGCCCAGGTTCGTCATAATCCAACCGCCGATCATCGCGCCGACGATGCCGAGGACGATATCGAGCAGTAAGCCAGATCCTGTACGATTGACGATCTTGCTGGCAATGAAGCCGGCGATCAGTCCCAAAAAGATCCAAGCTAAGACCGACATAAACTCTCCAGCGTTCAGGGTAAGCGTTATCGTGACATCGTCTTCCGAGGGTAGTTTAGCACTGCATTGCCCTCAGCAGGCAATTCATCGATCTGTGCAATAACACTGTATCGAAGAAATATATCCGTCGCTAAAGGCGATCTGCGCGAAAGAAGCGATGATTCAATAAAAAGCGCGTGCTTGCGCCGAAAGGATGGGTGTAGGGTTTGCGCTGGGGAGAAACAGTCAATCGGGGGGTTGGCATGTTGGACGTTATTCTCATCTTGGCCTGCGTCATTGCCGTCATTTTTATGCTCGGCTTCTGGGGTGGCTACGCATTTCGCGATGGACGTTACCGTCGCTACATGCACCGGCAGTTGCTAGCCGGAAAAATCGAATCACATATGAGATTGACGGAAAATCAGCGGCGCTGGGGCTGAGACGTTTCGTCCAGCCTGACGCCAAAGGCTACCGAGGGGCAGTCATGAAGTTGGAATTGCGATTCCATCTATGCGTCGCCATTGCGATCATGGGATTCACGACCATCGCGGCGCTTGAATTGGCGACGTTCGGTATTGAGGCGCCGTATTTAATTTTATTGCCGGCAGCGATGGTCACGGTTGCGATCGGCGGTGGATTGTCGGCGGCGCTCGCTGTGTTGATCGCGGCGATCGTGACGTGGTTTTACTTCTTGCCGCCTTATGGATCGTTCCAACTCGCGAGCGGCCGTTACGGCATCACGCTGCTGCTCTATGTCGGGGTTGTGGCGCTCGTCTGCCGGATCCTTTTCGTACAGCGGCGAAATTTCGCCGAAGTCGCGGAAGAGAATATGGCGCTGCGGCTCAAGATGCGAAAACTGACTCGCGGTGCATCCCTTTAAGCGACGGTCTCTCAGTGCCCCGTCAGCAACATCTCATGACAGAGAAGGGCGTTGCCGGAACAACGGCGGACGCTGGTCGCGGCCTCGGCATTGGCGGTATCCGGCGTTTCAGTCGCCGACATGTCTTTGGCCGGGGTGAGGATATCTTGCATCCGCTCGTGATGCACCGAAGCCGTTTCCACGAAGACCTTTGTTTCGTGATGGGGCGCTTCGTTCGGCGAAGCCATCGCGCTACCGATATTCAGCATGGTCAGAGCGGTCACGGCGATCAGCAGAATTTTCAAGATGTCCCCCAGGTCTTCAGTTCGACAAGGAAGACGCTACGCGATCGAATTGACGCGCGCTTGTGCGATCAGGGGGGAATTTAGATAAACTTCGAACCAAGGGCGCAGAAATGCTGACCGTGGTTCGGGGAGCAGGGGCCTATTGCATAAAAAGCTGCCCAACTGCCGATCTATTAGAGACTGTATCATCGATTTCGGCGGTTGGGGAAAGTATCGAATACAATTTCACCGGCATTGGATGTATCGACCAGGCGCCGAATCCCGGGCCGGGAGGTTGCCAAGCCGCATCCGGTCGTGTATTCCCGCCGCCGCACGCTGCCGTAGCTCAGTGGTAGAGCACTCCCTTGGTAAGGGAGAGGTCGAAAGTTCAATCCTTTCCGGCAGCACCAGTTTTTCCTGAAAATCTGTTCTTTTGATCGACCCGCCGGCGCTCGCGGGTGATTTTGCATGTCTGGGGACCTCGTTCCGGGCGAAGATCGGCCCCATTTCATGATACAATCGCTGCCGAAAACAGAAGAAAGAACAGAAATCATGGACCAGATCGTCCCAGCACCGGCCTCCGACGCCGGCCAACCCGCCCCAGCCCCACCTTCGTCAGAGCGCACGCGCCCGATGTTGAGCGACGCCGAACTTGAACGCCGTCGCGGCAAGCCTTGGACCCTACGGGTCGCCAGCGCCCGGGATGTGACCCCGAATATGCGCCGGATTCAGCTGACGGCCTCAGATCTGAGCGAATTTCGCCCGCGTGCGGCGCAGGAAATCGTTCTTCAACTACCCCAAGCCGACGGCGAGCCCGCGCGCCGCCATTATACCATTCGCGCCTTCGACCCGGCGGCGCAGCTGATCGACGTCGATGTGGTGCTGCACGGCGATGCCAGCCCCGGTGTGCGTTGGGCGCGTGAAGCGAAAATCGGCGATGTGGTCGAAATTCGTGGTCCGCGCGGCCGCATGGCCGTCGCTACCGACGCTTCCTGGCATCTTTTCACCGGCGACGAGACCGCTCTGCCAGCGATCTATGCCTTGGTCGAATCCCTGCCGGCCAGCACCGAAGCCTTCGTCTTCATCGAAATCGGCGCGGAAAGCGATAAGCAGCCGCTCGAAACGGCGGCGACGCTGCATCTGACTTATCTCAAGCGCCCCGGCCATCCTGGTCCCGGGCGTCTGATGATCGACACGGTCGAGAAGTTCACGCTCCCAGCCGGCAACGGCTTTGCCTACATCCTGGGCGAGACCAGCAATGTCCGCGCCCAGCGCCAGTTCCTGATCGAACGCGGCCTGCCGCGCGACCGGATATATTCCGAGGGTTATTGGCGTCCGGGCCGCATCGGCGGCCACGACCATGTCGATGACCGCAGCGACGCCCGTTGATCGACTAGGCAGTCCGGCATGACCGACCCGAAGACCCCGCCCGGGCGTGCCAGCGAGCGCGCCCGGATCGAGCGGGTTCGTGAAGAGCGTCTGGCCGCTGCGCTGCGCGCCAACCTCCTGCGCCGCAAGGCGCAGGCGCGCGAGCGTTCGGCCGGCGAGGTCGAGGCTTCCGGCGAAGGCGAGACGCCCGAGCGCGCTTGAGCCGGAGGGGCTAATCCCCTAGAAAAGCTACCGTTTTAAAGTCGATCCGAGCATGGACAGAATTCGAATCCGAGGCGGAAAGCCGCTTTCCGGCACGATACCCATCGGTGGCGCCAAGAATGCGGCGCTGCCTTTGATGATCGCTGCCTTGTTGACCGACGAGACACTGACGCTGCGTCACGTGCCGGTGTTGGCCGACATAACCACCTTGCAGCATCTGCTTGTGCAGCATGGCTGCACGATCACGCTGACCGGCGCGGAGAGCGCGCATGAGCATGGCCATGCGCTGCAACTCAACGCCAGGCGCATCGTCTCGACCACCGCGCCTTACGATCTCGTGCGCCGTATGCGCGCGTCTGTGCTGGTGCTGGGTCCGTTGCTGGCGCGTTGCGGCGAGGCGCGCGTCTCGCTGCCGGGCGGATGCGCCATCGGCACGCGTCCGGTCGATCTGCATGTCAAAGGTCTCGAACGTCTTGGCGCGAAGATCGATCTGCGCGGCGGGTATATCGAAGCGTCGGCGCCGCAAGGGCTGAAAGGCGCGGAGATTAATTTCACCACCGTGTCAGTTGGTGCGACCGAGAATCTGATGATGGCGGCGACGCTGGCCGACGGGCAGACCACGTTGGTCAATGCCGCGCGCGAGCCCGAGATCGTCGATCTTGCCGTGTGTCTCAATGCGATGGGCGCGAAGATCGAGGGCGCGGGCAATGACCGCATCACCATCACCGGCGTCAAGAAACTGCACGGCGCCGAACATACCGTCGTGCCCGACCGCATTGAGACCGGCACTTACATCATGGCCGCGGCGATCACCGGCGGTGAGCTCGATCTCGTCGGTGCGCGCTACGATCTCGTGTCGGCGGTAGCCGTAGGATTGCAAAGCGCCGGCGTCGCCGTGACCGAAACGGCAAAGGGCATCCATGTCCGGCGCAGCAACGGACGGCTCAACGGCATCGATGTCATGACCGAACCGTTCCCCGGTTTCCCGACCGATCTGCAGGCGCAAATGATGGCGCTGATGAGCACCGCCGACGGCGCAGCGATGATCACCGAAACGATCTTCGAGAACCGCTTCATGCATGTGCCGGAACTGTGCCGCATGGGTGCGAATATAAACGTTCATGGCTCGTCGGCGATGGTGCGCGGCGTCGCGCATCTCAACGGTGCCGAAGTCATGGCGACCGATCTGCGCGCCTCGGTGTCGCTGGTGTTGGCCGGTCTTGCCGCCGAGGGCGAGACGATCATCAATCGCGTCTATCATCTCGATCGCGGCTATGAACGCGTCGAGGAGAAGCTGGCTGCATGCGGCGCCGAGATCGAGCGCCTGACCGACGATTAGGACGACGCGATGCCCGCTCTCAAACTCCGCGCGGTGGATAACGACGATATCGCTGTGATATCGACGATCCTCCAGGATGCGTTGGTGGCGGTCGGCGAGATGATTTATCTGCCCGAGGAAGAACGCTTCGTGCTGGTTGCGAACCGCTTCTGTTGGGAAATGCCGCCGGGCGGTGAGGCGCGGGCCAGTCTCGAACGAACGATGACCGGCCTCTGCGTCGATCGCGTCACGTCGGTACAGCGCCGCGGCTTCAGTCCGCGTGATGAAGATCGGATTTTGTCGCTGCTCGCCATTCGTCCGGATTCTTTGGAAACACCGACGGCACTGATTCTCGATTTCGCCGACGGGATTTCGGTGCGGCTGGAAGTCGGTCGGGTCATGTGCCATTTAGACGATCTCGGCGAGCCTTGGCCGACGCGGTGGCAGCCCAAGCATCCCGTCGCGGAATCGGATTAGGTTCTGCTGTTTTTAGGAGTCGATCGTGCGCGGTAATGAGACGCTGGTTCTGGCGCTGCCCAAGGGACGTATCCTCGAAGAGGTGACGCCGCTCTTGAAGCGTGCCGGCATCGTCATCGAAGATGCGTTCGACGATCCGTCGTCGCGCCAGCTTCGCTTCAAGACCAACCACGACAATCTCGATGTCATCCGCGTGCGCAGCTTCGACGTGGCGACCTTTGTTGCCTTCGGCGCCGCACAGCTTGGTGTTGCTGGTAACGATGTGCTGATGGAATTCGGCTATTCGGAAATCTATGCGCCGCTCGATCTCGATATCGGCCGTTGCCGTCTAATCGTGGCTGGTCCCAAGGAAGATGAGGGCAAGGAAGACCCGTCGCGCTGGAGCCATGTCCGCATCGCGACCAAATATCCCGAGATGACCCGCCGCCATTTCGCCCAACGCGGCGTTCAGGCGGAGTGCATCGTTCTCAATGGCGCGATGGAACTGGCGCCGCGCATGGGACTCTCGCGTCAGATCGTCGATCTGGTCGCGACCGGCAGCACCCTGCGCGCGAACGGCCTTATCGAACTGGAACATATCGCCGACATCACCTCGCGCTTCATCGTCAATCGTGCTGCCCTCAAGACGCGTGCGACCGAAGTGAATTACTGGGTCGAGCGTTTCCGCGAGGCGGCCGATGCCGCTTGAGCTCGACAGCAACGCGCCGGGCTTCGCCGACTCATTCGCGAAATTCCTCGACGCTAAGCGCGAGCTGTCGGCGGATGTCGATGCGGTGGTCGCGACGATCATCGAAGACGTGCGAGTTCGCGGCGATCAGGCGGTTCTCGACCTGACCAAGCGTTTCGACCGGCTCGATCTTACGGCCGAGACCTTGCGCGTTTCGGCCGGAGAGATTGCCGACGCTTGGAAAGGCTGTACCAAGGCTGCGCTCGACGCGCTCGAACTCGCGCATCAGCGCATCGTCGCGTATCACCGACAGCAACTTCCGAGCGATCTCGATTATCGTGATCCGGCGGGCGTGCGCCTCGGTTGGCGCTATCGCCCGATCAGTGCGGTTGGTTTGTATGTGCCGGGCGGAACGGCGTCGTATCCCTCATCGGTGTTGATGAATGCCGTACCGGCGAAGGTTGCGGGTGTCGGCCGCATCGTGATGGTCGTGCCATCGCCGGATGGCGTGCTCAATCCATTGGTACTGGCGGCGGCAAAGATCGCCGGCGTTTCGGAAATCTATCGCATCGGTGGGGCGCAGGCGGTTGCCGCGCTCGCCTATGGCACGGCGACGATCGCGCCGGTCGATAAGATCACCGGGCCGGGCAATGCCTATGTCGCCGCCGCCAAGCGCCGCGTCTTCGGCACGGTCGGCATCGACATGATCGCCGGCCCGTCGGAAATTCTCGTCGTCGCCGACGGCAACAACAATCCCGATTGGATCGCCGCCGATCTCTTGTCGCAAGCCGAGCATGACACTGCGGCGCAGTCGATTCTGATCACCAATGATGCCGGCTTTGCTGCGGCGGTGCGCGATGCGGTCGAGCGCCAACTCAAAGGTCTGGGGCGCCAGGCCATCGCCACCGAGAGCTGGCAACAGCATGGTGCGACGATCCTCGTCAAAAATCTCGAAGATGCGATCCCATTGGTAGATCGTATCGCAGCCGAACATGTCGAACTCGCGGTGGATGATCCCGATGCGTTGGCGGAACGTATCAGCCATGCCGGCGCGTTGTTCCTCGGCCGTCATACGCCCGAAGCGATCGGCGACTATATCGCCGGCCCGAATCACGTTCTGCCGACGGCGCGCAGCGCGCGTTTCTCGTCGGGGCTGGGCGTGCTCGATTTCATGAAGCGCACCACCTTCCTCGGTTGCGATGCGGCTAGCCTTCAGGCGATCGGCCCGGCAGCGGTGGTGCTGGCGGAAGCCGAAGGGCTCGATGCCCATGCCCGTTCGATCGCCATTCGCCTCAATATGGGCGGCGCGTCTTAAATGGCCGACGGCGAACAACGCATCGCCCAGATCACGCTCGACGAACGCACCGTCGTTCGCCGCAATGCCGATATCGAACATGAGCGCCAGATTGCGATTTCCGATCTGCTCGTCGATAACAGCTTCTGTCCCGTCTCGAACATCGAAGGCCCGTTCCATCTGCATCTCAGCGTGACCGAGAACCGGCTGACGCTCGATATCCGCGATGCATCGGATGAACCGCTCGAACAGATATTGCTGCCGCTGTCGCCGTTCCAAAAGATCGTGAAGGATTACTTTATGATCTGCGGCAGCTATTACACGGCGCTGCGCGATGCCAGCCCCAGCAAGATCGAAGCCATCGATATGGGCCGCCGCGGCGTCCATAACGAAGGCGGCGAGAAATTGCGCGAGCGGCTGGCCGAGCGCGTCGAGGTCGATCTCAACACCGCGCGGCGTCTCTTCACGCTGCTCTGCGTTCTGCATATCCGGGGTTGAGGCGATGGCGCGTCTTCCCGGAAGCGTGCTCTTTGCCTGCACGTTGAATTCGATCCGCTCGCCGATGGCGGCATCTCTGCTGCGCCAACTTCATGGCGGGCATATCTATATCGATTCCGTCGGCGTTCGGACCGCCCCGGTCGATCCTTTCGCCGTCAGCGTGATGGCCGAGATCGGCATCGACCTGAAAGCGCATCAGCCGAAAAGCTTCGACGAGTTGGAAGATACCTCGTTCGACCTCGTCGTCTCGCTGTCGCCCGATGCGCAACATTCGGCGGTCGAACTGACGCGGACGACCGCTTGCGAAGTCGAATTCTGGCCGATCTTCGACGCGACCGCCGTCGAAGGCAATCGCGAGGAAATTCTGACCGCCTATCGGATGGTGCGCGATCAATTGCGCAAACGCATCGCCGAACGTTTTCCGACGGCGCCGCAATGACGCGCCTTATCCTAGCGTCGTCCTCGCCACGTCGGCGCGATCTGCTGGCCCAAGTCGGCATTACGCCCGACGCGATCGACCCCGCCGATATCGACGAGACGCCGCGCAAAGACGAGTTGCCGCTGCTGCACGCCGAACGTCTCGCGGCAGAGAAAGCACGTCATGTCGCCGCGCGTCATGCCGATGCCTTCGTGCTGGGCGCGGATACGGTTGTCGGTTGCGGCCGGCGGATCTTGCCGAAAGCCGA
This sequence comes from uncultured Rhodospirillales bacterium, assembly GCA_903822185.1. GTDB lineage: Bacteria > Pseudomonadota > Alphaproteobacteria > ATCC43930 > CGMCC-115725 > CAIKMD01. The sequence continues at coordinate 293,590 of CAIJOA010000011.1, read as the reverse complement.
AACCGCGCAGCAAGCGCGCAAATGCCTCGAATTGCTGTCGGGGCGCCGCCATCGCGTTCACGGCGGCATCGCGCTGGTGACGCCGTCCGGCAAGCTGGCCCAACGCCGCGTCGTGACGGTGGTGCAGATGAAGCGCATCACCGAGGCTGAGATCGACGCCTATATCGCCAGCGGCGAATGGGAAGGCAAAGCGGGCGGCTATGCAATCCAAGGTCTCGCGGCGCGCTTCGTGCGCGGCATCATCGGCTCCTACACCAATGTCGTCGGGCTACCGTTATTCGAGACACTGGCGCTGCTCGAAGGTCAGGGCTTCGGCAAGTGAGCCGCACGCTCTTCTTGTCGGTATCCCCCGGCGAGATATGGGCCGCACTCGCGGAAGACGATGAACTGGTCGGGTTGCGCCTGTTGCGTACTGGTGCGCCCAGCCGCGTCGGCGAAATCTATCTCGGCCGGATCGCGGCGCTGCGCCCGGAACTACCGGCGGCGCTGGTCGATTTGGGGTTTGACCGCCCGGCCTTTCTCGATGCGCGCGATGCCGACCGCCGTACCGGGATTACCGGCCTGACCGAAGGCCAAGCGGTCATCGTCGAAATCGTCAAAGAGGCGCGCGACGATAAAGCGGCGGGCGTTCGTGTTCTGCGCGCCAACGACCGCCGCCGTCCCAATCTCGAAATTCTCGCCAGCAAAGTGAAGGCGCCCGCGCGCTTGGCGCAGCCCGAACCGCCGATCGCGGCGGTGATCATGCAATTCCTCGATCCGCTGCCGGCGCGTATCGTCATCGATGATCGCGCCGCCTTTGCCGAGGCGCGCGGCTTTCTCGCCCGGCGCAATCCCGACGCGGTGATCGAGCTTGTCGTCCATGCCGAGCCGACGCCCGTGTTTGAAGCGGCCGGTGTTCAGGTGGATATCGACACCGCCTTGGCGTCGCTGGTCGCCCTGCCGGGTGGGGGCACGCTGCATATCGAGACGACATACGCCGCGACGGTGATCGACGTCGATAGCGGCAAGGATTCCGGCCTCGCCGCCAATCTCGAAGCGGCGCAACAGGTGGCCCGACAAATCCTATTACGAAATATTGCCGGGCCGGTGGTGATCGATTTCGTCGGTATCGAAAAACGCAGTGATCGCGAAGCGGTGCAGGCGGCGCTGAAAACCGCGCTCGCGTCCGATCCGGAAAAAGCGGACGTCCTCGGCTGGACCCGGCTGGGGCATATGGAACTGGTGCGCAAGCGCCGCCACGCGCCGCTGGGCGACATCCTTTACGAACGCGCGCCGGACGGTACGCGGCGCAAGAGCGCGATCACGCTCGCACTGGAAGCCTTGCGTGCGGTGGCGCGTGAAGCCGCGGCGCAGCCGGGGCGGGCGTTGATGCTGATCGTACATCCGGAAATCGCGGCGGCGTTGGACGACGGCGAGGGCGAGGCCGTGCGGCGGATGCTGGAAACGCGGCTGGGCCGGCCGCTCGTGGTTGAAGCGCGTGCATCGGGTGCACGCGAGGCCTTCGATATTCGCCCCGCATGACCTATCTATAGGGTGACATGAGCGACCAACCCGACATCATTCCCATCAGCGTTTGCCCGATCTGCGGCAAACCCGCCGTGGTTCAGAACCGTCCGTTTTGCTCGCGGCGCTGCGCGCTGCTGGATCTGGGGCGTTGGATCGGCGGCAATTACCGCGTCCCGACCACCGAGGGGAACGAAGAGGAAGAAGACCGGCCGCTGGACGAAGACACGCCCGATTAGCGGCAGCCTTCGGTCTTGTCGTCCTTGTTGGCGATGACGAACGGCCCCAGTTCTTTTGCGACTTCTTCGGCGATGCTGACATCGGCCAGGCGACTGGCAGGGAACTTCTGTTTGATCAGCCCTTCCTTGAAGAACACGTCCTGAATGTCGGTGACGCTGGCAATGTTGAGGCGTCCGTTCACGTCGCGCGAAGTCCAGGGAATGGACTCCGCCAGTTCCCGGTCGCGGACGGTTTTATATTTCACCATCACGTCGATGATCGCGTCGCGGTTGGGGCCATGATGATAGGCCTGACAGAAATCGCGTGTCGCGCGGCCAAGGGCGACGAAGAAGCGATGCGCTTGGGCGCGATCCTGCTTGATCCAGTCGGTATTCGCGGTGAAGGCAGCAAGCACGACCGGCTGCGGCCGAACGATCTCGTCTAGATTAAGCAGATGCACCGCGACCTTTTGCTGGATCGCCAGACTGTCGAGCGGCGGTGACATCTCGGCGGCGTCGAGGGCTTGGTTGCCGAGGGCGATGCCCATCTGCGGCATCGGGATGTATTTGATCGTGACGTCGTTCAGCGACAGGTTTGCGCTCTCGAGCATCTTCGCCAGTTGATAGATCGGAATGGCCCCTGGTGCGTTCGCGCCGATGGTACGGCCTTTGAGATCGGCCGGTCCCTTGATCGTGCTCGCCAAATCGGTGCGGATCAGAAGGTCGGAGAAGCTGGGGCTCGATGCGCCGTCGAAGGTCATGGTCAACGGTAGGTCGGTGCCGATGGCGTTCCAGTAAGCGGCGCTAAGGCCGCCGAACAGCATCTGCAACTTGTTCTGCGCTAGGAGCGGCATCGAGCTGCCGGTCGATGCGATCGGCTCGACCTGCACATCCAATCCGGCGTCGCGGAAATATCCTTTTTCCTGCGCGATATAGATCGGTGTCGTCGAGAGCAAGGAAATGACGCCGATGCTCACTGTCGCCAGCGGCTGAGCCGAGGCGGTCGCGGTCATGGCGGAGAGCAGAAGAGAGACGATCAGGAAAATCCGTTTCGGCACGATAACCCCCTTAATGTCAGCGCGTGTTGCCTCCCCGGATCGATCGTAACAGTGCAACCATTTTGCCGCGACGGTCTTATCTCGTCACGACATACACATTGGAGAAAACCATGAGAGTTATTTTGCAGGGTTTGATGGTTGCGGGTGTTTCGCTTGGCCTCGCGGCGTGCGGGCAGACGGTCGGTGACCGGGCGCTCAGCGGCGCAGCGATTGGTGCGGGTACGGGCGCTGCCGTTGGCGCCATTGCCGGTCCGGTCGGTGCCGGAACGGGCGCGGCGATCGGTGCCGGTGCCGGTGCTATTACCGGCGCGGTGACCAGCCCGAGCGCGATCGATCTCGGCAAGCCGGTCTGGGAACGCTAAGCCCCTTTCGGCAGCTCCAAATGTTAAGCCCCGCTTCGGCGGGGCTTTTCTTTTGGGCGCAAGCCGCGTCAGCGGTCCGCTAAGTCTTTGAAAGAATGGTGCCCAGGGTTGGAATTGAACCAACGACACCGTAATTTTCAGTCACGTGCTCTACCAACTGAGCTACCTGGGCGCCGTGCCGGACGGGCCGTGGCTTATCGCAAAATTTGGCCGGGGTGTCCAGCCCAAGACCGCGAGATTGGGGGCGCGGCGACCCGCTTGGCCGCCGCGCCCCGAAATCCCGGTTAGGCCGAAGCGGCGTCCGCGGCGACCCGGGCGCCCAGCACCGCCCGCTTCGGCGGGAAGCTGTAGGCCCCAAGGCACAGGACGATGACGCAGCACAGCACCAGAAGCCCGACGAAACCGGTCGAGGCGGTGGTGTAGGAATGGGTCTTGTCGAACGACAGACCCATCAGCCACGGTCCAACGCCGTTCCCGAGCGAGAACACGCCGATCATGAAGCCATAGAGCGTGCCGAACGACTTGAGGCCGAAATAGCGCCCGACGAAATAGCCGAGCAGATCGCCTTCCGCGCCCAGGCCCATGCCGCACAGGACCGTCCCGACGAAGGCGGTGGTGAGGCCGCCGCTGCCGCTGGCGATGATCGCGATGCCCGAGGCCGCCATCAGGAAGAAGACGACGGCGACATAGGGACCAAAGATCCGGTCGAGGCAATATCCCGAGATCAGGCGGCCGACGATGAGGGCGATACCGGCGGACGACAACACGCTGGTGGCGACGGCCGGCGAGAAGCCGCGATCGGTCATCGAGGCGACGATGTGCGTGATCGTGCCGTTGATGGCGATGGCTGAGATGAAGAACATCACCAGTAGCATCCAGAAACGGCGGTCGCCTTTGATGACCGACGAGGCCGAGGGGCCGGGCGTCAGATCGGTCACGCCGCGGGCGGCATGGCGTTCGGCGCGCGTCTTGCCGGGCTCGGCGAGGAACAGGGCGATCATCGGGAAGGCGAGCAGGAAGACGGTGCAGCCGACGCCGACATAGGCGAGGCGCCAGCCGAAGATCGAGATCAGATATTGCGCGATCTGCGGGATGACCGCCGTGCCGAGGCCGACACCCGAGATGGCGATGCCCAGCGCAAGGCCGCGATAATCCTCGAACCGGCTGGAAATGACTTTGGAATAGCCCATCGGCGTCTGGACATGGCCCATGACTGCCGCGGTTGCCGCGAGGACATAGAGCATGACGAACGAGGGCTCCAGCAGCGAGAAGCAGCCGACGGTCAGGGCATAGAGCACGATGCCGGGCAGGGCGACGCGCTGAACGCCATAGATGTCCATCAGCTTGCCGACGACCGGTGTAACGAACGCGGCGACGACGCCGGCGAGGAACATCGCCGATGTCAGATCGGCCCGGCCCCAATGGAATTCTTCGGTGATCGGCTTCAGGAAAACGCCGAAGGTGAAATTGCTGATGACCCCGTTATTGGCCATCATGGCGATGAAACAACCGCAGACCACAGCCCAGCGGTTTCGGATTTTGCCACCCATCGGCGTCGCTCCCCCTTGATACGAATTATTGTGGGGTTCGTGCCTTATCTCTCTCGCGGCGTCAAGGTTTATGGGCCGTGGACGGACGCCGTGGTGGCGGTTAGCCTGGGCGCCGATCCGCGTGGGAGGAGCAGCGATGCCGTTTTTGAAAAATGCCTGGTACGTCGCCGCTTGGCCCGAGGAAATCGACCGGACGCTGCTGGCGCGCCAGATCACCGGCGAGCACGTCGTGATGTTCCGGCAGGAAGACGGGAAAGCCGTCTGTATCGAGGATCGCTGTCCCCATCGCTTCGCGCCGCTCAGCATGGGAACACTTATGGGCGACCGGATCGAATGCAAATATCACGGTTTGCAATTCGATGGCGGCGGCCGTTGCGTCCTTAATCCGCATCCGCCCGGCACGGTGCCGCCCAAGATGACGACGCGGGCTTATCCGCTAGTGGAACGGCACGGATTGATGTGGGTGTGGATGGGCGATGCGGCGCAGGCGCGTCTCGATGCCATTCCCAATCTCGCCTTCCTGCGCGATACGGCGAAGTTCCGCACCGTGCGCAATTATTTCAATCTGCCTTACGCCGTCGGTTTGATGTTCGACAATCTGATGGATTTGTCGCATGCCGATTATCTGCATCGCGGGCTTATCTCGCAGGGCCACGGCGAGAACACGCAGGCGACGATGACGACGACGGACGATGGCGATACGGTCACGGTGAACTGGGTCTTGCGCGACTCCTTGCCGTCACCGACCTTCGCCAAGGTATGGAAGTTCGGGCCGCTGACCGATCATTACCGCGAGACGCATTTCCAGCCACCCGGCATCCTCAAGGTCGATCTGGCGGCGGTCGATGCCGGTGCGCCGCGCGATCAGGGCGTGCGCCTGATCGTCACCCATTGCGTAACACCGGAAACCGAAACGTCACTTCACGAGTTTACCTTACGGAGCCGCAATTTCGCGCTGGGCGACGAGGCAGTCGATCGCCACTTTATTGAGCAACAGCGGGCGGTGATCGTCGAGGAAGACGGTTGGATGCTGTCGGCGATCCAGCGCCGGATGGACGAGGCGGAATTTCCCGACGTCGAGCCCGTTCTCTTCAATGTCGATGTCGGCGCGGTGAAGGTGCGCCGGGTGATGGATCGATTGATTGCGGCCGAACAAGCGGTGTGATGGAGACGATGCGATGAAACATATGATTCGGGCTGGATTTGTCGTGCTGGCGATGTTTCTCGCGGTCGGCGCACATGCGCAGGATTCGGGCACCTCGACCGGCGATCAGTTCCGCAACGGCGCGCAACAGATCGGCGAAGGCGCTTCAAATATCGGCCAAGGTATCAAACAGGGTGCAATCCAGACTTGGGAAGCGGTTAAGGCCGGCGCCCAGGCCGCGTCCGACAAGTTCAACGGCCGCACGCCCGAGCCACCACGTTCCCCAGCGCCGATCACGCACGAAGAAACGAACTAATCGGTCGGATCAACGCGGGTAGCGCACCTCAAGCACGGCGAGGTAATTCGCTGAGACGAGCCTACCGTCGGCGGTGACCGGCAGATGTTTCATCTCCACCGCGTCGTCTTCATTACCCCCGATCACCGCGACGCGGTCGGGCTCGGTTGCGACGACAATTTCGCAATGACCCGGAAAAGACGGCGCGGGTAAATCTTCGAAACGCAAACCGCCGGCACGCTCACGGCCGAAGCAGATCAGGTCGCCCAGATGCGGCGCATAGTCATTTGGCGATTCAGCCCAGAGCAAAGCGGACATGTCGTTCGCGAGTGACGCGCGCCGCGCGGCGTTGATGTAGTCGGCATGGCGCGGTGAGTAGGGGAAGCGATTGCCCGCGCCGGAAATACGCATGACGTAGGAAATGAAAGCTGCCGACCAGGCGTAGGTTTCGTCGCGTTGCGGCGCAAACACATGGCCGGTTTCGTCATGCTTGCCGGTCCAACGCCGCTCGCTCCATTCAGCGTTCAGGCCGAGCCACCAATATTCGCCGACCCTTTGCCAGAGGCCGGGTTCGCGTTCGTATTTTATGTTGGTCGATGGCGCGTCGTCATCGCCCGACAACGAGCCGAACAGCCGCCATTCGCGCAGCGCGATGGCAACGACCGTCTCGCGCGAGATTTGCTCGTAGGGCAGGCGGGCGAAATCGGGGATATGCGCGTCGGGTGCCGCGCAGGCGCTAAGGCCAAAGAGAATAAAAAGAATCGGAAAGGCGCGCTTCATGCCGCGATGTTTAGTCACCGGTCATGGCCAATCTATGGCGGCGGCGCGCCTTTCCGTTCGTTTTAGGCTTCGGGCTTTTTAATGATCGTCGCCTTCAGGCTGCCGATGATCGGCGACTTGATCTCGACGACGTCGCCGGGCTTCAGGTAGCGATCGTTCGACTGCGTCTTGTCGGCGAGGAGCGGGCTTGAATCCGCCGCCGTGCCGGCCGCGGTGCCGCCCGAGATGATGTCGCCGGGATGGAAGGTCATGTCGGTCGATAGCTCTTCGAGATACTCGCCGAAATCGAGCGCCATGCCGGTGGTGCGGTAGTTCTGGCGCACCTCGCCATTGACCAGCGTCTGAACTTCGGCGTCATAAGGATCGAGGCCAGGCTCGCCGACGCAGATGCAGGGACCGATCGAGAAGCCGGTATCGAAATTCTTCGAGGTGGCGAAGCGGCTACCCTTATTCTTTTCGGCGGGCCAGCGGACGCTCCAATCGCCCAGCAACGTGACGCCCCAGATATAGGGCCGCGCGTCCTTGGCTTTGATGTCCTTGCCCTTCTTGCCGATGATGATGGCGATCTCGCCTTCGTAATCGAAACGGTTCGCCCAGGCGGGATAGATCACCTCGCCATCGGGGCCGAGCGCGTCGCGTCCGACCTTCCAGAAACCGCGGATGCCGCCCTCGCGCAGCTTGGCGCGGGCATCGGCTTCGGTCGGCATCGGGCCTTCCTTGCCGGCGTGCATCTTGATCGCCATGGCGAGGGCATGGTCGGAATAATTGGCGCCGGCGCAGGCGACCCGGGCGCGGTCGGGCATCGGTGCGTGGATCGTGACCTCGTTGTAAGCGTGGATCAGTTGCTCGCCGGCGACGCCGGTGCGGCTTGCCGCCTTGCCGTAAAGATAATCGACCGCCTGCTGGGCATTTTCCAATGCGGCGGGGCCGGCCTCGATGAAGCGGGCCAGCTCGGCCGGCGCGGTCTTATCGGCGAGGCCGATCGGATAACGCTCGTTGTTATGTTCGCGGAGGAATTTGGCATAGGCCGCCGAGATATCGACGATCTCGTTGCCTTGCTGATAGCCGACGCGGTGATCATCACCGAACACTACGATCTTCATGGGGACGTTCCTCCTGCTACGATTTTGGCGAGTTTAGCGCGTCCCGCGCGCGACGCCAAAGGGGGCGTCCCGTGCTATAAAGGGGTGCAACCAGTGATGAGGCGATGATGAGTAGTACCCGCCAACTGCGTCTTGGCGCTTTCATGCGTCCTGTCAGCATCCACACCGCAGCCTGGCGCTATCCTGGCGCTTATGCCGATGCGAATTTCAATTTCCAGCACCTCAAGCGGTTTACGCAAAAGCTGGAGGAGGGCAAGTTCGACGCCTTCTTCATGGCGGATCATCTCGCCGTGCTGAATATGCCGGTCGCAGCGTTGCGGCGCAGCGCGACGGTGACCTCGTTCGATCCGCTGACCTTGCTGCCGGCGCTGGCCGCGGTGACGGAACATATCGGCCTCATCGCCACCGCTTCCACGACCTTTAACGAGCCCTATCACGTTGCGCGCAAATTCGCCTCGCTGGACCATATCAGCAATGGCCGCGCCGGCTGGAATGTGGTGACCACTTCCAATCCCGATGCCGCGAAGAATTTCGGCATGGAAGATCATATGGAGCATGGCGAGCGTTATCGCCGTGCGCGCGAATTCTTCGATGTCGTGACCGGCCTCTGGGACAGCTTCGCCGACGATGCCTTTATCCGCGATGCCGAAAGCGGCATTTATTTCGACCCCGACAAGATGCATGTCCTCGATCATAAGGGCGAGTTCCTCGATGTACGCGGCCCGCTCAACGTCGCGCGGCCGGTGCAGGGCTGGCCGGTGATCGTGCAGGCGGGAGCATCCGATCCGGGGCGTCAGCTCGCCGCCGAAACCGCCGAGGTCGTTTTCACCGCGCAATCCACCCTCGCTGCGGGTCAGCGTTTCTATAAAGACGTGAAAGACCGCGCCGAGAAGGCGGGACGGTCGCGCGATCACATCAAGATCTTACCGGGTTGTTTCGTTGTCGTCGGCGACACCGTCGAAGAGGCGAAGAAGAAGCGCGCGCTGCTCGACAGCCTCGTCAATTACGAAAGCGCGATCGCGTCGCTCTCGATCGCACTCGGCCATGACGCTTCGAGCTTCGATCCCGATGGACCTCTGCCGGAGATTCCCGAAAGCAACGCCAGCAAAAGCGGTCGCGAGCGCGCGATCGAATTGGCGAAGAGCGAGAACATGACCGTTCGGCAATTGGCCCAGCGCCTTGGCGGCCATGCCGGTCTTGCCATGGTCGGCACGCCGCAAACCATCGCCGATCAGATGGAAGAATGGCTGGTCGAAGAAGGATCCGACGGTTTCAACTTGCAGTTCCCGTTCCTACCGGCGGGGCTCGACGATTTCGTCGATCGCGTCGTCCCCGAACTGCAGCGCCGGGGTATCTTCCGCAAGGAATATGAAGGCAAGACGCTACGCGAAAATCTGGGCCTGCCGCGACCGGAAAACCGGTTCTTCCCGAAAAGTACCTAACGCTCAGCCGTCATTGCGAGCGAAGCGAAGCAATCCAGTCTGGCCGCATACTGGATTGCTTCGTCGCTGCGCTCCTCGCAATGACGATGAAATGGGTTACGGCGCGAACACGTCAGCTAGTTTGATCGTGCCTTTCGTCAGGCCCAGTTCTTTGCAGGCGTCGATCCACCATTGCATCTGATCGGCGGTGATGGCGACGCGCATGTCCGACAGCTTGCCGGTCAGCGCGACCTTTTCAGGCAGGTGCAGATAGGTGATCAGCGTCCGCCGCGCCGCCTCGTCGTTTTGCGGTATCCAGGCAAGCGCTTCGTTCAAGGCTGCCTTAAAGGCCGGCGCGACGTCGGGATGCGCCTTCATATAAGCGTCGTCCATCGCATAGACCGAATAGTGGGTATAGGGATCGGCGAGGTCGGCGGTGAAGGCCGAGACCATATAGCCGGTCTTATTCTGCTCGATCTGGCTGGCGAAAGGCTCGACCGGCAAAGCGGCGTCGGCTTGGCCGTTGCGCAGCATGTCACTCATCGCGTTGATCGCCACTTCCATATATTCGACCTTGGCCGGATCGACGCCTTTGGTCTTCAGCCATTTCATGAAGGCGACGTGATAGACGCTGTTGATGCCAGGCACCGCGACCTTCTTGCCGACGAGATCGGCAGGCGTCGGGATGGCAAGGCCGGTGCGGGCCATCAGCCCGCCGCTGGTCGATGTCTTCGATTGTCCCGAGGCGCCGGCGATCACCTTGATGTCGGCCCCGCCTTCATCGGCGAAGATGGCGATGGCCGGATTGATGCCCGAGATTTGAATCTGATTCGAGATCAACGCTGCCGGCTGGTTCGATCCGACGGCGATCAGTTGCAGGGTCGCGTCGAGTCCGTGCTTGGCGAAGAAGCCTTGCTCCTTCGCGACGAAGGCCGGCATCCAGCCGCCGGCCGGGCCGTAACTGATCGTGACTTTGGTTTGCGCGTTCGCGCCATACGCCGCCAACAGAACGATGGCCGCGGTTATTCCGCTTATCAGCCGCATCGACGTCCCCCCTGTTGCCCCGAAGTCTATGGGGCACAGGGGGCGCGTCAAGCAAAGTTCTCAGCGATAGCCGCCGGCGACGCGGATCATTGATTGGCCGCCAACGTGATACCACCAGCCGTTCTCGTTGATCGAGTAATAGGGCCGGTAATAGGAGATGCTGTCGGCCGAGACGATGTCGCTGCGCAGATTGTCGAGGATCTTGATGTCGTGATCGATATAGACCGCCAGCACCGCATGATCGACGGCCCGCGCGGCATGATGGAGCACGACCATGCGTAACTGATCTGCGGGCACGCCGACGGCGCGCAGCAGATAATATTTGACGATCGCATAATCCTGACATTGCCCGCCGTAACGCAGGAACTCGTAGGGCGTTTCCCAATACATCGACTGATGCCAGTTGGCGACGGTCGTCACGTAGGGGTGACGGTTCATCGCCTGGTTTACGCGCTCGATCTGCGTGTGAATGTCCTGCCCGCGCAACTCGTTGATCAGCGCTTGCCATTCGGCGGGAATGCAGCGGGTGTCGCGATCCGTCGCACAGATGCGCTGCGACCCCGAAAATTCCGACCCCGTTCGCGACAGCATATCGTTCCATGCCCGGAACCGTTCGGTGTGCGAGGAATACATCTCGCGCGATCCGAACAAGGCCGGATGATAGGCATAGCTGTAATTATCGCCGTAACTTGTATCGTTGCTTGGTGTCCGCGCTGCCCAGCTTGGAGCGGCAGAGGCACAGGCCAGCGCTGCGATTCCGCAGAGCGCCAGAATAAATCGACCCCACATCGTATGCCTACTTTCGGTAGCCCCGCTATCCAACATGGACCGTAAGCTTTGCGTCGCCGGGTCTCCCCGGTTATGCCGTTATCGTGATGGCGTCCCCCCACGGGTCGTCACCGCACATTTGTGCATGACGAATTAGAAGCCCGAGGCGTGAATCAAATCTTGATGAAGCGTACGAATACGTGCGCACGCGTCAGCGCGCCGCACGCGATTACTTAAAATACGCGAGATGTTTTAGAGAGGTCGAGAGACGCGCGGCGCGGATTACGCCGGCGTCTTCAGGCACCACTCGCCGTTGTCGCCGCGGCCGATGAGGCCTTGATCGAGCAAGCGATCGATCTCCAGCGTCAGTTCGCGGCCGTCTTCGGTGCCGATGTCTTCCATCAACTGCATGAAATATTTCGGCCCCGATTCCAGCGCCTGCTGGACGGTCTGGAAACGCGGCTTCAGCTTGAGGTTCGGGGTGAAGGATTCGCGGTTCTCGATGATGTCCGGCGCGCCGAAGGTCTTGGTCAAATCAAACCCGGCTTTGACCATTTTTCCCTTTTCGCTGGTCGGGTCCATCGACAAGGCGAAGTGATCGCCTTCGGTAACGAGATCGCGATCAACGCGGAAACGGGTGGCGAAGGCATAGTCCATCGACTCTTCGGAATGAATATCGATGTCGTCATCGACCAGGAAGACGTGCTTCACCAGCGGCAGCTTCAAAAGAGCATCGATCGCAGCGCGACTTTGGCCGGCGGCAGTCTGTTTGATCGCGACGCGTGCGACATGAAGCCCGGTCGCGGCCGGCGGCAAATAGACGTCGGTGACATGGATGCCCGCCATATGGAGGGTATGCGAGATCAGCAATTCGAAATTGAGGCCCGACAACTGTGACGCATCGTTGCGCGACAGGTTCCGGCCGCCATGCAGCAGAGTCTGGTGCAACACGTCCTTGCGCATCGTGATGGCGGTGACGTGGAAAATCGGATCGGGGTGCATCGGGCCATAAAGACCGTAAAGTTCGCCGTAGGGGCCTTCAATCTCGGTATAGCCGCGTTCGTCGAAATAGCCTTCGAGAACCAACTCGGCATCGGCGGGGACCGGGATGTTGTTGGTAATGCCGCGCACCATCGCCATGGTCTCGCCGCGGATCGTCGCGGTCAGGACGAACTCGTCCATCGGGGCTTTGGAGACGGCGGCGAGGAAGTCACAGGGATGCGAGCCGATAACGAAACTCACCGGCAGCTTCTCTTTGCGTTCGACGGCGGCGAGATAGATTTGCCGCAGGTCGGACGGCTGGGTCAGGTTCGATCGCAACTGGTTTTTGCTTTTCAGCATCAGGCGGCGGCAGCCGACATTGGATTTTCCGGTCGCCGGATCGATGGTGTAATCGATCGCTGCCGAGATATAGGGCGCGCCGTCGAACTCATGCTGGAGATAAAAGGGCAGGCGGGTGAGGTCGATCTTGTCGCCGGTCAGGACGACTTGATGCACCGGCGCTTCGCTGGATGGAATTTCTTCCGTCTTTTGCGGCGCGCGGATGCGGCGGCGATATTCGGCCAGAAGGCCCTTCTCGTCGGTACCGAAGGCCGCGGCAAGGCGGCTGCGGCTGCTGGCGACACCGGCCACCATCTCGAAGCCTTCGGGTCCGACATGGCGGAAGATCGTGGCCTTGGTCACGGCTTCGACGGCAGTTGCGAGCGCGCCCAGGGCGATCGGCGCGTCATGCGTCGCCACCTCGCCCAACGCACTCAACCGCTCGACGAAGCTGCGCAGCCGGAATTTGTTCAAATCGGTGGCCATCGTTTTCTCCCCATGCAGTCCGCGGTCATATCACCCGCGGCGAAGGCGGGCAATCAGGGCTGCCATGCGGCGGCCTGGCTTGGAAAAGCGCCGATCCGCTGACAAGATCGCCGCCGTAATCTGGGAGGTCGTACTTTATGGCCGGGGGTAACACCGAGACGGCGTCACGGGCGGTCGCCAAATATATCTTCGCCGGCCTGTGCGCGAGCCTCATCGGGATCGGCCTGGCGCGCTTCGCCTATACGCCGTTGCTGCCGGTCTTGATCGAGGCGCGCTGGTTCTCGGCCTCGGATACGGTCTATCTCGGCGCGGCCAATCTCGCCGGCTATCTGCTGGGCGCGATGCTGGGGCGGACGATCGCAGCGCGGGCGACGAATGTCTGGACACTGCGGTTTATGATGCTGCTCGTCGCCGCTTCGTTTGTCGCCTGCGCTTATCCCTTGTCATTAAGCTGGTTCTTCGCCTGGCGTTTCCTGTCGGGCGTGGCGGGCGGCACGATCATGGTGCTGGTAACGGGCACCGTGCTGCCGCATGTGCCGGCCCATCATCGTGGCCTTGCCAGCGGCGGGGTCTTTCTCGGTGTTGGGTTCGGTATCGTCGCGTCGGGCAGTTTGGTGCCGCTGCTGCTCGATTATGGTCTGCGGGATACGTGGCTGGTGCTGGGCGGGATTGCTTTCGTCCTGACGGCGGTAAGCTGGTTTGCCTGGCCTCGCGCGCAAGTCGCGCCATCCAAGACCGCGGTGACGTCGGCGGCACCGCGCATCGGCATCGTCTATACGGAATATGCGCTGATGGCGGTGGGGCTGGTGCCGCCGATGGTGTTTCTGGCCGATTTCGTCGCACGCGGCCTCGGGGCGGGGCCGCATTTCGGCTCGTTCTTCTGGGTGCTCTATGGCATCGGCGCGATGATCGGGCCGCCCTTATACGGCTTCATGGCGGATCGCCTCGGCGCGCGGCTTGCGACGCGAATCCTGCTGTCGGTCCAAGTGTTCGTCATGAGCGGACTTGCCTTCGCCGAAAATTACGCCGCGATCGGTGCGCTCAGCGTCATGGCCGGAACGTTCCCACCCGGAATAGTGCCGCTCGTCTTGGCCTGGATCAATAAGAAGGTGCCTGATGCGGCGCGCCAGAATGTGATCTGGAGTCGGGCAACGATCGTCTTCGCCGCCGCGCAGGCGGCCAGCGCCTATGCTTCCTCGGCGATCTTCAATCTCAGTGGCGGCGACCATCGTCTGCTGTTCGCGCTAGGCGCGGGCACCATCTTTGTCGTCGTCCTCGTCGATTTTGTCTGGCCGCTGCTGGCGCGCGCTTCCCGCGATTGAACCACGCGAAGGCGGCTGGTAGCTTTCACGAAATAATCTCGGGGAGCGAAACCATGGCTGGCATCATCGACGTTCATCATCACATCATGCTGCCCGAATTCCTGGCGCTGCAGGAAGAGCGGATCAAGCGGACTGGCTATTGGGGGCTGAAGCTCACCGAGTGGACGCCGCAATGGTCGATCGACGAGATGGACAAGGTCGGCGCCGCTACCTCGATCCTCTCGATCTCCGCGCCCGGCTGTTGGACCGGCAAGGTCGAGGAAAGCCGCGGCCTTGCCCGTACGCTCAATGAATATACGGCGCAGCTCGCGCGCGATTATCCCACCCGTTTCGGTTTCTTCGCGACCATCCCGCTACCTGATGTCGAGGGCAGTCTCAAAGAGATCGCCTATGCGCTGGACGTGCTGAAGGCCGACGGCATTTGCCTGCTGACCAACTACGACGGTGTCTATCCCGGCGATCCGAAATTCGCGCCGGTCTATGACGAACTCAACCGGCGCAAGGCGATCGTCTATTCGCATCCGGCGGCGGTCGATTGCTGCGTCAACATGGTGCCGGGCGTGCCGATCGCGATCCTCGAATTCATGTTCGACAATACACGCGCCATCGTCAGTCTTTTGTCCAACGGCACCTTCGCGCGTTGCCCCGACATCCGCTTCATCTTCTCGCATTGCGGCGGGGCTTTGTCGGCGGTCGCCGGGCGCGTTGCGGGCTGGGGACGGTCGCTGGGCGACAAGGCGCCGAACGGCGTCATTCCCGAATTGAAGCGGCTTAACTTCGATACCGCGAGCATGAACAACCCGATGACCTTCGGCGCGTTGCTCAAGCTGGTGCCGCCGACGCAAATCTTCTTCGGCAGCGATTTTCCGTGGGGCACGATGGGATCGACCAAAGATCCGATGCGGGCGCTGGGCCTCAGCGCCGAAGATTTGCATGCGATCGAGGAAGGCAACGCCCACCGCATGTTCGAGCGTTTTAGGGCGTAAGAGATAAAAGCCCCTCTCTCTGCCTGGGAGAGAGGGGCTTTTTATTCAGATGCTGTTGACGAAGGCCAGCAGCTCGGGGCCGAGATCATCGACCTCGCTGTTGATCTGCATCGCCGGCGAGACATGGTTGTGGTCTTTGCCGAAAACAAACCACGGCATCTTCTTATCGCATTTGACCAGCGCCGCGGTCAGCGCCGCCGTCGGCCAGGCCAGCGGATAGGGGTCGAACTCGGTGACGCCGATGAGGATCGGGGGATGGCCCGGCTTCACATGATTGAGCGGGCTCATCGCCTGCCAGTTGCTTTCGTCTTCGCAGTAATAGGCGATTGAATTGCCGGCGGGCTTCTCGGGGCTGAACTCCGGATTCTGCGGCGCATAGACGCCCGACAACAGCATCGCACCGGCGATGCGCGGGCCTTTGGCGCCATGCACCTCGGGGACGAAGGTCCAGGTCGCGACATGGGTCGCGCCGGCCGATTGACCCAATAGGAAAATCTTTTCCGGATCGCCGCCGTAGGACGCGATGTTCGCCTGCAGCCATTCGACGATCTTGCCGAGATCGGCCGCGCCGCTGGGCCATTTGTGATCGGGCGCCAGGCGATAGGTGGCGTTGATGCCGATCACGCCGTTGCGGGCGAAGAAGGTTGGCACGTTGTCATAGATGAGACCGGGCAGCGGGCTGCGCTCGCCGGCGACATAGCCGCCGCCATGGACATAGACGACCACCGGGGCCTTGGAGGGCTTCTTTGCCGGCGCGAAGATATCGATGCGGTGACGGGCATCGTCGCCATAGGCAACGTCTTTGGTGATCTCGACGCCGTCCTTCGGCGCGCGCTCCTGCAGCGGCTTATAGATCGCGTAAGTCGCCTTGAGGATGTCGGGATTGAAGGCGCGGCCCAGCTTGCGGATCGCTTCGTTGGCAGCGGTCTTGGCGGCGGAATCGGTCATGAAGTGCCTCGTCTTGTGGGATACCTCTTGCCCGACAGGCAGAGCCCGGCGGCGGAAAGGGAAAGGTAGCCCGGAACGAAGGGATGACCAAGGGGCCGGATGCTGAAGCCGCTCAGCGCGGCTCAGAGATCGAACGGCTCGATGACGTGCAGCTTCTTGCCCAACTCGGCGTTGCGGATTTCGCCCTTCTTGTCGCCGATGATGGTCTTGAAGGCTTCGAGTTCGATCGTCGGGTTGTCGCCACGAATGACGTGGTTCGGGTCTTTGCCCTTTTGCACGGCTTCGATCGATTCCTTGACCATGCGGCGCATCATGACGATGCCGCGGTCCGACGTGCCCAGGTTCTCGTTGGCGCGATTGGTGACGAGGCCCTGGCTTTCGATGGCCGCGTCGTCTTGATCGCGGTCCCAAAGATTCCACCAGCCGTCTTCGATGCGCTTGAAGTCGCCCATCCCGTTCGCCTGATATTTCGCGGCCGTGATTGTGTAGGGTGGCTCGCCGCGTTCGGAACCCCAGATCTGGAACGAGATCGATTTGGTGTCGTCCAGTGGCGTGATCCACTGCATAAACTGATAAGGCTCTTGCCCCGAGCGGCAGACCTGGACGCGGTTGATCGCCGGAAAGACGTAGTGATGGCGGTCTTTGATGCCGTTCGGATATTCGAGATACATCTCGATGCCGTAATCGCGTTCGATCCACTGGCAGACATCGGGACGCTGCATCGCGATCTCGGGATAGACGCTGGCGTGCAACGCCATGACATGCAGCGAATCGACCATGTTTTCGGCTCGTTGCAACCAGTTGCCGTAGATGTCGCGCGCGCTGAGAATTTTGTGGCAGTTAGGGTTGAACAGCAGATCGTAATTCGGAAATTCGGGCGCCGGCTTCGGGCCGATATAGGCGAAGATGAACCCCGAAACCTCGCGCACGGAATAAGCGCCCTGGCGGACCTTGTCCTTCAAGTCGCTGAAGGCGGGCTCGCAAGGCTGGTCGAGGCATTTGCCGTCGGTCGCATAGAGCCAGCCGTGATAGCAGCAGCGCAGGCCGTCTTGTTCGACGCGGCCATATTCGAGCGACGCGTTGCGGTGGCAGCAGTGCTTATCGAGCAGTCCGAGTTCGCCGTTTCCGGCGCGGAACAGCACGAATTCCTGATGCAGTAATTTGACGAGTTTCGGTTCGGTGCCCAGATGGTCCGCGATCATGATTGGCCACCAATAGCGCCGCAGCATGTCGCCTGCCGGTTTGCCCGGACTTATCTCCGTCATGAGAGAGTTTTCTGCTTCTTTCATGGCGGTTTCCTCCCTAGACCCGCACATTTCGCGCCGAAGTCCGAGGGGATAATCACAAGACCCAACCGATACGTCAAATACCGAATTATTGATATTCTGATACGATATCGGTATCAACTGGGCCATGGAAATCCGCAATCTCAGGTCCTTTGTCGCCGTCGCCGAAGCCGAACATTTCCGCCGTGCCGCACAGACCCTGCATTTGGCCCAACCGGCCTTGTCGCGGCACGTGACGGCGCTGGAAAAGGAACTCGGCGTATCCTTATTCGACCGGCTGCCGCGCGGCGTGCGCTTGTCCGAGCCGGGGCGCGTCTTGTTGGTTGAGGCAAAGCGCATTCTCGACGATCTCGGTACGACCGCGGAACTGGTGAAGCGTGTCGGGCGCGGACAAGTCGGGGTGCTGCGCATCGCGTTCAGCGAGGCAGCCTCGGGACACGCTGCGCTTACCGAAGCGATCCGGACCTTCCGCACCGCACAAAGTAATGTCGAACTGAGCCTCATTCCGATGGCGTCCGGCCCACAGGTCGAGGCCTTGCGCCAGGGCCGTATCGATGCGGGCTTTCGCTATCGCGTGTCGCTTGTCGATAAGGAGTTCGAGCGCCGCGAGATGGCGGTCGAGAATGTGTTGCTCGCTTTGCCCAAGACGCACCGCCTTGTCGATAAGCCCGTGCTGCATCTTGCCGATCTGCGCGACGAACCGCTGCTCTGCATTCAGCGTCAGATCAACCCGGATTATTACGACTCATTGATGGCCAAATTTCTGGCCGCGAACATCGCGCCGCGCGTCGTGCAAGAGGCGAGCAGCACGATCGTCCTCAGCCTCGTCTCGGTCGGAATGGGGCTTGGGATTGTCAGTTCGGCGATGCGGTTTCGCCCGGTGCAGGAAGTGACGTTCCGTCAGATCAAGGATCTGTCGATGCCGAGCCCGTTCGATCTGGTCTGGCGCAAGAACCATACGTCGGCGGTGCTGACCCGTTTTGTCGATAACGCTATCGCGGTGGCGGCCAATCAGGCGGCGGCCATCAAGGCGGCGAAAAAGAAAAGCTGATGTCGTGACGCCTCTTACGGCGTCGGCTTCCAACCTTCGTTGGTCAGTTCTTCCAGCGCTTCGCGCGCCGGCAGGAAGTCGAATACGTCCTGCGCTTTCATTGTCGATGACGACGGGATGTCGAGCATCTCGCTGCGCAGGCTGACTTCGTTGGCGCGCACGCTGGCATCGACGGTGCCGTCGCGCGCGATCGCCGGCAGGATGTGATCGTAATCCGAGGCAGCGTCCTTCTCTTCGCTCTTGGAATAGCGCGCCATCATCGCGACGGATTGGTCGCGGAAGCTGCGGACATAGGTTTGTCCCTTCATCAATGCGCGCACCATTTTTAGAACGGTGTCGGGCTGATCGTGGATCATGCGGTCGCTGCTGGCGAGGCCATTGAAGACCATGCGGAATTCGGTGGTCAGATTGCTAATCAGATGCGCCCCGGCGAGGCTGCCTTGAGTCTTCAGCTTCTCGACTTCGCCCCAGACCATCAGATTGGCGGGAATGGCGCCGGTCGATATCGCCGCGAGACGTCCCGTTCCATTGCCAAGGGGCGTATAGGCGACGTAGTTCGACGGCAGATTATGCTTCATTAACAGATAGCGCATGGCGATCTCGCCGCTATCGCCGCGGCTGATCACGCCGATCTGTTGATCCTTGAGATCGGCGAGTTCTTTGAGTTGCGGGTTTTGCGACCAAAGCTGCCAGCCGGACCGGTCTTGCCCGACCATGAGGACTTTAAGTTTCGCGCCTTTGAGAATGGCGCTGATCGCGGTCGAACCCGAGCCGGAAAAATCGAGGCTGTTCGATATCATCGCCGGAATGGCGACGCCGCCACCGGCTGCGACAAGTTCGACGTCGAGGCCTTCCTCGATGAAGTAGCCTTTATCGACGGCGGCCATGATGTAGCCGAAGTCGGCATTCCAGGTGACGTAGGACAGTGTGGTCTTTTCGAGTGCGAATGCCGGTGTGATCATGACGAGCGCTAACAGCGCCGCGAGAAAAGACGATTTCATTTTTGGATTAGGGCTTCCAGCCTGAGGCGTTGAACTCAGCATCGACGCGGCGGATCGGGCCGAAATCGAACACGTCTTTCGGCGTCAGGCGTTGTGCTGGCGGGATGTCCTGCATCTCGCTGCGGAGCGTGATTTCGTCGGACTGCACGTTGGGTTCGACGGTTCCGTTACGCGCGATGGCGGGCTGGATGTGATCATAATCGGACGCCGCATCTTTCTCTTCGGTCTTGGCGTAATGGGCGATCATCGCGACCGCCTTCTCGCGCTTGAGGCGAATGAAAGCCTGTCCCTTCGCCAGCGCACGGACCATCTTCAAAACCAGTTCCGGTTTTTCCTTCAAAAGGCGATCGCTGGTGGCGAGGCCGTTGAAGACCATATGAACTTCGTTGGTGAGGTTGCTGACCATGCGGCCTTTGTCGAGTGCGCCGGTGGTCTTCAGCTTTTCGACTTCGCCCCACACCAGCATCCCGCCGGGGATCGAGCCGGTCGAAATCGCCGCCATGCGCGACGCACCATTGCCCAGCGGGGTGAAGGCGACGTAATCGCGCGGCAGATTATGCAGCTTCAAAAGATAGCGCATGGCGATCTCGCCCGTGTCGCCGCGGGTGATAACGCCGATCTGCTGATCCTTGAAGTCGGCAATCGATTTGATCTGCGGTTGGGTTGACCAAAGCTGCCAACCGGGCCGGTCTTGCCCGACCATGATGACCTTCAGCTTCGCGCCTTTGAGAATGGCGCTGATCGCGGAAGATCCCGAGGCGGTGAAATCGAGCGTGCCCGACAGCATCGCCGGCACGGCAACCCCGCCGCCTGCCGATGTCAGCTCGACATCAAGGCCCTCGGCGGTGAAATAGCCTTCGTCGATCGCGGCCATGATGTAGCCGAAATCGGCATTCCAATTGACGTAAGAGAGGCTGGTTTTTTCCCCGGCGGATGCGGGAACGATCGATAAGACCAGGAGAAATAGTGCCGCGATGACCCCCTCACCCCAACCCTCTCCCCAGCGGGGAGAGGGAGGGACCCGAGGAGCGAGAGGGTGAGGGGGATGTCTCATCGCGATCAGCCTTCGATCAGTGGCCGCCCTGGCGTTCGAACAGGCGCTTGGTTTCGCGTGACGAGAAGCGCCAGCCGGCAGCGGTCTTGACGAACTTGTCGTGCCATTCGCCCATGCTGAACGGGGGATCGAAGGGCAGGGGCAGCTTCGCGTCTTCGACCTTCGGGTCGTGATGCAGCGCCATGTAATAGGTCACGGCTTCGGCGTGGCTGTCGTCGATCACGGTGACCATCGTGCCGCCATTGATATGGCGGGCAAGCTGCGTCTTCGAACCGCGGCCGTACGAGGTCAGGATTTCGGCCGGGCCTTTATAGGGCTTGCCGCCGCGCAACCAGGTGCCGTCCTCGGCGAACAGCGAGACCGCCTTTTCCGCGTTGCGGGCATCGCCGTACTGGGTGATGGCGATGATCAGGTCTTTGCATTCCTGTTCGATTTCTTTGCGTTGCTTTGCGTCCATGTCTTCGTTCCTCCTTGGATTAGGCGATATGGGTTGTGAGTTTGCCGATTTTCTCGACTTCGATTTCGACGACGTCGCCCGATTTGAGCCACCAAGACTCTTGATCGGGCTTGCGGCCGGCGGCGACGCCGCCCGGCGTGCCGGTGCCGATCATGTCGCCCGGCTCGAGGCCGATCTGCGACCAATGGGCGATCTGTTCGTTGATCTTGTACATCATGCGTTCGGCCGTCGAGTCCTGGCGCATGTTGCCGTTGACGCGGCTCTTCAGTGCCAGCACCTGCGGATCGCCGATCTCGTCCGGCGTGACGATCCACGGGCCGGACGGCGAGAAGCCGATGAAGTTCTTGCCCAAGAGGCCGACGCCGCCGCCGAGACGTGATTCGCCGCGATAAGTGTCGCGATCCGACAGATCGTTATAAAGCGTGTAGCCGAAGAGATAGTCGAGCGCGTTGTCCTTGCTGACGTTATGCGCGCGTTTGCCGATGACGACGGCGATTTCGACCTCGTAGTCGAGATGCTTGGTCTCGGGCGGGATCGCGACGGTCGCATCCGGTCCGACGATCGTCGAGGCGAACTGAACATGGGCGATCGGCAGCAGCGGCACCTGCGCGTCGGGCGCGCGGCCCATTTCGGCTTGATGCTCGAAGTAGTTTTTGCCGGCGGCGATGAACTTGCGCGGTCGCGGCATCGGGGCCTGCAGCTTCACCTCACTGAAGGCGAAGACGATCTTCTCGCCGCGCAGGCCTTTCAGTTCGCCTTCCTTGGCGGCGGCGATGATCTGCCGGGCGGCGTCGAGGGCGATGTCGCCATTGCCGATGAAGTCCTGTGCATTGGGCGGCGCGATTGCGCGGGCGAGAACAGCGGCACGTTCCGGCTGCAGCGTCTTGCCGAGGACGGCGGCGAAAGCGCCTTCGCAATCGGCGATACGGCCATCGGCCAAGAGGACCCCGAAACGTTCGATGCCGGCGGCGGGTTCGAAAGTAACAAAACGCATCTGAGCTTCTCCCGCGTTAGGTGATTGTGGCGGCGAGGGTGCCGATCGGGGCGCAGGCGACTTCGATCTTGTCGCCCGGCTTAATCGTGATCGGCGAATCGACCTCGTTGCCGTTCTGCGATCGGCAGATCGCCGCACCGAGGGCGACCATGTCGCCGGTCTCGAGGCCGCAACGCGACCAGGCCTTGGTCGCGGTGGCGATGCTGTGGGCGAAATCGGCGACGGTGAAGCGTTGCCGCTGCTGGCCGTTGATGGTCAGGGTGATCTCGGTCGCCGGCAGCAATTCGTTCGCGCCCGCGACCCAGATCGCCGGGCCGATCGGCGACAGCTCATAGCCGTTCTTGGCGAAGAGATTGTTGCTGGTCTTCCATTCGCGGTCGAACATGGTGCGGTTGGTGATCTGCGCCATCAGCGTGTAGCCCACGATGCTGCGGCTGGCGGCACTGCCGTTGACGCGATTGGCTTGCTGACCCAACACTGCGACGAGCGTCGCTTCGATGTCATAGGGCGCCGACGGGTCGGGCAGTTTGACGGTCGCGCCAGGATTGGTGGTCGCGCTCTCGAACAGCGAAAAGCCCGTGACCCATTTCAGTGCGGCTTCCTGATCGTTCGACTTGCTGAAGGCGACACGCGCCTCGGTCAGGAAAATCTTGGCCAGGGGATCGATCGGTTTGACGAAAGCGGGGGCCGCTGTGCCGTTGCTGCGCTTGTCCAAAGCGCCTTCCAGCTTTCGCCGGCCGCTCGATCCGATCTTGGTCATGTGGGATAAGACTTGCGAGAGGGGAGCCTGGGGCGCCCCGGATACGATGGCGACATCGGGGGCGACGGCGGCAAAGTCATGCCAATTGCCGGTACCGTTCTGTGCGACGACGCGGGTCTCGGACAGGAACGGCCAGGGCATATCGGCCAAAGCGATTTTCATGCGGAAGCCTCACTTGATTTCGGGGTCTCGATGCCCCGTCCATGGCCGGGCAACATAGGACGGGCGTCGCGACGCGACAATCCGGCGGACGGTTCCGCTATTCCTATCCGTTGCCCTCAACGGGAACGGGAGTGCGGGAGGCTGGAAATAACCCGCCATCGGGATTAACCTGACCCTCAAGTAGTTTTGGCGTTAGGAGGATTCAGCCATGGGTGAAGTCCGCGGATTCGGCATTTCGCATTCCCCTCTATTCAGCCGTCCCAAAGGCGACATGGCATTTTTGCTGAGCCAGCGCCTTGCCGATCCGGCCATTCCGGATTCGGCGAAGGACATTTCGAAGTGGCCCGAGGCCATGAAGAAGGAATGGAGCGACGACAAAGGTGCAGCCGCCGGCGGCGCGCATCACGAGGCGATGCTTCAGGACTTCAATCGCGTGCGCGCGGCGCTCGACGAATACAAGCCCGACTTCATCTTCATGTGGGGCGACGATCAGTACGAGAATTACAAAGAAGGCATCATCCCGCCGTTCTGCATTCTCGCCTATGACGGCGACATGACGGTGAAGCCCTGGCTGCAGGCGTCGTCGTCCGGTTCGATGAAGGGCAAGCCCAATGTCTGGGGTGAGCCGATGGATTTCGAATTCAAGCTGCACTTCCATCGCGAGGCCGCGAAATACTTCGTCGATAAGCTGCTCGATGAGAATTTCGACATGTGCTACTCGTACCAGCCGAACGAGCATCCTGGCCTGGCGCATGCGTTTCTCAACGCGACGCTCTATCTCGATTATTATCGCAAGGGCTTCCCGCACAAGATCATCCCCTGCTCGATCAACTGCTATGGCCGCGAGGTCATCGGTTATCACGGCTTCGCCGACAATCTCAGCCACAAGCCGCCTCCGGATCCGCATTCACCGACGCCGAAGCGTTGCTTCGCGCTGGGCCAGGCCGTCGCGAAGATCGCTCGCGAAAGCCCCTACAAGGTCGCGCTGATGGCCTCGTCGTCCTGGTCGCATTCGTTCCTGACCCAGAAGACCTGGCGCATGACGCCCGATATCGAGACCGACCTGAAGCTTTACGATGCGATGGTCAAAGGCGATTACGATCTCTGGCAGAAATTCTCGCTGGAACAGGTCGAGGATTGCGGCGGTCACGAGACGCTCAACTGGTTCGCGCTCATGGGCGCGATGAAAGAGCTCAATCAGAAGGTGACTTGGTCGAATATTCTGCCGACCTACATCTTCAACGCGACCAAGGTAACGGCGATGTTCGAGCCCGCTTAAGCAGGGTTTTTCTTCGACACGGCAAAGGGTCGCCTTCGGGCGGCCCTTTTCTTTTGCCGCAGCCATGGCACTATCCCTTCAGGGAGAACGCCAATGAAACCGATCGACATCGAAAAGATGATCGATGACCGTCCGAACGACGGCATCTTTCGCGTCCATGCCGACATCTTTCGCAACGAAGATCTGTGCGAGCTGGAGCTGAAACATATCTTCGAAGGCAATTGGGTTTTCGTCGGGCTCGAATGTCAGGTCGCAAAGCCGGACGATTTCTTCACCACCTATATCGGCCGCCAGCCGGTGATCGTGGCGCGTGACAGCGGCGGCAAGATCAATGCCTTCCTCAATGCCTGCCGCCATCGCGGTGCGATGGTGTGTCAGGCTGCCGCCGGCACGCGCAAGCATTTCGTCTGTCCCTATCACGGCTGGGCCTATGACAGCGGCGGGCGCAACGTCTCGATCCCGGCGCTGGCCGAAGGTGCTTATCCGCCGGCCTTCGCCAAGGAAGATCACAATCTGCGCCCGGTCGCGCGGTTCGGGAATTATCGCGGCTTCCTCTTCGCCAGTCTCAACGCCGACGTTCTGCCGCTCGAAGACCATCTCGGCGAGGCGCGGACCTTCATTGACCTCGTCGTCGATCAGGGTGAGGATGGGCTCGAGATCGTGCCGGGCACGGTCAACTACACTTTCAACGCCAACTGGAAGCTGCAGATCGAGAACAGCGCGGATTCCTACCACTTCGTGCCGACGCATCTTTCCTACATTCAATTGCTGGGGCAGCGGAAAACCGCCGAGGCGGCGCAGCGGCCTTCCTATCTTTCGAATTTCCGCGAGGTCGATGCGCGGCGCGGGTCCTTCACCTTCGCGCACGGCCATAACGTGCTGTGGGGCGCGAACGACAATCCCGAATCACGGCCGCTTTATCGCGACATCGAAAGCGTGAAGCGCCGCGTCGGCGAGATGAAGACGAAGTGGATGTTCTATACGCGCAACCTGCTGATCTTCCCGAACTTGCAACTGCTCGAAAACGCATCGCTGCAGATTCGGGTCAATCGTCCGCTGGGCGCGGGGAAGACCGAGATCACGACCTATTGCATCGCGCCCAAAGGCGAGAGCCGCGAAGCGCGCACGCTGCGCATCCGCCAATATGAAGAGTTCTTCAATCCCAGCGGCCTCGCCACGCCGGACGACACGGTGATTTTCGAATCCTGTCACGCGGGTCAGCAGAGCGATCTGGTGGATTGGCAGCAGGGCTATATGCGCGGCCTCGGCGCGGGTGATCCTGCCATCAGTCCCGAGGCGGTCGAACTCGGCGTAACCCCGGTGGCTTCGATTTCGAGCAGCGCCGGTATCTGCGACGAGACGTTGTTTCATGGTCCGCTGCGTGAATGGCGTGCGCGATTGACCCGGGCTTTGGGCGGAGCGCCGACATGACCGGCGACGAAGCCCACCGTATCGCCGCCGAGCTGCTTTATCGCGAGGCGCTATTTCTCGACGAACGGCGTTGGGATGAATGGCTCGCGCTTTATGATGCACATCCGGAATTCTGGGTGCCGGCATGGCGCACCGACGATACGCCGACAGCCGATACCAGCACCGAAGTCTCGCTGCTTTACATTGCGAGCCATCTGGAATTGGCCGAGCGTATCGCCCGCGTGCGGTCAGGTAAGTCTGCCGCTTCGTCGTCGCTGCCGCGCACCGCGCATATCGTCAGCAACGTTTTGGCCGAGATGGAGGGCGATGCGATCGTCGCACGTTCCGTCATCACGACGCAGATTTTCAATATTCCACGGCGCGAACAACATATCGCCATCACTCGCTGCGAGCATCGTCTCGCCGCTGTCGGCGATGGCTGGCGCATCAAGCGCAAGAAGATGCTGCTGTTGAATGATTACATTCCGACGATGATGGATTTCTATACGATCTAGGCCAAGAAAAACGGCGCCACCCGAAGGTGACGCCGCTGCTTGGTCAACATGCGTTATGTCTTACGAGCGGCAGGCCATCGCGTTTGCGACAACCGGCTCCGCGGGCTTGGGTTGGCGTCCTGTCCAGAGCGAGAGCGCCAGTCCGGCCAGAGTCAGGAGTCCGCCGACAAGACCGAGATCGGCCGGGGTTCCGCGCGCCAGAGTCAGTGATCCTGTTATCGCGCCGAGCGAAAAGCCGAGGTAGAGAAACGACGAGTTCAGCGATAGCACGATCGCCGCAAACTTTGCGCTGGCGATGCTGATCAAGTGCGATATCTGCGCTGTGAAGAACGACCAGCCGGCAAAGCCCCACAAGCCGATGACGATGAACACCGGAATTGTCGCGAAGGCCGGCGGAACGGCGATCGCGATCAAAGAAAGGGCGATCAGCGCTGCGGCGA
This sequence comes from uncultured Rhodospirillales bacterium, assembly GCA_903822185.1. GTDB lineage: Bacteria > Pseudomonadota > Alphaproteobacteria > ATCC43930 > CGMCC-115725 > CAIKMD01. Next base: position 266,873 of record CAIJOA010000011.1, on the reverse strand, counting down.
ACATCGCCAAGCCTGCGGCAATGACGCGCCGCGATCCGAAGCGGTCAGCGAGCATCCCGCCGGCAAAGGTGCCGATGGCCGCCGAGCTGCCCCAGGTGAAGAGCACGGCGCTGATGCCGAAACCGCGCAGCGTTGTCGCCATGGTGAGATAGAGCGCGAGATAGATGTAGAGCGTGTAGCCGCCCATGGCGAAGAGCGTCGTCACCAGCACGGTCGGCAGGACGCGGGGCTGTTTCACGACGGCGATACGTGCGCTCAGACTGACCGCGGCCGGTGCGCCGCCGATGTCGCGCGGCAAGCCGGTGACAAGGCCGATCGTCGCGATCAGCGCCATGGTGCCGACGCCGGCAAAGGTGAGGCGCCAGCCGAAGTGATCGCCGACGATCGCGCCCAGCGGCACGCCCAGGGCGATGGCGATCGTCGTGCCGGCATTGACCACGGCGAGGGCGCTGCCGCGATGTTCGGGTTTCAACAATGTGCCGGCCAACGCGTTGGCGCTGGGCACATAAAGCCCCGCGGCGATGGCGAGCAGCACGCGGGCCGCCATCAGCATCCAGTAATTCTGTGCCGAATAAGCGATGACATTGGCGAGGGCAAAGCCTGTCATCGCGCCGATTAACAGATGACGGCGATCGAAGCCGGCGGTGAGCGTCGTCAGGACCGGCGAACTCAGCGCGTAGGTCAGCGCAAAGATCGTGACGAGCTGTCCGGCGGCCATGACGCTGACCGACAGATCGGCAGCGAGATCGGGCAGCAGCGGCGCGATCATGAATCCCTCGGTACCGATGGCGAAGGTGCCGAGGGCGAGGAAGTAGAGCGGCAATCGGGAAGGGGAGGAGGTGGTGAGCGCGGCGGTGGTCATGGTCGGTTCCTAGTTAAAATAAGATGGTCAGTCGTCTTAAAATCAGCTTGAAAAGAGCCGCGAGCTATCTTGGCCCGGTTCATTCGTCAGATCAGGATTTGTGTGAAAGCCAAAGTCATGAAGCGCTCCAGCGCATCGCTATTGCGATCGACGCGGGCGCGCAGCAATGCGCCCTCGAAGCTGTCGAGCAGAAAGCCGGCGAGGACCGCCGGATCGAGCGTGGTTTTGATCGAACCGTCGCTTTGGGCATCGCGGATCGCGATTTCGAGGTCTTTAGTCCACTCCGCGAAGAGCACGGCCAGTTTTTCCCGGATCATCGGGCTTTTATCGGCCATTTCGGCGCTGAAATTGCCTAAAAGGCAGCCTCGGCTGAAATTACGGGCGACCAACGAGTCGTTAAGGCTACGGAAATGCCGTTTTAGACGTTCGAGACCGGGCATAGATAGGTCACGGACTTCGGCGCGGCGTTCGCTTCGAGCGCCGTAACGCTCGACGATTTCCGCGCCAAGCGCCTCTTTGCTCTCGAAGTGGTTGTAGAACGAGCCTTTCGGCACCCCGGCTGCTTCGGTGATGTCCTGGACGCCGCAGCCATTGAAGCCCTGTTCGAGAAGAGTTTTCAGGCCTGCGTCGAGAAGTTGCTCACGGACATTGTGTCTTGCCATGCGGAGAAAATATGACCGGTCGTCTTAAAAGTCAAGGAGCTTTGAATGATGAGGCGTTAACCTTCGTTAACGACCACCTCCCGCTAGAAAGGGTAAGACTTGACGAATTACTATGGACGGACATATTAGACTAATGGCTAAACCGTCAAACCGCGAAAAGATTCTCGCCGAAGGACTCCGCGTCGTGCATGAGCGTGGCTTCGGCGGCGCCAGCGTGCGCGACATCGTTCAGGCCGCCGGCGTGCCGCAGGGCTCGTTTACCAATCACTTCGCGTCGAAGGAAGCCTTCGGTCTCGAGATCATCGAGCTCTATCTCGTCAACAGCCGCGCGGTGATGCGCGACACGCTGCGCAATGATTCGCTGCCGCCGCTGGAAAGGCTTGCCGCATATATCGATGCGGGCAAGAACCGGCTCAATCGCGACAATATGCGAAACGGTTGCCTCTTCGGAAATTTCACCGCCGAAGCCTGCGATCATAGCGACGCCATTCGTGGCCGCTTGGTCGAGATCTTCGCCGAGGTGCAGGACTCGATCGCCTATTGTCTCAAGGCCGCGGTGAAGGCGGGCGAGCTGCGCGCCGACTTCGATTGCGATCAGATCGCCGGCTTTATCGTCTCGTCGCTGCAGGGCGCCAACCTCCTCGCTAAAGCGGAACGCAGTGCCGCACCGGTCCAGCGGTTCCAGGACATCTTGTTCTCGACCGTCCTGCACTAACATCTCAATCCATTGAAATTACTTCGACTTCTGAGGTAGGCCTCTCCTTCTAAAAATTAAATATGTACGACCGTATTATTTTTCTTGATTAATAAATACGGACGTACATATTGTTCCTCACCGCAGCGCAACAACGCGCCGCCCGTTTCGAGGAACAATCGTCATGGCCAACCAAGTTGTTTTGATCACCGGTGCGCTCAGCGGCATCGGTCGCGCGGCGGCTTTGGCTTTCGCACAAGACGGCGCACGCATCGTCGTATCCGGCCGTCGCGAGGATGCGGGGCGCGCCTTGGCGATGGAATTGCGCGATCACGGCGCGCAGGCCGAATTTATCCAGGCGGATGTGCGGCGCGATGAAGATATGGAAAAGTTGGTCGGTCAGACCATCGCGCGCTTCGGCCGCGTCGATGTCGCGATTAACTCCGCCGGCACCGAAGGCCAGCCAGGCCCCGTCACCGAGCAGACCGCCGAGAGTTATGCCGCGACCTTCGACACCAATGTGCTCGGCACGGTGCTGGCGATGAAGTACGAACTGCGTGCGATGCAGAAGCAAGGGCAGGGCAGCATCGTCAATGTCTCCTCGACCATGGGTCATAAAGGCGGGCCGGGCGCGTCGATCTATACGGCCAGCAAGCATGCGATCGAAGGCCTGACAAAATCGGCCGCGCTGGAAGTTGTCGGTTCCGGCGTTCGCGTCAATGCCGTCGCGCCGGGTCCGGTCGAAACCGAACTGCTCAATCGCTTCACCGGCAATGCCGACCGCAAAGCCGCCCTCATCGCGGGCGTGCCGATGAAGCGTGTCGGTCAACCGGACGAGATCGCCCAGGCCATTCTGTTTCTCGCGTCCGACAAAGCTTCCTTCATCACCGGCCAGATCGTCGCCATCGATGGCGGCAAGTCCGCGCAATAAGCCGCACGGACATGAGGACAATCGCCATGCGTAACGAGCAAACTCAAACAACGCCTTACACTTTTGGTCAGCAAGCAAGTTTTTGGATCGCTGCCGCCGTGGTCGCCCACACTTTGTGGACGAGCGCGGCGCCAGCCATGACCTATCCGCTGTACGCTGCGGAATGGGGATTGTCGCCGACCGTGACGACGGCGATCTTCGCCATCTACCCGATCGTCGTCGTGACGGTGCTGATCATCTTCGGCAATCTTTCCGACCATATTGGACGGCGCGCCGCGATGTTGTGGGGGCTCGGCGCATCGTTCCTGGGCGTTGCGCTTTTCGCGGTGGCCCCGAATGTCGGTTGGGTTTTCGCCGGACGTATTCTGATGGGCGTCGGGGTCGGTCTTTCCGCCGGTCCGGCAACCGCGGCGATGATCGAGTTCGGCCCGGTGGGTGCCGCGGCTCGCGCCAGCGCCGTCACGCTTGCGGCACAGGCGCTGGGCTTGATCGCGGCAATGATCGTCGGTGGTGCGCTCATCCAATACGCGCCTTTGCCGACGCGGCTAAACTTTGCCGTGCTGGCCGTCGTGCTTGCCGTCCTGTTCGCTGCAGCTTGGTTTTTGCCGCGTCATAAGACCGTCGAGACGTCGGCGCGTTGGCGGCCCACGGGTATCATCATTCCCAAGAAGATCGGCAGGATATTCGCGGTGTCGGTCAGTGCGGTCGCGAGTGCCTATGCCCTGGGTGCGGTGCTGCTGGCGCTCGGTGCGCAGATCGCGCACGACTTGATCGGATCGGGCAATGCGCTGGTCAGTGCCGCAACCTTGTCGCTCTTTGCGGTCGCCGCCGGTATCGCCGGATTCGGCGCGAAAAAACTGCAGGCCAACATCGCCATGATTCTCGGTGGTACGGCGACCATGGCAGGCATGGGGTTTCTGGGCATCTCGGCGAGCGAACATAACCTGCCGATATTTCTCATCGCGGTCGCATCCGCCGGGATCGGGTACAGCCTTCTCTTTGTCGGCGGCCTGACCCTGCTCAGCGCCCATGCTCCGGCGAAGCAGCGCGGCGGTATCCTCTCGGCGCTCTATCTCGTGGCTTATCTGGTCCAGGGCATCGCCGCCATCTTGATCGGCGCAGCGGCGACACGCTGGGGCCTCGAAACCGCGATCGATTACGGCTCTGCCGTGATCGCGCTTTTGAGCATGGTCGTCATCACCTTCGCCGCGTCGATGTGGGGATCGCTCCTCGCGAAAGACCGGGGGCCCGTGATCGAATATCGCGGCACCGTGATTTCGCCGCGTCCCTGCTCGTAACGTTCATCGAGAAGAAAAATCATGACGGTGAAACCCATCAAACAACCCGGCCCGGATCATCCGATCACCATCGTGCCGAGCCAATCGCATGTTGTCGTAACGATTGGCGGGCGCGTCATCGCGGACACGCGTGAGGCATTGACGCTGCGCGAGGCGTCCTATCCCGGCGTCTTCTATATCCCGCGCAAGGACGTCGATATGTCCCTGCTGCAGCGAACGGATCATCAGACCTATTGCCCCTATAAAGGTGAGTGCGCCTATTACAGTGTTGCGATTGGCGGCGATCGGTCGGTGAATGCGGTGTGGACCTATGAAGCCCCCTACGATGCGGTCGCCTCGATCAAGGATCATCTCGCCTTTTATCCAGACCGGGTCGATGCGATCGAAGAAAAGGCGTGATTTCGAGCTTCGACAAATTTGTTCGGATTGCAGATTTTTAATGGCAACCCTGCGGCGGTCTCGAAGTTATGAGGGAGTTACGAGAAACCATTTTGGAGAAGATGCCTATGTCTAACCAAAATCGTGAGCAGCAATATCCCCCACGCCAGCAACAGCAAGGCAATCAGCAGGGCGGTGCCCAACAGGGCAGCGGTCAGAAAGATAATGCCCAACAGCAGCAGGGCAATCAGCAAGGCGGACACCAGCAGGGTGGCCAGCATGACAACGCGCAAAAGCAGCAGAACCAGCAGGGCGGCGGCGATCGCCAGCAGGGCAATGACGCCCATCGCGACCAAGGCCAGCATGGCAGTGGCGGCGCAAACAAGAAGCAGCCGTAACCTGATGAACTAAGGGCAGCGGAAAGCCCGTTGCGAAAGGCCCCGGTGGCATTCCCGCCGGGGCCGATCCGCCCTCGATTGGAGGAGTAGTTCATGACCCAGCGTAGCCTGCATCACACCGACCAATCGGATTTCGAGCCGCCGCGGCTGCTCTCGACCATTTTCAATCAGCGTCGCCCATTGGATCGCCTCGCCATCAGCGAGAGCGATATTTTAGTTGTGTGCCCGGCGTGCAAACTCTCCCAGAGTTGCGATCGTGCGACGCCGCTTTATGAAGGGCACGAAACGATCTATCGTTGCTGCGATTGCAGTGCATCTTGCCTCGTCATCGCTGCCGAAGATGCAAACGCCGCAACGGATGCCGGCTTTCATTTTTGCGGGTTCGTCATCCGTCCTGCCTCGCGCCTCAACGTCACGCTGCGCCGGTTTCCCGACGGCAGCCCGTTGCCCATCAAGTGGCGCATCGCGAAGGCCGCTCCCTAAAGATATCGGGCGGCTTGCTCCGTCGCCGGTCACGGCATACCCTCCTCTCCAATAAGGGAAGAACGCGGGGAGGGGTCTATGTTTCGTCAGGGGATCAAATTTATCGCCGCCTTGGCGCTGTGCGTTGCCGCGGTGCAGGCTTCGGCCGAAGATATTAAGATCGGCACGATCAAAGTTTCTGGCGCGGGTCCGCTTTATCTTGCGCAGGATCGCGGCTACTTCGCCGCCGAAGGGCTCAACGCGCAATTTGTGTTCTTTGAATCATCGGGGCCGATCGCGGTCGCCAATGTTTCCGGCGATATCGATGTCGGCGTGACGCCGCCGCCGGCGGGCTTTTACGCGCTGGCGGGTCAAGGCGCGCTCAAGATCATCGCCGGATACATCATGGATTGGCCGACCTTTCAGGCGAACGGCGCGATCGTCTCGAATGCGGCCTACGAAAAGGGCTTTCGTTCCTTCAAGGACATGGCCGGTAAGAAGCTCTCGACGACGCAGATCGGCGGCGCGCCGCATTATGCCTGGGCGCTGATCGCCGAACATTTCGGCATCGATTTCAGCACGATCCAGATCACGGCGCTGCAATCGAACCCGAACCAGCTTACCGCCGCGATCGGCAATCAGGTCGATGGCGCGATGATGCCCTCGACCTTTTTCACCCCCGCGCTACAAGCGGATAAGGTCAAGCTGATCGGCTTCGCCGGCGATGTCGTGCCGTGGCAGTTAGGCTCGGTCTTCACCTCGACCAAGCTTGCGAACGAGAATGGCGACACCATCAAGAAATTCCTGCGCGCTTATATACGCGGCATTCACGATTATCACGATGCCTTCACCGGCCCCGGCGAGAAGCGGATGGATCGGGAAACCGCACCGGAAGTTCTGGCAGTTATCTCTAAATATGTCGGCCAGTCGTCGGAACAGCTCAAGCTCGCGATGCCGTTCATCGACCGCGAAGCGCGTGTCGATGTCAAAGACATCATGCACCAGATCGCCTGGTTCAAATCGCAGAACATGCTGAAAGAAAATGTCAGCGGCGACGACATCATCGACAAGCGATATGTCGTGCCGCTGCCGGGACGGTAATTTATTACTTATCGTCATTCCCGCGAAAGCGGGAATCCATGGTGCCGTTCGTACCGTCGAAGGATGGACCCCCGCTTTCGCGGGGGTGACGATTTAAACTTCTGTTTTATTTTTTCTCTTTCACCAAGGGTCCCGTCGGTTCATTCGCGGTGAAGCTTGGCCATACCGCTTTCGACGCGACGACCTTGTTGCGCAGAATGCCGATCTTCTCAATCTCGAGTTCGACGGTGTCGCCGGCTTTGATCTGCTTGTCGCCGGCGAAGGTGCCGAGCGAGATGATGTCGCCGGCCTGCATCGGTGTGTAGTCCGAGCAATAGGCCAGCACGGTGTAAGGATCGAAGATCATCTTGCCGCTATTGCCGCTGCGCGTGACCTTGCCGTTGATGCGCACGTCCATCTTCAGGTTGCGCGGATCGGGTATTTCTTTGCTGGTGACGATCCACGGTCCCATCGGGGCGAAGCTCGCCAGGTTTTTCGCATAGGCGTAAGGCTGCCCCATCTGGCCGCGTTCGCGCTGCCGCTGGCGGGCCGAGACGTCGTTGCAGATCGTCCAGCCGAAGATGTAATCCTTGGCCTGCGATGGGGTGATGTGGCGGCAGTCCTTGCCGACGATCAGTCCCAGTTCATGCTCTTCATCGACCTTCTGCGGGAAGGGCGGCAGTTCAATTTCGGCGTCGTGTCCGACCAGGTTCGACGGGTATTTCGCGAAGACGATCGGCTCCTCGAAAAATTTGAGATTCGTCTCGTCGATATGTTCCTGGAAGTTCAACGCCAGAGCCAGGATCTTGGGCGGGTTCGGAATCGGCGGCAAGAACGTCGGGTTCTCGACCATGTGGCGTCCCAACCGTCCGGACTTGCGCAAATCACCGATGCTTTCCTCGGCGAAATGATCGATGTCGATGCCCGACTGGATGATCGACAGCAGCGAACCTGCGACCTTGATGTTCGGATGGGTCGTCGAGAGCGCCAGCGTCAGATCGACCACGCCTTCGGCGATGGATGCGCCGACCCGCGCGGTGCCGTATTTCTCGAATGTCAGTAGCTTCATGACGCCCTCCCTGTGTTTATCGATGTCGTTAAAGAGGACGATAGGTTTCGGCCCGGTACTTGGCAATCGTCCCGTCGTGGCCCCGTTGTCTCGGCTGGCGTCCTATGCCACATAAGTCGCCAAACCAGAATCCGCGCGGGAGGAAGAACATGTCCTATGAGCAAAAAATCAGCATCGACGGCGAGCCGAATTGCCGGCGCTGGAACGAACAGCGCTGGCTGATTGACGGCATCATCAAGGCGAACGGCGTCGAATTCGATCAGGGCCGGATCGGCAACATCATCGGGCTGGCCGGCCCGGAAGCCGGACCCGACGGTGCGCAGCTGCGTCAGCGCATGCAGAAATTCACCGACATAGCGCCGGAATTCGAGGCGGTCGCCGCGCGGCGTGAAGCCAAGGCCAAAGCCGTCGAAGCGGCGGGCGATCTTGTCACCGCGCGCGAAAATTATTTCATGGCCGCGCATTGGTGGGCCTCGGCGCAATGGCCGATCCTCGAAAACAACGAGACCAATCTTTTCTACAACCAGCGTAAGCGCGAATGTTATGCGCGCTATGGCGAGCTTGCCGATCACCATGTCGAGGCGGCATGGATACCGTTTCTGGGCAAACATCTGCCCGGCTGGCTGCATCTTCCGCCAGGTTACACCGGCGGCAAGCTACCGGCGGTTGTCGTCATCTCCGGTATGGACGGTTACAAGGAACGCGACACGCCGCTCTATGGCGACCGCTGGATGCAGCGCGGCATGGCGGTGCTGACGGTCGATGGTCCCGGCCAATATGAAAGCGCGGTCCTGGGTATTCCCGTCAATGTCCCGTCGTGGCTCGAAGCAGGCAAGGCGATGTATGAATGGCTCGCCGCGCGTCCGGAAATCGATGCCGACCGCATCGGCATTTCGGGCCGCAGCTTCGGCACCTTCTTCGCCACCATCGCGGCGGCGGGCGAAAGCCGGTACAAGGCGGTCGCGATTTCCGGCACCTGCCACGAGCCCGGTTGCCACACCATTTTCGAGGAATCGCCGCCCAGCTTCAAACGCCGCTTCATGTATATGGCGGGTCTCAACGACGAAACGCAGTTCGACAAATTCGCCAAGACCCTGACCTGGGAAGGCCATACGGCGAAGATCAACATGCCGTATCTCTGCGTCACCGGCGAATACGACAATCACTCGCCGCTGAAATATACCGAGGACCTGATCCGCTCGCTGCCGGGGCCGAAGATACTGGCGATCTATCAGGGTGCGGCGCATAGCGTATCGGGCACGCCTTCGACCAATCTCGGGCCTTACTTCCCAACCTTCATGGCCGATTGGATGGCGCAGATGCTCAAGGGCGATGCCTGCCCGCGTGAACGCTGGTATATCGACAATGGCGGTCGCATCAAGAAAACCGCGATCTAAAAAGCGATAAGCGAGGGAGGGCACGATGGCCGACGATCCGAAGGTGACGCTGCTGCATCCGGCCGAACTGGTGAAGGCGCCACCGGTACCGGTGCCCGGCATCAAGGTCGATGCCAACGTCTATGTGACGATGCGCGACGGCGTGCGGCTCGCGGTCGATGTCTATCGGCCCGAGCAGGACGGCGAATATCCGGCGTTGCTCTCGCTCTCGCCTTACAACAAGGACATCCAGCGCAAGCCGCCGCATTGGAGTCATGCGATCGAATCCGGCGCGACCTCGTTCTATGTCCCGAAAGGCTATGTCCATGTCATCGCGCAGGGACGCGGCGGTGGGTTGAGCCAAGGCCAATGGGCCTGGTTCGACGAGCATGAGCGCACCGACGGTTATGACCTGATCGAATGGATGGCGCAGCAGCCCTGGTGTACCGGCAATGTCGGGATGATCGGCGATTCCTATTGGAGCTGGAGCCAATACATCGCCGCCGCAGCGCAGCCGCCGCATCTCAAATGTATCTGCCAATGCGATGCGACGACCGATCTTTATCGCGACGCCTGTTACCAAGGCGGCATCTTCAATGCCGAATTCATGAACAATTGGATCAATTATCATACCAATATGTTCGCCTGGCCGGGGCCGGTCGAAGGCAAGCTGCCGCCGATGAACGCACATTACGAGATCGCCAATCATCCGGTCGATGGGCCGTGGTATTGGGAACGTTCGGCCTGGACCAAACTCGATAAGATCAAAACGCCGGTGATGAGTATCGTGCCGCAGGGCGGGGCGATGCATATGCGCGGACAGCTTGCAGGCTTTCCCGAAATCGACGCGCCGAAGAAACTGCTCGTCGTGCCGCCGACCGGGTTCTGGTCGCATATGCGCTATCTCACCGATCGCAATCTCAACCGACAGATGCTGCGCTGGTTCGATTATTGGCTCAAAGGCATCGATAACGGCATCATGAATGAGCCGCTGGCCGCGATCTTCGATTCCGGTACGCGCAAGTGGCGTTACGAGAATGAATATCCGCTGGCGCGGATGGAATGGACTAAATTCTATCTGCACGAAGGCAGCCTCGATCGTGCCGCACCGGCTGGCGACGAAAAGCCCGATAGCTATCGCATGCCGGATTCTTATGCGCAGCTCGCGGCCGGCAAACCGGCGCTCGCTTACACGACCGCGCCGGCGGAGAAGTCGCTGACGTTGCAAGGTCCGGTCAGCCTGACCTTTTATGCGTCGTCGTCGCAGATCGATACGGCCTGGTTCGTGAAGCTGGCCGACATCCAACCTGACGGCACGGCGCGCCCCTTAAGCCGCGGCATTCTCAAAGCATCTTTCCGCGCGCTCGATCCAGCGCGGTCGAAGCCGGGGCAACCGTTCCATCCGTTCCTTGAATCCGAATTGTTGGAGCCGGGCAAGATTTACGAATTCCAGATCGAGCTGCGCCCCGTCTTCCATACGATCAAAGCCGGTCATCGGTTGCAGCTTCAGATTTCGAGCGAGGATATCCAATACACCAACCCGCTGCGTCAGATCGACGTACTGCTGTTGCCTTGGCCGGTCGAGAACACGATCCATCACGATGCAGCGCATCCGTCGCATCTGCTGTTGCCAGTCATTCCCGACGCGCCCGAGATTGCGACGGTGACGTCGCCGGTCGCGGACATCAACTGGCCGCTGACGCCGGGGTCGTGGGCGCCGAATACGGATGGATGGCCGCTGACGGGGGAATGAGGGCGTGACCGCACTGGGGCCGACGCCATGTGATGAAGCCGCCGGTCGTGCGGTCGAGACCGTCGGCTGCGATGCCCGCGCCAAGCCCTGGGTATTAGCGGCGACAATCCTCGGTTCCAGTCTGGCCTTCATCGATGGCTCGGTGGTCAACGTCGCGTTGCCGGCAATCCAAGCCGATCTCGTCGCATCGGTGCAGGCGACGCAGTGGGTCATCAACGCTTATCTCTTGATGCTCGGCGCGCTGATCCTGGTCGGTGGCGCGGCAGGCGACCGCTTCGGCCGCAAGCGGGTCTTCGTACTGGGCATCTTCGTTTTTACGGTGGCATCGGTCGTCTGCGGCTTTGCGCCCAATGCCGTCGTTCTGATCGCTGCGCGTGCGGCGCAAGGGATCGGCGGGGCGATGCTCGTGCCGGGCAGTCTTGCGATCATCAGCGCAGCCTTCGCCGAGAACGAACGCGGCAAGGCGATCGGCACCTGGGCCGGGTTCTCCGCGCTGACGACGGCTTTGGGACCAGTGCTCGGCGGCATGCTCGTCGATTGGCTGTCATGGCGCGCAGTGTTCTTCATCAATGTACCGCTGGCGCTGATCGCCCTGGCGATCGCATTGCGTCATGTGCCCGAAAGCCATGTCGCGGGAAAGGATGCACCGGTCGATTGGCGGGGTGCGTTGCTGGCGACGCTCGGTCTTGGCGGACTTGCCTATGGCGCCAGCATGGCGTCGGATGTGCCCTGGACCGACCGTGCCGTTCTCGAGCCCGTCGTGAGTGGCTTGGTCGCGTTGGCCGGATTCATTTGGTTCGAAGGACGAACGGCGGCGCCGATGATGCCGCTCGATCTTTTTCGCGCACGAGCTTTCAGCGGCGCCAACGCGATGACCTTGCTGCTCTACAGCGCGCTTAGCGGGGCGCTATTCTTCCTGCCGTTCAATCTCATTCGCATCCAGGGCTATTCGGCGGCGATGGCCGGCGCATCCTTCCTGCCGCTCAGCCTGATGATGGGATTGTTGTCGCGATGGTCGGGCGCGTTAATCGGGCATTACGGCGCGCGTTTGCCGCTGATCGTCGGGCCGCTGATCGCCGCATGCGGTTTCGCGTTGTTCCTGCTGCCGGGTATCGGCGGATCGTATTGGACGACGTTCTTTCCGGCGATGCTGGTGCTCGGCCTCGGCATGACGGTCAGCGTCGCGCCGTTGACGACGGTGGTGATGGGCGCGGTCGATCAACGCCGGGCCGGTGCCGCCTCGGGTATCAATAATGCGGCGGCGCGTATTGCGGGACTTCTCGCCGTGGCCCTGTTCGGCGCGATGGCGGTCGGCACCTTCGGCACAGCCCTCGATGCGCGGATGGAAAGCATGAATATCGCGCCGGCGCTGCGTCAGGTGATGGATGAACAAGTGCCGCGATTGGCCGAGACGGCAGCGCCGCGCGATGCCGATGCGGCGACCCGGCTTGCGTTGAAGACCGCTATCGATGAGTCGTTCGTTCGTGCGTTCCGGCTGGTGATGCTGACGGCATCCGGGCTTGCTGTTGCAAGCGGCCTCTGCGCGGCGCTGACGATTGGCGCGCCGCGCAGAAAGACGTAGGCGTCAGACGGCGTATTGCTGCAGCACCGGCGGCAGTTCGTCTTTGGTCAGCTTCATCAGTTTCAGCGCGTTGCCGGCGAAAATTTTGGCGCGTTCTTCCTCGGTCACGGGCAGATCTTTGACCAACTGAATCGCACGCGGTTTCAACCAGGTCAGCGGCGGCGCGTCGCTGCCATAGACGACGTGATCGACGCCGACCGTCTCCATCGCACATTTCGCCGCCGGCAGGTGATAACAGGCAAGATCGAGATACATCTTCTTGAGGTAATGGCTCGGCGGGGCTTTGATCAGCACCGGTGAATAATTGCCGAGAAAGCTGTCGTCGCGCATTTCATAGGCGTAATCCATGCGGCCGATGACTTCGGAGATGCCGCCGCCGAGATGCGAGGCGACGATTTTCAGTTTTGGAAAGCGTTCATAGATACCACTGACGATCAGCCGTGCGAGGCACAGCATGTTATCGGCAGGACGGCCGATGCTGGAATTGAGGCCGTAATTGCGCATCCGTTCTTCGCCGTAAGCGCTCGACGGCGGATGGATGAAGACCGGGAGATCACGGTCGGCGACGATCTCCCAGAAAGGGATCGCCTCTTCATCATCCGGATAGGTCTTCCACATGCTGGAAGTGATGAAGACGCCCTTGAGCTTCAATTCATCGAAAGCGCGGACCAGTTCCTTTTCAAAATCTTTGCCGCCGGTCGGCACGGTACTGCCGAAACAGACGATCTTGCCGCGATGTTTTTCCTGCAAGGCGGCGGCGCGGTCGTGCCAACCTTTCAACGTGTCGAGTGCTTGGGCTTTGTCGTAATCTTTCAACTGGTGGATCGAATCGGTGACGACTGACAGGGCGATGTCGTTCTGGTCGTGGGCCTCGATCACGTTCTCGATCGTCAGCGGGCATTTGCCGCGCCAATGCGGATCGAGCGTGTCTTCGGGCGGGATGATGTGGGTGTGGAATTCGACGATCGGCTGCATGGTTTCCCCCTCGATTTATATTTTTTAGTCTTCGTTAAAGCGTCTCTTTGAAGAAGGCGAGATAGCGCCGCCAGGCGTCTTCCGACGCTTCGGGGCGATAACGTTCGTCGGTGAAGTTCTGGAAGGCGTGGCCCGCGCCGTCATAGGCGTGGAACTCGTGCTTCTTACCGATGCGTGTCAGCTCGGTGTCGATCTCGACCATGTCGGCCGGGCTCGGGTTCTTGTCGTCCTTACCGAAGAAGCCGAGGATCGGGCAGCCGATATTCGATGCCCGGGTCAGGATTGGCGGGTTGCCCTTGCGCGAATGATTGACGCCGCCGCCATACAGCATCACGGCCGCTTTGAAAGGATGCGCCGTCGCGCCGAGGAAGGAGACGCGGCCACCCATGCAATGGCCCATGATCGCTTCGCTGCCGCGTTTCGCCTGGGGCAGGGATTGCAGATAGTTCGTACCGGCGCGGAGATCGGCGATCAGTTCATCGTCATTAAGCAACGTGACCGATTCTGCCGTGTCTTCGCCTTTGGGACGGCGATGATAGAATTCCAATGCTCCGGCGATGAAGCCGTTCTGGTTGAGCCGTTCGACGACGCTTTTGGTGAAGCCGTCGAGCCCCCAGCGGTGATGCACCACGACGATGGTCGGGAAAGGGCCTGCGCCTTCGGGAACGCCCAGCAAGACATCCATCTTGCCGCCCGCGACATCGATCGAAACCGTATTGACCATTTCTGCCTCCCCTTGTTGTCGTTCACTATAGCCGGGGTAGGGGGCGGCCTAAACCGTGCCGTTACCAGCCTTGACCCGCTCGCGCGCCATTGCCGTCAGCGCCGCCCGATCGACCTTGTTGGTCGAGGCCAGCGGCAGCTTGTCGAGGAACCAGACAAAGCGCGGATGCTCGTTCGGCGGCGCATGAGCGAGGGCATGTTGCTTCACGTCTTCGGCGCTGAGCGTCGCGTTGTCTTTCTTGACGACGAAGGCGACCGGCTTCTGGCCTTTGATGTCGTCCTCGATCGGCACGACGGCGGCTTGGGCGATCGCTGGATGGGTTTCGAGCATGCGCTCGACTTCGCCCGGATAGATGTTCTCGCCACCGCAGACGAACATGTCGTCGCTGCGCCCGACGAAATAATGAAAGCCGTTTTCGTCGCGCCGAAAAACGTCGCGCGTCACGTAGAAACCGTCGGACGTGATGACACCGCGCAAATCGGGCCGATTGTGATAGCCCAGCATCACCGCCGGGCATTTCATTTCGAGAACGCCTTGCGACACGCTGCGGCCGTCGCCTTCGACAAGACGAAGCTGCACTTGTGGATGCGGATAGCCGACACTGTCCGGCGGTTGCGGCAGGCCTTTGGGATGCGGGCCGAAGACGACGGGGCCGGCTTCGGTCGTGCCATAGGCATTGGTCGCCTTGGCCTGGGGCAAGGCGCGGGCCAGCGCCGCCCAAAGGCTCGGACTGACCGGCGCCGATCCCATGCGGACGAACTCGACCGACGATACATCGGTGCGCGCCAGCAGATCGTTTTCGCGCAGCATCATCGCCACCATCGGCGGCACGGCGGTCAGCCAGGTGCAATGATAGGTGCCGATGGCCTCGATATAGTCGCGCGCCGCGAATTGCGGCATCAGCACGATACTCGCATAGCCGGCGCTGGCGAGCTTCGACAGCGCCAGGGCGTTCATGTGATAGAGCGGCGCCGCGATCAGATAACGATGACGTTCGATGTCTTGACCGGCGAGACGCATCTCGACGACCCAAAGATGGCTTTGGTGCGATAGCACGACGCCCTTCGGCGTCCCGGTCGAGCCCGAGGTATAAAGAAACATCGCCGGCTCGTCCGGCGCGGGGAGGACGGACTCGAAGTCGCCGGGATCGAGGAACGCATCGAATTCAGCGCCGAAGGCGATGGCGGGGAAATCCGCCGGTACATCGTCGCGCCGGGGCGCATCGCAGAACACCAGCTTCGCGCCGCTGTCGCGCAGGATGTAGTCGATGGTTGAGGCCGGGAACTTGAAATTGACCGGCACAGCGATCAGCCCGGCCCGCATGATGCCGTAATAAGCGGCGATATATTCGGCCCGGTTCAATGACAGGATTGCCACGCGGTCGCCGCGCTTGAGGCCGCGTGCGATCAAGCCGCGCGCAACGCCCTTGGCCATCGCATCGATGGCGGCGAAGGAAAATTCGCGTGGCCCGGTTTCACCGCCCAGGTCGATGACCGCGACCTTCGACGGATCGCGGTCGCGGCGGATCAGATCGCCCAGGTTGGTGAAAGATGCCATTTATTTTTCCGGCGGTGCAGTGAGATAGGTGCCGCGGCCGCTGGCGAGCAGCTTGCCGTCTTTATCGAAGATTTGCGCTTCGCAGGTGGAAACCTGACGGCCGCCGCGAATGACGGTGCCTTTGCAGGTCAGATCGCCCGGCATCGCAGCACGGTGATAATCGACGCGCAGATCGACGGTCGGAACCGGACGGCCGTTGCTTTTGAGCAGCGCCCAATCGGCGGCGAGGTCGATCAGCGCGGCGAGAATGCCACCATGGGTATAGCGGCGTTCCGGGTTGACGACCCATTCCTCGCGCCACGTCGCTGTGATCTCGATCGAATTATCGGTCAGCGCGGTGACCTTGAGGCCCAGCCATTGGTGATACGGCGCGCGGGTGATTAGTTCCTGGGCACGTTCGAGAGTGATGTCTTCGCTCATGGTTCGATGATCACTTTCCCGATGATTTCGCGATCTTGAATAAGGCGCAGGCCTTCGGCGGCCTGGTCAAGCGGAAGGACCTTGTCGATCACCGGCTTGATCTTCTTCTGGCCGATGAGAGTCATAAGTCCGCTCAGATCTTCGTCATAGAAACTGTTCGAGCCGATGACTTTCAACTCGAAGGTCCAGATGTAACGCAGATCCTCTTTCGGATCGTGGCCGGCAGTCGCGCCGCAAACCAGCAGCTTACCGCCGCGTTTCAGGCATTTCAGCGACGGGTTCCAGGTATCGCCGCCGGTGAAATTGATGATCACGTCGAGGCCGCCTTCATACGACCGGCGCTGCGGCTTGCCGTATTTCTCGACCACCCATTTCGAGAAATCCTGCTTGGTGTAATCGAGCGTTTCGTCGGCACCCATTTCAGACAGGCGCTTCAGCTTCTCGTCGCTGCTGGCGCAGGCGATGACATGCGCGCCCAGCATCTTGGCGAGAATGACGCAACCGGTGCCGACACCGCCCGATGCGCCGAGGATGAGTACCTTCTCGCCCGGCTTGATCGTGTCATGGGTGATCAGCATGCGATGCGCGGTGCCGTAAGCGACCGGCAGCGATGCGGCTTCGGCGAAGGTGACGTCGTCGGGCATCGCGATCAATTGATCAACGGCGACAAGACAATATTGCGCCATGCCGCCATCCATCATCTCGCCCAGCAAGCCTTTACGCTTGTTGACCGGGTTGACGAGAACGCGGTCACCTTTTTTCCAGCGTGCGACGCCATCGCCGACCTCGGCGATTTCGCCGGCCATGTCGAGGCCGATGACGATCGGCAGCGGCACCTTGATGCCGGGCATGCCGCGCATCGTGAACACGTCATGATAATTGAACGAGCTGGCCCGCACACGGATGACGACGTGGCCTTCGATTGCCTTCGGACGCGGGTAATCGTTGACCACGGTCAGGTTGTCGAGCCCGCCATGCGCCTTCAACACCAACGCGCGCATTGTCTCTTCACTCACTTGCGCAGCTCCTTGCCCTTTTGTAGCGTTAACGACTTGTAGCAAACCTTGCCCCAGGACGCATCCATGACCGAGAGCTTTCGTGGTTTCCTCGATAGGTTGCGGCAGGCTGGCGAGCTGGTCGATCTGCACCAACCCGTTGATATCCGCCATATCGCGACCCTGGTGGATCAGGCCGAAACCGCGCTCTATTTCCATAATGTGATCGGTTATAAGATGCCGGTCGTCTCCGGCATCATCCGCTCGCGCGAACGCGCCATCATGTCGATGGGCTGTGAAACGTATCGCGAAATCGAAGATAAGCTCAAAAACGCGCTCGACCATCCGATACCGCCAAAAATGGTGGAAACCTCGCCGACGCGCGAAGTCACCCTGGTCGGCGACGATGCGAATTTGTACGACCTCCCTATTCCGATGTGTTCGGTGTTCGATGGCGGTCCCGTCATCACTGCCGGCATCGTCATCGCCCGCGATCCCGAATTGGGCCTCAACAGTGGCATCTACCGCTTCCTCGTAAAGGAAAAGGGCCTCACCGGCATCGACGTGGTGACGCCGAACAATATGCGGCTCTTCGCCGATCGTGCTTTCAAGGCGGGCAAGCCGCTGCCGATCTCGATCAGCATCGGCAATCATCCGTTCGAAATCATGGGCTCGGGCTATCGCGCGCCGCTCGGCGTCGATGAAATGGGCATCGCCGGCGGCATGCGCGGCGAACCGGTCGAATTGGCGCAATGCCAGACCATCGATCTGCCCTACATCGCCGATTCCGAAATCGTCATCGAAGCCGAAATCCTGCCAACCGGCTGGACCTGGCCTGAAGGTCGCTTCGGCGAATTCACCCGGCTGATGGGTGGGCTGCACTGGAACCCGTTGGTGCGGGTGAAGGCAATCTCGCATCGCAAGGACGCGGTCTATTACGCGCTGCATATGCCGTGGGAAAATACCTGGCTCGCCGCGCCGACGCGCTATGCCGCGATCCGTCAGGCGCTGCGCACCGCTGGCGTGCAGGTGAAGGACATCAATGTCACGCTGGGCGGTTGCGCCTTCTGGCACGCGGTCATTTCGATCAAGAAGCAGGCGGGCGAGGGCAAGAACGCGCTGCTCGCGGCCTTGTCGGTGATGGATTTGAAGCATGTCGTCGTCGTCGATGACGATATCGACGTCTTCAACGCCAACGATGTCGAATGGGCGATTGCGACCCGCGTGCAGGGCGACCGCGATATCATGGTCATCACCGAAGCGCGCGGCAAACCGCTCGACCCCAGCCTCCTGCCGATGCCGCAAGGTGTCGTGCCGACGACGGCCAAGGTCGGTATCGATGCGACGATTTCCGAAGGTATTCCGAAGGAACGGTTCGAGCGTATTTCCTATGCTTATGCCGATACGGCGAAGATCGGCGATTACCTCAAAGGCAAAGGCGACACGCCCGGCAAGAACGGCACCGAGGCCGACGTCAAAGCGCTGTCGGAAAAGATTCTCGAGCTGATCGCGAAGCTGCCGGTCTATTACACCGACATTGCCGAGCATTTCAAAGAATACGACTTCGGCACCGTCGCTCGCGCCCTCGGCTATCTGCACACGACCGAAAAGCTGTGGCAGGACGAACGCGGCAAGATGTGCGTACGCGGATCTGAATTCGCGGCGAAGCTGCCGAAGTAAGAGGCTGGGATAAGCCTTGTGCCTCTCTCGACTGCGCTCGAGACGAGGACCATTGGTAATGCCAGTAAGAAAGAACCTCGTCCCGAGCGACGTCGAGGGACGCACGGCGCGTCTGCCAGCTAACGAACGAACTCCAGCACCGAACCGAAAGCTTCGTTCGCTGGAACGACGCGCGGCGTTTCGGTTGTCTTGATGCTGAGGCCCAACAACCGGTCTGCCCCTTGTGCCGTCTCGCCCCAGGCTTGCGTCGAGATATCGAGCCGCGCCTGACCAACGGCGAGGCTGAAGCCGCCGCTCACCGGCTTCACCGCATCTGGCCCGAACAACTGCCGATAAAGCATCGCCGTCTTGTCCGGCTCTGTCGCGAGAATCACCGCGCCCGCGAGCGCCGTCGCGCCATTGGCGTGGTGACGCCATTCATCGCGCCACACCAGTTCCGGCGTGAAATGCTGGCAGAAATAAACCCGGCCATAGGGCGTCGCATCGGCGTTGACGCGGACAACGCGAAAGCGTGCGTCTTCGATGCCATTGGGCATAGTTACCGGGCGCGAGAAATCGCCGGGTGGTTCGACCGGTGCGCCGGCGGCATGAAGCGTTTCGTATAGTCCGTTTGCATCGTTGGTCGCGAAAACGATCCCGTTCAATCCTTCGGGCGTTGCCAATATCTCTGCCCTAATCTTTTTTTGCCCCGGTTCGATGCCGACGATCTCGAGATAGTCGGTACCGAACACGGCGCAATGATTGACCGAGCCAAGCGTGTGATAACCACGCGCCGTCAGGTCGAAACCCAACTCGCGATAACGGTCGGCGGCCGCATCGACGCGGTCGCGCGCGTTGATCACGATGTGATCGAAGACCGGGACCGGGAAAGACGTCATGGGTTGAGGATCACCTTGCCGGCCACCTTGCGCTCGCCGACCAGTTCATGCGCCGTGACGGCTTCGGACAAAGGCATCACGCGATCGATCAGGACTTTCAGCTTTCCCTTCACCGCTGCGTCGAGCGCGGCGGCGACATCGTCCGGCGTATGTTCGGTGGTGCCGATGACACTCAGCGCATTCATATAAAGCGTGCTGACATTCAGTGGTACGATCGGGCCGCCATGCGCGCCCGCCGTCAGCAGCATGCCGCCGCGCCGGATCGAATTGAGCGCTTGAGGAAACAGTTCGGGGTCGCCGATATTCTCGAACACGACATCGACGCCGCGGCCGTCGGTCGCCTTCTTCACTTCGTCGGTCAAATTCTGCGTCCGGTAATTGATGCCGATTTCCGCGCCGAGATCGCGCCCGACCTGTACTCGCGAATCAGCACCGGCAGCGCCGATCACCCGCGCGCCGTAAAACCTCGCCGCCTGGATGATAAGGCTGCCTAGCCCCCCGGCAGCGCCCATCACCAGCGCCCAATCGCCTTCTTTCAGTTGCGCCTTTGCGCGGACCAGATTGAAGGCAAGCGGCGCGTGCCGCGCGACCACGGTGGCGGTGTTGAAATCCAACGCGTCGGGAATGAGGTGTGTTACGTCTTCGTGCAGGATGACGAATTCGGCATAACCGCCCCAAGTGTCGATGCCGAGCATGCTGGGCGCGCTGCCTGGTGCGCGCTGGGTACGGCGCGACGAGATGCAGACGCGATCGCCGATCTTGCGCTTGGTGACGCCTTCGCCCAATGCGACGACGGTCCCGGTCGGATCGACCCCCAGCACATGCGGCATCTTCACGGCGCGCGGATATTGCCCGGCGCGAACGATCAAATCGAGCGTGCGGTTGACCGACACCGCCGCAACTTTGACGAGGACTTCGCCGGGGCCGGGCTTCGGCGTCGGCACCTCTTCGAGCTTCATCACGCTCGCCGGGCCGAATTCGCGAATGACGATGGCTTTCATGGACGCTTCTTCTCTAAGACGCGGGATTGAATTCGTGCGTTCGATCGTCACAATATCGCAAGAATAGGATTGGGGGGAGAGGCGGGCATGGCGACAAAAATGGCCGGACGGCGCGAGGATCGGCGACTGATCACCGGTGGCGGCCGCTACAGCGCGGATTTCAGCCTGTCGGGACAGCTTTATGCTGCCTTTACCCGCGCCGATCATGCGCATGCGATCATCCGCAGCGTCAACAAGACCGAGGCCGAGAAATCGCCCGGCGTCGTCGCCGTGTTGGTCGGCAGCGATATCGCCGACCTAGGCTTTAAAACAGTCCCGCCGATGATGCCGTTTCCAGGCCGCGGCGGGACCAAGCTCTTGGTACCGCATCGCCCGTTGCTGGCGCTCGATCGCGTGCGCTATGTCGGCGAAGAAGTCGCGATGGTCATTGCCGAAACCGCAGCGCAAGCCGCCGATGCCGCGGAGTTGGTCGAGATCGATTATGAAGACCAGCCGGTTGTCATCGGCTTCGATACTGCGCTCGCCGCAGACACGCCCTCGCTGCATGACAATATTCCCGGCAATGTCTGTTTCGATATCGACTATGGCGACGACGCCAAGGCCACGGCGGCGATCGCGCGTGCCGATCATGTGGTTCGCGTCACGATCGACAGCCCACGCATCGCACCGACGCCGATGGAAGTGCGTGCGGTCCTCGCCTGGTACGATGACACAAGAGGGACCTACGAAATCCGCTGCGGCAATCAAGGCGGTATCGCGATGCGAGACGCGCTGGCGATCATGCTGGGCGTCGGGCCGGATGCGGTGCGCGTTCACATGGTCGATGTCGGCGGCGCTTTCGGTTCGCGCACGCAGCCGTTTCCCGAAAACGCGTTGTTGCTGCATGCGGCGAAGAAATTGGGCCGGCCGATCAAATGGGTCTCGACCCGTTCCGAGGATTTCCTGACTGACTTCCATGGCCGCGGCATTCGCGTTTCGGGCGAATTGGGCTTGGATAAAAACGGCAAGTTCCTGGCCTTCCGGACGGACTGGCTGTGCGATTCCGGCGCTTATCTCAGCTCGGCGGGGGCGATGACGAACACCTCGAATGGCATCTCGATGTCGTCGGGCGTCTATGAAGTCGAAGCCTTTGCCGGACGCCATCGCCAAATCATGACGAACACGGCTCCCACCAGCGCCTTCCGCGGCGCCGGCCGGCCCGAGGCGGCGCTGATCATCGAACGGCTGGTCGATGAGGCGGCCGTGGCGATGAAGATCGACCCGTTCGAATTGCGCCGCCGCAACCTCGTGCCCAAGGACAAGTTTCCCTTCAAGACGCATACCGGCATCGTCTTCGACAGCGCGGATTTCGCGGCGCTGGTCGATCATGCCGAGCGCGAATCCGATTGGCACGGCTTTGCCGAACGGCGCGCGGCATCGGCCAAAGAAGGCAAACTGCGCGGCATCGGCTGCGCGGTGTTCATCGAACCTTCGGGCGGCGGGGGCAGCCCCAAGGATCAGGTCGCGGTACAGTTCGACGCGAATGGCATCGCCAGGCTCTATCTGACGGCGACCGCCAGCGGGCAGGGCTACGAGACGGTGTTTCCGGATATCGTCGCCGGCATTACCGGTCTCGATCCTGAACGATTCGAAGTGCGCGCCAGCGATCCCGACGGGCCGTCGATCATCGGCGGTGCGGCGATCGGTTCGCGCACCGGCATGACCTCGGGCAGCGGCTTTCGCGTCGCCGCCGAGGAGATCGTCAAAAAAGGCTTGGTCCTCGCGGCCGAATCGCTCGAAGCCTCACCGCTCGATGTGGAGTTCCTTAGCGGCCGTTACACGGTCAAAGGCACCGACAAGTCGATCACCATGACTGATATCGTGATGAAACATGCCGGCGGTGCGACTCATCCGCTGGATACGATCGGCGAAGTACCGGCCGGTCGCGCCTTCCCCAGCGGTGCGCATGTCGCCGAGGTCGAGATCGACGCCGAGACGGGCGCGGCAGAAGTTGTCGCCTATATCGCGGTGGACGACGTCGGCAATGTCATCAATCACCAGCTTGCCGAGGGGCAGCTTCACGGCGGCATCATTCACAGCGCCGGCCAGGTCTTCGGTGAGGACTGCAATTACGACCCGGAAAGCGGGCAGATGCTGGCCGGCAGCTTCACCGACTACATCATGCCGCGTGCCGACCTGGTTTGGGGCATGAAGGCGATGGATTGCGGCGTGCCCAGCCCGAACAACCTCATCGGTGCCAAGGGCGCGGGCGAATCGGGTGCCGTCGGCGGCCTCCCCACCTGCCTCAATGCGGTCGTGGATGCGCTACGTGGAGCGGGGGTGACGAAGTTCGACATGCCGGCGACGCCGGGCCGGATCTGGGAGGCGCTTCACCGCGCCCATAAATAAAGCCGCCCACGGGCGGCTTATCGGGAGCTTGTCTCGCCATTCCTGCTCTCACAGGAATGGCGATGACAAAGATCGATCCTTAGATCGCTTCCTTGAGTTCCTTGGCGGCGCGGAACGCAACGCGCTTGCTGGCTTTGATCTTAATGGCTTCGCCGGTGGCGGGATTGCGGCCCATGCGGGCGGCGCGCTTCCGAACGACGAGAATGCCAAGACCGGCCAGACGAATGCGTTGGCCACCCTTCAGATGCTTCACGAGGAGAGCGATCGTCTCGCCGAGCATGGCTTCGGCAGTCTTCTTCGCGATCTCGTGCTCTTCGGCCAGGGCGGCGGCCAGGTGTTTCAGTGTGACGGTCGCAGGAGTCTTTGCTGCCTTCGCCGTCTTCGCCGTCTTCGCCGTCTTCTTAGCGGCCATATTCTCTTTCTCCGTTCCTTTGTGAATCGTCCCAACACACCGGTCGGGTACGCAGAAACTAGCAGTTACCAGGGCTTTCTACCATTCCAATGTTCCGAGTCGCATCCGCGATCATGCAAAGAAACGTGATTCGTTTTTTGCGAGTCGCAGCGGTTTATCGCGAGTCGCGTGCGTGTTTTTGACGTCGCGGGGTCAAAACAGCGTTAACCATGAATTCTTGGAATTAAATATAAGTTATGTTTGTTTCTTGGTTTTATTTTAGATATACAAATGAATTAAGAAATACGTAACTATAAATATTTCCATCGTTTCCGGGACCAGAAGGCCCGTCTTTCCGGCAGAAAGCTTTCAGGTGTGCAACGCCTGTCGTCGTGCGCGCGAGAGCGCGCAGACGGCCGAGGAGGATGGTTCGATGAAACTTTTGCAGACGAGTCTGAGCGGCGCTGCTGCGCTCGCTTTGATGTTCGCCGCTGGTCAAGCGCTCGCTGCGCCGATCACCGGCACCAATCTTGATTTCGAAGCCGCCGCGCCTGGCGGTATCTCACCCAATACGGATCAACACGAATCGGCGAATTTCGGTACGGCCGCCGTTCCGGGTTGGACGATCAACAACTACAGCCTCGCTTTCGGCGATGCCGGCGTCTGGGCGCCGCGTGCCGGCGGCGTGTTCTTCAATTCGCCGGCCACGTGGGGCGGCAACCAGGTCGGCTTCTTGCAGACCAATTCCAACATCAGCCAGAACCTGAACGGGACCTTCACCGGTAACGCAGGCACCGTCACGATCACCCTGCTGCTCGGCGAATCGAAAGTTTCGGCGATCAATGCGGCGCTCGACTCGATCACGCTCTTGGCGAACGGCACGGCCCTTCTGGGCACGACCACGCTGCTCTCGACTGGCGGCAATGCCGTCGTCGCGGGTGGCTTCGTCTCGGAAACTTACAGCATCTCGCTGCTCGCCAATCCGTTCCTGACCGGTGCGGTGCTTGGCCTCGAGATCGGCAACAACGCCGATCTGGGTAACGTCTATATCGACAACATCGCGATCGATGGCGGCCTCGCGGCTAACGCTATCGGCGGTGGTGGTGGTGGTGGCGGTGGTGGTGGCGGTATCGGCGTCCCCGAGCCGGCTTCCCTTCCGCTCCTCGGTGTCGGCCTGCTGGCGTACGCCATGTGGCGCCGCCGCGACAGCCTGGCGTCGATGGTCGCCTAAGCTTCGAGTGTTTGTTTAGTAGAGGCCCGGCAGAAGCCGGGCCGTCTGCGCTTTATAGATTTCGTATTCGGGGAAGATGCGTGTCAGAACACGCTCTTCGTTTTGCATCCGCTGCAATTGAAACGCGCATTGCAGCCCTAGCAGCAACAGCGCCAGCGGCGACAGATACTGCAGCGTCAGCCCGAAGAGGGCGATTGCCTCGCCGAGATACAGCGGGTGGCGGATGACGCGATAAGGGCCAGCCGTCACCAAGCGGCGCGCCTCGGGCATGATGCTGATTGAACGGCCGAGCCGGAAGACCGCGAACAGCGAGAAGGCGGTTCCGCCGAGGATCATCAAGGCGGAAATCAGATAGACCGGTGTCGCCAATTCGATCGGCGGCAGCAGCAGGATTCCGACGCCCAGATAGGTGCCGGCCAAAGCGGCAACGCACGGGAGGATGCCGGGGGTCTTGGCCTTGGGCGTGTGACGCAGCGTGAGAAGCAGCAACAGCGTGACGATGAAGACCAGCGATGCGATACGCGAGAGAACGCTCATCGCGAAGACCGCGTCGAACCCATTCGCCTCGCGGGCGAAATCCGCCCGCAATGCCGGGATGAGTTGCACGCCGCAGAACGTGTACCAGACGATCAACGGCGAGGCGGCGAGGAAGTCATAGAGCTTCGTCGCTTCCAGCTTGGATTTGAGTTGCATGAGCTGATCCATGCTTCATGTCTTAACCGTTCCCGGTAAAGAACCCCTGAAGTCATGCCAGAAATAGAAAAGGCCGGGTGTACGGCACCCGGCCTTTGTATGGCGCCCACCAACCACCGGCGCTGTAAAAACATCATTACCCAACTGTTAAATGATGTATAGCCTTTAATCTTTAAATTTTCGCTAAATGCCGTCGATCTCTTTACGAAATCATGGTTAACGATGCGTGCGGCGTTAAGCGTTCGGGCAATAAAAAGGCGGCATCCGCAGATGCCGCCTTTCCGAAATACGCTGACGATCGCGATCAGCCGACCTTCACTTGAATCTTGTCGCCTTCGATGCGGACGGGGAAGCTTTTGACGTCGCAGGGAATCGGCGCGCCCATGCCCTTGCCGGTTTTGATTTCGAAGCGGCCGGCATGCAGCGGGCATTCGACTTCCTCGCCGTCCATCCAGCCATCGGTGAGGAAGGCATAGGCGTGCGTGCAGAGGTTGTCGGTCGCGTAGAGTTCGCCTTTGAGATTGTAGATCGCGACTTCCGTGCTGCCGACGGTGACGCCTTTCATCTCGCCTTCGGGGACCGATCCCTTATCGGCGACCGACACCCATTCATTCTCCGACATGCCACCGTTTCCTTTGATGAGTTCTTACGTGTTGGCGGGCAGATTGACCCGCCTTGAGTTGCTTTTCAAGCGTCAGCGCACGAGATCCTGAAGCTTGGTGTTCTTGTCGCCCAAGGCTGCGGGATCGACGATCTTGCCGCTTTGAATCAGCATCCGTCCGAACCGCATGTCGCGGGCGTTGTTGATCGTGACCGCGGCGACGACCCGGCCATCCAGTAACTGAAACAGGGTGAAGCCGGGATCGGTCGGTTCGCCGCGCCAGACGACGCGGTCCCATCGATCGGGCGCGCCGGCCATCTGCATGTTGGTCTCGTATTGATCGGTCCAGAACCACGGCACTTCCGAAAAAGGCTGATCGCCGCCTGCCATCACTTTGGCGACGGCGATGGCTTGGTTCTGCGCGTTCTGCCACGCCTCGAGCCGGACATGCCGGTCGAGCAGCGGGTTGAGATGCCGCGTCACGTCACCCGCGGCGAAAATCTTGGGATCGTTGGTGTGACCGAACTGATCGACGACGATGCCGTCTTTGCATTCAATGCCGGCCTGTTGCGCGAGTTCGACGTTGGGCTGTGCGCCGATGCCGATGGCCGCGTAATCGGCGACGATCGGCTCGCCGCCTTCGACCATGATGCGCAGTTCGCTGCCGGTATCTTCAATCGCGGTGACTTTAACGCCGGTGCGCAGATCGACGCCTTTGCCGCGATGAAGCTGGGCCATGTATTCGCCGATCTCGGGCGCGGCAACGCGGGCGAGCGGCAGGGCGGCCAGTTCGATCACGGTGACGGAGACGCCGCGCTTACGCGCCGTGGCGGCGATCTCGAGACCGATGAAGCCGGCGCCGATGATGGCGAGGCGCGTGCCCTCGCCCAGCTTTTCGCGCAGGGCGAGCGTGTCGTCGATGTCGCGCAGGTAAAACACACGCGGCCCGTCACCACCTGGTAAAGGAAGACGCCGCGCGCGCGCGCCGGTCGTCAGCATCAACGCGTCATAGGGCAGGGTACTGCCATCGGCGAAGGTGACGCGCTGGGCCTGACGGTCGATGGCGGTCACAGCCACGCCCAGCTTCAGCGCGATGTTCTTCTCGGCGTAATAGGCTTCCGGAAACAGATAGGTCTTTTCGTGCGGGATCGCGCCGAAGAGCAATTCTTTCGACAGTGGCGGCCGCTCGTAGGGCGGATGGCGTTCTTCACCGCAAAGCGTGACGGCGCCGGTGTAGCCGGCCGTACGCAATGCGTCGGCAGCGCGGCCGCCGGCATGACCGGCGCCGATGATGACGATGTTCTGATCGCTCACGCTTTGTCCTGGGAGAACGCCTTGTAGGCGCTGATGGTGAAGGTGTCGCGGACGCCCGCGAGTTTCTGCAGATGCTCGACGACGAAATGCCCGACATCCATTTCGTCGGGCAAATAGCATTTCGTCAGGAGATCATATTGTCCCGAGACCGAATAGACCTCGGAGACTTGTTCGATGGTTTCAACTGCGGCTTCGGCGACCTTGTAGGCCTTGCCGAGTTCGCATTTCATCATCACGAAGATCGTCTTCATGGCGCCGCCTTTATAGAACCGGTCCCATCATAGCGCAGGGCCGGTCCGACGTCAGGCGGGCATGAGATGAAAGTCCCGGGGGCTCGGAAGCCCCCGCGGAACTAAACTTAGCGGGCGACCCGGGCGCGGGCCAGGAAGGCCGGCATATGGTCGCCGAATCCGACGACGCGGCGATCGTCGTCGTCATTGTCGTGCCGGTCATCGCGGCGCGGCATTTTGGTGACGTTGCCGTGATCACTCGGATTCATGGTAATCGGCGCGAAAGTGCGTTCTTTCGGCTCGGCATTGCGTTCGCTGTTGCGCGGGCCACGCGACCGTTCGCGCGGCTTGTGCTCGCGGGCTGGCTTCTCGACCGGAGCCGATACCTGAACGTCGGCGACAACTTCCGGCTGCGCGGCTTCGGCTGCGGCGACGGGAGCCTGCTTCTCGCGGGACGGGGCAGGGCGGCGGTTGCGATCGTTGGAACCGGTCCGTCCGCCGCGTCCACCACGGCCACGACCGCGCGGTGCGTCTTCAGCAGAAAGTTCCTGGGCTTCGACGCCCGGGATGACGATCGTCGGAATCGGCTTGCCGATCAGTTGCTGGATCGCTTCGACAAAGCGGCCGTCTTCCGGCGTCGCCAAAGTATAGGCGATGCCTTCGCGTCCGCCGCGGCCGGTACGGCCGATGCGATGGACGTAATCTTCGGCATGGATCGGCACGTCGAAGTTATAGACATGCGACATGCCCTGAACGTCGAGGCCGCGGGCGGCCACGTCGCTGGCGACGAGGAAACGAATCTCGTTGGCTTTGAAGCGTTCGAGGGTTTCGGTGCGTTTCGATTGCGGCATGTCGCCATGCAGCGCCGCTGCGTCGAATCCATGCTTCACCAGCGAGCGGTTGAGCACATCGACATCGCGCTTGCGGTTGCAGAAGATGATCGCGTTCTTGACGTCTTCGCTGCGGATCAGGCGGCGCAGCGCATCGCGCTTGCCTTCGGTCGTCACCACGGCGATGCCCTGCGTGACCGTGATGGCCGTCGAAGCGGGCGGCGACACAGTGATTTCTTTGGGGTTCATCAGGAAGGCGTCGGCCAGGCGGCGAATTTCCGGCGGCATCGTTGCCGAGAAGAACAGCGTCTGACGGATCTTTGAAAGAAGACCGACGATGCGTTCGACATCGGGAATGAAGCCCATGTCCAGCATGCGATCGGCTTCGTCGATGACGAGGATCTTCACATCGGACAAAAGGATCTTGCCGCGCTCGTAAAGGTCGATCAAACGGCCCGGCGTTGCGATCAGAACATCGACGCCGCGATCGAGCTTGCGTTCCTGATCGCTGAAGCTTTCGCCGCCGATCAGCAAAGCTTGTTCAAGTTTGTTGTATTTGCCGTAAGTATTGAACGCCTCGGCAACCTGCGCTGCGAGCTCGCGGGTCGGCTCGATGATGAGCGAACGCGGCATCCGCGCGCGGGCACGGCCGGCGGCGAGAATATCGATCATGGGAAGGGTGAAGGAAGCTGTCTTGCCGGTGCCCGTCTGGGCGCATCCGAGGACGTCGCGCCCCATCAGCACGTATGGGATGGCCTGCGCCTGAATGGGGGTCGGTGCCGTATATCCGGCATCAGTTACCGCCCGAAAGACCTCCGGAGAGAGGCCCAAATCTTCAAAACTCATTCGTAGGTATGCTTTTCTCGTCAATTGTTGGTGATTTACAGCCCTTTATTTGGGCCAGAACCGCGCAAAGTCAAACGATTTCCACGTTTCGACGATGTGGTATGAGCGTCATACTATGCCATTAGAGTATTCGATTATGGTGAAGAGATGACTAACAAAACTCCCCTGGTGCTGGTGCCGGGACTGCTTTGCGATGCGGCGCTTTGGCGCGCCCAGGTTGAAGATCTCAGCGATATTGCCGCTCCCTGGGTGGCCGACGTCACCCGTGACGATTCGATGACGGCCATGGCCCAGCGGGTCCTGGCCGAAGCGCCGCCCCGCTTTGCCCTCGCCGGCCTCTCCATGGGGGGCTATGTCGCCCAGGCGATCATGCGGTCGGCACCCGAGCGGGTCACCCGGCTGGCGCTGCTGGATACCGGCTCGCGGGCCGATACGGAGGAGCAAAAATCCCGCCGGCGGGGCCTGATCGAGCTCGCCGAAAAGGGCGAATTCCACGGCGTGACGCCCCGGCTGCTGCCGGCCTTCCTTCACCCGGACCGGCTGACCGATGAGCCGCTGACCGAGGCGGTGACGGCGATGACGGCCCGGGTCGGTAAGGAGGCGTTCTTGCGCCAGCAGCGGGCGATCATGTCCCGCCCGGATGCCCGGCCGAACCTTCCGGCGATTACGTGTCCGACGATGATCCTGTGCGGCCGGCAGGACTCGTTGACGCCGCTCGACCTCTCCGAGGAGATGGCCGGACTGATCAAAGGCGCGCATCTCGAGATCGTCGAGGATAGCGGCCATCTCTCGACCATGGAGCGGCCGTGGGAAGTCAGCGTCCTGATGCGGCAGTGGCTGACGGAATAGAACTTTCGTCGTCATTGCGAGGAGCGTAGCGACGAAGCAATCCAGTGGGCGGACAGACTGGATTGCTTCGCCCCTGCTTCAAGGTTGGGCTCGCAATGACGATCGGATCGTTAGTTGATCCGTTTCGCCGCTTCATCGACCAGACTCTGATCGGCGAACTTCGTCACATCGATATGCGTCTTCTGGATGCCCAATTCCTGTTGGATGTCGAGGCTCGCCTGTAGCGCCTTTAGGTTCGCGCGGTGATCGGGATCGCGATAGAGATCCTTGTGGGTGAAGACCCAATCGCTGAGGCTCTTGGGCGGCAGCTTGGTGTAATCGGCGATGATCTTCACGGCTTCGTCGTGGTTCTTCTCGTCCATGAACCAGCGTAGCCCGCGAATCCAGTCTTCGGTGAAATCGACCAGCGCGGCATGGTTCTTGTCGATGAACGGCTTGCGCGCGACATCGAAGATGAATTCCGAGGTTCCGATCGCATCGCGCAGCGTGAACAGCGTGCGTGCGGTGCCTTTGGCTTCGCCGATGAAGCTGAACGGCGGCACGGTGGCGACGAGATCGGCCTTATGCTCTTCGAGCATCGACAGCATCGCCGGGAAGGGGCCTTCGATGATGCTGACGTCGCGCTTGTCGTCGAGCTTGTTCTTGCGCAGCATCGCGCGAATGCCGATATCGAGACCGCCGCCGATCGCGTTCGAGGCGAGGACTTTGCCCTTGAGATCGGTCACGGTTTTGATCGGGCTATCTTTCAAGACGAAGAACAGGCTGGTGAACCAACCCTCGACGCCGTCTTGGTTCTCATCGCCGATGACGCGTAGGTCGGTCAGCTTGGCATTCTCGATCGCGAAAGCGAGCGACGACGGCGCTAGCGTCGCAATATCGAGATCGCCATTGGCCAGCGCCGTGATCTCGGGCGCCGAGCCGGCGAAATGGATCGGCTCCATAACGTAGCTTTGGCCGTAATGCTTGAGCAATTCGGGCTTGGCGAAGATTAGCGGCGCCATCGCCGTCGGGGTGTTGCTCCAGCCGGCGCGAATTTTCAATGGTTCGGCCTGAGCGCCGGTGGCGACGAAAATGGCCGCGAACAAGGCGGCTCCGAAGACGGTGCGCATCACGTTTCTCCCTGTTGGTCGTCGGTATTTTAGTTGAGACGTTTGGCAGCCTCTTTGACGAAACTCAGATCGGTATGTTTCTTCACGTCGACATCGCCCTTGATCATGTCGAGGTCGTGCAGGGTTTTGATGTTGTTCTGCAGCGCGTCGAGATCGGGTTGGCCGTTCAAATTGTAATAAAAATCCTTGTCGGTAAAGAGGTAGGCGTCGAGTTTTTCGGGCGGCTGCTTGGTCAGGCCCGCGACGATGCCGACGACGTCGGCATGATTCTTCGGATCGTGAAACCAGCGCAGGCTGGCCAGCATGTCCTCGAAGAAATCATTGAGGGCGGCGCGGTTCTTGTCGAGATAGCCTTGGCGCGCGGCCTGGATGATCATCTGGGTCCGACCCATCGAATCGCGCAGCGAGAATAATGTATGCGCATTCTCTTTCATCGCCGGATCGAGCAGGAAGGGCATCGAGCCGATGGTCAGCGAGGCTTTGCGGTCCAGCAGCATGGTGTTCATATGCGCGAAATCGGATTCGATGACGCTGTAATCGCGTTTATCTTCGAGCCCGTGCTTGCGCAGCATCGAGCGGATGCCGACATCGTACGCGCCGCCGAAGCCATTGGTTGCGATGACCTTGCCCTTCAAATCCTCGACCTTGGCGATGCCGCTGTCGTTGCGCACCATGAAGGTCGTGCTGTTGAAACCGTCCGCGCCGTCCTGAAAGCCGTCGGCGACGATGCGCGCATCGTCCATCTTGGCGTTGAGCACGGCCAGCGCAAACGTCGAATAGCCGATCGTCGCGATATCGATTTCGCCCGCGGCGAAAGCCGTAAGTTGCGGCGCCGTGCCTTGAAACTTCTGCGGCTCCATCAGATAAGATGTCCCGTAATGCTTCAGCAGGTCTTTCTTCTCAAGGACCAGCGGCGTGTAGCCTGACGTCGGCACGACATAACCGGTGCGAATCTTCAAGGGCTCGGCCTGCGCGAGGCTACTGCAGAGCAAGACGCCGGCAATGATGATCTGCGAAAAGATCGAAATACGCATGGGGTCTTTCCAATACAGTTTTGTGCCACATGGCAACGGCCGGCGCATTATTCGCTATGCCAAAGGCGCGCGAACGGTACCAAGGCGATAAGCCCCATGATCATAGCCGCGCTCAACGCGCTATAAAATAGAACGAGCGCCTTGATGAAAACGGCTGGGCGATAGATGAGTGCCACGGTCGAGGGCGTAAAGCCCGGCCGCATGATGGCGGAAACGGGTTCGACAGCGACCGCTTTGAAGCCGCCATTGGCGAGAAGTACGGGAACGGGCTTGCCGTTGACCGTGGCGGTCCAGTCGCGAGTGTAAGAATCGGCAAAATAAAGATAACCGGGCCGATCATTGACGATCTTCAGCGAGATCGTGTCGAAATCGAAGGCGACATCGCTCATGCCACCCTGTGCCGCGCCCTCGGTATCGGTGAAAGGCAAGCGACCATCCCGCAGCGTCGAGGCATCGATAAAGATGTTGTCGGTGATCTTTGCGATTGCTTCCCCGGTGGATGTCACCCGCATTGTCTCTATAAACCCGTCGATTGCGATCGCGTGGTCGTAGAAATGAATGATAGGAGCCCCAATGCCGAAAGCGCTTTCAATGATCTCTGGTGCTAAATCCGAATGGACTAAGGCGCTGTAGGATTTCAAAATCGTCAATGAGTCGTAGCGGCCGTTGCTGAGAAGCGTTTTTGTGTCGGTCGCAAAACGGCGTTCCGGAAAAGGGTATTGAAGCGGCGTGCTGAATACGGTTCCTTCGCGAGAAACCAGCTCGGGATAGCGTTGTGGGTCGTCAGGAGCCGGCGGGTTGGGAATGGCCGTAACGCGGGTTTCAGGAAAGGGTGGATCTCCAATCTGGGCGCGTGAATTGTTTGCCGCGAAGCCATGCAACTTCGCTTCGCTCGATACGGTCAACATCGCGTAGCCGCCAAGCTCTACGGCGATGACGATAAGAAGTAACGGGCCGACCAACCTTCGAACGGCATCGATCTTATTGCGGCGGATAATCCAAAGCGCAGTCAAGGGTGCAACGAGGAAGCAGAGCATCCAGCTTCCCGCGGTTGCGACAGGTGCGAAAATGAGTGCGCTCACAGCGAGGCCGACCAGGATGCCCGGAAGAACTTCCCCGCCAAGCCGCCAAGCGAGGGCTTGTAATAGCAACAACGCAGTAGTGACCGGCAGCCAGTCCGGCCGTATTTCAGTCACCGCAACGGATTTGAACAGCCACGGAACGTCCGTGAGGAAGACCGTAAGTCCGGTGGTGACGACAAGTCCGAGCCAAGTCAGCCAGCGGGGGAGACGTTGAGCCGACGGTTCGGCGGAACGAGGGAAGATGAGTCTGTCCATACCGAGAACGAAAAAGTACATCAGCGCAAGCGTGCTGAAACCCGCCATCATGTCGGTGTGCCGCATAAACCAAAGCGGCGGATAAACTTTATAGATTAGCCAATGCACGGGCGTGCTGGGGCCGAGATCGACCAGGACGAAGATGCCGAAAAAAAACAGCCAGATCTTTTTCGCCCTAGACCGTCCGAAACCAAGGCCGAACAGCGCGATGGCGAACACCAGACTGCCGACAAAAATGTGGCCTTCGCTGATGGCGTTGCCAAGTATCGATGGCGGTACAATCAGCCCGATGAAATCGGCAAATTGTGAGAATGTTCCGGTCAGGCGTGCAACGCCATACGGCATGAGCAGCATCGTGCCTGCAATCTTTTGCGGCGCCATTTCTTGATGCAGGGGCATTCCAAGCGGCACCAGCTTTTCCCAGCCGAGAGGGACGTCGCGAGATGCGATCTGGAATTGTCCTTGCTCTAAATAGATCGCGATGTTCGGCGCACACATCGCCAGCACAAGCAGAACCGCCAAGCTAAAGCCGATCCAATTGGCTCTGCGTTGCAGCATCGCGCGCAGGGTGTCGCGATCGAGCAACGCATAGGCGAGAAGCAGCGCAAGGAGGGCCGTCAGCGATCCAACAAAGCTATAGGATTGCAGGCTCTGCCCGGCGAAAAAGGCGAGCCCCATCCAATTGCTGACGGCATAACGTCGCCCTTCGAATAAATTGAACGCGAAAAGCAGCATCAGGGGCGCGGTGTAGAATTGATTGATGATACCTTCTTGGTGGAACGCTGACAGCGTCACGGCTGAAAGAACGGCAACCACGGCCAATGCTGCGCGTGTGGCGACATGGTGCGCCCAACGCCGTAGCAGCAGATGGATGCCGAGCGATGCGACGAGGCAGCGTGTCAGCCAGAACCAATTGAACAGAATTAAAAGATCGCTGGTGAATCGCTCGCCGATCCAGACAACCGGAAAGATGATTGGGTCGTAAAGTCGGTCTTGAAGGACGGAAGGAAAAAAAGGTTCGCCGCCATGCGAGAACGGATTCCAGAACGGCAAATGGCCGTGAGCGATGCCGTCAACGAAATAGGCGAAAAGCGGAAAGCCCCAGACGATGTTGTCGTGAGCGACGGTGAGAGTGCCCTCGAACAGCAGTCCTCGAAGCAGAAAAATCAGCCAAGAGCAGGCGCCGAAAAACGCCGCGGTCTCGATCGCAGCCGCGTGTAGCTGACTCCTGTTCGCAAAACGTAACGCCACCCCGTTCTCCCCCGGGCCGCGACACTATCAGGTCTTACGCAAACCTCAAACGTCCAGATCGTGGGCGAACTTGGCGTTCTTCTGGATAAAGTCGAAACGCAGCTCCGGTTTCCGGCCCATCAGGCTTTCGACCATCTCGACCGCGTGTTTGTGCGCGTCTTCGCCTTTGGGCGGCAGATTCACGCGCAGCAAGGTACGTTTTTTGGGGTCCATGGTCGTGTCGCGCAGATTGCGCGCCGGCATTTCGCCGAGGCCTTTGAAGCGGCTGATCTCGACCTTGCCCTTGCTGGCCGGAAACGAGTCTTTCATCAGCACGTCTTTATGCGCGTCGTCGCGAGCATAGATCGTCTTCTCGCCTTGGGTGAGGCGATAGAGCGGCGGCGAGGCGAGGAATAGATGGCCGCTGAGGACCAGTTCCGGCATCTCGCGGAAGAAGAAGGTCATCAACAGCGAGGCGATATGTGCGCCATCGACATCGGCGTCTGTCATGACGATGACGCGTTCATAGCGCAGCTTGCTTTGATCGTATCGATCACCCGAGCCGCAGCCCAGCGCGAGCGTCAGATCGGCAAGCTCCTGATTGGCGCGCAGCCGGTCGCTGGAGGCTGAGGCGACGTTGAGGATCTTGCCGCGCAAGGGAAGGATCGCTTGAGTCTCGCGCTCGCGCGCCTGCTTGGCGGAGCCGCCGGCGCTATCGCCTTCGACCAAGAAAATCTCGGTGCCTTCGGCGTTTGAGCGGCTGCAATCGGTCAGCTTGCCGGGAAGGCGCAGCTTGCGCGTCGCAGTCTTGCGTTCGAGGTCTTTCTGCTGGCGGCGGCGCAGCCGGTCTTCGGCGCGATCGATGATCGCGTCCAGCAACAGCCGCGCGCCCGCTGTATCGTCGGTCAGCCAATGATCGAAGCGGTCCTTCAGCGCACTATCGACCAGACGCGCCGCCTCGGGCGAGGACAAACGTTCTTTCGTTTGACCCTGGAACTGCGGTTCGCGGATGAACAGCGACAGGATCACCACCGCGCCGTCCATCACGTCTTCGGCCGTGATCTGCTGGGCGCGGCGATTGTTGGTCATCTCGCCATAGGCTTTGAGGCTGCGCGTCAGCGCGGTGCGCAAACCGGATTCGTGCGTGCCGCCTTCGGGCGTCGGCACGGTGTTGCAGAACGAGACGCTGGTGCCTTCGTGATCGACCGGCCAGCTCAGCGCCCATTCGACCCGGCCGCTGCCGCCCAGTTCGGCAACGCCGTCGAAAGGCCGCGGCGTGACGGTCTCGCGCTCGTCGAGCAAAGCCGTCAAGTAATCAGACAGGCCGCCGGGGAAATGCAGCGTCTCTTCCTGCGGCACGTCGTCGGGGCGGGGCAGGGACGGATCGCACCACCAATGAATCTGAACGCCGCGGAACAGATACGCCTTGCCGCGCGCCATGCGATAGATCGGCGCCGCCTTGAAATGCAGCGCGCCGAAAATCTCGGCGTCGGGATGAAAGCGGATCGACGTGCCGCGCTTGATCGCGCCGGCGCCGGTCGGGGCCGGGCTTTCCTTGATCTTGGTTTGGGCTTTGCCGCGGCTGTATTCCTGCGTGTATAGCTTCTTGTCGCGGATGATCTCGACGGTCAGCTTGTCGGCCAGCGCGTTGACGACGGAAATGCCGACGCCGTGCAGACCGCCCGAGGTCTTATAGGCATCGCCGCCGAATTTGCCGCCCGAATGAAGCATGGTCAGGATGACTTCAAGGGCCGACATTTTCGGGAATTTGGGATGCGGATCGACCGGGATGCCGCGTCCGTTGTCGCGCACGATCACGGTGCCGTCGGCGTGCAGTTCGAGGTCGATCTTGCTGGCATGGCCGGCGACGGCCTCGTCCATGGCGTTGTCGAGAACTTCGGCCACGAGATGGTGCAGCGCACGCTCGTCGGTGCCGCCGATATACATACCGGGACGGCGACGGACGGGCTCAAGCCCTTCCAGAACCTCGATGTCTTTGGCGGAGTAACCGGAGCCGCCCTTTTTAGGGGCGTTATCTTCGAACAAATCGGACATGATGCGGCGACTATAGGAAGCCGATAGAAAGACGACAAGCTAGATGCGGTAAGGCCTATAATGGGCAACCCCCATATCTGGTCATGTGAGGAGAACCCGATGAGCGAAAATTCTGTCCCGCTTCATAAGCGCGATCCGGCCCTGCGGACGATCGCGATGCCGGCCGACGCCAATCCCGCCGGCGATATCTTCGGCGGCTGGGTCCTGGCGCAGATGGATCTGGCCGGCGGCGTGGTCGCGCACCGCCGTGCCCAGGGACGTACGGCCACCGTGGCGGTGACAGGGATGACATTTCACCTGCCGGTCTTCATCGGTGACGAAGTGAGCTGCTATGCCGAAATCACCAAGGTCGGCCGCACCTCGATCACGGTGCAGATCGAAACCTGGGTCCGGCGCAACATGATGACGGGCGAACAGGTGAAGGTCACCGAAGGCACCTTTACCTTCGTCGCGCTGGGCGCCGACCGCAAACCGCGGCCCGTTCCGCCCGAACTTCCAGCCTAAAGGTCAAATCACAAAGCTTTTATTCGCGTCGCCGCTGCCGCTGTGCATGCTCGTCGCTCCAAGGAGGAACTCATGGACCAGAAGATCATCGAGCTCTACGACGATTTTACCCATCGTCATTTCGACCGGCGGCTGTTTCTCGAACGTCTGACCAAGCTGGTCGGGTCCAGCGCCGTCGCGATGACGTTGATGGCAAGCCTGCGCTCCAATTACGCGATGGCTGAAACCATCAAGGCCGACGACGCACGCTTGACGACAAGCCGTGTGACCATGCCGGGATCGGCCGGCGAGGTGAAAGCCTATCTCGCGCGGCCCAAGGGCGATGCGAAATTGCCGGCGGTCGTCGTGATCCATCAAAATCGTGGCCTCAACCCGCATATCGAAGACGTGACGCGCCGCGTCGCGCTCGAAGGCTATGTCGCGCTGGGCGTCGATTGCATGTCGGTGCTTGGCGGTACGCCGAAGGACGAAGATAAGGCGATGGCCGACTTCGCTAAGATCACACCCGATCAGGCCGTCGGCGAATTGGTACCGGCGATCGGGTATCTCAAGGCGCGTCCCGATGTCGGCAAGATCGGCGTCATTGGATTCTGCTGGGGCGGCGGCATGGTCAATCGCGTCGCCGAGGCGTCACCGGATCTTGTGGCCGCAGTGGCATTCTATGGACCCGCACCGCCGCTCGATCAGGTGCCGAAGATTAAAGCTGCTATGCTTTTGAACTATGCGGGATTGGATGAGCGCGTGAATGCCTCACGTCCCGCTTACGAAGACGCGTTGAAAGCGGCGAAGGTCAATAACACGATCTATGTTTACCCCAACGTCAATCATGGCTTCTTCGACGATACCGGCAATGAACGATACAACGCCGATGCCGCGAAGCTCGGTTGGGATCGCGCCAAGGCATTCTTCAAAGATCATCTGAAAGCCTAAACGCACACGCGCCGGGCGTCCCATAAGGGCGTCCGGCGTATCCGCGCCGGAACGATTGCGTTTCTACCGTGTTTTGCCTCCCGAGTTGGACTGCGCGGGAGAGAACGCAATGAATCGACCGAATGCCGTCGCATTTTGTTTTTACGGCATCGTCGCAGCCGAAGTCCTCGTTCTCGGCGGCGCAATTTCTCAACAATCTCAACGCGCTCTGACCCAGCACGTCCTTAATCTGACCAGTTTGCGTCTGTCAGCGGCATCGGTAGTCGTGCCTTTGCCGGCGATCGAGACGCCGCCGGCCGTCCAGCTCGAAGGCGAGAACGGAATAGCGTCCTGGTACGGCAAAGCCTGGCAGGGCCGTACGACCGCCAGCGGCAAGAAGTTCGATGCCCGCAAGCTGACGGCCGCGCATCGCACCTTGCCGCTCAATACGCGGGTGCGCGTCACCAATCTGTTGAATGGTCAATTCGTCGATGTGACGATCAACGATCGCGGGCCTTATGTCGAAGGCCGCATGATTGATCTATCTGCTGCCGCAGCAAAGAAACTGGGCATGCAAAAGGACGGGCTGGTGCCCGTCCATGTCGAAAATCTGTCTTAGAAAATTTTAGTCGCGCGGCGTGAAGACGCGCTCGCCTTTGGCCCAACGCTCAACCAAAGTTTCATCGCGCAAAATTGCGGCGACGGTCTGAGTTAATTCAACGATATCGTCCTGCAAACCGACATCGCGGCAGATGCCGCGCATTGCCGATTGCTCGCCGTTGCAGAGGAATTGCAGCACCAGATAAACCTCGATCGGTAAGACGCCTTCGCCGGCTTCGAGGCTACGCATGGCGTCGTCGCAACGTTCGGCGTCGGGTGAGGTCAGCGATCGGCAAGCGATCGGGCGGTCTTCATAAACCGAACAGCGTTTGTCGATCAGCAGCGGGCAGGGACGGCCCAGCGCGATTCGTGCATCGTCTTCGACACCGGCAAAAGCTTCGGCAGCCGACAGTACGGCGCTGCGGCGCGGGTCTTCAGGATCGGCAAGGCGCAGCGCGATCAGGATCGCCTCGGGAATGGTGACATCGACATTCTGGTGGCAACAGAAGCTACAGCCGGCGCGGCATTCGATCTTGGCCGGGGCGTTGGCGAATTCTTGGACGATGGCGTCGGTGCCGGGCAGGACATGCTGCTTGGCGATATCGAGGACGAAGCGGAGCCGTGCGAGCGGCGATTCCTTCGCCATCGGTTCCGCCATCGGGGCGGCGCTGCCGCGCAGCGTTCCGGCCTTACCGACCACATATTCGAGGAACGGTTCGGCGATATCCTCGGGCATGCCTTTCGGCAGGCGCAGGCCGACATCGTCGATGGGGCGGAAAGCAGCTTCGGTCACGGCGGACTCCTTTGGCAAAAGGAGTACCGAAACATGGTTAGCGGAAGGTAAATGCCGCTCGACCGTCAGGGCTTTCCTTGAAGTTCGCGGCCACACTCGCTAGTTCCAGGGCCGACATCCCCCTCACCATCCTTTCAAAAATGACCGGCACGCTCCGTATCGATGAACTCGGCCCTAAGGGCGACGGTATCCATAAGGCGCAGCGCGAGCGCATTTATGTCGATCGCGCTTTGCCGGGGGATAATGTCCGGGCGGATCTTCACCGCGGCGAAGACGGCATCCTGCGCGGCGATCTGATCGAGGTGGTCCAGGCCTCGCCCCATCGGGTCAAGGCGCCCTGCGTCAATTATGAGGTCTGCGGCGGCTGCACGCTGCAGCATGCCGAGGACGGCTTCTATCGAAACTGGAAGGTCGAGATCGTCCGTGATGCCCTGCGCAAACGCAGCCTTAGTCCGCGCGTCTGGCGTGAGCCGGTTTTCCTGCCGGGGGGCAATCGCCGCCGCGCGACATTTGCGGCGTTCAAGAAAAACAATCACGTCACGCTGGGTCACTTCCGCCGCCGCTCGGACCGGCTGACCGATATCAGCGTATGTCTTATTGCCGACCCGGCGATTATGGCGTTGCGGGCAAAGCTCGTCACACTGTTGGCGCCCGTGCTGCAGGATGGTGTTTCTGCAGGCATTTTTATTCAGACCGTCGGCGGCCAGTTCGAGATCGTGATCACCGGTCCTATCGGCAAGACCGGAAAGCCCGATCCTCAGGTTCGCGATGCGATCACACAACTGGCGGAGGCCGCTGAGGTCGATCGCATCGGTTGGCGGGCGAGCGATCGGGATCATGTCGAGGTGATCGTTCAGCGTCATCCGCTGCGCGCGAAATTCGGCGTGCTCGATGTCGCGTTGCCGCCGCTCTCGTTCCTGCAACCGACCAAGGCCGGCGAAGATGCGCTGGTCGCGGCGGTGATGGAACTGATGCCGCGATCCGGCAAATTCGCCGATCTTTTCTCCGGTTGCGGCACGTTCAGCGGCCCGATGCTCGAACGTGGCGCCGTCGATGCCTATGAAAATGTCGGCCCCGCCATTCGCGCCCTCGAAAAATCCAAGGGCGCGAAGCCACTGCGTGCGTTCAGCCGCGATCTTTTCAAGGACCCGCTACGCCGCAACGAGGCCAATCGCTACGACGTCATCGTGTTCGATCCTCCGCGTGCCGGCGCGCAGGAACAGGTCAAAGCGCTGGCTTCCAGCAAAACGCCGCGGCTGATCGCGGTTTCCTGCAATCCGGCGACCTTCGCCCGCGATGCGCGTATTCTCGTCGATGGCCGCTATCGGCTCGACAGCGTGAAGGTGATCGACCAATTCACGTGGTCGCATCACGTCGAACTCGTGGCGTTGTTCACCAAGCCGCCCGGTAAAGCCCGATAACATCGGGTTGTTTTTCGCTTATGTTGCGCTGCACACAAAAGATGCGGGCGGCACCCCAAATGAGCAAGGCACCTTGAGGCGCGGGCAGTCACTTGAGTGGCTACTTCCCCCACAAGCGTGATCTCGCCCGTTTTCGGGGGCGGCGGTGCGTCCTAGGCGGGCTGGCATGTGGTTTGCTCTAATTCCAGGAGGCGGCGCGTTTCGAAAGCGCCAGTACCGATCGGATTGGAGTCGCCGGCATGCCCAGCGCGAAACTCGAGGTACGATCTCTCGCGATGCAGTTTTCGACGTCGGGCGCCGACGTTGCCGCTTTGACGCCGGTGTCCTTTGGACTGTCCGAGGGTAGCTTCGTCAGCGTCATCGGGCCTTCCGGCTGCGGCAAGAGCACGCTCTTCAATATCATTGCCGGATTGCAGCCCCCGACGGGCGGCGCCGTCCTGATCGACGGCGAAGACGCGACGGGCACCATCGGCCGCGTCGGCTACATGCTGCAAAAGGACCTGCTACTGCCCTGGCGCACCGTTCTCGACAATGTCGTGCTGGGGATGGAGATCAAAGGTGTGTCGCGCCAGCGCGCACGGGCGACGGCGCTTCCCTATTTGCAACGCTATGGGTTGGGCGGATTCGAGGATCGCTATCCGCGCGAGTTGTCCGGCGGGATGCGGCAGCGCGCGGCGCTGCTGCGCACCTTGTTGCTCGATACCGACATCGTTCTGCTCGACGAGCCGTTCGGGGCGCTCGATGCGCAAACACGATCGGCGATGCAGGAATGGTTGCTGCAGATCTGGGCCGACTTCCGCAAGACGGTCGTGTTCGTGACGCACGATGTCGAGGAAGCGGTTTTTCTCTCCGATGAAATATTGGTGATGAGCCCGCGGCCGGGGCGTGTCGTTGATCGCTTGACCGTAACGCTGCCGCGCCCACGCGCGCGTTCCGTCGCCAACAGTGCCGATTTCATCAGTTTGAAGGAAAGATGTCTCGCGCATCTGGGCCATGTCACGCCGGAGATGGCTGCATGACGACAAGCCATATCTCGGCTGTTCCTCGCCCGCGCGTCGGTCGCTTCCGTTTCCCGAGTGTCTTCGCGCCCCGGCCTGCTTTCCGCCGGTTGCCGGTCCCGAAGAAATGGTCGCAACGCCGTATCGTCGCCGTGCAGATAGCGGTCGTTGTAGCTGCGCTGGGCGGTTGGGAAATCGCGGCGCTGCTTACCTGGATCGATCCGTTCTTCTGGTCGCAGCCCAGCAAGATATGGCAGACCGGAAAGATCTTCTTCACCCAAGGCGATGCCTTCACCGACATCTTCTTCACCCTGCGCGCGACGGTACTCGGCTTCGTTATCGGCACCTTTGCCGGTTCCGCCTTGGGGCTGTCGTTTTGGTGGTCGCGTAATTACGCGGCGGTGGCGCAGCCTTTCGTCGTGTGTTTCGAATCCATTCCGAAGTTGGCCCTCGCGCCGCTGGTCATTCTCGTCTTCGGCATCGGCCTCACCTCGAAAGTGGCGATGGCGGTAGCGCTTACTTTGGTGGTGTCCACGCTCACGACCTATGCCGGTGTCCAGGCGGTCGATCCCGATAGCGAGAAGCTGTTTTATTCGCTGGGTGCGAGCCGGATGCAGCTCTTCCGCAAGCTGGTCATTCCCGCCGTCCTGCCTTGGACGCTGTCGGTCCTGCGCGTGAATATCGGCTTGGCATTGACCGGTG
Organism: uncultured Rhodospirillales bacterium; assembly: GCA_903822185.1. Lineage (GTDB taxonomy): Bacteria > Pseudomonadota > Alphaproteobacteria > ATCC43930 > CGMCC-115725 > CAIKMD01. Next base: position 224,033 of record CAIJOA010000011.1, on the reverse strand, counting down.
CGATCGTCGGCGAATTCATTTCGTCGCAGCACGGTCTCGGCCGCGAGATTCTTTATGCAGGTCAGACCTACGACATCGCCCTCGTCTGGGTCGCGGTTCTCGTGCTCTCGTTCTTTGCGATGCTGATGTATGTCGCCGTTGCCTGGCTGGAAAAATGGCTGCGCAAAGGCGTCGTTCGTTGATCGTGTTTCCTTTTCAATTACCGGAGAATGGCCCCGTGCGTTTTGCGTTCAGATTATTGACCGCCGCGTTTGCACTTGCCGCTGTGTCGTCAGCGGCGCAGGCGGCGGAGATGAAAGAACTCATTGTCGCCGAACCGGTGCATAACACGGCCTATCTCCCGCTCTATATCGCAATCGACAAAGGCTACTTCGAAGCGGAGGGTCTGAAGGTCAAAGTGCTGACTGTCGAAGGCGGCAGCGCCCACACCAACGCGGTCCTGACCGGCCAGGCTTTCGCCTTTATCGGTGGCCCCGAGCATGACGCTTTCGCGAAGCTGAAAGGCGCTGAGTTAAGGTCGGTCGTCAACATCGTCGATCGCGGTAACAACTACCTCGTCGCGGCAACCGGCAAAGGACCGACCGACAAAGATTACGTGGCCTATTTCAAAGGTAAGACATTCACCACCAGTCAGTTCGGCGGCACACCCAATTCGATCATCCGTTATTTGATGGGCAAGTGGGGGCTCGACGTCAAAAAGGATATGACGCTGATCGAGACGACGACGCCCGGCATCCTCGCTGCGGTGAAACAGGGCCAAGCGCAGGGTGGCATTACCAGCGAACCGTTTCTGACCCAAGGCGTGCGGCAAAAGATTTGGGAAGAGCCCTTCTATAACGTGCCGAAGGAGATGGGCCCTTATGCTTATTCGACGCTGAATATCCAGCTTGCCTCGATCCAGAAGGACCCGGAAACCGTCAAAGGTTTCGTTCGCGCCGTGATCAAGGCCTTGCGCCTGACCCACGCCCATCCCGAAGAAGCGGTGCAGGTCGCTCAGAAAGAATTTCCCACCATGGCGCCCGACGATCTGAAGGCGACGCTGGACCGGTGTTTTGCCGATGATATGTGGAGCCATGACGGGATGGTGTCCGAGCAATCCTGGGCGACGGCGCAAAGCGTCGTGCGCGCTGCCGATATCTTGAAGGCGGACGTAGCGTATGACGCGATCATCGATATGCAGTTCGTCAAAGCCGTTCTCGCCAGCAACTAATTGAAAAACCCATTTAGAAAGAGGAGCAACGCAGATGTCCGAACCGATATGGAATGAATTTCTGACCGAGCGCGACAAGACGGTGTTCGGTGATGCCGGCTATGGCGCGCGTCAGGGTTTCGGCAAAAAGCCGGCGCTCTTGGTGATCGACGTCAATTACGCCTTCTGCGGCGAGCGGTCCGAACCGATTTTGGAATCGATCAAGACATGGCGGAATTCTTGCGGCGAGGATGCCTGGGTTTCGCTGCCCTACCTGCGCAAGCTGATCGACTCCGCGCATGAAAAAGGCTTGCCGGTGATTTATACGACCGGTGTCCGCCGCCAGGACAATTGGGATTCGGGCAGCTGGTCGTGGAAGAATTCGCGCAGCACCGAAAAACCCAAGGTGACGAGCAACCGCGACGGCAATGACATCATGGACGAGATCGCTCCGGCGCCGCAGGACATCGTCATCCACAAACAGAAACCCAGCGGCTTTTTCGGCACCAACATGTTGAGCTATCTCATGCTGCTCGGCTGCGACAGCGTGATCGTCACCGGTACGACGACCAGCGGCTGCGTTCGCGCGACCGTGCTGGATGCTTTCAGCAACAATCTTCGCGTCAGCATCGCGGAGGAAGGCTGCTTCGACCGTTCGCAGGCGAGCCATGCGATCAATCTCTGCGACATGAACGCGAAATATGCCGATGTCGTCAAAAGTGACGAGGTAATCGACTTTTTCGAGACGCTGCCAGACGGGTTGTTCGTGCTTCCGACGGCACGCTAAGCGGATAAGACGGCGCGTCCTGATCGGCGCGCCGTCACAAGAACGACCGGAGGAAGCGCCACGAGGACGGCCGTGCGGCAATCGGGCCGGGGAATTCGATGGCGAATATTTTGAAACGCGTGATCAATCCTGAGGTTGTCGCTGTCCCGCTGATGGTTGCCCCGGCGAATGCGCCGGAGCCGCGGCTGGTCATGGTCAATCCGGAACCCGAGACACCTGCCGTCGAACCGGTGTTCGTCCGGCCGATTATCGAAGTTCAGAACATCGACATGACCTTCCACGTCAACGGCAAGGCCGTGAACGTGTTCAAGGATTTTTCCCACAAGATCGCGGAGCGCAGCTTCCTTTCGGTTATCGGGCCGTCGGGCTGCGGCAAATCCACCTTGTTGCGTCTGATCGCCGGGCTCTAGAAGCCGACGAGCGGCTATGTCATCTTCAACGGCCGCGAGATCGCCGGGCCGCCGAAGGGAATGATTTATGTCTTCCAGCAATATAGCAAATCGATCTTCCCCTGGCGCACGGTGCTGCAGAACATCGAGTTCGGTCTCAGCAGCCAGAAGAAGCTGGGCCGCGCCGAAACGCGTGCCAAGTGCCTTGAGTATGTGAAGCTCGTCGGCCTTGAGGGCTATGAGGATTACTTCCCGTCACAGCTTTCCGGCGGCATGCAGCAACGGGTCGCGATCGCCCGCGCGCTGATTTGCGAGCCCAAGGTCCTGCTGATGGACGAACCGTTCAGCGCGCTCGATGCCATGACCCGGGCGATCCTGCAGGAATTGTTGCTCAAGATATGGCAGACGATCCCAATCACGATTCTGTTCGTGACGCACGATGTCGAAGAGGCGGTGTTCCTTTCCAGCAAGATCATCTCGCTGGGCCGTGCGCCGGCGTCACTTAAGGAAGAGGTGATTGTCGATCTGCCCTATCCGCGCGACCAGCTTGCAACGCGCGCCGACGAACGGTTCAAGGCGATCGAGCATCGTCTGTTCGGCAGCATTTTCCTTCAGGAAAAATCGCTGGCGCCGAGTTAATCGCCCGACGCGGCCGCTTCGTCGCGAACCGTGTCGATGTCGGGCGCTTGCGGTTTGGGCAGCATCAAGAACACCCACGCCAGGTTCGCGAGGAAAACGCTGGCGGTGACGGCGAACACCCAGCGAATGCCGAACGACGCGGCGATAATGCCACCGCTCATTGGCCCGAGGAAACTGCCAAGGAAAGTCGCTGACGCCGTAACTCCGTAAGCGAGACCGCGTTGGCCGACCGGCACCAACTGCCCGACCATGGCATTCGCCGTTGGTAGAATGCCGCCGATGAACATGCCGAGGACGAAGCGCAAGCCGAGGAACTGCCAATAGCTTTCGACGAAGGATTGCGGCAGCGTCGCCATCGCCGCACCGAAGAGACAGATCAGCAATACATAACGATAGCCGATGCTGTCGCTGCGCTTGCCAAGGAACGGCGATACCAGCAGATCGCCGATCCCGGTGACGGAAAATGCGAAGCCTGCCAGCGTTGCCAAGGACGGTAATGCGCCTTCGAGTTCCTGGACGAACGGTGTCACGACCGGCTGCACCGTGCGAACGCCGAACTGCGCTGCGAACATGGTGATGAAGATTACCGCCATGCCGGGTGTCTGCGTCAGAATGACGAAGCCTCGAAACGGCGATCTCCGTCCGCCGCCTGATGCCGGCGAGAACTCTTCGGTGACGGTGAGGGCGGTGAGGCTGACCATCAACGCGGCGATGCCGCCGGCGAAGAACACCAAGCGATTACTGTCCGAGAGATCGGCGACGATGCCGCCTAGAACCGGTCCGACGAGCGCGCCGACGAGCTGGCCCGTGCTCAACCAGCCGAGCGCATAACCAAGCCGATTGCTTGGCGCTTGCGTTGCGACCAGCGCGATGGCCGCGGCGGAAAAGCCGCTGAAAACGCCCATCAGGGCGCGCATCGCCACGAGGTGCCAGAGATGTTGCGAAAAGCCCATCCCGATCATGAGGAGGCAGTTCGCCAGGCTGGATCGGATCACCATCATCTTGCGGCCTCGCCGGTCGGCGACAGAGCCCCATAACGGCGCGGCGAACGCCGAGATCAAAAAGGGCAGGGAGACGAGTACGCCGGTCCAGAATTCGATCGCGCCTTCGGAATCGATGCCCAATGTCTTGAGATAGAGCGGCAGGACCGGACTGCTGGATGTCTGCGACGCGCTCATCACGAATTGCACGCAGACCATCAGCCAGAGTGTCTTCGTCCAGCCCGGTGCGCCCTGTTGCGAAAGATCGGGCGATGCGGCGGCGGGCGAAACGGTATTCATCGGCCTACAAAACTATTCAAACGCGCTGCCGCGGCATCGGACGTACGGCGATGATGCCGCACGAATCAGTCTTTGGCTTGGGCGCGGAACGCGTCGATGATTTCCGAGCCGGTCGCCAGCCACACTTTCTCTTTCGAGGTCACATATTGCAAGGCGCGATCGAGATATTTGATCCGGTGCGGCGCGCCGATCAGGAAAGGATGAAGCGCGATACCCATGACTCGGCCGCCCTGTTCGGCTTCTTCGTAAAGGGTATCGAAGCTGTCGCAGATGCGCTTCTCGAAATCCTTGATGCTGATGCTGGGCATATTGAACAGCGGCATGTCGTTGAGTTCGAGTGAATAGGGGATCGAATAGATGCCGTTCTTCATCTTGTACGGCAGATCGTCATTGACCCAATCGCTGACATAATCGACCCCGGCCTCGCGCAGCAGATCCAGCGAATTCCAGGTCTCGCCGAGACCTGGCCCGAGCCAGCCGCGCATCTTCTGACCGTAGGCTTCGATCGCGGTCTTGGTACCGGTGATGACCTTGGCCTCTTCCTCTTTGCTCATGCCGTCGAGCAGGATCGAATTGGTTAGCCCATGACCCATAAACTCCCAGCCGAGCTTGATCGCCTCTTCCATGATGCGCGGATAATATTTTCCGACCTCGCCGTTGAGCGCGACGGTGCCGCGGATGCCGTACTTGGTCAGGACCTTCATCAGCCGCCAGATGCCGACGCGGTTGCCGTAGTCGCGCCGTGCGTAATGGCGGATGTCGGGGGCGCCTTTGCCGATCTCGAGATGGAAATGCTCGATATTGGGAATGACCCACACCGCGACCCTCGCGCCGTTCGGCCAGACCACCGGTGGTCGGTCGATGATCGGGGAATAGTCGAATAAAGACGTGGGATCGAAATCCTTCATCGGATGGTCTCCGTCGATTCAAGCGGCATTCGTCGTGCGCCAACGCAGGAAATAACCTTCGATGCGCAGGAAGATGAAATTCAGCAGATAGCCCAGAAGGCCGAGGCTGAAGATGCCGGCGAACATCTCGGACACGCGAAAGACGCGCTGGCGGTCGAGGATGAAATATCCGATGCCGCTATTGCCGGCGATCATCTCGGCGATGACGACGACGATCAGCGCGACGCCGAGGCTAATTCGCATGCCGGTCAGGATACTGGGCAAAGCGGCGGGTAGGATGATCTGTACCAGCGTTTTGGCGCGCGACAGACCGAAGGTGCGGCCGGTATCGACCAGGACTTGGTCGATACCGCGCACCCCGTCATAGGTGTTGAGCAGGATCGGAAAGAAACATCCCAGCACGACGATGAAGACTTTCATCTCCTCGTCGATGCCGAGAAACAAGATCGCGATCGGGACATAGGCCGAGCTGGGGATCGGCCGCAGGAACTCAGTCAGTGGTTCCAGCAGGCGATAGATGAAAGGCACCGTCCCCATCAGCAGGCCAATCGGCACCGCGAGGAACGCGGCGATGAAGAAGCCGCTGAAGATCCGGCCGAGGCTCGGGAGAATCTGTTTCAGCAGCGGGCCGCCGGCGATGCTGTGGAACCAGGACATGAAGATCGTCGAGACGCGCGGCATATCGACCGGGTCGAGCCAACCCTCCGTCGAGCCGAGTTCCCAACAACCAAGGAGGAACGCGATCAGCAGAAAGCCGGGCAGACGCTTCTTCATGTTCCGAACCTATCTAAGAGGCTTGGGCCAGCGCAGGACCTTTCATCATCGCCGTCAGCTCGTCCACCGAGACGGCCGTGGCGTATTTCGCATTGAGGTCGAACAGATTGGCGCAATGCGCGAAGAACGACCGGTCGAAACAGCAGTCATCGACCACGAAGGTAGTGTAGCCGTTCGAATGCGAATCGACACAGGTGGCGCGGACGCAGCCCGAGGTCGAGACGCCGCAGACAATGGTGGTGTCGATCTGCATGCGGGTGAGGTAGCTGGTTAGCGAGGTCTGGAAGAACCCGCTCGCCTTTGTCTTCGGCAACACCCACTCACCCTCGATCGGTTTGATCGCATCGGGGAAATCATTGTAGCCGGCCGGCTCAGGACCGGATCGCTTCGATTTCGTGGCGCGGCCGCTGAACGCGGTGTTGTGAGAATCGCCAAGCGTGAAGATGATCGGCAGTTTCTGTTCACGGAACAGCTCGATCAACTGTGCGATGCGCGGCATCGTCTCCCACGACATCGGGCCGCACGCGGTTTTGTATTCCTTAACCGCTTCGTCGAGGGTGAGGCCGGGGCTGCCGCAGAAGCCCATCGTCACATCGACGACGATCAGCGCGGGACGCGATCCGGTGCGTATGCCGGTCGGATGAAAGCCTGCCCGTTCGTAGAACTGGCGTTCGGCTTCGGGAATATTTTTGACCCATTCCTTCATAACGGCTCTCCTTTGCAAAGATGAACCAAGGTGCATCGCCATGGCGATGGCTTGCCATCAAATACGCAATCGCCATGCCAGGCGATTGTGACAGCCTTAAAACGATTCGGTCGGAAGGAAAGGGCGTCTTTGCCCGGCGATTGAGCGCCGCTTGCATCGCGCCGGGCAACGCGAATTAAGCGAAAGCTTTATGGCTGCCGTGGTCGAGTTCGAGTGCCTCGGTCAGATCGACATCGACGTCGCCGGTCATAATGGCGTTGGCATTGCCGCGCCAGGACAGAACCTCGCGATCGAGTGCGGCGCGGCAGGCATGGGCAAGGATGCGCGGTACGTCGAGCAGGCGGTCGGCATTGGCGATGAGGTAGATGTCGCGGGAAGCGACCGGTTTCGGCAAAGGCATATAGGCGGCCTTTTCCTTCAACGCCTGATAATAGGCGATATTGAAAGGCGTGGTGAGCGTCCAGCCCATGCCCTGAGCGATCAGTTCGATCGCCGGCGCCGGCGTGCGGCATTCGATTCCGCGGCGAGGGTTGAGGCCCTGTTGGGTAAGGTAACTTCCGACGGTCTGGTCCATCGTGCCGTTACCTTCATAGCGGATCATCGGCAGATTGGCGGAAAGCCAGGTCAGGTCGCGCTGTTCTGCAGGCAGGGTTGGTGGGACCAGGGCGATCAGATTCTCGCGGCAGAGACGATAGCGATCCAGGTTCGGGATGTCGGACAAAGCGTCGCTCGACACCAGGATGTCGAATTCGCCGCGCAGAAAATCCTGCGCTACCGGGCTGATCCGGCCCGACTTGAATTGAATCTCGCCGACCATCCGTTGCAGTTCGGAGACGACCGAGGGCGCGATATAATTGACGACCGTCGAGGCGACATGAACCCGCAGCTTGGGCAGGAGCTGCGTGCGGTACGGCGCGAGCGCTTCGAGGATTTCGCTCTCGGTTTCGAGCAGGTCGCGCGCGCGGCGTTGAACCAGACTCCCCGCCGGCGTCAGCCGGATGCCGCGTGAATTGCGCTCGAACACCGTCACGCCCAATTCGCGTTCGATGCGGCGCACGATCTGCGACACGGCGGGCGCCGACAATCCCATCTTACGCGCGGCCGTCGCCATGTTCGGCGCGGCGGCGATGATCAGGAACTGACTAAGCAGGCGAAGATCGAGACCGACGGACATGCTGTAATCGCTATTCCTTCTCGCAACAAACCAGCGTCCTGATTCCCAACACGGCGGGGACAGGCAGGAGGTTCTCTTTCGTTAGTCGCAACTCCCATGCCAAACAGAAAGAATCAACAACCAAGCCGGTTTCGGCGCGCCTTCGCGGTTTGGTTCATGTTGCCGTGCCGGGTAATTGGGCATTTGCTTCTCAAACGATCCCGGTCGATCTCGCGCGTTTCGTTGTCCGCTGCGCCACGGCGATCGACAGTTGTTGCGCGTGAGTGGGAATCGGCTTGGCGCGGCTTGGCACCCATTTTGCTTTGTTGTTTGCATAAGAATGCGAAAACAAAATTCTCAACGCGCATCGGGAAACGCCCGGGACGCCGACGCAAGAGTTTTGTCCGCGCGCTGGCTTGATCGATCGATGCGAACCCCGGTCAATGCGAATAAGGAGATGACGGCATTCCCATGATGAAACATTTGATTGCAGCAGCGCTTTTGGTAGCCACGACGAATGCGGCGACTGCCGCCGATCTGGCGCCCGTAAAACTCGGCATCAATAAGCTAGGGGCGATGACCAACGTCGTCTTTGCCTCCAAGACGGGGATTTTTAAGAAGCACGGCTTGGATCTTCAGATCATCGAAATACCGCTCTCGTCGCAGGGTCTTCTGATCCTTAAGCAGGGATCGGTCGATATCGTCCTGCAAATTCCCGGCACGGCGTTCGTCGCGAAAGAGCAGGGCTTCGATGTCGCCTTGATTGGCCAAAACGAAACCGCCGGCACGAAGGCGCCCGTATCGAACGCGATCATGGTGCCGGTCGATTCGACGGTTAAGACGATTGCCGATTTGAAGGGCAAGCGAATCGCCATTTCCTCGCCGCGCGGTCAAGGCTTTGCCGCGATGAAGATGCTGTTTCAGAACGCGGGCATCGGTATCGAGAGCGCGAAACTGACCGAAGCGCCCTTCACGGCGATTACCGATCTGCTGCGGACCGGACAGGTCGATGCTGCCGTCGCGCTCGATCCTTATACGACGCAGATCATCAAAGCCGGCTATGGCCGTGTTTTGTCCTTTTATATGATGGAAACCATTCCCGATCAGCCGGTGGGTTCCTGGTGGGCGATGCGAAGCTGGGCAAAAGCCCATACCAAAGAAGCCGGTGAATTTGCCGACGCGATCAAAGAATCGCACGATGTTCTGAATGCGGACCCCGAGCGCGCGCGCAAGGAAATCGCAGATTATTCGGGACTCGATCCGGCGCTCGTAAAAGATATGCCGCCCATCCAATGGAAATCGCAGGTCGATCCCAAGATATGGCAAGCCCTCGCCGACATGATGTATCAGCAGGGGGAGCTGACGCAGAAGCACACCGTCTCCGAATATTTCGTCAACTGAGCGCACCATGTCGGTGGCTCATGTGACGCCTGCGATGGTGGAGATGGTTCGGCTGGCGACCATCCCCGCCGCAGAACTTCTGGCCGAGACGCGGTCGGCGCTGCTGCTGGTCGATATCCAGAACCGCTTTATCTACGGTCCCAGCGAAGGATCGTCGTCGCCGGCGGAATCGGTCTTGCCGCCGATCTCCAAGCTACTCGGCAAAGCGCGGTCCCTCGATGTCCCTCGGTTTTTTGTCACGGTCGATCATCCACCCGGCGCGGATTCCGCACCGTGGATGCGCCGCATCGCGGGTATGGGATCGGATGTGAAAGGACGCCTCGATCAACCGGCACTACCGCCCTGGGCGTCGGAGATACCGAAGGCAATCGCACCGCAGCCGGGCGAGGCGCACCTGACGAAATGCCGGTTCAGCGCGTTCTACGAGACCGGCCTTGAGGTTCTGTTGCGCGGTACCGGCGTCGAGACGGTCGTGATCGGCGGCGTCGCCAGTTATGGCTGCATCATCGCGACGTATATCGATGCCTGCACGCGCGGCTTCTTTCCGTTGCTCTGTGCCGAAGCGATCGCGGGTGCGCAACCCGCGATGCACAAGGCAGCGATGGACTTCATGAGTCCGAATGCCTTGTTAGGCGTCGATGAGATCACACGGATTTGGGACGGCCAGAGGAGAAGTTCATGAGCAAGCTCAGCAAACTCGAACTCGGCGTGTTTCTGCCGATCGGCAATAACGGGTTCCTGATGTCGAAGACGGCGCCGCAATATCAGCCAAGCTTCGAGATGAACAAACAGATCGCGATCCTCGCCGAGAATATCGGCTTCGATTTCGTGTTCTCGATGTCGAAATGGCGCGGCTTCGGTGGCGCGACGAATTTCTGGGATTCGACGCTGGAATCGGTCGCGCTGATGACGGGGCTGGCCGCGGTTACATCGCGCATTGGCGTTATCGCGACGATTCAGCCGGTGCTGTTTCCGCCGGCGGTGGCGGCGAAAATGGCCGCGACCATCGACGATATCAGCGGCGGCCGCTTCGGCATCAACATCGTCACCGGCTCGTTCCTCGACGAGTACGAGCAGATGGGCATCCTGCCACCGAACTACGACGTGGACCGGTATCGCTATGCGGCGGAATGGCTGCATGTCGTGAAACGGCTCTGGACCGAAGACTCGGTGACCTTCGACGGCGAATGGTTTCACCTGAACGATTGCCGTTCGGGGCCGAAGACCGTGCAGAAGCCGCATCCGTTCATCATCTGCGCCGGGTCGTCGGACGAGGGCTTTCGTTTCACCGCCAAGCAAGGCAATTACAGTTTCATCGGCGGAATCACCGTCGAAGACGTCAAGCGCGCCAGCAAGCGCATGAAGGACACGGCGGCGGAGTATGGCCGCGAGATCAAGATCGCGACGACGCTGCTGCCGATCCTTGATGACTCACAGGCCGCTGCCGAAAAGCAGTGGAAATATTACCAGGAAGGCGCGGACACCGAAGCGCTGACCACGCTCGCCGGCTATTACAGCAAGAAGCAGCGTGAATCCTCGAAGGAGCGCATCAAGAAGATGGAGCTCGATATCTCCTTCGCCGGACGAATGATCCCCGGCACGCCGGCTCAGCTTGCCGATATCATCGAAGAGCTGGTCGTCGATGGTGGCGTGGATAGCATCCAGCTTCTATTCCCCGATTACATCAAGGGGCTGAAAACCTTCCACGCCGAAGTCATGCCGCTGCTGCAGCGACGTGAGCTTCGGATGGCCAGCTAGACGTCGCGGGTTACTTCGCTGGATCTTCGATGGCGCTGACATGCGCAGCGACGATGCGCCAGCCCTGGGGCAGTCGTACCCAGCTTTGCATCGTCCGACCGACTTTGGTTCCCGTCGGCGGACGCGACATCGTCGCGACCGTGGCGAAGTCTTTACCGTAGGTCGTGATCACGGTGCGCTCGCGCCGGGGTGGGCCGTTGCCGAGGGCGACCGAGGCGCGATAGGCTGCAATTTCGGTAAAACCATAAAGATTCTCGGCATTTCCAAATCGGACAGTGGTAGGGCTGTCGAAGAAATGGCTGTTGAGCCCGGCGACGTTGTTGTCGCCCAAGGCTTTGTCGTAACTGGCGAAAGCGGCTTCGATTTCCTTCACAACGGCGGGGTCGTTGATTGTCATCTCGGCCATAAAAATACTCTCCATATCAGCGGCGATGAGTGGTATTGTATCGGTACCGATGGATATTATTATAGCGCAATTCGCCAGGATGAAAGGGCAGATCGATGATCCTTCGTAAAGAGCCGGACGGCACGATGATCATGATCAATCAGACCGACCATTCCCGCCTCGTCGGCCAGATGGCGGCCCACTGGGGCAATGAAAATTTCGAGGCGGTGAAGCCGTTCGGCTCGATTGTCCGGGCCGCGTCCTATCACGATTACGGCTGGCTGCGTTATGAAACTTGGCCTGCCTTTGACGATAAGACCGGTACGACGCCGGACTTCCGCAGCGTCCCCGGAACACCGCGCCAGCTCGAAGGCTACGCCTGGGTGCCGGACTGGCTGGTCAATGACGACCCCTATGCCAGCCTGATCATCAAAATGCACCGCACGGGCCTCTGGCGTGAACGTTACAAATCGATCCAGCATCCGGTCCAATCGAGCCGCACCCAAGGCGCCGAGATCGACAACTTCATCGCCAAGGCCGAAGCGGAACAGGAACGCGAACGCAAAGCCTTCGACGTCGAAGAGCTATGGACCAATTTCCGCCTGTTCGAGGTCTGGGATCTGCTCGGGCTTTATTTCTGCTGCGCCGATCCCTGCGACGATTACTTCGAGCCTGTGCCGGTTCGCTATGGCGGTGATCGGCAGGAAGGGCTTCGCATGACCGTGACGGCGGTGACACCACGCAAGGTTAGGTTCGATCCGTTCCCCTTCGACAAAAAGGGTTTGACGATCCAACTCAACTACAAGCGCTTGCCCAAGCAGACCTTCGCCGATGCCGACGAATTCCGCGCCGCTTATTTCAAAGCGGAAACCGAAATGATGAATTTCGAACTCGTCTAGGCGTTCTTATTTCCGCTTGAGGGCGTCCGCGAAAGCGGCGCCGAAAGCGCCCAGCGATTGCGGCTGGGATTTCTCCGGCTTCGCCTTCGGGGGCGGGGATCGATGTTGCGGCCTGTCGCCGGCTGGGCGTGCGGCGCTGGGCGGTGGGGCTTCGCCTCCTTCCCGGCGCATGGTAAGGCCGATCCGCTTGCGCGGAATATCGACATCGACAACGCGCACCTTCACGACATCGCCGGCTTTGACCACCTCGTGCGGATCTTTGACGAAGCGGTCGGCGAGTTGCGACACGTGCACCAGCCCGTCTTGATGAACGCCGATATCGACGAAGGCGCCGAAGGCGGCGACGTTGGTCACGGTGCCTTCCAGCATCATGCCGGGGCGCAGATCTTTCAGATCATCGACGCCGTCGGCGAAGGTCGCGGTCTTGAAGCCGGGGCGGGGATCGCGGCCGGGCTTTTCCAATTCGGCGATGATGTCGCGCACTGTCGGCAGACCAAACTTGTCATCGACGAAGAGAGCAGGGTTCAGTGCTTTGAGCGCCGCGCTGTCACCCATCAGGTCGCGCAGATCGCGTCCGCACGAGGCAACGATCTTCTTGGCGACGTCATAGGCCTCGGGATGAACTGAAGATGCGTCGAGCGGTTCGCTGCCTTGAGGGATACGCAGGAAGCCTGCGCATTGCTCGAAGGTGCGCTGACCCAACCGGGTGACTTTCAGCAATTCCTTGCGGTTCTGGAACGGCCCATCGGCGTCGCGATGCGAGACGATGGCCTCGGCCAGCGCGGTGCTAAGTCCCGACACACGCGACAGCAACGGCACCGACGCTGTGTTCAGATCGACGCCGACAGCGTTGACCGCGTCTTCGACGACCGCTTCCAGCGAACGGCCGAGCCGCGATTGGCTGACATCGTGCTGATACTGGCCGACACCGATCGATTTTGGTTCGATCTTCACCAGTTCCGCCAACGGGTCTTGCAGACGGCGCGCGATCGATACAGCGCCGCGCAGCGACACGTCCAATGACGGGAATTCCTTGGCGGCGGTTTCCGATGCTGAATAGATCGACGCGCCGGCCTCGCTGACGATGACCTTCAGCGGTTTCGGCGCCGGCATCGCGGTCAGCATCTCGGCGACGAGTTTCTCGGTTTCGCGGCTGCCGGTGCCGTTGCCGATTGCGATCAGTTCGACATTATGTTTGCGCACGAGGCTCGCCAACTCGGCCTGCGTCCCGCGCACATCGTTCTTCGGTGGATAGGGATAGACGACCGTCGTCGCCAGCAGCTTGCCGGTGCCATCGACGACAGCGACTTTCACGCCGGTACGGATGCCGGGGTCGAGCCCCATCGTCGCGCGCGACCCTGCCGGTGCGGCCAGCAGAAGATCTTTGAGGTTGCGCGCGAAGACCTGGATCGCTTCTTCCTCGGCGCGCTCGCGCATATCGCGCATCAAATCGAGCGTTAGATGAATCGAAAGTTTGACGCGCCACGTCCAACCGGCAACTTCCATCAGCCATTTGTCAGCGGGGAGTTGATTGCCGATCGTGTAGGCGGCGGCGACCATCCGTTCCGCCGGCTTCACCGGCGATGTGTCGTCGGCATCGACTTCGATATTGAGCAGCAGAAACTCTTCATTGCGTCCGCGCAGCATGGCGAGGGCGCGATGGCTCGGCACCGTGGACCAGCGCTCGGTGTGATCGAAATAATCGGAGAATTTCGCGCCGGCTGCTTCCTTACCTTCGGAGACACGGGCGCGAAGCACCGCGCGGTCCTTCATATAAGTACGAAGCTTGCCGACAAGGTCGGCATTCTCGGCGAACTGCTCCGACAAAAGATCGCGTGCGCCTTCAAGCGCGGCCTTCGCATCGGGCACTTCCGCCGTGACGTAGGTCAAGGCAAGTTCAGCCGGCACGACGTTACGGTCGGCAAGTATTGCTTCGGCCAAGGGCGCAAGCCCGCGTTCGCGCGCGATCTCGCCTTTGGTACGGCGCTTGGGTTTGTAAGGCAGATAGATGTCTTCGAGTTCGGCTTTCGTCTCGGCCGCGTTGATCTTCGCGGTCAAGGCGTCGGTCAGCTTGCCCTGTTCTTTGATCGAAGCGAGGATCGCGTCGCGCCGTGAATCGAGTTCGCGCAAATACACAAGACGCTCGTCGAGATTACGCAACTGCGTGTCGTCGAGACCGCCGGTGACTTCCTTGCGGTATCGCGCGATGAAAGGAACGGTCGAGCCTTCATCCAACAATCCGATGGCAGCTTCGGCCTGTTCGGGCCTAGCGTTGATTTCGGCGGCGATGATCGCGGCGATACGCTTGATGTCGGTGGTCATGTCGCTTCCAGCATCGGCAAAAGGGCGGCGAAGATAGGAACAATCAAGCGCCGCGGCTACCCGATTTCGGTAAGTTTAGAGATAAAAAATTCTTCACTCGACACGCGCGAATCATTGACATCGCGCAAGGCGATTCAATTCACAGTTGCCAGAGTCGAATGCGAAAAAAACGGATGTCGGTGCTTGACGTAAAAGAAAGTGCGGGCGTGTCGCGATCGAGCATGGCAACGTCGCGGTAGGTCAGGACTTGATCGGTAACGGTGAGCGTGCCGTTGCGCACGATCAAGATGCTCGTGTCGCTGTTGTCGCGATCGTTGATGTCGATGTCTGAGCCGCAAAGTTCGATGTGATGCGACCACGCCGACCGGCGCGTCATGATGTTGAGGTCTAGTACCGTACCATTCAATAGAAATGCCGTAACCGGCACGTCACCGGGAAAGGACGCCGGATCGGACGTTAACGTGACCGGAACGCTGGGCCGATTTTCAATAGCCAGATTGACGCCGTTGCCTTCCATGATCGCCAGCGAGCGGTCGATGCCCGGAAAGATCGAGAACGGACCATCGCTCTCGACCCGCGCCATCGACAAACGCCATTCGAAGCTATCGAGCGATGCGCCGTTATCGGGATGGACAGCAACCTCATAGGTGATGCCGCCGCCATTCTTCCAGGCCATCGCGCGATGCGCGGCTTGGCGAAGAATCTTCAGCGGCATCGTGCGCGTTAGCCTTTGACGTCGGTGTCGGGGCGGTCGGTTCCTTTGGCGACTTCTTCGTGCCATTTTCCCGATGCGTCTTCCCACGAAATGCCGGTCGTGTTGCCGGCGACGCGTTGTTCTTGTGAGGCATGCTCGGCCGCTTTGCGGGCGAGGTCGTGGGAGGCGAAGGTTTCGGAATAGACGCCATCGACGCGGTAAGCCCAGCCGCCGTCATGCTGCACGATCTCGTAGGTTACTTTGGCCATGGTTCCTCGCTCGTGTGTTACGTTACGGTCGTATCGGCGAGGATAGCGTGCCGGGTGGCGTGGGTCTTGGTGTTTCCCGGCGCGGCGCATTCCTGCCGAATCAGCGTGACGAACCGCCGTTGAACCCGGGTCGGCAGCCAGCCGGCGCGCGTCGTCGTCCCGACGAGACGTCGCGGCCAGGGCAGATCGATCGGTAATACCGCGATGTCGGCATTGAATTCCGGCGATTGCGCTTGCGACCGCGACAGCACGCTCAGGCAATCGCTCTCGGCAATCGTGCTGCTCATCATGGCGAGCGAGTTGGTTTCGAGCACGGTGCCGGGACGCTGCGGCAGTCGAGCGAACAACGCCTGCACGGCGGCATAGCGGGGCATGCCGCGCGGCGGGATGATCCAGTGATGATGAATAAGGTCGGTGTCTTCGATATGTGCGGCACGCGCCAAGTCGTGACCGGATCGGGCGACGACGACATAGGGATCGTCGAACAAGGGAGTCTCGACCAGATCGAGCGCGGTCCGCTCGCCCCGTAACGCGCCGACGACGATATCGGTGGTGCCGTTGCGCAGCCGCGCCATCAAATCGTCGTGGCTTCCTTCCTCGACCTCGATCTCGACCGCCGGATGAAGACGCAACATGCGGCCGATCGCGCGCGCGAGGAGCTGCTTGGGCATCATCGGCAGGCAGCCGATGGCGATGTGACCGTCGGCCAGCCCACGGGCGGAAGCGATCTCGGCCAAGGCCTGGTCGATCTCGCGCAGCGCGACGCGTAACCGGATGGCGAGATGACTGCCTGCCTCGGTGACGGCCATGCCGCGGAGATGACGGCTATAGAGCGGCACCGCGACGCTGTTCTCGAACGTCCGCGCCGTGCGGTGAAGCGTCGGCTCGGCAATGCCGAGGTGGCGCGCGGCGGCCCGGAACGAGCCTTGTTCGGCGATGGCGATGTGATAGCGAACTTGCGTGGTGGTGAGGACGCGCGTGATCGCCGCCGCATCGACCGTCCTGCCACCGCTGGCGCCGGCGATGCCCTGCTCGATCTGGCGCAGCATGCGTTCGACGCGCCGGTGCAGCAGCTTTCCGGCGCGGGTGCCGGTGCTGCCGCCGGCACCTCGGTCGAGCAGCTTCACCCCGCTCTCGGCCTCCAGTTTCGACAGCGCATGACTGACCGCCGGCTGCGACAGGGCCATCCGCTGGCCCGCCGCGCCGGTCGAGCCGAACCGGATCACGGCATCGAAAATCGCCAGGCGGCGCAGGTTGGGATGCGGACGATCGGTCGAAACGCTCATAAGCCCATCAATTTGATGCACTGCATCATTAGCATAAATTGATGGGTTGGCGCTGCTCTTTTCTATGCGCACCCGAAATCTACGACGCCTTACCTTAACGCCGTCGCGGCATGCCGCGCACAGCGCCGTAGGGAGCGGACATGACCGAGATTATCGATACCCATACCCACGTCATTGCCTCGGACCCGGTGAAATATCCGCTGGCGCCGCTGGGCGGCCATCAATCGACCTGGTCGCAGGAACGGCCGGTCGATTATCGCGGCCTGATTGCGGCCATGGATTCGGCCGGCGTCGCGAAATCGGTCGTGGTTCAAGCCTCGACCGTTTATGGCCACGACAACAGCTATGCCGCCGCCGCCGTTAAGGCGCATCCCGACCGGTTCGTCGGCGTATTCTCGGCCGACGTCATGGCCCCCGACGCCGTCGATCAGATCAAGCGCTGGATGGATGCGGGCATGGCCGGCATTCGGCTTTTTACCACCGGCACGACGATGCCGGGGCAGGCGACTTGGCTCAACAGCGAGCAATCATATCCCGCCTGGGCCTATTGCGAGGCGAACAAAATTCCGGTCTGCCTGCAGATGACCCAAGACGGCATCCCGATGCTGGTGAGTCTGCTGGAACGCTTCTCGAAGGTGAAGGTGCTGCTCGATCATCTCGCGCGGCCGAAGCTTGAAGACGGCCCGCCCTATGCTTTGGCAAAGCCGTTGTTCGACTTGGTCAAATATCCCGGCGTGTTTTTGAAGCTGACGACGCGCACCATCACCATGGCGAATGTCGGCAAATCGACGGCTGCGGCTTTCTTGCCCTTTGCGGTGAAGGCTTTCGGTGCGGATCGCATCGCCTGGGGCTCGAACTTCCCGGCGGCCGAAGAAGCGTTGCCGGAACTGCTGGCCGAAGCGCTCCGTGGCATCGAGACCATGTCGCAGGCCGATCGCGATCTGATTCTCGGCGGCACGGCAAAACGGCTTTATCCGTCGCTGGCGGCCGCACGATGAGCGTCACGCTTTCGACGGTGCTGGGTTCATACCCGCACACCATGCCGCTCAAAGACGGCACCATCACCGATCCGGCGGTGACATTGGCCTTCACCGATATCGAGCCGATCCATCATGCCTTCGCGCCGATGGTCCGCCGTCAGGCTTATGACATCAGCGAAGTCGCGATCGTCACCTATCTGCAGGCCGCCGGCCATCGCAAGCCGATCACGCTGCTGCCGATCGTCGTGGCGTCGCGGCTCCAGCGCGGCTGCATCGTCTATTACAAGCCCAACGGCGTCGTGACGCCGCAGGACCTTGTGACCAAACGCATCGGCGTGCGCGCTTACACCCAAACCACCGGCATGTGGGTGCGCGCCGCGCTGGCCGAGGATTACAGCTTGCCGATCGAAAAGATGCATTGGGTCACCCAGGACCCGGCCCATGTCGAGGAATATGAAGACCCGGCAATCGTCGAGCATGCGTCCAAGGATAAGAACCTGGTGCAGATGCTGAAGGATGGCGACATCGCGGCCTGCATTCTCGGCAATGACCTGCCGGACGATCCGGACTTTGTCCCGGTGATCGCCAATCACAAAGCGGTTGATGCTGCCTGGAAGGCGACGCACGGCTTCATGCCGACCAACCATGTCGTCTGCGTCAGGAACGAGACGGTCGAGAAACATCCCGACGCCGTCCGCGCCGCCTATCGCATGATGAAGGCGGCCGACGACGTCGCGAAGAAGAACGGCATCGCATCGGGCAAGAGCCTCTTCGGCATCGCGGCGATGCGCGAGCCTTTACGGATCGCGCTCGATACCTGCAACCAGCAGCTTCTGTTGCCGCGTGTCATGACCGCCGACGAACTGCTGGCGCCCGCCAAGGCTCTGCTGGGCGATCTCGGCTAATCACAAAAAATTTAGGGGGAGTGATCTGATGGCCCGTACTGCCGCCGCCGTCCGTAAAAAACGGCCTTTCTATCGCGACCTGTCGTTCCAGGTGTTTGTCGGCATGCTGCTCGGCATTGCCTTCGGGTGGCTCTATCCGCAATGGGGCATTGCGATGAAGCCGTTCGGCGACGGCTTCATCCGCATGATTCAGATGGTGATCGGGCCGATCATCTTCTGCACCGTGGTCCATGGCATCGCCGAGGTCCGCGATCTGAAGAAGGTCGGTCGCATCGCCTTAAAGGCGATCATCTATTTCGAAATCGCCACGACGGCGGCGCTGATCATCGCGATGATCGTGACCAACCTGCTGCATCCGGGCACCGGCATGAATATCGATCCGGCCAAGCTTGACGCCGGCTCGATCAAAGACCTGACCGCCGCGGCCAAGCATGTCGAGACGACGGCAGAGTTCCTGTTGCAGATCGTGCCGAAATCGATCTTCGACGCCTTCGCGCGCGGCGATATTCTGCAAATCTTGTTCTTCTCGATCCTTTTCGCCGGCGGCTTGGCTGCGCTGGGCGATCGTGCCGAACCGGTCATCAATCTCGTCGATATCACCGCGAAGTCGTTCTTCTGGATCATTGGCGTGGCGATGAAGTTCGCGCCGATTGCCTCGTTCGGCGCGATGGCCTTCACCGTCGGGCAATTCGGCTTCGGCTCGCTGCTGTCGCTGGGCAAGCTGATCGGGGTCTTCTATCTGATCTGCTTCCTGTTCTTCGTGCTGGTACTGTGGCCGGTCTCGATCTGGGCCCGGTTCTCGCTGTGGAAGATGATGCGCTATATCGGCGAAGAGCTGCTGCTCGTCATCGGCACCAGTTCGTCCGAAACGGTGTTCCCGCAATTGACCCAGAAGCTCAACAAGATGGGCTGCGATGAATCCGTTGTCGGACTGGTCCTGCCGACGGCCTACACCTTCAACCATGACGGAACCTGCCTCTACTTCGCGGCGGCCTCTGTGTTCCTGGCGCAGGCCACCAACACGCCGATGGATTGGCAGCATCAGTTGGGCTTGCTGCTCGTGCTGTTGCTGACCTCGAAAGGGGCGGCGGGCGTCTCGGGCGCGGCGCTGCCGGTGCTTGCGATCACGCTGACGGCGTCCAACACGATCCCGCCGGCCAGCATCGCGCTGATCCTCGGCATCCATCGCATCCTGTCGGCGGCGTTCGTCTTTACCAACATCGCCGGTAACTCGGTCGCGACCATCGTCGTCGCCGCGTGGGAGAATGCGCTCGACCGCAACCGCCTGAAGACGGAGTTGGATAGCGGCTATGTGCCGTCGCCCAGCGTTGCCGAGGCTGTGCGGGCCTGAGACCGATCGCTGGTCTCGATCCGTTTTCTTTTGAAACGATAGCGCTGCCACCGAGCTTCGCCGGGCGGCTGATCCGGCCACTTATCCCTTCGTCGCCACGCCAAGAAAAAGCCCTCGGAAATCCGAAGATTTTCGAGGGCTCGTTTCATGCTCGTCGTGAGGACGATCGCTTAGAACGGCAGCGAGAGCCTCACCTGGGCCGTCGTCACCCACTGACTGATATTCGGCGCGAGGCATAAAAGAGAAAATCGTCCTCAAACGGCGCACATCATTGGTGGCACGCCGGCTTTACCGCGAGGTATGGACGCGATGATATGCGTCGCCCGCCATGACCCAGCAAAAAGCCCTCGTGAATCCGAAGACTTCCGAAGGCTCGTTCGCTCCAGCTAACGATGACGCATCTTCGGCACCATTGCTTCAATCGGTAGTTCAAACAGATAGCGTAGGCGCGCCAGCCCCGCCTCTTTCTCCACCGGTGCGCTCATCAGCCATTCGTGGATTGTCGATATATATAGGGCGAACAGCGTTTCCGTCGCCTGATTGGAATCGACCCACTGTGCGATTCGTTTCAGGCGCTTTCCCTCTTCGATCCACGCCGACACTTCGGAACGGACCGCCTCGCGTCGTTTCAAAATAGCGGAAATCTGAGGCGATGCGTTTTGCATTTGCAGCTGCGGTAGAACCGCGCGGCTGAGCTCGGGGTGAAGCGCCCAAAATGAAAACATTCGGCCAAACGCTTGCATGAATTGATCGATGAGAGGTGTTTCAGGGTCCACGTCCTGAAACACCGGCGGAAATTGCTCGAGGTCTTCCAGAAACAGCATCGCCAGCAGACCCGTCTTATCGGTCGCATAGGCCGACACCGTTCCAAAGCCGACGTCGGCGGCGCGCGCGACGGCCCGGATGGTCAAAGCGTCAAAGCCACGGGTCGTGAACAGCTTGCGCGCTGCGCGCTTAATCGAGTCGAGCTTCTTGGCCTTGTTACGCTCGCGCAGGCCGAGATTGGTCGATGAAGGTGCCGTTAACGTGGACATGGCTTTGGTGCCAGACACTCGCATGGAAAGCCGCGGCCGGGCCTCTTGGTTAAAGGCGAAGCTCGGCGTCAGGATGAAACGTGCGTCAGCTTGACAGACTCGCTTTAATCTGTCCAATATCGATCATGATCGATATCGATCAATAGGAACGGAGATCGACATGACTGCTTCCGGTATCGAAACGCGGTCCCCCAGCCGAAATGAACCCGTCGATTACGTGTCCACCGGCCCCGGCACAGTTGCGGGACGGTATCTCCGACAATTTTGGCAGCCCGTCTATGTGGCGCGAAGGCTGGCGCCGGGATGGGCCAAGCCTCTCCGCATTATGGGACAGGACTTCGCGCTTTACCGGAGCCAGGAAGGCAAAGTGCATTGCGTCGATAACCGTTGCGCGCATCGCGGTGCGATGCTGAGCACGGGATGGGTCGAGGGTGATTCCATCCGCTGCCCTTACCACGGCTGGGCCTATTCGGCAGACGGGCAATGTATCGACCAGCCTTTGGAAAAAGGCGATAGCTACGCGAAAGAGATTCGGATCGGCGGTTATCCGACGTATGAATATCTCGGCTTGATCTTTGTCTTCTTCGGAGAGGGAGAGCCGCCCGAGTTTACGCGTTACAAGGAATGGGACGACGCGAAGTTCGTCGC
Organism: uncultured Rhodospirillales bacterium; assembly: GCA_903822185.1. GTDB lineage: Bacteria > Pseudomonadota > Alphaproteobacteria > ATCC43930 > CGMCC-115725 > CAIKMD01. Next base: position 202,276 of record CAIJOA010000011.1, on the reverse strand, counting down.
CGCGCAAATCGATGTCCGTCCTTGTAACTGGTTCCAAAACATCGAGAACTTCATGGACGAAGGCCATATCTGGTTTACGCACACCAAATCGGCCTTGGCAAAGCTCGATCTCGACAACCTGCCGAAAATTGCGTTCGAGAAAACCCCCTGGGGTCTCGCTTGCGTGGCGGGGCGCGCGGACGGGCGCAAGCGCATCGTGCAATTCGGCATGCCGAATATCGGGATGTTCGCGGTTCATCCGGACAACACCAGCAAGCCCGGAGAGGGCGCCAATAAAGTAGAAACCGGCTGGCAGATGTTTCTGGATTACCGCGTGCCGGTTGATGACTACACGCACCTACAGGTGCATGCGATCGCCACGATGATGCAAGGCGAGCCTGACGAGTCCTATAAAAAGCGGTGGGAGATGTTCGACAAGGCCGAGGCCGAAGCGCATCAGATCGCAGGAAAAGTTCTCGCCGGCGAGCTTCAGTACGACGACATCGCCAAGCTGTGCCATCATATTCCACTCGCGCAAGACGAAGTGGTGCAAGTCGGGCAGGGCCGTATCGCCAATCGCGACCCCAATATCGAACATCTCGGCATGTCGGATGTCGGCATCGCCGCGTTGCGTCGCCTCTACAGCGACGAGTTGCGGGCATTTGCGGCCAGCGGAAGTCCCAGCGCGTGGCCGCGGCCCGCCGGATTGCTTCCGATCGCCGGCGATCATTAAGCGCGAGCCGGCGCTTTAGGAGATGCCGAGAATCTCCGTCACCTTGGCCCAGGTTTCTTCGCGGGGTACGTTGAAGCGGTCGCGATCGGCTTCGGAAATGGGATCGATCACGGCTGCTTTGAAGCTTGGCCGCGCGCGAACCCGGTCATACCAAAGACCGACATTGGGCCGGCGCTCGCTCCATAACCCGTCCATTCCCAAAGCTTCTGCGCGAAAGATGTAGGGAGTCGCGGCGGCATCGGCGAGCGAATAGTCTGCGCCGGCAAGATAGGGCGCGTGTTTGAGCGCTTCTTCCATGTCGCCGATGTATTTGTCGTATTGACGCACGGCTTGTGCGACATGAGGCGCGGCGAGACCATGGGCGATCGATAGGCGTTGCCGCTCGCGATAATCCGGATTCGGAATCTTCGCGATATGTTGCTCAAGTTCTTCAGGCGTACGCTTTAGCAGCACGCGACGATTGGCGGTCGCAAACGTGATCGTCGAGCAGGCGCTGTGAAGATAGTCGTCTATCTTTTTCATGAACAGCCGCGCCTGCCAACGGTTTTGCGGAGCGGCGGGCATCAAAACCGGCTCTGGAAAAGCATCTTCGAGATATTCAATGATGAGCGTCGATTCGATGATGACGTTTCCGTCATGGACCAACGTCGGTACGACGGCGTTCGGATTGAGTTTCACATAGTCGGGCCGGTGCTGATCCCCGCGTTGGAGATCAAGAATTTCGCCGCCATACTCCAGCTGCTTTTCGGCCAGCACAACGCGCACCTTGACCGAACATACCGACGTACTTCCTTGGTATAGAAAGAGCATCGGCGTTAGCTCCCGCGTGATCCGGATGCCCAACGCTCTATCGCCGCATGCGCGATGGCATCGCCCTTCGACGGATCGGTACAGGCGACACCGAGAGCGCCTGTCACCTGTGAGTCTTCAAAAATGGGCAGCCCGCCCGGTATGGCAAGAATTGGAAACGGCGCGATGTCGTCCAAGCGGGCGAGGGCGGGGTGACGCTCGATCAACGCCGCGACGCTGCCTGAAGGCTGGACGAAGTTCACCGCCGTCGTCGCGAGAGCATAAGAAATATCCGGCGTCATCGGCGGTGCGCCGTCCATGCGATCTTGCTGCACGATGTCGCCATGGCGGTCAACGATGGTGATGCAGGCAAGAACCTTCATCTCTTGCGCGATGGCGATGGCCGCGTCTGCAAGGGCGATGGCTGCGTTCAACATCACTTGCTGCGATGCACGCGGGGCAACTTCGTGCGCAAGGCCGCGCTCGCCCTCCGCAGGCGCGCTGCCATATGCCTCGGTCCAGCGTTTCAAATCGTCCCCGTGTTGTGACAGATAAGGCGATTCGGCCGCATAGCTGATGATCATATCTTCGGCGTTGGTGGGCTTGCCCTCGAGGATCAGTTTGCGCGGATCGAGTCCCGCGAATTTGCAATGCGGGCCGATGCTCCCGGCCGTGGAGACGGCGCCGACAACGGTACCTTGGCGTCGGACGAGGATGGCGCCGGCACCCGGGAAAATCTTATCACGGAGAATGCGCTCGTATCCCATGTAGATGCCGACGAACATGCTCGACACGCGCTTGGCAAACTGATCGCTTGCCTCGCGATTCGACGCGGCTTCGTAGGTTTTTGCGCGGGAAATCGGAATCCCGATCGAGCCGGAACCGTCCATGCGCGAGGCGGTAAGCAGGATTCCACCGTCGTCGGCGACGACGAAAGCGCCGCGGACACCAAGTCCTTCGCTTTTGTCGATCGCGCGTTCCGTAATTCGGCGCGCGTCCTTGAGGCTCAAACGCGGTTGCTGACTTAACATTATTTTCCGCCCCAACCGAGTCTGGTTTCGATCATTTTCGATCATGATCGAATTTAGGCGGCTGTGTCAAGCTCAGGAGCCGAGGTCGAACTTGGGGGCGTCCTCGGTAGGCTCAAAGAAAAAGCCCTCGGAAATCCGAAGACTTCCGAGGGCTCGTTCGATTGTTTCCGGTTTAGATCGTCAACCGGAAACGCAACGCAGTCAGATCACGACGAGTAGTACATCTCGTATTCGATCGGATGCGGGGTGTGTTCGTACTTGTAGATCTCTTCGTACTTCAGCTCGATGTAGGATTCGATGAAGTCGGCCGAGAACACGTCGCCCTTCAACAGGAAGGCGTGATCGGCGCGAAGGGCTTCCACGGCTTCACGCAGCGAGCCGCAGACCGTCGGGATGCCTTTCAGCTCTTCCGGCGGCAGATCGTACAGGTTCTTGTCCATCGCCTCGCCGGGATGGATGCGATTTTGCACGCCATCGACGCCGGCCATCAGCATCGCCGCGAAGGCGAGGTACGGATTGCCGGTCGGATCGGGGAACCGGACTTCGACGCGCTTGCCCTTCGGGCTCGACACGATCGGAATACGGCACGATGCCGAACGGTTACGGGCAGAGTAAGCGAGCAGCACCGGCGCCTCGAAGCCCGGGATCAACCGCTTGTAGCTGTTGGTCGAGGGGTTCGTGAGGGCGTTGATCGCCTTGGCGTGCTTAATGATGCCGCCGATGTAGTAGAGCGCGAAGTCGGACAGATCGGCATAGCCGGTTCCGGCGAAGAGCGGCTTGCCCTCTTTCCAGATCGACTGATGGACGTGCATGCCCGAACCGTTGTCGCCTTTGATCGGCTTCGGCATGAAGGTTGCGGTCTTGCCGTACTGATGCGCGACGTTGCGGACGCAGTACTTGTAGATCTGCATCCAGTCGGCGCTCTGGCAGAGGGTCGTGAACTCGACACCCAGCTCATGCTGCGCCGACGCGACTTCGTGATGATGCTTTTCGACCGCGAGGCCCATTTCGGCCATCGTCGAAAGCATCTCGGCACGAAGATCAGAAGCGCTATCGACGGGCGGCACCGGGAAATAGCCGCCTTTGACGGGCGGGCGATGGCCGGTGTTGCCGTCGGGGAACTTCTTGTCCGTGTTGTACGGGCCTTCTTCGCTGTCGATCTCGTAGAACGACGTGTTCATCGAGTTCTTGAAGCGAACGTCGTCGAACACAAAGAATTCGGCTTCCGGGCCGAAGTAAGCGATATCGCCGATGCCGCTCGATTGGATGTACTTCTCGGCCTTCTTCGCGATCGAACGCGGGTCGCGGGCATAAGGCTGACCGGTGCCCGGCTCGTGAACGTCGCAGAAGATGATCAAAGAAGTTTGCGCCGCGAACGGATCGAGCACCGCCGTGCTGCAATCCGGCATCAGCACCATGTCCGACTCGTTAATCGCCTTCCAACCGGCGATCGACGAGCCGTCGAACATGACGCCCCCCGTCAGAAAACCTTCGTCCACCGTGCGAATGTGCTGCGCCAGGTGGTGCCACGTCCCACGCGGATCGGTGAATCGGAAATCGACATATTTAACGTCGTGTTCCTTCATCATATCGAGCGCTTTTTGGACTGAAGCGTCCGCCATCATGTCTTCCTTTTCTGCTGAACTTCGTCGCTAACTTACAGCCCCCACCAAGACGGTTAGATGGCGTCCACGCCTTTTTCACCGGTGCGAATGCGGATGGCTTCGTCGACGGTCGAGACGAAGATTTTACCGTCGCCGATACGGCCCGTACGAGCCGCGTGCTGAATGGCTTCGATGGCGCGCTCAAGCAGAGCATCGTCCATCACAACTTCGATTTTCACTTTGGGCAGGAAATCGACCACGTATTCGGCGCCGCGATACAGCTCCGTATGGCCTTTTTGGCGTCCGAAGCCCTTTGCTTCAGTTACCGTGATGCCTTGAATACCGACTTCGTGAAGGGCTTCCTTCACTTCATCGAGCTTGAACGGTTTGATGATGGCTTCGTATTTTTTCATGGGATTCCCACCTTCGTGCGTTTGCTTTGCAGCCGGCGTTTATCGCCGGCGGCCTCAACTTCATTAAGCACGAGCCATGCCAACGCTCAGACTCGCTCGCGGCTGTCTTAACATCCTCGCTGTGTCATAGCGAATCGAGCTGTTGGCGTCCATAAAATAGGCAATTGCCCCTTTTTCGCGCAGCAATAAGGCGTATCCAGCATGGTCCTGCCGTAAACGGGGCTCAATGCGACGATGCAGGGAAAAGGGGGCAGCTTGCGCGCTTAGAAATCGCCCGGGGATGATTCCTGCAAAAAGCGGATGCCGGCGGCGGCGAATTTCTCGCGGATCGCCAGATTGATGCTCAGCTTGGTCGTTTCGGCTTCCTTGGCGAGGGTGCTCACCTGAAGGCGGACCTTCACGCTGGCATCGCCCAGCTCGTCGATGCCGACCAGCGCGGCCTCTTTTTTATGCTCGGTGGCGACGTCCTGCAGGATCTTGAGGGCGTTGGCGAGATTGGCATTGTAGGAAAGCTGGATAACGATGTTCTGGGTGACGTGAACCGCCAGGCGCGATGAATTTATCACCGGTGCGTCGGACAGCATTTTGTTCGGCACGGTGATGATGCGGTTTTCCTTGCTGCGGATCACCGTCGCGAAAAGACCGACTTCCTCGACGATGCCGGTAAAGCCGGCGGCTTCGATCTCGTCGCCGATATGGAACGGCCGCAGCACGATCAGCATCACACCGGCGGCGACGTTCGACAGCGTACCCTGCAAGGCAAGGCCGATGGCCAAGCCGGCCGCACCTAAGACCGCGACGAGGCTGGTCAGTTGAATGCCGAATTGCCCCAGCACGGCCAGCAGCGCCGCGATGATGATGGTGTAGCGCAGCGTGCTGGCAAGCAGCGGGACCAGCGTCGCGTCCATCCAGGGATAGCGCGATAGACCGTGGCGAACCGAGCGCGCGGCCCAGCCCGAGAACCACCAGCCGACCAGAAGAATGATGATCGCGCCGACGAGGTCGATGCCGTATTTCGCCGCATCGTGCCAAAAGGCGATGGCGGTCGGTGAGTCGAGGAAGCCGTTCATGAGAAATCCCTAGCCTTGTCCCAATATGCTCGCGATGTCCGGCGTCAGACGCCGATGGCGAAAAAATAGATCGTAAGGCTGACGCCCAGAACGACAATAAAAATCTTGATGATCTTCGGATTGATTCGTTTTGCCGCACGCGCGCCGATGTAACCGCCGGCGAGAGTCCCGCAGCACATCACGATCGCCTCGGGCCAAAAGATTTTGCTGGCGACAATGAAAGCGAACGACGAGACCAGCGTCATGCACAGCGCCAGCATGAGCTTCAGTCCGTTCATCGCATGGATGTCGCGCATGCCGTAGAGCGTCAGCGCGGCCAGCATCATGAAGCCGATGCCCGCGCCGAAATAGCCCCCATAGACCGCGATGAAGAATTGCGCGATCAGCACGCCGCGTGTCTTGAGCGTGAAACGTTCGAGAATTTTCGTCGGCGCGAAATTGCCGAAGGCGAAGATGACCGTCGCGAGCAGCATCAGCCAGGGCAGCAGACCTTCGAAGACCGCACTCGGCGTCCAGAGCAGGATCAGCGCGCCGATCAGCCCGCCGACGGTGCTGATCGCCAGCAACAGGCGAATGTCGAACTGCGTCGCCGATCGGATGTCGTGGCGATAAGCCCAGACGCGGGCGAACTGCCCCGGCACGGTCGCGATTGTCGTTGTCACGTTGGCGGCGATGGGCGGCATGCCGATGAACAGCAGCGCCGGGAAAGAGACAAAACTGCCGCCGCCCGCGACGGCGTTCATCAATCCGGTAATGAAGGCCGCCCCGGTTACCAGAAGCAGTTGGGAAATACCGGGCATAAGGCGGTCGGACCGGACTTAAAAGTAGGGAAAATGGGGCGAGTGACCGGGGTCGAACCGGCGACATCCAGAATCACAATCTGGCGCTCTAACCAACTGAGCTACACCCGCCACCGAGGGGGTTGGTCGTACTGCCCTGGCCCCATTGCGTCAAGCCGCGCGATCCTGCCTTTCGCCCGTCACACGGGGGCGATAGACTCCAAATCGTGGAATCTCCGCCAGGAAAATGCCGGTGATGCGGCCCTCGGACAACGCGCTGCTGACCCCGGCCGAGATGGCGCGGGCGGATCAAGCCGCCGCAGCCGCCGGGACGAGCGAGATCACCCTTATGGAGGCCGCTGGCCGGGCCGTGGCCGACGCCATTGCCCGCCGCTGGCGCAAACAGCCGGTCACGGTGCTGTGCGGCCCCGGTAATAACGGCGGCGACGGCTTCGTTATCGCCCGGCTGCTGGCGGTCGAGGGCTGGCCGGTGCGGCTGGGACTTCTTGGTGCTCTCGAAAAACTGACGGGTGCGGCCGCCCATAACGCGGCGCGGTTTCGCGGCACGATCGAACCTCTCTCACCGGCGCTGCTCGATGATACCGGGCTTGTCGTCGATGCGATCTTCGGCGCGGGTCTGTCGCGGCCAGTCGAGGGAATGGCGCGGACGATTATCGAAAGCTTGAGCGCACGGCGCATCCCCGTCGTGGCGGTCGATGTCCCCAGCGGGCTCGACGGCGAAACCGGCGCGGTGCGCGGGGTCGCCGCGCAAGCCGATCTGACCGTGACGTTCTTCCGGAAAAAACCGGGCCATCTGCTTTATCCCGGACGCGCCCTGTGCGGCGCGGTGCATCTGGCTCCGATCGGCATCGAGAGCGGCATTTTAAACGAGATCGCACCGAAGACCTTCGAGAACGGCCCGCCGCTTTGGCTTGGCGCGTTCCCGTGGCCGCAGGCCGACGATCATAAATACCGCCGTGGCCATGCCGTCATTCTCGGCGGCCTCGTCATGACCGGGGCGGCGCGGCTCGCCGCACGCGCTGCTGGGCGGGCAGGGGCCGGGCTGGTGACGCTCGCGGCGCCCGAAGCCGTTTGGCCGATTTATGCGAGCGCGCTGACCAGCGTGATCGTGCGGCCGATGAAACAAGCCGGCGACTTCGCCGCGCTCGTCGGCGATCCGCGCGTGCGTTCGATTGTCGTTGGGCCTGGGGCGGGAATCTCGGACGAAACCCGCGCCGCCGCATTGGCCGCCCTTGCGACGGGCCAAGCGGTCGTGCTCGATGCCGATGCGCTGACGGCTTTCGCCGCCGACCCCGCCGCGCTTTTTGCGGCGATCAAAGGCCCCGTCGTGATGACGCCACATGACGGCGAATTTGCCCGCCTCTTCGGCGACGACAAGACCGACAAGCTCAGCCGTGCGCGTGCCGCTGCCAAGCGCGCCAACGCGGTCGTTGTCCTGAAAGGACCCGACACCGTGATTGCGTCCCCGGATGGGCGTGCGGCGATCAACAGCAACGCCCCGCCGACGCTGGCGACGGGCGGGACGGGCGATGTCTTATCGGGCCTCATCGCCGGGCTTCTCGCGCAGGGCCTCGACGCCTATGATTCAGCTTGTGCCGCCTGTTGGATTCATGGCGAGGCGGCACAAGATTTCGGCTTGGGCCTGATGGCCGAAGATTTGATCGATAAAATACCCGCCGTGCTGCGCCGCTTGCACGCACAGGCGGCAACATTCTCTTAGCCGAGTAACGCATGACCGATCGCACGAGCTTTATCGACGGCGTCTATGATTTCACCGTCAGCAATCTTCGGACCCTTAAGGCGCGTTGGCGCAGCCCGCCAAACAGTACGCAAGCCTTGGTGCTGACCGAAGACGGCGCGCAAAAACTACGCGAGCAGATGCAGGATTGTCTCGAAGCCCGCGGCGGCGAAGTCTCGGCCCGCGCCCGTGCCGCCGCGCTGGGGCGAACCTATCTCGCGCTGTCGGCGGAAGGGCGCGAGCGGTTTCTACGCATCCTCGCGACGGACTTCGACATTGACCGCGTTGCCGTGGCGGCAGCGTGTCAGCGCATGGCACATGCGCGCGACGACAATGAAAAGCGGCGGATCGAGCGTGCGTTACGCCTCTCGCTGGAACCGCCGCGTCTCAAGCTGCTGACGCAATTCAATGCGCTGCCCAACGGCGTGAAGTTCCTCGTCGATATGCGGGCGGAACTGATGCCGCTGGCGCGCAAGGATGAGACGCTCGCATCGCTGGACCGCGATCTTCATTTTCTGTTGTCGAACTGGTTCGACGAAGGCTTCCTGGAAATCCGTCAGATCACCTGGGATTCGCCGGCGGCCCTGCTCGAAAAGCTGATGGTCTATGAAGCCGTCCACGAAATCCGCAGTTGGTCGGATTTGAAGAACCGGCTGGAAGCCGACCGCCGCTGCTTTGCTTATTTCCATCCGCGCATGCCGGACGAACCGTTGATCTTCGTCGAGGTCGCGCTGGTGCAAGGCATGGCAGACAATGTGCAATCGCTGCTCGATGAAACCGCGCCGGTCGGCGATCCGGCGGCGGCGGACACGGCGATCTTCTATTCGATCTCAAACTGTCAGCGTGGCCTCAGCGGCATCAGCTTCGGCGATTTCCTCATTAAGCGCGTGGTCGATCGGCTCGCCGCCGAATTCCCGCATCTTTCGCGCTATGCGACGCTGTCACCGATGCCCGGCTTTCGTGCTTGGCTTGATAAACGCATCACCGAAGAAGGCGAGGATTTGCTGACGCCGACCGAACGCCGCGCAATCGAGGCGGTTCAGGACGATGCCGGCGAGCATAATCTCGGCGCATTGCTGGAACGTCCCGACTGGTGGGAAGATTCGGCGATCACCCAAGTAATGAAAGGGCCGCTGTTGCGGCTCGGCGCGCGTTATCTCGTCAACGAGAAGACGCCGCGCGGCCGGGCGCTCGACCCGGTGGCGCATTTCCATCTCAGCAACGGCTCGCGCGTCGAACGCATCAACTGGCTCGGCGATCTTTCGCCCAAGGGCTTGCAGCAATCGGCCGGCCTCATGCTCAACTATCTCTATCGTCTGCAGGACATCGAGGAAAATCACGAGGGCTACACGGGTGATGGGCGCGTCGCGACTTCGCCGATCGTTGCCAAGCTGCTGAAGACCTGACGGTACGGATAGGAATTTCGATGACCACCAAAGCTTACGGCGCTTACGCCGGCGACAAGCCGCTCGAAGCGATGAATATCGTGCGGCGTCAGCCAGGCGCGCATGATGTGCAGATCGATATCGCCTTTTGCGGCGTGTGCCATTCCGACCTGCATCAGGTTCGCGGCGAATGGCCTGGCACGATGTACCCTTGTGTGCCGGGTCACGAGATCGTTGGGCATGTGTCTGCTGTCGGCAGCGCCGTCACGAAGTTCAAGCGCGGCGACACCGTCGGCGTCGGCTGTCTGGTGAATAGCTGTCAGCATTGCAGCGCTTGCGCCGATGGGCTCGAGCAATATTGCGAAAATGGTTTCACTGCGACCTATAACAGCGTGATCGCCGATGCGCCGGGCCACACGCTCGGTGGTTATGCACAGCGTATCGTGGTCGATGATAAATTCGTGTTGAAAGTCACCCATGCGGCCGATCAGCTTGCGGCGGTCGCGCCGCTACTGTGCGCCGGCATCACCACCTACTCGCCGCTGCGACATTGGCAGGCGGGGCCGGGCAAGAAGGTCGGGATTGTCGGCATTGGCGGGCTGGGCCATATGGGCGTGAAACTGTCTCACGCGATGGGCGCGCATACGGTCGCCTTCACAACCTCCGCCAATAAGCGCCAGGACGCGCTCGATCTGGGTGCTGACGAGGTGGCCGTGTCGCGCAACGCCGACGAAATGGCGAAGCACGCCGGCAGTTTCGACTTCATCCTCAATACTGTCGCGGCCAGCCACGATCTCAATGCTTATACGAACCTCCTGCATCGCAACGGGACCATGTGCCTTGTCGGCGTTCCCGCGCACGACCATCCGTCGCCGAGCGTCGCAGTGCTGATTTTCGGCCGCCGGTCGATTGCCGGCTCGCTGATCGGCGGCCTCAGCGAAACGCAGGAGATGCTCGATTTCTGCGCCGAACGCGGCATCGTCGCCGATATCGAGATGATCGCGATCCAGAAGATCGACGAGGCCTATGGCCGGATGCAAAAGAGCGACGTCAAATACCGCTTCGTGATCGATAACGCATCCCTCGGCGTGTAGGGCGCGCGGCGGGTTAGGCCTTCGATCGGTCCGGTGCTGTTAAAAACCCGGGGTAAGTCATTGGCGTAAGAAAGAATTCGCGAGTTACCCTCGACTTATCCACAAGTCGCGGTGCATTTTTCCGCGGCCCACGGCATAGCTTCCCCTGCCGGAATCCGTGTGCTATGACGCTCGCCTCCATTAGCGGCGCGGCCTCGCCTCGGCGCGATGTCGCGTCGTAAGCGTCAGCGCGGGCGTGGCGGAATTGGTAGACGCACTGGATTTAGGTTCCAGCGACGAAAGTCGTGGGGGTTCAAGTCCCTTCGCCCGCACCACTAAGAAACGAGCTTCGCAGATCCTATGCAGATCACCGACACCAACGCCGACGGCCTGAAACACGAAATGACGGTGGTCATTTCGGCATCCGACATCGATCAGCGCGTCACCGAACGCCTGAACGAGATCGGCCGCACCATCAAGATGCCGGGCTTCCGGCCGGGCAAGGTGCCGATGACCGTGCTGCGCAAGCGCTATGGTCCGTCGGTCATGGGCGAGGTGCTGGAACGCACCGTCTCCGATACTTCGACCGAAGCGATGCGCGAGCGCAATCTGCGCCCGGCGATCCAGCCGAAGATCGAGATCGTCTCGTTCAACGAAGGCCAGGACCTCGAATATAAGCTCGCGGTCGAAGTGCTGCCGCAGATCGAGTTGACCAACTTCGCCGAGCTGCAGCTTGAACGGCTGAAGCCCGACGTGCCGGAAACCGAAATCGACAGCGCGTTGGAGCGTATCGCCCAGCAGCAGCGCAAGAGCGAGAAGGTCGATCGCGCCACGGAAACGGGCGACGTCGTCGTTATCGATTTCAAGGGCTCGGTCGGCGGTGTCGAATTCCCCGGCGGCGCGGCTGAGGATTATTCGCTCGAACTCGGCAGCAACAGCTTCATCCCCGGTTTCGAAGACCAACTGATCGGCTTCAAGGCCGGTGACCAGACCACCGTCAAAGTGACGTTTCCGGCCGATTACGGCAGCACCGAGCTGGCCGGCAAGGAAGCCGAATTCGCCATCAACGTGAAAGAAGTTCAAGCCAAGGTCGCGCAGCCGATCGACGAGTCGCTTGCGACGGCGGTCGGCATGGAAAATCTCGCCATGTTGCGCCAGACCATCCGCGACCGGATCGAACGCGATTATCAGGGCGTTGCCCGGCAAAAGCTGAAGCGCACGCTGCTCGACCGCTTGGGCGAACGGCATACGTTCCAGATCCCGCAAGGCATGGTCGATATCGAACTCGACACGATCTGGAAGCAGTATCAGGCCCAGGTCGATCGCATGAAGGCGAACCCGCAGCCGGAAGGAGCGGAACCCGCTGAGGCTCCCAAAGACGAAGCGGCGATCAAAGCCGAGTATAAAGACATCGCCGAGCGGCGCGTCCGCCTCGGCTTGGTGCTGGCCGAAGTCGGCACCCGCAATAATCTTACGGTGACTCAGGACGAGATCAACCGCGCCCTCGGCGAAGAGGCGCGCCGGTTCCCCGGCCAGGAACGTCACGTGCTCGAGTATTACAAGAACAATCCCGGCGCAATCGACAACCTCCGCGCGCCGATCTATGAGGATAAGGTCATCGACTTTATCGTCGAGCTGGCTCAGGTGACGGACAAAACCGTCCCGCTTAAGGAATTGCTAGCCGAGGATGATGAAGATGAAGCGACGGCTCCCTAAGTAAGGAGACGCCGCGCCGGGTGAGGCTCGGACTTAAGCGACTTGAGAAAAGGTAGCGAGCGATGAATCCCCACGAATATTATATGAATAACCTCGTGCCGATGGTGGTCGAGCAGACCAATCGCGGCGAGCGGTCTTACGACATCTATTCCCGTCTGCTCAAAGAGCGGATCATCTTCCTGGTCGGTCCGGTCAACGACAACGTGTCGAGCCTGATCTGCGCTCAGTTGTTGTTCCTCGAAAGCGAGAACCCGACCAAGGACATCTCGTTCTACATCAACTCGCCAGGTGGCGTTGTCACCTCCGGCCTCGCGATCTACGACACCATGCAGTACATCCGGCCCGAGGTTTCGACCCTCTGCGTCGGCCAGGCGGCCTCGATGGGTTCGCTGCTGCTGACCGCCGGCGCCAAGGGCAAGCGCTACTCGCTGCCGAACTCGCGGGTCATGATCCATCAGCCCTCGGGCGGCGCCCAGGGCCAGGCCACGGACATCGAAATCCAGGCCCGGGAAATCCTCCAGCTCCGCCAGCGCCTGAACGAGATGTACGTTAAGCATACCGGTCAGACCCTGGAGACCATTCAGAACGCCGTCGAGCGCGATAAATTCATGTCGCCCGAGGAAGCCAAGGCCTTCGGCCTGATCGACGAAGTGATGGGAATTCGTCCTCCCCGCGAGGAAGAGGCTAAGGCGAAACTCTAAGCCCGGCTGCTAGCGGGTTGATTTCACCCAACTGTTGCATTCCGGACTCGGTCTGGGATGGAATTGGCAAGGTGAGCAAGAACATTCTTGCAACATCAGAGTTTAGTTCTCATCTTTAACTGGTTATTGAGTACCGGGCTCACCATAATAGTCGATTGATGGTGTGTCCGGTCTCCGGCGCCCCACCGGAGCGAGGCCTTCCCCAAAAAGGGCAGGCGGCGCGACAGCGGGGAGGCCCGGGTCCAGTACAGGCCGGTCGTTCACGGAGAGCCTATGACCAAAGCCAGCGGCGGCGATTCCAAAAATACCCTCTACTGCTCTTTCTGCGGCAAGAGCCAACATGAGGTACGGAAACTCATCGCCGGCCCGACGGTATTCATCTGCGATGAATGCGTCGAACTCTGCATGGATATCATTCGCGAAGAGCACAAGACCACGCTGGTCAAGTCGCGCGATGGTGTCCCGACCCCCAAGGATATCTGCAAGGTCCTCGATGATTATGTGATCGGCCAGGATCACGCCAAGCGTGTGCTCGCGGTTGCCGTCCATAATCATTACAAGCGACTTGCCCACGGCGCGAAGAGCAACGACGTCGAGCTCGCCAAGTCGAACATCATGCTCGTCGGCCCGACTGGTTCGGGCAAGACGCTGCTGGCTCAGACGCTGGCGCGCATCATCGACGTTCCCTTCACGATGGCCGATGCGACGACGCTGACCGAAGCCGGCTATGTCGGCGAGGACGTCGAGAACATCATCCTCAAGCTGCTGCAATCCGCCGACTACAATGTCGAGCGCGCGCAGCGCGGCATCGTCTATATCGACGAAGTGGATAAGATCAGCCGTAAGTCGGACAATCCCTCGATCACCCGCGACGTGTCGGGCGAGGGCGTCCAGCAGGCGCTGTTGAAGATCATGGAAGGCACAGTTGCGTCGGTTCCGCCCCAGGGTGGCCGCAAGCATCCGCAGCAGGAATTCCTCCAGGTCGATACGACCAACATCCTCTTCATTTGCGGCGGCGCTTTCGCCGGCCTCGAAAAGCTGATCTCGCAGCGTCGTCAGGGCACCTCGATCGGCTTCGGCGCCGAAGTGGCCTCGCCCGAAGAACGCAAGACGGGCGAAGTCCTGAAAGAGCTCGAGCCGGAAGATTTGCTCAAGTTCGGCCTTATCCCCGAATTCGTCGGCCGTCTGCCGGTCGTGGCGACGCTCGAGGATTTGGACGAAGCCGCCTTGGTCGATATTCTGACCAAGCCGAAGAACGCACTCGTTAAGCAGTATCAGCGTCTCTTCGAGATGGAAGACGTGAAGCTCGAGTTCAATGACGAGGCGATGCGCGCCATCGCCGGCAAAGCGATCGCCCGCAAGACCGGCGCTCGTGGCTTGCGCTCGATCATGGAATCGATCTTGCTCGAATCGATGTACGAACTGCCCGGACTCGACGGGGTGACCGGCATGGTCATCAATAAGGAAGTCGTCGAGGGCCGTGCGAAGCCTCTCTACATCTACTCCGAACGACGCGCCGATTACGCCGACTGGCGCGGCGACACGGGCGCGACCAGCGCCTGATATTGGCTTGGTGCGGGCTCCTGATGGGGTCCGCACCCTTTTGCCACACTTCCCCTTGATCTACGTCATCACCGGCTCCACCTTATAGTGGCATCTCACTATTGGCACGGCTTTCGCAAGCGTGCCGACAGGGTCGGAACCGTCCGGTCCTGATTTTTCGAGAAAGGCTGCTATGCTCGACATTACGCGCGGTACGCTTTATCCGGTCCTACCGCTCCGAGACATCGTCGTCTTCCCGCACATGATCGTGCCGCTCTTCGTCGGTCGCGAGAAATCCGTGCGTGCGCTCGAAGACGTCATGAAAGACGACAAGCAAATCTTGCTTGTCACCCAGAAGAATGCCGCGCAGGACGATCCCGCGCCCGGCGATATTTATACGGTCGGCACCATCGGCACGGTGCTGCAACTGCTGAAGCTGCCCGACGGCACCGTGAAGGTGCTGGTTGAAGGCGGTCAACGTGCCCGCATCTTGGGCTTCACCGAACATGAGGCCTTCTTCCAGGCGAAAGCCGAGGTCATTCCCGAGAATGCCGGCGAGCAGCAGGAAGTCGAGGCGTTGGCGCGCACGGCGGTCACGCAGTTCGAACAGTACATAAAGCTCAACAAGAAGATTCCGCCCGAGGTGCTGGTGTCGATCAACCAGATCGACGAGCCGACCAAGCTCGCCGACACGCTGGCCTCGCATCTGCAACTCAAGATCGCCGACAAGCAGGATCTGCTCGAGACGGATTCCGTCACCGGCCGGCTCGAGAAAATCTTCGGCCATATGGAAGCCGAGATCGGCGTCTTGCAAGTCGAGAAGCGCATCCGCAGCCGCGTGAAGCGCCAGATGGAGAAGACTCAGCGCGAGTACTATCTCAACGAGCAGCTGAAGGCGATCCAGAAGGAACTCGGCGAAGGCGAGGACGGTAAGGACGAACTCGCGGAAGTCGAAGAACGCATCGCCAAGACCAAGCTCTCGAAAGAGGCGCGCGAAAAGGCGCAGGCTGAAGTCAAAAAGCTGCGCGCCATGAGCCCGATGTCGGCCGAAGCCACGGTCGTCCGCAACTATCTCGACTGGCTGCTGTCCGTTCCGTGGGAGCAGCGCACGAAGGTGAAGCGCGACCTCAAGGCGGCCGAGAAAGTGCTCAACGCCGACCATTTCGGTCTCGAGAAGGTCAAGGAACGCATCCTTGAATATCTCGCCGTGCAGCAGCGCATGAAGAAGGTGAAGGGGCCGATCCTCTGCCTCGTCGGTCCTCCCGGCGTCGGCAAGACCTCGCTCGGTAAATCGGTCGCGCAAGCGACCGGCCGGACCTTCGTGCGCATGTCGCTGGGCGGCGTCCGGGACGAAGCCGAGATTCGCGGCCATCGCCGCACCTATATCGGTTCGATGCCCGGCAAGGTCATTCAGGGCATGAAGAAGGCGAAGTCGTCGAATCCGCTCTTCCTCTTGGACGAGATAGATAAGCTCGGCCAGGATTGGCGCGGCGATCCGTCTTCGGCGCTGCTCGAGGTCTTGGACCCCGAGCAGAATGCGACCTTCGCCGACCATTATCTCGAGGTCGATTACGATCTGTCGGACGTGATGTTCGTCACGACGGCCAACACGCTGCGTATGCCGCAGCCGCTGCTGGACCGTATGGAGATCATCCGTCTCTCGGGTTACACCGAGGACGAAAAGGTCGAGATCGCGCGTCGTCACTTGATCGATAAGCAGGTGAAGGCGAACGGCCTCAAGAAGTCCGAATGGTCGATCACGCCCGAAGCCTTGCGCGATCTGGTCCGCTACTACACGCGGGAAGCCGGTGTCCGTAGCCTCGAACGCGAGATCGCGGGTCTGGCGCGCAAATCGATCAAGGAAATCCTGATCAAGAAGCGCAAGAAGATCGCGATCACCTCGAAGAATCTCGAGAAGTACGCCGGCGTGAAGCGTTATCGCTATGGCGAAGTCGAGGAAGAAGATCTCGTCGGTATCGTCACCGGTCTTGCTTGGACGGAAGTCGGCGGCGAGTTGCTCTCGATCGAAGCGGTGACGTTGCCCGGTAAGGGCCGCGTCACGGCGACCGGCAAGCTGGGCGATGTGATGAAGGAATCGGTGCAGGCCGCCGAGAGCTACGTCAAATCGCGGAGCACGGTCTTCGGCATTCCGCCGACGATCTTCGAGCGCAAGGACATCCACGTCCATGTGCCCGAGGGCGCCACGCCGAAAGACGGCCCGTCCGCGGGTGTCGCGATGGTGACGTCGATCGTCTCCGTCCTCACCGGCATCGCCGTCCGCAAGGATGTGTGCATGACGGGCGAGATCACGCTGCGCGGCCGCGTCTTGCCGATCGGCGGGTTGAAGGAGAAGTTGCTGGCGGCTCTGCGTGGCGGTCTCAAAACCGCGCTGATCCCGAAAGACAATGAAAAGGATCTCGCCGAGATCCCGGACAATGTGAAGAAGGGATTGGAGATCATTCCGATCGGCTCGGTGGACGAATTGCTGAAGCATGCACTCGTCGCGCCGCTCGTGCCGATCGAATGGACCGATCCGCCTGAGAAAGCCGCGATCGTTCCGCCGAAAGCCGATGGCGATCGCCCCGGCCTGACGCACTAAACGAAGCGCCTAAACAGGCAGCGCCGTCATCCGCAAGGGTGGCGGCGCTTTGCTTTTAAGGCGATCAACTTCGTGGGTGGTGGCGTTGACGCGAGTCGGAATCGCGATCTAAACTCCGCGCCATTCTGCGATCCGTTCAAAAACGAACAAGGGAGCTACCATGAACAAGAACGAACTCGTTGATGCCATTTCCGCATCGAGCAACATGTCCAAGGCCGATGCGACGCAGGCTGTCGATTCCGTCCTCGAAGCCATCACCGGCGCTTTGAAGAGCGGCAACGAAGTGCGCCTCGCGGGCTTCGGCACGTTCGTCGTCTCCGATCGCGCCGCCTCCGAAGGCCGCAATCCGCGCACCGGCGAAAAGATTCAAATCCCGGCCTCCAAGCAGCCGAAGTTCCGCGCCGGCAAGGGCCTGAAGGACGCCATCCAGCAGCAATAAGCTGGGGCTGAACAAGCCGCGCATGAGTCGGCGCGGTAAGGGCGATTAGCTCAGCGGTAGAGCACCTCGTTTACACCGAGGGGGTCGTAGGTTCGAAACCTTCATCGCCCACCATTATTGTCCCGGAATTTTTTGCGACTCGCTTCTTTGACGCCAAAGCCCTGAAAAACCCTGGAAAAAAGGGTAGGTGTGCTTGACACTCCTAGGGGCGCGGAGTACGAGATGCGCGCCGCGAGAGCGTGCTCCCGGGGGTGTAGCTCAGTTGGTTAGAGCGCCGGCCTGTCACGCCGGAGGTCGCGGGTTCGAGTCCCGTCACTCCCGCCATCGCGCATTGGTGGGGCCTTACCAGACGAGGGATGGCGATGGACAGTTTGCTACGCGAATATCTGCCCATCCTTCTTTTTATTGGTATCGCCACAGGGCTGGCCGTCGTCATCGTGCTGGCCTCCTTCATCGTTGCGCGTCAACGCCCCGATAGCGAAAAGCTTTCGCCTTACGAATGCGGCTTCGAGCCGTTCTCGGATGCGCGCAGCAAATTCGATGTCCGCTATTACCTAGTTGCGATTCTCTTCATCATCTTCGATCTCGAAGTCGCTTTCCTGTTCCCCTGGGCCGTCACGCTGGGCAAGATCGGCTTGTTCGGTTTCTGGTCGATGATGGGCTTCCTCTTCATCCTGACGGTGGGCTTCATCTACGAATGGAAGAAAGGGGCTCTCGAATGGGAGTAGAAGTCGCGCCGCAAGAAGAAATCCTGCGGCAGCTCGGTGAAGAAGTTCAGGACAAGGGCTTCGTCGTCACCCAGCTCGACAATCTCGTCAATTGGGCGCGCACCGGTTCGCTCTGGCCGATGACCTTCGGTCTTGCCTGCTGCGCCGTCGAGATGATGCACACCGCCGCCAGCCGCTACGATCTCGACCGGTTCGGCATCGTCTTCCGTCCCAGCCCGCGCCAGTCCGACGTGATGATCGTCGCCGGCACGCTCTGCAACAAGATGGCCCCGGCCTTGCGCAAGGTCTATGACCAGATGGCCGAACCGCGCTGGGTCATCTCGATGGGCTCCTGCGCCAATGGCGGCGGCTATTATCACTACTCCTATTCGGTGGTCCGCGGCTGCGATCGCATCGTGCCGGTCGATGTCTATGTGCCGGGCTGCCCGCCGACCGCTGAGGCATTGCTCTACGGCATTCTTCAGTTGCAGAAAAAGATCAACCGCCAGCGCGTGTTTGCCCGATAGACATGACGATCGAATTGCTCCGCGCCATTGGCGACCAGGTCGCCGCCGCTTTTCCCCAAGACGTGACCGATACGACGATCGGCCATGGCGAATTGATGGTGACGGTGAAGCGGGGTGCCGTCGTGCGGCTGCTCGCCTATCTGCGCGACGATCCGACATGCCTCTTTCAGATGCTGCTCGATGTCTGCGGCGTCGATCATCCCGAACGGGCCGAGCGTTTTGACGTCGTCTATAATCTGCTCAGCCTCAAACATAATTTGCGTGTCCGCGTGAAGGCGACGACGGACGAAGAAAATCCGGTCCCGTCGGTCACGGCGCTGTTCAGCACGGCCGGCTGGTTCGAGCGCGAGACCTGGGATCTCTACGGCATCTATTTCAGCGACCATCCCGATCTGCGCCGCATCCTCACCGATTATGGTTTCGAGGGGCATCCGCTGCGCAAGGATTTCCCGCTTACCGGCTATGTCGAGCTGCGCTACGACGAAGCGCAAAAGCGCGTTGTCTATGAGCCGGTGAAGCTGAAGCAGGAATTCCGCAGCTTCGATTTCCTCTCGCCGTGGGAAGGCATGAACAGCGTCCTGCCCGGCGACGAGAAAGCTAAACGCGAGGACGGGAAATGAGCGCCGACGGCTCCGATATCCCGGCAGCGCAAGCTCTGATCAAGAGCTTCACGATGAATTTCGGGCCGCAGCATCCGGCGGCCCACGGCGTGTTGCGCCTCGTCCTCGAAATGGACGGCGAAACGGTCGAACGTGCCGATCCGCATATCGGCTTGCTGCATCGCGGCACCGAGAAGCTGATCGAGTACAAGACGTATCTCCAGGCGGTGCCGTATTTCGACCGGCTCGATTACGTCTCGCCGATGTGCCAGGAACATGCCTACGCACTGGCCGTTGAGAAGCTGCTCGGCATCGATCCGCCGCCGCGCGCCAAGATGATCCGCGTGTTGTTCTCGGAAATCACGCGCATCCTCAATCATCTCCTCAACCTGACTGCTTTCGCCCTCGATGTCGGCGCGATCACGCCGCTGCTGTGGGGCTTTGAAGAGCGCGAAAAGCTGATGGAGTTTTACGAGCGCGTCTCCGGCGCACGTCTTCACTCGGCTTATTTCCGTCCCGGCGGCGTGCAGCTCGATCTGCCCGCCGGCATGATCGATGACATCTATGGCTTCATCGAGCAGTTCCCGGCGCGCATCGCCGATCTCGAACATCTTCTGACCGAGAACCGCATCTTCAAGCAGCGCACGGTCGATATCGGCATCGTCAGCGCCAAGGATGCGATCGATTGGGGCTTCACCGGCCCGATGCTGCGCGGCTCGGGCGTCGCCTGGGATCTGCGCAAATCGCAGCCCTATGACTCCTATGCCGAGATGGATTTCGATATTCCGATCGGCAAGAACGGCGATTGCTGGGACCGTTATCTCGTCCGCATGGAGGAGATGAAGCAGTCGCTGCGCATCATGAAACAGGCGCTCGACAAGATGCCGGGCGGACCGGTGCGGGTGAACGACCGCAAGGTCATGCCGCCGCCACGCGAGGAAATGAAGTCCTCGATGGAAGCGCTGATTCATCATTTTAAGCTTTATACCGAGGGCTATCACGTTCCGGCTGGCGAAACCTACACCGCCGTCGAAGCGCCCAAGGGCGAGTTCGGCGTCTATCTGATCGCTGACGGCAGCAACAAGCCTTATCGCTGCAAAATCCGCGCGCCGGGTTTTGCCTTCCTGCAAGGTCTCGATTTCATGTCCAGGGGACACATGCTGGCCGACGTCGTCGCGATCATCGGCTCGATGGATATCGTTTTCGGCGAGGTCGATCGATGAGCGGCCACGTCGATACCGCGCCTTTCGAGCAACCAGCGAGCTTCGCTTTCACGCCCGAAAATCTCGAAAAGGCGAAAGGCTATATCGCGAAATATCCGCCGGGCCGTCAGGCCAGCGCGGTGCTGTGGCTATTGTATCTTGCCCAGGACCAGCATGACGGCTGGGTCCCGCGCGCGGCGATGGATCATATCGGTGGGATTCTCTCGATGCCGCCGGTGCGCGTCTATGAAGTCGCCAGCTTCTACACGATGTTCAATCTGAAGCCGGTCGGCCGTCATTACCTGCAAATCTGTACGACAACGCCGTGCTGGCTGCGCGGCTCGGACCAGGTCGTCGATGCCTGCAAGAAGAAGCTCGGCATCGGTATCGGCGAGACCACGCCGGACAAGAAGTTCACCTTGCTCGAAGTCGAATGTCTCGGTGCCTGCGTCAATGCGCCGGTCATCCAGGTGAACAACAAAGATTTCTACGAAGACCTCGACGCGGCCTCGACCGAAGCGCTGATCGATGCGTTGTCGCGCGGCGAAGCGCCGCCGAAGGGCTCGGTCACGGGCCGCCAGACCTCGGCGCCCGTCGGTGGACCGACGACGCTCACGGAGATCAAGTGATGCTCGCCGACAAGGATCGCATCTTCACCAATCTCTACGGCCAGCATGACTGGAAACTTGCCGGCGCGCGCGCGCGCGGCGATTGGGACGGCACCAAGGAACTGATCCTCAAGGGCCGCGACTGGATCGTCAACGAAGTGAAGGCCTCGGGCCTGCGCGGACGGGGCGGGGCGGGTTTCCCGACCGGCCTCAAATGGTCCTTCATGCCGAAGACCAGCGAACGGCCATGCTACCTCGTCATCAATGCCGACGAATCCGAGCCGGGCACCTGCAAGGATCGCGACATCCTGCGTCACGATCCGCACAAGCTGATCGAAGGCGCGCTGCTCGCCGGCGTCGGCATGAATGCCTGCGCGGCTTACATCTATGTGCGCGGCGAATTTTATAACGAAGGCCTGCATCTTCAGGCCGCCGTCGATGAAGCCTATGCGGCGGGCCTGATCGGCAAGAACGCCTGCGGTTCGGGCTATGACTACGATGTCTTCGTGCATCGCGGCGCCGGTGCTTATATCTGCGGCGAGGAGATGGCGCTTTTGGAATCGCTGGAAGGCCGCAAGGGCCAGCCGCGTTTGAAGCCGCCGTTCCCCGCCGGCATGGGCCTCTATGGCTGCCCGACCACGGTGAACAACGTCGAAAGCATCGCCGTCGCTCCGACCATTCTGCGCCGTGGCGGTGCGTGGTTCGCGGGCATCGGCCGGCCGAAGAACGAAGGCACCAAGGTCTTCTGCATTTCCGGCCATGTCGAGAAGCCCTGCAACGTCGAAGAGGCGATGGGCATTCCGCTGAAGGAACTCATTGAAAAACATGCCGGCGGCGTGCGCGGCGGCTGGGATAACCTGCTGGCGATCATTCCGGGCGGCGCGTCGGTGCCATTGCTGCCGAAGGAAATCTGCGACACGGTGCTGATGGATTTCGACGCGCTGCGCGAGGTCAAAAGCGGCCTCGGTACGGCGGCGGTCATCGTCATGGATAAATCGACCGACGTCGTGAAGGCCATCGCCCGCCTGTCGTATTTCTACAAGCATGAAAGCTGCGGTCAGTGCACGCCGTGCCGCGAAGGCACCGGCTGGCTGTGGCGCGTGATGGAACGCATGGTCAAAGGCAATGCGACCGTCGCCGAGATCGACATGCTGCTCGAGGTTACGTACGAGATCGAAGGTCACACGATCTGCGCGCTGGGCGATGCCGCCGCCTGGCCGGTGCAAGGCTTGATCCGGCATTTCCGTCCCGAGATGGAACGCCGTATCGCCGAATACCGGAAGGACGCGGCGGTTCGCGTCGCCTGAGGAGCCGATAGGAATGCCCAAGCTCACCATCAACGGCATCGAGGTCGAAGTTCCGGCCGGCGCGACGGTGCTGCAGGCCTGTCAGCAGGCCGGCGTCGAGGTGCCGCATTTCTGTTATCACGAACGGCTGACCATCGCCGGCAATTGCCGCATGTGCCTCGTCGAGCAGGAGAAGGCGCCGAAGCCGATCGCCGCCTGCGCCATGCCGGTCGCTGAAAACATGGTGATCCACACCGACAGCGAACGCGCCAAGAAGGCCCGCAAGGGCGTAATGGAATTCCTGCTGATCAATCATCCGCTGGATTGCCCGATCTGCGATCAGGGCGGCGAGTGCGATCTGCAGGATCAGGCGATGGCCTACGGCTTCGATCGCGGCCGCTATCAAGAGAATAAGCGGGCGGTCAAAGACAAAGACTTCGGTCCGCTGGTCGAGACCAGCATGAATCGCTGCATCCATTGCACGCGCTGCGTCCGCTTCATCGGCGATGTTGCGGGCGTTGCCGATCTCGGCGGCATCGGCCGCGGCGAGAACATGGAGATCGACACTTTCATTGGCCAGGCGCTCGGTTCCGAGCTGTCGGCCAACATCATCGATCTTTGCCCGGTCGGCGCGCTGACTTCCAAGCCCTACGCCTTCACCGCGCGGCCTTGGGAATTGCGCAAGACGGAATCGATCGACGTGCTCGACGCCGTCGGCTCGAACATCCGCATCGATTCACGCGGCCCGGCTGTTCTGCGTATCCTCCCGCGTCTCCATGAAGACGTGAACGAGGAATGGATTTCCGACAAGACGCGCTTTGCCTGCGACGGCCTGACCAAGCGCCGCCTCGACCGGCCCTATCTGCGCCGTGCCGGCAAGCTTGCCGAAACGACGTGGCAGGATGCCTTCGCGATGATCGCGACTCGCCTCAAGGGCGTGGCTGGCGATCGCATGGCCGCCATCGCCGGCGATCTCGCCGATGCCGAGGCGATGTTCGCGCTGAAAGAACTGATGGCGTCGCTGGGTTCGGCCAACATCGATTGCCGCCAGGATGGCGCCGCGCTCGATGGCTCGAACCGCGCCGGTTATCTCTTCAACACGACCATCGCCGGAATCGAGAAGGCCGATGCGGTCGTGCTGATCGGCACCAACCCGCGTCTCGAAGCGGCGATCATCAATGCGCGGCTGCGCAAGCGTTATCTCCAGGGTGGCTTCCGCGTCGGCGCTTTCGGCCCCAAGCTCGATCTGACCTTCCCGGTGACGTCGCTCGGCGATGGCCCGCAGGACCTGGTCGCGCGCGCGACGGAATTCCTCAAGGACGCGAAGAACCCGATGGTCATCGTCGGGCAGGGCGCGCTGCGCCGCAAAGACGGTGGTGCGATCCTGGCTGCCGCGCGTGACCTCGCTGTGCGCGACGGTTGGAACGGTTTCAATGTTCTGCATCTCGCCGCATCGCGCGTCGCCGGCCTCGATATGGGCTTCGTCCCCGGCGCCAACGGCCGCGATGTCGAAGGCATCCTCGCCGGCTGCGAGAAGGGCGAGATTGATTTCGTCTATCTGCTCGGCGCGGATGAGATCGACACCAAGCGCCTTGGTTCCGCCTTTGTCGTTTATCAGGGCCATCACGGCGACAAGGGCGCGGCGCGTGCCGATGTCGTGTTGCCGGGTTCGGCCTATACCGAAAAAGATGCGATTTACGTCAACACCGAAGGCCGGGTGCAGCTTGCCCGCCGCGCGACCTTCCCGCCGGGCGATGCCCGCGAAGATTGGGCAATCCTGCGCGCGCTGTCCGGTTCGCTCGGCAAGGCGTTGCCCTACGACACGCTGGCCGCGCTGCGCACCAAACTGACCCAGGCTTATCCGACGTTTGGCGCGATCGACCAAGTGCCGCACGCGGCGTGGGGATCGTTTGGCAAGGCCGGCACGATCGATGCTGCCGCCTTCGTTTATCCGGTGACGGATTTCTATCACACCGATTCGATCAGCCGCGCCTCGCCGACGATGGATGCTTGCCTCGCGGCGCGGATGGAAACCGACGCGCGAAAGACCGGCACCCATGGCTGATTTCCTCCGCATCTATGGCCTGCCGACGCTGATCACGGTCGTCGAGATCCTGGCCATCATCGTCCCGCTGCTGCTCGCGGTCGCCTATCTGACCTATGCCGAGCGCAAGGTGCTGGCGGCGGCGCAGCTTCGCAAAGGCCCGAACGTCGTAGGTCCTTTCGGCTTGTTCCAGCCGCTTGCCGACGGCTTGAAGCTGCTGATGAAGGAAACGGTCATTCCGACCGGCGCCAATCGCGGCGTGTTCCTCGCGGCGCCGATCATCACCTTCACGCTGAGCCTCATTGCCTGGGCGGTCATTCCGTTCGATGAAGGCATGGTCATCGCCAACATCAATGTCGGTATCCTCTATCTCTTCGCGATCAGCTCGCTCGGCGTCTATGGCATCATCATGGCCGGCTGGTCGTCGAACTCGAAATACGCGGTCCTCGGCGCACTGCGTTCGGCGGCGCAGATGGTGTCCTACGAAGTCTCGATCGGCTTCGTCATCGTCACCGTGCTGCTCTGCGTCGGCTCGCTGAACCTTTCGGCGGTAGTCGAGGCGCAGCGGACGATCTGGTTCTGCGTCCCGCTGTTGCCGATGTTCATCGTCTTCTTCATCTCGGGCCTTGCCGAAACCAACCGTTCGCCGTTCGATCTGCCCGAAGGCGAATCGGAATTGGTCGGCGGCTTCTTCGTCGAATATTCCTCGATGGCGTTCGCGCTCTTTTATCTCGGCGAATACGCCAACATGATTTTGATGAGCGCGCTGACGACGATCCTGTTCCTCGGCGGCTGGCTCGCGCCATTCGGCTGGCAGCCTTTCACCGGCGTGCTGGGGCATCTCTGGTCGCTGTGCTGGTTCTTCGGCAAGATCGCCTTCGTGCTGTTCTGTTTCCTGTGGGTGCGCGCGACCATGCCGCGCTTCCGCTACGATCAATTGATGCGTCTCGGCTGGAAAGTGTTCCTGCCGCTGTCGCTGGTGTGGCTCGTCGTGACGGCCGGCGTGCTCGTGGCAACCGGCTGGCTCCCCGTCGGAGGTGGTTGAGATGGCGATCATGGATCGCGGCGCGCGCAGTCTGCTCCTGACGGAAATCGTCTCGGGCCTGTGGCTGACGCTCAAATATATGTTTAAGCAACCGGTGACGGTGAACTATCCCTTCGAGAAGGGGCCGATCAGCCCGCGCTTTCGCGGTGAGCATGCGCTGCGCCGTTATCCGAACGGCGAAGAACGCTGCATCGCCTGCAAGCTCTGCGAAGCCGTCTGCCCCGCGCTCGCCATCACCATCGAGGCCGAGCCGCGCGACGACGGCAGCCGCCGCACCACGCGCTACGACATCGACATGACGAAATGCATCTATTGCGGTTTCTGCCAGGAAGCCTGCCCGGTCGATGCCATCGTCGAAGGCCCCAATTTCGAATTCGCCGCCGAAACCCGCGAAGAGCTGTTCTATAACAAGGACAAGCTGCTCGCGAACGGCGATCGCTGGGAGGCGGAGATCGCGAAGAATATCGCGCTCGACGCGCCGTACCGCTGATGGCTGTCGCAACTGTTCTCCAGGCGATCTGCTTCTATGCCTTCTCGGGCATCGCGGTGGCGTCGGCCGTGATGGTGATCTCGGCCCGCAATCCGGTTCATTCGGTCCTGTTCCTGATCCTCGCGTTCTTTAACGCCGCGGGCTTGTTTGTGCTGCTCGGCGCCGAGTTCTTGGCGATGATCCTTGTGATCGTCTATGTCGGCGCGGTCGCGGTGCTGTTCCTCTTCGTCGTCATGATGCTCGACATCAATTTCGTCGCGCTGCGTCAGGGCGCTTTGCAGTACCTTCCAGTCGGCGCGTTGGTCGGGCTCATTCTGTTTGTCGAATTGGTGCTGGTATTCGGCGCCTGGACGATCTCGCCGGAATTGACCGCTGCCTCGGGCGCGGCGACGCCGGCTTTGACCGAGATGAGCAACACGGCGGCGCTCGGTTCGATCCTCTATACGAAATATGTTTACGTCTTCCAGGTTGCCGGACTGATCCTCCTGGTCGCGATGATCGGGGCGATCGTCCTGACGCTGCGCAGCCGCGACGGCGTGCGCCGCCAGAAGATCGCGCAACAGGTCGGCCGCCGCCGCGAAGACGCGGTCGAAGTGGTCAAGGTTCGGCCGGGGCAGGGGATCTAGGACGATGGAAATCGGTCTCGCGCATTACCTGACGGTCTCGGCGATCCTTTTCACGCTGGGTATCTTCGGCATCTTCCTCAACCGGAAGAACGTCATCATCATTCTGATGTCGGTCGAGCTGATGCTGCTCGCCGTCAACATCAACTTCGTCGCCTTCTCGTCGTTCCTCCACGATCTCGTCGGCCAGATCTTCGCCATGTTCGTTCTGACCGTGGCCGCGGCCGAAGCTGCGATCGGGTTGGCCATCCTCGTCGTCTATTTCCGCAACCGCGGTACGATCGCGGTTGAGGATATCAACCTGATGAAAGGCTGAGCGCGCCGTGCCCGTCGCTGCCGTCTTCCTGCCGCTCCTCGGCTCGATCATCGCCGGTTTCTTCGGTCGCTTCATTGGCGACCGGGGCTCCCAACTCGTCACCTGCTTTGCGATGGTCGCCTCGGCCATCCTGGCCGTCATCCTGTTCGTCGATGTCGCGCTCCACGGCCAATCGCGTGTCGTCGATCTCTTCACCTGGATGGATACCGGCGATCTGCAAGTCCAATGGGCGCTGCGGTTCGATACGCTGTCGGCAGTGATGGTCTGCGTCGTTACCATCGTATCGACGATGGTTCATATCTATTCCGTCGGTTACATGTCGCACGATCATTCGATCCCGCGCTTCATGTCCTATCTCAGCATCTTCACCTTCTTCATGCTGATGCTGGTGACGGCTGATAATTTCGTGCAGATGTTCTTCGGCTGGGAAGGGGTGGGCGTCGCGTCCTATCTCCTGATCGGCTTCTGGTTCGACCGCCCCACCGCCAATGCGGCCGCCATCAAGGCGTTCGTCGTCAACCGCGTCGGCGATTTCGGCTTCGCCCTCGGCATCTTTGCCGTCTTCTATCTGTTCGGCTCGCTGCAGTTCGACACGGTGTTCGGCGCGGCGCCGGAAATCTCGAAGGCGACGCTGAATTTCTTGGGCCATGACTATCCCGCCCTGACCGTCACCTGCCTGCTGCTGTTCGTCGGCGCGATGGGTAAGTCGGCGCAGCTCGGCCTGCACACTTGGCTGCCGGATGCGATGGAAGGCCCGACCCCGGTCTCGGCCCTCATCCATGCCGCGACCATGGTCACCGCCGGCGTCTTCATGCTCGCGCGGCTGTCGCCCATGTTCGAATATGCGCCGGGTGCGCTGGCCACGGTCGTCGTTGTCGGCGGCACCACCGCCGTCTTCGCCGGCAGCGTCGGCATGGCGCAGAACGACATCAAACGCGTCATCGCCTATTCGACGTGTTCTCAGCTTGGCTACATGTTCTTTGCCGCCGGCGTCTCGGCCTACAGCGCGGCGATGTTCCATCTGATGACCCACGCCTTCTTCAAGGCGCTGCTGTTCCTCTGCGCCGGTTCGGTCATCCATGCGATGTCGGGCGAGCAGGACATGCGCAAGATGGGCGGCATCGCGCATCTCGTCCCCGCGACCTACATCCTGATGTGGATCGGCAGCCTGGCGCTGGTCGGCATCTGGCCCTTCGCCGGTTATTTCTCGAAGGACATGATCCTCGAGGCGGCTTATGCCGCGAACAGCGGTGTCGGCTACTACGCCTACTGGCTCGGCATCTTCACCGCTTTCCTGACGGCCTTCTATTCCGGCCGGCTGATCTTCATGACCTTCCACGGCAAGCCCCGCGCCAGTCACGAGGTCATGCACCACGCCCATGAATCGCCGGGCGTGATGTTGTGGCCGCTGGTGCTGCTGGCGATCGGCGCGGTCTGCGCCGGCTTCCTCGGCTTTCATTATTTCGTCGGCGATGGCCGCGAGCATTTCTGGCACGAGGCGATCCTCGTCCTGCCCGCGAACGACACGATCGAACGCGCCGAAGAGCTGCCCTTCTGGGTCGGCAAGCTGCCGCTCGCGGTCGGTATCCTCGGTCTAGGGCTGTCTTGGGTCGCGTATATCTGGAAGCCCAGCCTGCCGGTGGCGACCGCCGCGCGCTTCCGCACGCTTTATCTCTTCCTCTTGAACAAATGGTATTTCGACGAGATCTACGACTTCCTGATCGTCCGGCCGCTGTTTGCGCTGGGTGTCGGGTTGTGGAAGAAGGGCGATGGCGCGCTGATCGACGGGCTCGGGCCTGATGGTCTTGCGGCGACCACGCGCCGGATATCGGTTGGGGCCAGCCGTCTTCAGACCGGCTACCTCTATCACTACGCCTTCGCGATGCTGATCGGCGTGGTGGTGTTGGTGTCTTGGTATCTGCTGTTCCCGATCGGCGGGTGAGCGGGATCATGCAGAACTGGCCGCTTCTCACGCTCGTTACCTTCCTCCCGCTCGTCGGCGTCGTGGCGATGTTGATCCTGCGCGGCGCGACCGAAGACATTGCGCGCAACGCACGCTGGATCGCGCTCTGGACCTCGCTGGTCGATTTGTTCATTGCCCTGGCGATCTGGTTCCTGTTCGATCCGACTACGGCGGACTTCCAATTCGTCGAACAGGCCGCCTGGCTGCCGCAATTCAACATCTCGTATCAGATGGGAATCGACGGCATCTCGCTGTTCTTCGTCGTGCTGTCGGCGTTCCTGACGCCGATCTGCGTCGTCGCCAGCTGGGGCTCGGTCAAGAATCGCGTCCGCGAATATATGATCGCGTTCCTGGTGCTCGAAACGCTGATGATCGGCATGTTCTGCGCGCTCGATTTCGTCCTCTTCTATATGTTCTTCGAGGGCGTGCTGATCCCGATGTTCCTGATCATCGGTATCTGGGGCGGACCGCGCCGGGTTTATGCCGCGTTCAAGTTCTTCCTCTATACGTTGCTCGGCTCGGTGCTGATGTTGCTCGCGATCCTCGCGATCTATTTCCAGACCGGCTCGACCGACATGGTCGAAGCGCTGAACTTCGACTTCCCGGCGCATCTGCAGACCTGGCTCTGGCTCGCCTTCTTCGCCTCGTTCGCGGTGAAGGTACCGATGTGGCCGGTCCATACCTGGCTTCCGGATGCGCATGTCGAAGCGCCGACTGCCGGTTCCGTTATCCTCGCCGGCGTGCTGTTGAAGATGGGCGGCTACGGCTTCCTCCGCTTCTCGCTGCCGATGTTCCCCGAAGCATCGGCGATGTTCACGCCGCTGGTCTATACGCTCAGCATCGTCGCGATCATCTACACCTCGCTCGTCGCGCTGGTGCAGCAGGACATGAAGAAACTGATCGCCTATTCGTCGGTCGCTCATATGGGCATCGTCACGCTGGGCGTCTTCACCTTGACGTCCGAGGGCATCCAGGGCGCGATGTTCCAGATGCTCAGCCACGGCGTCGTCTCGGCCGCGCTCTTTCTCTGCGTCGGCGTCGTCTATGACCGGCTGCATACCCGCGAGATCGCACGCTACGGCGGCCTTGCGCAGAACATGCCGAAATACGCCTTCGTCTTCATGGTGTTCATGCTCGCCTCGGTCGGTTTGCCGGGCACGGCGGGCTTTGTCGGCGAATTCCTGACGTTGATGGGCGCGTTCCAGGCCAATACCTGGGTCGCCTTCTTCGCCTCCACGGGCCTCATCCTCGGCGCGGCCTATATGCTTTATCTCTATCGCCGCGTCGTCTTCGGCGTCATCACCAGGGACGATGTCCGCGCCATGCTCGATCTCAATTGGCGCGAGGTCGTCGTCTTCGTGCCGATGCTGGCGGTCGTGATGTGGATGGGGATCTATCCCAATACATTCCTGAAGCCGATGCAGCCGACCATTTCCAACCTGATCGAAAGCGTTCAATCGTCGCGTGAAACGGGCCATGCGCTCGCCGGTCATTTCCGGGATCATCGCACGGTCCGGTCCGTCGCCTTCGATGCCGCCGTGTCAGGGCGCCAACCATGATCCAATTCGCCGCGTCCGAATTCCTGCCCGCGCTGCCCGAGATATTTCTCGCCGCCGCCGCGCTGGCGCTGCTGATCCTCGGCGTCTTCCAGGGCGATAAGTCCGCGCGCGAAATCGCCTGGCTATCGGTCGCCGCTTTGGTCGTGACCTTCGCGCTCGTCGCGATGCCGCTGCATGCACGCGGCACTGACCGTTTGGTCAGCTTCTACGGCCTTTTCATCACCGACGGCTTCGGCGCATTTTCCAAGATGCTGGTGATCGCCGGTTCGGCTTTCTCGATCATTCTTTCCATGCGCTACAACGAGCAGGAAGGCATTGCTCGGCCGGAATATCCGGTCCTGATCCTTCTGGCGACGACCGGCATGCTGCTGATGATTTCGTCGAACGATCTCATCTCGCTTTATGTCTCGTTCGAGCTGCAAAGCCTCGCACTCTATGTCTGCGCCGCGTTCCAGCGTGATTCGCTGCGCTCGACCGAGGCTGGCCTCAAATATTTCGTCCTCGGTGCGCTTGCCTCGGGCATGCTGCTCTACGGCTCGTCGATGGTCTATGGCTTCGCCGGCTCGACCAGCTTCGATACGCTGAGCCATGCCTTCCAAGATGGCGGTACGGTTTCGATTGGGCTCATCATCGGCATCGTCCTGATCGCGGTCGGCCTCGCCTTCAAGTCCTCCGCCGTGCCGTTTCATATGTGGACGCCCGACGTTTATGAAGGCGCGCCGACCCCGGTGACGGCCTTCTTCTCGGTCGCGCCGAAGATCGCCGCGCTCGCTTTGTTCGTCCGCGTGATGATCGGTCCGTTCGGCGGCCTCGGCGCGGAATGGCAGCAGGTGATCTGGTTCATCTCCGTCGCCTCGATGCTGCTCGGCGCTTTCGCCGCCATCAATCAGACCAACATCAAACGGCTGATGGCTTACAGTTCGATCGGCCATGTCGGTTACGCCCTGATTGGTCTTGCCTCGAACAGCGCCGGCGGTATTCGCGGCATCCTGGTTTATCTCTCGATCTATTTGTTCATGAGCGTCGGCACCTTCGCCGTGATCCTCTGCATGCGTCGCCAAGGCAAGCTGGTCGAGGGCATCGCCGATCTGGCCGGTCTGTCGCGCACCAATCCGGGCATGGCGTTGGCGCTCGCCATCTTCATGTTCTCGATGGCCGGTATTCCGCCGCTCGCCGGGTTCTTCGCCAAGCTCTATATCTTCCTTGCCGCCATCGACGCGCATCTCTATGCGCTGGCGATCATCGGTGTTCTCTCCAGCGTCGTCGGCGCGTTCTATTATCTGCGTATCGTCAAGCTGATGTATTTCGACGAGCCTGCCGAGCCGTTCGATCGCCCGGTTCCGCGCGAGGTTCAGGCGGTGATGTTGGTGTCGGCGCTGGTCGTTCTGTTCTTCTTCGTCTGGCCGACCATGCTGGTCGATGGCGCGGACGCCGTCGCGGCGGCACTCTTCGCCGGATGACCGACGCATTTCCCGGCAACGGGAAATCATGACAAATCTGCCGTCGTTCTATCGCCTGATCCGTCACGAACGGATCGCCAGCACCAGTGACGAGGCCAAGCGCCTCGCCGTGGCTGGTGCGCCTGCCGGCACTTTGATCCAGGCGGACCAGCAAACCGCCGGGCGCGGCCGCCAAGGCCGGACTTGGGTATCGCCGCGCGGCAATCTCTATTGCTCGCTCATCCTTCGTCCAAAGGCCCCGATCGGCGTCGCGATGCAACTCAGCTTCGTCGCCGCCGTCGCCGCCGGGGATGCTTGCTGTGATGTCGCGCCGGACGCGGATATCGCGTTCAAATGGCCGAACGATATTATGCTCGGCCCCATCGACATCTCGTCACTCCCGCACAAGCGGGAGTCCATCTCGCCACCGCTGGATTCCCGCTTTCGCGGGAATGACGAAGGAGGGGCGGGATATCGAAAGCTCGCGGGCATCCTGCTGGAATCGCAAACTGGGAAGGGCGGTGGCCTCGACTGGCTTGTGCTCGGTATCGGCATCAATCTCGCCGCCTATCCGACGGACGCGGCTTATCCCGCGACGGCACTTAGCGCGACCGGAACGGAGGTCTCGTCGGATGCGATGCTTGCCGCTTTGGCCGAGCGCTTTCTCGGTTGGTACGAACGTTGGGACGAGGGAAAAGGCTTCCCGGCCGTGCGCGATGCTTGGTTGGCGCGCGGAGCGGGGATCGGGCAACCGATCCGCGTACGTCTGGCTGATTCGGAATCGGTCGGTATTTTCGCCGGTCTCGATGACGATGGCGCGTTGCTGCTGGATGCCGAAGCCGGCCGCCGCCGTGTTACCTCGGGCGAAGTGTTTCC
The DNA here is from genome assembly GCA_903822185.1 of uncultured Rhodospirillales bacterium. Taxonomy (GTDB): domain Bacteria; phylum Pseudomonadota; class Alphaproteobacteria; order ATCC43930; family CGMCC-115725; genus CAIKMD01. Next base: position 169,380 of record CAIJOA010000011.1, on the reverse strand, counting down.
AGCCGACGCATAAAATTTCACCACGGAGGTACGGAGGACACCGAGAAGAATTTCTTCGGCGCGAAGCGCCCTAATCCTGACTTCTCCCTCTTCTCCGTGCCTCCGTGGTGAATATCCTTCTTATCGAATAAGATAGGGACGAAGACCGCGCCCCAAGGAAAGCCCATGCTGCTCGCCATCAATGCTAACAATACCAACACGGTGTTCGCCCTCTGGGACGGCGATCGTCTGGAAGGCGCGTGGCGTACATCGACCGATCTGAAGCGCACGGCGGATGAATATGTCGTCTGGCTGGATCATCTGCTGAGCCTCGCCGGGCTTGGGCGCGACCGCATCACCGGGACGATCATCGCGAGCGTCGTTCCCGATGCGAATTTCAATCTGATCAAGTTTTGCCAGGACTATTGTCGTTCGACGCCGCTGCTCGTTGGCGACCCGGCGATCGAGTTGGGTATGAAAGCATTGGTGGATCGGCCCGAGGAAGTCGGCGCCGATCGTCTTATCAACAGTGTCGCGGCGCATCACCGTTATCCCGGTGCGTCGATCGTCGTCGATTTCGGCACGGCAACGACCTTCGATGTGGTCGATGACGACGGCAATTACCGCGGCGGCGTGATTGCGCCCGGCATCAATCTCTCGCTCCACGCGCTGCAGCAGGCGGCGGCGAAACTGCCCAGCGTCTCGATCCACAAGACCGCCAAAGTCATCGGCACCAACACGGTCGAGTGCATGCAGTCCGGTATCTATTGGGGCTATGTCGGTCTGATCGAAGGCATCGTCTCGCGCATCAAGGCCGAATATGGCGGGCCGATGCGCGTCATCGCCACCGGCGGCCTCGCGCCGATCTTTGAAGATGCCAGCCCGATGATTGAAGAGGTCGATGGCAATCTGAACTTATGGGGCCTGCGCCTTGTCTATACGCGCAATCGCCCGGAAACCATTTCGGTATGAAAAAAGCAGTATCGTCTCCCAATCGCCCCGACGAACTCGTCTTCGTCGCCCTCGGCGGCGTCGGCGAGATCGGGATGAATCTCTCGCTCTATGGCTATAACGGCCGCTGGTTGATGATCGATTGCGGCATCACCTTTGCCGACGACACGGTGCCCGGTATCGACATCATCATGCCCGATCCGGCCTTCATCGCCGAACGTGCCGACAAGCTCGACGGGCTGTTCTGCACCCATGCGCATGAAGATCATATCGGCGCCGTCGCGCATCTGTGGGAACAGTTTCGTTGCCCGGTTTATGCGACGCCCTTCACCGCCGCGGTGTTGCGTGCGAAACTGACCGAGGCGGGCATGGATCGCACCGTGCCGATCCACGAGGTGCCGCTGTCAGGGCATTTCTCGATTGGTCAGTTCGAACTCGAACTGATCACCATGACTCATTCGATCCCCGAACCGAACGCGGTCGTGTTGCGCACGCCCTTCGGTTCGGTGCTGCATACCGGCGATTGGAAATTCGACCCAGATCCGCAGGTCGGTCATTCGTCGGACGAGGCGGCGCTGAAACGCCTCGGCGATGAAGGCGTCCTCGCCATGGTATGCGATTCCACCAACGTGCTGCGTCCCGGCAGTGCGGGTTCCGAGGCCGACGTGAAGACCGAAATGATCAAGGTCATCGGCGAATGCAAGGAACGCGTTGCCGTCGCCTGCTTCGCCTCGAATGTCGCGCGTCTGTCGTCGATCGCCATCGCCGCAGCGGCCAACGATCGTCACGCGGCGCTGGTCGGCCGTTCGCTCTGGCGCATGGATCATGCCGCGCGCGAAACCGGCTATCTGCAAAATATCGCGCCGTTCCTGACCGATGAAGAAGCCGCTTATCTGCCGCGCGACAAGGTCGTCCTCATCTGCACCGGTAGCCAGGGTGAACCGCGCGCGGCCTTGTGGCGCATCGCCGAGGACGATCATCCCGAGATCATCCTCGAGCCCGGAGATACTGTCGTCTTTTCATCACGGGTCATTCCCGGCAATGAACGCTCGATCGGCCGGCTGCAGAACAAGCTCGCCCATATGGGCGTCGATATCATCACCGACAACGAACGCTTCGTTCACGTCTCCGGTCATCCGGCGCAGGACGAACTGACGCGCATGTACGAACTCGTCCGCCCGCGCATCGCGCTACCGGTTCATGGCGAGGCGCGTCATCTGATGGCGCATGCAAAACTCGCCGAGGATTGCGGCGCAAAGCACGCGCTCGTTACCCATAACGGTCAGGTCGTGAAGCTGGCGCCGGGCAATCCCGAAGTGATCGGCGAGATTTCGACCGGCCGTCTGGTCATGGACGGCAAAAATCTTTTGCCGCTGCATGGCGAGGCGCTCAAAAGCCGGGTCCGCATGACCTGGAACGGCACCGCCGTCGCCACCGTCGTCGTCGATGCCGACGGACGTTTGAAAGCGCCCGTGCAAGTGACGGTGCAGGGCCTTTCCGAAGATCCCGCCGCGCTCGCCGAAGACCTGCGCCTGCGCGTCGAAGAAGCCATCGCTGACCTGCCGCCGCGCGACCGCCGCAACGATGCGATGCTGAAAGAAGCCGTCCGCCTCTCGATCCGCCGAGCCTTCAAATCCGTCCACGGCAAACGCCCGGTGACAGACGTGCATGTGGTGAGGATTTGAGAATCGAGATGCTCTTTTCCCTCCTCGGTTAAGGGTGTATTCTAGATTCATGACAAAGCTGCTTGATCAGGCGCTCGAAGCCGCTCGGAATCTTCCCGAATCGGACCAGGACGATATCGCCCGTGTTGTCCTTCGGCTTGCGGGAAATGATGATACATCGGTAATCGTATTGTCGCCGGAAGACCGTGCTGCGATTTCAGCCTCCAAGGAGGCGGCAGCGCGTGGTGATTTCGCGACGGACGAAGAGGTCCGAGCGTTGTGGGCGAAGCGCGGTCTTTGAAGCTTCGATATACGCGACGGGCGCTTTCTGAATTCGATTTTATTCTCGATTATATTGCAGAGCATTCGCCGCAAGGTGCCAAAAAGGTGCATGCGCGTATCCAATCGACTGTCGATATTCTGCGGATATATCCCCTCATTGGTGCGCGCACAGATGACCCGACCATCCGGCGTTTAACCACGACGCCCTATCCGTATCTCGTTTTCTACGAAGTTTCGGGCGATGAAGTAATTATTCATTCCGTGAGACATGCTGTGCGTGGGAGCCAGTCTTAGGCCTTCGTGGTCGGATCACTGTCATCAGGCATGGCAAGGAACATCGCTCCTTTGTAACCTCCGTTGCGTCAGGGAGATCGGCGTTTGGCGCATATCGATCCGGAATCGGAAGCCTATCGCAGTCCCGCCGCGCGGCGGCAGCGGCGGCTGATTCTTTCGGCCTGCATGATGGCGCAGTTCATGGCGGCGGTGGAAGGCACCATCGTCGGGACGGCGATGCCGACCATCGTTGCCGATCTGGGCGGCTTTCATCTCTTCAGTTGGGTATTCGCGTCGTATCTGTTGGCACAGGCAGCTTCGACGCCGATCTATGGGCGGCTGGCCGATATCTACGGTCGCAAGCGTGTCTTTATCATCGGCGCGAGCCTTTTTCTCGTTGCCTCGACTGCCTGTGGCTTTGCCTGGGGCATGGTGCCGCTGATCGCGATGCGGACGATCCAGGGGCTCGGCGCCGGCGCGATTCAGCCGATGGCCTGGACGGTGCTGGGGGATACTTACGCGCCGCGTGAACGTGGCGTCGTACAGGGTTATCTATCGGCGGTGTTCGGCGCGTCGGCGCTCTGTGGTCCGTTGCTGGGCGGGTTCATCGTCGAACATCTGCATTGGGCCGTCGTCTTCTGGATCAATATTCCGATCAGCATTGCGGCGATGGTCATGCTGTGGGTGTTCCTCGACGAACGCATATCGCCGCAGCGTCAGGAAACCGATTATCTCGGCGCACTGTTGCTGATGATCGGTGTCGGCGCGTTGATGGTCGTGTTGGTTCAAGCGAGCAGTCTCGATCGATCGACGATCATCGTGCTGGGTGTCGTTGCGGCGATTGCGTTGCCGCTGCTGGTACTGCAGGAGCGACACACGGCCGAACCGATCGTGCCGTTCAAGCTGTGGCGCATTCCGATCATCGTCGTCGGCAATATGGGTTCGTTCGTCATCGGTGCGTTGATGATGTGCAACGGCGCGTTTCTGCCGACCTATGTTCAAGGCGCGATGGCGTCGAGCCCCGCCGTCGCCGGCTTGGCCCTGGGCGCATCGTCGGTGATGTGGACCGTCGGCACCTTTGGCGCGGCCAAGACGATGATCCTTTTTTCCTATCGCACGACCGCATTGATCGGCGGCGCGATCATGATTGCCGCGTCCGTGCTGTTGTTGCGGCTGACGCCGGAGCAGGGGCCGGCCTGGGCGGCGTTCGGCGCTTCGATGCTTGGGCTCGGCATGGGGTTCAGCAACACGACTTTCATCATCTCGATTCAGACCAGCGTCGGTTGGGGCGAGCGGGGCGCCGCGACCTCGGCCAATATGTTCTTGCGCACGATAGGCCAATCGATCGGCACGGCTGTCTTCGGGGCGATATTCAATGTCACCATGGCGGGACGCGTCGCCGGCGCGGATGCCGAGATCAATCTGCTGATGCAGCCGGCGACGCGCGGGCAACTCAGTGGGGATGAGGTGACGCGGCTGGTCGATGCGATCGCGGCGTCGGTTCACAATGTCTATTGGATTGCCGGCTTGTTGGCGGTGGTGATGTTCCTGCTCGCCTTCAAAATTCCGACCGGGGTGGCGCTGGCACAAAAGCCGGCGGCCAAGCTGGCGGGCGAATGATCGCGGCGCTAAAACGGTTCGCATGATCGGACGGCTCAACCATGTCGCCATCGTCGTGCCCGATCTCGCCTGGGCAGCGGCGCTTTATCGCGATGTCCTGGGCGGCGAGGTGTCGGCGCCGGTGGAACTGCCCGATCATGGGGTGACGACGGTGTTCGTCACTTTGCCGAATTCGAAGATCGAGTTGCTCACGCCGCTCGGCGAGAATTCGCCAGTGGCAGGCTTTCTCGAAAAGAACCCATCGGGCGGGATGCACCATCTCTGCTATGAGGTGCCGGACATCATCGTCGCGCGGGACAAGCTGAAGGCGATGGGCGCGCGCGTTCTCGGTGATGGCGAGCCGAAGATAGGCGCGCATGGCAAGCCGGTACTGTTCGTTCACCCAAAGGATTTCGCCGGCACGCTGATCGAATTGGAACAGGTTTGACGCGATGAATTGGTTTGTCGGCACCGCCACCTATATCGTCATCTGGTGGATCACGATTTTCGCTGTGTTGCCCTGGGGCGTGCGTCCGGCGAACGAGGCAGACCAAGGCCACGACGCCGGCGCGCCGGCCAATCCGCGGCTGCTGATGAAGGCGGGCATTACGACCGTCGTTGCTGCTGTCATCTGGGTTTTCATTTACTGGGCTGTCAATTCCGGCCTGATCAGTCTGAGCTCCTGAAGCGATGAGCGCCGAATATTGCCGCCTCGCGCCAGGCCATCCGTTTCACGGCATCTATCACGAAAGTGAATATGGCTTTCCGGCCCGCGAGGATGCGGTGCTGTTCGAACGATTGGTGCTCGAAATCAATCAGGCGGGATTGTCTTGGCTGACGGTGCTGAAAAAGCGTCCGGCTTTCGTTGCGGCTTTTGCCGCGTTCGATATCGATAAGGTCGCGGCCTTCGGCGCGCGCGATGTGACGCGGCTGATGAATGACGCCGGCATCATTCGAAACCGGTTGAAGATCGAAGCGGTGATCGACAATGCAAAACGTCTGCAGGCAATCCGGGACAGCCACGGCTCGTTCGCCGAATGGCTCGATGCGCATCATCCGCTAACGAAAGAAGAGTGGGTGAAGCTGTTTCGCAAAACCTTCCGCTTCACCGGTGGCGAGATCGTCGGCGAGTTCTTGATGAGCCTCGGCTATATCGAAGGCGCGCATGTACCGAGCTGCCCGATCCACGCCAAGGTGCTGAAGCGGAAACCCGCTTGGGCCGCCAAACCCGCAAAGTGATGCGGGTTTCGGAGCAGCGGCCAGGTTTCAACTATTCGGTGAAAAAACGTTTCGGGCAAAAAATAAGGCAAGATCTGAAGACCTTGCCTAACCGCACTAATTTTAAAGCTTAGGACTCTTCGAGAGGGTTGATCCCTCAAACCACCTTGATGGCGGCTTCCTCCCTAAACTTAGGCCGAGCGCTTTCTTGAGTGCGAACCGTGAAAGCTGAAAAAGACTGTATGGAAGCCCGATCCATTCGTCACGTTAATTTTGCATCGAAACGACGAGTCTTCTTATAAAACTGCAAATTTAATGAGAAAGAGCAGCGCGAGGATCACCAGGGCGGGGCTAAGCGAACGAATCTTACCCGAAAGCAGTTTCACCCCGACATAGAGGATGAAACCCAAAGCGATTCCATTGGCGATCGAAAAGGTCAGCGGCATCACCAAAGCCGTGACGACGGCCGGCGCATATTCGGTGACGTCTTCCCAATCGATATCGACTAGGCCGCGCGTCATAAGGCAGGCGACGTAAAGCAGCGCCGGCGCGGTGGCGTAGGCTGCAACTGTTCCTGCAAGCGGTGATAGAAAAAGACTGAGGAGGAACAGGATCGCGACGACGACAGCGACCAATCCGGTCCGCCCGCCGGCCCGGACACCTGCCGCGCTCTCGATATACGACGTGACCGTCGAGGTGCCGAGCAGGGAACCACAAATAGTTGCAGCTGAGTCGGCAATTAAGACGCGGTTGAGGCGCGGGATCTTGCCGTCCGGCCCGATCATGCCGGCGCGATGGGCGACGCCGACCAGCGTCCCGGTGTTGTCGAACAAATCGACGAAGAAGAACGCGAAGATAATGACGACCACACCGAGATTGAGCGCCCCGGCGAGATCAAGTTTCAGAAAGGTCGGGGCGAGGCTCGGCGGTGGGGCGGCGATCCCGGCGAAAGGCGAGACGCCGAAGGCGACGCCCAGTGCCGTCACGCCGAGCACCGCGATGATGATCGCGCCCGGCACCCGCCGCGCATCCAGCGCCGCGATGGCGACAAACCCCAGGACCGCCAGCAAGGTCGGCGCCGCCTTCAAATCGCCCAGCGTCACCAGAGTATCCGGCGACCCGACGACGATGCCCGCGTTCTTCAGGGCGATGATGCCGAGGAACAAACCGATGCCGGCCGAGATCGCCATCTTCAGCGATTGCGGGATCGCATCGACGATCCATTCGCGCAGCCGCAACAGGCTGAGAATCAGGAACAGGATGCCCGAGATGAAGACCGCCCCCAGCGCGATCTCCCACGAGAAATGCATCCCTTTGACCACGCCGTAAGTGAAATAGGCGTTGAGCCCCATGCCCGGCGCGAGTGCCAGCGGGTAATTGGCATAAAGCCCCATGATCAGCGTGCCGATCGCGGTGCCGATGCAGGTGGCGACGAACACCGCGCCACGATCCATCCCGGCGTCACCGAGGATCAGCGGATTGACGAACATGATATAGGCCATCGTCAGGAAGGTGGTGCAGCCGGCGACCACTTCGGTGCGGATGGTCGTGCCGTTGGCAGACAGCTGGAAATAACGCTCGAACATCGATCCCCCGATCGTCGTCAAATAAACCTCTCCCCTCGGGGAGAGGTCGGCCCGAAGGGCCGGGTGAGGGGGCTTCACACGCGATAGAGGTTCCCCCTCACCCCAGCCCTCTCCCCGAGGGGAGAGGGAGTCTCAAGCCTCGTTATTTTGGCCGATGGATGGGATTTGGGCTAGTCTCATGGCCATGCTCAGCGCGTTTCTCATTTTCTTTGCTGTCTCGGCCTCGGCGCAAACACAAACAGTGCCGCCCGCCGGCCTCAGCGTGTCGCCCGACGGCAGGATGGTCATGTCGTCGCAAATCTGCGATCTGCTGCCCGGCAAGACGGCCGGTGTTCCCGGCGCCGATTACACGCCCGGCGTCGATGTGAACGGCGACGCGGTCGCGCCCGCCGATCTGCCGTCCAGCGATCCTTCCGTTTCGACCGATAATTTCCCGATCGAAATCAGCCGCGACCTGGCCGGCAAGTTCGGCATCCCAGCGGGGACGGGGGCCAAGGCAGTGATCGGTTACGTCACCGTCCGCAATAACCAAGCCTTCTTCAACGGCCAGCCGCTCAATCCCAATCAGCGCGCGGTGATGGCCGAGGCCTGCCGCTCGGCCCGGGATTGAAGCACGGTTGCACGGACAGCAAGGGTCCCTCGACGACGCTCGGGACGAGGAACATTGTGAATGGCACAAAGAAAGACCTCGTCCCGAGCGCAGTCGAGGGAGGTGGTGAATCGATCCAGCGCACCCGGAAACGCGCGGGATTAGACAGCGCCGCCGCCAGCCCCTAAATTCGCCCAACCCCTCTAAACGTCCCATTACATCGAGAAAAAACCGTGCGCCTGTCCGCTTATTTCCTGCCGTTGCTCAAGGAAAATCCCGCCGAGGCGCAGATCGTCTCGCACCGGCTGATGCTGCGCGCCGGCATGATCCGGCAGTCCGCCGCCGGCATCTATAGCTGGCTGCCGCTGGGCCTTCGGGTGCTCAAAAAGGTCGAGCAGATCGTTCGCGAGGAACAGGACGCCGCCGGGGCGCAGGAACTGTTGATGCCGACGTTGCAGCCGGCCGAGTTGTGGCGTGAAAGCGGCCGCTACGAGGTCTATGGCAAAGAGATGCTGCGCATCCGTGACCGTCACGATCGCGACATGCTCTATGGCCCGACGAATGAAGAGCTGATCACCGACATCGTCCGCGGCTCTGTCAAAAGCTACCGCGACCTGCCGAAGATGCTCTATCACATCCAGTGGAAGTTCCGCGACGAGGTACGTCCGCGTTTCGGCGTGATGCGTGGCCGCGAATTTCTGATGAAGGACTGCTACTCGTTCGATCTCGACAAGCCGGCGGCGGTCGCGTCCTACTTCCGCATGTTCGCCGCCTATATGAAGACCTTCAAGCGGATGGGCCTGACGCCGATTCCGGTGCGCGCCGACACCGGCCCGATCGGCGGCGATTTGAGCCACGAGTTCCACGTCCAAGCCGATACCGGCGAGAGCGAATTGTTCTACGACGCCGACGTCGTGAAGCTCGATGAAAGCAACATCGATCCGACCTCGCCCGACGTGCAGAAATATATCGCCAACTGGTACGCCGCGACCGACGAGAAGCACGATCAAGCCGAATTCGAAGCACGCGTTCCCGAAGAACGCCGCCGCCGCGCCCGCGGTATCGAAGTCGGACAGGTGTTTTATTTCGGCACGAAATATTCCGAGCCGATGAAGGCGGTCGTCGCCGGCCAGGACAAGACCCAGATCACGATGGAGATGGGTTCCTACGGCATCGGTGTCTCGCGTCTCCTCGGCGCGATCATCGAAGCCAATCACGACGATAACGGCATCATCTGGCCGGAGCCGGTGGCGCCGTTCAAAGTCGGCCTCATCAACCTGCGCGCCGCCGACGCCAAGTGCAAAGAGGCTTGCGACGATCTTTACGCCAAGCTGCAAAAGGCCGGCGTCGAGGTGCTGTATGACGATCGCGATGAATCGGCCGGCGCCAAGTTCGCGGCGATGGACTTGATCGGCTTGCCGTATCAGTTCGTCATTGGCCCGCGCGGCGTCACCAACAACGTCGTTGAGATCAAGAACCGCCGCAGCGGCGAGAAGCAGGAACTGTCGCCCGAAGCGGCGCTCGCGCTCGTCGCCGGGACTAACGCCTGATGTTTGGCGCATTGGAGCGGATGATCGCGTTCCGTTATCTGCGGGCGCGGCGTCAGGAAGGTTTCATCTCGGTCATCGCCATCTTCTCGCTGACCGGCATCGCGCTGGGCGTGGCGACGCTGATCGTCGTGCTGGCGGTGATGAACGGATTTCGTGCCGAGTTGCTGGGCCGCATCCTCGGCGTCAACGGCCATATGAATGTCTATGCGCTGCAGGGGCCGCTGACCGATTACGAGCCGCTGGCCGAGCAGATCAAGAATCTGCCGGGCATTGTCTCGGCGACGCCGATCATCGAAGGCCAAGTGATGGCCACCGCCGGGGCTCAGGCTTCGGGCGCGATGGTACGCGGGCTCGCCGCCGACGATTTGAAGGCGCAAAAGCTGATCTCCGAGCATCTGTCGCCTGACGCTTTCACGAACTTCAACGGCAACAGCGTCATTCTCGGCAGCCGCCTCGCTGAAAAGCTGGGCGTCCGGATCGGCGGCACGGTTACGCTGATCTCGCCGCAAGGGTCGGCGACGGTCTTCGGCACGGTGCCGCGTATCAAGACTTATAAGCTCGCCGGGACTTTCAATGTTGGCATGTTCGAATTCGACAATTCGATCATCATCATGCCGATGGATACGGCGCAGACCTTCTTCAATATCGACAAGGCCGTGACCAGCCTCGAAGTGATGGTTGCCGACCCCGATAAAATCAGAAGCTACGATCTCGAGGTCTATAACGCGCTCGCCGGCAAGGCCAAGATCTACGATTGGCAGCAAAGCAACCTGTCGTTCTTCAATGCCGTGCAGATCGAACGCAACGTCATGTTCCTGATCCTGACGCTGATTATCCTGGTGGCGGCATTCAACATCGTCTCCAGCATGATCATGATGGTGAAGGACAAGGGCAGGGACATCGCGATCCTTCGCACCATGGGCGCAAAGCGCGGCTCGATCCTCCGCATCTTCATTCTCGCCGGCGCCAGCGTCGGGGTGATCGGCACGGTGATCGGCTTCGTTCTCGGCGTCGAGTTCGCGCTGCATATCGAGGCGATCCGCCGCTTCATCCAGGCGATCATCGGCACCGACCTGTTCTCGGCCGAGATCTATTTCCTCACACAGATCCCGGCGCGCGTCGATCCCTGGGAAGTCGGCACGGTCGTCGGCATGGCTTTCGGGCTGTCGTTGCTGGCGACGATCTATCCCGCCTGGCGTGCGGCCAAGCTCGATCCGGTCGAGGCGCTTCGGTATGAGTGAGGCCACGATTTTAAATCCGTCATTCCCGCGAAAGCGGGAATCCACTTCACGCTCGTTTTGGGGATCGATGGATTCCCGCTTTCGCGGGAATGACGATGAGTAAAGCAGCCACGCTCGAACTACGCGCGGTCACGCGGATATATCAGCAGGGCGGCAAGCCGCTGCCCGTCCTCAACGGCGTCTCGCTGACCATTTCCCCGGGAGAGATCGTCGCGCTGGTCGGGCCGTCGGGCGCGGGTAAATCGACGCTGCTGCATATGGCGGGGCTGCTGGATCGTCCCGATGGCGGGCAGGTGCTGCTCGCCGGGAAAGATTGCAGCCGCATGGGCGATGACGAGCGCACCGCCGCGCGCCGTACCGGCATCGGCTTCGTCTATCAATTCCATCAGCTTCTGCCGGAATTCTCGGCGGCCGAAAATATCATTCTGCCGCAGATGATCGCCGGCGTGTCGCGCAAGGAAGCGAAGGTGCGGGCGATGGAGTTGCTCGGCCTCGTCAATCTGCAGCCGCGCGCCGAACATCGTCCGGCGCGTCTGTCGGGTGGCGAGCAGCAACGCGTCGCGATCCTCCGCGCCCTCGCCAATAAGCCGAAGCTTCTTCTTGGTGACGAGCCGACCGGCAATCTCGATCAGAAGACGGCAGACGATGTGACCGCGGTGCTGATCGATCTCGTTCGCCATTCAGGTCTAGCCGCATTGATCGCGACCCATAATCTCGATCTCGCCCGCCGCATGGATCGTATTCTCGTGCTCGAAAACGGGCTAGTGCGCCAAGGGTAAGTCGTCTGCAGAACCATTCCGTGTCCCTCGACTTCGCTCGGGACGAGGCAGGTTGTGCGTTGCATTGGTTGAAGCAAGAATCCAAACAAACCTCATCCCGAGCGTAGTCGAGGGACGCACCATGCCTGCGCAATTTCCCGAGGTCCTGCTCTCGCACCACGTCATACAGACTGCTACGGTCACGTCACCGGCGGGCATTAAAATTCCGGAGTGGGGAGAAGAATCAAATGCGGATGATCTGGACAGCGGCGATCTTGCTGGCGGCGATTTCGATGACGCCGGATGCCGGCGCGCAAACCAAGATCAGGGTCGGCCAGACGCCGGCTGCGTCGCTTGCGGCGAGCTACCTCGCACAGGAAAAAGGCTTCTATGCCAAGCGCGGGATCGAGGTCGAACTCCAGGTCATCAATCTCAATTCCAACGTCCCGCCTGCGCTCGTCGCCGGTTCGTCCGATATCGCCGGCGCGGCGACGACGGTGCTGCTGCAGGCGATCGATGCTGGCATCGATCTCGTTGCGGTGTCGGGCACCAACGTCACGACCAAGGAAAGCAACAACAGCGCGATCATCGCGCGCACCGGATCGGGCATCAGCGTCCCGGCGGATTTTGTCGGCAAGAAAGTCGGTGTACCCGGCCTCGGCGCGCTCATCCATGTCTCGCTGCGCAACTGGCTCATGCAGCACAATGTCGATTACAAATCGGTCAATTTCATCGAGATGGCCTTCCCGCAACAGCGTGATGCATTGCAGGGCGGCCTCGCCGATGCGGTCGTAACGATCGAGCCTATCTATTCGCGCATCATCGCTGCCGGACTCGGCAAGGATGTCGGTCATGCCTTCGACAGCCTTCCGCTCGGCACGCAGACCATCATCTATTCATCGACGCGCGAATGGGCCAACGCGCATCGCGATGCGGTGAAGGCTTTCAACGAAGCCAACGAAGAAGGCACCGCCTACGGCATCGCCCATCCGGACGAAGCCCGCGCGGCCATCGCCACCTTCATGAAGATGCCGCCCGACGCGGTGCGGGCCATCGAAATGCCCAGACTCGAGGCCAAAGTGACCGAGCGGGATATCTTCTCGATCGCCGAGATCATGACCAAGCAGGAAATGCTCCACAGCAAGATCGACGCGTCGAAGGTGCTGTTTAAATAGCCGCGCCAACTGATTGGCCACCGATAAGGTTCGCGTCTATCGCGAGGCCGATGGGGATGATTGCCCCGGCATCGCCATAGAACCCCCAGGAGCAACTTTTGGGGGCAGGCGATGAATCCCGAGCCTACCGATCAAGCGATTCATCTTCGCCGCGCCACGCCGGACGACGCGGCTGCCATGTTCGGCATGATGAAAATGCTGGCCGAAGAACTCGGCAGCCTCTCGGTCCTCCACGCGACCGCGGAAGACTGGGCTCGCGACGGCTTTGGTAAAGATCCGAAATTTACCGCATGGGTCGCGATCGTTGCCGGCGATCCCGTCGGCATGATCACCTATTCGCCGCTCTATATGCCCGATGTCGGCAAGACGACCTATTACGTCCATCAGCTTTACGTGAAGCCGCCCTTTCGCCGCCGCAAGCTCGGCAAGGCCCTGCTGGCAAAGGTGGCCGCAACGGCAATCGCCGAGGACGTGCCGTTGATCGATCTCGGCACTATTGAAGATCCAAAGCGCCATCGCTTCTTCCGCGAGGTCGGCTTTGATGTCGCCGCGGGTTATGTGACCTACCTCGTCTTCGGCGAAACCCTCGTGAATCTTGCCGCCAGCGCGCTCGATAGTTTGTTCTGATCATTAACTCCGGGGTGGCAGAGCCTATTTTCTGTAGGCACATAAATATTGACATCCAAATTAACGTAGGCACATTATAGTGTCATGGGTTTCGATTGGGACGAGCGTAAACTGCTGCCAATCTGGCCAAACACGGCCTCGACTTCGCGGATGTTGTCTTCCTTGCGTGGGAAACGGCTCAACTCTTAATCGATGACCGCCGCGATTACGGCGAGACGCGGTATCAAGCCTTCGGCTTATGGACAGGCCGTCTATGCGTGGTGGCTTTCACGATCCGCGGCGAAAAATTCCGGCTTATTAGTTTTCGCAAAGCAAATGCGAGAGAGGTACGACGCTATGCCGAAAAAGATTAAAGGACCTTCGTCGATCGCCGATCCCGACAATGCAGAACTGACACTGGAGGATTTTCGGCGCGCGCGCCCCGTTGCCGAAATGATGCCAGGCCTCATCGAAGCGGCAAAACGGGGAAGGGGGCGGCCCAAGCTGGAACGTCCGAAAGAACATATCACGCTGCGTCTCGACGCGGACATGGTCGAGATTTTCAAGGCTGAAGGACCCGGCTGGCAAACACGTATCAACGATGTTCTCGTCCGGGCCGCGAAGCGTCGCTCGCGCGTGGCGTGAGGGCCGGCTTATTGAAGATTTTTGATTGAATCAAGAATTACGACATCAATATCTTCCGCATCTTCCGATCCCGCTTCAGATACCATTCCCGACTCATCGCCTCGTTCCGCGTCTCGTACTTCTCCGCGTAAATCATCACCCACGTTCCGCCGCGCGTGAATTTCGCGCCGGTGCCGTTGTTGTGTTGGGTGAGGCGGCGGTCGAGGTCGGTGGTCCAGCCGACATAGGTGCGGGGCTTGCCGTTGCGCTCACTGGCGAGAACATAGACGAAGCATGCCACTTCCTATGCCAGCGGACAGGTGCGGTTAGTCGGCGAGTTTGGCACCGTCGGCGGGCGGGGTGATGTCGTAGGCGTTGGCGGTGCAGCTCACCATCGAGAACTGGCCGGTCACGGCGATCAGGGCGACGAGTTCTTCTTCGCTGAAGAGTTTCTCGGCGGCTTTGTAGGTCGCTTCGCTGAGGCTCTTCTTTTCGAGAAGTTCCTCGGCGAGGTCGTGCGCCATCTGCTCGCGCGGATTGGCGAGCTTTACCGGCTTGCGATGATTGATCGCATCGACGGTTTCCTGCGAGACGCCGGCGGCGAGGGAACCGCGCACCTGGGCGTGCCAGGGATATTTCGCATTCCAGAAACGGACGGCGGTCAGCACGGCGATCTGGCGTTCGACCCCGGAGAGCGGGCTTTCGCGCAACGTGTTGCCCATCTCCTGCGACGCCTCCATCAGGCGCGGGTTGCGGATATAGGCGTAATAGGGACCGCCGACCGGGCCGCCCGCGGCTTTCACCTTGTCGTAGGTCTTGCCCTGGGCGTCGTTCATGTCGCTGCGTTCGAGAATACGGATGCGTGTCATTGTTTTTCCTCCCATAAAATAAAGTCCATCATCGATTGGCATCGAGTGTAGCGCGTTCTTGCACGCGCGGTATCGCTTCCCCATTTCTTTCGCTCGGCGTGCCGTTCGGGAAAGAAAACCAATGCGATCAAGGTGTTAT
Source organism: uncultured Rhodospirillales bacterium (assembly GCA_903822185.1). GTDB lineage: Bacteria > Pseudomonadota > Alphaproteobacteria > ATCC43930 > CGMCC-115725 > CAIKMD01. The sequence goes on along the minus strand of CAIJOA010000011.1, from coordinate 154,277 downwards.
TTAAAAATTACGAAACGAAGCCAATTTTCGCTGGCCTTCTGGCGGAATGCCGCGCGTTGGCGATGAAATGTCCCAAAACCGAAGCCAATTTTGCGCGGCTTTTCCCATTTTTACGCCGTCTTGCCGGTGATGCCACTCTACGACTCGACTGCATCCATGCGCGGCGAAAAATCCGTTTGCGCGCCCCTCGCTCTCTGCCAAGCTGGCCTCATGTCTCATGCTGATTTTGTTCATCTGCGCGTCCATTCCGCCTATTCGCTGTCGGCGGGGGCGATCAAGGTCAAAGAGCTGATCGCACTGGCGAAGAAAAACGCCATGCCGGCCGTGGCGATGACCGATGCCGGCAATCTTTTCGGCGCTTTGGAATTCGCCATGGCGGCGGCTGATGCGGGGGTTCAGCCGATCATCGGTTGCGAGCTGTCGCTGCGCCGTATCGACGGTGAAAATGCGCGACTCGCCGCGCGTGTCGGGCCGGCATTGCCGCCCGATCCGCTGGTGCTGCTGGTGCAGAGCGAGGCCGGCTATCTCAATTTGCTGAAGCTGGTCAGTAAGTCGTTTCTCGACAGCAACGGCGGCGACGCGCCGCAGATCGATCTCGATGCGCTGGAAGGTAACACCGAAGGGTTGTTGGCGCTGACCGCCAATGCGTCGGGCGCGGTGGGGCGGTTGCTCGGCGAAAGCCAGAAGCCGGCGGCCGAGGCGATGCTGCAGCGGCTGATGGGCCTCTTTCCGGGGCGTCTTTATATCGAGCTGATGCGCCACGGCATGAATGTCGAGGACCGCATCGAAAGCGACCTGATCGATCTGGCCTATAAGTACGACCTGCCGCTGGTCGCGACCAACGACTGCTATTTTCCGGACCAGAGCTATTACGAGGCGCACGACGCGCTGCTCTGCATCGCCGAGGGTACGGTACAGACCGCGCCCAACCGCCGCCGCCTGACGACCGAGCATTATTTCAAGTCGCCTGCCGAAATGCGGATGTTGTTCGCCGATCTGCCCGAGGCTTGCGACAACACGCTCGTGATCGCGCGGCGCTGTTCCTACATGCCGGAATTCCGTCAGCCGATCCTACCGCCTTTTCCCAGCGCCGACGGCCGCAAGGAAGAAGACGAGCTGCGCACGCGCGCCATCGATGGTTTGCAAAAACGTCTCGATCTCATTCTGGCGATGCAGCCACCCGCGGATGGCGATGCAGAGGCGGCGGCGAAGCCTTATCGCGAGCGGCTGGAATTCGAACTCGGCACCATCATCAAGATGGGCTTTGCCGGTTACTTCCTGATCGTCGCCGAATTCATCCAATGGTCGAAGGCGCAGGGCATTCCGGTCGGGCCGGGCCGCGGTTCGGGCGCGGGCTCGGTCGTCGCCTGGGCGTTGACCATCACCGATCTCGATCCGTTGCGGTTCGGCTTGCTGTTCGAACGTTTCCTCAATCCCGAACGCGTCTCGATGCCTGACTTTGACATCGATTTCTGCCAGGACCGCCGCGACGAAGTCATCAGGCACGTCCAAGAAAAATACGGCCGCGACCGCGTGGCGCAGATCATCACCTTCGGAAAGCTGCAGGCGCGCGCGGTGTTGCGCGACGTCGGCCGCGTGCTGCAAATGCCCTACAGCCAGGTCGATCGGCTCTGCAAGCTGGTGCCGAACAACCCGGCAGCGCCGGTCACGCTGAAACAGGCGATCGACGGCGAACCCTTGCTGCAGCAAATGCGCGACGAGGATGAATCGGTCGGGCGTCTCATTGCTATGTCGCTGAAGCTGGAAGGGCTTTATCGACACGCCTCGACCCACGCCGCGGGCGTGGTGATCGGCGACCGGCCCTTGGACGAATTGGTGCCGCTCTATCGCGATCCGCGCTCCGACATGCCGGTGACCGAGTTCAGCATGAAATATGCCGAGCTGGCGGGGCTGGTGAAGTTCGACTTCCTCGGTTTGAAGACGCTGACCGTGCTGGCGAAGGCGGTGCAGTTCATCGCCGCGCGCGGCGTCGAGATCGACCTGACGACCTTGCCGCTCGACGACAAAGCGTCTTATGCGCTGATGGCCAAAGGCGATACGGCCGGCGTGTTCCAGCTCGAAGGTTCGGGCATGCGCGACATGCTCAAGAAGCTCGGGCCTGACCGGTTCGAGGACATCATCGCCGTCGTGGCGCTCTATCGTCCCGGCCCGATGGACAACATCCCCAGCTATATCGCGATCAAACATGGCCGCGAGAAGCCGGATTACCTCCATCCGGTGATGCAGCCGATCCTCGAAGAGACCTACGGCATCATCATTTACCAGGAACAGGTGATGGAGATCGCCAAGCAGCTATCGGGCTATTCGCTCGGCGGCGCCGATCTTCTGCGTCGCGCCATGGGCAAGAAGATCAAGGCCGAGATGGACGCGCAGCGGAAGACCTTCGTCGATGGCGCGGTCGGGCGCGGCGTCGATCCGGATCTTGCCGATCACATCTTCGATCTCGTGGCGAAGTTCGCCGGCTACGGTTTTAACAAGTCGCATGCCGCTGCTTACGCACTGGTGTCGTATCAGACGGCTTATCTCAAGGCGAACTACCCGGTCGAATTCCTCGCCGCATCGATGAGCCTCGATATCGGCAATACCGACAAGCTCAATCTCTTCCGCCAGGAATGCGACCGCCTCGGCATCAAGGTGCTGCCGCCGGACATGAACAAATCCGAAGTCGAATTCGCGGTCGAGCAGACGCCGGCGGGGCCGGCAATTCGCTACGCCCTCGCGGCGGTCAAAGGCGTCGGTGCGGCGGCGATGCAGCAAGTGATCAACGAGCGCCGCGCCAATGGCCCGTTCAAAGACCTGTTCGATTTCGCGCGCCGGCTCGACGTTAAAAGTTTCAACAAGCGGCAGTTCGAAAGCCTCGTGCGTTCCGGTGGGTTCGATTGCCTCAACGCCAACCGCGCCCAGACCTTTGCTGCGACCGAGACGCTGCTGCGCCATGCCAGCGCCGCCGCCGAGGAACGGTCCAGCAATCAGGTTAATCTCTTCGGTGGCGCCGAGCAGACGCAGCGCAAGATCGCGTTGCCGGCACAACAGGACTGGCCATCGGTCGAACGGCTGCAGCAGGAATTCGCCGCGCTGGGCTTTTATCTGTCGAGCCATCCGCTCGACGCTTACGCCAAGAGCCTCGCGCGCGTCGGGGTGGTTCGCTACGCCGATCTCCCCAACCGGCTTGCGGCGGGCGGATCGACGCGGTTCCGCATCGCCGGCATCGTCATCGGCAAGAAGGAACGTGCCTCGGCCGAGGGCCGGCGTTTTGCCTTCGTGCAGATGTCGGATGCCAGCGGCACGTTCGAGGTGACGTTGTTCTCGGAAGTGCTGGGGCAGGCGCGGCAGTTGCTGGAGAGCGGCAAGCCGTTGCTCGTGACCGCCGATATTCGTGCCGACGATGAGTCGCTGCGCATCACCGCCCAACGTATCGAGCCGATCGATCAGATCGTTGCTCAAGCGGCGGCGGGCCTGAAAGTCGTGCTAGGCGAGGCGGCGGCGCTGGGTCCATTTAAGACGCTGCTGCAGGCCGGTGCGGGCGGGAAGGGGCGTGTCAGCGTGGTGGTGCCCCTGCCGCAACGCGAGGTCGAGATCGCGCTGCCGGGCGGATTCCGTATCAGTCCGAACGTCCTGGCGTCGGTGCAGGCATTGCCGGGGGTGCTATCCGTACAGGAGATTTGACCACCGTCCGCGTGCTTTACGATCGAGATGTTTCCCAAGTAAAGAAACTGAACGATTTTCTTGATCTATTCGCGGAATCTAACAACTGTTCTTGTTTCCATTGCTGTAATACTAGGCGTTAACCATAGATTGTTATTGCGTCCAATTTAGGAACTTCTATATTCATCGTTAATTCGCAGTAACCAAGTTCGTAAGGTGGCAGTGGCGCACGGTGCGCTCTGTTCAGGGGGCTGAAGACGATGGCGGAACGTAACACGACGAAGGTTCAAAGCCGTCCCGGTTGGACGCTGGAGCCCGATCTCGATCCGATTGACGAGCAGCTTCGCCGCCGTCGCTGGCGCATCCTGCGCGTCGCGCTGCCCTACGGCCATGGCCTCGATCCGCTGCCGGTTTGGGTAAAGACGCCCGAGCAGTTCATCGGTTGGCTGATCGGCCGGCTGACGCCGCTGATGCTGAAGAACTATTTCGAAGACCTCGAGGAAATCGCCAAACAGACCTGCGATCTCGAACTGCTTCGCCTTGCACGCAAATATCTCGAGAAGCGCTGACCGTCGGTAAAGTTTCCAACCGTCTTTTCGTCTTGGGCTAAGTGTTTGATATCTTAGGCTTGGCCCGCTCCGTGCCATTGTAGAGGTACTTGCAGCCCTCCAAGCGCGAGCAAAGGCGGCCCAAAAGTTCAGGGAAGAAGGACGACAAACAAAAGCGATCGCCGCCGAATGGAATACCGTTCGGCGGCGAAACGTTTTCAGGCTTGGAATGCGCCCCTTGAGGCGAGCGCGGAATAACCTATTATAGTTCCATGACATACAACATTGGCGGCTCGGTCACGCCCACGCCGCGTGTTTTTCGGACAGGTAAGTTCTCGGTCGGGCAGATTGTCCGCCACCGGCTGTACTCGTTCCGCGGCGTCATCTTCGACGTCGATCCGGTCTTCAATAATTCCGAAGAATGGTACCAGTCGATCCCGGCCGAACGCCGGCCGTCGAAGGATCAGCCGTTCTATCATCTGCTGGCCCAGAACGCCCAGGGCGGGCCGTACGAGGCCTATGTCTCGGAGCAGAATCTCGTCGCCGACGGCGAGAACGGCGCGGTGAAGCATCCGACGATCGACGAAATTTTCGAACGTTTCGCCGGCGACCACTACGTGCTGCGGGCGCGCCGCCGCCAATAAGCGGCGCTTCCGCCTACTTCCTCTTCCACGTAAAGATGGAAGAAACCGCGTAGTTCCAGACCGATCCGACGATGATCCCGGCGACGCCGGCGACCCACCAGACTTCCTGTTGCGCGAACAGATAAGCCGCGATGCCGATATTCGCGACAGCGCCCAAACTGCAGATCACATAGAACGACAGCAACCCGCGCAACGCGCGCCAGCCTTTAAGGCGGCGGTCGGCGTAGGTGAAGAGGTTGTTGAGGAAGAAGTTGAAGGTCATCGTCACGACCGTCGCGACCGTCTGCGCCGTGACAAAGGGCAGGACGAAAATGGCGAGGCTGGTCCACAGGATCGACATATGGACGAAGACACCCAGCCCGCCGATCAGCGCGAACAGCGCAAAGCGCACCGGCACGATATGGCCGATCAGCTTGTCTGCCAGCAACATCGCGAACTCCCACGCGACCAGCGTATCGAGCTTGCTTTCGCCGTGCTGACGCTGGCGGAACTGGAACGGGATTTCCTTGATCTTCAACGGGCCCGGCGCCGAGGCCAACAAATCGAGCAGGATCTTGAAGCCCTGCGCCGACAGCTTGCGCATCGCGCCGGCGAAGACCGGGCGCTGGAACATGAAGAAGCCGCTCATCGGATCGGCGATCTCGGTCTTGGTAACGAGTCGCGAGAGGCGAGTGGCAAAAGCGCTGACGCGTTGCCGGCCTTCGTCCCAATCACCGACGCCGCCGCCCGGCACGTAACGGCTGCCGACGACCAAATCGTAATGCTCGTCACGCAACGCGCTCAGCATTGCCGGCAGGATGCTTTCTTCATGCTGCAGGTCGGCATCCATCACCGCGACATAGGGCGCCGCCGAGGCAAGAATCCCTTCGATGCAGGCGCTCGACAGACCGCGCCGCCCAAGGCGCTGGACGACGCGGACGCGCGCGTCCTGGCGGGCCGCGGCACGCACCGCGTCGGCGGTACCATCCGGCGAATCGTCGTCAACGAAAATGACTTCCCAGGCGATTCCAGCCAGCACGGCTGAAAGTTTTTCCAAAAGCGGGGCGACATTCTCGCGCTCGTTGAAGGCCGGAACGACCACCGTCAAATCGGGCGCAACCACTACTAACCTCTCAGACACAAAAAAGCGGCGGATCGTGACCGGCCTCGTCCGGCTTGTCCAGTCGGCTTGGCGCCGCATGGCGTTGACAAAGCAGGGGCCGCGTGGGGATCATACAGCAACAAATAAGGGAAGGGAGGACAATGGGCTTGCGCCAGTTCCTGCCGGCGCTGCTCATGGGGCTCGCCGTCTTGTCACCATGCGGTTTTGCGCGTGCCGACGAGCCGCTGAAACTTCGTGTGGCCTGGACCGAAATCCCGACCCATTTGTTGCCGGTCGCCTTCGCCAAGCCCGACATCCTCAAACATTACGGCAAAAGCTACACGGTCGATGCGATCCGCTTTCGCGGCAGCGCGCCGGAGATCGAAGGGCTGGCGTCCGGCGAACTGGATATCGCGACGCTCGGCTATTCCTCGTTCGGCCTCGCCATTCTGAATGCGCGCATGGACGATCTGCGCGTCATTGCCGACGGTCACAAGGATGGCGTCGCGGGTTATCAGAGCAGCCCCTATGTGGTGCTCGCTTCCAGCCCCATCCGAACGATCGACGACCTTAAAGGCAAAATCGTCGCGACCAACGCGATCGGCGGCGCGGCTTACTTCGCGATGGTCCGCGCGCTGCATGATCACGGCTTTGAAGATAAACGCGACTATCATCTCGTCGAGATCGGCTTTCCCAACATGCTCGCATCGTTGCAGGATAAGAAGATCGATCTCGGGACGCTGTCGCAACCGTCGATCGGCGCGGCGGAGCGTGATGGTGGGTATCGCACCATCTTCACGATCCGCGATGCAATGCACGGCGAAACCCAGATGACGGTGATGTCGGCGCGCGCGCCGTTCATTGCCGCACATCGCGCGGCGCTGGTCGATTTCTACGAGGATTTCCAAACCGCAATTCGCTGGTTCACGACGCCGTCGCATCGCGACGAGGCGATCAAGATCATCAGTGACTTCACCAAACAGCCGGTCGGGAATTTCTCCGATTGGCTTTTCACCAAGGACGACAGCAACCACGACCCCGACGTCCGTCCCAATCTCGTTGCGCTGCAGAGCAATATCGATGCGGTGACACAGTTGGGGTTTCTCAAGGCCGCGGTCGATGTGAAGTCGCATTCTGACTTATCGCTTATCGATGAAGCCGCAAAGCGGCATCCTTTCACGGAGAAATGACATGCGTCTTCTTCCTGCGCTGACTCTTGTCGGCGGCCTGATCCTGTCCAGCACGACCATGAGCCGCGCCGAACCGGTGGTGATCCGCGCCGCTTGGGCTGCGGTGCCGGGCCAGTTGTTTCCTGTTCTTATGCAGCTGAAGGACGTGCTGATTCATTTCGGTAAAAGCTACATCCTCGAACCGATCCGTTCCCCCGGCAGCGGACCGCAGACGACCGAGCTTGCGACCGGCGATATCTCGTTGGCGTACTTCGCGCCGTCGGCTTTCGCCTTGGCGATTCAGAACGCGCATATGGATGATCTGCGGCTGATCGGTGTTGCAACACGTGATGGCTATCAGGATTATTACACCCGGCAATTCTCGGTGATGCCGAACAGTCCGATCAAGAAGGTCGAGGATCTGAAGGGCAAGGTGATCGCCGACAACAGCATCGGCGGGGCGATGGATCTCGGCATGCGCTATATGCTGAAGAATCACGGTCTCGACGATAAGCGCGACTACACCGTGGTCGAAACCGAGTTTCCGAATATTCTTCCGGCACTGATGGCCGACAAAGTCGATATGGGCTTTCTGACGACTCCATTCTCGGTGAAGCCGATCAAAGAGGGCACGGTGCGCGTGCTCTTCACGATGAAGGAAGCGATGGGCGGTCAGTCGGAATTGACGATCATCGCCGGCCGCACGCCCTATCTCAGCAAGAACCGAGCGGCGCTGGTCGATTATTTCGAGGATACCCATCGCGCGATGAACTGGATTCTCGATCCCGCCAACCGGCCAGCCGCGCTCAAGCTGATCGCCGATTTCACCAAACAGCCGGTATCTGCGTTCGAGGATTGGCTCTTCACCAAAGGCGACGATTATCACACGCCCGATTCGCGCCCCGACCTCGTCGCGATGCAGAACAACATCGATGCCCAGAAGAAACTTGGTCTTCTGAAGATGGATATCGACATCAAGAAATATTCGGACCTGACGATCGTCGATGAGGCCGCCGCCAGGATGAAATAACACCCTATTCCATTGTCCCCGGTCCGTCTTGGTGCGACGGGCAGGGGAGGTGGAATTTTTGTAATCTGTCAGGCCGGCCTGCCCACGCAGGAAACGTCGGAAATCCCATTTTGCCGATTGGCTCTTTGGCAAAAATGAGTAGTATCGGGCACCTCACGCGGGCTGAAACCCAGGCGTCGGGGAAAGAAGACGACAAAGACCCAGAGGGAAGCGGGCCTTTAATTCGACATCGATGTCGCGCAGGGCGCGGGTTTGTCTTTCACCGACGAAACCGCTAAGCGGCGGCGTTGCATAATGAATGAGACGATTTTCGGGGCGGGAAGCATGACGGGGAATGGTATCGTTTTCGGGCAAGTCACCCATACATATCGTCCGCAACGCGGGCGTCCGGTGCTTGCTCTCGATGGCGTCTCACTCGAAGTAAAAGAACGTGAATTCGTCGCGCTGCTGGGGCCGTCTGGCTGTGGCAAGAGCACGCTGCTTTATTTGCTGGGTGGGTTCATGCCGATCGAAAGCGGCACCATCACGGTGGGTGGCAAGGCCGTTACCGCACCCGGCCCAGACCGCGGCATCGTGTTCCAGAACTATTCGTTGTTCCCGTGGAAAACGGTGAAGCAGAACGTTCTTTACGGTCTTGAGAAGCAGCGCAAGCCGAAAGCCGAACGCGAGCAGCGCGCCCAGGAACTGATCGAACTCGTCCATCTCAAAGGCTTCGAAGACAGCTACCCCTCGCAACTGTCCGGCGGCATGAAGCAGCGTGTCGCGATTGCGCGCACGCTGGCGATCGATCCCGTGACCTTGCTGATGGACGAACCGTTCGGTGCGCTCGACGCGCAGACCCGCACGCTGATGCATGAAGAACTGCTGGCGATCATGCGCCGCACGCCCAAGACCTGCGTCTTCGTTACCCATGACGTGCGCGAAGCGGTCTATCTCGCCGACCGCGTGGCTGTCATGACCTCGCGCCCCGGACGGATCAAAGAGATCGTCGATACCAAGCCGTCCAACGGCATCTCGCGCGCCGACTACATCAACACGCCCGAGTTCACCGAGAAGGTGGATTACCTCTGGAACCTCGTGCGTGACGAGGCGATCCGCGCTCAGGAAGCGCACTGATAATGCCGAATAACGTCTTCACCCGGTATCTGCCGCTGTTGCTGCTGGCGATCCTGTGGGAAATCGGGCCGCGTCTTCATTGGGTTGATCCCAGTGAATTGCCGCCGCTGAGCGCGGTCGGCAGGGCGTGGTGGAGCCTTCTCATGGATGGCGATCTCTGGATCAACGGCGTCTCGTCCTTCATCAATTGGTTCTTCGGTCTCGGCAGCGCGATCATCATCGGCGTTCTGCTGGGCGTGCTGATGGCCCGGTCGCAAACGATCGACGATATCGCCAGCCCGTTGGTCAAGGCGCTCTATCCGATGCCGAAATCAGCGTTGATCCCGGTGATGATCTTGTGGCTGGGCCTTGGCGCCGGTTCGAAGATCGCCTCGATCAGCCTCAGCTGCCTGCTGCCCGTCATCCTCAGCGCCTATAACGGCGCGCGCGGTGTCGATCAGACGCTGATCTGGTCGGCGCGTGCCTGCGGTGCGACCGATCGCGAGCTTCTTTGGGAAGTTGTTCTGCCTGCGGCGCTACCGGAAATCCTTGCCGGTATTCGCAACGCGGTCGCGATCTCTTTCATCGTGCTGGTCGCATCCGAATTGCTGGTCGGTCAGCGCGGGCTTGGTTACCTGATCTCGTTCCTCGGCGAAGGTGGCGTTTATGACGCGATGTTCGCCGTTGTCGTCACCGTCTCCGCCTTGGGCTTCTTTGCCGACCGGGCTTATCTGTTTTTCATGCGACGGACGCTGCTATGGAGAGAGTAAACTCGCTTTGGAAGCGGCGCTTTCTGCGCTCTTCCTCCATCGTCGTTCTGGCGGTTGCGTGGGAATGGGGCGCGCGGATGCATTTTGTGTCCGACTTCCTGCTGCCCTCGCTGTCGTCGGTTCTCATCCGCTTGTGGGACGACGTCATCTCGGGCGAGATCCTGACCGGGCTCGGACTTACCTTGCTGCGGACACTTGCCGGGTTCTCGATGGCGGCCGTTGCCGGCATCATCATCGGCGTCACGATCGCGCGCTTCCGTGCCGTGCGCTGGTTCTTCGATCCCATCGTGTCGATCGGCAATCCGTTGCCGAAGATCGCCTTCCTGCCGATCTTCATTCTGTGGTTCGGCGTGTTCGATTGGTCGAAGATCGCCATGGTCGCGTTCTCGGCGGTGTTCCCGGTCATTGTCGCGACCTGGGCGGCGACCGAAAACGTCGATAAATTCATGCTCTGGTCGGCGGAAAGCCTCGGCTGCACCCGCCGTCAGATGCTGTGGCAGATCATCCTGCCGGCCTCGATGCCGGAAGTCTTTACCGGCCTGCAGATCGCGCTGCCTGTGTCGCTGATCGTCGTCATCATCTGCGAGATGACGATGGGCGGCGAGGGGTTGGGCGGCACGATGATGACCTCGATGCGTTTCGCCGATTCACCGGGTGTGTTCTCCGGCATCGTCGCCATCGCCATCGTCGGGTCGCTGGTCGTCAAATTCATGGAGATCGTGCGTCATCGACTCCTGGTCTGGCACCAAGAGTCGAACGTCTAAGATCAGTCTTAGACCTCGGCGGCGTCAGCCGCCGAGGATCGTTCCCGCCTCGATCCCGGCCTCGGCGCCGGTGATCTTCTTGCCGCCGTCGATGCGGCAGCGCTGCACTTCGATCAATCCGCCCTGGGCGCAGACGGTGAAGGCGCCGTCTGCGACCTTCATCACCTGACCGGGTTTGAAGCCTTTGACCATGCTGAACGTGCGCGCCGGAATTTTCTTGGATTCGAACAGATAGACTTTGCGCTCGCCCCACATCGTCCAAGCGCCCGGCGCCGGGTTGCAGCCGCGGATGAGGTCATAGATCCGATCGGCGTGATGTGCCCAATTGATGCGCGATTCGGCATCGCGGCACCAGCCTTCATAAGTGGCTTGCGATTCGTCTTGGATGGTTTCCGTGGCTTTGCCCGCGACGACGGCATCGGCGGCTTCCGTCAGCGCGGCCAGCCCGGCGGGATAGATCTTGTCGAAATAGACGCTGCCCAAGGTATCGTCGGCGCTGACATCGACTTTCTTTTGCAGGATGACCGCACCCTCATCGAGACCGTCGGTCGGGCGGAAGATGGTCAGGCCGGTCTCGGTGCGGCCCTGGATGATCGCCCAGTTGATCGAGGACGGGCCGCGATGCAGCGGCAGCAGTGACGGATGGAACTGGATCGTGCCGTGCGTCGGAATGGTGACGAAAGCTTGCGGCGCAAACTGAGTCACATAAGCCATGACGCCGAGTTCGACATTCAATTCCTTAAGCGCGGCCAGCGATTCAGGCGCACCGAGGCTCTTGAACTGGAACACCTTAAGGTTCTTTTCCTCCGCGAACTGGCGCAGCGGATCGGGCCGCGCGCCGGCCGGTTCGGGGGCAACGAATACGCCCGCTACATCGTCACCGCGAGCGAGAAAGGCTTCGAGAGCCGATTTGCCGAAAGCCTGCTGACCGATGATGGCGATGCGCATGAAGAGGTCCTTTGTCTAGGTCGTCGCGGTGGGCGCTATCTTAGAGCAAATCGGCGAGACGTTGCAGGGCCGGGTGGGCAATATTCGGCCCGGCCAGACGCGGCCAGGCAATGACGGTCGTCCCTGGCGCGAATCGTGCGATGGTGGCGGTCGTTTCGTCGAGATCGACGGTGCTCCCGGGTGTCTCGTTCACGACGATTGCGCGAACGGACACACCGCTTTGGTTCAGCGCATTGAGTGCCGTCAGCGTATGGCTGATTGCGCCGAGATAGCTGCCGCCGACGAGGACGGCCGAAACGTCATCAAGCGCCGCGATCCAATCCAACACCGTCTGGTCCGTGGTCAGAGGCACCATGACCCCACCGACGCCTTCGATAAGCAGCCGGTTCTGCTGGCCTTTCATGGCAGTGCGCGAGAACGCGACCAACGCGTCGAAGTCGATGGCACGGCCTTCGCGGCGTGCGGCCATGTCCGGCGATAGCGGCGCGGTGAAACGCCAAGGCGCTATGCGTGCGATCGCCGCCGGTGAAAGAGTTTCACCGAGGGCGGTCAGCAAAATCCCGGGATCGCTTTCCTGGGCATCGTTGTCGTCGAAACCGCTGACGATTGGCTTTAGAGCCCGGACCGTTTCGCCGCGCCGTTTGAATTCGTAGATCAGCGCGGCGGTGACGAAAGTCTTGCCGATTTCGGTGCCGCTGGCGGTGATGAAGGTCGTGCTCACGCGGGGAGGATACGATTGCGGATGATTGCGGCGAGCCGGTCGATTTCCGCATCCGGATGCTGCGCGCAAAAGGTGAAGCGCAGTCTTGCCGTGCCGGTGGGGACTGTTGGTGGGCGAATAGCGGTGACGAGAAAACCTTCGGTTTCGAGCCGGCGGGACGCATTCAACGCGGCCTCCGCCTCGCCGAGAATGAGGGGCACGATGGGACTTTGCGCTTCGTCGAGCGCGAGAAGCCGCGTGAAGCGGCGCGCCTTTGCGAGAGGCAAAGCGGTCAAGGCAGGCGTCTGTTCGATTACGTCCAGCGCCGCGCTCGATGCAGCAATACTTGCCGGTGGTAAGCCTGTCGAATAGATAAAGCTGCGCGCCCGTGTTCGCATCAGATCGATTACCGGCTGCGACGCGCAGAGATAGCCGCCATAGGAACCGATCGCCTTGCTGAGCGTGCCCATCTGCAGCGCGACCGGCACCGGCTTGTCATAAGCAAAGCTGGAACCACGACCATTGCCGAGTACGCCGATACCATGCGCATCGTCGGTCATCAGCCAAGCATGATGATCTTCGGCAAGTTCAGCGAGTTGAGGTAACGGCGCGCAGTCACCATCCATCGAGAACACGCCTTCTGTCGCGATCAGCGTGTTGCGATAGCTTCCGCGTTTCTCGGTCAGAAGTTCCGCGAGATGCGCCGTATCGTTGTGGCGGAAGGTGACGACATCTCCGTCGCTCATCCGCGCGCCGGCCCAAATGCAGGCATGCGCGAGTTCGTCGAGCAACAGCAGATCGCCCTTACCCATTAGCGTCGGGATGATGCCGATATTGGCGAGATAACCCGAGCCGAAGACACAGGCATCATCGGTTTGCTTGAGCGTCGCGAGACGCCGTTCAAGTCCCGCATATAGCGGGTGATTGCCGGTGACGAGTCGCGATGCCCCTGCACCCGCGCCGTATTGCCGCAACGCCGCGATGGCAGCCTCGCAAACCGCCTGATGCTGGCTCAGATTGAGATAGTCGTTGCATGAAAAAGACAGCAACCGCCGCCCGTTGCGCTCCATCCACCCGCCGTCGGTGCGGGCGGTTTCGCTCAGCGTCCGCCGTAGCTGCTGCGCCTCTAAAGCGTGGAGCTTTTCGGCGGCGAAATGATCGAGCGTTTGCATGAGGGCCTTGGGCTTGACCTAATCCGGGTATAGCGGTACGCGGGGTATTGCTCAACGCGAAAGGTACCGTTTATGCCCGATACGGCTGCAGAATCGATACTGCGACATGATTGGTCGCGGGCAGAAGTGCGAGCGTTATTCGATCTGCCGCTGACCGAGCTGATGTTTCGCGCGCAGTTGGTGCATCGCCGCTATTTCGATCCGACCGAGATTCAGCTTTCGACTTTGTTGTCGATCAAGACGGGCGGCTGCGCCGAGGATTGCGCCTATTGCCCGCAGAGCGCGTCTTACGAAACCGGTGTCGATGCGGGCAAGCTGATGAGCCGCGAGGCGGTTGTCGCTGCCGCGAAGGCGGCGAAGGTGGGCGGGGCGGGGCGCTTCTGCATGGGCGCGGCTTGGCGCGAACCTAAGGACCGCGATCTCGATGCCGTCGCCGGCATGATCGCCGATGTGAAGGCGCTGGGTCTCGAAACCTGTGCGACGCTGGGCATGCTGACCGAGCCCCAGGCGCAACGGCTGAAGGCCGCGGGACTGGATTACTACAATCATAATCTCGATACCTCGCCGGAATATTACGGCGATATCATCACGACACGCACGATGGACGATCGCTTCGATACGCTGGCGCGTGTGCGCGACGCCGGCATCAATGTCTGCTGCGGCGGTATCGTCGGCATGGGTGAGACGCGCGAGGATCGCGTCGGCATGGTCGTCGCGCTGGCGACCCTACCGGCACATCCTGAAAGCGTGCCGATCAATCTTCTGGTCAAGGTCGAAGGCACCCCGTTGACGGATGTCGCGGCGCTCGATCCAATCGAGTTCGTGCGGACCATTGCGGTGTCGCGCGTCACCATGCCGAAATCGATGGTGCGCCTGTCTGCGGGCCGTGAGGACATGAGCGACGAGATGCAGATGCTGTGTTTCCTCGCCGGCGCCAATTCGATTTTTTGCGGTGAAAAGCTTTTGACCACGCCCAATCCGGGCCGCGACCGCGATCAATCTTTGATGGACCGGCTCGGCATGAAACCCATGCAGGGCTGATGACCGGCGATTGGCTTGCCGAAGGGCTGCCGCATCTCTGGCGACCCTATGCGCAGATGAAGACGGCGACGCCGCCGCTTCCCGTGAAGCGTACCGAGGGTTGCCGCATAATCCTCGAAGACGGCCGCGAACTGATCGACGGCACCGCGTCCTGGTGGACGGCGTGTCACGGTTACAACCATCCGCATATCCGCGCCGCCATCACGGCGCAGCTTGAAACCATGCCGCATGTGATGTTCGCGGGGCTAGCGCACGAACCGGCCGCGCGTCTGGCGCTGCGGCTCGCGAAGCTGTTGCCAGGCGATCTCGATCATGTCTTCTTTTCCGATTCCGGTTCGGTCGCGGTCGAGATCGCGCTGAAGATGGCGACCCAGTACTGGATCAATCGTGGCGAGCTGCGCTCGAAGTTCCTCGCTTTCAAAAACGGCTATCACGGTGACACGCTGGGCGCGATGGCGATTAGCGATCCCCAAGAGGGAATGCACCGGCATCTACAAGCGATGCTGCCACAGCACTTGATCGCTGACCTGCCTGATAATTCTGAACGCATTGCTGCATTGGACGCTCTGCTCGAAAAGCATGGCCGGGACATTGCGGGTATTATTGTCGAGCCTTTGGTGCAAGGTGCGGGCGGCATGATCTTCCACGACGCCGCAGTGCTGCGTCATCTTCGCATGATGGCAGACCGATATGGCCTGTTGCTGATCTGCGATGAGATATTCACGGGCTTCGGTCGTACCGGTGCGTTGTTCGCCAGCGAGGCCGCCAGCATCGCTCCCGATATCATCATGCTGTCGAAAGCTTTGACCGGAGGCACCGTGGCGCTTGCGGCGACGGTGGCGCGGCGGCATGTGTTCGATGCTTTCTTGTCGGATGATTTCGACAAGGCACTGATGCACGGACCGACCTTCATGGCCAATCCGCTCGCCTGCGCGGCCGCCAATGCCTCTCTCGATCTGTTCGAACGCGAGCCGCGTCTTGAGCAAGTCGTGGCCATCGAACGAATGTTGCGCCACGACCTTGCTGCATGCCGCGATCTACCGGGCGTGCGGGACGTGCGGGTGATGGGCGCAATCGGCGTGGTGGAGCTTGCACAGGTCTCAGATATCGAGAAGCTGCGCCAACGCTTTATTGCCGAAGATGTTTGGATACGCCCTTTCGGTAATACAATTTACCTAACGCCGTCCTTCACCATCGACGCGGGTGATCTTTCGTTTCTTACCAATGCCGTTCAGCGTGTTCTTGCTGGCGGAACAAGATGAGCCGCTTTCTCGTTCGGTAAAATATTTGATAGGCTTGCCTGCAAGCCGCACCTTTTACGGGGGATGCGACATCAAGGGAGCTAAAAGCCGTGACGCGAGACAAGTCCCAGACTGACTTGCTGAGCAATGTTTCAGTCTTTGTGCAGGTTGGACAATGCGACAGCTTTACCGCTGCTGCGCGGCGCTTGGATATCACGGCGTCGGGCGTAAGCCGATCGGTCGCCCGGCTGGAAGATCGCCTTGGTGTTCAACTTGTTAGCCGGACGACACGTAGCATCAGCCTGACAGCTGAAGGCGAGATTTATTTTCAACGATGCAAGCAGATACTCAACGAGCTTGCCGAGGTTGAGGATGAAATCAATCATTCGCAAACCGAACCAAGCGGCCGATTGCGTGTCCGCTTGCCTAAATCTTTCGGCCGCGCTGTTGTTTTTCCCGTCTTATCCGAGTTTACCGATCGCTATCCGAAGGTGAACCTCGATATCCGATTGATGAGTGGCATTTCCGACATGGTGGAACAGGGGGTGGATGTCGCGATGCAGTTGGGCAAACCGCACGACGCGCGGTTGGTGGCTCGGAAAGTCTGCGACATCAGCTACGTGCTCTGCGCCTCGCCGGACTATCTTCGTCAGCATGGGACGCCCGAAACACTCTCTGATCTCGCGCGGCATCGCTGCTTGGCCTACATCCAACCTCATAGCGAAACGCCTCGTGAATGGACACTGACGGAGAATGGACAACCGGCTTCTTTCAAGGTTCCAGGCGCCGTTAATATCGATGATCTTCACGCTTTGCTCGATGCGGCTGCCGGCGGGGTCGGCATCGCCTATCTGATGGATTTCATGATTCGGCGATCAGTCGCGGCGCGACGGTTGAGAGTCATCATGCCGAGTTTTCGCCATCAAGGACCGACGGCCTATATCGTTTATCCGCCGAGCCGTTTTCGCGCGAGCCGGGTCCGTGCCTTCGTCGATTTTATCTGCGGTCTCGTTCCGAACGAGGAGACGACGAGCGAGATTATTGCCGGCCAGTCACAATAGTTTTGCGGAATTGATCGTTGCTCATCCCGGTCGAGGTTCCTTAGAGTTTTAATCAATAAGTCTAAAACGATTGGGTGGGAGCGAACGGCCTGTGAAAGCATCGCTTTTCTGCACGACACGTTATGAAGGTCCGTCGAAGAAGGGCGTTTGGCCTGTTCCCGCCGATCCCTACTCGGCTGAAATCGCTCAAAAATCTTATCAGCGTTGGATGTCTCATATCGAGCTTGGTGACGAGCTGGGTTTCGATTATGTGACCGTGGCCGAGCATCATTTCGCGCCGTTTTCGATGTCGCCCAACCCGTTGATCCTTGCCGGCGTGCTGACGCAGAAATTACGCAATGCGAAAATTGCGTTACTCGGTCCCGATCTGCCGATCCTCAATCCCGTTCGCGTGGCAGAAGAGATTGCGATGCTGGATACCCTGACGGGCGGACGAGTCATCGCCGGGTTGATGCGCGGTTCGCCGAACGAATATGTGACATACAACATCAACCCCGCCGAATCTCGCGAACGGTTCCAGGAAGCGATTCAGCTGATCCGCAAAGCCTGGACCGAGCCGCAAGCATTCGGTTGGCAAGGGCGCTATTACGATTATCGTACGGTGTCGATCTGGCCCCGACCTTTCCAAAAACCCCATCCGCCGATTTTCATCTCGGCGGCCACGCCGGAATCCGGTGAATTCGCGGCGCGTAATCGCTTCGGGGTCGGCTTCGCGTTCACGACATTGCAAATCGCGATGAAGGCAGCCGATTACTATCGCGAGCAGGCGCGCGAATTCGGGTGGGAGCCTTCGCCAGACGACGTTATCTATCGCATGTCGTTTCACGTGGCGGAAACCGATGATCAAGCGATCGAGGACCTCGTCGCGGCCGGCGTTCAGGCAAGCCTTGGCCTTGGCATGACGAACAAGGCGATTGAATCGGCAGTCGCGGGATCAGGCTACTACGGGCGCGATATCGAAACCCAGCGCGCACGGTTGCAGTCACGCGG
Organism: uncultured Rhodospirillales bacterium; assembly: GCA_903822185.1. Taxonomy (GTDB): domain Bacteria; phylum Pseudomonadota; class Alphaproteobacteria; order ATCC43930; family CGMCC-115725; genus CAIKMD01. The sequence continues at coordinate 136,357 of CAIJOA010000011.1, read as the reverse complement.
CGAAATTCGAGATCGCATCGAGAACGGACAGCTTCTGGCCGGAAGTCCTGAGACGGTGCTGAAGCAAATCATTCGAGTCCGCGATGCGATCGGCGCGGGAATGCTGGATCTTTCGCTCGGCGCCCCAACCTTGGGTGAAAAAGCCCGGAAGTCGATCGAGCTGTTCGGAACTAAAGTCTTGCCGCGCATGCGGAGTCTCTGATGGGAGAGGCGCGCGACATGGAAAAAGAAAAAATGACCGACGCGATTCAACGCGGTTCCGTCAAAGTCGGTCAATGTGATGTCCGTTATCTGGAGGCGGGCAGCGGGCCGGTGCTTGTTTATCTTCACGGTGCGGGTGGTCTGCGGTTGTCGCAGGCCCATCGCATCCTCGCCCAGCGAAATCGCGTCATCGCTCTTGAGGTACCGATCGGAGACGCCCTGCGCTCTTTCGACGATATCGCGGCAGTTCTCAATCAAGCACTCGAAGTGCTCACGATCGAGCGCTTCAGCCTCATGGGGCATTCGGTTGGTGCTGATGTTGCGCTGCGCATGGCGATTGCACGGCCCGCGCCGCTAACGTCGATGATCTTGATCGCGCCGACAGCTATTCGGCCAACGATTGTGGACCCGATGGCGCGTGCCACCTCGGATGCCGGAGTGCGCGCGACGGATTGGCTTTGCGAGGGAGGCGGGGTTGAACTGGCGTCGCAGCGCCGTGAAGCTTTTGCCACGCTGATGGGCGACGGACGCGATCCTGCGTTCGAAACGCGGATGGGCGAGATTGCTGTTCCGGTTCTCGCGGTATTCGGCACATCCGATCCGATCGTCTCGACGGATGCGGCGCGGCACTATTCGGTGCTCTTGCGGAAATGCTTCACTGTCATGGTCTATGACGCGACGCACGACATCGAGGCTGACCGTCCCGATGCGGTCGCAGCCATCGTCGGCAATTTTCTGGCGCATGGCGAAGGATTCGTGATCAATAGAGACAACGGAATCATCAATCCGTAACGGCTCATTGAGCCGCTCGAGAAAAACGAAGAAAGGGACGGACAATGCTCGACAATCGGCAACAATTCTTTGGCCCGGGCAGCGATAAGACCCACCCACCCTTATCCGTGGCGGAACGTAACCGGCGTTACGCGACGATCCGCGCCAAATTGCGCGAAGAGGGCTTGGCAGGCCTTATCGTTACCGAGAGTCATTTGCTCTATCTCAGCAACGGCATTTGGGGCGAAGAATTCGGACTGTTGCCGACCGAGGAAGAAGATTTCGAGGTCGTTCTGCCGTGGCGCTATCTGGTAGATCTCGATTCCAAGGTCGTTACGGAATCCCAAGAATGGGTCAAACGTGTCAGCGCCGGCCGCAACCCGTCGCCGCTCGTTGCGCGCATCAAGGAATTACATCTCGAGAATTCGAAGCTCGGCTATGCAGGTGCGCTCAGCCAGCAGGCTTATAGTTTTGTGATGAAAGCGTTGCCGTCGCTGCAATTGGTCAATGCCGAAGATATTCTCAACAACATCCGCACACTCAAAAGCCCGGAAGAAGTCGCGCTGATCGATCGCGCGAATCATGTCTTCAATGCCGCGATCGTCCACGTCTGCGAAAACGCCAAACCCGGCATGATCGGACGCCGGCTTGTCGAAATGGGGCGGCAGGCGATGTGGGATGCAGGTGGAGATCTCAATTCCACCTTCACGCTCAATTTCGGCGCGGTGCCAGTCCAGAATCCCTTGCTGGCGGATATCACGCTCAATTCGCGCATCAAAGAAGGCGACATCATTACCCTGACTGCACATGCGCATTACCATCACTATGCGGGTCATTCCGATCAGGAAATCGTCGTCGGCAATCCCAAGCAGCGGCATCTGACGATGTTCGACGCGGTCAAGAAAGTCCGCACGAACGTGCTCAAGCAAGTGAAAGCAGGCCTTTCCAATCGCGCACTCTACGATTTCTACGAGGCGGCTTGTACGGATGCCGGTTTCGAGCCGACCGAGCATGCGCAAATGCATCAGTACGGCATCGACGTTCCGGAATTTCCGGGCCCTGCCTTCAAGTTGCCGCCCGTCGGCAACAAACCGCTGTCCGGTGGCGGTAACTTCACCCTGACCAGCGGCATGATTTTCAGCATTGCCCCGACCCTTCAAGACCCGGAGACGGGGGAGCTGCTGCTGGGCGGAACATCGCTCGTCATTACCGATAACGGCTATCAAGAACTTGGTGCGCGTCCTGTCGAGTTGCTCGTGACTTCCTGAGGCAGGAGCATCAAATGCCGCTAGTACTCAAAGCCTCGGAAGTCGTCAAAATGATCGATATGGCACAGGCCATCGCGGTCACAGAGGACGCGTTGGCGGAGCAGGCGCGGGGAAAGGTGGCGGTTCATGCGCCGTTTCATCTTCCGGTTCCCGGTGGCGCGCTGCGCGTCGTATCGGGCGTGTTGTTGGACAGCGAGCGGATGGGCGTGCGCTTCGGTCCTGCCTTAGGGCTGACACCGGCAAGCGGCATCCGCGATCATCTGGCTGCACTCTACAACACGGACGGCGCCTTGCTGGCGCTCGTCGCGTATCCGTTTACGACCTTGCGGACGGGAGCATCCGTTGGTGCCGCGACCAAGCATCTGGCGCCGCAACGGATCGGCAAATTGGGCGTCATCGGAACGGGACGAAATGCGCTCGCGTTGCTTAAAGGGATAAAGACCGTGCGCTCAGTCGAGGATATCTGCGTCTTCAGCCGCAATGCCGATGCGCGCGGGACTTTCGCCGCCGACGCATCCAAAAAGTTGGGCTGCACGGTCAGGCCCGTCGCGGAAAGCCGCGACGCGGTTGCCGATATGGATATGGTTCTGGTCGCAACCAGTTCTCAGCAGCCGGTGTTCGATACCGCCTGGCTAAAACCCGGCTGTTTCGTCGCAAGCATGGGACCTATCGGCGAATTGCCGCGCGATCTGTTCCTGACGGCGGGGCGCAAGCTGGTCAGTAGCATCGATCAGGAAAAAGCGCCGCTTCGCCCCAGCTTTCTCTGCACGTTGGTCGCCGAGGGTAAAATCCGTTGGGAAGATATCGACGAGTTGGGCGATGTCGTCATCGAAAAGAAACCGGCCATCGGCAAAGGCGTCACTACCGTCTTTCATGAGTCAGCAGGCGGCGCCGGCGACATCGCCTTCGCGAACTGGCTTTACAAAGAAGCTTTACGCCTCGGCGTCGGGCAGGAAATTTCGCTCTAAAAGCCGACGATAAAAGTATCAGGGAGAGATCGATGTTAGAAGCGATGCCGCGGCAGTGGTTGTGCGGGATTACCATGGCGATCGCGCTTGCCTGCACAGGTAGTGCCCATGCTGCCGATGCACTGAAGCCGGCTCTCGAGGCTTTGATCAAAGCGGCGCAGGAAGAAAAGACGCTCAATATCGTCTGGGGTCCGTCGCTTGGTGCAGCCAACGGCGCGCGCGCGCTGCAGGACGGCATGAACAAGATGTATGGGACGTCGATCTCGATCAATTTCACGCCCGGCCCATCCTTTCCCCAGATGGCAAGCAGGGTGGTTCAGGAAATACAGGCCGGTCGGCCGAACACGACCGACGTGTTGCTGGGCGCCGAAACCACGATCATCGCTTCGATGGAGGCGTCTGCGCTGACACCGATTAATTGGAACGATTATTTCGACAATATTCGTCCCGAAATGCGGACTAAGAACGGTGAAGCCGTGCAAATCGTGTCGCTGTTCAGCGGCGCTTATTACAACACCAAGTTCATCAAGCCGGACGAAGTGCCGAAGAAGATGGCCGATATCTTCAATCCGAAATGGAAGGGAAGAATCGCCTCGACACCTTATGCCGGGACTTTCGATCGTTTGGCGCTGCATTTCGGCATCGACGCGATGCGCCCCATTGTCCAGAAGACGTCTCAATGGGCCGGGGGGCTGATCCGTTGCGGCGAATACGAACGCCTGGCGAGTGGCGAGTTCATTTTGTTTTTCTTCGATTGCGGCCGAGGTGACGAGCGGCTGGCTGTCGAAAATGGTGGACCCATGCAGGAGGCCATTCTCGAAGATGCCGCCATCACGACCAATTGGTTCCTCGGCGTTCCCAAGAACAGCACCCATCCGAATTTGGCAAAACTTTTCGTCGGTTACGTCACGACTCCGGAGGGACAGGCGATCATCCAAAAATACGGCTACACCTCATCGCATTATGTCGAAGGCACGCCGGCCTATAAGCAGGCAAAAGCGATCGAAGCCTCCGGCGCCAAAATCATCGCGCAGTTTCCCGACGAACTGATCCAGCGTGAAAAGGAGATGGAAGGCTATCGCGAGGAATTTCAAAAGATACTCCAGACGAAATAGCCTTGGTTCTTTCGAGCGTCGCATGATTTTTGAGGAAGCAAGATGGTAGCGCCGTTTGTCGCCGGAAAAGATGCGACGGTGGTGTCATCCGCCACGGGGCATTGGCCGATCGTGCGTCACCTGAACGGACGGCCTTTCGTCTTCTTTCTCGCGGCGTTGCCGTTGGTCATCGTCCTGATACTTCTGGGCGTGATCATCGATGTCAGCGTCGTCGATAACATCAATAGCGGCCTCAGCACATCCTTCACGCTGCGCCACTTTAAGACGCTTCTCGGCGATCCGCTGATCTACAGCTCGCTGGTCAATACTGTCGAGTTCACGGTCGTTACAGTCATCACGGCGATGAGCATAGGCGGCTCCGTGGCGTGGCTCGTCGAACGAACGGATCTTCCGGGCAAGCGCCTCGTCTATGTCATCATGACGGTGGGTCTTCTGGTGCCGACTTTCTTCATGGCGATGGGGTGGGTGTTTTTCCTTCACCCGCGCATCGGCATGTTCAACCGCTGGATGATGGACCTATTCTCGCTTGATTCGGCGCCGGTTAGCATCGCCAACGTTGTCGGTATGGGGTGGGTTGAAGGCTTGGGGCTTGCCTCCATGGCATTCATGATGACCAGTCCGATTTTCAAGGCGCTCAATCCGTCGCTGGAAGAAGCATCGACTGTGCATGGCCTGCGCCGTTGGCAGACGTTGCGCTACGTCGTCTTACCGCTGATCTGGCCGGCGCTGCTCGCCACCGCCATTTATATTTCGGTCATTGCCTTTGCCGCGTTCGAAGTCCCCGCCATCATTGGTTTGGGCAATCGTATCTTCACCTTTGCGACTGTCGTCTATGTCAAAATCGCGCCCGACACTGGCATTCCCAACTACGGCTTCGTCGGCGCGGTGAGTGTCGTGCTCATCGTTTTGTCGGCGTTCTTGAGTTGGTGGTATTTCCGGGTGATCCGGCTTTCCCATCGCTATGGCGTCATTCAGGGGCGCGGCTATCGGCCGAAACTGGTTCCGCTCGGCAATAAGATGTGGCTGTGCTGGTCGGGGCTTGGGCTTTATTTTTTGATGTCGAAGCTCATGCCGCTGACGATGATGATCTGGGCGTCGTTGCTGCCCTATTTTCAGCCGTTCTCCGTCGAGGCTTTGTCGCAAATATCTTTGGCCAACTTCACCGTCATCGATTGGGGGCTGGTGTGGCGGGGCGCGCGCAACACCTTAACGTTAGTCTTCTGGGTACCGACGCTCTCGTTGATGTTCGGGCTGGCGATCTCGTGGATCGTTGTCCGATCCAATCTTCGCGGACGCTTCCTTTACGATTGGATTTCATTTCTCCCACATGCCGTGCCCAGCCTGATCTTCGCTGTCGCAGCGGTGATCTTCGCCTTATTCATTCTTCCGAAAACTGTTCCCTTTTATGGAACGGTTTCGATCCTTTTGATGGTGTTTGTCTTGGTTCGTATCAGCCTCGTCACACGGGTGCTGAACGGTGCATTGTTGCAGATCAATCGCGAACTTGAAGATGCGGCTTACGTCAGCGGTATCCGTACGCTGGCAACTTTGTGGAAAGTAATCGTCCCGCTCTTGTTGCCGGCGATCCTCAATCTTTGGATTTGGAATGCGCTGCTGAGTTATCGCGAGCTTACCGTCGCGGCTTTCATGGTGACCCAGGATAATATTACGCTGCCGGTCGTGGTGTGGGGATTGTGGAATGGCGGGCTCGCCGGACAGTCGGCCGCCGTTTCGCTTGTTTTCGTTGTTTTGCTGATTCCGTTGGTTGCGGCCTATTGGGCGTTGCGCACAGGCGCCGACTTTCAACAGACACCGCGTGCTTGACCGATGATGAGCCAGCGTGAAGAAAGACTGACGGCGTCTGACGGCGCTCGTTTTTCCATCCGGTTGCATTTCGACGTTGCGCGCCGCAGCAAGACGGCGTTCGTCATGATGCATCCGACATCGGATTGGCGAAATCAGTTCATGCTCCCGTTGCTGGCGCAACATGGCTTTGCCGCGCTCGGTTGCGCGAACCGTTACATGCATGCCGAAGCGGAATTGATCCTCGAACATACCTTGCTCGATTGGGCTACCTGTGTTGACTATCTTCGCGCTGAAGGTTTTGAGCGGGTCATCGGTATCGGCTATAGCGGCGGCGGGGAAATTGCTGCCGGCTATCAAAGCGAAGCTTTCCAGCCGGACTTGTTGGCGAATGCTAAATTCGCGCCGATGGATGGGCTGGTTTTGCTCAATGCGCATGCGGGACGGCCGTTCAGTCTGACCGCGGGGCTCGATCCGTCGGTCGGCGGAGAAAGCGGCAATGATCCGCTCGCCTACGATTCTGCGCTGGATATGTACAACCCTGAAAACGGACCGCCGTACTCTTCCGAATTTCGGGAGAGATATCGCGCCGCACAGGTCGCTCGTAATCACAAGATCACGCGATGGTGCCAGGATTTGTTACGCGGGGTCGAGGCCGCGGAAAACCCGCTGATGAAGGATATTCCGGTCATCATCCATCGAACCGACGCAAATTTGGATTTTCTCGATCCGCCGGAGGGATCATCCAAATCGCGTGAAAGTACGCGGTGGGGGATCGATGCGCGGGTTGCGAATTATACGCCGGGGCCGCTACGCGGGGCTTCGACGCGGTTGCTGATTCTGACCTGCCGTTCCTGGCTCAGCCAACGTAGCCTCGCGGCGTCACAGTTCGATCTGTTCAAGTTCTTGCCGCGCTGCCAAGTGCCGACCTTGGTGCTGTGGGGAACCGCCGATGCGGCGGGACCGGGACATGCCGAAAAAGCCTTCGCGACATCGCCTGATGCCGGAAAGAAATTCGTCCGGATCGACGGTGGAACGCATTTCATGACCGGCCAGACCGATAAGCAGGCGGAGATCGCGGACGAAATCGCCAAATGGGTTTATGATCGCGCCTTAAATTAAGGACCGGCGCCAAGCCTGTCTTAGGGGAGCCGAAGCGAAGATGATCAGGATCAACCAATTGCGCAAAGAATTCGCCGTCAAAGACGGTGTCTTCACGGCGCTGCCCAGCATCGATCTCAACGTCGAGAAGGGCGAGTTCTTTGTTCTGCTCGGTCCCAGCGGATCGGGAAAATCAACCTTACTCCGTTGTGTCGCCGGCATCGACACGCCGCAGGGTGGTGAAATTTATCTTGCCGACCGGCTGATCTATTCCGGCGCCAAGAACGTCTTCGTTCGGCCCGAAGACCGCGGGCTGGGCATGGTTTTTCAATCTTATGCCGTTTGGCCACACATGACGGTTTATCAGAATGTTGCGTTACCCCTGACGCACGGCGCCAAGCGGGTGCCTAAGGACAAGGTTCGCGACCGGGTTATGTATGCGCTGTCGTTGGTGCAAATGGATCGCTACGCCGACCGGCCGGTGCCGCATCTTAGCGGCGGGCAACAGCAGCGTGTGGCGTTGGCGCGATCGCTCGCAGTCGAACCGGTGGTTTTGTTGATGGATGAACCGCTCAGCAATCTCGATGCTCGCTTACGCGAAGAAGTGCGGCATCAGATTTTGACCGTCACCAAGATGGTCGGCGTGACGGTTCTCTATGTCACCCATGACCAGTCTGAAGCCTTGGCGCTGGGGGATAAGATCGCGGTGATGGATGCCGGACGGATCATCCAACTGGGAACCCCTACGCAGCTCTTTTCTATGCCGGCGACGCCGATGGTGGCCGAGTTCTTGGGACAGGTGAACTGGCTGAAAGGGCAGGTAGCCTCTGCCGGCGTCATCGACACGCCCGTCGGCCGTGTGCTCGCCGACACGCGCGATCTTACCGGCGGAGTGCAACTCGGCATCCGGCCGTCCAGTATCGAACTGATGCCGGTGGCGACCGGCGCCGCGAATGAGTTTCCGGGCGAGATCATTGAAGAAATCTTCCTCGGTGAGCAAATACAGCTCAGAATTCGGATGGCGGAAGATGTCGTCTTCGAGGTTCGGGCGCAAAAGCCTTTCCGGGGACGCCATCACGCCAAAAATGTATTCTGCCAGATGGAAGCCGCCGAAATGCTGGTCTATGCGGCGCATTAGTCTGCCGATCGAGGAAGAAGCCCATGGCTGAGAAGTCGCTGGCCGCCGTCAGCACCGACATCATGAAAACGGAATTGCGGGAATTTCCTATTCCGGAAATCGAATCGGATGCGGGTCTGCTGAAGATTGAAGCGGCGGGAATCTGCGGCTCTGACTGGCGCAATTACCGGCAAAGCAAGACGCCGCGCATCATGGGGCACGAGAATATCGCCCGGGTCGCGCAGCTCGGCTCGCTGGCAATGCGCAATTGGAAGCTCAAGGAAGGTGACCGGATCGCCCTTGAAGAATATTTGCCGTGCGGGCAGTGTTCGTTTTGCCGTTCGGGTGATTTCCGACTTTGTGCGCAGACGGAAGCGCGCGGCGCAGCGGATACCGTCTTGCGCTATGGCTCGTCGCCGATCGCCATGGACCCGGCGCTCTGGGGTGGATACAGCGAATTCATGTATATGCATCCTCACTCGGTCATTCACCGGGTGAAGGAGAACGTCCCGGCCAATCATTTGGCGATGTCGATCCCGATGAGCAACGGCGTGCAATGGACGCTGTTCGAGGCGGGATTGAAGATGGGCCAATCCATCTTGATCCAAGGGCCGGGTCAGCAAGGCATCGCTGCGGTCATGGCGGCAAAACATCTCGGCGCGAAATTGATCATCGTCAGCGGCTTGGCGCGAGATGCAGGCCGGCTCGAGGTGGCGCGCAAGTTCGGCGCGCATGTGACGGTAGATGTCGAGACGGAAGACCTCGTGCAGCGCGTTCGTGATATCACGGGCGGTGAAGGTGTCGATGCCGTGTTGGATGTCGCGGGTGGGCCGAATACCTTGTCGGATGCGCTCAAATGCGTCCGAAAGTCAGGGACGGTCGTGTTCGCTTATGGTGGCACCATCGCGAATTTCCCGGCGACCGAGATGAACGCGAAGCGCGTCACCCTAAAGGCCGCGCGTGGGCATAGCTACCAGGCCGTTGAAACGGCGATCGAAATGATTTCCTCGGGGGATTATCCGATCGAATTGATGGCGACCCATCAATTCTCGTTAGACGAAGTCGATCTGGCAATCCGCTCGATCGGCGGCCAAGGCCTGCCCGACGCCATCCATGTTTCCGTGATTCCGTCACGGCCCCTAGGGATGGCGTCGAAGTAGGTTTCGATTATCAAACGATACTGCGCTCTTTCAGCCAATCGACGATCAAATCGGCCGTTTCATTTTGCTGTGCGTCCTGACCGCTCATGAAGTGAGTGGCATCCTTGATCCAGGTCATCTTCTTTTTCGGATCGGGTACGGCGTCGTAGATATGCTTCGAATGGGATGGCCCGCCTTCCTCGGCGGTGCCGCACAGCACGATCGTCGGGACGTGGCAATTCTTGATGTGGTGCACCACATCGAATACGGACGTCGAGAGGCCACGCTGACTGATCCATGACTTCATCGTGAAAATTCGCAACCGGGTCCGTGGGCCGCGCATCGGACCCGGATTGTAGTTGGCGTAGTGGGGATCTTCGTTCCAGATCGTTTTACCCGAGCGATCGGTCTTCTCGAGCGAGGTGTCCCGCTGCAACAGGGCTGCGTCGGTGCGATGGACGATGAAAGGAATATCTTTCATCAGAGGATTTCCCGCCTTCTCGATCTTCTTGATCGTTTCCTGGCACCAGCGCGTGATCTTGTGGTTGCGCTCGATCTGCGCCGCTTCGTAGCGATTCTTGAAGTCGTCCGAAAAGGGCGGGCCGTTCTTTGGATTGTAAAGATCGAGATCCGCATCGTATTGCAGCGGATCGTTGCCGTTATCGCCGCCGACCGACGGGTCGAGGCCGCGCGTCAAGCTGAACGGGCGTCCCAAATGCGGGTTGAGAAAGACGAGACCCGCGAGCGGCGGCAGCTTGGCCTTGGTGAGATCGGGAGCATCGCCCAGCGGCGTTCCTTTGATCGTCGGCTTCGTCGCTTCACTTTGGTAGCCAGCGAAGATTTCGGCACCACCGCTGCTGCCCATGCCCAGCACGCTGCGATAACCCTTGCTGTGCAGGAACTCGACTGAGGCAGCCGTGTCGAGCAACGTCTCTTCCAAAATGAGCTCTGCCTCCCGTGTCGAGAAGCGGGTGGCGTAGCCGAGCGCGCCGATGCCGCGTTCGGCCAATAGCTTCAACAGGAAATGATTGCGCCAATCCGTTGTCGGGTGCGCGACCATGATTGCCGCCGTCGGCTTGACGGCATCATCGTAATGCCATTGGGCGTGAAATTGCACGCCGTCCTGGGCTGTTAACGTGACGGGCTCACTTTTGATCATGACGGCATCTCCTCACTCTTATTTTCTAACGATGGCTTGAAATTAGGGATGGCCGGCGCCGCCGAGGGCGCGCATGCCGACAATCCAATAGACGATGATCACCGGGAAAAGCGCGGTGAGGAACAGCAGCGACAAGGCTGCGGCAGGGCCAAGCCCGCCCGATTGCCATATGCCCCAGACCACGACGGGGAGGGTGATATTGTCTTGCGTCACCAGAAACGCCGCGACCGTCAATTCACGAAATGTCAGGAGGGCGTTCCACAAGCACAGATTGAGAATCGCCGGCGCGAGCAACGGCAGCGTTATCTTGCGCATTGTCGTGAGCATCGGAATGCCGCTTACCTGCGCGACATTTTCCAGTTCGACATGGAGCTGCAGCAGCGCGCCATTGAGAACGCGCGTCGTGAAGCTCAACCGCACGACGACATAGACCAGCATGACGATGAAGATCGTGCCGTAGAGATGGAAATTGCTGGGCAGGAGAAAGAGCGCCAATGCCAGGAAAGAGATGGCGAAGATCACGCTCGGTACGGCATGGGGCAGGAACGCGATCCAGTCGAAAAAATAACGGCCTTTGATCCCTGACCGAATGACGACCCAGGAAATCGCCAGTCCGAAGACCACGGCGGCAATGGGGACGCTGACCATCAGGATCAGCGAATTGATGGCGGCGCGCCCGATCAAGGTCAGGGGAATTTGCTGGAAATTCGCCAGGGTCAATTGGCTGATCGCACGGGCCGAAAAGGGCTGGAAGAAAGGCAGGAACGCCGCCCAAGCCATCATCAGCAATGGTAGGATAATCGCCATAATGAAGTAGGTGGCGAGCAATCCCCAGCCGAGCCACATCCATGGACCCAACTGCATCAATCTCGGACGGTAGCCGCGGCCCTGGATGACGGCGTAACGATCGCCGAAACGGATGACGCGGAAATAGCACCAGCTCATCAGCACCGACAGAATGATCATCGGCATACTCAACGCGCCGACTTCGCCGTAGTTGGGGATGCCCATTTCCGGCGTCACGCTGATATAGACGAGCGTGCTGAAGGTCAGGATCTTGCCGCCAAGCCCGATAATCGCCGGCACTTCGAATGTCGCGGCGCCGATGACGAGGATGTAGATCGCGGCGGCGATCAAACCGGGCCACATCAGCGGCAGGATGATCTTGGTCAGCATGGCGCGGCGTCCAAGACCGTGGACGCGGGCGGCGTCCTCGAAGGCCGGATTCATCGCGCGCAGAATCGGACTGGTCATGACAAAAGCCAGCGGCGCGAGCCCAAGGCCCTCGACCCACCCCATGCCGACGATGCTGGCGATGTTGAAAGGACTGTCATCGAGGTCGAAAAGCTGCACCAGCCACTGATTCAGCATGCCGATGCGGGGATGAAGAAAGAACAGCCATCCCATCGCCTGAAAGAAGGTCGGCAGCAGCAGACCCAGCGTCATCAGCGAATAGATCGTCTTCTTGCCTGGAAGGTCCGTCCGCTCGACCAACCAGGCTGACGTCATGCCGATCGTCATCGCCACGGCGACGGTGACAAGGCAGAAGCCGAGTGTATTCAGAATCGCCCGCGCGATCAGCGGGCTGGTGATCAGGAGATGATAATGCTTCAGGGTCAGGGGACCGAAGAAGCCGTTATGAACGTCCTCCGCCAAGCCGAGCCACAAGATCACGGCGAGAAGCAGCATGACCAAAGCCAGGGGAAGGGCGGCGACCCCGAATAGGGTCGCCCGGCCTAAAAGGCCGCGCAGCATGCTTCGTGGTTGATTGAGGGCGAGCCAGGCCATGAGTTTGATACGGGCCTACTTCAACAACATCTTGGTGAAGGTGTTCTTGTACTCGTCGAGTTCCTTGGCCCGGGGCAGGATGTCTTCGGGGCCGAAGGCGAGCAGCTTGTCGCCTTTCTTCAGGTAGCCTTGCGCCTTTTCGTAAGCCGGCGTGCCTGGCACGAGATGTGATGACTCGCTCGCCACCTTGATGATGACGTCTTGTCCTTCCTTGGTCGCAATGAACCCGGCGAAAAGCTTGGCGAGATTGGGGTGGGCGCCGTTCTTGGGAATACCGAAATAGGTCATGCTGGTGGCCAGCGCATCGTCAAGTTCGGCCGAACCCAGCGGCCCGCCATTTTCGGCTTTCAGGTTGTCGGGGATACGGCTGCCGCAATTGAGAAAGAGCATCAGGAATTCGCCGGTCGAAATGCGGTCGTTCTCGCCGCATCGCATCAACCCGCCCGACCATTCCGCCGTCTTCTCGACAATCGCTTTCACGTTGTCGAAGCCATTGGCGAGGGCAAGGCGGTCGAAGCCGACGGCATAAGGCGTCGAGGCGATCTTGCCTTTGAACTTCGGCTTGAACACATCGGCGATCTGATGCGGGACGTCGGCGGGCTTGATTAGATTGGCGTTGTAAAGAATCCCGTTGAAGAGAGTCGTTATCACCAGCGTCCGTCCTTCCGAAGGCATTTCCGCGGGCGTAATCGCCGGAAAATAATCCTGCCAGCGCACCGGCATCAGGATGTCCTGGCGCAGCATCTCGACGAACGAAACCTCAATCCCGAGGAAGATGTCCGACGTGGGGACGCGCCCGGCTTTGACTTCTTCGATGGTGCGGGTCGCCATTTGCGGCATGGAAGGGCCAGGTGTGTAATTGACCTCAATCGATGTGCCGTAAGCTTTGTTGATCGCAGCTTCGATGGCCTTCGCGCCGACGTGCGCGGCGAGGGCAGGCCCCCAAACGACATCGAGACGCTTCTCGGCCTGCGCGGCGGCGATAAGCTTATCCAGTTCGGGCGTATGTGCCGTTTCGGCGAGCGCCATGTGCGACAGTGATAAAACAGCAATGGCCATCGCGGCAGCCAAAGCGCCGTGGATTTTGCGCGCGCCTCTGTTCGAATAATTCATGGTGCCTCCCTTTTATATCGACGCGGTTTGCCGCTCTTCCTGATTTAAGCCGTATCACGGCATCTATGGCCGCACAATCAATCCAACCGCTCCATGTCGGAGACACAACCAATCATCGTATCTTCCTTTCCTAAGCGCGTTTCGCACGGTTATGCGATCCGCCCAGCCGAAAGGAGATCTCGTTCGTCGCGTTGATGATCGCGGGCCCGAAGGAAAGAAGCAGTTTCTTGGGCAGACGTTGGATGGGGCCGGCGATGCCGACGGCGGCGCTGACGTGGCCGTTCTCGTCATGGATCGGCGCTGCGATACAACGCATCCCGATCTCGCTTTCCTCGTCATCGATGGCGAAGCCCTGGCTTCGGACGGCTGCCAGTTCTTTCAACAAGGATTGCGCGTCGGTGATCGTTTTTGGCGTGCGCTGATCAAGGGAGATGGTGTTCAAACGGTCCGTATTCTCGAGCAGTTGGAACGCAAGGATCGCTTTACCTTCGGCGGTACAATGAGCCGGCTTGCGCAGGCCGATGGCCGAACTGATCCGCACCGCGCTTCGGCTTTCGAGATAATTGACATAGACGATTTCGGCCGCGTCGATGATCGCGAGATGAACCGTCTCTCCGGTCTTCTCACGTAACGCCATAAGGCATGCTTTGGCTTCGCTGGAGACGTCCATCTTGCGGCGGGCGAGGGCGCCCAATTCGAACGTGGTGAAGCCCAGCCGGTATTTTTCGGTTTCTCGATTCTGTTCCAGCATGCCGGTTTCGACCAGCGTCGCGGCGAGCCGATGGATCGTGCTCTTCGCCAATCCCAAGCGATGCGCAAGCTCGGTGATACCCATCTCGTAGGTTTCGTCCGAGAAGGCTTTGAGCACACCGATCGCATTGGCGACGGACGACAGTTTCGATCTCATGCGTGCCAAGTTGTTCCGTATATAAGAACATGCTTCTGCATTGCGGAACAAAACAGTATTCGGTATTTTTTCGCGCGTCAAAGTGAGTCGTCGATTTAAAGCCGCAAGGCGACAAAAATACGGAGCGGTAGAGTGCTGAAGCGCGAACAGAACGAACGGTTGGTCAGGACCAACGCTGGAACGCCGGCGGGCGAGATGCTACGCCGTTATTGGCAGCCGGCCTTGTTGGCGGAAGAATTGCCCGAGAATGACGGCGCGCCGGTGCGGGTGCGCATGTTCGGCGAAGACCTGCTGGCCTATCGCGACACCACGGGCCGTGTCGGGTTGATCGACGCGTTCTGTCCGCATCGCCGCGCGCCGTTATTCTTCGGCCGTAACGAGGAATGCGGCATCCGCTGCGTCTATCACGGCTGGAAATTCGGTGCCGACGGCAATTGCGTCGATCTGCCGTCCGAACCGGCATCCTCGCCGATGAAGAACAACATCAAGATCAAGGCCTACCCGACGTACGAAAAGGGCGGGTTCATCTGGGCGTATATGGGGCCGGCCGATAAGACGCCGCCGCTGCCCGATTACGAATGGATGCGCGTGCCGCCGACGCACCGGCATCTGACCAAGACGTTCGAAGACTGCAATTATCTTCAGGCGCTAGAAGGCGGGCTCGATACCGCACATTCCTCGTTCCTGCATAACTTGAAACTCGGCGACAAGAAGCTGCTGCGCAATCGCGACGGCGCGCCGAAGATCGATGTCGAGCCGACGGATTACGGTTATCGCTATATCTCGAACCGTAATGCAGGCGAGACGGAATCCTATGTTCGCGTTTATCAGTACGTGATGCCCTATCAGCAGATGCGCGGCAATGTGACGGCGCGCGTCGGCGGACGGGCTCAATTCCCGCGCATCGACGGCCACTTCTGGGTACCGGTCGATGACGAGCATGTCTGTGTCTATAACTGGGCGTACTGCTACGACGAAACGACGCCTTTCACGCAGGAATTCCTGACCTTCATCGATGCCGATTACGGCCGCGCCCAGGAAGATCTGATCCCGGGCACATTCTCGCTGAAGCGGAACCTCGCGAACGATTACATGATCGACCGCCAGATGCAGAAGACGGTCAACTACACCGGCATCGTCGGCGTCAACACGCAAGATTTCGCGGTGCAAGAGGGCATGGGGCCGATCGTTGATCGCTCGCTCGAAAATCTAGGCACCTCGGATCGTCCCATCGTAACGATGCGGCGCATGCTGCTCGATGCGGTCGATAAGGTCGAACGGGGCGAAGACCCGCCCGGTCTCGATCCGAAAACCCACCGCAACGTTCGCGCGCACGACAGTGTCGTGCCGAAAGATGCGGACTGGCGGGAAATTTTTGCCAAGGACGGCAGCGCGAAGTGGTAGCGCCTCGGCGCACGCGATAAAATCGACGCCGTTTTCGAAAAGCCTGCGCACCAAGCAGCGGGCCATCAACAGAGGGAGAAACGACCATGCCAGTGGGCAGACGCGCATTCATGGGCGGACTTGCCGCCGCTACGACGCTTCCCGCCTTCCACCCCGCCGCCGCGCAATCGAATAAGCCCGCCGCGGCCAAGGGTAAGACCCTCATCAAAGGCGGCTATGTCGTCTCGATGGACAAGACGGTCGGCGAACTGCCCGTCGGCGATGTCCTGATCGAAGGCGGCAAGATTCTCGATGTCGGTAAATCGATCCGCGCCGCCGATGCGACGGTGATCGATGCACGGCAGAAGGTCGTGTTGCCGGGGCTGATCGATACCCATCGTCATACCTGGGAGACGGTGACGCGCTCGCTGATCTCGGAAGGCGACCTCGCGGTCTATATCAAGGTCATCACCGGAACGCTGGGACCGCGTTATCGGCCCGAGGACGTCTATATCGGCAATCTGCTGGGCGCGGTCGGCGCGCTCAATGCCGGCATCACGACGATGCTCGACTGGTCGCATATCACCAATTCTCCGGCTCATGCCGATTCGGCGATCAAAGGCCTCGCCGATTCCGGCATGCGCAGCATCTATGCCTATGGCTATTCCCCCGACCCGGCGGTCGCCAAGGCGCCGGATATAGAGACGCGCCGCGATACCGACATTCGCCGCATAAAGCAGCAATATTTCCGCTCCGACGATCAATTGATGACCATGGCCATCGCAACCCGAGACGTTGCGGGGACCCCGAAGAAAGCCTTCATCGACATCAAGCTCGCACGCGAACTCGGTATGCGCGTGACGATGCACATTACCAAGGCGGGGGGCATCACCAAACTGAATGAGGCAGGGCTGCTCGGTCCCGACATGACCTTCGTCCATACCGATGGGATCGAGGCGACGGACGAGGAATATCAGATGATGGCCGCGCATGGCGGCACCATCTCGACCTCGTCGGCGACCGAGATAATGTCCGGCCATGGCTTCCCCAGCGCGCAGCGTTGGCTCAAATACGGCCTGCGCCCATCCTTCAGCGTCGATAACGAAACCCGCATGCCTGCCGACCTCTTTGCCCAGATGCGCGCGCTGGTGATGTCCGAT
The DNA here is from genome assembly GCA_903822185.1 of uncultured Rhodospirillales bacterium. Classification (GTDB taxonomy): domain Bacteria; phylum Pseudomonadota; class Alphaproteobacteria; order ATCC43930; family CGMCC-115725; genus CAIKMD01. The sequence goes on along the minus strand of CAIJOA010000011.1, from coordinate 119,364 downwards.
CACATGCTGGAGACGGACCGCGCCCGTAAGGAAGGCGGCAAGCCGACACTGATCCCGATCCGCGATGTGCTGGAGTTTGCGACCTTGCAGGGCGCGCGGGCGACCGGGCTCGATGCCAAGGTCGGAACGCTGACGCCGGGCAAGCGCGCAGACCTGATCCTGATCGATCTCGACGATATCAGCCTTATCCCCGCGACCGATCCGGTCGCGACTGTCGTGCTGCGGGTCCAACCGGCCAATGTCAGTTGGGTGTTCGTCGATGGTCAGGTGAAGAAGCGTGCCGGCAAGCTTGTCGGCATCGATCTCAATCGGGTGCGTCGTCTCACCAATGTTTCGACCAAATACGTGCTGGGCTTAATGCGCGATGCAGGCGAGGATATTCGCAGCGGGTAAATTAAAGCGTCAGCGCTCGCGCGAGCGCATGACGATCTGGCTCGCCTGATGATGGACCATGCGCCAGCGGCCGCCTTCGCGATGGAAGATGTTGGTGACCGTCAGGTGGCCGGTATCGAGTTCTTCCTCGCACAGCACGATGGCCATGTCACCATAGAGGACGGCGCGGTCGTCGTGGCAGGCGACATGGGGTGCTTCGGGATTGGCGAGGATGTTGCGCCAACTGCGCAGCACCTCGTCGCGTCCCGATAGCGGCGTCCAGCCGGGGTGGGTGCAAAGAACCGGAACCTCTTCGGCCCAAAGCGCCGACATCGCGCCCATGTCCCGGGTGGTGAAGGCGCGATAAAATTCCAAATTCGCGCTCAGGACGGCGTCGTTGTCGGAAACGGTCGATGCCATGAAATCTCCAGCCGGGCAGGGGCGAGGTCTGTCTATGGCACCCGGCAGCGGGGACGGTAAGCCCTTGCCCATAGGGGCTGATCTGCTATGCTGCGAACGATTCGCAATTGCACATGTTTGTGCCGGTCGTACCCGAAAGGTGCTCTCGGATGTTAGCCGTCGCTGTCATCGTTTTCCGCGAAGTCCTTGAAGCCTCCCTGGTGGTCGGGATCGTTCTTGCCGCCAGTCAGGGCGTGGCCGGACGCGGCAAGTGGGTGACGGCGGGTGTTGCCGGTGGCGTGCTGTTCGCCGTGGTGGTCGCGGCCCTGACGGATGAAATCGCTTCGGCGGTCGATGGCATCGGTCAGGAGCTTTTCAACGCCGCGATCCTGCTCGGCGCGGTTCTGATGCTCGGCTGGCACAATGTCTGGATGAGCCGGCATGCCAAGGAACATGTCGTCGAGGCCAATCGCCTCGGCAGCGAAGTCTTGGCGGGCAGCAAGCCGCTCTATGCTTTGGCGCTGCTCTGCGGTCTCGCGGTTGGGCGTGAAGGTTCGGAAGTCGTTCTCTTCGTCTATGGCATTATCGCCGCGCAAGGCGGCAGCGCCGTGTCGCTGCTGACCGGTGGTGCGATCGGCCTCGTTTGCGGCATGGCCATCGGTGCGGCGATCTATTGGGGCCTCGTCACCATTCCGATGCGGCATCTCTTTGCCGTCACCTCGTGGCTGATCCTGCTGCTCGCGGCCGGCATGGCGTCGCAGGCCGCGGCGTTCCTGCTGCAGGCCGATCTGGTGCCGCCGCTCGGCAATCTCTGGGATACATCGCGCATCCTGCCCGAGAAAAGCATTGTGGGGCAGGCGCTTCATGCGCTGGTCGGTTATGTTGCGCGTCCGACCGGCATCCAGCTTTTGTTTTACGTCAGCACGCTGGTGCTGATAGCCGGGCTGATGCGGTTGTTCGGCCGTGCGCCGAACACGACGGCGCATCCCGCCGAATAACCCGGCGACTTATTTTTTTTCGGCGGATTTATCGGTGAGGGCGGCTGGCGAGGCCTTGCCGCGCTTCGACCGCCAATGCCACCACAGCCTGGCGATGACGGCGACGGCGACGATCGCGCCGATGATCAGCAGCATATGTTCGGTCCACCCGAACGAGCGCAGATATTCGAAGAACCGCCGTCCCAGCCAGTATGTCGCGCCGCCCCAGAACCCGACCCACAGCGCCGCGCCCAGCGCATTGTAAAAGAAGAAACGCGGCCATGGCATTTGCAGCGTGCCGGCGACGATGCCGTTGAGCTGGCGCAGGATGACGAAGAAACGCGCGAAGACGATGACGATATCGCCATAGCGTTCGAAGAACTGCTCGACCTTGTTCAGCCGCGCGTCGGTGATGCCGATGCGGCTGCCGTATTTGACCATCAGCTTGTTGCCGCCGCGCGCGCCGATGAGATAGCCGATGCTGTCGCCGAGAACGGCGCCGAGCCAAGCGATGGGCAGCAGCCAATAAATATTGAGCTGTTCATGCGAGGCGAGGACGGCGCCCGCGATCAGCATGGTCTCGCCCGGTGTCGGCAGGCCGAAATCTTCGAGGAAGATGCCCAGGAACACGGCGAGATAGCCGTAATCGACGACAAAATGCCGAAACGCGCCGATGAAATCCAAAGAAGTCCTTCTGAGCCTTAATACGAACGGCTCTACGTCTGCCAACGCTCTCTAAGGCGAAAGTAGGGGAAGGGCAACCGGTGGCGAAGCTTGACTCTTTTCATCAGAATAGAACAAATAGAGAACAATCTTGGGTTGGGATTTATGGCCAAAGCGGCGCAAAAGCGGGAACAAGCCGCCAAGCTCGACGCCTTGCGGCGGCAATTGGCGGCGCTCGAACAGGGCAACCGGGGTGGAGCGGTCTTGCCATTCGGCGTGCCGGTGATCGATGCCGCTTTGCCCGGTGGCGGCTTGGCGCTGGGGGCGGTGCATGAGGTCGAAGGGGCGGCTGCGGAGGAAGAGGACGGGGCCGTCGCGGCGGCTTTCCTCGCCGGAATCCTGGCGCGGCTTTCCCCCGCCCGGCCCGTGCTGTGGTGCCTCAAACGGCCCGATCTCCATGCGCCCGGTCTCGCGCTTTTCGGATTGAAACCGCAGCGTCTGATCTTGGCCCGCGCGCCCAACGATTCGGAAATTCTCTGGGTCATGGAAGAAGGGCTGCGCAGCGCGGCGCTGGCGGCGGTGGTCGGCGAGATTACCGGTGTGTCGATGACGGCGACCCGCCGGCTTCAGCTTGCGGCCGAAAATAGTGGCGTGACCGGCTTCCTGCTGCACCGGGAAAGCAGCACGGCGGCATCTTCAGCGGTGACGCGTTGGCGCGTTGCGGCGTTGCCCGGATCGCTGACGCCGGGTGAGCCGGGAGTCGGTCGCGCGCAATGGCAGGTCGAACTGCTGCGCTGTCGCGGCGCGGTGCCGGCAATGTGGAAAATGGAGGGATGCGATGCGACGGGTTCTGTCTCTCTTTCTGCCGCAATGGCCGATCGACTGGCGCTATCGCAACAGGCGGCAGGATAAGCATCCGTTCATTCTGGCGACGATGGCCGGCGGGCGGCGCATCGTCACCGCGGCGAATGACGCGGCGCAGGCGGAAGGCATCTCGGTCGGCATGGGACTGACCGATGCGAAAGTGCTGCGTCCCGACGTCGGCATCGATGAAGCCGATTTTGCCGGCGATGCCGCCGCGTTGTTACGTATGGCGCGTTGGTGCGATCGTTTCAGTCCCTGGACGGTACCGGATGGTCAGGACGGCATCTTTCTCGACGTAACCGGCTGCGCGCATCTCTTTGGCGGTGAGGCGGGGCTCGTCGCGCAACTTGTCGCGCGTTTGCGGCGTCAGGGTATTAAGGGCCGTGCCGCGATTGCCGATAGCGCCGGTACGGCTTGGGCTATCGCGCGTTTCGGCGGCGGCGATACTGCCGTGGTGCCGGGCGGCGGTGCCCGCCAAGCCTTGGCCGATCTGCCGGTCGCTGCCTTACGGCTTGAGCCGAAAGTTGCCGCCTTGTTGATGCGCTTGGGATTGCGGCGCATTGGCGAACTCTATGCAATGCCGCGCGCGTCGCTCGCTGTGCGGTGCGGTGAAGCGCTCGCCGTGCGGCTCGATGAAGCGCTGGATCGGACGCCGGAACCCTTATCGCCTTTGTCGCCGGAACGGCTGCGTTGGACCCGGCGCACTTTCGCCGAACCAATAATGGCGGCGGAAGCCATCGCGGCCTCGACGCAGAAATTGCTCGATACGCTATGCCGTCAGCTGGCCGAAGAAGATGCCGGCGCGCGCAAGCTGACGCTGTCGCTCTATCGCGTCGATGGCCGTGTCGAAGAAGCCACCATCGGCACCGCAATGCCGTCACGCGATCCGCGGCATCTGCTTCATCTCTTTCGCGAACGCTTGCCCTTGATCGATCCCGGTCTTGGCATCGAAGACATGGTGTTGACCGCAACCCTGGCCGAACGTCTGACACCGATACAGCTTGGTTTCGATAACGCGCCGGTCGAGGACAATACCGATCTTGCCGCTTTGATCGATCGGCTGACCACGCGGCTTGGGGCGCGTGCCTTGGCGCGACCGGCGTTACGCGCAAGTCATATTCCGGAACGCGCCGTGCGGTTTCAGCCTGCGCTCGATAAGCAATCGCCGTTGCTGTGGGATGCACGAAAGCGGCGGCCGGTGCGCCTGCTAGCGCGTCCCGAACTGATCGAGGCGATGGCGATGGTGCCGGACGAGCCGCCTTTTTCCTTCCGGTGGCGGCATCTCCATCATCGGGTTTGCCGCGCTGATGGTCCCGAACGGATTGCCCCCGAATGGTGGCGCGAGGCCGCCGAGACGCGCGATTATTATTGCGTCGAGGATGAAGCGGGCCGCCGCTTCTGGCTCTATCGCGCGGGGTTTTATAAACCGGATGTCGCGCCGCGCTGGTTTCTGCACGGCCTCTTTGCTTGATCGCTTAAGCCGTCGTGCCGACCGGGAACAATCGATTGATCGCTTGCAGCACGTCTTCGACCGTCACGGCGCTGACGCAGGGATAGGGCTCGCCGCGCGTATGAGGCAGGGTGCAATTCCACAGACAGCCATAACACGGCATCTTGCGATAGACGCTCAATGTCATCGGCGGCGTGACGTCGTCGGGGAACGGCATCCAGCCGCCGAACTGTCCGCCGCCGAGGATGGTGATGCTGGGCGCGCCGAGACCGACCGCGAGATGGGCCGGTCCGGTTTCGCTGGTGACGACGAGCGCGGCGTGATGCAGCACGTCCATCAGCCCTTCAAGGCTGGTCGCGCCGATCAGATCGACGAAGCCGGTGCCATCGAGGCGATTTTTGTAATCGGCTTCCGCAGGGCCGCCGACGAACACAACCGTCATCCCGCGCGCCTTGAGGTCGCGTGCGACGGCGAGGAAGTTCTCGAATTCCCAACGACGTCCCGGTTCGTTGGCGCCGAAATTGATGACGGCATAGGGCTTCGGCAAATCCGGTGTCTTGTCTCGCCAAGGGAGGCGCGGCGGCTCGGCTTTGATCGGGCGGCCGGCCAAAGCGGAGACAAAGGTGAAATGACGCAGGATCTCGTGCGTCGGATGCGGCCCGGTATCGATGACGCGATGACAGCGCGACAGATACCAGTCGAACAGCTTTTGTGTCTTGGGACTGAGGTAAGGTTTGGTCGCAACGCGTAACGGTGCGCCCGAAACATACAGCAGACTATCGGCGACTAGAGGCTTGCGCATGAAGCTGTCGAGCAGCGCCACCGCAAAGCCCTGCCGTCGCACCCACAGCGAAATCTTCAGCCGGTAAAACGGATTGCGGTCATAGGCATGTTCGTCGAACGACTGGAAACACACACCGGGAAAGAAAGTGGCCGCGAGCCTTGCCCAACTGTCACAGCCCAGGATGGTGATATCGCCGCGATCGACGCCCAGCGCCTCGGCGTAATGATTGAAGGCGCCATGGAACAGCACCATGTCGCCGATGCCGTCGATCCGGATCACCAACACGCCGTGCCGTTTGCGGAACACGGGCCAGAACCGCGCGATAGTATCGAACGGCCAGAACAGGAACCATCGTCGCGGGCGGCGTCGGGGGTTTTCGGAGGGTGACGTTGTCATTGCACCCAATACTAGCGGATGGGACGCGATCGTCGAAGCGCCACCAGACGCTCTCTTTTAGGCAGCAATCCGTCGCCTAATTAATGCTTCTCTGCGTTTTCCGGCTGCGGTCACATGGATGCACGCGGCACGGCGCTTGCACATGCTGCGGTGACGCAAGAGCAGCGTTTATTGTGATCGGAGTTCGATATGGCACGACGTAATCCTTCAAGACGCGATGCCCTCAAGCTGGTTGGCGGAATTGCCGCCGGCGCGGCGCTTGGTGCGGTCTCGCCATTGCGCTCGGCCCTCGCTGCCCCGGCAATCGGGAAGGACCAGGTCTTGACCGTCTCCGTCTGGGGCGGTGTTAGTCAGGACTCGGTCATCGCCAACGTCCAGCCGGAATTCGTCAAACAGACCGGGGCGACGATCGCCTACGACATCGGCGGGGTCGGCGCGCGCTACAACAAATTGCTCGCGCAAAAAGACAACCCGACCATCGACGTGTTTTTCGGCGGCGACGAAAACATGGTCACGGGACTGAAGGCCGGCGTATTGATGCCGATCCAGCGTAAAGCGCTGCCCAATGCGGCCGATGTCGGTTCCTGGGCATTCGGCCTTAAAACCGGCCAGACGGCGGACACGCTGGGCGGCGTACCGGTATCAGTGAACGCCTATGTGCTGGCCTACAACCCCGATACGGTCAAAGACCCGATCACCAGCTATGCCGATATGTGGAAGCCGGAATTCGCCGGCAAGCTGGCCTATGCCGCACCGGTCCATACCTCGATGCCACAATTGACGATCATCGCTGCCGAAATGTCGGGCGGGTCGGCGACCAATATCGATCCGGGTTTCAAGAAACTAGCCGATCTGCGTCCGGCGAAACTGACGGTGTTCTGGACCGATTGGGCGCCGTTGCTGAAGACGGGCGATGTCACCCTGGCGACGGAATATCTCTATTACCTCGAGACGATGAAGAACGACAAATATCCGATCGCCTATGTCTATCCGAAGGAAAAGGCGATCGGTTCGATCAGCCATCTTGGCCTCGTCAAAGGGACGAAGAACGAAGAGCTCGCAGGCGCCTTCATGAACATCATGTTGGAACCGTCGGTGCAAAAGGCCGTCGCGGTGGGAACTTATCAAGGACCGACCAACACAAAGGTTCAGTTGTCCGATGCCGAGAAGGCGCGCTGCGCCAGTGCCGCGAACGTGGATCAGATTCGTTTCTTCGATCCTGAACTGTTGGCGGCGTCGCGCGCGGTCTGGACGGAACGGCTCAATACCGAGGTCGTGCCGCAATGGCGGACGCGCTAATCCGAGGCAGATCGCGATGACCAAGCCGAAACGTCAGATGCGGCTCGGCGGGTTCTTTCATCCGACCGGCAATCACGTCGCGGCATGGCTTCATCCCGAAGCGCAAGCCGATGCCGGGATGAATTTCCGCCACTATGTCGAATTGGCGCAGACGTCCGAACGGGCGAAATTCGATCTCGTGTTTCTGGCGGACTCCAATGCGACGCGCGACGGCAATGTCGCGGCCTTGAGCCGTTGGCCGCAATATATGGCCTATTTCGAACCGACGACGCTGCTGTCGGGCCTTGCCGCGACGACGAAAAATATCGGCCTCGTTGCGACCGCGACCACCAGCTACAACGAGCCTTATACGATCGCGCGCCGCTTCGCCTCGATCGACATGATGAGCGAAGGCCGGGCCGGGTGGAACGTCGTCACCTCGTCGAACAAATCAGAGGCCTATAACTACAACCGCACCGAACATTTCGGCCATGACGAGCGCTATGAACGGGCGCGTGAATTCGTCGAGATCTGTCGCGGCTTGTGGGATAGCTGGGACGACGATGCCTTCGTCCGTGATCGCGAGACATCGACCTATTTCGTACCCGAGAAGCTTCATTATCTGCGCCATCAGGGCAAACATTTTTCGGTGCGCGGTCCGTTGAATGTGCCGCGGCCGCCGCAAGGTTATCCGGTCTTCGCCCAGGCCGGCGCGTCCAATACCGGCCGTGACTTCGCCGCCGAAATCGCCGAGATCGTCTTCACGCCATTGCATACGCTGAAAGAGGCGCAAGATTTTTCCGCCGATATTCGCGGCCGTATGGACAAGTTCGATCGCGATCCGTCGCACATCAAGATCATGCCGGGGCTGAATGTCATCGTCGGCCGCACCGACGAAGAAGCCGAGGAAAAACATCAATATCTCCAATCGCTGATCCACCCCGATGTCGGGCGGCAGCTTCTTTCGACCGAACTGGGCGGCATCGATCTGACACCGTTCCGGGTCGATGGGCCGTTGCCCTATCATTTGATTCCCGATGTCGAGGGGAGCTCCGGCAAGCGGATCATGGATGTCGCGCGGCGCGACAATCTGACGATCCGCGATTCCTATAAGCAATTCGCGGGTGCACGCGGCCAACGAACGCTCAAAGGCAAGCCGCAGCATATTGCCGACGAAATGGAGGACTGGTTCCTCAAAGAAGGCGTCGATGGCTTCCTCATTCAGCCCGCGCATCTGCCGGTAGGGCTGAACGAATTCGTCGATACCGTGGTGCCGGAACTGGTGCGGCGCGGGCGCTTTAAGACCAAGTATGAAGGCAAGACGCTGCGCGAAAACCTGGGACTGCCGCGCCCGACCTGAGACATTTCGCGCTCTTGTAAAGGCATCGTCATGCTGCGACCATGCTGTCTTTAGGGCAGCATGAGACGGAGCCACGATGCTTCATTCCCGCATGCTTACATATCTCGACGAGGTGGCGCGGTGCGGTTCGATCCGCAAGGCGGCAGGCCGCCTCAATGTCGCGTCTTCGGCGGTCAATCGTCAGATTCTTTCGCTTGAAGAAGAGTTGGGCACGCCGGTCTTCGAACGCTTACGCAAGCGGTTGCGCCTGACGGCGACCGGCGAATTGCTGATCGCCCATGTCCGCCAGACGCTCAAAGATCATCAAAAGGTTCGCGCTCGGATCGAGGACATCAAAGGCCTTCGCCGTGGCGAGGTGACCATCGCGACCATGGGCACGCCCGCGGCTTATATCTTGCCGCGTGTGGTGAAGTCCTTCCGCAAAGATCATCCTGGGGTGAAGGTCGTCGTGAAGGTCCTGCCGGTTAATGATCTGGTGGCGTCGGTGATCGCCGGCGAGGCCGATCTCGGTTTCGCGTTCAATTTGCCGGCCGTTCCCGGAATGCAGGTCTTCTCGGCGGTCGAATCTCGTTTGGGCGTCGTGGCCTTGCCTGATCATCCGCTGGCTAAACAGACGACCGCGTCGCTGGCGCAGTGCATCGGCTATCCGCTGATCTTCCCGGATAACTCGATGACGCTGCGGGAATTGCTCGATAGCAGCTTCGCGCGGTTGGCCGTGCGGGTCGAACCGGTGATCGAAACTAATTCGGTCGAGCTGATGAAGCAAAGCGCGCTGCTGGGGCTGGGGATCACGTTTCTCAACGCCATCGATATCGAGGTCGAGCGGCGCGTCGGCGAGGCGGCGTTCATTCCGCTGCGCGACCGCAATCTTGGGCCGCAGGTGTTGCAGGTGGTTCATCGCAGCAAGGGCATGCTCGACGTGCTGCCGCAACTCATGGCCGATCAGCTTAAGACCTCGCTCGGCGAATTCGGCGGCGAACCGGCTTAGTTCTCGCGGCGCACCGCGCTCTCATGCCATTTGCTGAGAAGAATTCTCTCGAGCCATGAGAGGCTGAAGAAGATCACCACGCCGAGGATCGACAGCAACAGCAACGCTGCGAACATGCGCGGAATGTTAAGCCGGTTGCCTGATTCTACGATGCGCCAAGCGAGACCGGTGCCGGTGCCGGAACCGGCGACGAATTCCGCCACGACCGAACCGATCAGCGCGAGACCGCCCGAAATCTTCAGACCGCCGAGGATGTAGGGTAGGGCGCTGGGGAATTCGAGCTCGCGCAGCCGTTGAAAGCGCGACGCGCCATAAAGGTCGAACAGATTGCGCAAGTTGTGATCGACGCTTTTCAGACCCAGCGCCGTGTTCGACAGGATCGGGAAGAAGGCGACGATGGTCGCCAGGATCAGCAGCGCCCGCTCGACATGATCGAGCCCGACCCAGATCAGGATGAAGGGCGCGATCGCAACAACTGGCGTTACCTGCAGGATCACCGCGTAGGGAAAAAGGCTGATCTCGAGAATCTTCGATTGGATGAACAGCACCGCGGCGCAGATGCCGAGGACCGATGCGATGAAGAAAGCCGCCAAGGTGATCTTGACCGTCGTCCAGAGCGACGCGCTCAGCGTCGGCAGATCGAAGATCAAAGCCTGGACGATCATCGACGGCGCCGGGAAGATGAACTTCGGAATCTTCCAGTAATAAACCGCGAATTCCCAGAAGCCGATGACCGCAATGCCGAGAAGGATCGGGACGAGAAGGCGAACACTACGCGGAATTTCGCCGGGCGAGGACGCGGTGACGGTCGTATCTGTTTTGTTGTCCGCCATGCTCAATGCTCCTCTTCGGCAACGCCGACCATGGCGCGGCTCAATTCGTTCGAGGTAATGCGGCAGAATTCGTTGTACTCGGACGAGATGCGGAAAGCTTCACCGCGCGGATAGGGCGCGGTGATCGGCAGGTCGGCGATGATCCGGCCGGGCCGTGCGCTCATGACGATGATTCGGTTCGATAGATAGACGGATTCGAAGACGCTGTGGGTCACGAAGATCACCGTCCATTTCTGGTCTTGCCATAACCGCAACAGATCGTTGTTGAGGCGGAAGCGGGTGATCTCGTCGAGCGCGGCGAAAGGTTCATCGAGCAGCAGAACGCGCGGCTTCACCACGAGCGCCCGCGCAATCGAGACGCGCATCTTCATGCCGCCAGAGAGCTGTCGCGGATAAGCATCGGCGAACTTCTCCAGCCCGACCATAGCGATGACTTCGTCGATGCGCGCCTTCGCGTCGCGCCGACTGACACCGGCGAGTTTCAGCGGCAGGTAGATATTGTTGAACACCGTCGCCCAAGGCATCAGCGTCGGTTCTTGGAAGACAAAGCCGAGATCGCGGATCGGTTCGCCATGCGCGTCATAGCGCGATTGCGGCCAATCGATCGTCCCGCCCGAGATTCCGCCAAGGCCGGCGATCATCCGCAGCAAGGTCGATTTTCCGCAGCCCGATGGTCCCAGGATGCTGATGAATTCGCCGTCACCGACCGTTAGATCGACATCGGATAAGGCAAGCGTACCGCCGCGATAGATCTTGCTGAGATTGTTCAGCTTGATCAGCGCTCGCCGGCGCTCGTTGGGTATCGCTGACCTCGCAGGAGGAGGCACCGCTTCCACGATCATCGCCGTGTGCTGGTCGAAGCGATGGCGGGCAATGACGTTTGCATGTGCTGGCTCTCCGTTTTCCCCGAAATGGCGATCGTCATTCCTGTCCGTTTGTTACGCAAAACCCGTGCCGACCGGACGATCATCACGCGCCGTAACTTGCCAGGGCGGCATCGACCGCAGCGCCGGACGGCACGACAATGCCGGCCTGCCGCAGGCCGGCCTCGAGCGCACCGAGGCAAAGAAGAACATTCTGTTTGCGGCACACATACCCCATCGTGCCGATGCGCCAGATGCGCCCCTGCAAAGGTCCGAAAGACGTTCCGATCTCGATGCCGAAATTGTGCAGCATGCCGCCCCGGACGCGCTCGCCATCGATCCCGTCGGGAATGAAGACCCCTGTGACGTTCGGCATTTTATGGGTTTGATCGCCGAATAGTTTAAGACCCATCGCGGTCAGTCCGGCCGTCATGGCGGCGCTCGCGGCGCGATGGCGCGCGAAACGGGCAGGCAAACCCTCTTCGAGGGCGATCCGCGCACATTCCCGCGCGGCATAGAGCATCGATGCTGCTTCGGTGTGATGGTTGAGTCGCGCTTCACCCCAATAGTCCATCAGCATCGGCAGATCGAAATAGTTCGACCCGATGATGGGGCCAGCGCCCGGCACGAAACCGGTTGGGCGGACGCCTTCTTCGATATGCTTGCGCCGCGTGACGATCTCGGCGGCGCGTTCATTGAACGATATCGGTGCAGAGCCTGGTGGGCCGGAAAGGCATTTCTGCAAGCCGGCGGAGACAGCGTCGAGCTGCCAGCGATCGATCGCAACATCCATGCCGCCGAGTGTTGCCGTGACATCGGAATAGAGCAGGACGTCGTGACGGCGACAGATCGCGCCGATCTCTTCAAGCGGCTGCGCCATCGTGGTCGAGGTGTCGCCATGGACGATGGCGAGTAGCTTGGGGCGATGCTGAAGGATCGCAGCCTCGATCTGCTCGGGCGCGAACACGGTGCCCCATTCGGTTTCGATGGCGATGACCTCGCCACCACAGCGCCGTGCGATCTCGCACAACAGATGACCGAAGCGGCCGAACACCGGTACCAGCACCCGATCGCCGGGCGAGATCAGCGAGACGAGAATCGCCTCGATGCCGGCGCGCGCCGTGCCGTTGACCAGCAACGACCAGCGATTTTCGGTTTGGAATATGCCGCGCAGCAACGTCATCACGTCGTTCATGTAGCCGGTGAAGGCCGGATCGAACTGGCCGAGCATCGGCATCGACATCGCGCGCAGCACACGCGGATCGCAATTGACGGGACCCGGCCCCATGAGGAGCCGCGGCGGTGGATCGAGTTCGCGCATTTCCGTGGTCACGATCGGTTCCTTAGCTTCCACGATAGGTCGTATAGCTCCACGGCGTGACGAGGAGCGGTACATGATAATGCGCTTCGGGATCGGCGATGCCGAAACGCACCGGTACGCTGTCGAGAAACGGCATGTCCGTTGCGGCGATGCCGCGCGCGGCGAAATAAGGCCCCATCTCGAAACATATCTCGTATCGACCGATCGGCAGAGGACGGCCGGCCATCAGCGCCGCGTCGGTGCGGCCATCCACATTGGTGATCCCGCGCGTGATGAGGCGTGGCGTACCGAGGCGCGACAATTCGTAAAGCGAGATCGCGACACCGACGGCGGGGCCGCCATGATGGGTGTCCAGAACATGGGTCGAAAGTCGTCCGTCCAGCTTTACCGTACCGTCCGGCTCGACCAACGCTTCGAGACGCAAAGCGGCGATGCGGTCGATTTCGACTAACGCAGTCTCGATTTCGGCTTCGCGGCCGTGCTCCAAGCGGCGCTGAACCGCAGCGAGGATCGAATCCTTGGTATGCCGCCGGACACAGATGATGAACGGAAAGGCAAATTTATCGCGATAGGCCTGGTTCATACGAGAGAAGATATCGAATTCGCAGCCCGATAGTTGGTCGAGGCCCGCGCCACGCTGTTCGCGTTGTGATTCCTCGGTAAGGTCACCGGCGCGTGCCAATTTATCGGCCAGTTCGGGATGGTTTTTGATGAGTGCCAGTTTTTCGGTGTCGCCGGACTCTTTGACGATTTGCGCGAAGGCGTCGAGAAGCGAGGCGATGCTTGCGAAAGGCCGCGCCTTATAGGTCCGCTCTGCTGCCCAGGGCGTGTGCTCGTAGATATTGCCGAGGTGACGAACGAACTCCGTCTCGCCGAGTTGATTGAGTGCGTCGAGGCTGATCATTTAATCGACGCCAACTGTGCCAGGCCATTGCCTAGCAGGTTACGGTCAGCGTCGCTGATATCGGTGACATTGCCCGGCGGCATCGCCTTCGTCCGCACGGCATAGATTTCAATCTGATCCGCATGGGCGCGAATATTGTCGGCCGTGTCGAGGAATAGTCCTTTCGGTGCAGCGGCGAAGCCCGGCCATACCGGTGTCGCGGCATGGCAGACGCTGCATCGCGCGGTGACGATCTCTTGAACTTGGCTGAAGGGTACATGCGGGCGGATCGCACGCGCATCTTGCTGATAGCTGTTCGACCCGATCCAGGACAGCCATCCGATCAGTCCCATCATCACCGCGGCTGCGCCCCACGCCCACCACGGGCTGGGCTTGCCGGCATGATGGAAACTGTAGAAGTAACGGATCACGAATCCGATGCCGAGAACGAGGGCAAAGATCACCCAGTTATATTTTGTGCCGAAGATCAGCGGATAGTGATTGCTGATCATCATGAACACGACAGGTAGGGTGAGGTAGTTGTTGTGAACAGACCGCTGCTTGCCTTGGAGTCCGAGTTCGGCGTCGGGCGTTTCGCCGGCGATCAGCGATGCGACCATCTTTTTCTGGTTGGGGATGATGACCAGAAAGACATTGGCGACCATCATCGTTCCGATCAGCGCGCCCATCTCGATGAAGGCGCCGCGATCGCTGAAGATATGAAGAAAACCGTAGAAGACCGCGACGAGGAAGACGAACTCGAACGCGGCCAGGACATTCTCATTGCGGCCTAGTGAGGATTTGCAGGTCGCGTCGTAAACCAACCACCCGGCGATCAGGAAGCCGATGCTAAGCCCGATAGCATAAATCGGCTCGATATCGAGCACGGTCTTATCGACGAGAAATAGTTGGGCATTGAGATAGAAGGTAACCACCAACAGGCTGAAGCCGCTGAGCCAGGTCGTATAGGCTTCCCATTTGAACCAAGCGAGTTTGTCGGGCATGCGCTGCGGCGCGACCAGATATTTGACCATCTGATAGAAGCCGCCACCATGGACTTCCCAGGCCGCGCCTTGCGCTTCTGCCGGAAGATGGGGATCGGGCTTCAGCGTCAGGTCGAGATGGATGAAATAGAACGAGCTGCCGATCCAGGCCATGCCCGCGATCATGTGCAGCCACCGCAGGCACAGGCTGAGAAAATCGACGAAGACTGCTTCCATGCCGGTTACCTGACTAAACCTGGCGGATGAACCGCCCGCCAATGCCGGGCGATATCGATGCGCCGGCAGATCCAAACCTTGTCGTGTTTTGCAACGTGATCGAGAAACCGTTGTAACGCGGCGAAGCGGCCGGGCCGTCCGGCAAGACGGCAATGAAGGCCGACCGACATCATCTTCGGGCTGTACTCGCCTTCGGCATACAGCACGTCGAAACTGTCGCGCAGATAAGCGAAGAATTCATCGCCCGAATTGAATCCTTGCGGCGTGGCGAAGCGCATGTCGTTGGCGTCGAGGGTATAGGGAACGATCAGATGATCGCGTTCGCCGGCCTTGACCCAATAGGGCAAGTCGTCGGCGTAAGAATCCGCGTCATAAAGAAACCCGCCTTCCTCGGCAACGATACGCTGCGTGTTCTCGCTGGTGCGGCCGGTGTACCAGCCGAGCGGGCGCTGCCCCGTCATCTTCTTGATGCTGGCGATGGCGCGCTGCATATGTTCGCGCTCGGTCGCCTCGTCGATGTCCCGATAATCGATCCAGCGCCAGCCATGGCTGGCGATCTCGTGACCACCTTCGACCATCGCGCGTGCCACCTCGGGATTGCGTTCGAGCGCCATCGCGACGGCAAAGAACGTCACCGGTATCTTGCGGCTCTCGAATAGGCGCATCAGCCGCCAGAAACCGGCACGGCTGCCATATTCGTAGAGCCATTCCATGCTCATGTGCCGCTGACCGACGAACGGCACCGCGCCGACGATATCGGAGAGGAACGTCTCGGACGCCTTATCGCCGTGCAGGATATTGTTCTCGGCGCCTTCTTCGTAATTCACGACGATCTGCAGCGCGATGCGCGCGCCGCCGGGCCATTGCGCGTGTGGCGGCGTGGCGCCGTAGCCGATCATGTCGCGCGGATAGTCGCTCATGGCGTCTTTCCCGGCGTGAAATTGCGGATGACATTCATCAGAACGCGCGCACCGACTTCCGCGTCGTCGATGGTGATCGATTCCGCCGGCGAATGGCTGACGCCGCCGGCACAACGGACGAAGATCATGCCGATATCGGCGACATCGATCATGGCCATGCCGTCATGCCCGGCGCCGCTCGGCAAATCGATGCGCGGCAAGCCTTCGGCGGTGATGGCATCGCCGATCTGCTTCATCAGCCACGGCGCGCAGGGCGTCGCTTTCAATTCATGAATGAGGCGGATGTCGATGCCGACTTTGCGTGTCGCGCGGATGAAGGAGATTTCGCTTTCAAGATCGCGGATTGCGCGCAGCCGCTGCGCATCGTCCGGCGCGCGGATGTCGATGGTGAAACGCACATGGCGCGGAATGACGTTGATCGCCCCGGGGGCGACGGTCAGCTGCCCGACCGTGCCGACAAGGCCCGGCTCGCTGGCGCAGCGGCGTTCGATGGCAATGATACATTCCGCCGCGGCAGCGAGGGCGTCGTTGCGCGCGCTCATCGGGACGGTGCCGGCGTGACCGGCACGGCCCGAAATATCGACCTCGAACCGCGATGCACCGGCGATCGAGGTGACGCAGCCGACCGGCGCGCCTTTGGTTTCGAGCACCGGCCCTTGTTCGATATGAAGTTCGAGATAAGCGAGGATATCGTTGCGTGATCGCGCGGCGTCGCCGATCGTTTGCGGATCGAGACCAAACGCGATCAAGCCGTCGGCGAGCGTCTTGCCGGTATGATCGGTGCGCTCCAATAGGTCATCGGTAAAACTTCCGGCGACGGCACGGCTACCCAACATGGTCGTGCCGAAGCGAACACCTTCCTCGTCGCCGAACCCGATCACTTCGATGGCGAAGGAGAGGCGTTTCCGAGCACGGTTCAACGCGGCAACGCAAGCGATGGCACTGACCACGCCCAGCATTCCGTCGTACTTGCCGGCGTCGCGCACCGTATCGAGATGCGATCCGAGGAGCAGCACCGGTGCGCCGGGATGATCACCCTCGTAGCGGCCGACGACATTGCCGATCGCATCGACCCGCGCGGTCATTCCCGCCGCCCGCATCCAGCCCATCATGCGGTCGTTCGCTTGACGGTGTTCGGGACTGAGGAAAATGCGGGTCAGCTTCGGCCCGTCTTCGCTCAGAGCGGCGAGGGCTTCGATCTGGGCGAAAATCTCGATGCCGATGCCAGCGAGATCGATCGCGGCGCTGTCATGCGACGGCGGGGTGAGAGTGCCGGGCGCGGTGATCGCGTTCATCCCACCTGTCCCAAATTGGACTCATGGCGAGGCGAAGCAAAAAGTGCTCTGGGGTCCAAAAAACGCGAGGAAACCCGGGAATTCATGCTTCATCAGACCGCAGCCTTTGGATGCTGAAAAGCATTATTTAGGGACCATGTTGATGCCTAAAAGAGAGCATCAATTTGGGCCTCTGACGGGTAATCGACCCGTTCTGGCAGCCATGAGTCGCGACGATGACCCGAGAAGGAGCCTATGCTATCCTCAACCTCACAACCGGTGCGACAGTTGAGCAGATCAAAAATGCCCATTATCGGCTTATGATGAGCTTCATCCCGACCATGGCGGTTCGAGGTCCTTTCGCGTGGTCGGGGATATTCTTGCTCGGCGGCGATGACTAAACCGAGTTCTTTATCAAAAGCTTAGCTGTTTGATGCTAAATCGGGAACAAGCCGCCCCTGACGTGCGTTGTCACGGCGGATTTCGCAACCCTCACGAGAATTTTTCATGACAACGCGCGTACGTAAGGCTGTTTTCCCCGTCGGCGGCCTCGGCACCCGGTTTCTGCCCGCGACCAAGGCGATGCCGAAAGAGATGCTCCCCGTGGTCGATAAGCCGCTGATCCAATATGCCGTCGAGGAAGCTCAGGCGGCGGGGATCGAGGAATTCATCTTCGTCACGGGCCGGTCGAAGACCGCGATCGAGGATCATTTCGACCATTCCTACGAGCTGGAAGATTCACTGAAAGGGCGCGGTAAAAACGCCGAACTTGAAGCGATCCGCTCGTGGCTGCCGAAACCTGGCCAGGTTGCCTACACCCGTCAGCAAGAACCGCTGGGCCTTGGCCACGCCGTGCTTTGTGCACGCAACCTCATCGGTGATGAACCTTTCGCCGTCCTGCTCGCCGACGATCTCGTGCTCGCAAAGACGCCCTGCATCAAGCAGATGGTCGATGCCTATGCCGAAAGCCCGGCCAATATGGTCGCGGTGATGGAAGTCCCGCGCGCACATACGAACCGTTACGGCGTCCTCGATATCGAGAGCGACGATGGCCATCTCGTGAAGATGAAAGGCGTCGTCGAAAAGCCGAAGCCGGAAAACGCGCCCTCGAATCTCAGCATCATCGGCCGTTACATCCTGCAGCCCGATGTGTTCGATCATCTTGCGATGCTCGGCCGCGGCGCTGGTAACGAGATCCAACTCACCGACGCGCTGGCCAAGCTGATCGAGGCCCATCGTCCGTTCTTCGGTCTGCGTTTCGAGGGCAAGCGTTTCGATTGCGGCGACAAGATCGGCTTCTTCGAGGCCAATCTCGCCTTTGCCCTGGCGCGTCCCGACATGAAGGACGCGATCTCGGACATCATTTCCCAATATCGCTGAGATTTGAATCCCATATGACGAACGTTGGACATCGTTTCGACCCGACCATTCTGCGCGAATACGACATTCGCGGTATCATCGATGAAACGCTGCACGTCCCTGACGCGCATGCCATCGGCCGCAGCTTCGGCACGATGCTGCTGGAGAGCGGCGGCAAGACCGTCGCCGTCGGCCGTGACGGCCGCCTGTCGTCGCCATCATTGGAAGCCGCCTTGGTCGAAGGTTTGACCAGTGTCGGCGTCGATGTTGTGCGCGTCGGTCTCGGCCCAACGCCGATGCTTTATTTTGCTGCGTTCACGCTGCCGGTGGATGCCGGCATCATGGTGACGGGTTCGCATAATCCGCCGACGCATAACGGCTTCAAGATGGTGCTGTGTAAGAAGCCCTTCTTCGGCGAGGACATTCAGCGCCTCGGCCGCGCCGCCGCAGAAGGCAAGTTCGCCAGGGGCAAGGGCGCCGTCAGCGAAAAAAGCGTCATGGCTGATTACGTCGCGCGTATCCTCAAGGATTACGATGGCGGCGATCGTCAGCTTACCGTGGCGTGGGACGCCGGCAACGGCGCCGGCGGCGAAGCGATGAAGCTGATCACGGCGAAGCTGCCGGGCAAACATATCCTGCTCAACGAAGTGATCGACGGCCATTTCCCGGCACATCATCCCGATCCGAGCGAGCTCAAGAATCTGGTTCAGCTGCAAGAGGTTGTCGCGAAGGAACGTTGCGATTTTGGCATCGCTTTCGACGGCGATGCCGACCGTATCGGCATCATCGACGGCAAAGGCCGCGTCCTCTGGGGCGATCAGTTCATGGTGCTGATGGCGCGCGACATCGTTCGCAACCAGCCGGGCGCGACGATCATCGCTGACGTCAAGGCGAGCCAGGTGTTCTTCGATGAGGTCGCGCGCATGGGCGGCACGCCGCTGATGTGGCGCACCGGTCATTCGCTGATCAAATCGAAAATGGCCGAGACGGGCGCGCCGTTGGCCGGCGAGATGAGCGGACATATCTTCTATGCCGATCGCTATTACGGCTATGACGACGCGCTTTACGCGGCGGTTCGCGTGTTGGGCATCGTCGCGCGTGGCGACAAGAGCTTGGCCGATTTCCGCGACAGCCTGCCGACGGTGGTCAATACGCCGGAGCTCCGTTTCCCCTGCGCCGACGATCGCAAGTTCGCGGTGGTCGATGAGGTGAAGGCGCGGCTGGAAAAGATCGGCGCCGAGATTTCATCGATCGACGGCGTGCGCGTTAAAACGAAAGACGGCTGGTGGCTGCTACGTTCGTCCAACACACAGGCAGTGTTGGTGGCGCGTGCGGAAGCGCATGATGAAGCTGGCCTCGAGCGATTGAAGGCGTTGCTATCGGAGCAGTTGCTGGCCAGCGGTGTGACGCCTCCGAAGTTCTGATCAGCCCGTTAAAACAAAAAAGCCTGCGTTGGGACGAATCCCGACGCAGGCTTTTTCTTTGTCTTGAAACGCGTTTAGTCGATCAGCGTCTTGGAGCTGCCGCGCAGCTCGGCGACCTGAGTCGAAGCGGGGACGACGGCGCATTCTTTATGTTCGCGGCGCAGCTTTTGGCAGGCGCTCTGCGCTTGGCTCTGCGTCAGGTTGGTGATGCGGGCGCTATAGACTGGACCTTTCGGCGTCTTCGAAGCGACGACGACGACCGGCTTGCCGCGCGTGACGGCAACCTGGGCGCGGGCGGTGGTGCCGGCGCGGGTCGCGGCGGTGTGTTCATGATAAGCACCGACCTGGATCGCCCAACGCTCGGCACTGGCGACCTTCTTCGGCATGGTCGCCGCTTCGGCATGGCCGATCGGCGAGAGAGTGGCGAGGGTATGCACGGCGCCGCGGGCGACCAGCGAGCCGAAATTGAGCTTCGGCGTCACGCTGTTGCTTGCAACCTTCGGAGCGGCGGCAACGGGTGCCGGCGTCGCTGCGGCATAGCGCATCTCGGGCGAATGACCATCGGGCGATGAGCGGCCATCGAAGGCGGCGTTCAACAAATCAGCCATCTTGAGATCGCGCGCATGGGCCGAGGTGCCACCCATGACGACGCCGATCAGGCGGCGATGATTGCGAACGGCCGATGCGGCGAGGTTGAAACCCGACGCGCGAATGAAGCCGGTCTTGATGCCATCCATGCCCTGGAACGAGCTCATGAGATGGTTGTGGTTGGAGTAGCGCACGCCGCGATAGGTAAAGGACTCGGTCGAGAAGTACGCATATTGGCGCGGGTAATCGAGATAGAGGTGGCGGGCGAGGACCGAAAGATCGCGCGCCGTCGTGCGCTGATACGGGTCCGGTAGGCCCGAAGCATTGTGGAACGTCGTGTCGTTCATCCCGAGTCCGCGAGCGGTGCGGGTCATGCGTTCCGCGAAACCGGATTCGCTGCCGCCGATGCCTTCGGCCAGCACGACCGCTGCATCATTGGCGGACTGGGTGACGAGACCGAGGATCAAATCATGGACGGCAATGCTGTCGCCGGCGACGAGATCAAGCTTGGTCGGCTCTTGCGCCGATGCGTGCGACGAAATCGGGAAACGCTGTTCCAGCGAGATCGCATGACGCTCCAAAGCCTCGAACGTGAGGTACAGCGTCATCATCTTGGTCAGCGAGGCGGGGAAATTCGGGTTATCAGCGTTGAATTCGCTGACTACCTGGCCGGTTTGCGCGTCGATCACGATCGAGGAGTATTTCGCCGCCTGAGCGCTGGGCGCGCTCATAAAACTGCCCAAAAAACCGCCAAGGACAAGGGTAGCAACAAGAAACGGGCGGCGGATTAGGCTGATCTGCAAGGCGGAACTCCCCGAGCGAGGGTTAAGCGAACGATGACTCTAATCAAATCAAGCTACTAAAAGCTTTAACTAACGTAAAGAACGATGACGCCATGTGGACGAGATTTTTCCACAATTTTGACATCAATGGGGTGTGAGGCTAACAGATTTTGCTGCATTGCAACATTTTTCTTGTCAGTCTTTCCAATTAGGGAGAATATATCCATATTGCACCGCAACATACTATTAGGAGCTCTACGGATGGCGACGAAACCCTCCAAAACGGCCAAGCCACCCAAACTGACGGTCGTACCGCCCGCTCCGATCGAAGCGGTGATCGCGCCTGCCGTGCCGCCGTATCCCGAATTCGCGTCGTTCGGCCGCGAAAATCTCGAGGCCGTTGCCACCGCCAATGCCGCGGTTTCCGCCGGGGTTGAGGCGATCAGCCAAGAATTCATGACCTCCGCCAAAGCGTCCTTCGAGGGCGCGGGTGAGACGGTCCGGGCGCTGTTGGGCGCGCGGACGATACAAGATGTCGTTCAGCTGCAGAGCGACTTTGCCAAAGCCCAATTCGATCGGCTTATGCACGGTTCGGCCAAACTGACCGAGTTGGGCTGCTCGATGGTCGAGGCGGCCCTGGCGCCCTGGGGCAGCCGAGTCGCCGCTGGTTTCGTCCCGATGACGAGCGTTTGGGGCAAGCCCACCGCCTAAACGCTGCCAACGTTAAGGAATGCGTTCAAAGACCCGGCTTCTGCCGGGTCTTTTTTTGTCTGCGCGAGATACCCACAGAATGTTGAGGAGAAACCCCTTTGTCCTGCCGCGGGAGAGGCCATATCATACGATGTGAGAGTGACTGAACCTCTGAAAGCTCGGCCCGTAGCACCACCACGATGAGTGACACCGATAAACGAGACGGCACCGAAGGCCCTAACACGGGTGTGATCGTCAAGCCCAAGGCGAAGACGAAAAAGCCTTCGATGTACAAAGTCCTTATGCTGAACGACGACTACACGCCGATGGAGTTTGTTGTTCACATTTTGGAGCGGTTCTTCAACAAGAACCGTGAAGAAGCGTCGCGTATTATGATGCACGTGCATCGCCGCGGCGTCGGTATCTGTGGTGTCTTCACTTACGAGGTCGCCGAAACCAAAGTGACACAGGTGATGGATTTCGCCCGCCAGCACCAACATCCGTTACAATGCACATTGGAAAAAGATTGATAGCCTAGAGAGAAACCTCACCATCGAAGAGCCCTTCCGTTCCAACAAACAGGAATGCGCCGTCCATGTTGTCGCGTAATCTCGAAAAGACCCTCCACCGCGCCTTGGCCTATGCCAATGAAAGGCGCCATGAATACGCGACGCTCGAGCATCTGCTGCTCGCGCTGACCGAAGATCAGGATGCCATGGCAGTCCTTCGGGCCTGCAGCGTCGATCTTGAAAAACTCCGCCGTGACGTATCGCACTATGTCGATAACGAACTCGGCAATCTCGTCTCGACTCACGTCGAGGACGCCAAACCCACGGCCAGCTTCCAGCGCGTACTTCAACGTGCCGCGATCCATGTCCAATCGTCGGGCCGCGAGGAAGTCACCGGTGCCAATGTCCTGGTCGCGATGTTCGCCGAGCGCGAATCGAACGCGGTCTATTTCCTACAAGATCAGGAAATGACTCGCTTCGATGCGGTCAATTACATCTCGCACGGCATCGCCAAGGCGCCGGGCCGCACCGAGACGAGGCGTGCCTCGGGTGCCGAAGAGGAAGAGCGCAGCGAGAATAGTGGCGGCAGCGGCGGCAAGCCGAAGCGCGGCCACGACGCACTCGATAATTACTGCGTCAATCTCAACAAGAAGGCGCGCAACGGCAAGATCGATCCGCTGATCGGGCGCGAGATGGAGGTCGATCGGACCATCCAGATCCTGTGCCGCCGTTCGAAGAACAACCCGCTCTATGTCGGTGATCCCGGCGTCGGCAAGACGGCGATCGCCGAAGGCCTGGCCCGCCGCATTGTGCAGCGCGAGGTTCCCGAAGTTCTCCAGAACGCGACCATCTACGCGCTCGATATGGGCGCGTTGCTGGCCGGTACGCGCTATCGCGGCGATTTCGAAGAACGGCTCAAGGCGGTTCTCACCGAACTCGAAGCGATGGCCGGCTCCGTCTTGTTCATCGACGAGATCCATACGGTGATCGGCGCCGGTGCGACCTCGGGCGGGGCGATGGACGCTTCGAACCTGTTGAAGCCGGCGCTGTCCAGCGGCGCGATCCGCTGTATCGGCTCGACCACCTATAAAGAGTACCGCAACTACTTCGAGAAGGACCGTGCGCTGGTCCGCCGCTTCCAGAAGATCGACGTCAACGAGCCGTCGGTCGAGGATGCGATCAAGATCCTGCGCGGCCTCAAGCCGTACTACGAGCGTCACCACAAAGTGCGTTACACCGCCGAGGCGATCCGCACCGCGGTCGAACTGGCCGATCGCTATATCGGCGACCGCAAGCTGCCCGATAAGGCGATCGACGTGATCGACGAAGTCGGCGCGGCGCAGATGCTCTTGCCCGAGAACAAACGGCGCAAGACCATCACCGCCAAAGAAGTGGAGGCCGTTGTTGCGACGATGGCGCGCATCCCACCCAAGTCGGTGTCACGCGACGACAAAGAAGTGCTGCAGAATCTCGACCGCGATCTCAAGACGATGGTCTATGGCCAGGACCCAGCGATTGAGGCGCTTGTCTCGGCGATCAAGCTGTCACGTGCTGGCTTGCGCGAACGTGAGAAGCCGATTGGTTCGTACCTCTTCTCGGGTCCGACCGGCGTCGGCAAAACCGAAGTTGCCCGCCAGTTGGCGCGAACCCTCGGCGTCGAGCTCACGCGCTTCGACATGTCCGAATACATGGAACGCCATACGGTGTCCCGCCTTATCGGCGCACCGCCGGGCTATGTCGGCTTCGATCAGGGCGGCTTGCTGACCGACGCGATCGATCAGCATCCGCATCAGGTTCTGCTGCTGGACGAAATCGAGAAGGCGCATCCTGACCTGTTCAATATCCTGTTGCAGGTGATGGATTACGGCAAGCTGACCGACCACAACGGCAAGACGGTCGATTTCCGTAACGTCATCCTGATCATGACGACCAACGCCGGCGCGGCCGACATGGCGAAACCCGCCATCGGCTTCGGCAGCGATGTTCGCACTGGCGACGATCAGGAAGCGATCAACCGGATGTTCACGCCGGAGTTCCGCAACCGTCTCGACGCTGTCGTTTCGTTCGCACCGCTGGCGCCGACGACGATCCATCGCGTGGTCGATAAGTTCATGCTGCAACTCGAAGAGCAGCTTGCCGACCGCAACGTCACGATCGTTCTCGACGAGCAGGCGCGCGATTGGCTGGCGACGAAGGGTTACGACAAGCTGTTCGGCGCACGTCCGCTGGGCCGCGTGATCCAGGATCAGATCAAGAAGCCGCTGGCTGAAGAACTCTTGTTCGGCAAGCTGGTGAAAGGCGGCGTCGTGAAGGTCACGGTGAAGGACGAAAAGCTCTCCTTCACCTTCGAAGCGGCCTCAGGGCCGCCGCCCAAGGCACGCGAAGAACCCGACGAACCGGATGCTCCGAAAGAGCCGGTGTTCGTCGAATAAAGCTAACGCATTGCGATAAGCGAGAAGGCCGCCTGAGAGGGCGGCCTTTTTCGTTGGTCTGCTATGCCTTTGTTTCGATGCCGCGGCACCGGCGATAGTATCCCCGTCGCTGCAATGCTTTGCGCGAAGGGAAGACGCGATGAGAGTGGTGATTGTCGGGGCGGGGCCTGCGGGGCTCAATCTCGCGTATCTCTTGAAGTGCCGCGTGCCGGCGATCGAGATCGATGTCCTCGAACAGAACGCGCCCGATGCGACCTTCGGTTTCGGGCTGGTCTTTTCGGACCGGGCGCTCGATTTTCTCGCGCAGAACGATCCCGAGACGCTTCAGGCTATCAAGCCGGCGCTCGAACATTGGCGCGACAGCATTCTTTATCTGAACGGTCGCGAAATCCGCATCGATGGGCAGGGCTATAATAGTATCGGCCGGCTGCGGTTGTTGCAGATTCTGCGGGAACGCGCCGCCTCGGTCGGCATCGTGCCGAAATATAATCACGTCATCGACGATCTCGACGCGCTGGGACCGGCGGATTTGATCGTCGGCGCTGACGGCGCGAACTCGATCGTGCGGCGTTCGCGCGAAGCGGATTTCGGCACCGGCATCACGCTGCTGACCAATCGCTTCGCCTGGTACGGCACGACCAAGCGGTTCGAAGCCCTCAGCCATACCTTCGTCCAGAACGAGCTCGGCACCTTCAACGCGCATCATCATCGTCATGCGCCGGATATGAGCACGGTCGTCATCGAGATGGACGAGACGACCTATTTCCGCGCCGGGTTCGAGACGATGCCGCTCGATCGGGCGCAGGCGCTGTGCGAGCGCATCTTCGCCGACATGCTGCAGGGCCATAAGCTGATCTCGAACAAATCGATCTGGCGGCAATTCCCGAAGATCACCAACAAACGCTGGTCCGTCGGCAACCGCGTCCTTCTGGGGGATGCGCTGCATACCGCGCATTTCTCGATCGGTTCCGGCACGCGGTTGGCGCTTGAGGATGCGGTGGCGCTGGCGGATGCGCTGGCCGGTCACAAGGGCGATGTTCCCCCCGCGCTTGCCGCCTATCAGGCGCAGCGCGCACCGGTTCTCGGCAAGCTGGTGACCGCCGCCAATACCAGCGCTGACTGGTACGAGCATTTTACCGATCATATGAAGTTGCCGCCGATGGAATTCGCGCTCGGCTACATCACCCGGACGGGCCGGGTCGATTTCGAGCGATTGCGCAAAAGCTCGCCGGAGTTCATCGCTGCTTACGAGGCAAGCAAGGCTAGCTAGCAGATTATTTTATTTAATCGTCATTCCCGCGAAAGCGGGAATCCAGCGACCGCACGATGGATGCCCGCTTTCGCGGGCATGACGAATCAAATAAATTAGCGTTGATCAGGCCTTCGGCACGCCAAGCTGCTCTGCCATCCAGTCGGCGCTTTGCGTGCGCCAGAGCTGGCCGCGATTGTGGCCGACATGGTGGCCGCCTTCGAGGGCGATGAAGACGACCGGGCCTTTGACTTCTTTCGAGACGCGTTCGGCGTCCTGCCAGCGGGTGATGTGATCGGCTTTGCCGGCGATGATGAACATCGGGCAGGTGATCCGTGATGCCACGCCGGCCATGTCGAATGGACGGGTCTTCTCGCGCGCTTCTTCCATCGTCTTGGAATGAGTGCGAAGAACATACGCGTTCTTCAACGTGATCGGGCGCGGATCGAAATTTTCGATCACGCTATAGGCGCCGCTATTGGCGATGGCGGCTTTGACGCGTTTCTCGAAAGCAGCGGCGCGCGGCGCGTAATAGCCGCCCATCGACGAACCGGAAATGCCGACTCGGTTGCCGTCGAGATCGACGCGCTTTTCGACCCAATCGATCACGGCGCCGACCGGTTCTTCGAAGGTGTGACGCACCGGCCAGTCATACTCGGCTTCGCCCTGACCGGGGCCGTCGAACGACACGGTCGCGATGCCGCGTTCGAGGAAAAGCTGCTCGGCGTAGTGCTGTTCTTCCTTGGTCGAATCCATGCCAGAGATGATCAGTAGCACCGGCAGCTTACCGCTGCTGTTCAGCGGCTTGCGCAGATTTCCATAGAGATATTTGCCCTCGAACGGGATGGCGACACGCTCGCCGGCCGGCGACAGATGGGGCAGGGCCAAGGTGCGGCACTCGACGGCTTTCATATGCGCCGCCTTCATCTGCACCGGGTCTTGGGTGAAATAGAATTTGGCGAAGTGATATTCGACGGCGGCGATGTTGAGGTGCATCGCAGCCGAGGCGTTCTGATTTTCGAGGAGACAAGCGCGGCCGATCTTTTCATGCGTCGCCGCGCGTTCCGACCAGACCCGGCACCAGTCGTCGTAATTGTCGATCGAATAGGCGACCTCTAGGAAGTCGGTGACCGGCACGCCGGCGGCGGTCATCCGGACGATCCAGCCGTTACGGGCCGCCTTCATATTCGCATCGGGCTCGCCGCGCTTGGTTTCGGTCGTCATGTCAGTTTCCCCAAAGTGATTTTTTGTCCTGGGGCCATTATCGCACGCCGCGCGGGGAGTCGAAAGACGGGGCACGAAGGATCATACTCGGGTCAGACTGGAGGCGATCCGATGACTGCCGATCCCACTTTATGGCCTGCGCTTTCCTATCCCGATTGGCGCGATACGGCCGCGACCCTCCAACTATGGACGCAGATCGTCGGTAAGATTCGGCTGCAACTGACACCGTGGGTCAATCACGGGTGGCAGGTGCCGCTCTATGTCACGGCGCGCGGCCTCGGCACCTCGCCGATGCCGGTCGGGCATGAAATGCTCGAGATCGAATTCGATTTTATCAGCCATGGGTTGGTCATTCGCACCAGCCGCGGTGATGAAAAAGCCTTGCCGCTTGTGCCGCAAAGCGTTGCCGACTTTCATCAACGGTTGATGGATCTGCTGGCGGGTCTCGGTATGAAGGTGGCGATCAACGAGATGCCCAATGAGCTGCCGGACCCGATCCGTTTTCCGGACGACCGGACTCATGCCGCTTATGATCGCGACGCGGCGCATCGCTTTTGGCGGGTGCTGGTTCAGACCGACCGCATCTTCAAGCTTTTCCGTAGCGGCTTTCTTGGGAAGGTCAGCCCGGTCCATTTCTTCTGGGGCAGCTTCGATCTTGCCGTGACGCGTTTCTCGGGACGCAAGGCCCCGCTTCATCCGGGCGGGGTGCCGTTTCTGCCCGATGCGGTCGCGCGCGAAGCCTATTCGCACGAAGTGAGCAGCGCCGGCTTCTGGCCGGGCAGCGCGGCTTATCCGCATGCTGCCTTCTATTCTTATGCCTATCCCGAGCCGCCGGGATTCCGCGATTGGCCGATGCCGGACGGCGCCGCGTTCGATACGACCCTCGGCGAATTCATTCTACCCTATGAGGCAGTTCGTACCGCATCCGATCCCGACGGATTGCTGCTCAGCTTCCTGGCTGCCAGTTACGAAGCTGCCGCCAACCCGGGGAACTGGGAGCGCCGTGCGCTCGAATGTTCGCTCGGCGCCCCCGGAAAGGTCCGGCCGGTTTAAGGCTTACGGTGGATCGGGTCGATCCAGGCGACGTCTTCAGGCTTTTCGACCGGCTCGATATCGAGATTGACGACCACGGCCTCGTTGTCGCTGCGAACGAGGACGCATTCCAGCGTCTCGTCGGTCGAGGCGTTGATTTCCTGATGGGGCACATAAGGCGGCACGAAGATAAAGTCGCCCGGTCCGGCCTCGGCGGTAAATTCCAGATGATCGCCCCAACGCATCCGAGCCTGACCTTTGATGATGAAGATCACGCTCTCGAGCGCGCCGTGATGGTGCGCGCCGGTCTTGGCGTTGGCGTGAATCTTGACGGTGCCGGCCCATAACTTCTGCGCGCCGACGCGGGCGAGGTTGATCGCCGCGGCACGCTCCATGCCCGGCGTCTGCGCCGTGTTCATGTCGAGCTGATCGCCATGGATCACCTGGACGCCGTTATGCTTCCAGTCGTGATGATGGTGCTCGTGTTCGTGGTCATGATTGTGATCATGGTCATGATCGTGGCCGGACATCTGCGCGCCTCGCACGGAAGGAGAAGATGTCGAATTTTACGGCCAAGGCGGACGACTGCAAGCAATGGTTGGTTGCACCGTCCAACTACCCTAGCATGGGCGCAAAGACCCTTTGGGAGGATGTCTCGTGAGCCTGGTTCTTTATTACGCCCCGATCACCTGCGCTTTGGCGCCTTATGTCACGCTGACCGAGGCCGGAGCCGATTTCGAGGCGCGGCCGGTCAATTTACGGACGGCACAGAATCGGACGCCCGAATTCCATGCGCTCAACCCCAAGCATCAGGTGCCGGTATTGGTGATCGACGGCGTGCCGCTGACCGAGAATGTCGCGATGCACGTGTGGATCAACCGGACTTATCCGGCGGCGAAGTTGATGCCCGCCGGGTTGATGGAAGAAGTCAAAGCGATCTCGCTGCTATCTTTCTGCTCGTCGGGAATCCATCCGTTCCTGTCGCGGATCAATTCGCCGGCGAAGGTGTGCGACGTTCCCGGGACTGAGGAATCGGTCAAGAAGGTTTCAGCCGGTATCCTTTTCGAGAAATTCAAAGTCGTCGATGACATGCTCGCCGGCCGTGAATTCTTCTTCGACCATTTCACCGCCCCCGACGCGCACTTCTTCTGGTGCTATCGCCGCGGCACGCAGTTCAATCTCGACATGGCGCAATTCAAGAATTGCACCGCGCATTTCGAACGCATGTCGCAGCGTGCGAGCGTGAAGAAAGTGCTCGCCTTCGAGAAAGATGTGCAGGCCGCGTTCGCCAAAGCCGCCTGACGTAAGCCCCGCTCAGATTTTGGCGGCGAGCGCTGCCAACTGATCGGTGGCGATGCCCCATCCTTGGTGGAAGCCCATCTTCTCGTGGGTTTCGCGATCGGCCACGCTCCAGTGCCGGACGACAGCGGTGTAGCGCGTCCTGCCGTCTTCATCGGCGAAGGTGATCGTCCCGACCATGAAGGGCTTCTCCGACGGCACCCACGCTTCGGTGAAGGCGTCGGTGAAGACCAGCTTCTCGTTCTTCACCACATCGAGATAGACGCCGCGATTGAGCATCTCTTCGCCGTTCGGGCCGCGCATGATGATCAAACTGGCGCCGCCAGGCCGCACGTCCATATGCTTCACTTCGGTTTTGTAAGGTGGCGGCGTGAACCATTGCGACAGCAAGACAGGATCGGTCCATGCCTTATAAAGCTTCTCGCGCGGTGCATCGATCAAGCGCGTCAGCGTCAACTCGCGGTCGGTGAGGGTTGTCATAGAATTTCCTCCTTATGTTTTGGGCAAAAGCATTTCGAGATAGCGCCGCAGATGAGACAGGCTGTCCTCCGCGACAGCGGCGCTTTGTTTGGCCTTGGCAAAGATGAACGCGCCCTGCAGCACCGACTGCATAAAGTAGCCGATGCTTTCGGGGCTCCAGTCGGCGTCCGGTGCATAGATTTTCTTGGCTGCGTCGAGATCGCGCGTCAGTCCGGCGACATGCGCGGACATGCCTTCATCGCACGCGATGCGCAGATCGGGATGGGTCGTATAAATTTCCTGCACCGTCGTTCCAAGCAGGCAGGTGAATTCGGGGATCGCCATTGCCAGCAACGAGGCACGGAAATCGACATAGCCGAGGACGCGGTCGCGCGGGTCGTGTTCGGCAGCGTAGGGCGCTGTGCTGAAGACCGTCGCCGCCATCTGGTTGAAGGCCGCGATCGCGCCGATGCCAAGTTGCTCCTTGCTGGCGAAATGATGGAAGAAACTGCCCTTGCTGACGCCCGCTTCGGCGCAGATGTCATCGACCGTCGCCGCCGCATAACCCTTGGTGCGAATGACATCGCGGGCCGCATCGAGAAGTTTGGCTTTGGTCGCGTCACTGTTCCGCATGAATACCGACTGGTTGGTATGTTACTAAGCGATCGCTGTACTGCCGTCAAGCGCCCTCCTTAAGCGGCGACGGCGTCGGTTTCGGCGTCGGGGATGCGGATAAAGATGTCGAACCGGGCGCCTTTACCAGGCGCGCTTTTAACTTCGATGCGGCCGCCATGGTCGGCGACGATGCCGGCGATGATCGATAGGCCGAGGCCGGTACCGCGCCCGACCTGCTTGGTGGTGAAGAAGGGTTCGAAGATGCGCTGCTGTGTCGCTTCGTCCATGCCTTCGCCGGTATCGCTGACCGAGAGTTGAATCATCTCCTGACTGTCGGAGAGCACCACGTCGAGGCTGATGGTGATCGCCCCGATCTCGTCGCCGATCGCCTGCGCCGCGTTGCTCACGAGGTTGGTGACGATCTGATAGATCTGCGATGCGTCGGCATGGATAAGAGGTACTGCTGCAATCCGCGTATCCAGCGCGATCGAGGTCGGGATCGTGGCGCGCAAAAGTTTCAGCGCATCCGTCACCATCGTGCCGAGATCGACAAGTTTTTTATCGACCTTGTCGCGGCGGCTGAAGGCGAGAACGCGTTTGACGAGATCGCGCGCCTGCTCACTCGCGGTAAAGATCGTTTCCAGATTGGTGCGGCCGCGGCTACCCGGTTCAAGCTGTCGTGCCGTGATCTTGCTGAGCGCCATGATCGGCGTCAGCGTGTTGTTCAAGTCATGGGCGATGCCACCCGCCAACGTGCCCAATGCTTCGAGTTTTTGCGAATGAAGCAATTGGCGCTCAAGCTCGCGTTCTCGTTCCTCGGCGAAACGGCGATCGGTGACGTCTTGATAGCTGCCATAGAGCCTGACGGGCTGGTCGTTGTCGTCGAAAATCAAGCCGTTCTCGCGGTAGATGATACGTTCGATGCCGTCCGGCCGTATCAGGCGGAATTCCAGGCTACCGGTGACGACACCTTCGATACCGGCATTCATCGTCGTGCTGAAACGTTCGCGATCGTCGGGATGAACCAGGGCGATGATCGTATCATAGCCCGGAACGACGGCACCCTTTTGGAGTCCCATGATGCGGTACATCTCGTCCGACCATTCCGTTTTGTCGGCCAAGAGATCGCGTTCGAAGCTGCCGAATGAGGCAACCTGTTGCGCGCGCGCCATGTTGTCGCGGCTACGGCTGAGTTCGAGCTCGGTTTCTTTGCGCTCGGTAATATCCTGGACGACGACCAGCAGGCGGAGGAGATCGCCGCGCGCGTCGTATTGGGGATGAACCACGCGCTGCTCCCAATGAAGCGCGCCGTTCGGCATTGGAACGCGCAGATCGATGGTAAAGCCTTCGCGCTTGGCGAGCGCGGCTTCGCGCGTGGCGAAATAGCGCTCCCGGTCTTCCGGTGCGATGAATTTGACGCCCTCTTCGACCGTGAAATGCTCCTGCCGCGGGATGCCGCGTAGCTCGAACACGGAATCGGACAGATAAAGACGCTCCGTCCGCATGTCGTGCAGCACATAGCCGAGTTTTGCGACGCGTTGGGATTCGACCAACACTTCCTGCGCTTGCCGCAAAGCTTGTTCAGCGCGCCATTGCAGTGTCAGGCGACGAAGCTGAAACAGGGCGACGGCGAGGAAAATAAGCGACAAAGCGGTCGCGCCGCCGATCAGCCAGGATTTACGTTCGTGGAAATCGGCCAGGACTTCGGGCTGGCCGATGCTGGCGACGACGACGAGGGGATAATCGGGAAGGGTGCGATACGAGAAAAGTCGCTGTACGCCGTCCTGCAGGCTCACGGCGGTGTAATCGCCCTTGCGATCCTGCGTCAGTGCGACGGCAAGCGGCGATTTCGACAGGCTTTTGCCGATCTGCTCCGAGGCGCGGCCCGAGCCTTGGATCATGTCGCGAATGACCATGTCGGTACCGACGACACAGAAGGCGCTGTTCTTGCCGATGGCCAGATCGTTGAAGAAGCCCGACAGGAATTGTGGGTCGAACGAGACGAAGACGATGCCGCCGAAGCTGCCGTCGGCTTTCTTGAGGCCTCGGCTAAGAACGATGATCGTATGGTTGCCGGTGATGCGGCCTTTTATCGGCACGCTGATATAGAGTTGCGCGGCATCGCCGTGGGCATCTGCCTGGAAATATTCGCGGTCGCCGACGAAGCCTGCCGTGTTGGGGCGTGTGGCATTTGAGGCAAGCATGTCGCCATCTTCATCGACCACTTCGAGAAGCAGTGCGCCGGCATCGATATTGGATGCGTCCTGCAGCCGTTGCTGCAGAGCAGGGGCGACGCCGTTTTTCTCATATTCGGTTTTGATGCCGAGAAGCGTCTGATCCAACAATCGCAACGTGCCGAGGACGTGTTCGGAATAGGCGCGGGCTAAATTGTCGTTATTTGTCCGCGCCGCGTCGAGCACGGAACTCCGATCATGGTGCAGTTGATAAAAAACCGTGCCCCAGAGCAGCAGGAGCAAAAAGACCGTGAAAGCGACAATCACCGTGCCGGTCTTGCCCATAGCGATGCTCAAGCCGTCGGGGATGGGCTGTAAAGCAGCGCTCAGCGCAGCACCGGGACGACGCCGCGGGAAACCGGAAAATTCTGTCACCAAGGGGATCCAAACCGCCGAATATCAACGGATTGTGGCGAAAAAGCCTTAATTCAAGATAAATTTTAAGGATCAGGGCGGTTCAGCGGTCGTGATTTACCAGGGCGATGACGCGCGCAGCCGCATGGGTGTTGACCACGGCGATAGCGCTGAAGGCGAGCCAGAAGGCTACGACGGTATAGACGAACACCCTCATCGTTCGTCGAGACAGCCGAAGCCGCGTTCATTGGCCGGGACTATCTTATCGATGATTGCGTTGAGGCAATCGATGTCGCAACCATCGGCACGCATCATCTGATGCATGATCGGATCGGCCAGCAGTTCGGCCAAGGAAGGTTCGCCGGAATATTGGGTCATGTTCGTCTCCACTGCTACGTGATACGCAGCGACAACGCGTTGCCATCCCCCGGCATTCCGATGAAATCGCTGTCATTAAGCTTTGTTTAGCGTGATGCGCTTAGACCTGACCGGACAAACAAAAAATCGCGCGTGGCATCGTCCCTCATTTTTGGAAGGTACCTTATGAATGTTTCCAGTGTCTCGAATACGGCCTTCACGCCATCGGCCCAACAAAGCAATGCCGGCAATAACTGGCAGCAACTAACCCAAGCTCTGCAATCGGGAAATCTTTCCGCTGCACAGCAGGCCTATGCAACGCTGACGCAATCGGCGGGTAATTTGCCAGGCGGTCAGAATGGTCCGCTGGCGCAGGCGCTGAGCAAGATCGGCGCGGCCCTGCAATCGGGCGATATCGGCGGTGCGCAGCAAGCCCTGACGCAATTACAACAGCAGGCCGCGTCCAAGCCGCATCACCATCATCACGGCAAGCCGCCTGCCGCCACCACCACCGCGCCGGCAACAAGCGACAGCACGGATACCAGCGCGACGGGCGGGGTCGATATCACCGCTTGAAGCCGTCGTCGGTCGCGCAGGTTCAGGCGTTCGTCAGCGGATGGGCCAGAACGCTATGAATCTGCGCGACAACGGCTGCGCCTTCACCGACCGCTGCGGCAACACGCTTCGTCGAGCCGCAGCGCACGTCGCCGATGGCGAAGACGCCTGGCACGCTGGTTTCCAGCAGCAACGGCGCACGATCCGGTGTGTCGATATCCTTGGAAAAGTCTTCGCCGGTCCTGACGAATCCCTTGGCGTCGATGGCGACGCATTTCGCCCAATCGGTATTGGGGTCCGCGCCGATGAAGAGGAACAGATGCTGCAAGGCCGCGCTACGTTTCGCACCGGTGGTGCGGTTCTCGAACACAACTCCGGTCAGCCCATCATTCGGATTGCCTTCAAGCGCGGTGATCTCGGTTTCGACGCACAATTCGACATTCGGCAACGCGGCGATGCGATCGATCAGATAACGCGACATCGACGCTTCCAATCCTTTGCCGCGCACGATCAGATGCAGTTTCTTGACGCGTGGCGCGAGATAGACCGTCGCTTGGCCGGCTGAATTGCCCGCACCGACCAACGCGATTTCCTCGCCCTCGCAGAGTTTCGCTTCGACCGGCGATGCCCAATAGGAAATCCCCGCGCCTTCGAAATCGGCGAGGTTGGCGATGTCCGGCCGGCGATATTGCGCGCCCGATGCGATCACCACGGTCTTCGATCGGATCGTGCTGCCGTTGGTCAGTTGCAGCATCAACGGCTCGCCCGGCTTGCGATGAGGCTCACCGCAATCGAGCCGCGAGACTTGCAGCGGGATCGCTAGTTCAGCGCCGAATTTCTGCGCCTGGTTGACCGCGCGCGCCATCAAAGCGAGGCCCGAAATGCCGGTCGGGAAGCCGAGGTAATTCTCGATCCGCGCCGAGGCGCCGGCTTGGCCGCCAAAGGCGCGTTGATCCAAGATGAGCACCGACAGGCCTTCGGAGGCGGCATAGACCGCTGTCGCCAATCCCGCCGGCCCTGCACCGACCACGGCAACGTCATAAACCTTGGCCGGATCGAGGTCGGGCGTGATGCCGAGGCACAGGGCTGCTTCGGCATCGCCGGGCCGTTTCAGCACGGCCCCGGTCGGACAGATCATCAGCGGCAATTCCGCCGGCAGCACGCCCAACCGCTCGATGACTGCGTGGCCTTCGCCGTCATCGTCGCAATCCAGGACGGTGTAGGGATAGCCGTTGCGGCGCAGGAAGCCTTCCAGTCGCACGAGGTCGGGCGAACCGGGACGGCCGACGATGACCGAGCCCGATCCGCCCATTTCGATCAGCCCGACACGGCGCAAGATGAAGGCGCGCATGACGATCTCGCCCAGTTCGGCAGCGCCGATGATCAAAGCGCGCAGATGTACGCTATCGAAGGGCAGGGCGGTGCAGCCTTCGCGACCGGCACGACCGGCGGCCAAGGCGCCACGTCCTGCCAGTTGGCTTAATTCTCCGGTGAACTGTCCGACGCCCGCCGTGGTGATCGTCGATTCATGTTTCAGCCCGTCGCGGCGCAGTAGCTCGATCGAGCCTTTGGTAATCAGCCAAGCCGAGGCATTGCGGTCGCCGACATCATAGACGGTTGCGCCGGGCCCGAAGTCGTGTGCAGCTTCGGTGGCAAAGCGCTGCGCCGTTGCCATCTGTGCCGCGTCCAACACGGGAAACATCTGGTCGTGACGGGTGTCGATGGTGCTCATGCAAAGGTTCCTGCGGGGCGGCGAGAGGATGTCGTGAACTTAGCATGAAATCATGCGGCATCCGGCTTATGATCGCAGCATCCTACGCAAAGAGGCCAGCGGAGATCAGCATGGCGGCAGACTGCACGCATCTCGACCAGATCCAGAATGTCGCGCCGCGCACGCCGCAAGGCTGCGAGGAATGCCTCAAAATACATGGCCGCTGGCTGCATCTGCGCCTCTGCCTCGTCTGCGGTCATGTCGGCTGCTGCGATCAGTCCCCGCATAAGCACGCGACCAAGCATTTCCACGCGACGCAGCACGCGATCATGAAAAGCTTCCAGCCCGACGAGGATTGGGGCTGGTGCTATATCGACGAGGTCATGTTTGAGCCAGCGCCCGGCTGATTATGTATTGAGGACTAGGCCTTCGGCGCTGCAGCCGGCTTCACCGCATCGGTCGGCGGGTCATAGTTCTTTTTCTTGCGTCGCCAGCCGCCCGTATAGTCCTGAACGTCTTGCTTATGCTTTGCGATCCAGGCTTGGGCATCGGCTTCTGTGGCGAAGCCGCTGATCAAGGTCGGGAACATGCCGGGAATAACGACCTCGGCGGCAAAGGATTTATCAGGCCGTTCGAGAACGCGATAGGTTGCTTCGGCATGCGGATGTGTCTGAGCCATCCTCGAACGATGACAGCCCTTTGTGACTTTACCGGGGTCGGGATTAAGTTTTCATGCCCGATTGCGGCCATGTTTGTAAACCCGGTCACGGTGGCGTTATTGGCCTTTGCCTATTGCGGTGTCATAATCGCGCGATGCGTTCCTGGGACAGATACGATTATATCGGCGCGGCGCTTCTCGCTTTCGTGATTGCGCTCTTCGCGCTGCATTTTATTCTGCCCGCCGCCCCGCCGGCGGCGCCACTTCCTTGATCGTCGGTCTCGGCGCGTTAATTGTCGCTGCGTTTTTCACCGGCGCCGCTTTCTATATCAACATCGCCGAACAACCCGCACGGCTTTCGCTTGATGACGCGGCGATGCTGGCGGAATGGAAGATTTCTTGCGCGCGTGGGTTCGTCGTTCAAGCGCCGCTATGCGCACTCGGCTGTTTGCTGGGCCTTGTTGCCTGGTGGCAGACAGGGGCGTGGGGATTTGCGATCGGCGCATTGGCGATGATCGCCAATGGACCTTGGACCGGATTG
The DNA here is from genome assembly GCA_903822185.1 of uncultured Rhodospirillales bacterium. GTDB lineage: Bacteria > Pseudomonadota > Alphaproteobacteria > ATCC43930 > CGMCC-115725 > CAIKMD01. The sequence goes on along the minus strand of CAIJOA010000011.1, from coordinate 82,447 downwards.
ACCATCATCTCGCTCAACAAAGCGCTGGCCGGGACGGACGCTGCTTCTGCAGGTCCGGAAACACACGCGTTGATGACGCGATGGGGATCGCGTCATGCGGTGCGCACCGCCTTAGGCGCAGCGGCAATTGCCGCGTTTCTGTCGAGCCTCGTCTAAGGCTGATCCTATTTTCGACTAATGTTATGAAGGCATTCGAGTAGAGACTCGAGCGCCGCGAATTCCTTGTCGATGTTCATTCGACATAGCGGTGTGCGATCGAAGCTTCTCTTTTTGATGGCGATTACACCGTTGCTTGTCTGCAATAAGGGAAATCCGAAAGGCGCTTTCGGATTATTTCCCCACAGCGTTGAACTTTGATTCGGAAGCTGATCCGATTTGACCCGACCGCCGTATCCATGCGAACTCAACGCATCGGAACCGTTCTCCTCTCTGCATGTTTGTCTGGGGAAAGAGCGGAGTTGTTATGATTAATAATGCGATTACCTTTCCGATGCGCGTCGGCGCCGGGGCGGCTTAGATGCCGGCGAAGCAGGTCGCGATCGATGAACTCGAAGCGATTCTTCTCTCGGAGTTACGTAAAGTAGCAGGCTGCGAAGGAGCGCTTCAGGTGACGACCATAGCGCGGTCCAGTGGCGATTGGATCGTCGGCCCGATCCGCGCTGGTACAGCCGACCTTGGCAAATGTAAGGCGACGCTGGCCGGTATCGAGAAGCGGTTCCGCGATATGTACAGCCTAAAAGAGAAATTCCGCTAACGGCCGATTGCCATCGTTAAGGCGCAATCGCGCTTCAGCATCGTTCGCTCGCACCTCAGAAGAGCTGCCCGATGCTCCATGACGATCGTTTCGATGCAGAACAACGAGCCGCCCTTCGTGAGCGCCGCCGTGCCGTATCCGTTGCGCGGGTAGATCATTGGGCATCTTTGGCGGCATCCGTTACTTTGGTCGCTGTTGTCGCCGCGGGTCTGATCCTCGTGAGCGCACAGTATCGCAACGGCCGCGTTGCGGCTCACGAGATCGAGCGCGATCATACAGTGGCGATTCATAATCTGTTCTTCGCCAACTAATCTGCGCCCATTTGGAGGCTGCGGCCTCTTGATGTCGCGCATCGGCTTGCGCACACTAAGCGCACGAACCCAGCCCCCTTATTGAGAGAGCGACCATGAAATTATTCTTTGCCCCCGGTGCTTGTTCATTGTCGCCGCATATTGCCCTGCGGGAAGCAGGACTGGACTTTGAACTGGTGCAGGTCGATCTGCGCACCAAGAAAACAAAGACCGGCGAGGATTTCACCACCATTAATCCGAAGGGCATGGTGCCGACGCTGCAACTCGATAACGGTGACACGCTGACCGAAGGCCCGGCGATCGTTCAATATATTGGCGATCAAAATCTGGATTCTCGGATCGTGCCGAAACCCGGCACGATGGAACGATATCATTTGATGGAGCTGCTCAACTTCATCACCTCGGAAATGCACAAGGGCTATAGCCCCTTGTTTAACTCGGCAGTCCCCGAGGAATATAAAGTGATGGCGCGCGCGGCGTTGTCGAAACGCTACGACCATGTCGATGGAATCCTTGCCGGTTATCCCTTCCTGATGGGCGAGCATTTTACCGTTGCCGACGGATATCTTTTCACCGTGACCAATTGGGCGCGGATTGTGAAATTCGATCTGACGCCGTGGAAAAACGTCGCCACCTTTATGGACCGCATCCGCGCTCGGCCGCATGTTCAAGAAGCGCTGAAGGCCGAAGGAATTTTGAAGTAGGCAGCTACGGGGCAGGGGCATTTGCCTCCTGCCCCAGGTCTATGCCATCATTCCGGCAAATAACAGCGGAGGACATCATGGCGAAGTATCTATTGGTCAGTTTCAAAACATGTCCTTGGGTGCAGCGCGCGGCGATCGTGCTGCGCGAGAAAAAAGTCGAGTTCGAGTTCCGCCATATCGAGCCCGACAATCGCCCCGATTGGTTCCTCGCGATCTCACCGCATAAAAAAGTGCCGGTGCTGCGCATCGACGATAAGGTGTCGCTGTTTGAATCGAACGCCATCGCCGAATATCTCGACGAGACGATCCAGCCGCGGCTTCATCCCGAAGATCCGATCGTCCGCGCGGTCAACCGCGCCTGGACCGACTTCCTCCCGACCTTCGCCGATGGCGTAACCGGGACCGGCTATGCGCCGACCGAGGAAGCCTTTCACAAATCATCTGCGAAGATTCCGGCCGCTTTCGAGAAGTTGGAAAAAGCCCTCGCGACCCAAAGCGATGGGCCGTTCTTCAATGGCGAAAAATTCTCGCTGGTCGATGCCGCTTATGCGCCGTTCCTGCAGCGTTACTTCTTCCTCGATCGGGTGAAAAAGCTGGGCCATATCGAGAAATTCCCGCGTCTCAAGGCCTGGGCTGAGGCGCTCATTGCCCGGCCGACGGTTCACTCGTTCCCCCAGCCCGAACTCGAGGCGATGTATCGCGAGAACCTGAAACGCCGCAATATGTGGGCGTCGCAATTCATCGATAGCCCCAAGGCCGCCGCTGAATAACCAGGTTTTCTGCCGTTAATGAATAAAGGCCGCCCTCCGGGCGGCCTTTTTCGTGCGTGGTCGCCGTGCTACCGTCCGCCGCCATGACACCAGACGACGATCAACCGACACCGCCGCCCTCCAACGACCACTCGAGCGATATGCCGAGCGGCGGGGCTTCAGATGCACCGGCCGAGCCGACGAGCGAGAGCACGACCGCTGCGGCCGGCGATGCGCCGCATAAGCGCCGCCGGCGTCGCCGCCGCAAGGGGCCGCGTCCCGAAGGCGCGCCGGGCGAAGCCGCCGCGAGCGGCGAGGGCGATGCGTCGGCACATATCGAAACCGAAAACACGCTGCATCTGCCCGAAGGCGCCGCGACGGTGCCGTCGGAAGGCGGCGAGGTTGCGGCTGCTGGCGAGGGACCGAAACGCAAGCGTCGCCGTCGTCGCCGCAAACCGCGCCCAGAAGGGGCGGCTGTACCGCTGCTCGATGAAAACGGTCAGCCCATTGTCACTGTGAGTGCCGAGGGAACGACGGATGCCGAAGGCGCCCCGGCCGTGCCGCGCGCGCCGCGTTCCCCTGGTTCACGTCCGCCGCGCCGTCGGCGTCCGCGTCAAGACAGTGAAACGGCAACGGCCGGAGGTACCAGCGAAACTGCGCCGCGTCAGGTGATGGGACCGTTTCTGCCGCGCGCGCATCGCCCGCGCGGCGAAGGCGCACCAGAGGGCCAACGTCCGCCGCGTGAACGCAAGCCTAGAGGTGACCGCCCGCCGCGTGACCGGGCTGCTGCTGGCGATCGTCCGCCGCGCGAACGTGGCCCGGGTGACAGGGGACCCAGTGATCGGGGACCAAATGATCGTGGTCCGCGCGATCGCGATCGCCGTCCGGGTGGCGGTGGTGGCAAGTTCGGCAAAGGTGGCGGGCGCGGCGACGCACGCAACGACCGTCCGCCGCAGAAGCTTTATACGATGGAATCGGTGGTCGATCGCGGCTTCGACGAAGTGCCGGATGCCGAGAATGAAGGTGCGACGAAGCGCTCGGATTGGTCGATCGTCAAACGCACGGTTGCCGATCAGCGCGCGGCCAAAGCGGTTTCGGCGATGTATGTCCTGAAGCGCGAGGGTGGCGACACCGAATTCGGCAATCTCGCCGCCGCGCGTGCCGCGGTGAACAAGACCATCGTCCACCCCGAAAAGCTGACCAAGGCGAAGGGCGACTACGGCTCGACGAAGAAATAAAGGTTGGAGCGTCGCTGATGCGGCGCTCCATTTTTTCGATTCGATCGCATACACGCTTTACGGTGTGCGAAACGCAGCGATCCATTTGATCCAACGTTGAACTGTCTTTAATTCAACACCGCGTACGAGCACATAAAAGATCGGCGTCATACAGCCCCATCCTGAATCAAAGCGAATGCTTCGCTAAATCCGCAATAAGCGTGCCATCCAGCCTAGTACGATGAATAAGGGTGGTGTGGCGCTTGCGTCGTTGTGCCGGCTGACTTTGCTCCCCTACTTGTTGCCGCCGGTTGCGAACGGCCCTTCCGATACATATAAATAAGCAAGCAATGCTGACCTTATAGGCATAGGGCATAAGCGCCATGGGATCATTTTACGATGGCGCGAAACCCGATTTCGGCCCGATGATGTTGCCCACTTGATTGGCTATCAGGGCGTGCTAGTCAGCATGGAGACTGAAAGGACCGAGTGATGAAGACGGCCGTGGTTGTGGGCAATCCAAAGGCGAAGTCGCGGACGCTCGATGCGGGTATTCTGGTCGCGAAAAAGCTGACGGGCGCCGAGCCGGATATGGTTCTGGACCTGATCGAATTGGGCGGGGGCCTGCTGGAATACGGCAACGCCGCCGTGACCGATTGGGTGCAGAAGATCCAGGGCTGCGACATCGTCGTTTTTGCCTGCCCGACCTATAAGGCCAGCTACACCGGTCTTCTCAAACTTTTCCTCGATCAGTTCCCGACCGATGGGCTCGCCGAGGTGACGGCGTTCCCCGTGATGCTCGGCGCAGGCCCGGCTCATGCTTTGGCGCCCGATCTGCTGCTGAAGCCGGTGTTGGTCGAATTGGGCGCATGCTGCCCCGCCGTCGGACTTTATCTGATCGATAAAACATTCGCCGAAGACCCGAAGCTCGATAGCTGGGCCGAACGCGCCAAGAAGCGCCTGCCGACGGTGGCCCGATGAGCCTCTCCTCGATGCGTCCCGCAACCGATCACCGCGAATTGCGCGATGCTTTCGGTTGCTTTCCTAGTGGCGTTACCGCGCTGTGCGCCATGGTCGGCGGCGTGCCGGTCGGCATGGCAGCCAGCTCCTTCACTTCGGTGTCGCTCGCGCCGCCGTTGGTGTCGATCTGTGTCCAGACCAGCTCGGAAACCTGGCGCAAGCTCAATGGCGTGACCCGTCTCGGTGTCAGCGTCCTCAGCGTCGGTCACGACGCGGCCTGCCGTCAGCTTGCCTCCAAGACCGGCGACCGCTTCGCCGGCATCGAATGGACGGCCAGCGAATCCGGCGCCGTTTTCATCAATGGCTCGGCGGTCTGGCTCGAATGTCTGCTGGATCAATGTATTCCGGCGGGCGATCACGATATCGCGCTGTTGCAGATCGAAAAGCTGCATGTCGAGCCGAATGTCGAGCCGCTTGTCTTCCACGGCAGCCGCTTCCGCCAACTCGTCGGCGTCTGAGCTAAACCGCTTCCAACATCGACAGCGTGGCGTTCGAGGCTTCGACTATCTTTCGATCGGGCGCGGCGATGAAGCCGATATGCCGGGCGACAGCAATCCACATTGCCGTGGCGATGGTCTCGCCTTCAGCGTGACGTTGCTTGGCGAGGGCGATCGCCCGATCGAACGCACCGGCGCCGTGGCAATCAACCATCCGCCAGGCGAAATTTCGCAACCGCCAATCGGGCAACATGAGGAAAGCGCTGCTCGGGATCAAACCGCGATCCGCAGCTTCCATTCGACGGCTTCGAAGCTGCTGATATCGGCCATGAAGTGCGATCCATTGCTGTCGATCACGATCTGGCAGCCGAAACGGTACCAGAGATCGTCGATGATCAGCGTTCCTTCATAGCTGTTGAACTCGCCGCCATCGTCTTCCCTTTCGGACCGTATCATCCGGGGCAGGATCTTGACCGTCTCGGCAAGGCGTATGTCGGGCCGTCCCACCAGGCAGCCGTCGCAGAGGACGTCTTCGAGCTGGGTGCCGAAATGGCTTTGGAGATATTCATCGACAATAGCGGCTGCGTTCATGTCCATTCCCCTGGAATGAGGTGCTGAAATTCACCCTATACGAGTTGGAACAGAAAGAGAACATTTTTTCTAGGGGTTGCGCCGGGAAAACGAAATGTCACTGTAGCGGCTCGATAAAGAGTCGTTGGGGCGAGGAAATCGGGCATGGCATCGGGCAGAATTCCGACGTTGGTGGTCGGCGGCGGTATCGGCGGATTGACCGTCGCGTTGGCGCTGGCGCAACAGGGGCGGCGGGTTCATGTGCTGGAAAAGGGCGCGGAGTTCGCCGAAATCGGCGCCGGGCTGCAGCTTGCGCCGAATGCCGGCCGCGTCCTGGCGAAGCTGGGCGTGGTCGAAGCCTTGAAGGAACATGCCGTGTTGCCGGCGCGGCATGTCTGGATGGATGCCCTGGCCGAGAAGCCGATTACCACCATCGAATTCGGCGATGCCTTCCGCCGCCGGTACGGTCAGCCTTATATGGTGATGCATCGCGGGGATCTGTTGTCCGTGTTGCTGGATGCCTGTCGGAAAAACGATCTGGTGACGCTCGAAGCGAAACGCGATGTCGTCGCCGTCGATGATCTCGGCGATGCGGCGCGGGCGCGCTGCGCCGATGGCGCGTCCTATGAAGCCGATGTGTTGATCGCGGCGGATGGACTCTGGTCGCATCTCCGCAAGATCGTCCATGACGACGAGCCAGTCTGTAACGGTTATGTCGCCTATCGCGGCACGCTGCCGATCGCCGATATCTCACCGCATGCGGGACCGGATTCCGTCTTGATGTGGATCGGACCCAACCTGCATTTCGTGCAGTATCCCATTCGCCGCGGCGAAGTCTTTAATCAGGTCGCGGTCTTCAAGAGTCCCAGCTATCGGCCGGGCTATGACGGCTGGGGCGGCTATGACGAGCTTGAGGCGCATTTTTCTCAGGCCTGCGGTTATCTGCAGGACTGCCTCAAGCTGATGTGGCGCGACAAGCGCTGGCCGATGTACGACCGCAAACCGATCGGCAACTGGATCAAAAATCGCATCGTCCTCATCGGCGATGCGGCGCATCCGATGTACCAGTACATCGCCCAAGGCGCATGTCAGGCGATCGAAGACGGATTGTGTCTTGCCCAGCATCTCGGCAATCGCGACGGCGATCCGACCGCGGCACTGCTGGCCTATCAGGCCGAGCGAAGCTTCCGCACCGCGCGCGTCCAGATCACCGCCGGGGCAATGGGATCGTTCTTCCACATGGATGGATTCTCGGCGACCACGCGCAACGCGATGATGGCGGCACGCTCACCGACCGACTATGCGCCGCTCGATTGGCTCTACGGCCACGAGGTTTAGAGAGCGCTCGCCGGCGCGATCTTTTCCTTGGGCATCGCGATCTGCACGAAACGGAACGCCAGCAAGACGACCAGCCCGTACGGGACGAGGCAGGCCAAATAAACCGCCGACACCGCATCGCCGACCGCGATGGGATCGGTCGCGTCGCCGAGCCCGGCGCTATGCGCGATGACGCCGGCGATCGCCGCGCCGAAGGCGGTGCCGAGCGAGCGTATCGAGGAGAGCGCGGCGGCCGTGGTCCGCTGCTCACCAGACGGCGCTTGTTCCATCGTCCGCGCCATCAGATGGACGTAATAAATACCGATGCCGGTTCCCATCATGAAAGCGCTGAAGGTCAGAAGCGAAAGCTGCGGCGACCGCGCGATGAGGGTAATGCAGAGGAGCGAGGCGAAAGCGATGGCTGGTCCGATCCACAAGGTCATGCGCTCGCGCCGGCCGGCCCAGCCGGAAACGCTGAAACTGCCGATGGTCCAGCCCAGCGAAATCGTGATGGTGATGAAGTTGATGAAGAACGGCGAGACGCCGTGAACCACCTGCAGCAGCAGCGGCAGGAACAAGGTGATCGACGTCTGCGCCATCGAATGGATCATCAGAATCCACAGACAGAGTCCGATCGGCACGTTCAACGAGAGGGCATGGCTGGGGAACAGCTTGTTACCTGCCTCACGGTCGAGCCGGAAGGTCGCGCCGACCAGCAATACGGCGCCGCCGATCAATGCCAAGCGTAAGAGCATGCTATCGACCGGACCGGCGGCAGCGACGAAGCAGACGCCGATCGACAACATGCCAAGGCGAAAGAACGGGAAAGGCGGCACGCCGTTGCGTTCGGCTTCGGTGTCGAGCCTTGCGGGAATCTTCAGCCAGGCGAGGACGGCGAAGAGCGTCATCACCGGCACCATGATCCAGAACGATCCGCGCCACCAATGAATCGAGGCGAAGAGTCCGCCGACAACCGGGCCGCCCAAATGGCATGCGGTAAAGGTACCTTGCGAGATCGCCAGAATGCGGGTGCGAAGCCGCGAGTCATAAAGGCTCATGATCATCGCCGTGCCGCCGCCGGAGATAAGTCCGCCGGCCCAGCCCTGAACGAGCCGCGCGCCGCAAAGCATCGCCATGTCGGGGGAGAGGGCGCAGGCCAGGGTCGCAGCGGCGAAGATGGCGGAGCCGAGCGTGTAGCCTTTACGCGCGCCGAATTTCGCCCAGACCGCGCCGGTCGAGGACGCGCCGATGATCGCGCCGATGGTGTAGAGCATCGCCGCCCAGGTGTAGTAGGCCGCGCCGCCCATATCCGCGACAACCGTCGGCATGATGATCGCGATCACCAGCATCTGGGTCGCGTGCATGGCGATGCCGCCGATGATCAGCGAGGAATAGAGACCGCGCCCATCGGTAAACAGCTCGCCCCACGAGCCCTTGGCGCTCTGCTCTTCGCCCGACATTTTCCCCTCGATACAACGCGCTACGATCTTATCGGGTGCAATCGTTGGAGAGAACAACCCAATCGCCGATTTCTGCGCTAGACTACGGCAAACGCCATCGAGCGGAAAAAGGGGAGGATCATGGTCAGGCAAGGGATCGGGCTGTTTGCGGCCATTGCGGCACTCGTTGCGATGTTGATTTCACCGGTGTCGGCTGCCGACAAGATTCGCACCGGCGCTATCGGATCGGCCTCACCACTCGGCTGGCCGTTCTATATCGGCATGAGTAAAGGCTTCTTCGCCGCAGAAGGGCTGGAATTCGACATCGTTTATGTTCAGTCGGCGCCGAACCTGTTGCAGCAACTGTCGGCGGACTCGCTTGATCTCGCGATCTCCAGCGGTCTGGTCGATCCGATCCGCGCGATGGTCAAAGGCGGGCCGGTCGCGCTGGTGCTGGTCGAGGTTCAGGCCGCACCGTACGTGCTGATGGGACAACCCGAGATCAAGAATCTCGGTGCGTTGCGCGGCAAGACCGTCGCCGTCGGCGGCTTCAACGACATTACCAATATCTATCTCGACCGGATGCTGGCGCCGAGCGGCATGAAGCGCGGTGATTTCGATATGAAATTCTTCGGCAGCACGCCGGCGCGCCTCGCCGCGTTGCAGGCGAAAGCGGTCGATGCGGCGATGCTGAGCCAGCCGGGGAATTTTTACGCGGCGGCGGCTGGTTATACGAACCTCGGCCTCGTCAAAGACTATGTCGGTGAATTTCCGTTCTCGGGCTCGGCGGTCAATCGGGCTTGGGCCGAGGCGCATCGCGAGGATGTGCGTAAGCTGATTGCGGTCTATGTCAAAGGCGTCGCCTGGTTCCGCGATCCGGCCAATCGCGACGAAGCGATCAAGATCATGGTCGAAGCGAGCCAGGGCCGTCCCGAAGACGTTACGCAGAGTTACGATTTTCTGCGCAACGGCGATTTCTTTGCCGCCACCGGTGCGGTGTCTAAATCGAAGCTCGGCAATCTCGTCAATGCGATGCACGATCTCGGCGACATCGAGGTCGTACCGCCGATCGAACGTCTTGTCATTCCCGGTCTGACGCCGGTTATGGAGTAGTCGGCATGAATACCCCCAAACGGATCGGCGTTATCGGGTTGGGTGCGATGGGGCGGCCGATGTCGCGACATCTGCTTGCCAAAGGCTACAGCGTTGTCGGGTTCGACTTGGCCGCCGATGCCTGCAACAAAGTCGCGGCGCTGGGCGTCACCATTGCGGCCAGTCCGCGCGAGTTGGCGCAGCAAAGCGATGCGGTGCTGATCGTCGTCGGTTTCGATGCGCAGGTCGATGCAGCCCTGTTTGGTCCGGACGGTATTGTAGCCGGCGCGCGGCCGGGCCTCATTGTCGCGATGGGATCGACGGTCGCGCCGACCTATGCGCGCAATTTGGTGGAGCGCACAGCGGGAAGCGGCATCGTGCTGCTCGACATGGCGCTGACCCGCGGCGAAACCTTCGCCGAGGCGGGGACGATGTTGATTTTGGGTGGCGGCGATGAAGCGGCCTTCAAGGCATGTGAGCCGGTGTTCCAATGTTACGCCAGTGACATTTTCCATCTTGGCCCGTTCGGTGCGGGTCAGGTGGGGAAGATGGTCAACAACCTCATTCTCTGGTCCTGCATGATGGCGAACGAAGAAGGCTTCGAACTCAGCGCTGCGCTTGGCGTCGATCCCGAAAAGATGCGTAGCGCGCTTGTCCATTCCAGCGCACAAAATTTTTCGATGAGCGCACGCTCGGACGAACGTCCGACGCCTTGGGCCGAGAAAGATATGAACATCGTCCTGAAAGAAGCCGACGCGGCAAAACTCAGCTTGCCGCAAGCCGGTCTCGTGCGCGAGTTGGTGAAGGCCTTCAAGCGTCGCAAAGGCTATCCGACGCCATCGGTCGAGGGTTGAGAAGTAACGGACGATCTATCGATCGCGTCGTTGCGGATTGCACCAACACCACGAGCCCTTCGACAGGCTCAGGGTGAGGTGAATCCGAAACCAGCATCATAAAATGCAGCGCCTAAAATCAGCCTCACCCTGAGCCTGTTGAAGGGTTCGTGGTCGGATTGCACTAAAAGTCCGTGACAGATCTATGAACGGTTTTGCTGTTCTTGCAGCAGAGCTGTTTGAGTCAAGCGCCGTTTTCCGAGCCCGATTTTGTTTGAAATAAGACGCAATGTTTCGGCGCGGATGTTTGCTGCTGATCGGGTGCTGCAAAATCAACAATATCATCGCGTCGCTGTTGCCATCGCAACAGCGTGACGATTCGCAGCGTTGCCGCGTCGGCGTACAGGTAATGAAAACGGTGCAAAGCCGCGATTATTCCCGGTTGGCACATATTCTGCTCTTGGTGAAACGGAAACGGTATCGCGCGCGATTGAACGGCGTGGCCTGCCGTCTCTGAGGAAGTCCGGTTTCACCCATAAGGGACTTGTAATGGCCAATACGCTTTCGAACGCCGCGGGCTCAATTCAATTCGATGCCGATGTTCTCGTGATCGGCGGTGGTCCCGCCGGCGCCTGGGCCGCATGCAGCGCTGCCGGAAACGGCGCGCGTGTCGTGTTGGTGGATAAAGGCTATTGCGGCAGTTCGGGTGCGACGGCCCCATCGGGAACCGGCGTTTGGTATGTGCAGCCCGAGCAGGCGAAGCGTGAAGCCGCGATGGCGAGCCGCGAAGCATTGGGCGGTTTCCTTGCCGATCGCGCCTGGATGGGTCGCGTCCTCGATCAGACCTACGACAACATCAATCTTCTCGCGGAATGGGGTTATCCCTTCGCGACCAACGACGAGGGAAAATCGCAACGCACTTCGCTGCAGGGTCCGGAATATATGCGCTTGATGCGCAAGCGTGTGCGCGAAGCCGGCGTGAAGATACTCGACCATAGCCCGGCGCTTGAACTACTAGTCGATGACGAAGGCGCGGTTGCCGGCGCCATGGGTGTACGGCGTCAGCAGGATGAAAGCTGGGTCGTGCGTGCGAAGGCCGTGGTAATTGCGACCGGCGGTTGCGCGTTCCTCAGCAAGGCGCTGGGCTGCAATGTTTTGACCGGCGACGGCTATCTGATGGCCGCCGAGGCGGGCGCCGACTTTTCGAGCATGGAGTTCTCCAACGCCTACGCCATCGCGCCGGCGTTCGGGTCGGTGACGAAGACGCTCTTTTACAATTGGGCGACCTTCACCGACGAGGCAGGGACCGTCATTCCCGATGCGGCTGGCCGGCATCGCTCGGTGATCGCGAAGAAGCTGTTGAGCGAGAAAGTTTATGCGCAGATTGACCGCGCCGATGAATCGGTTCAGGCGGCGATGCGTATGGCGCAGCCGAACTTCTTTTTGTCGTTCGATCGCGGCGGGATCAATCCCTTCACGCAGCGTTTCCCCGTGACTCTGCGTCTCGAAGGGACGGTGCGCGGCACCGGTGGATTGCGCATCACCGATCAAAGCTGCGCGACGTCGGTACCAGGGCTTTATGCGGCGGGCGACGCGGCGACGCGCGAATTGATCTGTGGCGGTTTCACCGGCGGTGGCAGCCATAACGCGGCCTGGGCGATGTCATCGGGATTTTGGGCTGGTGCGGCGGCGGCGGATCGTGCTCGGCACCTCGGAACGCGCACGGCAAAACGCGTCGTGACACGCGCCGGCGGTGTTGCGCTCGAAACGCGGAACGATCGCCCGTTCGATCCGGCCCGCGTTACCCGCGCGGTACAGGACGAGGTATTACCGTACGACAAGAACTACTTCCGCACCGGTACGGTCCTGCATCATTCGCTGCGCCAGCTCGATCTGTTGTGGTCGGATATCCGCCAGGCCGACGCGGCGGCGCCGGAGGATGTCGTCAAGGCGCGTGAGGCCGCGGCGATGACGGCGACGGCGCGCTGGATGTTCCGCAGCGCCCTCGTGCGGACGGAGACGCGCGGTATGCACAAGCGCGAGGACTACGCGAAGCTCGATACCGCGCAGCGGCATCTCCTGACCAGCGGCGGCCTCGACGAAGTCTGGGTCAAGACACGTCCGGCTCCGGCTCTTGCCGTTCAAGAGGTGGCGGCATGATCGAACTCGTCAGCGCCGAACGCTGCACGCAGTGCAATATCTGCGTCGCCGTATGCCCGGTGAACGTGTTCGACGCTGCATCCGACGGGCCGCCGATTATCGCCCGGCAAAGCGATTGCCAGACCTGCTTCATGTGCGAACTCTATTGCCCGGTCGATGCGCTGTTCGTCGCGCATGACGCCGAGGGCCCGGCGGTCGTGAATGAGCAAGTGCTGGTCGAAACCGCATTGCTCGGCAGCTATCGCGAAGCGATCGGTTGGACACCCGGTTCGCGCGACCGGCGCGGCACCGACCAGTCTTTCAAATTGACGCAGCCGCATTGATCTGCGGCGAAAAGGAATCTTTTCGATGATCCGTTCTCTTCTCCTATCGCTTCTCACGCTTTTCGGCGGAGCAGGCATCGCCGCGGCCGCCGAGCCTGCGCCCGGGGCGATACATTTCGGTGCGGTCGGCTCGGGCTATGGCCAGCAGGTCGGCACGCAGCTCATCGCCATCGCCCATATCAAAGGCTTCATCCAAGCCGAGGTCGGCGATGCGGTGAAGCTCGACTTCAACTATTTCACCGGCACCGGTCCTGCGATCAACGAAGCGATCGCCAACGGTCAGCTCGACTTCGCGCAGTATGGCTCTTTGCCCAGCATCATCCTGCGGGCCACCGGTGTCGGCACCAAAATCATTGCGTCGGGCGGCGGCACCAATATTTATGGCGTCGTGCGTACCGGATTGCCGATCAACTCGATCAAGGAGTTGAAGGGCCATTCGGTCACAATTCAAAAGGCGACGATCCTCCATTGGTCGTTGCTGGAGACGCTGAAAGCCAACGGGCTTACCGAGCGCGACATCACGATCCTCGATCTGAAGACGGCAGATCAGCTCGCGGCCCTGGCGTCAGGCAGCGCCGATGCAGAATTCGGCACGGCCAGTGTTCTGCCGTTGCGCGATCAGGGGTTGGTGAAAGTTATTTACACCTCGCAGCGTGACGATCCGCGCGCGACCGGTCCCAGCGCCTTCTTCGTCACAGACGCCTTCGCCGCCAAATATCCCGAAACGACTCAGCATGTCGTCAACGGCTTCATCAAGGCCGCCCAGTGGGTCGCGCAGCCCGAAAATCGCGAAGAGGCCTTGCAGATATGGGCCAAGTCCGGTGTCAGCTATGCCAGCCTCAAAGAGGAATATGCGAACGAGCAGCTTCACGACCGGCTCGACCCGCGTCTCGATGATTTCTTCCGCGGCCAATATGCCGATGGCATCGATTTCGCCAAACAGCAGAAATTGACCCGCAAGGACGTCGATTTGTCGCAATGGGTCGATCCGAGCTACGAGGCCAAGGCACTTGCGACGTTGGGTCTGCAGAATTACTGGCCTAACCGCGACGTCAACGGCGCCGTCGTCTCGAACTAGCGATCGTGACAACCCAACCCAATCCGGCATTGCCGCCACGCTTGCTCGCGCGGCTGGCGCTTGCCCGGCCGGTACGCGCGGAGCGGCGTTCTCGCAGCCAGTTGCCCGTCGATCGGATAGGGGCGTTGCTGCTGCCGCTCATCCTGCCCTTGAGCGTGTTGTTGCTATGGCAGATCGCGACGGCACGAGAATGGCTCGCGCCGCAAATTCTGCCATCGCCACTGACGGTGTTCTGGACCTTCGTTGATCTTGTGACGAGCGGCGACATCGTCGAGGGACTGGCGATTAGTCTGCGCCGAATTTCGGTCGGCTTCGCGATTGGGGCCGCGTTCGGTTTGAGCCTCGGAATCGCGATGGGGCGTTCGGCAAAGCTCGAACAATATGTCGGACCAAGTCTTCGGGCCATCGCACAGGTCCCCTCGCTGGGCTGGTTGCCTTTCCTGATGCTGATCTTCGGCATCGGCGAGACATTGAACTATGTCATCATCGCCAAGGCTTGCTTCGTGCCGATCACCATCAATACGGCGGCGGGCATTCGCAATATCCCGGTTCATTATGTCGAGGTCGCCCATGTCCTGCGGCTGCGGCGGTCGGCGATGTTGTTCCGCCTGATCCTGCCCGGTGCCTTGCCGACGATCTTCAGCGGTATTCGTCTCGCCCTGGGCCATGCCTGGATCGCGATGGTGGTGGTCGAGATGCTCGCCGATACGGCCGGCGTTGGTTACATGATGACCTGGGGCCGGACGCTGTTTCAGATCGACATTGTCATCGTCGGCATGGTCGTCATCGGGGCGATCGGTTTCCTGATGGATGGCGGATTGCGTTGGATCGAACGCCGCTTGCGGCGATGGGCGCCGGTCCATGCCTGAGAACAAGTACGACGTCTTCTTGCGCGGGCTCGCTTTCCCAGCGGTGCTTGTCCTGGCATGGATACTCGTCGGCCAGTTCGGGCTGATCGATCCGCGCTTGCTGGTGCCGGTCCAGCGCGTCATCGCGGTGCCATTTTTCGATCCCGACGGCCGCACGATTTGGCTCTCGCTCGTCACCAGTCTCGTGCGAATGGTCGCGGGGTTTTTAATCGGCGGTGGTCTCGGAATCCTTATCGGCTTCGTTATCGGAACGTCGTCCCTGGCCAATCGTTTGATCGGGCCATCCTTTACCGCGGTTCGACAAATCACCGTCTTCGCCTGGATACCTTTGTTGACGGCCTGGTTCGGCAATAGCGACGGCGCAAAGCTCGTCTTCATCGCCTTGTCCGCATTCTTTCCCGCGGCGCTCAACACGCAGCAAGGGTTGCGCGATGTGCCGATCGCATTAATCGAAACATCACACGTGATGCGGCTTTCATGGCGTACACATCTTTTCCGGCTGTTGCTGCCGAGTGCCTTGCCGTCGATCGCGATCGGCATCGAGATCGCGCTGATCAGCGCCTGGATCGGCACGGTCGGCGCGGAATACGCCATGGGTTTCGGCCGTGGCATCGGCATTTTCCTCGCCGAAGGCCGTGAACAGTTCCGCATGGATATCGTGTTGATCGGCGTCGTGACCTTGGCGCTGGTCGGTTACGGCATGAACATCGTTTTACGCTGCGGTTTGCGGCGGCTTGTTCCATGGCAACGACAGAATTCGTAACCAAAGGAGTTTTCATGCGCGCCGAAGCATTGCTCGACACACGAAGCTCACTTGATATCCAAGCGGTCAGCAAATCTTATCGGGTCGATGGGAAACCGAGGGAAATCCTGCGCGATATCCGCTTTACCGTCGAACCCGGCGAATTAGTCAGCGTCATCGGTGCCTCCGGTTGCGGGAAATCGACCCTGCTTCGTCTGATCATAGGGCTCGATACCGATTACGAGGGCGACATTCTCCTCGATGGGCGGTCGATCGACGGCCCGACGGCCGATCGCGGCATCGTCTTCCAAGAGCCGCGGCTGTTTCCCTGGTTGTCGGTCGAACAAAACATCGCCCTCGGCCTTGATTCCTCGGGCGCATCACCGGCTGAGGTCAAACGCATCGTCACCGAGCATATCGAGATCGTGCGGCTGAATGGTTTCGCCCGTGCTTATCCGCATCAGCTTTCGGGTGGCATGGCGCAGCGCGCCGCGATTGCGCGTGCGCTCGTCAGCAGGCCGAAAATTCTGCTTTTGGACGAACCGCTGGGTGCGCTCGATTCTCAGACACGGGCTTATATGCAGGACGAGTTGCTGGAGATTTGGCGCCGCGAGAAGATCACGATCGTGATGGTCACGCACGATATTGAGGAAGCGGTCTATCTCAGCGACAAGATCGTCGTCATGGAGCCGGAACCGGGCCGCGTCTGCGGCATTGTTTCTATCGATGCGCCGCACCCGCGTCGCCGGGGCACGTCGAAATTCTCGGCCTTGAAGGACCGGGTGCTGTCCGTGCTGGTCAGGACTCAATCGGCAGCTTCCGCCGGACTGGTGCGATCACACCCAGCCGCGCAAGGTGGGATCGCAAGACGTTACGGCTAATGCCGAGCAGCCGGGCAGTTTGCACTTGATTGCCGTCGCAATAATCGAGCGCGGCGCGAACAAGTTGCTCGGATACCAGATCGTATAGCCCTGGCGTGCTGGTATCGAACAGCCGCCGGAAGATCTGGGCGATCGGTTCATCCTGTTGTCCAACACTCGACGCATGGTCGAGCCCGATCCGCGACAGGTTGAGATCGCGCGCCATGATCTCGTTGCCCTGCGCGACGAGAACGGCATGATGAATGACGTTTTCCAATTCGCGAATGTTGCCCGGCCAAACATAATTGCGCAGGCCGCGGACCGCGTCGCGGTGGATACGTAATTCGTCACCGCGTTCCTGTTGCGCGGCGTAGATGGCGAGGAAGTGCTCGGCCAAGGGTAAAATGTCGCCCGGCCGGTCGCGCAGCGGATGCAGATCGACCCGCGCGACATTGAGCCGATAGAAGAGATCCTGCCGGAAGCGGTTGAGCCGCACCGCCTGTTCCAGATCGATATTGGTCGCGGCGATGACGCGGACGTCGATCGGCACCGGCTGCCGTGCGCCGACGGGGACGACTTCGCGTTCCTGTAGGACGCGCAGCAGTTTCACCTGAAGGGCAGGGGCCAGGTCGCCGATCTCGTCGAGGAAGATCGTGCCGCCGTTCGCCGCCTCGAACCAGCCGCGCTTGGCATGGGTCGCGCCGGTGAAGGCGCCTTTCTCGTGACCGAACAGTTCGGCTTCGACCAATGTCTCGACAAAGGTGCCACAATTGACGGCGACGAAGGGGCCGTTGCGGCGGTCGCTCGATTGATGGACGAAGCGCGCCACCAACTCCTTGCCGGTACCAGTCTCGCCGACGATGAGGATCGTCGCGTTGCTGGGCGCTACCTTTTCCAGATGATCTTTAAGCTCCCGGGAAATCGGGTCTTCGAAGACGAGGGCGGAGGCCCGGATGGTGGGGCGATGGACCTCCTTCGTCAGTGACGCCATCGTCAAAATCGAAAGGCGCTCCCGCTTGCGGCCGGTCGGGGCGTTTGCCCGGTCGGCGGACGAAGAAGACGGCGGTTCGGTCGGCGACATGCACCCATTAACAATTAACAAATTATCACTGTTAATATTATACAAAATAACATGAGATTATGGTATTTATTTGTTGGGGAGGAATGGGCGCCATGCACAAACAATCCGAGCCCTTCGACAGGCTCAGGGTGAGGTGAATCGGAATTTGGCATCCGCCAAGGATGCAACGCACCGACTCCTCACCCTGAGCCTGTCGAAGGGCTCGTGGTCGTCATGCAATTCAATCAGCGTTTGGTCCGCAGCCCCATCCGCTCCAGCCGCGGCAGAACCTCGTCGCGGAAGTACGGAAACTCGTCGAGGTAATTCACGAACGAGAAGCAAATGCCGGCAAAGCCCGCTTCGCTGACCTTGGCCAGCGTGTCGGCGATCTCGTCGGGCGTGCCGACCAACGGCATACCGCCATGGCCGGCGGCGAAACGCTGGCGAAAAGCTTTGAAATACTCCTGCGAGTAGGATTCCGAGTTGATCTTGTTGATCGCGATCAGGTGATCGACCGCGTCCCAATCGGCCATCTCGTCGGAATAGTAACGGTGATATTCCTCGGCCTCTTTCTTGGTCGGCCGGCAGACGACATAGCCGTTGCAATAGACGCCGATCTCGCGGCCATGGCTCGCGGCTTCGGCGATGGTGTCGCGGACTTCCTCGGCGCCGGATTCGAGCGACTTCAAGGGCCGGAACAGCACGTCGCAGCTTTGCGTACTGAAAGCGCGGCCCGCGGGTGAAGCGCCGGCGTTCATGATCAGCGGGCGCGTACCGCCATAGGGTTTCGGATCAGCCTCGACGCCTTTCAGCTTGATGAACTGGCCATCGAAATCGAAGACGCCTTCGCGTTCCCACATCGCCTTGATCGCGGCGAGCCATTCGGCGCCATAGGCATAGCGGTCGTCATGCTCGCGCTGCTCGACGCCGAACATGTCGAACTCGTCTTGATTCCAGCCGCAGACGATATTGACGCCGAAGCGGCCGCGGCTGACGTGATCGACGGTGACGAATTGCTTGGCGGCATAAACCGGATGCACCAGCGGCGCATGCACGGTGCAGAAGACGTTGATCTGTTTCGTCTGGGCCAGAAGCCCACAGGCCCAAGTCACGGTTTCGAGCGTCGTGCCCTCGAAATTGGTGTCGCCGCCATAACCTTTCCAGCGCCCGATCGGCAGCATCAAATCCATGCCGGCATCGTCGGCCATCTGGGCCAGCTTGAGATTATCGTCCCAGCTTGCGCCCCAGCGTTCGGGCACGCGCGTCGCGGCGCGGCCGGAGGAGCAATTGCTGCCGAAGAGGCCAAGCTTCAGCTTGTTGGCGCTGAATTGATTGACCCGGCTAGGGAGAGGTTTCTGCTGCGTTTCCATACCCCGAACGCTAGCACGCGCCTGGATCGGGAGCGAGATCGTGGCAAGCCAGGTACGGAACCGTGGAAATCCTGTGATGTTTTCGCTCTGCCAAGTAGGAGAGGGATATTTCCGACGGGGGCGGCGTTTCAACGGTAAGAAATTTCACCTTAGAGGAGTCGATATCATGCTCCGTTGGGCATTGGCTTTTTTCCTGATTTCGATCATCGCCGCACTGTTGGGCTTCACCGGTCTGTCAATCGCAGCGGCCGGCATCGCAAAGATTCTCTTCGTCGTGTTCCTGGTGATTACGCTGATCTTCTTGGTCATGGGCCTGATGGCCGGCCGGGCATTACGGCAATGACCGGCAGCCCTGTCATTTGGCTGAGCGTCGTCTTGCTTTTGACCGCGTGCGTCGGTCAAACGTTGGGACCGGCTCAAACGGATTATAAGCCAACGAACCAGACTCGAGGCTACACGTCGCCGTAAAACGGTTGTGCGCCGGTTTAACAACCGGCGGAAGCTGCTAGCATGACGGGCAACAGATTAGGGAGCCTGTCATGCCGGATTTTGCCGCGACACACCGTATCACCCACGAAGCGAGCATGAAGATGTTGGCAGCCGGGCTCGCCAAGGCAAATGAGATCGGGGTGAAGATCAGCCTCTGCGTCGTCGATGCCAGCGGCCAGACCTTGGCTTTCATCATGATGGACGGTGCGCGGTTCTTTTCGGGCCGAACGACTACGAAGAAAGCGATCACTTCCGCCTCACAGCGTCTGCCGACGGGATATGCGCCCGAAGAGAACGTGCTGAGCATGCAGATCCGTATGGACGGTGATTTCACCAACGTGCCGGGGGGCTTCCCGATCATAGTGGACGGACAGGTCATCGGCGGTGTCGCGGCAGGCGGCGCCCAACTCGAAGAAGATGTCATCGTGGCCAAGGCTGCTTTAGCGGCGATCACGACGAGCTGATCAAGACTCTTTAAAGAAGTTAACCATTCACGTCTTGTTAAGAGATGGACCCGTCTTCGGGGAACTTCCCTGTAAGATGCGCATAACTTCCATGCATTACCCGAAAGCGCGCTTTTCTTAAGAAGTTTGTCATCACTACGACGTGATACTTGCGTTCAGAAATATGGCGGTGTCCCGCGAAAATCCGTGACTTCATTTCGGGTTGATCGTGGCATCGTCGTTAGCACGAAGCTGAACGAGTGAATCGCTTTGAAAGAGAATCTTCTCCGTCCGACTGTCGATGGTGGGTAGTCCCGCGTTTTCGACTGCAACGGTATCACGTTGCGGCTGAAAGACGATCCGGATGCGCCCAAAGATCATTTGTTCTTTCAGAACGCCCGACTGAACAACGTCATTATCATCAAGCATAGCGTCGCCGCTGAAGCGCGTCGTTCCGAATTTGCACCAGCCGTCGGCACCAAGCTGTTCTTCCCTTTCAACGAACATAACGCCTACGCCGGCGGCAATACGATCTTCCTGCACGACAAGGAACTCGAAGCGGCGCTCGCCGATAAATGCGGTCTCGATCGCCGTGGCGACAAGGCGATGTTCGATCAGGACGTGCGTCTCCTGCGCGCGCTCGATACCCTGCCGACGCTCGATCCGTTCTTGTTGAGAGATGCACTGCAATCGGAGCGGATCGAAGTAAATCCCGCTTATCTCGAAATCAGCGAAGAAGAATGGTTCAAGATCGAGGATTTTATCCGCGAACGTTTTGTGCCGCTGATCAAATCCGCTTTCCCCGAGGAAACTTCGTCGCATGGCAAGACGATGCAGCTTGTCGAAAAACTGTGGGAATGCAAAGACGAGCGCGCTCTCGCGCCGCTGATCATCGCGCTGCGTCTTCCGGAAGACAAGGCGATGGAAATTTTCTATGCCTGGAAAGTCATCACCTTCTATTCATGTCTCTACAACTCGTTGCGGCCGAAGCTAATCGCGATGGCGACTTGGCTGAAGGACGCTGAAGGCACGATCGCGCTGTTGCAGCCCGCCGCGCGCGGCCCGCTCGAAAGCATGTTCAACGGTGTCAAATCCGAACTTCGCACTCAGTGGCTTGCGGTCGATAAGGATTTGGCCGAATTCGAAACCGCCTATCAGAAGATGTTCAAGCATAAAGAAACCGGGGCGTTCCTGGGTTTCTTGCGCAACTGTCGCGACACATTTTGGCGTCTCGGCGACGCGGTCGGCAAGCTCGACCATACGTTGCTGTGCTGGGATCGCATCACGGCACGGCACCACCGCCGGCACCTCAATCTCGAAGCGTTGCATCAGGCGCTGCGCGTATTCGACGAAATTCTCGCCTCGCGCGGCGACGGGAAAATGCGCATTGCCTCGTAAGGGGCGATGCGTGCAGAACATTGTGGAAACGCGCTAATGATCGAACTTAAATCCAAAACGATCATGATTGTGGATGACGCGTCGGAGATGATCGAGATTCTCAACGCGGTGATCCGCTCGGCCGGCCATCGCTGCATCGTCGCGCGCAGCGGCCGACGCTGTGTCGAACTGATTCCCGAAGTGCTTCCCGATCTCGTCCTGCTCGATATTCAGATGCCGGAATTGGACGGCTACGAAACCTGCCGCCAGATTCGGATGCTCCCGACGGGGAAGACTGTGCCGATCATCTTCTGCACGGCACGTAAGACGATCGAAGACGTCAAGGAAGGCATCAAAGTCGGCGGCAACGATTTCCTGACGAAGCCGTTCGATGCGAAATCGTTGCTCGCGCGTGTCGATCGCTGGCTGACCAAAGCGCCAATGCGCGTCGGCTGACGCGGTTTCACCTGCGTCGTTTTTAATTCCGATGGAATGATGTGATACGCCGTGGCATTGCCGCGGCGTTTTGCGTTTTAGCTGGCCGCTGCGAGTTGTGGCGGCGGCACATCAAACAAGGTGCCGTCGGTGATGGCGTCCTGAAGATTGACGTCCGTCAGGTTCGCACCGCGCAAATCGGCATTGCTGAGATCGGCGCCCGACAAATCGGCGCCGAGCAGAATGGCGTTCTGCAGATTGGCGCCGGTGAGTTTCGCGCGCATCATCTTGGCGCGTTCGAGATTGGCAGGGATGTCGCGTCCGCCGCGGCCAACGACCTTTAGGGGGCTGAGATTCGCACCGGTCAGGTCGGCGTCGGGCAAATGGGCGCGGACGAGACGCGCGCCGCGTAGATCCGCGTTCGCCATCTTGGCATCGCGCAGATCGGTGATCGACAAATCGGTCATCGCCAGCTTGGCGTTGGTCAGATCGACGCCGGGCAGCTTGCCGTTGGCAAGAACGGCGTAGGCGAGCTTTGCTTCGGCCATCTTGCGGCCGCTGAGATCGACCGCGCTGAGGACGGCGCGTTTGCCGCTTTTGCCTTCGCTTTCGACCCAAGCGAGATGACCCGCAAGGGCGGCGGCCAGTTCGGCATCGGTCCAGACCAGGAAGGTCGGCTTAATCGCCGAGGCGATTTGCGACGCGTTGAGCACGCCGCGATCGAACACAGCGCCGTTGATGATCGCGTCTTTGAAATCGGTGCCGCTGGCTTTGGCGCCGGTCAGGACCGCGCCTTGCAGATTGGCGCCGCTGAAATTCGCGTCGGTCAAGTTGGCGTTTTCGAGGATCGCGCCGGTCATGTTGCAGTTACGGACGTCGGCGCCTTCGAGATTGGCGCCGCGCAGGGCTGCGTCGGTGAAGTCGGCGCGCAGCACGATGCTGCTGCCCAACTGAGCGCCGGAAAGATCCGCGCCATGCGCCACGACCGCGCTGAGGTCGGTGCGGCGACGGCGCGCGCCCATCGAACCGCTGCCTTTGTGCGCGGGTAACACCGCCTCGCTCATATTGGCGTTGGTCAGAATCGTGTGGTTGAGCTGGGCGCCGCGGAAGAACGCACCGCGCAGATCGGCGACGGAAAGATTGGCGCCGTTCAGATTCGCCAGCGTCAGATCGGCGGTGAAGAAGCACGCCATGCGCAGGCGCGCGTTCTCGAAAATGGTGCGGTGAAGCTTGCAGCCGGTGAAATCGGCTTGGGAAAGATCGACGCGGCTAAAATCCTGCCCCGACAGATCGAGCTCAATAAAAGCCGCACGCCGCCCGTCGGGCTTGCCCGCGAGGAACGCTTGGTGAGCGAGAACGATCTCGTTCAGTTCTGATGTATCCGGACGAGCTCCGGACCCGCTTTCTGCGGTACGAGGAGGCGACGACGTCATACTGCATACAAGAGCTAAAAATCGTTCAGAAAGACTTACAACGGAGAGGTGAAATGCCGCTTTCGGCAAATTTTACGGAGCGCAGTGCAGGGACCTACCGCTCTGCAATCTCCGGATGTAGAGCCGTCTTAACACCCGTGCCGAAGACGGTGGATTGTTGCCGTCGGATACCGGGTTATCCTGGTGCGTAACCAGCCGTTAGGAGAAAGCGCATGATCCCCAACGATATTGATCCCCAGTCCGGTTGTCGTCTGCCTTTACCGCGGCGCGAGGCGTTGGATGAGGTAGGTCAACGAATCTTCGACCGGGCCGTCGATCCGAAAGGCGGGACGATCCGGGGTCTTCGCGGCCCCGGCGGCATCCAACTGCATAGCCCGAGATACGGCGAGCTGGCGGGCCCGCTCAATCGCTATTTGCGTTTCGAGGCTGGGTTCAGCGGCCGGGTGAGGGAACTTGCCATTCTGGTAACGGCGCGTGCTTGCGATAGCCAGTTCGAATGGGCGGCGCACGAACCCGCAGCGCTGAAGGAAGGTGTGCCGGCGGCGGCAATTGATGTGGTCAAGCATGGCAAGCCAGTGACAGGACTCGAAGAAGCCGACGCGGTGGTCATCGAATTCGGCCGCGAGACATTGGAGGCGCGCAAGGTTACGCCGGGCACTTATGCTCGGGCGCTGGCGCAATTCGGCGAGCGTATGTTGGTCGATCTTGTCGCGCTGATGGGGAACTATGCGGCGACGGCGGCAATGTTGACCGCGTTCGACATGCAGCTCGATGCGGATCAGCCGCCGCTTCTGCCGCCTCGCCGCTAAGGCTAGTTTCCGGCGAACGGCAGAGTGAAACCAAAGGTCGTGCCGACATCGGTGTTGGTCCGGCCCCAGATTGTCCCGCCATGGGCCTCGACGATCGAACTGCAGATCGATAGCCCGACGCCCATCCCGCTGGATTTGCTGGTGACAAAAGGCTGGAACAACCGGCTGGCGACGGCCTCGCTGAGGCCAGGGCCCGTATCCCTGACCGTCACCAATATATTTCCTGACGCATCCAGCGCGGTTCGGATGGTCAGATCGCGGCGGGCGACGTCGCTCATTGCCTCGACGGCATTGCGGACGAGATTGACCACCACCTGCTGAATTTGGATTTTGTCCATTCGCACCGGCGGTAACGCCGGGTCGAGTTCCATCTGTATCGTGACGTTGCCGCTCTTCGCGCCGATAAGGGCGAGGGCGCTTGCTTCCTCGACAATTTTATTGATCGGCTCGGGGTGGCGATCGGTCTTGCCGACGGTCACGAATTCACGCAGGCGGCGGATGATATCGCCGGCTCGCATGACCTGACCGAGCGCCTTGTCCATCGCCTCGGTGATGCGCGGCGGCACCGTGCCGAGCTGCCGCGCGATCATATTCTGGCTGGCCTGAAGATAGTTGGTGATCGCGGCCAACGGCTGATTGAGTTCGTGCGCCAGCGCCGCGCCCATCTGGCCCATCGCGTTGAGGCGCGAAACATGCATCAGTTCGGACTGCAGATCCTGCAGGCGCTTTTCGGTCGTCTGGCGTTCGGTGATGTCGCGAACGAACCCGGTGAAACGCGGCGACCCTTGCAGCAGCACTTCACCAACAGCAAGCTCGATCGGGAAGGTGCTGCCGTCTTTGCGGCGGCCCAGCGCGATTCGGCCTTCGGCATAGCGCGATAGATACCCGTCATGGCTTTCCTGATAGGGCGACGGCATCATCATTTTGACATTCTCGCCGGCGACTTCGGCTTCTTTCCAACCGAACAGTCGTTCGGCGGCTGGGCTGAAGGATTCGATGACGCCGTTACTGTCGATCACGATGATTGCGTCGGGCACGGTTTCGAGGATCGAGCGCATGCGTGCCTCGCGTTCGACCAAGGCGACCTGCGCATGTTTGTAGCGGGTGATGTCCTCGCTGATGACGACGATGCCGGTCACGGCGCCGTTGGGGTCGCGGAACGGGGCGAGGGAATGGCGGAGATAAATCTCCTCGCCATCCTTGCGCCGCCGCCGCGCTTCGACGCGCGGAACGACCTTGCCGGCGAAGATCGGTTCCATCATGGCGCGTGATTCGGATTCGTAACCGGCGGCGATCTTCGGCACGGAATCGATGCCGAGCATCTCGCTTGCCGGATAGCCGAAGATGCTTTCGGCAGCGGCATTCCAGCTCGAGACCTTGCGGTCGAGGCCGAGCGTCACGATCGCTTGCGGTGAGGCGTCGATGATCGCGCTCAGCGTCGTATGAGCGTCCAATAACTGCTCGACCAAGGCATTGCGCTCTTTAATTTCGTTTTGAAGCTGAGCGTTGAGCCGGTTCAGTTCGTTGGTTCGTTCCTGGATGCGGCGTTCGAGGGCTTCGTTTTCGTCTTGAAGGCGGCCGAGACCGCGGATGGTCAGGACGCGCGGCATGACGGCCCAGAACGCAATCGCGGTCGGTACCGACAAGGCGGCGGTCAGAACATTGACCATGCCGTCCATGCCATAGGCCGGATACCACAGCGTCCAAATGCCCAAGACATGAGTCGTGGCGCAGGCGATGAGGAAAAGGATAAACAGGCCGAGCAGCCACATGCCGGCGAAGTCGCGTCGTTTGTGCGCGAAATAGATCAAGGCGGCGGGGATCGAATAAAGCGACAAGGCGATCAGGGCGTCAGCCCCGGCATGAAGTTCCAATAACCCCGGCGCCCAGGTCAGGCACGCGCCTAAGGGCAATGCCCCCGCGGATGAAAAGAATTGGCTGATTGCCCCGAACATCATTTTCCTCGGACTAATCGCTGAAGGTGCGAGCGTCGAATTATCATTCTAGAATTGATAGCACAGAGGTCCGTTTTGGCAGACCTCAAAACCACACGACGTTGAAAATACGTGTCAAAGTTCAGGTCGGATTTGCGAGGTGCATATTTAACATCGCCACGACCTCCGCCGTCGATTTCACCTCGGCAAAAACCCGCTGCATGGTCTTGAGTTCGGCCTCGTGGGTATCGCGATGAACCTCGGCGACGGCATCGCTGACGAGGATCATACGATAATTATGCTCGACGCCGCCACGCACGGTGGTGGAGACGCAAACGCAGGTGGTAACGCCGGACACGACGCAGGTAGTCACACCGAGATTACGCAAGATGGTGTCCAGTGGCGTGTTTGAAAAGCCGCCGAAGCCTTTCTTGATCACCACATGCTCGCCGTCCTGCGGTTTCAGATCATCGATGATCTGCGCGCCCCAGCTTCCTTCGGTGATGAAGGTGCGGTTGTCGCTGAGCGAGCCGCGCGTCGCCCGCCAATAGGGGAATTGCGCGTCGGAATAATCGGGCTTCAGGACGTGAGCGATATAGACCACCGGCCGGCCCGCCTTGCGGAAGGCGGCGATCAACTGGGCGACCTGCGGCACCGTTCCGGCGATGAAAGGGAAGTCGATCTTCGCTTCGGGGTTTTCACGGGCGCGATGGGCGAAGCCGCCGTCCGGATGGACGAAATCATTCTGCATATCGACGACGATCAATGCCGATTTGTCGATCTCGGGTCCGATGGTGGCCATGTTCGTCTCCTGGCGATTTCCGGCGCCGCGAAGTGTGTGACGGCGCTTAAGGTTTCAGGCGAGTCCCGGCTGCTCGCACAAGACTGCGAGGTCGGCTGCGCCAAGCCGATGCCAGAAGACGAGCGCCAGAGAGATAGCTGTCTGCGCGGTTCCCCCCGGGCGCCGCGTTGATGTTTATTGTTTCAGCGCTGTTCCGGTATCGGGCAACGAAATGATCGCCGCTTCAATAAGCGTGGCTGCTTTTTCGCGGTGTTGAAGGATGGACTCGTGCCGCGCATAACGCAGCAGCCGATCCAAAGCGAGATAGGGCGACGCTTCGATTTCGTCGCCGGCCGTATCGTCATCGTCCAGGGGTCGTTCGCGATCAAGGTTCATGCGGCGCTCCCTCCCTAAACTTAGGCGACCTTCAAATAAGCCGGATAGGAGTGACCTATCGGTTAGTCATGCGAATCCTATATCATGTCATACTCAACGGCAATATCGACGTGGACCGCGGCGTTCACACTTTGCTGAATCCGGTAACGGTTGGTTGACCGGACAAGTTAAGGCTGAAGAAATTCCCTTTGAAGGTGTGGGGCTGGAACTTCGATCGCTTCGTGATCTCTTGGGGATCGTGGAATGCGGCTTGTTCATACGATCGACACAAGGGATGCGAACCACTGCGTTGGCCCAACTGCTCGAAATTCACGCACGCGTCATTTCCGGAGGAGTCGGCTGGATCTAGCGTGAAATGATAGAAATCACCGGCGGCGAGCGCGGCAAGGTCGTGATCGGATCGGCGAAACCGTTCCGCGTAGAGGCAACACTTACGGTCGCGTCAGCTTTGCTGGAATCCGTGCCGCGCCTATCGCTGCAGCGTGAAACGTTGAAGGCTATTCCGCTTCGCGTTTGAACGGCGATAGAGCTTCTTCGAGGCCTTCCATCTCGTTCTCGATGGCGCGGCGTTCGCGGCGGCAGAAGTCGGCGACAGCGCGCTCGAACCCAGGATCGCGAATCCAGTGCGCGCTGTAGGTGGGTGAGGGGAGGTAGCCGCGTTGAATTTTGTGCTCGCCCTGCGCGCCGGCCTCGACGCGTTTGAGGCCGCGTTCGATGGCGAAGTCGATGGCGCGGTAATAGCAGACCTCGAAATGAAGGAACGGATAGTCGCCGTTGCAGCCCCAATTCCGGCCATAGAGCGTATCGCTGCCGACGAGATTAAGTGCGCCGCCGATCCAGCGCGTGCCTTTGCGCGCCATGATGAGGACGACCTTGTCGGCCATGCGTTGATGCAGCAGGTCGAAGAATTCGCGTGTCAGATAGGCCGAACCCCACTTACGGTCCGACGTGGACATATAAAAATCGAAGAACACATCCCAATGCTCGGGCTTGAGCCCATCGCCGGTGAGCGTCTCGATCTCGATGCCGCCGTCGAGGGCGTCGCGCCGCTCGCGCTTGATCTGCTTGCGCTTCCTGGAATGGAGCGCGGCGAGGAAATCGTCGAAGTTTTTGTAGTTGTTATTTTCCCAATGGAACTGGCGGCCAAGCCGTTGCTGGAAACCGGCTTCGCCCAGTTGCTTCCACTCGGTTTCCAGCGGGAAGTTCACATGCACCGACGAAACTTTGCGCGCCTTGGCAATCTCGATCATCGCGCCGATCAGATACTCTGCGGCATCGTCCGGTGCGTTGGGATGAATCAGCAGACGCGGCCCGGTGGCGGGCGTGAAGGGAACGGCGGAAATCAGCTTCGGATAATATTGCCCGCCGGCGCGCTCGTAGCCAGAGGCCCAACCGTGATCGAAAACATATTCGCCGTAGGAATGATTCTTGAGATAGAGCGGCACCGCGCCCAGCAGCTTGCCGCTTTCGTCCTGCAGCAGGATATGCTGCGGCAGCCAGCCAGTCTCGCGTGTCGCTGAATTGGATTCTTCGAGGGATTGCAGAAAGTCGTAGCTGAGGAACGGATTGTCGTGGCCGGCGCAGGCGTCCCAATCAGCGGCAGGGATCGCGGCGAGCGCTTCGATCACCCGGATCGTCAGACGCTCGCCGCCATCGGCCATCTTTATTTGATCTCCAGGATCATATCGACTTCCACCGACGCGTTACCCGGTAGCGAGCCGACGCCGACTGCGGTGCGCGCATGCTTACCGGCATCGCCGAAGACTTCGACCATCAGATCCGACGCGCCGTTCACGATCGTCGGCTGATCGGTGAAGGTCGGCACGGCATTGACGAAGCCGCCGACCCGGACGATGCGCACGACGCGGTCGAGATCGCCGTCGAGGAAGCGTTTCGCCTGGGCGATAAGATTGAGGCCGCACAGCCGCGCGCCGGCCTTGCCGTCTTCAACCGAGACTTCGGCACCGAGCTTGCCGAGATAGCGGCGCTCGCCATTCCAATGACAGATCTGGCCTGAGAGATAGAGCAGGTTGCCCGTCTGCACGGCGGGGATGTAACTACCGAGCGGCGAGGCGGGATTCGGCAACTCGATCTTCAATTCGGCAAGGCGCTGTTCGATCCGTCCGGGCATTCTCATAGTCCTCCATCAAATGATGGTTCGAGTTTAGCCGATTCGGCCGATAAAGCGGAAATGCCGGCTGACGAAAGTTTCACCTGAAATTTTCGCCCGACACCCTATATCAATGCAATGCAAATGCGCCCCGCGATCGACAAAACCCTTCTCACCCTGGCTTTGACCCTTCCGCTTGCCGCTCCGGTGAGTGCGGCGGGTCTGCTGGACGCGCAACTGTCATACAGCGCCACGCGCACGGTGAATGTCGATGGTAAGCCCTACAGCGGACCGATCTATCACGAGCCGGGGCGCGAGCGGCATCAACAACAGCTTATGGGCATGGATGCCTATTTCATTCTCGACGATCAGGCGAACCAGGCGCTACTCGTCCTGCCCGGCATCAAGACTTATGTCGTCTCGCCCTTTCCCCCGTTGCTATCCACGATCCTCGAAGGTGATCTGACCAAGACTCCGGTCGGGGACGACACGGTCGATCATATCCCGGTCACGAAATATCGCGTCGATAAGACTGCGTCGGACGGCACGCATGGCGAGGGCTTCGCCTGGATCAGCAAGCGCGGTGTGCTGATGAAGCTGCTCGGCACGATCACCGCGCCGGGCGGCCATAAGAACAAGATCGACATGCAGCTCAGCAACGTGAAGGAGGGGCCGCAAAAGCCCGAACTCTTCGCGGTGCCGCCCGGCATGAGTCAGTTGCCGGTCGAGGCGGTCGCGCCTTTGCTGGGCGGGATTTTGCGATAAAAGCTGCCGCCTTCTTCATCGTCATTCCCGCGAAAGCGGGAATCCATCGGGCAGCCGGTGTGCTGTCGGCATGGACCCCCGCTTTCGCGGGGGTGACGAGATAAAGGGATAGGGCGATCAACCAAAAAAAGGCCGGCCACCCTGAGGATGGCCGGCAGTGACTGCGCGTGGCCCCTCGCCAGGAGCGAGGGTCAGAAGGTGGTACGCGGGCGCGAAACGCCTTATCCCCGCCCGCAAAGGTTAAAAGAATTTGAGAAAACCGGCGCTTACCGGCGCTGCGTCAAGTTATGCTTTGACTTTGCGACTCCAAAGGTTCATTGATTGTTCCGAAGCCATCAGGGCTTCGCTTCTCGCGACAACGCGCAGGCGCCCCAGTGTTAACCGCTGGCGGTTCTGTCCCGAGACATAATCTCTCCAACATCAGCCCCGTATGCGCGTGCCGGGCACTTCGCCCGGGACATCAACCGATGTCCTGATCTGCTGTGCCGTGCGCGGTTGTTTTCGCGCGTGGGTACGGCTTTTCGTACAAAGAAATGAGTCTATGACCACTTTTTCCGATCTCAATCTTATCGAGCCGATTCAAACGGCGCTCGATGCCGAAGGCTATGTCACTCCGACCCCGATTCAGGCGCAGGCCATTCCGGCCTTGCTGCAGGGCCGCGACATGCTCGGCATTGCCCAGACCGGCACCGGCAAGACCGCTGCTTTCACCCTGCCGCTGCTTCAGATCCTTTCGACCTCCGGCCGCAAGCCGATGCCGCGCTCGCCGCGTGCCTTGATCCTCACCCCGACGCGCGAGCTTGCGGTGCAGATCCATGAATCGATCGGCAACTACGGCAAGAATCTCAAAATGTCCCGCGCCGTGGTCTTCGGCGGCGTCGGCCAAGGCGCGCAGGTCAGCTCGACCGCGCGCGGTGTCGATTTCCTCGTCGCGACGCCTGGCCGTCTCATGGACCTGATCGAACAGGGCCACATCAAACTCGACGTGCTGGAGGCCTTCGTCCTCGACGAAGCCGACCGCATGCTCGACATGGGCTTCATCCATGCGGTGAAGCGCATCGTCGCGATGCTGCCGAAACAGCGCCAGACCTTATTGTTCTCGGCGACCATGCCTGACTCGGTGGCCGGTCTCGCCGCCAGCCTGCTGCGCGATCCGATCCGTGTCGAAGTGACGCCGGCCGCGACCAGCGCCGAGCGGGTTCAGCAGAGCGTCATGTTCGTCGAAAAGGAAAAGAAACGTTCCTTGCTCAGCGAATTGCTGCGCGACCAAAGCCTCGTCCGCGCGCTCGTCTTTACCCGCACCAAGCACGGCGCCAATCGCGTTGCCGAACAGCTTGCCAAGACCGGCGTGAAGGCCGACGCGATCCACGGCAACAAGTCGCAAGGCGCGCGTCAAAAGGCGCTGGAAAGCTTCCGTAACGGCAAGATCCGCGTTCTCGTCGCGACCGACATCGCCGCGCGCGGCATCGATATCGACGGCATCTCGCATGTCATCAATTTCGATCTGCCGAACGAGCCCGAGAGCTATGTCCACCGCATCGGCCGCACCGCGCGCGCCGGCGCCGAAGGCATTGCCGTCTCGTTCTGCGATGCCGAGGAAACCGGCTATCTACGCGACATCGAAAAGACCATCCGCATGCCGGTTGCCGTGAATGCGGCGCATCCGTTCCATAACGAACAGATCGCGACCGCGAAGCACCCGCAAAAGCCGGCGGCACGCAGCCACAACAACAATGGCGGCGGCAATCGCCGCCCCGGCGGCCGTCCGGGCCAACATGCTGCAGGTCAGGGCCGTGGCCCGAAGCAGGGCGGTGGTCAAAAGAGCTTCGGCGGCAACGGCGCACGCCGCCCGTCGGGTGAAGCGCGCGCCTAACGCTTCATTCTTTCGATAAGAAAATGGCCGCCCTTCGGGGCGGCCATTTGCTTTTATGCTGAGTCAACAATGACCAAAGCGAAAAGCATTTTCATATCGTCATTCCCGCGAAAGCGGGAATCCATCGAACAGCGAGTATTTGTCTGGCATGGACCCCCGCTTCCGCGGGGGTGACGGTAGTGTTATGCGCGAAAAAAATGGGATGCGATTTTCATCGCATCCCAAATTTCTGCCTCGTTCCGCGGCGCCGACCGGGAGGCTTATGGTCGGGCCGTTATGCGTATCAGCTACAGCCCGTCGTGCCGCCGCAGGTATCGCATTTGAGACAGGTTCCATTTCGGACCAAGGTGAAGTTGCCGCACTCGCCGCAGCTGTCGCCTTCATAGCCCTGTGCCCGTGCCATCCGGATTTGATCGATCCGTGTTTCGCCGTGTCCCAGCACTGTGCTGGTCGTCAGTTCTTCCTTGAAGCTCTTGGTGATGGTCACTTCGTTGACTTCGCGTGTCGTCATGTCGAGCGCGACGTTGCCGTGGCTGACCGTCGTGTTCGATAGGGACTGGCCGCCTTGGAGCACCGTCAGGCGGTTGCGGACATAACCGGTCGAGGCAACGCGTTGCACCGCGGCGACGAACTCGGGACGCTGCGGCAGGCTCGCTTCCTCGCTGCCTTTGCCGATCGTATCTGGCAGGACGTCGGTCGGCTGGACATGGGCGAGGTCGTTGCGGCCGAGATACGACACGGCCAACTCGCGGAAGATGTAATCGAGCAGCGACGTCGCCATCTTGATCGCGTCGTTGCCTTCGACGACGCCCGCCGGCTCGAAGCGGGTGAAGGTGAAGGCTTCGACATATTCCTCCAGCGGCACGCCGTACTGCATGCCGATCGAGATCGCGATCGCGAAGTTGTTCATCAGCGAGCGGAAGGCCGAGCCTTCCTTGTGCATGTCGATGAAAACTTCGGCGAGCGAGCCGTCTTCATATTCGCCGGTGCGGAGATAGACCTTGTGGCCGCCGACGACGGCTTTCTGAGTATAACCTTTGCGGCGCTGGGGCAGGCGGCGGCGCTCGTTCGCTTTCGCGTGAACGACGCGTTCGATGATCCGCTCGACGATGCGTTCGGCGACGACCGGTACACGCTCGACCGGCGTCTTCTCCATCAATTCGGTGACGCCTTCCTCGATCTCTTCGTTCTCGTCTTCGAGGAGTTGCGATTGCAGCGGCTGCGACA
This sequence comes from uncultured Rhodospirillales bacterium, assembly GCA_903822185.1. Taxonomy (GTDB): domain Bacteria; phylum Pseudomonadota; class Alphaproteobacteria; order ATCC43930; family CGMCC-115725; genus CAIKMD01. The sequence continues at coordinate 49,470 of CAIJOA010000011.1, read as the reverse complement.
GCTTCGAGCCGTCGCGATAGAGCGCGTTGGCTTTGAGGCCCAGCTTCCAGGACAGCATGTAAGCGTCCTTGCAGTCATCGACCGTCGCCGCGTTCGGCATGTTGATGGTCTTGGAGATGGCGCCCGAGATGAAGGGCTGCGCTGCGGCCAGCATGCGGATGTGGCTCTTGACCGAGAGGAAGCGCTTGCCGTTACGGCCGCAGGGATTGGCGCAATCGAAGACGGGGTAGTGCGATTCCATCAGATGCGGCGCGCCTTCGAGCGTCATGGCGCCGCAGCAATAGGTGTTCGCCGCATCGATCTCGGTTTTGGAAAAGCCGAGCGCCACTAGCATGTCGAAGCTGGTGTCGTTCATCTGCTCGTCGCTGAAACCGAACGCCGCCTTGCAGACTTCCTCGCCGAGTGTCCATTTGTTGAAGGCAAAGCGGATGTCGAAGGCGGTCGAGAGCGCCTGGTCCAGCGCTTCAAGCATGCCGGCGGTGAAGCCCTTGGCCTTCAGTTGTTCGTGGTTGAGCGTCGGCGCATCGACGATATCGGCATGGCCGACGGCATAGAGGATGATTTCCTCGATTTGCTCCTCGACATAGCCGAGCGTGCGGAGCGCTTCAGGCACGGCGCGGTTGATAATGCGGAAATAACCGCCGCCGGCCAGTTTCTTGAATTTCACCAGCGCGAAATCGGGCTCGATGCCGGTCGTGTCGCAATCCATCACCAGGCCAGTCGTGCCGGTCGGCGCGATCACCGTCGCTTGCGCGTTGCGATAGCCGTAGCGTTCGCCAAGGGCGAGCGCGACGTCCCAGGCGTGCTTCGCGGCGTCGATCAGTTTCGGGTCGGGGCAATTGAGCGCATCGAGCGGCACCGGCTTCACCGACAGCTTTTCATAGTCGCTCGTTTCGCCATGGGCGGCGCGGCGGTGGTTGCGGATGACGCGCAGCATATGCTCGCGATTGGCTTCGTAGCCGGGGAAGGGGCCAAGCTCGCCGGCCATTTCCGCTGAGGTCGCGTAGGAAACGCCGCAGAGGATGGCGGTCAGGGCTGCGCCGATCGCGCGGCCTTCGTCGCTGTCATAGGAATAGCCCGAGGTCATCAGCAGCCCGCCGAGATTGGCGATGCCGAGGCCGAGCGTGCGGTATTCGTAGGACAAACGCGCAATCTCGCGCGACGGGAACTGCGCCATCAACACCGAGATTTCGAGCGTGATGGTCCAGAGCCGTACCGCATGCTCGAAGCCGGCGATGTCGTAGCTGCCATCGGGCTCGCGGAAGGCGAGCAAATTGGCGGCGGCGAGATTGCAGGCCGTGTCGTCGAGGAACATATATTCCGAGCAGGGATTCGACGCATTGATGCGGCCCGACGCGGCGCAGGTGTGCCAGTCGTTGATGGTCGTATCGAATTGCAGTCCCGGATCGGCGCTGGCCCAGGCGGCATGGGCGATCTTTTCCCACAGCTCGCGCGCGGGCAGTGTCTTCGACACCTTGCCGTCGGTGCGGCGGGTAAGGTGCCATTCGGCGTCCTGTTCCACGCGGTCGAGGAAGTCGTCGGTGACGCGCACCGAATTGTTCGAGTTCTGGCCGGCAACGGTCAGATAGGCGTCGCTGTCCCAATCCGTGTCGTAAGTCTTGAAGTCGATATTGTTGTAGCCCTGCTGCGCGAATTGGATGACGCGCTGAATGTAATTCTCGGGCAGCATCGCGCGGCGCGCGGCCTTGATCTCGAGCTTCAGCGCGAGATTCTTCTTCGGATCGTAGCGGTCGTCGCCCAACGCCTCGGGCGCCTCATGGCAGGCCGACATGATCAGGTTGAGATGTTTGTGCGCCAGCTTCGAGCCGGCGACGAGCGCGGCGACTTTCTGCTCCTCGACAACCTTCCATTCGATGAAGTCTTCGATATCGGGATGGTCGATATCGACCGTCACCATCTTGGCGGCGCGGCGGGTGGTGCCGCCCGACTTGATCGCGCCGGCGGCGCGGTCGCCGATTTTGAGGAAGCTCATCAGGCCGGACGAACGTCCGCCACCCGACAGCTTCTCGTCGCTGCCGCGCAGCTTGGAGAAGTTGGAGCCGGTGCCCGAACCATATTTGAAAATGCGGGCTTCACGGGTCCAAAGATCCATGATGCCGCCCTCGTTCACGAGGTCGTCGGCGACCGACTGGATGAAGCAGGCATGGGGCTGCGGCCGCTCATAGGCGCTGGTCGAGGCGCGCAGCTCGCCGGTGCGGAAATCGACATAGTGGTGCCCCTGGGCCGGGCCATCGATGCCATAGGCCCAGTGGAGGCCGGTATTGAACCATTGCGGCGAGTTGGGCGAGGCCATCTGCTTGACCAGCATGAAGCAGGTCTCGTCATAGAAGGCGCGCGCATCGCCCTCGCTGTCGAAATAGCCGCCCTTCCAGCCCCAATAAGTCCAGGTGCCGGCAAGGCGATGGAAAATCTCTTTGACGCTCTTTTCCGAGCCGAATCGTTGCGACACCGGCAGTTTGGCCAGCTCGGCGTCATCGGGGACCTGCCGCCACAGCCAATCCGGCACGCCTTCTTCGACGATCGGGACGCGTTTGGCCGGAACGCCGGCCTTGCGGAAGTATTTCTGCGCCAGGATATCGCACGCAACCTGGCTCCAATCGTTCGGAACTTCACAGTCGGGGAGGTGGAAAACGCGTGAACCGTCCGGATTGCGGATTTCGCTCGTGGCAAAGCGAAATTCGACCCCTTTGTAGGCATCTTCGCCGGCGACGGTAAAACGACGTTCAATACGCATAGAACTTCCCCTGGGCCTACAATTACGCCGGGTGCCCACTCACTATATGTTGTGTGGCACGTGATGTCTGGATGACCAAAATTGCGCTTTCATGGCGGCTATCGTCAACAAGATTTTGTGCATAAAAATTGTCCCGACACCAGATATGGGGTGCCGCGCTCGCCGAGTCGTTGTTCGCGCTTGACACACTAGACCTGGTGTCAGACCGCCGTTTTTCGATCGTCCAGACAGCCGAAAATCGGCCGGATTCGCGTCAACGGAAAAATTTCTTCCCGCTGGCGGGGTGGGTGGCTCTAGGGAGGGGCGGGCGAACAGCCGAAACGCCATCGCGCGCCTGCCACGGAAATCGGGATATTTCCCGCACAGCGACTCCGACGCACCGGTTCCCGTTCCCGGTTTCGCGGTGTAGTGTGCGAACAGATTCTAAGACGCGTCACAGCGGGAGAAGAACGATGCGGATTTGCTGGTTCAACGACAATCGTCTCGGTGTCGTCAAAGGCGACACGGTGTTCGACGTCTCGAAGGTGCTCGAAAAGCTGCCGAAGCCGACCTATCCGGCATCGCGGCATGGCGACACGCTAATAGCGAACCTTGCCGCGCTCCGCGGTGATCTCGAAGCCGCCGCGACCGGCACCGGCATCCCGGCCGCCTCGGTCAAATTCCTCTCGCCGGTGGCCGCGCCGACCAAGATCATCGGCACCCCGACCAATTATCACGACCATATCGCCGAAGCCGCAAAGCAGAGCGACGTCTTCACCTACAAGCGTCCGTCCAGCAACATCGACGACCAAGGGCTGTTCCTCAAGGCGAACAGCTCGCTCATCGGCGCGGGTGAGCCGGTGCGGCTGCGTTTCCCCGATCGCCGCAGCGATCACGAGATGGAACTGGGCGTCATCATCGGCAAGAAGGCGTCCAACATCCGCCTCGAGGACGCGCTGTCCTGTGTCGCCGGCTATGCCATCGCGCTCGACATGGTGGTGCGCGGCTCGCAGGATCGCTCGATGCGCAAGTCGATCGACACCTATGCCGTGCTCGGCCCCTGGATGGTGACGGCCGATGAAGTGCCGAATCCCAGCGTGCTGGGCTTCTCGCTGGCGGTCAACGGCGTGACCAAGCAGAAGTCCAACACCAAAGACATGATCATGACAATCGAACGTCAGATCCAATTCGCGTCGGAATATTACACGCTGCTGCCGGGCGACATCATCATGACCGGCACGCCGTCGGGCGTCAGCCAGGTGAAGCCGGGCGACGTCATGCATTGCGAGATCGATACGATCGCGGCGATGGATGTCCGCATCACGGCTGACGAATAATCAGGCGGCGAATAATTTCAGGAGCTATTCTCGTCCCATGACCATCGGTACGCGTCTTTTCACCTGGCTTAACGGCGAACTCGTCGGTTCCGACGGGTTCGGCAATCGTTACTATCGCGCGAAGTCGAAGCGCGCCTTGCAGCCCGGCGCCGGCTTCTATAGCCGGGAGCGTCGTTGGGTCATTTACAAGGGCGCCGCCGAGGCGACGTCCGTGCCGCCGGAATGGCATGGCTGGCTGCACCACACGGTCAACGACGCGCCGCCCGCCGGTTTCAAACCAGCGCATTCATGGCAAAAGCCGCATCTGCCCAATCTGACCGGCACGCCCGATGCCTATCGGCCGCCGGGTTCGTTGCTGCGCGGTGGTCATCGTGCGGCCGCCGCCGGCGATTACGAGCCGTGGAAGCCCGAGTGATTTCGTCTCTCGTTATTCGTAACACCAAGGAAGCAAGAAAATCATGAGCCGCAACGCCGTTGAAACGGTCATGGGCGCCCTCGTTCTCGTTGTGGCAGCCGTGTTCCTCTTCTTCGCCTACACGACCAGCCAAGTGCGCTCGGTCAGCGGCTATCAGCTTACGGCGCGGTTCAGCAATTCCGACGGGCTGAAAGACGGCGGCGATGTCCGCGTCAGCGGCATCAAAGTCGGCTCGATCCTGTCGCAGCGCCTCGACGCCAAAAGCTTTCAGGCGATCGTCAATCTGAGCATCGATCCGACGATCAAACTCTCGACCGATTCGGTGGCGCAGATTACGTCGTCGGGTTTGCTAGGCGACAAATACATCTCGATCGAGCCGGGCAACGAGGATGAACTCATTCCCGCGGGCGGCACCATTACCCACACCCAGGCGGCGATGAGCCTTGAAAGCCTGATCGGGCAGGTGATCTACAGCCAGGCTCAAAACTCGGGCCAGAAAAAACCGGATGCCGCCAGCGACCATCCCTGACGGCGGTTCGCCGCGGTGAGGTTGTCATGAGTGACGCGAAGCTCGATCTGCCGACCTGGTTGACGCCTACGGGCGAAAAGCTTTCCTGCATCGAGAAGATCAAGGTCCTCAACGAGAACCTTCAGGAAATCCAGGCCCTGGCACAAGAGGCGATGGAAGATGCAATCCTGATGGGCGGCGACGAGACGCAGTTCCGTCAGGTTATCGAGACGATCGCCCAAAGCTTGACCAATCCTTATAGGAAAGACGGTAAGTGAAGTTGTTGCGGGCCTCTCTTCTTGCGGTTTTGTTTGTCGTCCCGATGGCCGCGGCGCAGGCCGAGACCGTCGCGGTGCTGCAAGGGCTCGACAAGACCTCGGCGCGGGTGTCGCGGTTCAATGCGCCGATCGGGCAGCCGGTGAAATTCGGCACGCTGGTGATCACCGTTCAATCCTGCACCAAGCGTCCGCCGGAAGAACCGCCCGAGAGCACAGCCTTTATGACGATTGACGAGATCCGCCCCGGCGACGATACCGGGCAATCGACCAAGCGAGTCTTTTCGGGCTGGATGTTCGCGTCGAGCCCGGCCGTTTCCGCGCTCGAAGACCCGATCTACGACGTGAATGTCTTGGATTGCAAAACCGAAGTGACTTCGGCGCCGCCCAGCGGTACGGGCGGGAAGTAAGCCGGTACTTCCAGCGCCTCGCCCAATAGGCGGCGGTAACGCGCGCGGGAAATTTCGATCGCGCCCAACGTCTTCAGATGATCGGTCACGAACTGCGTATCGAGCAGGCGATAGCCGCCGCGAATCAGCAGCGCAACGAGATGCGCGAGCGCGACCTTGCTGGCGTCGGGGATGCGGCTGAACATGCTCTCGCCGAAAAACGCGCCGCCGATCGAGACGCCGTAAAGTCCGCCGACGAGATCGTCGCCTGAATAGACTTCGACGCTGTGCGCGAAGCCTTGCGTATGAAGCGCCGAATAGACTCGGACGATCTCGTCATTGATCCAGGTTTGCGGCCGATCGGTGGTCGATTCGGCGCAGCCGCGGATAATGCCGGGAAAATCCTTGTCGCAGGTGACGGTGAATCGGTCCGACCGAATCGTGCGGGCGAGGCGATGGGCGAGATGGAATCCGTCGAGCGGGAAAATCCCGCGCTTTACCGGATCGACCCAGAACAATTCCGGGTCGTCGCTCGACTCCGCCATCGGGAAGATTCCCGCGGCGTACGCCCGCAGCAAAATGTCCGGCGTCAATGTCACCATCCGTGAACGCGCTTAGCGCCACGTCGCGTGGCGTGCAAGCAGGCCCTCAGGTGCCGTGACCCAGCAGCCGTTCCAGCCAATGGATGTCGTAGTCGCCGTTGATGAAGTCGGGCTGCTCGATCAGCATCCGGTGCATCGGGATCGTCGTGTCGATGCCGGTGATGACGAACTCTTCCAGCGCGCGCTTCACCCGCATCAGACATTCGGTGCGAGTGCGGCCATGGACGATCAGCTTGGCGATCAGGCTGTCGTAATGCGGCGGCACGGCATAGCCCTGATAGATCGCGCTATCGACGCGTACGCCCAGACCGCCGGGGGCGTGATAGCTGGTGATCATGCCGGGCGAGGGGCGGAAGGTTTCCGGATGCTCGGCATTGATGCGGCATTCGATGGCGTGGCCGGTCAGTTGGAAATCTTCTTGGCGATAACCCAGCGGCAGGCCGGCGGCGATGCGGATTTGTTCGCGGACGATATCGATGCCGCTGATCTCCTCCGAAATCGGATGCTCGACCTGCAGGCGCGTGTTCATCTCGATGAAGAAGAACTCGCCGTTCTGATAAAGAAATTCCAGCGTGCCGGCGCTGCGATAGCCAAGACTGCGGATCGCGTCGGTAACGACTTTGCCCAATTTGTCGCGTTCGGCCGCATTGAGCGCGGGTGAGGGCGTCTCTTCCAGTACTTTCTGATGCTTGCGCTGCAACGAGCAATCGCGCTCGCCGACATGGATGACACCGCCCTGACCATCGGCCAGGATCTGCATCTCGATATGGCGCGGCCGGTCGAAATAACGTTCAAGGAAAACGGCGCTGTTGCCGAAGAACGCCATCGCTTCGGCCTGGGCCTGCGGTACGTTCTCGACCAATGACTGGGCATCGCGGGCGACGCGCATACCGCGACCGCCGCCGCCACCGGCTGCCTTGATCAGAACCGGATAGCCGATGCGTTCGGCTACGGCCTTGGCGACTTCGATATCCTCGATCGCGTCGGAACCGGGGACGACCGGAATGCCATGTTCCTTCGCTGCGCGCTTGGCCGAAACCTTATTGCCCATCAGCAGGATGTGCTCGGCGGTTGGGCCGATATAGGTAAAGCCGTGTTCCTCGACCATCTCGGCGAAGTTCGCGTTCTCGGACAGAAAGCCGACGCCGGGATGAATCGCATCGGCGCCGGTGATCGCCGCGGCGGATAGGATCGCCGGGATGTTCAGATAGGAATCGCGTGCCGCCGGCGGGCCGATGCAGACGGTTTCGTCGGCAAGACGGACATGCATCGCGTTCTCGTCGGCGGTCGAATGGACCGCGACGGTGCGGATGCCCATCTCGTGGCACGCGCGATGAATCCGAAGCGCGATCTCGCCGCGATTGGCGATGAGGACTTTTTCAAACATTGATGATTATTCGATCACCACCAGCACCTGACCGAATTCGATCGGGGTGCCGTCGGTGACGAGAACTTGTGTGACCTTACCGGCGCGCGGCGCCGGAATCTGATTCATCACCTTCATCGCTTCGATGATCAGCAAAGTCTGACCTTCGCGGACGGTATCGCCCGGCTGGACGAAGAGCGCTGCGCCCGGTTGCGGGCGCAGATAGACCGTGCCGACCATCGGCGATTTCAGCGCGCCGGGATGATCGGCCGTCGGTGCTGCTGCTGGCGCTGCCGCCGTGACCGGCGCGGCGGCGGGTGCCGTCATCGCGACGGTTGTGGTGTTGCCGCGGGCGACGCGAATGCGTTTGTCGCCGACCGCATATTCGATTTCGCTGAGACCGGTCTCGTCGAGAAGCGCCGCGAGGGTGCGAACGAGATCGTCGTCGATCTTCAGATCGTTTTTAATCGCCATGCCGAAATGAAATCCTCAATCGTCCTGTGACTTCTGCTCGAGCAGATAGGCGACTGCATCGAGGGCCAGGATATAGCTCTGCGCGCCGAAGCCGCAAATGACGCCGCTTGCGACGCTGCTGATGTAAGAGTGATGCCGATAGGCTTCACGGGCGAAAATGTTCGATAGATGCACCTCGACGATCGGCAATTCGCAGGCGCGCAGGGCGTCCAGAATGGCGATAGAGGTGTGGGTATAGGCGCCGGCATTGATGACGATGCCGTCGGCGCTTTCGCGGGCTTCCTGAATCCAGTCGATCATCTGGCCTTCGTGGTTCGACTGGCGGAAGTCGAGCGCCAAGTCGAGCGAGGCCGCACGTTCGAGACATGATTCTTCGATATCCGCGAGCGTCTCGGACCCGTAGGTCTTCGGCTCGCGAACGCCGAGAAGGTTGAGATTGGGTCCGTTCAGGACCAGAATCGTAGCACTCGCCACGTTCGTTCCCCGCGCATTCGCTGGTGGTGATACCTTATATAGCAGTGGGCGGACGAGTCGGGCAAACGGGGGTTTTGTTGCCGTTCGACCCCTAAAAGTCCGATTTCCCCAAGGAGTTCCGATGGCTGTCCCCGATTTTGTCATTGCCCCGCGCACCCGCGATCTCGGTGATGGCTTCATGGTCAAGCGCGTCCTGCCGGCGGCGGAGCGGCGGACGGTCGGGCCGTTCGTGTTTTTCGATCATTTCGGGCCGTTGACCCTCAAGCCGGGGAAGGGGATGGACGTGCGGCCGCATCCGCATATCGGCCTCTCCACCCTCAGTTATCTCTTCGACGGCGAGATACTCCACCGCGACAGCCTCGGCACCGTTCGGATAATCCGGCCGGGCGAGGTCAATTGGATGACGGCGGGTAAGGGCATCGCCCATTCCGAGCGTACGCCCGATGGCGCGCGCCGGGCCGGTTCATCATTGCATGGCATCCAAAGCTGGCTTGCCCTGCCGGAAAAAGATCAGGAGGTCGCGCCTAGCTTTGTCCATTGCGGCACCAGCGACCTGCCGACGGTCAACGCACCGGGCGCACGGCTGCGTGTTATCGCCGGCGATTTCCATGGCGCGCAATCGCCGGTGCCGATGTTCTCTGAAACCTTCTACGGCGATCTCGCTATGGATGCCGGTGGACGCTTCACGTTGCCGCCGATCCATGAGGAGCGCGCGATCTATATCGCCGCAGGAACGATTGGGATCGACGGCACGACATTCGAAGCCGGCCATATGCTCGTGTTCCTCAAAGACGATACCTTGACGATCGAGGCAACCAAGGCCTCGCGCCTGATTCTGTTGGGTGGTGCGCCGCTTGATGGGCCGCGTCACATCTGGTGGAATTTTGTTTCCAGTTCGAAGGATCGTATCGAGCAGGCGAAGACTGATTGGAAAGAAGGAAAGTTCGGCAGCGTGCCGGGTGAGACAGAGTTCATTCCGCTGGCGGAATAATCGCGGTAGCAAATGCGGCGAAGAACATTGAGGGGATCATGCAGAACATTCCGGACGACATTTTCACCGAACCCGAAGCGTCACCCGATACCCTCGCCAATCTCGGCCCGTTACGCCGCTTGGCCGGTGTCTGGGAATCCGACAAGGGCGTGGATATCAATCCCAAGGCGGACGGTCCTGAGCGCCGCGTGTTTCGCGAGCATGTGCGGATGGACCCGATCGATCCGCAGACCAACGGACCGCAGCTTCTTTATGGGCTGCGTTATCACATCCATATCAACACGCCCGAAGAAGCGGTCACCTTCCACGATCAGGTCGGTTATTGGCTGTGGGAACCGGCGACGGGGATGATCATGCAGACCATCGCCATTCCGCGCGGGCAGGTGGTGCTGGCCGGCGGTACGGCGAAGCCCGACGACATGGCTATCTCGGTCGAGGCCAAGCGCGGCGATACCCGCTTCGGCATCTGCTCGACGCCGTTTCTCGAAGAGGCGTTTCGCACCGACTATTATCGCATCGACATCACTTTCAATGCCGATGACAGTTGGAGCTACGTGACGCGCACCGATCTGGCGGTGCATGGCAAGACGCCGGCCTTCAACCACCGCGACACGAACACGCTACGCCGGATCGCGGCGCCGACGCCGAACCCGCTCGTCGGTCTGCTGAAACCGTAACCGTTACGGCGAGATTTCTTCCAGCACGCGGCGGTTGGTCTCGAAGGCGAACTTCGCGACGCCCAACGCACCGATCACCGCAAGCCCGCCCAAGATCGTGAAGGCAATGCCAATGCCTTCGGCAGCGAGCAGGTAGCCGACAACCATCGGCGCCGCACCGTTGCCGAGGCGCAGCCACAGCCCGGCCGTGCCGTTGCCGGTCGCGCGCAGCCGCGTCGGATAAAGCTCGGGGATATAGAGATAGATCAGCGTCACCGCCGAAGAAGAGAAGAACCGGCCGATGGTGGTCAGGACGATAACGAGGCCCAGCGTCGGCTGACCAACCCAGCCGAGGATGAGGAAGCAGGCCGCGCAGACGACGAAGGACAAGACGAACCAGTTACGCCGTCCCATCCAGTCGATGACGAAGGCGCAGCCGAGCCCGCCGGCGATCGCCATCGTCGTGCTGAGAACGCCATAGGCGAGTGAGTCGCGCAACGGCAGATGGAAAACCGTAGTGAGGATGCTCGGTAGCCATTGCGTCACGCCGTGCGACAGGAATCCGGCGCAGAAACAGATCGACCAAGCAACGATGGTGCGGCTCAGATAAAAGCGGCTGAAGAGCTCGGCGAGGCGGCCATTCTCGACACGCGGCGCGACGGTCAGCGGTTGCGGCGGCGGCAAGGTGTGGCCGTAGCCTTCGATGGTTTGCTCGATCTTACCGACGATGCGGTCGGCTTCGGCGATGCGGCCGCGGCTCGCCAGCCACCGTGGCGATTCCGGCAGGCTGCGGCGCATGGCGATGGCGAGGAAGGCCGGCAACGCCCCGACGACGAAGATCGACTGCCAGCCAAAATTCGGCACGAGCCACACGCCGATCAACGAGGCGACGAAGATGCCGACACCGAAGATCGTTTCGTACAGCATGACGAACATGCCGCGATTGCGCGCCTTGGCGATCTCGCTGATATAAGTCGCCGCGACCGGCACTTCACCGCCGAGACCGATGCCCTGGATGACGCGCAGCACCAACAGCGAATTGAAGTCCCAGGCGAAGACGCAGAGGAGGCTCGAGATCGAGAACAGAGCAATGGTGAGGATCGCGACATTGAGCCGCCCCCATCGTTCGGCCAGCCAGCCGAAGAAAATCGCGCCAATCGCCTGACCGAACGAACCGGAGCCAAGCAGAATACCGACTTCGTGCGGGGCGAGATGCCAGACGGCGATGATGGCCGGCATGGCGATGGCGATGGCCATCCCGTCGAAGCCGTCGAAGAAGGTGGCGGTGCCGACGATGACGCGGGCTTTAACCTGCCACAAAGAGGCGGGCAGGCGCTCCATGCGCTCGATGATATGGCGCGCCGCTTCGACATTATCCGTCATAGCTTTTCTTCCCCCCACGTAACGCGCGGATTTTTCCGCGTCGTCGATTATTCGGCGGCTTTGGCCGCGTCGCTCCAACGGTTCGCCGGTATCGGCAAGCCCAGATTGGCACGCAGTGTCGTGCCTTCATAGTCCTTATGAAATAGCCCGCGGCGCTGCAACTCGGGCACGACCTGATCGACGAAGTCGCGCAGCCCATCGGGAAAGGTCAGGGCCATGATGTTGAAACCGTCAGCGGCGCCGGTCTCGTACCAGTGCTGCAACGAGTCCGCGATCTGATCGACCGTGCCATGAATGGCGCGGTGGGCGCGCGCACCGGAGAGCCGGGTGTAAAGCTGGCGGATGGTCAAGTTCTCGTTGCGCGCGAGATCGATGACGACCTTCTGCCGGCCCTGCTGCGTGTTGATGAGCGGCACCTCGGGCAGGGGACCATCAAGGGGATAGGAGCTAAGATCGAACCCGACCATATCCGAGAGGGTTTGCACGCCGATCTCGGGATGGATCAAGGCTTGCAGCGCTTCGTATTTCTCGGCGGCATCGCGTTCGGTGTTGCCGACGGTGCACATCACGCCGGGCATGATCTTCACATGATCGGGCTTGCGGCCGTATTTGAGGACACGCTTCTTGATGTCGGCATAGAATTCACGCGCCGGCTCGATCTCCTGCTGCACGGCGAAGATGATCTCGGCGGTTTCGGCGGCAAGTTCGCGGCCGGCTTCGGACTGGCCGGCCTGCACGATGACCGGACGGCCTTGCGGCGAGCGGCGCATCATCAACGGTCCGCGTACCGAGAAGTATTTTCCCTTGTGGTTGAGCATGTGCATCTTACGCGTATCGAGAAAGAGGCCGTCTTGCTTATCGAGCGGGAAGGCGTCGTCCTCAAAACTGTCCCAGAGGCCCAGCACGACCTGGATATATTCGGCGGCGCGGGCATAGCGCTCGTCATGCGGCGCATGCGCGGCTTGGCTGAAGTTCAGTGCCTCTGACGCGGCGGACGATGTAACCAGATTCCAGCCGGTGCGGCCGCCGCTCAACTGATCCAGCGAACCAAAGAAGCGCGCGATCTGGAAGGGTTCGGTGTAGGTCGTAGTCGCGGTCGAAACCAGGCCGATATGTGTCGTGACGGCGGCCAATGCGCCCAGCAGCGTCAGTGGCTCCAGCCGCATCGACGCCGTCGTTCGCTTCCAAACATTCGGATCGTCGGGACCGAAGGTCGAATTGCTGTCGGCATTGAACAGGAAATCGAACTTGCCGCGCTCGGCGATGCGCGCGACCTCGATGTAGTGCTGCAAATCCTGTCCCGCATCCGCTTTGACGCCCGGCATGCGCCAGGCGCCGATGTGATGGCCAGGGCCACTCAAGAAACAACCGAGATGCATCATGCCCGTTTTCTCCCTGATGCCATTATAGCCATCGGCGTTCGGATTGCATTTCCATGGTTAACGCCGCGTGCGATCTTAATATTTAGATGCGATATGTATTCGACCTGCGGCCATTAACGTTCTTCTTTGCGCGTTAACTATAGAAATGAATTGCCGACCGCAGGGACCCTATGTTTATTCGTATCCAGAGAAACATTTAAGCGAATATTCCGCCATGTCCGTAAACCAAGACCACGCCTCGACGACCTCGCGCAGTCTTTCGCTGCGGCTGCCGAAAGCGTTGCCTTGGTTAATCGCTTTCATCGCGATGTTGCCGACGCTGGCCCTCTATCTGGCGCATTATCTCGGCACCCCCGCGGGTCAGATCCGCACCGGCTTCGTCAGTTACGACCAGCCTTATTACATGGCGGATGCCCGGGCTTATTTCGCCGATGGGTTTCATTGGCTCTACGGCCTTCCGTTCAGCCCCTTCGCCGATACGCCGCATATTTATTTCCAGCCCCAGACCTTGTTCCTTGGTGTGATCTGGCATGTGACCCAAATCGATCCGGGTGCGTTGTTCGTCGCCTTCGGCATCATCGCCGGGCTGATCGCTTTCCGTCTCGCGATCGCGTTGTTCCATCGCGTTGCGGGCGAGGGCGGGGATGCGCGGACGATCGTGCTGGCGATGTTCCTCGGCGGCGGTGGTTTTGCCGTCATGCTGTGGATGCTGCATCACGCGCCGGGCGAAGATCTGTTTGCGTTCGAGCCGTCGGCCGGCTGGTGGATGCCCAATCTCGGTCGCGTCGCGGTCTATAGCCTCGAAGCTTATTACCACGCGGTCTTCTTCGGCACCGTTCTGTTGCTGATGGCGCGCCGCTACGGCTTTGCCTTGATCTTCACCGCGCTGCTGTCGGCGAGCCATCCATTCAGCGGCCTCGAACTCGCGCTGACGGTTTGCGCCTGGGGCGGGCTCGAATTCCTGATCAGCCGCCGCACTGCGCCGCCGTTCTGGTTCCTCTGCGGTGCGGGCGCGGTGTTGATGGCGCACTTCGCCTATTACATGGTCGCACTCGGCCATTTCTCGCCGGAACATGCTGCCCTGCAGGAAGAATGGACGCTGCCCTGGGTGCGTTACAAATCGCAGATCATCGCCACGCTGGGCATGGTCGGCCTGATGGCCGCCGCGCGTCTCGCCTGGCCATCGCGTTTCATGGCTGCGATCAAAGATCGTCAGTTCCGCCTGCTCGGGTCGTGGTTTCTCGTCGCGATGGCCTTGGCGCAGCACGACTGGTTCGTCACGCCGCGCCAGCCGGTCCACTTCACCCATGCTTATGATTGGGTACCGCTGTTCCTGATCGGTGCGCCGATGATGGTCCGGGTGGTGGATTATCTGCTGTCGCGCCGCACATTGGTCGCGCGTCTCGCCATCGCTGCCATGCTGGTCGTCGCGTTCCTCGACAATTCGATCTGGTTCGCCCGGATCATCGAACGTTCCTGGGCGGGTGAGGCGGCGAGTGAAGAAGCGCACGATATGCGCATGCCGGTGACGATGCGTGACGCGCTGACCGAACTCAACGCGCCGGCTTATGCCGACGACTTGATCGTCTCGGATTCCGAAACACTGCCTTACTACGCGACGGCCTATACCCCGCTGCGCGCCTGGTATTCCCATTCCTTCAACACGCCTTATCCGGCGCAGCGTAAGGCCGAGCAGGCTGCCCTATTACAGCAGGGTGCGGATCTGCCGGCGTGGCAGGGACGTAAGATGGTGGCGGCCGTCGCCGTGACCGATACAACGGCGCTGGCTCATCTCGATGCGCTGGGCTATCGCACGACGTATCGCAACAAAGACTTCGTCATTCTGACGCGCGCACCCTCCTAAGACGCGATAACATTATTTAAGTCGTAATGCCTGGCACAAGGCCGGGCATTACGCGTATCTCGATCTTCATTGATCCCACCGGCTTGCCGCTGGGTCTTTATCATCCGAAGAAAAGCTAGGTCCGGCCCACAAGCGCGGTGGCGCCAAGCGCTGCTTCGAGCAACGCCTCGGCAGCGGTCCCGCTTGGCGCTGCGCGCAAGAGCGGGGCTAGTCGTCCATCGATCGCAAGCACGGTGAAACCGTGCGTCAACGACCAGGCCGCCGTCATCGCGCCAAGCTCCTTCAGCGACGGACCGCCCGCCGGTGTGCCATGAGCCTTTACGCCGAGAGATTGAGAGAGGAGCGCGATCGCCGCTGCTCTGGCTTCAAGCAGGGATGGGCGCCGGGCGTCGAGACGCTCTTCGCGGAACATGAGCGCGAACAATTCCCGGTTCGCCATCGCGAATGACAGATACGCTTTTGGTAATGGAAAACTGACTTTGCCGCGTGTCTCCCGAGCTGCCGCAAGCTGATCGACCAGCCGTCGAAAGCCTACCGCGGCCAGTTCGCTCAGCAGGGCAGACAAATCCTCGAAATGATGCGCCGGCGCACCGTGCGACACGCCCGCCGCGCGGGCAATCGCACGCAGGGTAAGCGCGGACAGCCCTTCCTCACGCAACAATTTTTCGGCTGCTTCGAGAAGCGCTTCGCGCAGGGCGCCATGATGGTAGGGGGCTTTGGCCATGGCAAAACCTTACACTGTCTAGATTGTTGTTGACAAGGTTCCTCGGGTGAAGTTCTATGGATCTAGACATTGTCTAGTTAAGCTCATTTACGGAGGCAGATCATGAACCGTCGCACTCTTCTGCAATTGGGGGCCGCTCTCAGCGTTGTTCCGATGGCACACGAAGCGCTCGCGCAAAGCGCGGGGCCAACCGTTCCTCATTCCGACGCGCTTTTGTTTCAGGACGATCCGCAGTTCTGGTACGAGACAGTCCGTCTGTTCGGTGCCGCGGAATATGGTGGGGCCTTGTTCGGCGAGGTGGTCGCCATCGCGCAAAAGATCACGTCGGGCGATTACGATAGCTGGTATGACGCCAACAATGCTTTCGCCGATCGGATCGCCGGCGAAGCCGAGGCGCAATTGAAGAAGGGGCATCGCATCAGCGCGCGGGATAACTACTTGCGGGCCAGTAACTATTATCGCAGCTCCGAATTTTTCCTGCATGCCAATCCGGACGATCCGCGGGTGAAACGTGCCTATGAACGCTCGACTGCCTGTTACAGAGCTGCAGCGCCGCTGTTTGCGCCTACGATCGAGCCGATCGAAATCCCTTACGAGGGCACGACGTTGCCCGGCTATTTTCATTCGCCTGATACGTCCGGACGGCCACGGCCGACCGTCCTGCTCAATAACGGCTTCGATGGCTCTGCCGAAGAGATGCATTGGAACGGCGCGCGCGCCGCTGTCGAGCGCGGCTATAACGTTCTTGTTTTCGACGGACCGGGACAGTTCGGTCCGGTGCATCGTCAAGGTCTGCACTTTCGCCCCGACTGGGAAAAAGTGGTCACACCCGTTCTCGACTTCGCGCTAAAGCGCAGCGATGTCGATCCGCGCAAGGTCGCGCTTTACGGTGTTAGCTTTGGCGGGTATCTCGCGCCGCGTGCCGCGGCATTCGAGCTGCGTCTTGCCGCCTGCATCGCCGACGATGGCGTTTACGACTACGGTGTCGCGCAGCTCATCGGTATTCCAGAGGCGTTGCGTCCTCAAGTTCTTGAAGCCTTGGCCGCGCCGACCGCGCCGCAACTCGATGCCCGGCTTGAACAGATGATGAAAGCCAACAGCGTCGCACGTTGGGCGTTTACCCATGGCATTTATGTGATGGGCGTGAAGACGCCGCGCGCCTACCTCGCGGCCGCGCAGGCGTATCACTTACGCGACGGAATCGCGGAGCGCATCAAATGTCCAACCCTGGTGTGCGAGGCCGAGAAGGATCTGTTCTTCGAAGGCCAGGCGAAGCAGCTTTTCGATCATCTCACCTGCCCGAAGACGATGCTCAAATTCACCGACGCGGAAGGCGCCGGTCCGCATTGCGAAGTCGGAGCGAGCCGGCTTGCCTTTGCGCGGATATACGATTGGCTGGACGAAACGCTCGCCTAGCGCTGCCTCGGCCTCGGCGCGAGGTTTTTAACCCGCTTGCGATAGTCGTTGCAGACAGCCTGTATCTCGGCGAGGAACATCTGCGCCGCCCGCGTCATCGGTACGTCGCGGCGATAGATCGCGTGATAATCCAGCGGCCACTCGAATTCCGGCACCGCGATCGTCTTGAGGACGCCACGCTCGATTTCGTCCTGCACCATCAGGCGATTGAACAGCGTGAGGATATCGTTCTCGTGCAGGATTTCTTTGACGAGAAAATAGGACGGACATTCGAGAACCGGTGTGGGCAGCGGCAGATGCGCTTTGACGAAGACGTTTTCGAACTGCCGGCGCAGCGGTTCCAGCTTCACCGGTAGAAGCCATGGCTCGGTGCTGATCTGTTGGATCGTGATGTTGCGTTTGCGAGTCAGCGGGTTCTGCGCGCGGGTTACTATGACGGTCGGCTCGTTCGCGAGCAGCGACTCGCCGGCCAGTTCGCCATCGGCCAGCGCCGTGCCGTTGCAACAGGCGAAATCGAGTTCGCCGTTTTTGACCTTCGGAACGAGCTGCGGATAAAGCCCGTCGATTACCACGGTTTCGATCCGCGGATGACGCGCGCGAAAGCGAGCGATGGCGCGCGGCAGGATCGCGTTGGCGAAGCTGGGGCCGGTGCCGACGACGACGCGGCCCTGGGTGCCGTTGACGATCTCGGCGATCTCCTGGTCGGCACGGTCGATCTCGCGCAGGATGACCCGCGCGCGTGGCTCAAGCGACAGGCCGAGCGCCGTCGCTTTCATGCCGAGTTTGGTACGGATGAATAGCGCACCGCCGATGGTGCGTTCGAGACTTTGAAGACTCTTAGTTAAATTCGGTTGCAGGATGCCGAGACGGCGGGCGGCATCGCTGAGCGAACCGCATTCAAGAATGGCGAGAAACTCGCGGAGTTGGCGGGGTTCCAAGCAAAGTTCCTTGTGGCGAACGCGGGATGATGACCGCCGTTTCGCCGGATGGCAATGCGTTTAAATGCCCCGGAAGGGTGTGACGCGTCAGCGTTTCTGCCACACAGCCAGGATGGATTTGCCGAGGCGATGGCCGGTGAGTTTGTCGAGCGCGCGCGACACCGGCACCAGCTTCTTGTCCCAGAATTGAATCTGCTTCGGCGTCGGTTCGGCGCTGCGCAAGAAGCAGCGATTGGCGAGCGAAGCCATGACGCCGACCGAGTCCAGATATTTCATCGAGACGAGCTTGAAGTCGTCGGGACGGCAGGCGCCCAGCGTATCGCGCGCATAGCGGCGGACATGGCCGATGGCGGCGTCGAACGGCGAATAGAGCCATTGATGCGCGGGGCTGAGGACGACGATGTAACCACCCGGTACGACGCGGCGTGCCGCTTCGGACAATTCTAGCCGGTCGGTCGGAATATGTTCCAACACGTCGATATAGAGTGCGGTGTCGTATTCCGGCTTGCGCGGCAGATCGACGACCCAGCCATTGACGATTTCACAGTTGGGGCCGAGCTCGTTGGCGCGCGAACGCCATTTGAGACGGCGGGCCATCGCCTGGTCGGGCTCGACGCAGGTCCAGCGTTCGGCTTTGCGGTTCAGCAGTTGCGTGTTGGTACCGATGCCGGCGCCGATCTCGGCCACGCGGGGGCCGATGAAAGGCATGACTTCGCTCGCCCAATAATTCTTCCAGTTCTCGGCTTCTTCGAACAGCTCGAGCTCACCGCCGACATAGGTAAAAGCGTCCGTGGTCATATTGCGATACTCTCTGGGATGCTATCTGCGGGGCGCGCGCGGCGACGTTCTTTGCGCGGCGTGTAGGATTGAATGTATTGGGTGGCGTCGATCGCCGGGATAATCGGCTTCGCGCCGCGGGCCGACAGCAGCATGAAGGCCGAGATCGCTGCGAGGATCAGCGATTGCAGCAGAACGATGCCGAGCGAACCCATGACGCTGGAGGCCCAGCCGGGAATGGCGAGGTTGCTGAACAAGCGCACCATCGCGACCGTGCCCATGCCGGCGATGGTGATGCCGGCGAGTTGGCACATCCCGACCAGCACGCGAACCAGGGCGACATCGGCATAGACCGAGATCGCGCTGAGGCCGTGCAGCACCAGCGAGATGAAATTCATGCTTGATTGACCGGCATAGCGCTTGCCGCGAATGGTATCGATCGTCAGGAGCGGAATACGCGAACGCGCGATCGACGCGGCGAGGTAGTTCCACAGCATCGGGTTGTGAACCAACCGGTCCAGCGCCTGACGCGGAATGAAGCAGAAATTGCCGAAGCCGATCTTCGCGCCGGTCATGACGCGGAACATAAGCTTGTACATCGCATAGCAAGCCTTGAAGCGCATCGATTCCGAACGCTTGGCGCGGCGGGCGCAGATGATGCGCCAAGGATTTTCCTGCGCGGCGGCGAGGAGGCGAGGCAGGTCTTCCGGGCGGTCTTCGCCGTCGCTGTCCATGACGATCGCACCGTCGATGCCTT
The DNA here is from genome assembly GCA_903822185.1 of uncultured Rhodospirillales bacterium. Classification (GTDB taxonomy): domain Bacteria; phylum Pseudomonadota; class Alphaproteobacteria; order ATCC43930; family CGMCC-115725; genus CAIKMD01. Next base: position 30,008 of record CAIJOA010000011.1, on the reverse strand, counting down.
CGGCACGGGTCGCGGCGACAAGGCCTACCGCGATGGCGCGCTGATGGCCGAGGTTGCAGACCAGATTGACGACTTCGATTTGTTCGATCCGGCGCCATTCGCGCGGATGAAGGGCGAGGCCCTGAGGCGCCTTGTCCGAGGCATCATCGACGACGATGACGTGAAACCGCACGTCGTCGAGGCCGGGCACGGTGTCGATGGCGTCCAAAAGCTGTTCCAGCGAAACCCAATCGTTATAGACGGGCGTCACCAGGGCGATCCGACGAGAAAATGGTTTATCGAGCATGATCTGTTTCCAAAGAAGAGGCGGTCTGTCGATGCGTGCCCCGTCAAGGAAATGTTTATAATTTGAATAAAAGAGAAATACAATTCAGATGAATATTTAATTAAGAAAGTATTTATAGTTAATAATATTAAGGTTAATCGTGTAAGTATTGTCGTCGCCGTATTAATCATCGAGATTGTATGCGTCACGGTAACCGGTACGCTGCGGCGCTCCATGAACTTAATATTACACTATTGTTGCAATTGAGCTTTTCGGTGCGGCGTTAATCATATGCCAATCCGTTGCGCAGAGGATGCCGATCAATTCGGGAGTTATCCTCATGCAACACTATCGCTGCTATTTCTTGAATTCATCGTCGCGGATTATCGCCAGTCTCACTTTCGATTGCGTTGATGGACAGGCGGCGTTGAGTGAAGCGCGCCGCCATTTGCAAGATCATGAATGCCGCGCCGCTGCCGAACTCTGGTGCGACGACTGTTATGTCGGCTGCGCCCTGCGCACCGACGCGTGGATCGAGGAAAGCTTCGGCCTCGATGCCGCCTTCGCCTCGATCAGGCTCGCGAGATGTCCGCTGGTGCAGCGGGTATTTTAAGCAGCTCGTTCCGTTGCAGCGGATGTCACGATGAAGTTCCTACGCCCTTTTCTGCCGCGTCATTTTGGCTTGCGTGGACGGATTGTCCTGCTGGTGGTGATCGCATCGTTACCGACATTCGCGCTGTTCGTCTTTCATACGCGTCATGAACGCCAATGGCTTCTGAATCAGGCCGAAGACAGAGCGCTGCAGATTGCCCGCGCCTGGAACGAACATAACGGCGAATATCTCGACGAAGCGAATGTGCTGCTGCGTTTGACCGACGGCATTGCGCCACGCGGCGGCGATTGCGTGCAAAAGCTTGGCTTCCTCGGCTGGCAAACGCATTGGACGGCGGAAGTCGCGATCGTCGGTCGGGATGGTGAGGTGCTGTGCTCATCGCAATCCGACAGCATCATCACCGGACATCTCGACAAATTATACTTGGCCGATTTATTCGATACACGCTCGCTCGAGATCAGTGAATTTCAACGCGACGATCACGGCCGCTCGATCGCTTTTGCGGGCTTGCGTTTGCCGCTCGGCGTCGATGGCGTTCAAAAAGCGGCGGTCACGGTGATCGATCTTGCCGAGATACAGCGGCGCACCGGTGCGGCCGCAGAGGGTCTGCCTTATACCGTTATGGTGCTCGGACGCGACGGGACGATCCTGGCGCAGCATCCGGAAAGTCAGGCTGGGCTCGGCGCACGCTTGCCCGGCAACCATCCGCTCGTCCCCTCCGTCAATCTTCAGATCGAAGGCGCGAACGCCGGCGTGGGACCGGACGGTGTCGAGCAGATTTTTGCTTTCACGCAGGTGCCGCAGACTGGTGCGAAGGTCGTTGTCGCTTTGCCGCGAGACGCAGTGCTGGGGGCAGAGGATCAGGCGGTCAAAGGAATCCTGATTGCGATGGTGTTCGTCGCGCTGCTGGCGGCGCTTGGTGCCTGGCTGATGGCCGAACTTTCGGTCTTGCGGTGGGTGTCCGAGTTGACCCAGGCCGCGATCGCCTTCGGCCGGCGCGATCTCGATCACCGTGCGAAAGTGCCGAAACGCGCGCACGAATTCGCGACACTAGCGACAGCCTTCAACGGCATGGCGACGATGCTGGCCGAACGTCATCGCGAACTCGAAACCGCGCGCGATGTCGCGGAATCGGCGACGCGCGCCGTGCAGTCCGCGAACGAGGAGCTGGAACGGCGTGTCGTCGAACGAACCTCGGCCCTGACCGCGGCGCAAAGCGAACTGATGAAGCAGGAACGTTTCTCGGCCGTCGGTCAGCTTGCATCGACGCTGGCGCACGAACTGCGCAATCCTTTAAGCGCCGCACGCAACACCGTCTTCGTCATTCAGAGCGTTGCGACAGCAAGCGGCGTCGATGTCGGGCGTCCGATTCATCGGCTGGAACGCAGCATCATGCGTTGCGACCGGATCATCGCCAATCTGTCCGACTATGTTTATGACGGAGACCTAAAGCGCCGGGTGGCGAATGGTCAGCGCTGGCTCGATGACTATCTCGAAGGGCAAACTCTGCCGGATGGCATCGCCCTGGTCCGGCAATTCGAGGCGCCGGACGCGCGCGTCTCGATCGATCCAAGCCGCCTACAGCTTGTGATCGCGAATATTCTCGATAATGCCGTGCAGGCGATTCTCGATGCGAATGGTATCCGTCCCGCGCGGATCACGATATCGACGGTGGTGACGGATCGGCTCTTGGTCACGGTCGAGGATACCGGCACAGGTATCGCGCCAGAGGTCATGCCGCATATTTTCGAGACATTGTTCAGCACGCGCGGTTTCGGCATGGGCCTTGGCCTGCCGACAGCGCGAAACATCGTCGAGCAGCATGGCGGCTCGATAACGGTGGATAGTGCGATCGGGAAGGGGACTGTTGTAACGGTCAGTCTGCCGCTCGCCCGAGAGACGAGCAGCGACGCGAAGACGATGCTTCGCGTCGCCTAAAGATCAGCTTAGGCCTCGTCGTCTTCGTCTTCTTCGAGGCCGGCGGCGGTTTCGCCCAGATGTTCCAGATAGGCCTCGATCTTGGCGAGGGCGTTATTGAGGACGCTGCGTTCGTCGCCGCTCAATTCGGCGACGATCTCGGCTTCGACTTCCTGCACCAACGGGACGATCTGACGATAGATTTCGTTGCCGGCCGGGGTCAGGGCGAGGATCGCGCGGCGGCGGTCGTCCGAATCGGAGTCGCGGGTGATGAAGCCGGCCTTGAGCAATTTCGCCACGGCGCGGCTGACGCGGACCTTGTCCATGGTCGTATGGACGATCACGGCATTGGCGCTCATCGAGCTTTGTTGGCCGAGCACCGCTATCGTGCGCCATTCGGGGGCGGAAAGTTTGAATTGCTGACCGTAAAAACGGGCGACTCGACGGGTGAGCCGGTTGCTCAGCACCGTGAGGCGAAAGGGCAGGTATTTGCCGAGTTCGAAGCTTAGCAGAAGAGGGTGGGCGGTCAGGGCCGCGTCGTTTGTCATAATATTCGCGGGTCCTTAGGCCCTCAGAAATGCGCAATTGGCGGTTTTCCGCCGTCCCCCTGCGATGGGGCCGATCGGTTGCCGGCGATAACTGCCAGTGTTATGCAATCTTACAATATTTTATCCCCGTCGCGACCCAAGATTTGGCGATGGCTGACGGGCGTGACGGCTTGGGGAAGGAAGCAGTTATGGAACTTTATGGGTATTTCCGGTCTTCGGCGGCATTCCGGGTACGGATCGCGCTCAATCTCAAAGGACTGGCCTACGATCGCTCCTACATCCATCTGCGCAAAAACGATCAGCAGTCGCCGACCTATCTAAAGCTCAACCCCCAGGGGCTGGTACCGTCGCTGATCATCGATGGGCAGACGCTGACGCAGTCCTTGGCGATCATCGAATATCTCGACGAAACCCATCCGGCGCCGGCGCTGCTGCCGTCCGACGCGCTGGGCCGCGCCCGTGCCCGTGCGCTGGCCCAGGCGGTCGCTTGCGACATTCATCCGATCGACAATCTGCGGGTGCTGCAGTTCCTGTCGCGCAACTTGAAGCAGGGAGAGAAAGAGGTCGAGCTCTGGTTCAACCATTGGATCAAGACCGGTTTTGAGGGCATCGAGCAGATGATGGCGACAGACGGCAAGACCGGAAAATTCTGCCACGGCGATCAGCCGGGTGTCGCCGACATTGGCCTCGTGCCCCAAGTCTTCAACGCACGGCGCTATCCCAGCTTCGATCTCACACCCTATCCGACCATCATGCGCGTCTATGAGAACTGCATGAAGCTTGCGGCCTTCATCGACGCCGCGCCGGAAAGTCAGCCCGACGCCGAGTGAGGCAGGGCGAACAGCCGCTGCATCAACCAGTGCATCGGCCATAGCACACAGAGCGGCAGCACAATCATCTCGATCGCGAAATAGATGTTCGGGGGAATCATCTGCTGCGGCTTGCTGCCGGGGCCATAAACCCAGTTAATGTTATCGCTGGGCGTGCTGACCGCGTAGGTCACGAGCAGGATGACCCAGGTGAACGCGACCTGACGCCATAGCGCGCGCGGGTCATAGCCAAAGCGATACAGTATCCAGAGGATCGTCGGTGGTAACGCCAGATGAAACAGCGATAGGCCGCGCAGGAACAGGCTCTTGCTGTCGTCGAACATATAGGTGGCGAGGCCGATGACCTTGCCGCCGGTGAGGAAGTCGGCGGCCCAGGCCAGTTCCAGCGGCAATACGCCGATCGCCATCATCGAGGCCAGCGCCGGTTGCTCGAAGATCACCGCGACGGCGGTCGAGAAAAGGCAGATATCCGACAGCCACAGGAAATTGGCCCAGCCCCAATCGCGGACATAGACTGGAATGAAGATGCACAAAAACGCGATGTAAGCGAACTTGAGCCACAGGGGTATCAAGCCAGGGACGGCCAAAATATTCACGCGCGGCTCCGGTGAAAGTGCGAGGCTTTAGAGAGAAACGCGCCGAAGCCGCAATGCGTTGCCGATCACCGTGACGGAACTGGCGCTCATCGCCGCGCTGGCGATCATCGGATTGAGTAACAGGCCCCACAGCGGATAGAGAATCCCCGCCGCGACCGGGATGGCGAGGGCGTTGAAGACGAAGGCGAAGAACAGGTTCTGCTTGATGTTGCGCATCGCCGCACGCGACAGACGCCGCGCGCGTAGGATCGCATCGAGATCGCCTTTGACCAGCGTGACGCCGGCGCTTTCCAACGCGACATCGGCGCCGGTACCCATGGCAATGCCGACATCGGCCAGGGCGAGGGCCGGGGCGTCGTTGACGCCGTCGCCGGCCATCGCGACCTTTTTGCCCTCGGCGCGATAGCGCGTGATCAGCGCAGCTTTCTGTTCCGGTAACAATTCCGCTTCGACTTTATCGATGCCAAGTTCTTCGGCGATGGCTTGCGCCGTGGCGCGATTGTCGCCGCTCGCCATCGTCACCGCGATGCCGTCGGCGCGCAGGGCGGCGAGGGCGCTTCGAGCATTCGCCTTGATCGGATCGGCGACAGCGATGAAACCGGCGAAACGTCCTTCGATAGCAACGAACATCACCGTCTCGCCGTTCTGTCGGCGCAGCTTCGCCTCACGCGGAATGGCGTCGGGGCCGATACCTGTTTCCTGCATCAATGTCAGATTGCCGATCGCGATCTTTTTATCGTCGATGCTGCCGGTGACACCTTTGCCGGTCACGGCTTTGAAATCGCGTGCCTCGGTCACGTCGATGCCGCGTGCCTTGGCGCCATCGACGATGGCGCGGCTGAGGGGATGCTCGCTGTGACGTTCCAATGACGCCGCGAGACGCAGCAATTCGCTTTCGTTCTCGCCGACGACCGCAACGAGGCGGGGCTTGCCTTCGGTCAGTGTGCCGGTTTTGTCGATAATCAGCGTGTCGATATCGGCGAGCCGTTGCAGCGCCTCGGCATCGCGGAAGATGACGCCGGCATGGGCCGCGCGGCCGGTCGCGACCATGATCGACATCGGTGTCGCCAAGCCCAAAGCGCAAGGGCAAGCGATGATCAGCACCGCGACCGCATTGACCAAAGCATAAGCGAAGGCCGGTGGTGGCCCGAACATGGTCCAGGCAAAAGCGGTGAAGATAGCGATGGCGATGACCAAGGGCACAAACCACGATGCAACGCGATCGGCGAGGCTTTGGATCGGCGCGCGACTGCGCTGTGCCTGCGCCACCAGCGCGACGATCTGCGCCAATAAAGTTTCGCTGCCGACGCGCTCGGCCCGCATGACAAGGCTGCCGTTGGTGTTGAGCGTCGCACCAGTCAGCTTGTCGCCCGGCGCTTTATCGACCGGCAACGATTCGCCGGTGAGCATCGATTCATCGATCGCGCTGTTGCCGTCAATGACGGTGCCGTCGGCGGGCACTTTCTCGCCGGGCCGCACGCGCAGCCGGTCGCCGCGCATGATCTGATCCAGCGGTACGTCGCTTTCGCTGCTGTCGGCGGCAATGCGGCGTGCCGTCTTGGGCGCCAGATCGAGCAGCGCGCGGATCGCCGCGCCGGTTTCGGATCGCGCGCGCAATTCCAACACCTGACCCAGCAGCACCAACACGGTGATCGCTGCCGCCGCTTCGAAATAGACCGGTACCGCGCCGTGCATGTCGCGGAACGACGGCGGAAAGATGCCGGGCAAGAACAACGCCGCGAGACTGTCGAGATAGGCGATGCCCGTGCCCAGCGCGATCAACGAAAACATATTGAGGCTGCGATGGACGAGCGACATCCAACCGCGCTCGAAGAACGGCCAGCCCGCCCAGAGCACGACCGGCGTCGCCAACGCGCATTGCAGCCAGGGAAGGCGCTCGCCGGCCATCGCGAGGGCGAGCACTGGCACGGTCAGGACCAGGCCGACCCAGAAGCGCCGCTGCATATCGGCAAGTTCGGGATTGGGGCCGGTATCGACCGTCGGATCGAGTGGTTCGAGCGCCATGCCGCACAGCGGGCAGGGGCCCGGTTTGTGGGTGCGGATCTCGGGATGCATCGGGCAGGTCCAGATGCTGCCAGCAGCCGTGTGTGAAACCCCCTCACCCTCCCGCTGTGCGGGTCCCTCCCTCTCCCCAGCGGGGAGAGGGTTGGGGTGAGGGGGCGGGCTCAGAAACTTCTCCGGGTCGGTAATGAACTTCTCTTTGCAGCGCGCGCCGCAAAAGAAATAGTCGTGGCCGTTGTGGCTTGTCCGATGCGGCGTCGTGATCGGATTGACCCGCATGCCGCAGACGATGTCCTTGGCGGTCTTGCCGTCGCTCGGCGGTGCGTGATGGTGGCTGTGATCGTGATCGGTCATCGTCTTGCCTTATACCCTACAGGGGTATAGTATTGAGCCGATGAGAGACGCCGTCAAGAAATCAGCGACCGCCCGCCTCAAACGTATTGAGGGCCAAGTGCGCGGTATCGCCAAGATGATCGATGAGGATCGCTATTGCATCGACGTGATGCACCAGCTGGAAGCGGTGAAAGCGGCGTTGAAAAAGGTGCAGGACGAAATCCTGCGCGACCATATCGGTCATTGCGTCGAGCACGCGATTGTCTCGGGCGACGCAACAGATCAGCGCCAGAAGGTCGCCGAGCTGGTCGAGGTGCTGGGGCACCTCACGTCTTAGGTTCGAATCGGTTCGTCCGGCGTTAGTTTGTCCTCGATATCGCGAATGAGGGTTTTCAACGCGAGTTCGGCCTGCTCGTCGCTGACGCAGCGGAGCAGGGAGCGGTAGCGTGAGAGATCATCGAGAAGCTTGGGCGGTGTCTTTTCCACATAACCAATATGGACACCGCAAAGCCCGTGACCTTGATCTAGCGCAAGGCGCAAAAGAAAAGGGCCGCAGCTTGCGCTGCGGCCCTTCCCCTAGAGACTGTGCTGGATGGATTAGAAATCCATACCGCCCATGCCGCCGCCGTGATCGTGGCCGCCCATTGCCGGGGCTTTCTTTTCCGGCTTCTCGGCAACCATCGCCTCGGTGGTGATCAACAGGCCGGCGACCGAAGCCGCATCCTGCAGGGCCAGACGGACGACCTTGGTCGGGTCGATGATGCCGGCCTTCAACATGTCCACGAACTCACCGCTCTGGGCATCGTAACCCCAGTTGGCGTTGTCTTTGTCCGTGAGCTTGCCGATGACGATCGAACCGTCGGTGCCTGCGTTCTCGGCGATGGTGCGCGCGGGAATCTGCAGAGCACGGCGAACGATGTCTATGCCGGTCTTCTGGTCGTCATTGCCGTACTTCAGCTTGGCAAGGGCCTTCGTCGCGTAGAGGAGGGCCGTACCGCCGCCGGCGATGATGCCTTCTTCGACGGCCGCACGGGTCGCGTGCATGGCGTCGTCAACGCGGTCCTTGCGCTCTTTCACTTCGACTTCGGTCGCACCGCCGACGCGGATCACGGCAACGCCGCCGGCGAGCTTCGCCAGACGTTCCTGCAGCTTTTCCTTGTCGTAGTCCGACGTGGTCTCTTCGATCTGCGCGCGGATCTGGTTGACGCGGGCCGTGATGTCCGCCTTCTTGCCGGTTCCGTCGATGATCGTGGTGTTTTCCTTCTCAATGCGGACGCGCTTTGCACGGCCGAGCATGTCGAGGGTCACGTTTTCCAGCTTAATGCCGAGGTCTTCGGAGATGAGCTGACCGTTCGTGAGGATGGCGATGTCTTCCAGCATCGCCTTGCGGCGATCGCCGAAGCCCGGCGCCTTCACGGCCGCGACCTTGAGGCCGCCGCGCAGACGGTTGACGACGAGGGTCGCAAGCGCTTCGCCTTCGACGTCTTCCGCGATGATCAGCAGGGGCTTGCCCGACTGCACGACCGCTTCGAGAACCGGCAGCATCGCCTGGAGGCCCGACAGCTTCTTTTCGAACAGGAGGACGTAGGGGTCTTCCAGCTCGGCAATCATCTTCTCGGCGTTGGTCACGAAGTACGGGCTGATGTAGCCACGGTCGAACTGCATGCCTTCGACGACGTCGAGTTCGGTCTCGAGGGATTTCGATTCCTCAACCGTGATGACGCCTTCGTTGCCGACTTTCTTCATCGCTTCGGCGATCTTCTTGCCGATATCGCGCTCGCCATTGGCCGAGATCGTGCCGACCTGTTCGATTTCGTCGTTGGTCGAGACTTTCTTGGAACGCTTCTTCAGGTCTTCGACGACTGCTTCGACGGCGATGTCGATGCCGCGCTTCAGATCCATCGGGTTCAAGCCGGCCGCAACGGCCTTCACGCCTTCGCGTACGATCGCCTGGGCGAGGATGGTGGCGGTGGTGGTGCCGTCGCCGGCGAGATCGTTGGTCTTGGAAGCGACCTCACGGATCATCTGCGCGCCCATGTTCTCGAACTTATCCGAAAGCTCGATTTCCTTGGCGACGGTGACGCCGTCCTTGGTGATGCGCGGGGCGCCGAACGACTTGTCGATGACGACGTTGCGGCCCTTCGGGCCCAAGGTCACTTTGACGGCGTTGGCGAGGATATCGACACCGCGCAGAAGACGGTCGCGCGCGTCGCCATGAAATTTAACGTCTTTAGCTGCCATAATTCTTGCCTCTTAAATTTATTTCGAGATAGGGCTCAGGCGACCTTGCGGCCCTTGGCCGCCGGGGTCGAGGTGCCTTCGATGATGCCCATGATGTCGCTTTCTTTCATGATCATCAGATCTTCGCCGTCGATCTTCACTTCGGTGCCCGACCATTTGCCGAACAGGACGCGGTCGCCGACCTTCACGTCGAGGGCAGCAATTTGGCCGTCTTCGCCGCGGGCGCCCGGGCCGGCTGCGATGACTTCGCCTTCCATCGGCTTTTCCTGCGCGGTGTCGGGGATGATGATGCCGCCGGCGGTCTTCTCGGCTTGGTCCAGACGGCGTACGACAACGCGGTCATGCAAGGGACGGAACTTCATGAAACTCCTCCTGAGTCTTCAGTTTGGGTAGATGTACCGGGTTTGGAATGGCCGGTTATTAGCACTCACGGTTAATGAGTGCCAGGGAAATCGTGGCGCATTTGAGGGATTTCAACCCCTGAACCGCCACAATTCAAAAAAATGCGATTTGGAAACAGACTGGGAAAATGGTGGGCGCTGTAGGGATTGAACCTACGACCCCACCCGTGTGAAGGGTGTGCTCTCCCGCTGAGCTAAGCGCCCCAGCCCCCGAAATAGGGGGCGGAGGGGCCGGATGTCAAGGTGACGCGCCGCCTTTACCGTCCGATGGGCCGGTGCGTTGACAGGGCGGGGCGCGTGTGATCGTTTGACCACCAGACAGTTTCGGCCGAGGCGGCTTCCCATGCCGCGCCGGTCACTTGGGGAGGAACGATGCGTAGCGTGAAGACGATCGCGGCCGCGATGGCCGTCGCCGGTGTTTTGGCCGCAGGGGTGGCGCGCGCGGAACCGCTGACGATCCATGTCGGCTGGGTGACGCTGGCGGCGAGCTCGGTGCCGCTGTCGCTCGACAAGAAAGACCTGCTGAAACATTACGGCCAGTCCTACGTCATCGATCCGATCTCGATGAAAAGCACGGCGGCGATGATAACGGCGCTCGCGACCGGCGATGTCAGCATCGGCACGCTGGCTTATTCCTCGCTCGCCTTCGCGATCGAGAACGCCAAGATCAATGACATCCGCATCATCACCGGCGTCAATGAAGACGGCGTCGGCGACTACGCGACGACGAACTATATGGTGCTGAAAGACGGCCCGATCAAAAAGATCGAAGACCTCAAAGGCAAGGTCGTCGCTTCGCTGACCACCGGCTCGGCGGTCGATATCGGCCTGCGCGCGATGCTGCGCAAACACGGCATGGACGACAAGAAGGACGTGACCTTCGTCGAGGCGCAGTTCCCGAACATGCGCCCCTTGCTGATGGAGCATAAGGCCGATCTCGTCTCGATGATCCTCCCATTCAAGGACGATCCGGCGATCAAAGAGAATGCGCGCACGCTCTTCACGCAGAAAGACGCGATGGGTAAGGCGCAGCTTCTGGTCTGGGCCGGGCGCAAGGGTTTTCTCGAAGCCAACCGCGCGGCGGTGACGGACTTCATCGAGGATTCGGTTCGCTTCACCCGCTACATCACCGATCCGAAGAACCATGCCGAAGCCGTCGCGATGGTGGCGAAGGGCCTGAAGCAGCCGATCGAGCAGGTCGATTACCTCTATACCGAACGCGATCTTTATAAAGACCCGAAGCAGCTTCCCGATCTCGAAGCGCTGCAGGCCAATATCGATCTCGAACACGAACTCGGCTTCATCCCGCATTCGATCACGGTGAAGGACTACGCCGATCTGAGCTTCGTCGAGGAAGCCGACAAGCGTCTCGCCAAGGAAAAGTAAGATGGCCGAGATCGAGAAGCCCGCTTACGACGGCCTGCGCTCGTTCCTCGTGCAAGCCGAGGCGATGGGCGAGATCGCGACGATCCGCAACGCTGATTGGAATCTCGAAATCGGCGCCTTGTCGGAAACAACGGCCGAACTTATCACCGAGCCGCCTGCGCTGCTGTTCGACGAGATCAAAGGCTATCCGAAAGGCTTTCGCATTCTCAGCCTGCCGACCGCCTCGCGCCGACGCATGGCGATCGCGCTGGGTCTGCCGCCGGAAACGCCGCGCATCGAACTGCTGCGTCACACGCTGAAACGGATTCATGGCGCGCCGCGCACGCCGCCGCGTGTCGTGCCCGACGGTCCGGTCATGCAGAACAAAATGCGCGACAACGAAGTCGATCTGCTGAAGTTCCCGGCGCTCTATGGTCACCGTAAGGATGGCGGGCGTTACATCGGCACCGGCAGCTGCGTCATCACCAAAGATCCCGATACCGGCTTCGTCAATTCGGGCACCTATCGGCTGCAGGTGCATGAAGGCAATCTGCTCGGCCTCTGGAACAATCCCGGTGCGCAGGCGCGCATCATCGCCGAGAAATATTGGAAGCAGGGCAAGGCCTGCCCGGTCGCGGCGACGGTCGGCGGCGACTTCCTCGTCTTCATGCTCTCTTACATGAAGTTCCCCTACGGCGTTTCCGAACTGGAAAAAGCCGGCGGCTTGTTGGGCCATCCGCTCGATGTGGTCGAAGGACCGGTCACCGGCCTGCCGATCCCGGCCCATGCCGAGATCGCGATCGAAGGCGAAATCCCGCCGCCCAGCGAAGAAGCGCGCGACGAAGGACCGTTCGGTGAGTACACCGGCTACTACTCCGGCGGCACGTTGGGCACCGGTCATGCCGAGCCAGTCATTCGTGTGAAGGCGATTTATTATCGTAACAACCCGATCATCCTGAACATGTCGCCGCAATGGCCCGGCGCGCCGCATCATTCGGTGCGGTTCGAGGCGGGCGGCTTGTGGGATCAACTCGAAAGCATGGGCGTGCCCGGCATCACCGGCGTCTATGTCCATCTCTCGGGCCTGATCGCGATTTCGATCGAGCAACGTTATCCCGGTCACGCGCGCCAGGTCGGCAATGCCGTCATGGGGGCGAACTCGTCTTCGGGCTGCCGCTATGTCGTCATCGTCGATGACGATATCGACGCGACCAATCTCAACGAGGTGCTCTGGGCGATGACGACCCGCTCGTCCCCGGCGGAAGACATCGCCGTCACCGACGGCACCCGCACCAACGCGCTCGATCCGCGCCTGCCGCCGGAAAAGAAAGCCAGCGGCGACTGGACCAGCTCCCGTGCGGTGATCTACGCCGTGCGGCCCTATCACTGGCGCGACAAATTCCCGATGGTCAACCGCATCGACAAAGACCAGCGCGATGCGATGGTCGAGAAGTATAAGGACGTACTGCCGTTCCCACGGATGTGATGGCCGCGTTTTCTTTTTGACCGTCATTCCCGCGAAAGCGGGAATCCATCATGCAGCGTCTTTGTGGTAGGCATGGACCCCCGCTTTCGCGGGGGTGACGACTAAAAAGTGAGAGGCCTAAACGGACTCTCGCCAAGTCTCCGGTCGCGCATCCATGCGCTCCGTCACCGCGTCGAACCACATCGCATCTTTCGGTAGTAACATCGAGACCGGGCGTAACCGATAGTCCGCCGGGTTCTGCGCCGGTGGTTCGATACCGCGGGCGAAATCGCGCGCCGCTTCGATGAGGCGGCGGCGCATGCGGGTCACCACCAAATCCGAGTTGCCGAGATTTTCCTGGGTGCGGTCATAGAGCGGACCCATGCTTTCGGTCATGCCGATGTCCTGGTCCTGGAAATATTTGATCCGCATCCAGGGCTGTTTCTCGTTTTCGAATCCTTCGGCGGCGTAGCCATTCGCTTTGTTGGCGCGCGGCTCGAAGCTGCCGGGCATCAGATGGGCGTGGAAGTTCGTCGCCTCGCTCATGCGGCGATGTTCTTCTTCGAGGAGGGGCCGGTTCGGGTGCAAGGAGAAGGTGAAGACCCAGCTCGTGCCGTCTTCCATCGGCGTCCAGGAATGGCCGTGCATCGGTGCGTCGCCGCCGCGCGGCGGAATGGTGGTGAAGCCGGGAAAGAACCATTGCCCGACGCGCCAATAATCCTGCGCGTCATCGACAGTGCGGCAGGTCGCCTGGACGAGGCCGCCGGGTGTCAGCTTCACTTCGAACTTGGGCGCGCCTTGTCCCAGCCGCGCAGCCGTGCCGGGCATCGGTGAATCCGGCAGCGAGATCGCATGGCCATGTAGGAAACCCAGATGGCTTGAATCGATGTCGCCTTCGAGGCCTTGAGTGAAGTGGCAATGCTGGATGCGCTTCGCCACATGGACATGGCTCTCGGGCAAAGTGAGATATTCGAGGTCGGGCAGGAGCGGCTGTTTCTCGCGCGGACCCATATAGGTCCAGACGACGCCGTTACGCTCGATGCAGGGATACGCTTTCTGTTTGACCTTGTCCTTGAATTGGCTGGACGGCGGCTCGTTCGGTTGCTCGACGCAATTGCCGTCGAGATCGTACTGCCAGCCGTGATAGAGGCAGCGTAGCTTGCAGTTATCGTTCTTGCCGAAATAGAGCGACGCGCCGCGATGCGCGCAGCGTTCACCGAAGAGGCCCGGTTTGCCCTCGGTGTTGCGGATGGCGACGAGGTCTTCGCCGAGCAACCGCACGCGAACGGGCGCACCGCCAGCTTCGAGTTCGGTCGATAGGACGGCGGGTGTCCAATAACGCCGCAGCAGGGCGCCCATCACCGTACCGGGACCGGTTTCCGCCAGGGTTTCGTGATCGTTGCGGTTCATGGCGTGCGTCCTTGGTCGATATTTTATTTAAACGTCATTGCGAGCCCATTCTTGAAGAAGGGGCGAAGCAATCCAGTTTGCGGCACGATGGATTGCTTCGCTTCGCTCGCAATGACGGTTTAGGCGGGGAACAAACCGAGCGTCGTCAAAAATTCGATGCAATGGCGGTCATACTCCGCCGGTGCTTCGATCGGCACACCATGGCCGGCGCCTTCGATGGTGCGCAGGACCGATTGCTTGATGTGTTTGCCGTGTTCATGGACCGAGCCGAAGCTGAAATCCTTGGTGCCGGCGATGACGAGGGTCGGCGAAGTGATGCGGCCCAACAAGTCGGGCGGGTAATGCAGCGCCAGCGCCTCGTTCACGGCGACGATGCTATCGACGGTGCCGACATTGCTTAGTTCGCAGACCATGTCGGCGTAATGCTGCAGGGTCGAATCGTTCTGCAGGGCGGGCGCGAAATGCTCGATCACCTGGCGGCGGCGCAGCGGCAGGCCTTCCTCGCGATAACGCTTGGCCCAGGTCACCATGTTGGCGCTTGAGGTGCTAAAGCCGGTACCGGAGACGATGAGGGCGAGGGTGCGTTCGGGCTGCATCGCGGCCATCCATTGCGCGACGCGCGAGCCCAGCGAGTTGCCGTGGATGATCGCGCCGCCGGACGTGACCTTGTCGATGACTTCCCAACAGGCCTCGGCCATGTCCTCGATTTTCATGCCGGGTTGCGGCGCGGGCGAATGGCCATAGCCGGGCAGATCGACGGCAAGGCAGCGGTACCAGGATGAAAAATGCGCGGTCTGATACATCCACAGCCGATGATCGTCCGGCGTCGAATGGCAGAAGATCATCGGCGTACCGGTCTCGCCCAACTGCGCGACATACAGCGGCCCCTGAATATGTTTTGCCACCGATATCCTCCCGAACTTCGTTTCGACTTCTGGAAAACGAGTTTGGCGTTTATGTCGCATCAAGAAAAGCGGCTGATGCGTTGATCTATCTCAAATAAGACGCGACTCGTCGTTGACACAGTGACTCGCGATGTGATTCTCTGGCCTCGTGCAAGTGCTTACCGAAATCCGTCAGCGCGGAAGGGTGATTATTGGGCCGATCCTGGGGATCAGTCTGGTTGTCTATTTCGCCTATCACCTGTTTCAGGGCGATCGTGGCCTTATCGCCTGGATGCGGCTGACTCAGGAAATCCATCAGACCCAGGCCGTGCTGGCCGATGTCGAGGCGCAGCGCTTGCCGCTGGCTCACCGGGTCAGCCTGTTGCGCGGCTCGATCGATCGCGATCTGCTCGACGAGCGGGCGCGGGCGACGTTGAACGTTGTCGGCGCTAACGAAGTCGTCATCTTCAACCGCTGACCGGCGGTCCCGGGCTTCCTCCCTTCTATCCACAAATATTTATCGCCCGCGATTGTCCCACCGCTGGCCTTCTCGCACCTGCGTTGCGCCCACTCGGCTTCGTTATCAGCGGGCTTAACTGATATTCAGTTAAGTTTCATTTTGTGTTGCAAAACAGTAATTTGTGACCGCGCTAGTTGCCTTGTTAAGGCATGCGAGTCATTCTCTTGGCAATCGCAAGCCGGCCCAAGCGGCGCGGCAACCTGTCCAAAGGGGGCTCTAGGGAACGCATGGCGACAGCGAAACGCAAGCCCAAGGCAGCGCGCGGCGACAATTCCGCCAATCTCGATCCCGAGCGGTTGCTCAAGCTCTATAAGGACATGCTCCTTATCCGCCGGTTCGAGGAAAAGGCCGGCCAGATGTACGGCATGGGCCTCATCGGCGGGTTCTGTCACCTTTATATCGGCGAGGAAGCCGTCGTCGTCGGCATGATGGCCGAGGTGGAGGAGGGCGACACGCTCGTCACCTCCTATCGCGATCACGGCCATATGCTCGCCGCCGGCATGGACCCGAAAGGTGTCATGGCCGAATTGACCGGCCGCCGCGGCGGTTATTCGCGCGGCAAGGGCGGCTCGATGCATATGTTCAGCAGCGAGAAGAATTTCTACGGCGGCCACGGCATCGTCGGGGCCCAAATGCCGATCGGCACCGGCCTCGCCTTCGCCCATCAATACCGCAACAACGGCAAGATCAGCCTCACCTTCCTGGGTGACGGCGCGATGAACCAGGGCCAAGTCAGCGAAAGCCTCAACATGGCGGCGCTGTGGAAGCTGCCCGCGCTCTATATCATCGAGAATAATAAGTACGGCATGGGCACCTCGGTGGTGCGCGCCTCGGCGTCGCATGACTTGTTCGGTCGCGGCGCGCCGTTCGGCATCCCCGGCCATCAGGTCGATGGCATGAATGTCGTCGCCGTCGCGCAGGCCGCTCAAGAAGCGATCGAATATGTCCGCTCCGGCAAGGGGCCTTACATCCTCGAGATGCAGACCTATCGTTATCGCGGCCATTCGATGTCCGACCCGGCGAAATATCGCAGCAAGGACGAAGTCAGCCGCATGCGCCAAGAGCATGACCCGATCGATCAGTTGAAGAACCGCCTGCTCGAAGCGGCGATGACCGACGAGGCGAAGCTCAAGGACATCGACAAAGAGATTAAAGACATCGTCACCGCTGCGGCGGAATTCGCCCAGGATAGCCCCGAGCCCGATCCGAGCGAGCTCTGGACCGACGTTTACGCCGAGGCCTGAAACAGATGCCGATTGAAGTATTGATGCCGGCCCTCTCGCCGACCATGACCGAGGGCAAGATCGCCAAGTGGCACAAAGCGCCGGGCGATAGGGTCAAAGCCGGCGACATCCTCGCCGAGATCGAAACCGACAAGGCGACGATGGAGATGGAGGCTGTCGATGAAGGCACCTTCGCCAAGATCATCGTTCCCGAAGGCACCGAACACGTCGCCGTTAATCTGCCGATCGCGATGATCGCGGCCGAGGACGAAGACGTCGATGCAGCGGCGAAGGCCGCCCCGGCGGCAAAGCCTGCTGCTGCGCCCGCTGCTGAAGCCGCCGAAGCGAAAGCACCGGCTGCTGCTGCCGAAGCGGCGCCGCCCGCGCCGAAACATGCCGTACCGGTTGGCGAAGAAGAATGGACCGGCGCCAGCACGACGATGACGGTGCGCGAAGCCTTGCGCGACGCCATCGCCGAAGAGATGCGCCGCGACGACAGCGTGTTCCTGATGGGCGAGGAAGTCGCCGAGTATCAGGGCGCATATAAAGTCAGCCAAAATCTGCTGCAAGAATTCGGCCCGCGTCGCGTCATCGACACGCCGATTTCGGAACATGGCTTTGCCGGCCTCGGTGTCGGTGCGGCGATGGCCGGGTTGAAGCCGATCGTCGAATTCATGACCTGGAACTTCGCCATGCAGGCGATGGATCACATCATCAATTCCGCCGCCAAGACGCGCTACATGTCGGGCGGCCAGATGCAATGCTCGATCGTCTTCCGCGGCCCGAACGGCGCGGCCTCCCGCGTCGCGGCACAGCACAGCCAGGAATACGGCTCATGGTACGCGCATGTGCCGGGCCTCAAAGTGATCGCGCCTTACACGGCGGCGGATCATAAGGGCCTGCTGAAGGCGGCGATCCGCGATCCGAACCCGATCGTCTTCCTCGAGCACGAACTGGTCTATGGCACCAGCATGCCGGTGCCGGACCACGACGATTACATCGTGCCGATTGGCAAGGCGCGCATCGCGCGTCACGGCGAGCATGTCACCATCACCGCTTTCTCGCGCATGGTGCAGGTGGCGATGGAAGCCGCCGAGGTGCTGGAGAAAGAAAACATCTCGCTCGAAGTGATCGATCTGCGCACGCTGCGTCCGCTCGATATCGAGACAGTTATTGAATCCGTCAAAAAGACCAATCGCTGCGTCAGCGTCGAAGAAGGTTGGGTCTATTCCGGTATCGGCGCTGAAATCTCGGCGTTGATCATGGAACATGCCTTCGATCATCTCGATGCACCGGTTCAGCGCGTCACGGCGAAAGATGTGCCGCTGCCTTATGCGGCCAATCTCGAACGTCTGGCGATGCCGCAGGTCGCGGATATCGTCGCCGCCGTCAAAACCGTTCTTTATCGCTAAGCGGGAGAAGAGGGATGCCCATCGAGCTCCTGATGCCCGCTCTGTCGCCGACCATGACCGAGGGCAACCTCGCGAAGTGGCATAAGAAAGAAGGCGACGCGGTCAAAGCCGGCGATGTCATCGCCGAAATCGAAACCGACAAGGCCACGATGGAATTCGAGGCCGTCGATGAAGGCACCATCGGCAAAATCCTCGTGCCCGAAGGCGCGCAGGGCGTGAAGGTCAATCAACCGATCGCCGTGCTGCTGGAAGAAGGTGAGGACGCGGCGTCGATCACGACCGCGAAGCCCGCGCCGAAAGCCGCGGCTGTGCCTGCCACACCGGCTGCTGCATCGCCCCCCTCACCCCAACCCTCTCCCCAAGGGGCGAGGGAGGGGCCCGCGAAGCGGGAGGGTGAGGGGGCTGCGGCTTCTCAGCCCGCACCTAAGGCCGCTGTTGCACCGATCGGCGCGCGTGTTTTCGCCAGCCCGCTCGCGCGCCGTATTGCGGAACAAAATAAAGTCGATATCACCAGCATCACCGGCAGCGGCCCGCATGGCCGCATCGTGAAGCATGACGTCGAAGCGGCGATGAAGGGCGGCACCACGCGTCCCGCCGCCGCACCGGCCGCCAAGATCGCCTCGTCGGGACCGATCGCCGCAAGCGGTTCGGGCATCCAGCGTTATTCGAAAGACCAGGTTCTGGCGATGGCCGGCAACACGCCGCACACCGATCTGCCGATTACGGGCATGCGCCGGGTGATCGCGACACGGCTTGCCGAATCCGAAGTCGTGCCGCACTTCTTCCTGACGGTCGATTGTGAACTGGATGCGCTGTTGAAAGTGCGTTCGGATATCAA
The DNA here is from genome assembly GCA_903822185.1 of uncultured Rhodospirillales bacterium. Lineage (GTDB taxonomy): Bacteria > Pseudomonadota > Alphaproteobacteria > ATCC43930 > CGMCC-115725 > CAIKMD01. The sequence continues at coordinate 11,125 of CAIJOA010000011.1, read as the reverse complement.
TGAAGCGCTGGGCCTCAAGACGTCGGTCAACGACTTCATCATCAAGGCGATCGCCCTGGCGCTGCGCAAAGTCCCAATGGCCAATGCGTCTTGGAGCGAAGACGCGATCCTCAAATGGGAAGAGGTCCATGTCTCGGTCGCCGTGGCGATCCCCGATGGACTCATCACCCCGATCATCAAGAACGCCGACAAGAAATCGATCCCGACGATCTCCGCTGAGATGCGCGAACTGGCCGAGCGCGCCAAGTCGGGCAAGCTCAAGCTCGATGAGTTCCAGGGCGGCACGATCTCGGTTTCCAATCTCGGCATGTTCGGCACCAAGCAGTTCACCGCCGTGATCAATCCGCCGCAAAGCGCGATCGTCGCGGTCGGGGCGGGCGAGAAGCGTCCGGTCGTGAAGAACGATGCGCTCGCCATCGCGACCGTGATGAGCTGCACTGGTACCTTCGATCACCGCGTGATTGACGGCGCTTTGGGCGCACAATTCATGTCGGCGCTGAAAAAGCTGATCGAGGCGCCCGGCGCGCTGCTTCTCTAAATCTGGAACCATCAATGCGCGGTTCACCCCCCACCCTAACCCTCCCCCTCAAGGGGGGAGGGAAGGCGGGTTTTGAATCTCCCTCCCCCCTTGAGGGGGAGGGCCGGGGTGGGGGGGGCGCGCGTGAGATAGGAGATCAACATGGCCGATAGTTCTTTCGATATGGTCGTTGTCGGTGGTGGGCCGGGTGGATATGTCGCGGCGATCCGCGCGGCACAGCTCGGCATGAAGACCGCGGTGATCGAGCGCGATCAGCTCGGCGGCATCTGCCTCAACTGGGGCTGCATCCCGACCAAGGCGCTGCTGCGCTCGTCCGAGATCAATCATCTGCTGCACAACATGGAGCAGTACGGTTTCTCGGCAAAGGAGATCACCTTCGACGCGAAGAAGATCGTCGAGCGTTCGCGCAAGGTCGCCAAGCAGCTCTCGAATGGCGTCGCCTTCCTGATGAAGAAGCACAAGATCACCGTCATCCCCGGCGAAGCGAAGCTGGCGGGTGGCGGCAAGCTCACCGTGACGAAGGACGGCAAGTCCGAAACCGTCACCGGCAAGAACATCATCCTTGCCACCGGCGCGCGGGCGCGCTCGTTCCCCGGCCTCGAACCCGACGGCAAGCTGGTCTGGACCTATAAAGAAGCGATGGTGCCGGAAAAGCTGCCGAAGTCGCTGCTCGTCATTGGCTCGGGCGCGATCGGTATCGAGTTCGCCAGCTTCTATCGCAATCTCGGTTGCGAAGTGACGGTGGTCGAAGTGCTGGACCGGGTGCTGCCGGTCGAGGACGAAGACATCTCGGCCTTCGCCAAGAAGGCGTTCGAGAAGCAGGGCATGAAGATCTTCACCGGCACCAACGTGAAGGAATTGAAGAAGAACGCCGACAGCGTCACCGCGACGCTGGTGCAAGGCGACAAGTCGCAGACCCTCGAGGTCGAGCGCGTCATCCTCGCCGTCGGCATCGTCGGCAATGTCGAAAATATCGGTCTTGAGAAAACCAAGATCAAAGTCGATCGCACCCATGTCGTGGTCGATCAATGGTGCTTCACCGGCGAGCCGGGCGTTTATGCCATCGGCGATCTCGTCGGCGCGCCGTGGCTCGCGCATAAGGCGATGCACGAAGGCGTGATGTGCGTCGAGAAGATCGCGGGCATCAAAGGCGTCCATCCGCTCAACGTCAATAACGTCCCCGGCTGCACCTACTGCATGCCGCAAGTTGCGAGCGTCGGCCTCACCGAGAAGAAGGCGAAAGAGGCGGGCTATGAACTTCGCGTCGGCCGCTTCCCCTTCATCGGCAACGGCAAGGCGATCGCGCTGGGCGAACCTGAGGGCCTGATCAAAACGGTGTTCGACGCCAAGACCGGCGAATTGCTGGGCGCGCACATGGTCGGCACGGAAGTGACTGAGCTGATCCAGGGTTACACCATCGCGAAGACCATGGAGGCGACCGAGGCCGATCTGATGGCCACGATTTTCCCGCATCCCACCCTTTCCGAGATGATGCACGAGTCGGTGCTTGACGCTTACGGCCGCGCGCTCCACATCTGAAGCGGCGGCCGGCTTCGTGCCGCGAGAAAGCGACCCTCTCGATGATCACCCCCGCCTATGTGCGCACGATGGCGGCCTATAATTCGGAGATGAACCGGCGGCTTTACGGCCCGGCTTCACGGCTTACCGATGCTGCGCGCAAGGCGGATCGCGGCGCGTTCTGGGGTTCGCTCCATGCAACGCTGACACATATTCTGTGGGGCGACCGCGCCTGGATGTCACGCTTCGCCGGCTGGGAAAAGCCCGACGGGGTGCTGAAACAAAGCCCACAACTATTCTATGATTTCGAGGCGCTGCAGACGGCGCGGGTCGAAGCCGACGCCAGCATCGAGCATTGGGCGTCGAAGGTTGATGAGCCCTGGCTCGGCAAGCCGATGACCTGGTTCAGCGGCGCGGCCAATCGCGACGTGACCGCGCCGGTCTCATTGCTCGTCGCCCATTTCTTCAATCATCAGACTCATCATCGCGGCCAGGCTCATGCGCTGATTACGGCAGCAGGCGAGAAGACCGATGACACCGACCTTTTCCTTGTGACGCCGCAGGTGATTGCGTGACCGTTCGCCATCCCGAAAAAGCCCATCGACCCGACAATCCGATTCCGCGCAAGCCGGATTGGATCAGGGTGAAGGCGCCGAACTCGCCCGAATATTTCGAGACGCGCGATCTGATGCGCACGCTCAAGCTCAACACCGTCTGCGAGGAAGCGGCTTGCCCGAATATCGGTGAGTGCTGGAAGCAGAAACACGCGACGGTGATGATCCTCGGTTCGGTCTGCACCCGCGCTTGTGCTTTCTGTAATGTCGCGACCGGCAAGCCCGATCTGCTCGATCCGCACGAACCGCAGCATGTCGGCGAGGCGGCGGCGAAACTCGGCCTGCATCACATCGTCATCACCTCGGTCGATCGCGACGATCTCGACGATGGCGGCGCGAACCAGTTCGCCAAGGTCATCACCGCGATCCGCAGCGCGGCGCCGAACACGACGATCGAAGTGCTGACGCCGGACTTCTTGAAGAAAGACGGCGCGCTCGAAACCGTGGTCGCGGCGCGGCCCGATATCTTCAATCACAATCTCGAAACCGTGCCGAGGCTTTATGCCGGCGTCCGGCCGGGTGCGCGTTACTTTCATTCGCTGCGTCTCTTGAACCGCGTGAAGGAACTCGATCCGGCGATGTTCACCAAGTCGGGCATCATGGTCGGGCTCGGCGAGGACGCGACCGAAGTGGCGCAGGTGATGGATGATCTGCGCGCCGCAGAAGTCGATTTTCTCACCATCGGGCAGTATCTGCAGCCGACCGTGAAGCATCACGCCGTCGCGCGCTTCGTCGAGCCGGCGGAATTCGAGACCTACAAGCGCCAAGCGTTCGGCAAGGGCTTTCTGATGGTTTCGGCCTCGCCGCTGACGCGCTCGTCCTATTTCGCCGGCGATGACTTCGAAAAGCTGCGCGCCGCGCGGAACGCGAAACTCACGGCGGCCGCGCCCGTTTAATGCCGACGCATGTTCTTCTTCTTTCGTCATCGCCGGGCTTGACCCGGCGATCCATGTCCAGCCGTGACTGGATGACTTACTGATGCCGACTCATGCGGAAAAAAAGCTGCTGCCCTACACGCAAGAGCAGCTTTTCGATCTCGTTTCGGATATCGAGCGCTATCCCGAATTCCTGCCCTGGTGCGTCGGCGCGCGCGTTCGCGAACGCAATGGCGATGAAATCGTCGGTGATCTGCTGATCGGCTACAAGATGATCCGCGAGAGATTTACCTCGCGCGTCGTGCTGAACCGGCCGGACAGCATCGATGTCAGCTACAGCGAAGGCCCGTTCAAATACCTGAACAACCACTGGTCTTTCGTGCCCCAGCCGGATGGCGGCTGCCTGATCGACTTCTATGTCGATTTCGAATTCCGCTCGAAGATGCTGCAGAAGATCATGGAGATGTTCTTCAACGAAGCGGTCAAACGTATGGTCGGCGCTTTCGAGACGCGCGCGCATCAGCTTTATGGAAAACCGAAGCCACTCTGAGAGCTATTGCATGAACGCCGTGCATCCCTCGACTTCGCTCGGGACGAGGTCGAAGGTGTATTGCATTCGTCAGTGCAAAGATTCGATCATCCTCGTCCCGAGCGAAGTCGAGGGATGCACGATCGAGATGCAGAAAGCTAAGAACTAAGCGCCGAGGGGGAGGATGTTGCCGAAGCGGCTGGCGACGGCTTCGGGGGATTCAGTGAACTGGATTCCGACTTCGGTCGGGGTGTGCCAGACGATCTCGCCTTGGAATTTGCCGAACTTGTCGAGGATCAGAGTCGCCGGTTCCAGCAGTTCAATATTCTGCGCGAGACGCAGACGCGCGCCGCCCAGAGATAGATCAAGGGTGATGCACTCGAACGTGCCCATATGGGTTTCGAGTTTCGCAGCCCAGATTACAGCCTTGCGACGAAATTGACGGCGTTCTGCCCAACCCACGTCATTACGTGGACGGTCGCCTTGTGATCGGATGATACCGCGTGTGGACAAAGTACGATTGCCTTCTAAGCCCCGGAACTTCAACGACGATGCTAGGCCGAACTGGTTAACCGCCGGTTACGGCAATGTGCTCCGCGTGCATTTGCCGCGAAAATTCCTTATTGGCTCCGTGGTTTCGCGGTCGCAGGGTGGATATGCCCGCGTTGCGTAGCCGATTAGCGCCGTGTTCCGGCGGGTGCGGGTTGGCGTAAACGAAGTTTTAACTCTGTCGAACGGCGTCTGGGTTTTATGTCTTCTTCTTTGTCGCGTCTTCCTTCGGCCTTTGCCCGGCTCGCTTGGTCGAACCTCGCCGCGCAATCGGCCGAGCAGGTGAGCCTCGCAGCATCGCCGATCGTCGCCGTGTTGGTGTTGGGGGCGGCGGAAGGCCAAACCGGCCTGTTGCAGATGGCGCAGACGCTGCCCTTCCTCTTGTTCTCGTTTCCGTTCGGGGTGTTGGCCGATCGCCGCTCACGGCGCGGATTGATGGCGATCGCAGAGGCGGTGCGTGCCGTCTCGCTGATCGTGGTTCTCGCGTTGCTGTGGTTCGGCGATCTGTCGTTGCTGTTGCTGGGTTTGCTCGGCTTTCTCGGTGCGTCGGGGACGGTGGCCTATGCCGTCGCCGCGCCGTCGCTCATTCCGGCCTTGGTCCCGCGCGAATCCTTGGGTACCGCGAATGCACGGCTCGAGGTGGCGCGAACGACCGCCTTCATCGCCGGGCCGGCGGTTGCGGGCGCCTTGATCAGTTGGACCGGCGCGTCGGCGGCCTTTGCCTTGGCGGGCGCATTGTCGGTCTTGGCGGTGCTGCTGTTCGCGGGCCTCAAGGAGCCGGCGCGCGCGAAGCTGCCGCCACGGCACATGCTGCACGATCTGCGCGAAGGGGCGGGCTTCGTCTTCAGCCATTTCCTGTTGCGGCCGATCCTGCTGGCGGCGGTCATTTTCAATACGTCGTTCTTCATCATCCAGGCGGTCTATGTGCCCTATGCGGTTCGGGCGCTGGGACTCTCGGCCTCGCATGTCGGCATGACCCTCGCGGCGAATGGCGTCGGTCTCGTCGCCGGCGCGTTGCTGGCGCCGCGCATTACCCGTCTGATCCGTTATGGGACGTTCATCACCATCGGTCCGCTCGCCGGCTTTGCTGCATCGGTTCTGATGGCGCTCACGATCTTGTGTCCGTCGGGTTGGCTCGCCGGTTTCAGCTACTTCATCATGGGAATCGGACCGATGATGTGGATCATCGGCACCGCAACGGTCCGCCAACTCGTCACTCCGGCGGCATTGCTCGGCCGGGTCGCGGCAGTAAATCTGACGGCAACGCAAGGCGCTCGGCCGCTTGGCGCCGCGATCGGTGCACTTGTGGGCGGAATATTCGACGCGGAAACTTGTCTTATCCTCGCGGCGATCGGCTTCTCGATCCAAGCGGTGATCGTGCTCATATCGCCGATCCCGCGGATGGCGACACAACCGGAACCATTGTCGTAAAAAGCTATTACTGCTGGTATATTTAGAGGAAGGTTACTACAGTTTCTCTAATTCAGGGTTCCCGTTCGGAGTGGCGCCTGGGCGTGGAAAGCACATGGACCGGGAAGACGAGCTAAACCTCGGCTTTAATCTCACGATCGCGCTGGCAATATTCGCCATTGCCGCGCTGGCGCTCCTTACAGCCAGCCATATCAACAGCCCGATCTTCCACTCCATTCTCGACACCAGCATCTTCCTGACGAGCGGGCTCGTCGCGATGCTGTTCTGGGACGTGGCTGCGCGAACCGGCGAGGGATTCGCGCGTGCGCTCGCCGTCACCTTCTCGATCCTCGCTCTTAGCGAACTTTTGCACACGGTCGCCGCGCTGGAGGCGCTGTCCGATCTCGTGATCTGGGGACTGCCCGAGACGCGCTGGCGTGCCGGCACGTGGGGCCCGAATTCGCACCTATTGCCGCTTGCCGTGCTGGCGATCATGTGGCTGCCACGCCGCTTTACCGAGAAGACGGGCCGGTTCGCGGCGGCGCTTTTTATTCTGACGCTGTTGATGCTGGTCGCGTTCGAATTGCTGCCACGTTATGCGGATCGTGACGCGATCGGCCTCGGCCGGCCCAGCCTCATTCTGTCGCCGATCCTATGGGCCATTGCCGGCGTCGTCTGCTGGCGGCGGCGCGAAAACAACGACATCACCGGCACGATTGCGGTCATGTCGATTATTCTCGTTCTCACCAATTTCACCATCCTCTTTTCGCGCACGGCCAACGACGCCGCGGGCATGACCGCCCATGTCGGCATGTTGCTTGGCCGGTTGTTCCTGTTGATCGCCCTGCTGCAGATGGGCTCGATCGAGATGGTGAAGCGCATCCGGGCGCAGCGCGCCTTGACCGATCTCAACAAGGATCTCGATCGCCGCGTCGGCGAGCGCACGGCCGAACTCGAAACCACGAACTTTGCGCTGACCGCCGAGAACTCGCTGCGCGAGCAGGCCGAGCGACGGCTGCAAACCCAACTCGACCGTCTCAACCTCCTCGACCGGATCACCCGCGCCATCGGCGAGCGTCAGGATCTGCAAAGCATCTTTCAGGTCGTGATCCGCAGCCTTGAAGATCAACTGCCGATCGATTTCGGCTGTATCGGTCTTTACGACAAAGAGGTGCACGTTCTGACCGTCAGCAATGTCGGCGTCAAAAGCCGTCCGTTGGCGATCGAATTGGCGATGCCGGAAAAGGCCCGCATTCCGATCGATCAGAACGGTCTGTCGCGCTGCGTTGGCGGCCAACTCGTCTATGAGCCCGACATCAGCTATGTCGGTTTTCCGTTTCCGGAAAAGCTGGCGAGCGGTGGTTTGCGCGCGCTTGTTATCGTACCGTTGATGGTCGAGCGCGAAGTTTTCGGTGTGTTGATCGCGGCGCGGCGTGAGGAACGCAGCTTCAGCAGCAGCGATTGCGAGTTCTTGAAGCAACTCAGCGAGCATGTCGCCCTCGCCGCACATCAGGCGCAGCTTCGCGGCACCTTACAAAAAGCCTATGACGAACTGCGCCAGACGCAGCAGGCGGTGATGCAGCAGGAACGGCTGCGCGCGTTGGGTCAGATGGCGAGCGGCATCGCCCACGACATCAACAACGCGATCTCGCCGATGGCGCTCTATACCGATTCGTTGCTGTCGAGCGAACCCGATTTAAGTCCGCGCACGCGCAGCCATCTCGAAACCGTCCGCCGCGTGGTCGATGACGTGCAGGCGACCGTTGCTCGAATGCGCGAATTCTATCGTGGGCGTGACGCCCAGCTTGTGCTGCTGCCGGTCAATCTCAATGTCCTGGTCGAACAGGTCGTCGATCTGACGCGGGCGCGTTGGGGCGACATGCCGCTGCGTAGCGGTATCGTCATCGATGTCCGCAAAGAGCTGCAGGACGATCTGCCCGCCGCACTGGGCATCGAAAGCGAAATTCGCGAGGCGCTGACCAATCTCATCTTCAATGCCGTCGATGCCATGCCGCATGGCGGACAATTGACGGTACGCACGCTGGAACGCGGCTCAGCCTGGCTCGATTCACCGACGCCCGCGCAACGCGATGTGTTGATCGAGATCGTCGATACCGGCGTCGGCATGGATGAGCATGTGCGGCGGCGCTGTCTCGAGCCGTTCTTCACCACCAAGGGCGAACGCGGCACCGGCCTTGGCCTCGCGATGGTCTATGGCGTCATGCAGCGCCACAATGCCGAACTCGAAATCGACAGCGCGCCGGGCAAGGGTTCGACCTTCCGTATCGTATTCCCGATCGTGGCGGAAGCGACGGCTGCGATCGTCGGGACGCCGACCGAAGAGATGATCGTCCCACCGCTTCATATCCTGGTTGTGGATGACGATCCGGTCATTCTCGATTCGATGCGGCTGGTGCTTGAGGTCGAAGGTCACACGGTCGGCACGGCCAGCGACGGCCGGGCAGGGGTCGATGCGTTCCGCACCGTGCGTAATTCGCCCGAACCCTACGACGTCGTCATCAGCGATCTGGGCATGCCCTATATGGACGGCAACGAGGTCGCGCGGTCGATCAAGCAGATTTCGGCCGCCACCCCGGTCATTCTTCTGACCGGCTGGGGCCAGCGCATCGTCGGCGACCGGGATTTCCCGGCCCATGTCGATCGCATGCTGAGCAAGCCGCCGAAACTACAAGAATTGCGGGAAGCCCTGTTCACAACTTTGCCGCGTGACAAACGAGGGTGAAGTCCGGCCCATAACGCGTTATATCAAGACCAACAAAAACGCGTTCTGGGAGGAGGTGGGTCATGCCCATCCGCAACAATCACCCGTCAAAGTCCCGCTGGGGGCTCGGCATTATTCTGGCGGCCGCCGGCTGCCTGATCGCGCTTCATCCCGCGTCGGCTGAAAAACTCCGCATCGGCAAGCCGCAGGGCGAGGTCTTTTCCTTCGTACCGCTCAATATCGGCATGGAAAAGGGCATGTTTCAAAAACACGGTGTCGAGGTCGAGGAATACGTCCTCGGCGGCGCCGCGAAGCAGCAACAGGCACTGACCGCCGATGCGATCGATGTGGGCCTCGGTTCGGGGCCGGCCTTGTCTTTCGTCGCCAAGGGCGCGCCGCAGCTCGGTATCGCCGCCATGGCGGGTAAGCCTTATCTGATGGCTTTTGTCGTCCAGAAGGACGGGCCGATCAAGACCGTCGCCGATCTCAAAGGAAAAATGGTCTCGGTGTCTGCACCGGGCGGCGTGCCCGAATGGCTGGCGCGTGAGCTGTCGCGGCAACAGGGTTGGGGCGCAGACGGCATCACGCCGCTGGGCCTTGGTTCCGATTCATCCCAGTTCGCGGCGCTGCGCACCGGGCAGGTGGCAGGCATGCCGACAGACATCTTCCTGGCGACGAAGCTGGAAAAGGAGGGTGTTGCCCGTATTCTGGTGCGGTTCGGCGATATCGTCCCGACGTTCATGATGCACGTCATCTTCGCCAATGATTCGGCGATCGAGAAGCGGCCCGAGGATTTGCGCAAGTTCCTGGCCGGCTGGTTCGACACTATTGCGTATATGCGGAAAAATAAGTCCGAATCGGTTCGGATCGCGAACGAGGTGACACGCGTTCCATTGGATATTATCAATCAGGTGTTCGACGAGGTCATGCCGATGTTCTCGGACGATGGCCGGTTCGACCCGGCGGCTTTGGCCGTCCTGTCGAAATCCTTCGTCGAGTTGAATTTGCTCCCGACCGAGCCCGATATGACGAAGCTCTATACCGAGAAATTCCTGCCCGTCGCCGCCAAGTAATCGCGGGCATAGCAGAGGGAACGAGGAAGATGGATACAATCGATAGCAAATTCCGCGATTTGTCCGTCGAGGAATTCGACACCTCGACTCTTCTATCGCATGCGAACGAACAGGCGATCCAGCGGCGCTACGAGGATTTCCTCATCGTCGATGTCGATGGCCATCATTACGAAACCGAATCCTTCGCCCAAATTTGCGATTTCATCGAAGACCCGGTGATGCGCGATCAGGCGAAATATCAGGGTTTCGGCGCGCCCGGTATCGGCGCGGGCGGCAACTATCAGTCTTTGGGCGGTCGCGTCACGCGCTACCCCGGACGGCGCAAGGAAAAGACGCCCGCCGGCATCCTGCGCGATCTTTCGCTGACGCGGCGTTGGATGGATGCGATCGGCATCGACATCCTTTGTCTTTTTCCGACGCCGATGCTCGCCCTGGGCTTCACGCCGCGCGTCGAGGTCGAAGTGGCGTTGGCGCGGGCCTACAACCGCTGGCTCTGCGACACCGTCCTCGCGCACGAGCCGCGCATCAAATCGTCGCTCTATCTGCCGATGAACGATCCCGAAGCCGCTTATAAGGTCGTCGAGGAATTTGCCGGGCGTCAGGGTGTGGTCGGCTTCACCGTCTGTACCGCGCGGCACAAGCCGCTTTACGACAACGTCTATATGAAGACCTATGCAGCGGTCGAAGAACGCGGCCTGCCCCTGATCTTCCACAGCCAGTTCGGCGGCGGCGCCAACGACCCGAGCCTCAATCTCTGCAACCGCTTCATGGCGGCGCACGCGTTGGGCTTCTCGTGGTTCAACATCCTTCATTGCACCAACTGGATCTGCAATGGTCTGCCGGAACGGTTCCCCAAGCTCAAGACGATGTGGGTCGAAAGCGGTCTCGCCTGGATTCCATTCCTGATGCAGCGTCTCGACAACGAATGGATGATGCGCAGCTCCGAAGTGCCGCTGTTGAAGAAGAAGCCGTCGGATTATATGCGTGACATGTTTTATTCGACGCAGCCGATGGAGATGGTCCACAACACCAAGGCGCTCGAACTTACCTTCGAGATGATCAATGCCGAAACGCAATTGCTTTACGCGTCCGACTATCCGCATTGGGACATGGATTTGCCCTCGACGATTTACGACCTTCCGTTTCTTAGCGAAACGGCCAAGCGCAACATCCTCGGCGGAAATGCGAAGAAGCTGTTCAACCTCGAACCAACGATCTCACAGGTAAAAGCGCAACGGCTCGCTGCGCGCGCACAGTAAGCTTTCGGATATTTTCTACGTCATGGCCGGGCTTGTCC
>CAIJOA010000010.1 GCA_903822185.1 uncultured Rhodospirillales bacterium | reverse complement strand
GCCGTCCTATTCGGCTCCAACGTATTCGTTGTCGGGAAGTGGTGGGGGAGGTGGGAGCGGCGGTGGTCGGTCCAGAAGCATAAAGCCGCGCTGGTCCGGAGCTGGTTCGTCCCAATTGTACACGCTTGAAGAAGTCCGAGCGCTCACGCCGATCCGTGAGACCGCCGAGAAGCGGGCGGCCCTGCCTGACCTTCGGGACGTCTTTCTCTGCCATGCTTGGGATGATCGGCAGGGGATTGCCAAGGAGCTATACGATCTGCTTGTAGCGCGCGGCGTCTCGGTTTGGTTCAGCGAGAATGATATTAGCCTCGGAGAGCCGTTTCTCAGGGCGATCGACAAAGGCTTGGCGAAGTCGCGGGTCGGGATCGTGCTGGTAACACCTGCGCTGCTGAAGCGCCTCCCAGCGGCTGGCGTTGCAGATAAGGAGCTTTCGGTACTCCTTGCGCGTGACCAGCTTGTTCCCATCGTGCATAATACGACGTACGATGCTCTCCGTGACGTCAGCCCTATGCTCGCCTCGCGGAACGGCCTGAGCACTGCAGAAGAGCCGATGGCAGACGTTGTCGCCAAACTCGCCGAACTAGTCGCTCGCTAGCTCTATTGCGGGGCTTGGTCGGCCCGAAGTCCCGTAAACGCGAGTTAGACTAGTGGAAGTTCAAAACACTGCGACGCTCGGACATCGTCGTCCCGCGCATCTTCGCAAGGCCGCGCCGTTCCTCCCGATGAATCGCGCCGAGATGACGGCGCTCGGTTGGGATGAATGCGATATCGTGGTGGTGACGGGCGATGCCTATGTCGATCACCCGAGTTTCGGCATGGCGATCATCGGGCGGTTGCTCGAGGCGCAGGGCTATCGCGTCGGCATCATCGCGCAGCCGGACTGGCAGTCGGCAGAGCCGTTCAAGGCGCTGGGGAAGCCGAAACTGTTCTTCGGCGTCACCGGCGGGAACATGGACTCGATGGTCAACCGCTACACGTCGGACCGCAAGCTGCGGCACGACGACGCCTACACGCCGGGCGGCGAGGGTGGGCGGCGGCCGGATCGTTGCACGCTCGTTTATGCGCAGCGTTGCCGCGAGGCGTTCAAGGATGTCCCGGTCGTGCTGGGCGGTATCGAGGCCTCGCTGCGGCGCATCGCGCATTTCGATTACTGGTCCGAGAAGGTGCGCCGCTCGATGCTAGCCGACGCCAAGGCGGATTTGCTGATCTACGGCAATGCGGAGCGCGCGGTGGTCGAGGTGGCGAATCGGCTCGCCGCCGGCGAAGCGCCGTCCGATCTTCATTCCATCCGCGGCGTTGCCCTGTATCGCAAGGTGCCTGCGCATTTCACCGAACTGCGCGCCGACGATCTCGACGACGACGATGACGGCGCTGTCCGCAAGCCCGGCGATGTCGTCATTCGGCTGCCGTCGTACGAGCAGGTCGAGCAGGACAAGGAAGCCTATGCCCGCGCCTCGCGTGTGCTGCATCGGGAGAGCAATCCCGGCAATGCGCGACCGTTGGTGCAGCGTCATGGCGACCGCGACATCTGGCTGAACCCGCCGCCGATCCCGCTGACCAGCGACGAGATGGATGCGGTCTATGATCTGCCCTACGCCAGGGCGCCGCATCCCAGCTATGGCGATGCGAAGATCCCGGCGTGGGACATGATCAAGTTCTCGGTGACGATCATGCGCGGCTGCTTCGGCGGCTGCACCTTCTGCTCGATCACCGAGCACGAAGGCCGCATCATCCAGAACCGCTCGGAAGAATCGATCCTGCGCGAGATCGAACAAATTCGGGACCGTACGCCGGGTTTCCGCGGCGTGATCTCGGACATCGGCGGACCGACCGCCAACATGTACCGAATGGCATGCAAGGACCCGAAGATCGAGGCGGCCTGCCGCCGCCCGTCCTGCGTGTTCCCGGAAATCTGCCCCAATCTCAATACCTCGCACGACGATCTGATCAGTCTTTACCGCAAGGTCCGCGAGACCAAAGGCATCAAGAAAGTGATGGTCGCGTCCGGCGTACGCTACGACCTCGCCGTCAAAAGCCCCGAATACATCAAGGAACTGGTGACCCATCATGTCGGCGGTTATCTGAAGATCGCGCCCGAACATACCGAGCGCGGACCGCTCGATAAGATGATGAAGCCGGGTATCGGCGCCTATGACCGCTTCAAGGAAATGTTCGACGCCGCCGCCAAAGAGGCCGGCAAGAAATATTACCTCATTCCCTATTTCATCGCGGCGCATCCGGGTACGACCGACGAGGATATGATGAACCTCGCGCTGTGGCTGAAGAAGAATCGGTACCGCGCCGATCAGGTGCAGACCTTCCTGCCCTCGCCGATGGCGACCGCCACGGCGATGTACCATACCGGGGTCAATCCGTTGCGCGGCGTGCGCCACGGCGCCAGCGACAAGGTCGAAGCGATCAAAGGATTGACGCATCGCCGCTTGCACAAGGCGTTCCTGCGCTATCACGACCCCGACAACTGGCCGGTGCTGCGCGATGCGCTGAAACGGATGGGCCGCGCCGATCTGATCGGACCGGGCGCGCATCAGCTCGTGCCGGCGCATCAGCCGCCCGGTACGGGCAAGCCTGTTGCCGGCGCGCGGCCTTCCTCGCGCCCCACCAGCAGGACGCAGCGCTTCACCACCAAGGGCGTTCCCTTTCCCGGGAATAAGTGACCGGCCGCAACCGATCCTTTTCTGACGACACATCTTCCTGTACGACCGCCTAGAGCGAAGGCGTGACGGCAAGGTTTCACATTTGTGACCCGGTCTTTCGCTATCGTACGGCCCCGTTCAATGAGATGGTCAGGACATGGAATATTCCAAGCGGTTCACATTTTTGTTCGCGACGCCGACCTTCGATACGGATGACCTAGAGGGCGTCCGTTTCAATCACATCATCCAGGAGATCGAACGCTCCGGTTTCGAGGTGGTGAGGGCGCGCAAGCTGGAAGATGCCGAAATCGCTGTCCAGACCGATGCCGCGATCGGCTGCATGGTGGTCGATTGGGGCAAGAAGGGTCTAGAAGGCCGAACCTCGGCGCTGATCAACCTGATGCGCCGGCGGGGTCTCGATTTCCCGATTATCTTGCTGATCCGTCACAAGCGGTTCGAGGACCTGCCGGTCGAAGTGCTCGACTTCATCGACGGCTACGTGTTCCTGTCGGAAGAAACGCCGGCCTTCATCGCCAAGAACCTCGTCAGCCGTTTGAAGCAATATGCCGAAACGCTGAAGACGCCATTCTTCGGCGCGCTCGTCGATTATTCGGAAGAGGGCAACCAGCTTTGGACCTGCCCGGGCCATAACGGCGGCGTGTTCTACAGCCGCAGCCCGATCGGCCGGGTGTTCATGGAACATCTCGGCGAAGCCGTCTTTCGCGACGATCTGGACAATTCGGTGCTCGATCTCGGCGATCTGCTGACGCATGAGGGCCCGGCCCTGCAGGCGCAGAAAGAAGCCGCCAAAATCTTCGGGGCGGAAAAGACCTATTTTGTCCTCAACGGTACTTCGACCTCGAACAAGGTCGCGCTGGCGGCGCTCGTCGCCGAAGGCGATCTCGTGCTGTTCGACCGCAACAACCACAAGGCCGCCCATCACGGTGCGCTGATGATCAGCGGCGGCATCCCCGTCTATGTCCCGACGCTGCGCAATCCGTGGGGGCTGATCGGGCCGATGGATTGGGACGCTCTCGACGAGACCGCGCTGCGCGAGCGCATCCGCACGCATCCGCTGGTCAAAGACCCGGAGGCCTGGCGCAAGCCGCGTCCATTCCGCGTCGCCGTGGTCGAGCAATGCACCTATGACGGCACCATCTACAGCGCCGAAATGATCCTCAAGCGCATCGGCCATCTCTGCGATTACATCCTGTTCGACGAGGCCTGGGCGGGCTTCATGAAATTCCACCCATTGTACAAGGGCCGCTTCGCCATGGGGTTGGGCGAGCTTGGGCCGGACGCGCCGGGCATCATCGCCACCCAATCGACGCACAAGCAGCTCGCCAGCTTTTCGCAGGCGTCGCAGATCCACATGAAGGATCGGCATATCAAAGGCCAGAAGCGGCGCGTCGAGCATCGGCGCTTCAACGAGAGCTTCATGCAATATGCCTCGACCTCGCCGTTTTATCCGCTGTTCGCGTCGCTCGATGTCGGCGCGCAGATGATGAAGGGCCGTTCGGGCGAAGTGCTGTGGGACGATACGATCCGGCTCGGCATCGAGCTGCGGAAAAAGATCCGCGCACTCGGCCGCGAGTTCGAGGAAAAAGAAGTTCGTCCCGAACGCCGCTGGTTCTTCGATCCCTTCGTGCCGGACCGGGTGCAGATTCCCGACGTGGCGCGCGAAGGCGGCACGCACGATGTCGTCTGGGATTCGATCAGCACCGATCTGCTCGCGACCGACCCGACTTATTGGAGCCTCGACCCCGGCACGCCGTGGCATGGCTTCGGCAAGACCACGCAGGGCTTCTGCATGTCGGATCCCAACAAGCTGACCATCCTGACGCCGGGCTTCAATCGCGACGGCAGCTATGCCGAACACGGCATCCCGGCGCCGGTCGTCGCCCAATATCTGCGAGAGAACCGGATCGTCCCCGAAAAGAACGATCTCAACTCGCTGCTCTTCCTACTGACCCCCGGCGTCGAGGCCAGCAAGGCCGGCACGTTGATCAGCGGGCTTGTCGCGTTCAAAAAGGCGCATGACGACAACCGGCTGCTGGAAGAAGTGATCCCGGAATTCTTCCGCCGCCGGCCGCAGCATTACGCCAAAGTGCGCCTGCGCGATCTTTGTGGATCGATGCACCGTTTTTTCCGCGACGCCAATGTCAGCGCGCTCCAGGCGAAACAGTTCTCGGCCGACCATCTGCCCGAGATCGCCCTGTCCCCGGCCGAGGCGGCCCGCGCCCTGACCCGCAACAATGTCGATTTTCTGCCGATCGATTCCATCGTCGGCCGCATCGCGACGACGCCCTTTGTCGTCTATCCGCCGGGCATCGCGACGGTCGTCCCGGGCGAGCGGCTGACCGAGCGGGCGCAGCCGATGATTGACTACCTCAAGATGTTCGAGGCAGCATTCAACACGTTCCCCGGTTTCGAGGTGGAAATTCAGGGCGTCTATCGGAAAGTCGATCCGTCAGGCCGCATCCGCCTCTTTACCTATGTCGTGTCGGAGTAGTTTGGGCGAAGGTCAGGATGACGCTTACTGAGAAGGCTGGCGCAGAAAAAGCCAGCGAAGAGAACGCCGGTACGGAGAAGGCAAGTCCGTTCCGGGTTCGATCGTCGATCGATGCCGACATCGACGCCATGCTGGCGATCTATCGGCGCCACATCCGGTTGGGGGTGGAGGAAGGCGTCGAGGATAGCGGCGTGCCCGAGCCGAGCGATCTGCGCGACCGCCGCAAGAATCTGCAGGACCGGCGATTGCCGCATCTGGTCGCCGTCGATAACGGCGAGGTGCTCGGCTACGCCTATGTCGTGCCGTTCCGCAAGCGGCCCGCCTATCGCTTCAGCGTCAAGCATTCGATCTATATCCGCCACGACCAGCGCCGCCACGGCGTCGGCGAGGCGCTGATGAACGCCCTGATCGACGCCTGCGCCGCCTCCGGCTTTCGCCGCATGATCAGCTATATCGATGCCGATAACGCGGCCTCGCTGGCGCTCCACGAAAAACTCGGCTTCTCCCGCGCCGGCCTGCTGCCGGGCGCCGCCTACCGCAACGGCCGCTGGTCAGACACCGTGCTGATCGAACGCTCGCTGGGGCATGGTTCGACGACACCCCCGCCGCCGTTGCCGCTTAGTAAGATGTGACGATCTGCCTTCAAGCATCATTGCAGAGGAGCAAAGTTCGCGTTATGTTCTCTTGGCGTAGAGGAAAACCGGCTTAATTAAGGTGCGTGCGATGATGGAGACATCTCCGGAATATTCGCAAAAGCGCTCGGGAGCATATTTCACGCCGGGTGATGTGAGTGCGGCATTAGTGGCTTGGGTCTGCCGGAAGCGCTCTGACCGCTTGATCGATCCTTCGTGCGGCGACGGCCAGTTTTTGGCTTTTCATGCTAATAGTGTTGGTATTGAACAGAATCCTATCTCGGCGCATCGTGCGATCGAGCGCGCGCCTGGTGCATTGGTACATGAGGGCGATTTTTTCACCTGGGCGATCGAGACCCGCGAGCGGTTCGAATGTGCCGCGGGTAATCCACCTTTTATTCGGTACCAGACGTTTAGCGGTGAGCTACGGCGTCGGGCATTGGATTTTTGCTTCAATCTTGGTGCGCACTTTAGCGGCTTAACTTCGTCTTGGGCGCCGTTTATCGTTGCGACCGCCGGTCTTTTGAAACGCGGTGGCCGCATGGCATTTGTTGTGCCCGCGGAGATCGGTCATGCGCCTTATGCAGCGCCGCTTCTCGACTATCTCGTCGAATCATTTTCGACTGTGCAGATTGTTGCAATACGCAAGAAACTCTTCCCTACGCTGTCGGAGGATTGCTGGTTACTTTATGCTGACGGCTTCGGCGGCAAGGCCAATGCGATCGATCTAACCGTTGTCGACAACTTCGTGCCGGAAAGAGCGCCCCCACGGCCGACAATGAGGGTTGATCTCGAAGAGTGGCGTACCGTCTGGAATCGGCGATTACGGCCCTATCTGCTGCCCGCTTCAATACGCAGCTTGTATGCTGCCGCGCTTGCCGATCCCCATACGCATCGGCTATCCGATTTCGCAACCGTGGGAATTGGCTACGTCAGTGGTGACAACGATTTCTTTCACCTCAAGCCTTCAGACGCGAAACGCTTGCACATCCCGTCCGCATTCTTGCAACCATCTCTCCGTAAAGGTCGAGCGATGCCAGACAAGAAAATTACTAAGGCAACAGTCGATGGTTGGAAACGGAATGATGATCCTATTTTGCTCTTGAGGCTCGAGCGCGACCAAGAGATTCCAGTGTCTGTTAAAAATTATCTCAACAGCAGTGCAGGCCACGAAGCGAGGCAAGGGTACAAATGCCGCAATCGTGCTCCTTGGTATGCGGTGCCTGATGTTCAGATTCCTGATTTCATGATGAGCTATATGGCAGGGCGCAATGTAAACCTTGTCAGGAATGCCGCTGGAATATCCTGCACCAACAGTGTCCACTCGGTTCAGTTACGAAATCGGAGGCTGGCAAGCAAGCTGTTGCCACAATGGTCGTCGCCCTTTGTAAAGTTGAGCTGTGAACTCGAAGGTCACGCGCTCGGTGGAGGGATGTTGAAGCTGGAGCCTCGTGAGGCTGGGAGGGTAGTCTTCCCATCGATAGCGACAATACAAAAGTCAAATGATGACGAACTAGAGGATGCGATCGGATCGCTTCAGCGTTGGCGACATTATGCCGACTGACTTGATGCTACAATTTACGTCCGGTCTGCCAGTAAGAATCATTGGACAAATACATCTAATATCATTCGACAAGTGCGTACCGGTTTTCAACCACACGCAACGTGAGAATGGCTAGTGACTAAACCCTCGACAAAAACGGAAGCATGGGCCTTTTTTGACCATATTGTTGCTGGTAAAGCCTCCGGCGGGGTGCACAGCAATCCTTGGGTCATTGGCTTAGACGGACAACTATGCTTCGAACCAGACTACGAGACACTTGAGCTGTTGCTCGGCGTTCCTCTTCATTTGAAGGCCACAACACAGTCTGGAGTTCCAGCATTAGCTCTAGATGTATGGCTCAGCTATGAGCTTCGCAGAGCGGGTTTTGAACTCGATCAAGTGTGGCCCAGGCCAAAAAATCCCCGCATTCTTCCGGCCGCAGTGGCCGCCTTGATTAAATCGCTGCCCAGTAAACTCCGAATCGAAGTTGCAGATCGTGTTGCGAAGAATACATCGATATCAGGTGTTACTTCGTCGTCGGCAGCCATACTCGGAAAGAATTATTTGAAGCAGGTCGATGTGATTGTTACGGACTGGGCAACGGGTCCGGAGTTGCTTGTGTCAACAAAGCGCATGGACTCTTCGTACGGAAAAAATGCTCCGAATAGGATTGAGGAGTCTTATGGTGACGCAAAGAACTTGAGGTTGCGGCATCCACTCGCAGCGCTTGGCTTCGTTTTCGGACTCCGATCGGATATTTTACAAAAGGAGCCTAAGACCGCAGATTGGTTGTTTGATCTACTCGTCAAACTTGGGCGTGAGGATGACGCTTACCACTCTACGTGCCTCGTCCTGATGGAATATTCAGGCGATTCTGTATCGCCCGAACAATATATAGAAGAACCGGAAGCTGGGATATTGAAGCCTGGACCAGAAGCCGAAAGCGATGAGGATGTGATCCCAGCATCAATCCCTGATAGCACAATTGAAAAAGATATTGCGCATCTTCCAAAGGTCAAGATCCTCAAAGATACTATTCCGGCTGAACTAAGCCCCGGTCGTTTTCTTGCTGCGATGGTGACACGGGTCTTGAGCATCACGCCGGTCAACATGCATGAGGAAGCACGCAGTCGTCGTGCCTCGATAAGCTCAACGTCATAACTGGATAAGCTGAGCTCCTGTGCAAGGGGCGAACGCCTCTGATCGAAGAGACGTCTATAACAATGATGATGGCGAAGATTTACAATCCGCGACCTTAAACTAGATTTCCCATATGCCCCTAGAAGGTAACTTCGACTACATCGTCGTCGGTGCCGGCACCGCCGGCTGCATCGTCGCCAACCGGTTGTCGGCCGACCCGCGAAACCGGGTGCTGCTTCTCGAAGCGGGCGGCACCGACAATTGGATCTGGTTTCACATTCCGGTCGGCTATCTGTTCGCGATCGGCAATCCGCGTTCCGATTGGATGTTCAAGACGGAGCCGGAGGCGGGGCTCAATGGCCGGGCGTTGGCTTATCCGCGCGGCAAGGTGATCGGCGGGTCGTCGGCGATCAATGCGATGATCACCATGCGCGGGCAGGCGGCCGATTACGATCACTGGCGGCAGTTGGGTTTGGGTGGATGGGGATGGGACGATGTGCTGCCCGTCTTCCGTTCGCTGGAAGATCACTTCATGGGTGAGAGCGACCATCATGGCGCCGGCGGCGGATGGCGGGTCGAGGCGCCGCGGCTTTCCTGGAAGGTGCTCGATGCGGTGGCCGAGGCCGCGACGCAGATGGGCGTGCCGCGGACCGGTGATTTCAATACCGGCGATAATGAAGGCGTCGGCTATTTCCACGTCAATCAAAGCCGCGGGCGGCGCTGGTCATCGGCGCGCGGTTTTCTGACACCGGTGCGCGGACGGCCCAATCTCCGCGTCGAAACAGGTGTACTGGTCGAGAAGCTCATCGTAGCCGATAACAAAGTCACCGGTGTGCGCTTCACGCAGGGCGGTCAGAGCATCGAGGCGCGGGCCAGGGGCGAGGTGGTGCTGTGCGCCGGCTCGATTGGATCGGTTCAGATTCTTCATCGCTCGGGCATCGGGCCGCATGACTGGCTGGCGCCGCTCGGCATCGAGACCGTGCTCGACCGGCAAGGGGTGGGAAAGAACCTTCAGGACCATTTGCAACAACGCTGCATCTATAAGGTCGAGGGGATCAAGACCCTGAACGAGACCTATCATTCCCTGATCGGCCGCGCCTTGATGGGGCTCGATTATGCCGTGCGGCGGCGCGGGCCTTTGACCATGGCGCCGTCGCAACTGGGCATCTTCATGCGATCGCGTGCCGGGCATGAACGCGCGAACATTCAGTTCCATGTGCAGCCCTTGTCGCTGGATCGCTTCGGCGAGCCGCTGCATCGCTTCCCCGCGATCACGGTCGCCGCCTGTAACCTGCAGCCGACGTCGCGCGGCATGGTGCGCATCGCCTCGTCCGCGCCCGATGCGGCGCCCCGGATCGCACCGCATTACCTGACGACAGACGACGACAAAACCGTCGCCGCGGACGCCATCCGCGTCACGCGCCGGCTGATGGGCCAGCCGGCCCTCGCGCCCTACCACCCGCAGGAATTTCTGCCGGGGCCGCGCGTCGGCGACGACGAGGCATCGCTGATCCGTGCCGCGGGCGATGTCGGCACGACGATCTTTCATCCGGTGGGCACGGCCAAAATGGGGCGCGCTGACGATCCCGCCGCCGTCACCGATGCGCGCCTGCGCGTTCATGGCATCGCGGGGCTGCGCGTCATCGACGCCTCGGTCATGCCGACGATCACCTCGGGCAATACCAACATGCCGACCGCCATGATCGCCGCGAAAGGCGCGGCCATGATGTTGCAGGACGCCCAAACCCGGTAACATGCCGGTTCAAATTGGCATTGGCTTACCAGAGGGCGGGGAATTCGGGGTTATGGCGGCAATGATCGAGGTGGGCGCGGCGTTCAAGGACAATCTGCAGCAGATGCCGCCCATCGATGGCGTCGAACGCATCGACCTCATCGACGGCACCGCGGTGATTGCCAGCATCGAGAATCAGCCGGGCAAACAGGGCTCGCTGGCGGTCTATCAGTACTTGAAACGGACCTTCGATATCCTCGACGCGCGCGCCGCCGAGCATGGTCTGGCCGTGTTCGGCGAACACACGGCCGATGCGCGCAACCGTCCAGGCGCCCATCCGAACATCGATCGTCTGCTGGCGATCGCCGCCGGCGGGGTGCCGCTGCGTATCGCGGTCATCGCCATGCCCACGCCCCGGGCATAGCGGCGTCCGGCCTGACGTGAGGCCGGGCCGGATTATTGCCTCAGCGTCCTGCGGACGGTAGTTTTCGGGTTGGCTCCGCGCCGGCATTGACGGTCCCCGGAAGAAAATTCGACACAACGCACACACTTAAAAGTGAGGAATAAGATGAAAGGGAAGATCGCACTCGAAGAGCATTGGAGCCTTCCGGAGACGCTGGAAGATTCGCGCGGCTTCGTCGGCGGCTCGGCGGATTGGAGCCGGTTCGAACGGCAGATTTTGGAACTCGGCGACGAACGCGTCGCCGAAATGGAAGCGAACGGCATCGATCATCAGATCGTGTCGCTGAACGCGCCCGCCATTCAGGCGGTGGTCAGCACGAACGAGGCGATCGATCTCGCCCATCGCGCCAACGACACGATGGCCAAGCTGGTCGGCAAGAACCGCAAGCGCTTCTCCGGCTTCGCGGCCCTGCCGATGCAGGACCCGACCGCGGCAGCGAACGAGCTGGAACGCTGCGTCAAAGAATACGGTTATGTCGGCGCGCTGGTGAACAGCTTCACCCAGAAGGACAAGCCCGATACCGCGCTCTATTACGATCTGCCGGAATACCGGCCGTTCTGGAAGATGGTCTCGAAGCTGGATGTGCCGTTCTACATCCATCCGCGCTCGCCGCTGCTCAGCAAGGCGCCGGAATATGAAGGCCATCCGTGGCTGATGAGCTCGCCCTGGGGCTTCGCCGCGGACACAGCGGTTCATTCGCTGCGCCTCTGCGGTTCGGGCCTCTTCAAGGAATACCCGAACCTCAAGATCGTTATCGGCCATATGGGCGAAGGCATCCCCTTCTTCCTGTGGCGCATCGATGCCCGCATGCGCTTCTCGCCGCGCGGCTATACCGGCGGCGACTTCCTCGGCGAAACCTTCATCAAACATTTCTGGATCACGACCAGCGGCAACTTCTGCACGCCCTCGTTCCAGTGCGCGCTGTCGATGATGGGCATCGATAAGGTCCTGTTCTCGGCCGACTACCCGTTCGAAAGCAACAAGGACGCTGCCGAATGGTTTGACGGCCTGGAAATCGCCGCCGCCGATAAAGAGAAGATCGGCCGCACGAATGCGATGAATCTGTTCAAGCTCGACCTGAAGTAAAGACACCGAAGACGATCGTCGCGGGCGGCGTCACGCATGGCGTGGTGCTGCTCGCGATGATCGCTTCGCCAATCATCCTTTCTTCGTCATCGGCGCGGCCGCCTTCTTTCTTTGTTTGGCGGCCGTTTTTTCGTATGCAGCCTTGAGGCGCGCTATGACGCTCTCATGTCTCTTGGGCAGTGGTGTTCCAAGATGGATATGGCGCAGTTCATTGCCGAAATCGTTCCACAGCGACGGCCCGCCGTCTTCCATCAATTGCTGGCGGATCGCCAGTTCGGGTGAGGTCGGCAGGTGCCGGCGGCCCCAGGCGCCCAGTTGCACCAGCACGGGCACAAGCTGGATCGCCTTTTCGGTCAGGCTGTAGATGCCTTTCTGGCGGTGGGCGGGATCGTCGCGGCGCGAGAGCAAACCTTCCTCGACGAGCCGTTTCAACCGCGCGGCCAGAATGTTGGAGGCGATGCCTTCCTGCGAATGCGTCAACATTTCGCGGAAGTGGCGGCGGTTGCCGAACATGATGTCGCGGATGACGATGAGGCTCCAGCGGTCGCCGAGCACTTCCAGCGTAAGATTGATCGGGCAGCCGGAACGTTTTTCGATCATGACCGCTTGCAATGTAAAACCAGTCTGACCAAACTCAACTGGTTGCAGTTCACAATCAGATGATGGAGGCCCGTCATGGGCAAGGTGCGCGTCGCGGGTTTTGGTGTGTCGGCCGACGGTTATGGGGCCGGCCCGGACCAGGGGCTGGAGCATCCGCTCGGCAAGGGAGGCCTGGGGCTGCACAACTGGTTCTTCCCGACACGGGCCTTCCGTTCGATGATCGGACAGGACGGCGGGACCGAAGATCGCTTTGCCGACGCCGCGATGGAAGGCTTCGGCGCCTTCATCCTCGGACGCAATATGTTCGGGCCGGCCGGTGACAACTGGGGCGGGCCCGACTGGAAGGGCTGGTGGGGCGACAACCCGCCGTACCATGCGCCGACCTTCATTCTCACACACCAAGCCCGCGCGCCCATCGTGATGGAAGGCGGGACGACTTTCTATTTCGTCACCGATGGGATTGAGTCCGCGCTCGCCCAGGCTAAGGCCGCCGCGGGCGACCGGGATGTGAAGATCGGCGGCGGCGTTTCGACCGTGCGCCAGTATCTGCTCGCCGGTGCGATCGACGCGATTCACCTGGCGCTATCGCCCGTCCTTCTCGGCCGTGGCGAATCCCTGTTCAGCGGCATCGACCTGCCCGGACTTGGCTATCGGGTGACAGAGACGGTCCCCATGGAGTTGGCGACCCACCTCGTTCTGACACGCTGACCGCCGGCAGTAGCGCATAAAAAAAGCCGCCCAGGTTGCCCTGGGCGGCTTCTTCTTATGTCGTCGTCTTACAGAGTGCCGAGCGCATCGTTCAGCGTCTTGCTCGGCCGCATCCCGGCCGATGTCTTGGCTTGATCGGGCAGGTAGTACCCACCGGTATCGACCGGCTTACCCTGCGCGGCGAGCAGTTCGGCGTTGATCTTGGCTTCGTTGGCCTTCAGCGATTCCGCCAGCGGCTTGAAGCGCGCGGCGAGGGCCGAGCTGTTGTCGCGGCGGGCCAGCGCCTGGGCCCAATAGAGCGCCAGGTAGAAATGGCTGCCGCGGTTGTCCAGCTCGCCGACCTTGCGCGCCGGTGAACGGTTTTGCTCGAGGATCTCGCCGTTGGCTTCGTCCAGCGTCTCGGCGAGAACCTTC
Organism: uncultured Rhodospirillales bacterium; assembly: GCA_903822185.1. GTDB lineage: Bacteria > Pseudomonadota > Alphaproteobacteria > ATCC43930 > CGMCC-115725 > CAIKMD01. Next base: position 35,061 of record CAIJOA010000010.1, on the reverse strand, counting down.
ACGTCCGCATTGCCGCTGACCTGCGCCAGATGTTCCAGCGACGCGCCGAGGGCCAAGAACTCGCCCAGCGAATCCCAGCGCAGATAGCCTTCATGCTGGAACTGCTCGACATGCTTCGGGGCAGAACCGCCGGCGCCGGTCTCGAACAAGCCGCCGCCCTGCAGCAACGGAACGATCGACAGCATCTTGGCCGAGGTGCCCAGCTCCATGATCGGGAACAGATCGGTCAGGTAATCGCGCAGCACGTTACCGGTGACCGAGATGGTGTCGAGGCCCTTGCGGATGCGATCGACCGACAACTGCGTCGCCTCGACCGGCGCGAGGATGCGGATGTCGAGACCCGATGTGTCCTCGTTCTTGAGGTACTTATCGACCGTCTTGATCAACTCCGCGTCGTGCGCGCGCTTGGCGTCGAGCCAGAACACGGCGGGGGTGTTGGACAGACGCGCGCGGCGCACGCCCAGCTTGACCCAATCGAGGATCGCCGAGTCTTTGACTTGGCACATGCGGAAGATGTCGCCGGCCTCGACCGTCTGAGACATCAGCACCGTGCCGTCCTCGGCCACGACGCGGATCGTTCCGTCGGTGGTGGGCCGGAATGTCTTGTCGTGCGAGCCGTATTCCTCGGCCTGCTGTGCCATCAGACCGACGTTCGGTACCGAACCCATCGTCGTCGGATCGTAAGCGCCGTTCTTCTTGCAGTCGTCGATAACGACCTGGAACAGGGTCGAGTAGCAACGATCGGGGATCGTCGCGATGGTGTCCTGCAGCTTGCCGTCGGGTCCCCACATCTTGCCGGATTCGCGGATCATCGCTGGCATCGAGGCATCGATGATCACATCGCTGGGCACATGGAGATTGGTGATGCCCTTGTCGGAATTGACCATGGCGAGGGCAGGCCGCTTGGCATAGGTGGCCGCGATATCGGCCTTGATCGGCGCCTTTTCGGCCTCGGGCAAGGTTTCGATCCGGGTCAGCATGTCGGCAACGCCCTGGTCGGGATCGACGCCCAGCTTCGTCAGGGTGGCGCCGTACTTCTCGAACACGTCGGCGAAGAACACGGAAATGCAATTACCGAAGATGATGGGATCGGAGATCTTCATCATCGTCGTTTTGCAATGCAGCGAGAACAGCACGTCGTCTTTCTTCGCGACGTCCATCTGTTCGGCGAAGAAGGCGCGCAATGCCTTACGGTTCATCACCGAGCAATCGATGATCTCGCCGGTCTGCAACGCGATCTTCGGCTTCAGCACGGTGACGGCGCCGTCTTTGGCGGTCATCTCGATGCGGACATTGGTCGGGGCCGCAATGGTCGTCGCGACTTCCGAGCCGTAGAAATCATTGCCGGTCATATGCGCGACGCGGCTTTTGGAGTCCTTGCTCCAGACGCCCATCTTGTGCGGATTGTTGCGCGCGTATTGCTTCACGGCGCCAGCGGCGCGGCGGTCGGAATTGCCTTCGCGCAGCACGGGATTGACCGCGCTGCCCAGCACCTTGCCATAGCGGGCGCGGATTTCCTTGTCCGCCGGCGTCGCGTCGCTGTCCGGATAATTCGGAACGTCGTAACCCTTGCTCTGCAATTCCTTGATCGCGGCCTTCAGCTGCGGGATCGAGGCGGAGATGTTGGGCAGTTTTATGATGTTGGCTTCGGGCTTCATCGCAAGCTTGCCCAGCGCGGTGAGCTCGTCATCGATCTTCTGCTCGGGCTTCAGCTTATCGGGGAAGTTGGCGAGGATGCGGCCGGTCAGCGAAATGTCCGCCAGCTTCATCTTCACGCCGGCGGCGGCGACGAAGGATTGGACGATCGGCAGCAGCGAAAACGTCGCCAGCCCCGGCGCTTCATCAACCTTCGTCCAAACGATTTCGAGATCTGACATGCTTGTACCTCCGAGCGCCGGTTTCGTGTCGGCTGAGTGGAACCAATGGGCGATTATGGGGTGTCTTGTCGCACCGACGTGAGGGAAAGGCAATCGCCTGTGCGGCAATGTCGCCCGGGTGCTCTGGGATTGTTGCTTTTGATAATTAGATCAGATAGTTAGATGCGAACGCGTGCCCCTCGCCCCAGCGGGGAGAGGGAGGGGCCTGGCGCGTAGCGACGGGAGGGTGAGGGGGCTGACGCTCCCCAACCCAAAGCCGAACCATCCAACTTATGCCCTTTCGACCAGGACCCCATGATTCGCCTCGATAACATCTCCAAGCAGAACGGCCATCAGATCTTGTTCATCGATGCGTCGATGGGCATCCAGAAGGGCGAGAAGGTGGGGCTGGTCGGGCCGAATGGCGCCGGCAAGACGACGCTTTTCCGGATGATGGCGCGCGAGGATCAGCCCGACGACGGCCAGGTCTCGAACGATGCCGGGATGACGATCGGTTATTTCAGCCAGGATGTCGGCGAGATGTCGGGTCTGAGCGCGGTTGCGGCGGTGATGGACGGTGTCGGGCCGGTGAGCGCACTGGCCGCGGAAATGGCCACGCTGGAAGCGGCGATGGTCGATCCGGATCAGGCCGACGATATGGACGCCGTCATCGAACGCTATGGCGAGGTGCAAGGGCGCTTTCAGGAACTGGACGGCTATGCGCTGGAGGCGCGGGCGCGCGAGGTGCTGGCGGGCTTGAGCTTCAGCCAGGAACGCATGGACGGCGATGTTGGCTTGCTCTCGGGCGGTTGGAAGATGCGCGTGGCGCTCGCCCGAATCCTCTTGATGCGGCCGGACGCGATGCTGCTCGACGAACCGAGCAACCATCTCGATCTCGAAAGCCTCATTTGGCTGGAGGCGTTCCTCAAAGGCTATGAGGGCGCGCTGTTGATGACCTCGCATGACCGCGAATTCATGAACCGCATCGTCGGCAAGATCGTCGAGATCGACGGCGGTTCGCTCACGACCTATTCGGGCAATTACGATTTCTACGAACAGCAGCGTGCGCTGAACGAGGCGCAGCGCCAGGCGCAATTCGAGCGTCAGCAGGCAATGCTCGCCAAAGAAATCAAATTCATCGAACGCTTCAAGGCGCGCGCCTCGCATGCTGCGCAGGTTCAAAGCCGCGTGAAGAAGCTGGATAAGATCGAACGGGTGGAACCGCCCAAGCGGCGTCAATACGTTCAGTTCGAATTCCGCAGCCCGCCGCGCTCCGGCGATGACGTGGCGAATTTCAGGAACGTCCACAAAGGCTATGGCAGCCAGCCGATCTATACCGGGCTCGACTTCAAGGTGCGCCGTAAGGAACGTTGGTGCGTCCTCGGCGCCAATGGAGCGGGGAAATCCACGCTGCTGAAAATGGTCGCCGGTGAGACCGAACCCGACCAGGGCACGGTCACCGTCGGCAGCAACATCCGGATGGGCTATTTCGCCCAGCACTCGATGGATCTTTTGGATGGCGACGACACGATTTTCGAATCGCTGGACGAATCATTCCCGCAGGCCGGACAAGGCGCACTGAAGTCGCTGGCCGGCTGCTTCGGTTTCTCCGGCGACGATGTCGAAAAGCCCTGCCGTGTATTGTCCGGCGGCGAGAAGGCGCGTCTCGTGATGGCCAAGATGCTGTTCGACCCGCCGAACTTCCTGGTGCTCGACGAACCGACCAACCATCTCGACATGGCGACGAAGGAAATGCTGGTCGCGGCGCTATCGGAGTTCGAAGGCACTATGCTGTTCGTCTCGCACGACCGGCATTTTCTGGCCGCGCTTTCGAACCGCGTGCTGGAACTAACACCCGACGGCGTGCATGAGTTCGGCGGCGGCTACACTGAATATGTCGCGCGGACGGGCCAAGAGGCGCCGGGTCTTCATCCGGGCGGTTAGCCGCAAGCAAAATCCAATCGCTATTGATTGATTTCCGGCTCAACCAATCGCGCCAAGTTTCGCAATGATTCCTGCCAGCCGAGATAACAGGCCTCGGGTGGAATGAGATCGGGAATTCCTTCTTGAGTGATGTCGATCTCGACACCGACCAACACCGGCTTCAGTGTCACCGTCACCTGCATGACACCCGGCAAGTTGGGATCGTCGAAGATGTCGGTGTAACGCACCCGTTCGTTAGGGATGAGTTCGAGATATTCACCGCCGAACGAATGACTGCCGCCGGTCGTGAAATTGCGGAACGACATTTTGAACGTCCCGCCGACCTTCGCCGTCAGGTGATGCACGGTGCAGGTAAAGCCGTTCGGCGGAAGCCATTTGGCGAGGGCGTCCGCCTCGATAAAGGCGCGATAGACTTTCTCCGGACGGGTCGCAAGAACGCGGTGCAGGCGTATGGTATTGGGCATAGTCTGGTCTCTCGAAGTTAAATCATGTGAACTTTATGGTGCGCGTGTACCAGTATTGTAGGCGAAGATCTGAAAAGAAGCGCTTTTGATGCCGTATGTTGATGACCTCCCGCTCAAAAGCCAGATCTTTGAAGCATGGAAAGATCGGTTAGGAGAGCTTGGCTTTTTCATCGATTGGGGGGAGCCGAGTTGTTGGGCGTGTGGATTTCATTACGGGGCGAAATACGACATTAAAAAGTCTGACGCCGGATGGTCGGAAATTCTTCGTTGCTGGGATCGCATTCCGCTTCAGCGCTGTCATATCGTTCCGCGTTCTCTGGGCGGGGCAAACGATCCAACCAATTTATTTTTGATGTGCCGCGAGTGTCACGACCTCGCGCCAAACACCACTATACCAGAGGTGTTTTTTGAATGGGCGCAGCGGCAAAGCTTTTATGTGCGCGATAGTTCAAAGATACTTGCCGCATTCAACGCTTATGGGATCGAACCCGCTGACCAAGAAGAACTTGGGAAATTGATCATGTCCGAAGCTTTCCACGCCTGGATGTCGGACAAGGTCGGTTCTCATAGACCCCAGTCCAATTACGCCTCGGTGCTGTCACGATTTACGCCAGCTACGCTGATCGGGCTGGCTGTCCATTACCGGCGCACAAATATAGCGCAACCACAAACAGATTGATTTTGGACCATTTAATGGTCTATAATCTTCTCTCTTTTCAGGCTGTAGGCGAAAAATCGTGCAGATATCCGTCACCGACGCAAAAGGGCAACTCACGGAACTTGTGCGCAGAGCTGAGGCGGGCGACGAGGTCGTCCTCACGCGTCACGGTCACGCCGCCGTGCGGCTTGTCCCGGTGAAGGTAATCCCGGATCGGAAATCGCGTCGCGTTCTTATGGAGGCTGCACGTAAAGCAGGAGCGTCTAAGGCGAATGCCGGACCTGACGCCGCGCACAGCCAGGATTTTCTCTATACCGATGATGGTCTTCCGGGATGATTGCAGTCGATACGTCGGCGTTGATGGCGATTGTCCTCAACGAGCCCGGGGCGGATGCTTGCATCGCTGCACTCGAAGCAGAAGACCATATCCTAATTTCCGCTGGCACAGTGGCCGAAGCATTGATCGTCGGCGCGCGCCGGAATGTCGGCACAGAGATAGCCAGTATCATCGATGGGCTGGGCTTTGAAGTCGTGACCATGACGCCTGCTGCGGCACGCAGGATTGCAGAAGCCTATGCGGTTTGGGGAAAAGGCATAAGTGCTGCAGCTTTGAATTTTGGTGACTGTTTCGCTTATGAAGTCGCGAAGGAACATTCCTGCCGACTTCTCTATATCGGCGATGACTTCTCAAAAACCGATATTGAAAGCGTGTTTTAAAAAATCGGCGAAGACCTGCTGGCATCTTTCGGCTCGGAGATCGTGATGTCCAAAGTAACGCGGGCGACGCAGATGTTGGAACGGGCGAAGGTTGCCTTTACCGTTCACAGTTATGACTACGATCCCGATGCCGACAAGATCGGTCTGCAGGCGGCCGAGGCGTTGGGCGAAGAGCCGCAGCGTGTACTCAAGACCTTGATGGCGCAGGTCGATGGTAAGCCGGTCTGTATGATCGTGCCGTCGGATCGCGAGGTGTCGATGAAGAAGCTCGCGGCAGCGTTTGGCGGCAAGTCGGCGCAGATGATGAAGCCACCGGAAGCGGAACGGCTGTCGGGCTATAAGGTCGGTGGTATCAGTCCGTTCGGTCAGATGAAGGTCGTGCCGACGGCTATCGAAGAACAAGCGATGGCGCATGATCTTGTTTTCATCAATGGCGGCCAACGCGGCTTGCAGGTGCGGCTCAACCCGCGCGATGCCGCGACGGTGACGAAGGCGATCGTCGTACCATTGGTGGCGTAACGCCGTCACGCGTACCTGGGTTCTTCCCTAGCGTCCGGCGGCGGTGAGGATCGCTTTAATAAAAATGTCCTGCTTGACCGGCTTGATCAAAGCGGGACCTGCGGGTGTGCGGATATCGAGCAGTGCCGCCGACAGTGGCTCGTCATTGGCCTTTTGCAGCATCGGGCAAGGTCGATGCGCTGACGATTTCCGCGCCGGCATCGCACAACGTTTCTTCGATCGTCACCGCGATAAGGAATTCATCGTCGGCGACCAGAATCCGCATGCCTTGCAGCGGCCGAGCAGGATCAGTCTTCGATCCTTCTGTCTTCGATCCCATGATCCTGCTCCTTTGGAAGTTCGATTTCCAATGTGCAGGTCAGTCCTTCGGGCGCGAATTCACGTTTAACGTGGCAGCCGGGTAAGCCGCGTTCGATCAACGATCCGCCAAAGCCTTTGCGTGTCGGAGCGGAAACCGGTGGCCCGCCGATCTCTCGCCATATGACTTTCAGAAGCCGCTTGTCGTTTTTCGTATCGATAGTCCAGGTCAGGACAACGCGTCCCGTCGCGACGGAGAAGGCGCCGTATTTTGCCGCGTTGGTCGCTAGCTCGTGCAGCACGAGGCCGAACGGCGTTGCAAAGTCCGGCGACAGGATGACGGGATCGCCGTGCAGATTGAGCCGCTGCGGACCGTCGCCCAAATAGGCTTCCAAGTGGCTGCGGACGAGGGCTTCGAAGTCGGTTCCTTCCCAGCGCGCCTCGACCAGCAAGTTGTGCGAGCGCGCCAAGGCCTGAAGCCGCCCCTCGAACACATCGACGAAATTCTGATTGGTGTCCGTGGTCCGCAGCGTCTGCCCCGCCATCGATTGCACGACGGCTAACGTGTTGCTGACGCGATGGCTCAGTTCGCTTACCAGCAATTGCCGGCCTTCTCGACGATCGCATCGACCTCGGCGCGGCTGTCGGCGGACAGGCAGAACAGGGCTTGGGTGCTTGTCTTGGCGTCGGCGATTTTCCGGGGCGAGAAATGCATGAACTTGTCGTGGTTCAGCAGCATCACGAAGATCGTGTCGGAAAAGACCATGCAGGACCCGCTCTCGTCCGAGAACATCGGGTTTTTCGTCGCGCCGATCGATTCATAAAACGCAGTGGCGCGTCCGACGCTGCTGACGGGCAGGTTGAGGAAGAACATTTTCGGCATGGCTTATTCCCTCGCGCACAAATTCAAACGCGCGAAGGATAGCCGATACTCATGCCGCTGAGAAACGGTGCCGCCCCAGCCGAAACCGGGGCGGCGGATAAGATGCTTAGATCCGCTCTTCCTCGAAGGCCCGCACCCACATCGCGCAAAGGCCCGACCGCACGATATCGTTGAGGGTGAATTCGATCACCGGCACCGGCAGGTTCTTTGACTCAATGAGGCTTAGTACCGTCTTGAGGCCGGAGCTTTCGCCCAGGTCGCATTGTTTGACGTCGCCATTGACCACGACGATGCAATCCTCGCCGATGCGGGTGAGGAAGGTTTTCATCTCCGTCGGCGTCGTGTTCTGCGCCTCGTCCAGAATGACGAAGGCGTTCTTCCACGACCGGCCGCGCATCACCTCGAACGGCACCATCTCGATGCCTTCGTTCTTCAGCGCGATGTCATAAGCGGCCTCGCCGATGCGTTCCTTGATCGCGTCGGCGATCGGCGTGGCCCAGGGCGCGAACTTGTCGTGCAGCGAGCCGGGAAAGAAGCCCAGCGACCGGCCGCACGGCACGTTGGGCCGGGTGATGATGATCTTCGATATCTTCTTCTTGCGATAAAGATCGGCCGCATGGGTCGCGGCGATCCAGGTCTTGCCGGTCCCGGCGGGGCCCAGCACGATCACCTGCGGGCAGGTGCGCAAGGCGTCGAGATAATCGGATTGATTGGGGTTGAGAGCTTTGATCGGGGGGAGCGCGCGTTCCCGCTCGAACTTGGAACCTTGGAAGTCGATGATCTCCGCGGTCTTGTTGGGGCCAAGATTGCGGCGTTTCTTTCGGTTCAACGGCTTACCCAAAGACATGCTCCTCTTGCTGGTGTGATGCAGAACAAGCGCGCGCCCGCGGCACCCTGAGGATGTCGCGGCAATGAAGGATCACAATGAGAAGTGCTGAAAGGCGAGGTGCTGGAGGCGGCGATATAATCAACCAAGTTCCAACCGAGCTATCTAACCGCCGAGAATGTTTTCACGATTCGCAAGTCGTTGCAAGCTATCGCATGGCCGCGACAGTTTTATGAATCATGCATGGTGTGGATGCCGCACATCATCGGTCTGAGTACTTGAGCAGCGATCACATCAAGGAAGTCGTTGTGCCGCAATTCGATCGACGATGCTGCGCATGATTTTCGATGCGTGATCGCTCTGTCGATGGTGCGAACGCAAAGATGCGTCGCGGCGTCGCAGGAAGGTTTCCGTCGAACAAATCCCCATCCGAGTCGCGCTTGGTCTCCGTTGCGCGATGAAGCAGGACGTCGATACGACGCCGCGTGATTGCGCTGACCGTTGGGAAGTTTCGGCTCCCGGCGCGGGCCATCTTGCCGTTTGCGGTTCTGGAACGTATAGTGAACAAACAGGAGGCCGCCATGGACGATAAGCTAGCTGCAAAGCTCCGCACCTTGGCCGATGCCGCGAAATATGACGCGTCCTGCGCCTCGTCGGGCGCGCCGAAACGTTCGGCCGGTGTCGATGGGCTGGGTTCGACCAGCAACGGGATCTGCCATGCCTATACGCCGGACGGGCGCTGCATCTCGCTGCTGAAAATCCTGCTGACGAATTACTGCCTGTTCGATTGCGCCTATTGTATCAACCGCCGGTCCTCGAACGTGAAGCGGGCGCGGTTCACGGTGGATGAGGTCGTCTCGCTGACCGTCAATTTCTACAAGCGCAATTACATCGAAGGACTGTTCCTGTCGTCCGGCATCATCCGTTCGCCCGATTACACGATGGAACAGATGATGCTGGTGGCGAAGAAGCTGCGCCGCGAGCAAGGCTTTGCCGGCTATATTCACTTGAAGACGATCCCCGAGGCGAGCCCGTGGCTGATCGAGCAGGCGGGGCGCTGGGCCGATCGCCTGTCGATCAATGTCGAACTGCCGACCGAGCAAAGCCTCAAAGAACTCGCGCCGGAAAAGAACGGCGCGACGATCGCAACGGCGATGGGCCAGATCAAGGAACGCATCACCGAAGCGAAAGAAGACAAGCGGCGTTTTTCGCCGGCGGGACAAAGCACGCAAATCATCGTCGGCGCCGACACGACCACCGACGCCTCGGTGCTGCAGACCACCTCGTCGCTTTATAAGAACTACGCTTTGCGCCGCGTCTATTATGCCGCCTTCAGTCCGATCCCTGAGGCGAGTGCGATTCTGCCCCTGAAGCCGCCGCCGTTGCAGCGCGAGAATCGGCTCTATCAGGCCGATTGGCTGCTGCGCTTTTACGGCTTTACGCCCGAAGAAATATCGAGCGGCGGCGATAACGGCATGCTCGACCTCGAGGTTGATCCGAAGCTGGCTTGGGCGCTGAAGAACCGTCATCGCTTTCCGCTCGACGTCAACACCGCCGATCGCGAGATGCTGCTGCGCGTGCCGGGCCTCGGCGTCCGCGCGATCGACCGCATCATGACGGTGCGGCGTCATACGACCTTGCGGCTGGCCGATGTCGCGCGGCTGACCAGCGGCGTCAAACGGCTGCTGCCATTTCTCATCACCCTCGATCACCACCCGACCAAACTCAGCGACCGCCAGGATCTGCGGCGCTTGCTGGTCGCGCCGCCGCGTCAGGCCAGCCTGTTCTGATGGAACTGCAACGGGTTTCTTTGGACAAAGGCGCGGACCTCATCGGCTTCCGCAAGGCCGTACGCGGCCTCGTGGCCCGCAAGGTGCCGCCCGACGGGGTGATCTGGAACGCCGGCGGTGAAACCGATTTCTTCGGCACGGTGATCGATGAGGACGCGCCGCCGATCTCGCTGTCACGCGCGCTGGGCACGATGGTCGATCAGGTGATCTGTCATCGCGATCCGCAACGGTATGCGATGCTCTATCGGCTCATCTGGCGCGTGTTGCAGGGCGAACGCGCGCTGCTCGACATCGCCAGCGATCCGCTGGTCCATGCGCTCGAGATGATGCGCAAGTCGGTGCGCCGCGACCTTCACAAGATGCACGCCTTCCTGCGCTTTCGCCAAACTGCCGACCCCGATGGCGCGGAACGCTACGTCGCCTGGTTCGAGCCCGATGATTACATCGTCGAGGCGACGTCGAATTTTTTCATCGAGCGATATCGCGGCCTGCGCTGGTCGATCCTGACGCCGGTCGGATCGCTGCATTGGGATCGCGAAAAATTGGTCATCGGGCCGCCAGGTCAGCGCAGCGATGCGCCGGAATCCGATGCGTTTGAAGCGGCGTGGCGCAGCTATTACGAAAGCACCTTCAATCCCGCGCGCGTCAACACCAAGATGATGCGCACCGAAATGCCCAAAAAATATTGGCTCAACCTGCCCGAGACACAGGCGATCCCCGATCTCGTTCGCTCAGCGCCGGCGCGCGTGCGCGAAATGATCGCGCGCGGCGCCGCGATGCCCGTGAAGCGCAATCCCGATCGTGCTGTCGCGGCGATGGCACAGCAGGAGCCGCAAAGCCTCGCCGAGCTCAACAACCTCATTGCTGCGTCGGAGCCGTTGGTTCCTGGTGCCGACCACGCGGTGCTGGGCGAAGGACCGGAAGGCGCGGCGATCTGTTTCGTCGGCGAGCAGCCGGGCGATCAGGAAGACATCGAGGGCCATCCCTTCGTCGGTCCGGCCGGGCAGGTGCTGCTGGGCGAACTGACCGCGCTCGGCATCGATCGCGGCGATGTTTATCTCACCAACGCGGTCAAACATTTCAAATTCGAGCAACGCGGCAAGCGCCGCATCCACCGCTCACCCAGCACCGGCGAGGTGAAGCACTATCGTTGGTGGCTGATGAAGGAACTGTCCTTTGTGAGGCCGCGCCTCGTCGTGGCGCTGGGGGCGACCGCCGCACTGGCTTTGACCGGAAAGCCTGTCTCGGTGACGAAGGCGCGGGGCGAACGGCTGCTAGGCGATTGGCCGGGCTATGTCACGGTCCATCCGGCCTATCTGCTCCGCCTGCCAGATGAAGCGGCGAAGCAACAGGCGCTTATGGATTTTCGCGCCGACCTCGAAAAGATAAAGGCTCTGGCAGCTTAAAATAGTTAGTCATTGCGAGCGTAGCGAAGCAATCCAGTGTGCGGACAGACTGGATTGCTTCACTTCGTTCGCAATGACGTAGGGGTTAGGTTTCGACTTAAGTCTTACTGCTTGTGCGTGACCGTCGTCGGAATCTGGTTCAATTCCTCGCAGCCATTGGCCGTGACGATCACCGTGCCGCCGATATTGACGCGGTGCGTGCCGATGCAGGCATTCGGCTCGAAGGCGAAGACCATGCCCGGCTGTAGGACGATGTCGCGGGGTATCGCACCCGGTGCGCCGACGAAGCGCACGCCGAGATCGAGATTTTCCTGATTGACCCGGCTGCGGCCGGCAAGGAAATGCGGCCCAAGCGAATGGACCAGCGGCGTGTAGGACCAGCAGCCCGACGCCTTCAACGGTTCTTCCATCGCCGCCCAGAATTCCGAGAATTTAATCCCCGGCTTCAATGCCTTGAGGCCTGCGTCATAGGATTGCCGCGCGACCTTCTCGCATTTTTGGTTGGTTGCATCGATTGGGTCGAACGCGACCGTCATCTGCACCTGAACTTCCTGATTGCCGCACATCGGCATCAATTCGCTGTGCATGATCTCGCCTTTCTGCATGACGCGCGGCGCCTCGCCTCGGGTCTGCCAACGCGGCGGGCCCCATGACAAAGTATGCTGGCCGGAATTCATCACGATCAGCGGATAGCGCAGGCCGATGCCGAAACGCAGGATCGCCGCGGTGGCTTCGGCCATGATGACCTCTTCACCGACACCCGGCGCGGCGCATTCGATGATCGCCTTGCAGGCCGCTTCGGCGGCCTTCGCGGCATAGCGCATCTGCGCCATTTCCTCGTCGGATTTGACGAGCATCATGTAGCTGAATTCTTCCGAGATATCCTCGAACGTCGCCTTCGGCAGCGCCGCTGTGAATTGCTTCCAGAAATTCGCCGGGATCGCGCCATAAATTTCCGTCGGTGCCTGCGAGGTGAGGCCGACCACGCCTAGCTTGCTGTTGGCGAGGCCCTTTTCCATCACGACCTCGGCCGCGCCGGTGCCGGTGGTGCAAACGCAGTAATCGGGCACCCACAGTTTATGGCCCAACTCATCCGAATATTTGGCGCGCATCACGCGCAGATGCGCCCAGGTGATGACGACCGGATCGCCGTCCAACGGGAAGAGGACGCAGCCCTCGTTGTAATCGTCGCTGATATAGCTCTCGTACATTTCGCGCGACCGGAAGCCGGCGACGAGCAACCCGTCGAAGCCGCGCTCGCGCATCATTGCACGCACATTCTTCCAGCGGCGGTCGCGCTCGGCAAAGGATAAGACTGGTGGTTGCACGCCCATAAGAAAGCTCCGTCCCTGGTTAAGTCCCGGTCACACCCGTTCGGGGCGCAGCATTCCACCGCGGTGGCTTTTGGGCAAGTGGGCCAACCAAAGAAAACGCGCAGACCGTTGCGGGTCTGCGCGTTTTGAACGAGGGCCGAAGGTCGGCCTTACATCACCTTCGGGCAGCCACGGCTCGGGCCATGATAGTCGCTGCCGCCAGGACGGTTCTGATGCAGCGCATCGGCGCAGACGACGCGGCGGCGATTCGGCGTCGCCGCGTGCTTGTCGGCGGCGGCAGAGCGGCGGGCGTAGTAATCGACGCGCTTCAACTCAGCCGAACAGCGCGTTTCATTCGGTGCGTTCTTGGCGGCATCGAGATGCTTCTGTGCCGCCGAGGTGTTCGGGCCGGGATGAAGGCCATCGACGAAACGCTGTGCTTCGGGAACCTGCGAGCAGGCAAAATTGGTCGCGGCCGAGGCGGGTGACGAAACGAAGGCCGACGCAGCGAGGAACGCGGTGGCGGCAATGGTCAGAACAACACGCATGAAGTACCCCTTGGATAATGTGGTCTCACCTTAGGGACGGCATGTGCGGGTTTCGTGGAAGCATTGCGGCAAAATTGGGTAAACTCGCCGCTCGGACGGATTTATCGGGCACAGCATGATCGTGGAGAAGCAGGTTCGTTCGGACAATGTCCCGCTGGGCATCCTCTATATGGTGCTCTCGACGATGGTGTTCGCCGGCGTCAACGCGCTCGTCAAATGGGAAGTGGCGCTTTATCCGGTCGGTGAAGTCGCGTTCTTCCGTACCTTGTTTGCCCTCATTCCGATCTTTCTGATCGTCCTGCCGCGGCGCGGCCTGTCGGTGTTCCGCACGGGCCGGTTCCTCGATCACCTGCGCCGCGCGGTGTCGCAACTCGGGTCGATGACCTGCATCTTCATCGCATTTCAGACCATGCCGCTGGCCGGCGCGACGGCGATCTCGTTTTCGGCGCCGCTGATCACCGTGCTGCTCTCGGTGGTGCTGCTGCATGAAACGGTCGGGCTGCATCGCTGGGCGGCGCTGTTGATCGGTTTTGCCGGGGTGCTGGTGGTCACCCATCCGGGGGCGGGCGAATTCCAATGGGGGACGGTCTTCGCGCTCGGCAATGCGGTGCTGATTTCGACCGTCGCCATCGCGATCCGCCAGATGAGCCAGACTGAATCCAGCGACACGCTGATCGTCTATCAGATATTGCTGCTGGTGCCGCTGACGGCGTTGCTGTTGCCATTCGGATTCACCATGCCGACGCTTGTCGATTTCGCCCTGCTGTTCGCATCGGGTCTCGGCAACGGCGTCGCGCAATTCTGGTGGACCAAGGCGCTGCATCTCGCGCCCGCATCGGCGGTGTCGCCGTTTAACTATCTGTCGCTGGTCTGGGCGCTGTTCGTCGGTTTCATCATCTGGGGCGATCTGCCGACGTTTGAGCTTATTCTCGGCTCGCTGGTCGTGGTGACGTCGGGGCTCTATCTTCTCTGGCGCGAGACGCCGCGCCGCGGTCCGCCGGCGAATCTGAAAGCGCCCGTTACACCGTAATTTTTTGTCGGCCGTTTTTACGAAAGCCGCGCGTGGTTTTGGTTAATCCCGGTTAAGTCATTGAAGCGACGAGGGTGGCATATCTGTTGCCTTAGGAAGGACAGAAAGTCATTCTATCAGGAGCAAACCAATGAGCCGCCGCCGCACCACCAAACCCTCGCTCACTTTCCGTATCGTCGGCCATTCGTTCGGCGTCATCGGCGCGATCATGGGAATCGATGCGATCGTCACCTCGATCAATCCGCGCTTCCTGCGTCTCTTCCCCTATGAATTTAGCGGCATTCAGCAGACGTCAGCTGCCTTGATCAGCATTGGTCTTGTCGCGCTGGCCTTGTGGCTGGTCAGCGAACGCGATCAGCGCGCGCCGGCGAAGATCGAACCGAACGATCCCAGCTAAGGTCCAGCAGGCGTCTCGCGATTGAACTTGATGATCTCGAGATTGCCTTTCGAATAAAGACGTTTCGCTTCTGCCGGCGGTGACGATAACGCCGGCAGAGCATCTCCATTGACGACAAACGCATAGTCGTAATCGCCCAGCATCTGCGGGCGGAACGGACCCAGCCGCGCGATATAGGCGTGGTCTTTCAGCCGGTTGAGTTCTGTCGGCAAGATGATCGCACCCAGTGTGTGATTGACCAAATCCCGCGCCAACGGCGTGAAGGCGATGGTCTGGCCGGCATCGCGCGGTGATGCGAATAGCCCCGGCACGAAGGCTTCCTTGCGAATGATCGCCAGATTGGCGATCTCGAATTCTGGAATCGGCGGCAGGCTACGCCCGCTGTTATGTGCGATCACCGGCAACAAGCGCACGTTGCGCGGCAACAGATCGATCGCGGCAATCGCTTCGCGATAAACCCCATCCGCCTGATGCCAGACCCCCCCGATCACCGCCATGCGCGCGACGAAGACAATAGCCAGCACCGCCATGGCCGGCTCACGCCACCAGGCACGGCGCGGTTGCCAATCGCAGGCGGCAATCGCCGTCAGCGTCACCGCGATCGGCAACCGTTGATCCGCGCCGAAGCTGCTGAATAATTTGTCCGGCATCACCAGGAAGGCGAGACATAGCAGCAACAACCCGACCGCCATCGTCACCTCGAAACGCACGCGGCCGCGCCAAAAGCCCAGCGCGACGACGCCGGCGATGATCGCCAGTGAGGCGCCGTCGAACCACAGGCTGTAATTGAAGATGACGTCGAACGGCGCCTGAATCTTCCGAATCCATTCGCCCCAATAGGTCGAACCCGCGGCGCCCGATGTCGGGCTGAAAAGAAACAGTGCGATCGCCGGGGCGATGCTGATGATACCGACGATGATGTCGCGCGGCAGTCGGCCTATATCGCCATCGCGGATCAGCCGCATCAACTCATAGCCACCGACGATCAGCAGATAGACGCCGAACGCATAAAGATGACCGAGATAAACGAGCGTCGCGCAGAGCGCGGTAACGAGAATACGCACGACAGCCGACCGCTCGCGTGTTCCGATCCAGGCTGCCGCCGCGCCGAGCGCGCAGCCGAGGGTGAACAGATACGCGAGGAAGCCCCAGAGGAAGAGCCGGTTATAAAGAAAGAGGAACGCGAGGCACGGCCAGACCGACCACCGTCCATGCAGGACTCGGTGCAGCGCCAGCGTGCCCGCCGCCATCGCCAGCAAAGCGAGCCCGGCAAAGATCTTGCCGGCGATCTCCAGCGGTAGGATATGCGACAGCGGTAGGACGATGGCTTCCATCGCCTCATTCGGCTGCGCCGCGATGATGTTTTGATAATAAAGCTGAAGCTGCGGCGATTGCGGCAGATGCAGCAGCACATACATGCGGGCGAGGTGATTCGGGTAATCCGCCAGTGGCGGGACGACCGAGAGAAACAGCGGCACGAGAGCGGCTATCGCCAGCACTATCGCCAGGAACCAAGTGCCCGGCATGTTGAGCGCGTATTCGCGCACGCTGGCGGCGGCAAAGAATCTTTTCGGCATAGGATGCCCGAGGCTCCGTCAAGGTTCGCCGTATGCGGGTATTCCTAGCGGGAAATCCCGCGCCTGTCATGGCGCGGCATGTCAGTAGGAGCGGGGCATTCCCAGCACATGCTCGCCGAGATAAGCGAGAATGAGGTTGGTCGAGATCGGCGCGATCTGGAAAAGGCGTGTCTCGCGCCATTTGCGCTCGATGTCGTATTCGCGGGCGAGGCCGAAGCCGCCATGGGTCTGCATGCAGGCTTCGCCGGCTTTCCAGGACGCATCGGCGGCCAGCAGTTTGGCTATATTCGCTTCCGGGCCGCAGGCTTCAGCCGCATCGAACAGGGCCGCTGCCTTGCGCAGCATCAGTTCCGCGGCTTCGGTCTCGGCGTAGGCACGCGCGATCGGAAACTGCACGCCCTGGTTTTGTCCGATCGGCCGGTCGAAGACGATGCGTTCCTTGGCGTAATCGGTCGCGGTGCGGATGAACCACCGTGCATCGCCTAACGCCTCGGCGGCGATCAGGATGCGCTCGGCGTTGAGACCGTCCAGCAGATAGCGAAAACCTTTGCCTTCTTCGCCGATCAGGTTTGCCGCCGGCACGCGTAACCCATCGAAGAATAATTCGGTGGTGTTGTGATTGATCATCGCCGGCAGCTTGCGGATCTCGAGGCCCTTGCCGACGCTGTCGCGCAGATCGACCAGGAAAACAGACAGGCCGTTGCCACGCTTTTTGTCTTCGGCTGCTGGCGACGTGCGGGCGAGCAGCAGCAACAGGTCCGACTGCAGCGCGCGCGAGGTCCAGACCTTCTGACCGTGGATGACAAAGTGATCGCCGTCGCGCACGGCGCGGGTCTTGAGTTGCGTCGTGTCGGTGCCGGTGCTGGGCTCGGTGACGCCGAAGGCTTGCAGCCGCAATGCGCCCGAGGCGATGCCGGGGAGAAACTGCTGCTTCTGCGCAGCGCTACCGTGCCGCAGCAGCGTACCCATGATGTAAAGCTGCGCGTGACAGGCGGCAGCATTACAGCCGCTGCGATGAATCTCTTCGAGGATGACGCTCGCCGCGCGCAGTGGCAGGCCAGTGCCGCCATATTCTTCGGGAATGAGCGCGCCGAGATAACCGGCTTCGGTCAGCGCCGTGACAAAGGCTTCGGGATATTCCTGTTTCTCGTCTAACCCGCGCCAATAGCTGCCGGGGAAATTTTTGCAGATCGCGCGCACGCCGGTACGAATTTCCGGATAGTCCTCGCCCAATGCGATGCTTTGCGTCACGCTTACCGGCCCTTGAAGTTCGGTTTGCGCTTCTCGTTGAAGGCGGCGATGCCTTCGCGACGATCGTCGGTCGGGATCAGCCGGTTGTAGCATTCGATCTCGAACCGCATGGCTTCTTCCAGCGGCATCGCCAGCCCGCCATGGATCGAACGCCGCGCCTCTTGCACCGATAGTGGCGCATTGCCGACGATCCGCGCGGCGATGTCGAGCACGGCCGGCATCAGCGTGTCGGGTTCGTGAAGCGCATTAACGATGCCCCACTGCAACGCCTCGGCGGCGGTGAAGGGCTTGCCGGTCAGGATGATTTCCTTGGCCCGCCGTTCGCCGACGGCGCGCGCCAGCGTCTGCGTTCCACCCGCGCCGGGCATCAGCCCGAGTGTTACCTCGGTCAGGGCAAAGCGTGCGTCTTTCACGGCGTAAGCGAAATCGCAGCCGAGTACCATTTCCAGCCCGCCGGCAAAAGCATGGCCGTTGACGGCGGCGATGACCGGGACGGGCGACGCGATCAACCCGGCGAATTGTTCCTCGATGATGACGTGCTGCGCCAGCCACTGCGCTTCGGTCATGCCGTTGCGTTCTTTGAGATCGGCCCCGGCGCAGAAGGCACGCGTGCCGTCGCCGGTCACCACGATGCAACGCGGCACTTCGGTCCGCGCGGGCAGGCCCCGCCACAGATCGAGCAATTCGCGCATCATCGTGGTGTTGAAGGCGTTCGCCGCTTCGGGCCGCGCCAGGGTAATGCGCAATACGCCGGGAAGCGGGCTGTCGGTGCGGATGGTCTGATAAGGCCCGGTCATGATCGGGCACGCTATGACGTGGGCGTTACAGCGTCAATGAAAGCTCCTCGCCCCTTGGGGAGAGGAAGGGGCCCGTCGCGTAGCGATGGAAGGTGAGGGGGTAACGACGATCCCCCTCACCGCGCCTTTGGCGCACCCTCTCCCCCAAGGGGGCGAGGGTTATGATGAAGAGGGGAGCGACGAGGGCTTAGTGAATCAGCTCGCTGGCGACGGTCATGACCTTGCGCCAGATCGCTTGGGCGAGGTCGTCGCCGATTTCGATCGCGCGTTCGGTGCGGGCTTTGACATGGGCGAGGGCGTCGCCGCCGTACTTGGCGGCCATGTCCTCGGCGATGCGGCGGGCTTCGTTATCGTCAAAAATGTTCATGCAAACCGTCATGCTCATGCTGCGATCGGTTCCTCGAGGATCAGGTGATCGACGTGGTGGCGAAGCCATTCGACCATCTCGGCATCGCTGGGCTCGCGGGCTTTGAAGCGGCGCGGGCCGCCGACAAGGCCGAGAAGATTGCGTTGTTGCGCCAGATCGAGGGCGATCGCCACCGCTTCGGCGGTGTCCGCGGCGCGCACGACGGCGGCCGGCCGGTTATCGCAGGTGACAGTGAAAACGCGCATCGGTGAAAGCCCTTTCGATCAACATCGAACAAGGCAGAGTTTAAGTGTTTCGAAACTTAGTTCAATAAAAATCGAGACGTTTACTATATAAATCTATGATTACTGCGCGATTTTATAGTTAAAACGGAAACTATAGTTAATCGATGTTCGATTTATAGTTAATGTGCGGTCACGCCCGGAACATGGTCGGCGATGGCTTGTTCCGCCTTCCGGCGCCAGTCCTCGGCGGTCATGTAACCAGGCAGAGTCTTTGCCAAGGCTTCGCTGCGGCGGATGATCTCTTCTTCCGACAGCGCGAAATCCATATCCTCGCGGATCGGCTGATGGGCGTACCAGGGCGTGCTGGTATACACCTCGATGCGGTTGCCCTCGGGGTCGCGGAAATAGACCGACCAGGCCTGACCATGAAAGATTGGATGAACATCGGTCGCTTCGGGTTCGTCGCGCAGGCCGCGATAGAAGCGGCAAACTTCGCCCAGCGAGCCGACGCGAAAGGACATTTGATTGATGACCTTCTCGCCATGACCTTCCGGCCGTCCGGCAACGAGGACGACCTGATGATGCTCTTGCGGGCTACGGCTGAAGAATACCATCTGAGCGCCGTGCAGCGGTCCCCGATCCGTGATCGGCAGGCCGAGGACACGATGATAGAATGCCGCCATCTTCGGCAGGTCGGTCACGTAAATGCCGACATGGGCGAATTGCAGATCGAAGGCTGGCGGCATGGGTGAGACACTCCGGCGGAAACAGATCGTATGACGCTAGCGTGTGGCGGGGACGATCGGAAGACCGGCTCGTTCGCGCTCGTTTTGTTGGTATGACAGGGAGATCCCGATGCGATATTTCCTCGATGCTGAATTCAACGGATTTGGCGGACAACTCATCTCCTTGGCGCTTGTGCCCGAGGAAGAGCAATCGGCTTCTTTCTATGAGGTGCTGGCTTGCACCGACCCCACGCCTTGGGTCGCCGAGCATGTCTTGCCGGTGCTGCAAAAAGTGCCGATCACCCGCACCGAGATGACTACCAAATTGGCCGGCTATCTTCGCGATGATGAGGCGCCCGCCATCATTGCCGATTGGCCGGACGATATCGCGCATCTGGCGCTGCTGATGGTGACGGGCCCGGGATGGCGGATGCCGTCCGAGACGCTGACGTTTGAACTGCGCGATCTGCCGCTCTTCGATTCAGCCTCGCTCAGCAAGGTGCCGCATAACGCCTGTTTCGATGCGATGGCGTTTCGGAATTACGTTTTGGCCCAGACGCGACCGTTCTCGGCGGGTGAAGAGTCGGACGACGCGTCACTCAGCAAAGAGTAGGTGGGATCACCCCTCGTTCCGCGCTATGACGGCGCAAGACGATTTTTGACAAGGACTCATTATGCCTATCGCAAATATCAAGCTGATCGCCGGCATCGGCCTCGTCACCGCGGCCCTCGGCCTTTCGGGCGGTGTCGCGCGGGCGCAGGCGACGCCCGTCACCATTGCCCTTCCGGCGATCAGCGTGCTCTTCCTGGCGGAATATGTCGCCGAAGACGCGCATATCTGGGAGAAAGAAGGGCTCGCCGTCAAAGTCCTCAACATCAGCGGCATCGGTTCCATCAATGCGGTGATATCGAAATCGGCAGACTTCTCGATGTCGTCCGGCCCGTCGATCACGCGCGCTTATGCGCATGGGCAAAAGCTGGTCGCGCTGGCGACGGCGCTGAATCAATCAGGGCAGGACGTCGTGCTGCGCAAGGACATCGCCGACGCGGCGCATTTCGATCCCACTGCGCCGCTTGCGACGCGTGCGCAAATCCTCAAAGGCAAGACGATCGCGATCAGCGCCGTCGGCGCGATCCCGGATTTGGTGCTGCGTGCCGTGGCGAAGGCCGGTGGCGTCACGCCGGATCAGATGACGATCACGCCGATGCAGCCGCCGGAATTCCTCGCCGCCTTTGCGCGCAAGTCGATCGATGGCTTCTCGAATACGCCGCCGTTCATTCAGCAGGTCGTGCTGGATGGCACCGGTGTGATCGTATCGGATTCGGCCAAGGGCGAGCCGACTGAATTCTCGCCGGTCTCGGCGACGATGCTGATGACCCGTTCGGACTTCTGCGCGTCGCAAAAATCGGTCTGCGAAAAGACGGTTCATGGCACCGTCGCGGCGATGCAGTTCATTCGCGCCCAGCCGGTCGAGACGCTGGCGATCATGAAAGCGCGCTTTCCGTCTTATGACGAGAAGGTCCTCAAGGCTGCTTACGAGATGCTGAAGGCGATGACACCCGATTCGGCGGCCACCACCATTCCCGAACTCGAAAACGGCGATCAGATGAATGTCGCCGCGGGATATATGAAGTCTGAGGACAAGCTCGCCGATTACGGGGTTCTGATCGACAACAGCTTCCTCAAGTAGGTTGACCGTCAGCCTTTGAGGAACTTGTCGATGATGCCGACGCTGCCGGCATCGCCGCCCTTTTCGACGTCGCCCGCGATCTGTTCATAGAGCCGCGCGCGCGCCGGCCAGCATCTGGCTGGCGCCGGGATCGGCAGCGAGAAACTTGGCGATCTCGTCCATCTCGGCGACCCAGCGATAGGCTTTGGGGAACATGCGCGGCATCATCCGCGCGTCGTAATTGAAGACCTCGGCCACGGTATCGGCCAAGGCCTCGCGCACGGTCGGGCCGACATTGCTGCGCATCGCGCCCAACATCATTGCCGCGCCGATCGCCTGCGTCCCTTTGGTGAGGCAGGCGTAGCCCATCTTCACGGCGGAGGCTTCGCCGATACCGCCGTCGATCAAACGCATATCGAGCCCGTAATCGCGCAGCGCCATCGACGCCTGCGCGCCTTCACCCGAGACATAGATGCGGGGGCTGTCGGCGCCGTCTTTGGATGGCGGTCCGCCGAGGATGGCCATATCGGCAAAGGCACAGCCGCTGGGCACAATCGCCGCCGCGACATCGCGCACCGTTGCCGGTGCGACGGCGTTGCAATCGGCGAAGACCGGTTTCTTTCCCGCGCATGTCAGCGCCGGTGCCAGCCGTTCGGCCAAGCCTTGCGCTTCGGCGGGCGGGACGATCGAGAGAATGAAATCGGCGTCGGCGATCAGCTTGTCGTCATCATCGATGATGGTCAGACCGGCGGCTTCGGCGCGCGTCCGGCTGGCGGCGCTGCGGCCTTTCAGCGAGGTGCGGACAGTCGCGCCACGCAGGCGCAAACGCTGCGCCACGCCCGAGCCCATCTCGCCGACGGCAATGACCACGATGGTTGGCGCCATGATTGTGCCTCTTATTGCGGTAATGACGGTTCACTCTAACGGATCAGAGGGTGCCGTCGAAATGCCTTTGCACTTCCGTCATTGCAAGCGTAGCGAAGCAATCCAGTGTGTGGACGGACTGGATTGCTTCGCTACGCTCGCAATGACGTGGAGAGTAGGGTCAGAGAACGATCTTCTCTGCCTTCAATGCCGCGATCGTTGCCGCGTCGTAACCTAACGCCGTCAGAATCGTATCCGTATGCTGGCCGCGTTCCGGTGTCGCCGTGCGTAACGACGACGGCGTGCGGCTGAGGAACATCGGCTGGCCGACGAGGTCGATGCTGCCCAACGTCGGATGCTCGACGCTCTGCGCCATCTTCAGGTGCTTCACCTGCGGGTCGGCGAAGACCTCGTTCATTTTGTAGATGGGGCCGCAGGGAACGCCGGCTTCGTTCAGCGCATCGACCCATTCGGCTGAGGTCTTTCTTTGGGTCAGCGCGTCGATCCGATCGTTGAGCTCGTCGCGATTCTCGCGGCGGACGCGGAAGTTCGAGAATTTCGCATCGGTCGCCAGTTCCGGCGCGCCGAGCGCGTTGCACAACTTGGCATAGATCGAATTGCTCGAGGCCGAGATGTTGATGTGGCCGTCACGGGTTTGATATACGGTCGCCGGAATGTTGGTCGGGTGGTTGTTGCCTTCCTGGCCGGGGATTTCCTGCGACATGGTCCAGCGCGCGCCCTGGAAATCCAGCATGGCGATCATCGACGACAGGAGCGAAGACTGTACCCATTGGCCTTCACCGGACTCTTCGCGCTCCAGAAGCGCGATGAAGATACCTTGGGCGGCGAAGATCCCAGCGCAAAGATCGGCGATCGGAATCCCCGCGCGAACAGGGCCTTGGCCAGGCAGGCCGGTGATCGACATCAGTCCACCCATGCCCTGCGCGATCGGATCGAAGCCGGGCCGGTCTTTATAAGGCCCGTCCTGGCCGAAGCCTGAGATGCTGGCATAGACGAGCCGCTGGTTGATTGGTTTCAGGGTCTCGTAATCGATGCCGAGGCGGAATTTCACGTCGGGCCGGTAATTCTCGAC
This sequence comes from uncultured Rhodospirillales bacterium, assembly GCA_903822185.1. Taxonomy (GTDB): domain Bacteria; phylum Pseudomonadota; class Alphaproteobacteria; order ATCC43930; family CGMCC-115725; genus CAIKMD01. Next base: position 11,845 of record CAIJOA010000010.1, on the reverse strand, counting down.
CAGCACGTCGGCGTCTTTCACCAGTGCCTTCAGGATCGCCGCGCCTTGCGGGGCTTTGAGATTGATCGCGATGCTGCGTTTGTTGCGGTGAAGGTTCTGGAAGTCGGGGCCATTGCGTTCGCCGCCGAAACCCTCGTCCTCGGTCGATTCGACCTTGATGCAATCCGCGCCCCAGTCGGCCAGTTGGCGCACGCAGGTCGGGCCGGCACGCACACGTGTCAGATCGATGACCTTGAAGCGGGAGAGAGGCAATTTGCTCATGCGGTTTCTCTCTGTTTTATGACGATAAACAATGGTGCGGTGCAACAAGGCTGTGGACGGCTAACGCACTGAAATCGCGCCGGAAAGGTCATGGCTTCTGTCCAACATGAACAGGGTGTTAGGTTAATCCGTGAGTGCTTGACCGCGGCCCCTTTGTTGCCCAAATTCATCCTCGCCTTATGCCGGTGTTCGGCATAGCATGCCTACCCTGAACGGGGCGAAAGAAACGCGTTAATGGATGTGCATCGCTTCATCCTCGAACATGGAACGTTATCGTATCTGATAACGTTCGCGTGGACGTTTTTCGAGGGCGAGACTTTCGTCATCTTCGCAGGCTTCGCGGCATCCCAGGGCCTTCTGGCGTGGCCGCTTCTTCTCGTTGCTGCGTGGCTGGGTAGCTTCTGCGGCGATCAAAGCTATTTCTGGATTGGACGGCATTTCGGCGTGCGTCTGCTCGCACGGCAACCGCTGTGGCGCGCGCGCGTCGATCGTGCGCTGTCCTGGCTCAAGCGGTTCGATGCCTGGTTCATTCTGACGTTCCGTTTTATTTACGGCATCCGCAATTTTTCGTCCTTCGCCCTCGGCATCAGTCATGTCCATTGGCGGCGGTTCCTGTATTTGAACTTTATCGCAGCGGGACTCTGGGCCGCTGTCTTTGTCGCTGCGGGCTATCTCTGCGGGAACGCTCTCGGGCGCTTCTTGGGTGAGATCGCCGAGCGCTTCAGCGAAGGCATGTTATTGGTCTTCGCTCTCGTCCTCGTTGTGGCCCACTTGCTTCACCGTGTTCACCGCCATCGGCGGCGCAAGGGTGAGGCGGCCGTCGTCCCTCCGGTTTGAGAAGTAATGTATCTGACAAAATTGGCCGTTATCGGCGTTATCGTGCTTGGTACTGTTTCCGCGGCGCAAGCCGCAACCCAGTGTTACCGCAGTGAAGAGATCGAAGCCGATCAAGCGGTACAGTTTCAGACCAAACTCATGGTCTTAAGCGATTCATGCGGCAGCCAGGTCTATAGCCAGTTCACGCGCAAGAACGGTTCTGTCTTGGCTTCGTACCAGCAAAAGATGGTTGGTTATTTCCGGCGCGCGGAAGCGGGCAAGAAAGCAGACGCGGCTTTCGACCGGTTCATCACCGCGCTGGCGAATCAGGAAGCTCTGAGAGTTGGCAAGGAACCCGTGGCGGCGGTCTGCGATCGCTCGGCCGGCTTCCTCACCCAAGCGAGCGGCTTCGGCAACGAAGAATTCCGCAAATATGTCTCGCAGCAGGCCGTCGAGCAGAAGGCCAGCTACCAGAGCTGCAAGGAATAATCGACCGAAAGAAAGTTCGGCCGCCGTGCCCTTAAAGGGGCGCGGCGCGCCAGCGTTCGGCGTGCGTCGCTGAGGACATCAGCCGGCGCGACAGGTTTTCGGGGGTCAAAGCCCGAAGACCGAAGGCGAAATGTTCCGTCACGCTCGCACCGATCAAGGCGAGCTTTGCCGAATCCGCGGCCATCAAGGCCGGTCCCAGATAACGGCCCGTATCGATACGCGTGACGATGATGCCGCGCGCGCCCAGCGACGATGCAGCTTCGGCGGCGGCGATGGCGTCATCGTTTTCCGCTTCGGCCGAGAGGACCATCAGGCCGCGGGCGCCCGAAGCGTCGATGAGGTTTTGGATTTCTGTGGTCTTGGATTGATCGAACGGCGCACCGCAGGCGGCGTCGATGATCACTTTGCGGCCGGATGCACCGGCGACGATCTTCTTCAGCGTGGCGGCGTCTTCGGCGACGGCCAACGGCAGATCCAGCACTTCGAGATATTCTTCAAGCTACACCGTCGCCGCGGCATCCTTGCCGCCGGCGCTGATCACCAGCACTTGGCTTTCGTCGTAGCGCGCGGCCAGTTTCGCGGCGAGCGTGGTGACGCCCGCACCCGGCGCGCCGAACAGCAGCACCGGTGCTTGCAGGATGTCGTCGAGCGGCAGGAAATTGAAATGAGCACCCAGCGCGATGGTAAGGCGATCGATGGGGCGTTTGGTATGGGTCGGGGCGATGGCGAAGCTGATGAGCTTTTCGATCAGCTTGTTGCTCACACCGTGCGCCTGAAGCGCCTCGGTCAATAACGTCGAGTCGTCACTCGGCGAACCGTATCCGCGTTGCATCGGCACGATCACCGGCTCGAGCACGGCCGTTGCTTCGGTAACTTCGGCTGCCTGGGACGAATTGCTTTGAAACGCCATGAACTTCCCTCTTCAAACACGGCGGGAGTCTCGCGGGAAAGCATTAACAATTAATGGCTAAATAAAATCTGACCGTTTCGCGCCGTTTTCCGTGGCGAAATTGTTTATGAATCGTTGCTTGACCCGAACCGAATCGAACAATACCGACTAACTATCAAGCGCGGATTGAGTGGTAGGACATGCTCGAATTTCTCGGTCCCAGCGGTGAGTGGGGCGCGCTCGGGGCGCTTCTTTCGGTCGTTGTCATCGACGTTGTGTTGGCCGGCGACAATGCCGTTGTCGTCGGTATGGCGGCCGCGGGCCTCGAGCCGAAGCTGCGCCGGCGCGCCATCGTCATCGGTATCGTTGTCGCGACACTGCTGCGGATATGCCTTGCGGCCGTTGCCGTGCAATTGCTTGCCATCATCGGCCTTACCTTGGCCGGGGGTATCCTGTTGCTATGGGTGGCGTGGAAATTCTATCGCGATCTGTCAGCGGGCGGGCACGACGCGCCGGATTCGGTCAAGCCGGCGCCGGGGCTGCGTCAGGCCCTTACCCAGATCGTTCTCGCCGATCTGTCGATGTCGCTCGACAACGTTCTCGCGGTGGCGGGAACGGCGCGGGACCATATGTGGGTCCTGGTGACGGGGCTGGTGCTGTCGGTCGCGCTGATGGGCGCCGCGTCCGAAATCGTCGCCCGGCTGATCGGTAAGCATCGCTGGATCGCCTGGGGCGGTCTTGCGATCGTGACCTTCGTCGCGCTGCGGATGATCTATGACGGCTGGGGCGAGGTCGCGGCGGTGCTGGGGCTGTCGGCGAACTGAGTATTGTAGAGGTCGGCGAAGACGCCGCCCCGCTTCATCAATTCCTCGAAGCTTCCGGCATCGGCGATGGTGCCGTTCTTCAACACCAGGATCAGATCCGCGCTGCGTACCGTCGAGAGACGATGGGCGATGATGAAGGTCGTATGGCCTTCGGTCAGGCGGTTGATGCCGTCCATGACCATCGCTTCGGTTTCGACATCAAGCGCTGATGTCGGCTCGTCGAGGATCAGGATGCGCGAATTGCGCAGCATCGCGCGGGCGATCGTCATGCGCTGCTTTTCGCCTTCGGACAGCGTCGCATTGTCGCCGAGGATGGTGTCGTAACCCTGGGGCAGCGATTTGATCAGCGTATCGATGCGGGCCATCTTCGCGGCCATCTCGATCTCTTCGTTGCTCGCGTCCGGCCTGCCATAGGCGATGTTGTCGCGGACCGACATCGGGAAGACCAGCGGCGGCTGTAGCACCATGCCGATCTGCTGGCGCAGCGAGTTGAGCTTGTATTCCTTCACATCGATGCCGTCGATCAGGACGCTGCCCTCGCTCGCGTCGAAGAAGCGCGGCAGCAGGCCCATCAGGGTCGATTTGCCGGCGCCGGTCGGACCGACCAGCGCGACCTTCATGCCCGGCTTGATGCTCAGCGTGACGCCGTTGAGGACCGGCATCTCTTCGCGATAACGGAACGCGACATCGTGCCATTCGATCGCGCCGACCGCGCCTTCGGGCGGGAAGTCGCGCGTGCCGTCTTTGAGATCGGGCTCGGTATCGAGCACTTCGAATGAACGCCGCGCGCCGATCCGGGCGCCTGAAATAAGGCCCCAGCTTTGGGTGATCTGGTTGATCGGGACGTAAAGCTGCGCCAGGTACGAAATGAAGACGATGAGCTGACCGATCGTTAGGCTCCCGCCCATGACCGAGCGTGCGCCGACATAGACCACCAGCGCGGTGCCGGCGGCGATCAGCGAATTGACCACACCCGAATAGAAGGTCTGCCAGCTATAGAGCCGCAGCGTCGCGTTGAGGCTGGCGCGGCTCGCCCCCATGAAGCGGCGATATTCTTCTTCTTCCTTGGTGAAGGCCTGGACGACCTTGATCGAGCTCATCGCCCATTGGACGAGGGTATAGACGTAGCTTTCGCGGTCGCGGACTTCGGTGGCGACCTCGACGATCTTCTTGTTGAAGAGCGCGATCAGGATGAACAGGAACGGCACGACCACGAGCGAGACGAGCGTCAGCGCGGGGTCGAGCGGGAACATCACCACCAGCATTCCGACCAGCAGGACGACCGCCGAGATGATCGGCAAGAGGCCGTTCATTATCACTGTCTGGACGGCGAAGCTGTCGGCGGTGATGCGGTACATCAGGTCGCCGACTTTTTGCCGGCTGTGGAAGGCGAGCGACAGGCGCTGCAGATGCGCATAGAGCGCGCCGCGCAGATCGTTGACCATGCCCTGACCGACGGCGATGGTGGTGACATTGTGCAGCAGATTGAGCCCGGCGGCGCAGAGATTGATCAGCACCAAGCTGACGCAGGCCACCAGCAAAAGCTGGAGCGGGGCCAGGTCGGAGAGGCCCGGCACGATCGGCGCTTTCCCGCCCAGCACATCATCAATGACAAGCTGAAGCGGCCATGGCTTCAGCAACTCGAAGCTGGACACCAGGAAGATTTGTGCGAACGCCCAGATCAGCCGCCATTTATAGGGGCTCAGATAAGGCAGCAGCTTTTTGATGAGGCTGATCATGCGGGTGCGTTCATGGAGCTGCTTTGAAAGGGGTGAGGTTCTGGCGCTTCGCGACCGTGTCGATGACTCGGTGCATCAACTTGCCGAACTCGATCGTGCGATAGAAGATCAGTCCGCATTGGGCGAGGCCTAGAAGCCCAATCCCGACGGCCCATCCCGGCGCGTCGAGGATTAGCACCGCCGCCGTCGCCACCGCATAGCCGCGCAGCACGAAGGCCGAGAAGCGCGACAGCTTCATGGTGCAGCGGACGCGCTGCAGCCGTTTCTCGCCGCCGTGATTCTCGGTGCAGACCAGCACATAGGCACGGCTCCAAAGGCCGCGCGCGATCTTCAGATCCCAATCGTTCCAGCCTTGATCGGTCTGGATGAAGTATTTTTGCGGCGCGAGGAAGCGCATCAATTCGCCGAGAATGACTTCCTTCTCGTCACTCTTCTCGCTCCAATAGGAGAGATACATGGCGCGTTCGCGCCAATCGATCCGCGCCTTGCTGCTGGTCTGATCGAGCGAACCGGTCGTGGTGTCGGTCGATTCCATTTCGCGCCAACGCCATTTGAGGCGTTCCCAGCCGCGCAGGATCGGGCCGAGATAGATCAGCATGGCGACCAGCGCGCGGGCTTTGATGCCGCGGAACCGCTTGTCGATCGGCGCGCGCAACGCGCCGTTGATGCACAAGACCCAGGTGATCGCGATCGGGACCAGCAGCAGGAAGGCCCAGCCGCCGGCGATGATGCCGGCGATGGCGAGAAGGATCGCGACGACGTTCCATTCGAACGTCATCGGCAGGAATTGCGCCAGCGACGATGGCGGCTCGTACATGGTCTGGAACAGGCCACGCCCGAACACGCCCGAATAAATCACCGGCCGGCGCGAAACCAGCAGCGCGGCTGACAGATCGCCATAGATACGGCCGAGCCATTTGGCCTGGCCGAACAGGTTGAAGCGGATCGGATGCTTCGAATAGACCAGCGCCTCGGCCTTGCCGTAACCGCGCTGCTGGCCGAGATAGGCCTTCACCGTGTTGCGGCGGAAATGCCAGACGACGGCGGACGGGCTGAAGCCGATGGTGTGGCCCGCATCCTGAAAGCGCCAGCAGATATCGACATCGTCACCGGCCGCGCGATAGACCGGATCGAAACCGCCCAGCGCCAAAAGGACATCGCGGCGGAACGCCATGTTGCAGCCGGCGATATGCTCGGCCGTGTCGTCCGACAGAAGGACGTGGGTCGGGCCGCCCGGCGAAACCGCGACCGCCGAGGGAATGAGATTATCTTCGGGCGGTGGGAAGTTCGGGCCGCCGCAAGCGACCAGATTGGAACTTTCCATCTTGGCGACGAGATAGGTCAGCCAATCGGGATCGGCGACGCAATCGCTGTCGGTATAGGCGACGATCTCGCCGGTCGATTCCTGCGCGCCGACATTGCGCGCGACGGAGAGGCCCTTATTGGGCTGCGAGATGATGCGGCAATAGCCGAAGCGTTCGGCGATCGGCAGGCTGCCGTCGTTCGAGCCGTCATTGACGACGATGACTTCGTAATCGGGGTAATTCAGCTTCGCCAAAGATTCGAGGCAAGGCCCCAACGTGCGTTCGGCATTGTAGGTACAGACCACGACCGATACGCGCGGCGTGCGCGGCAGCGGCGGCGGGATCGGGCCTTGATAACGCTCGCGTACGGATTCGAACGCCGGCTTCGGTTCGCGATGGCGATCGACGATACCAAACAGCCAATCCTCGATCAGATGACCGCCGGTGAACCATTCGTCGGTCCAGGCGAAGACAAAAGCGCCGGCAACGCCCATCTCATAGGCGGTGCGAAGTTGCCACGAGAGGATATGCGCTTGTTCCTCGTTGCCTTCGCGCATCGAATCGATGCCGAATTCGGTCAGCACCAACGGCCGATCGACCGCGAGGTTATGCAGCCGCGAGATATAGCGGCGGAAAGCATTTTCGTTGTGCAGATAGACGTTGAAGCAAAGGAAGTCGGCGAAATCGACCGTCAGATATTCGGTCGAGGGGAAGTTCGCATAAGAAACCAGACGATCCGGATCGATCTCTTTGATCAGCCCGACGAGGTTCTTCAGGAACGCGCGGACCTTGTTCGGCCCATGCCAGCGCACCATGTCGGGCGGAATCTCGTTACCGACAAGATAGGCGAAGATCGCCGGATGGCGGTTCATCGTCTTGACGGTGTCGATGACCGATCGCTCGATATCGCGCTGGATCTGGGTGCTGTCGAGGAAGGTGACGTGCTGCGACCAGGGAATGCCGATCAGCATGCGAAGGCCGTGATCGTCGGCCATATCCAGCAGCCAGATCGGCGGCGGGGTGAAGACGCGGACGGTGTTGACGCCCGCTTCCTTCATCAAGGTGAAGTCGCGGTCGGCGACGTCACGCTCGGGGAATTGCGTGCCGTGCGTGCCGGGACCGAACGGCCCGTAGGTCACGCCTTTGACGAAAAACTTCTCTTCGCCTTCGAAGAAGAATTTGCCGTGAACCTGGATCTTGGGGCGACCCGCTGCCGCGCGTATGCCGTCTTGCGGCGCAACCGTCGAATCGGGTGCCATCAGTGTCCTGCTCCCTTTGCGCCTTGGGCATGCACCTTTTGATGCCAGTCCCAAGCCGTACCAATAATGCGATCAAGTGAGGCGAGTTGCGGGGTCCAGCCCAGCGTCTCGCGCGCCCGCGTTGCGTCGGCGACCAACACCGGCGGATCGCCGGCACGGCGCGCGGTTTCCCGGGCGTGAATCGGGCGGCCGGTGATACGGCGCGCGGCTTCAATGGTTTCGCGCACGGAATGACCGATGCCGGTGCCGAGATTGAGCGCGACGCTTTCGCCACCCAATTCCAGATAATTCAGCGCGCGGACATGCGCCTCGGCCAGATCCTGCACATGGATGTAATCGCGCACGGCGCTGCCGTCGGGGGTCGGGTAATCGGTGCCGAAGACATCGATCTGCGCCCGGCGGCCCATCGCGGCGTCGAGGATCAGCGGAATGAGATGCGTCTCGGGATCATGGCATTCGCCGATCTCGCCATCCGGGTCGGCGCCGGCGGCATTGAAGTAGCGCAGTGCGACATATTTCAAACCATGCGCGACGCCGAACCAATAGAGCGCCTTCTCGATCATCAGCTTGGTTTCGCCGTAAGGATTGACCGGCTTTTGCGGCGTCTCTTCGCGGATCGGCATCTGTTCGGGCAGGCCGTAGGTGGCACAGGTCGAGGAGAAGACGATCGACTTCACCCCGGTCTGCTGCAGCACTTCCATCAAGCCGAAGCTGTTGACGACGTTGTTCTGGAAATATTTCTCGGGCTTCTCGACCGACTCGCCGACATAGGCATAGGCCGCGAAATGGATCACGGCGGCGATGTTGTAGCGGCAGATGGTCTCGGCCAGCAGGGTGCGATCGGCAAGGTCGCCCTCGATCAGCGGCCCCCATTTGACGGATTCGCGATGGCCATAGACCAGATTGTCATAAGCGACCGGTTCATAGCCGGCTTTCGCCAGTGCCTTGCAGGCATGGGAACCGATATAGCCGGCACCGCCGGTAACGAGGATCGTTTTGCTCATAAATTCTCTCGACGCGCAGAAGGTTCGTGCCGGCGATAACGGTTCGCCGTGGCATTTACTTCCCTCACGAATCTCTTAAGGCCAAGCCTGCCCGCGGGCAAGGGTTCTAGCGCCGTTTTCTGCCGGTTTTCGGCGGGTTGGCCATCGGAACACCCGCGTCCTTCATGGCTTTTTTCTGGCGCTTGTCGAGGGCGTCCGAGTCGAAGTCGGCGATCAGCTCGTGAAACAGCCGATGCCAGTTCACTTCGGCCTTCAGATGGGTGAAAACCGAGCCGAGGCCCAGCGCGGCGCGGTCCATGAAGACGAATTCGCGCGGCGGCTTGATCCCGCCCAGGCGGCGCAGCTCGCGATGGACGCCTTCGGCCAGTTCGCGGCCATAGACGCCTTCCTCCTCGCGTTCCTGGATGCGGCGCTTCCGGTCTTCTAACAGCGGGGCATAGATGAAGCGCGCCCAGCGGTTGAGGACCTCGATGATCTCGTTATCGAGCTTGCCGAAGCCCCAACTGTGATAAGCGGCAACGGCCAGGTCGTTGTCGTTCTGATCCAACGCGCGATAGAGGTCGATCACGCCTTTGACGAATTTCGCATCGAAAACGCGGATGCAGCCGAAATCCAGCAGGTTGATGCCGTTATCGTCGCGGACGGTGTAATTGCCGAGATGCGGGTCGCCGTGGATGACGCCGTAATAATAAAACGGCACGTACCAGGCACGGAACAGATTGCGGGCGATCTCGTTGCGGTCGGCGACGGATCGTTTGACCGCTTCGAGCAGCGGCGTGCCCTCGATCCAATTCATGGTCAAAAGCCGCGACGTCGATAGATCTGGCACCGCGGTCGGGACGGTGACGCCGTCTTCCTTGGCCAGCATCAAGGCGTAAAACCGCATATGCGACGCTTCGCGGGTGTAGTCGAGTTCTTCGCGCAGCCGCTCGCCGATCTCGGTATGAACCTCGTCGGTGGTGACGGTACGGTCATAGCGTTCGTACATCGATAGGAAGAATTTAAGCTGCGTCAGATCGGCTTCGACCGCCGATGCCATATCGGGATATTGCAGTTTGCAGGCCAGCTTGCTGCCGTCCTTGCCGACGGCGCGGTGAACCTGACCCAACGAGGCCGCATGCGCGGCTTCATGCTCGAAGCTTTTGAAACGCTGTTCCCATTTCTCGCCCAGCTCGCTCGCCATGCGGCGTTTGACGAAGGGCCAACCCATCGACGGCGCATTCGACTGCAGCGTCGCCAGTTCCTGCGCGTATTCTTTCGGCAAGGCGTTGGGGATGGTGGCGAGTAACTGCGCCACCTTCATCAACGGCCCTTTGATGCCACCGAGGGCTTTGGTCAGGTCGGTCGCGTGATTGGATTTATCGATCTCGATGCCGAGATAGCGTTGCCCGGCCAAGCGCGCGGCGAGACCGCCCATGGTGGTCGAAACACGCGCATAGCGTTTGATGCGTCCGGTAAGACTGTCGTCATCCTGCGCCATAAACTGTCCTACGCTTAACCGAGGGCTTCGAGTTCGTCGATGAAGCCCGAGATCATCGACAGACCCTTGTGCCAGAACTTCGGATCGGAGGCATCGAGCCCGAACGGCGCCAGCAATTCCTTATGCCGCTTGGTGCCGCCGGCGCGCAGCATGTCGAGATACTTCGCCGCGAACCCGTCCTGTGCGCCCTGATAGACGGCATAGAGCGAGTTCACCAGGCAATCACCGAAGGCATAGGCATAAACGTAAAACGGCGTATGGATGAAATGCGGGATATAGGTCCAGTACCAGCGATATTCGTCTTCGAACTTAATCGCCGGGCCCAGGCTTTCGCTCTGCACCGACATCCAGATTTCACCGATGCGCTCAGGCGTCATCTCGCCGTTGCGGCGCTCGTCATGCAGCCGGATTTCAAATTCGACGAAGGCGGTCTGGCGCACGACGGTGTTGATCATGTCCTCGACCTTCGAGGCGAGCATCGCCTTGCGCTTCTTCGGATCGGTCTCGGCCTTCAGCATCGCGCGGAAAGTCAGCATCTCGCCGAATACCGACGCGGTTTCGGCGAGCGTCAGCGGCGTGTCCGACATCAGCGCGCCTTGCGGACCCGCCAATACCTGATGAACGCCATGGCCTAACTCATGCGCGAGCGTCATCACGTCGCGCGCCTTGCCTTGATAGTTCAGCAGTAGATAGGGATGCGCGCTCGGCACGGTCGGATGGGCGAAAGCGCCCGATGCCTTGCTGGCCTTCGTCGGCGCATCGATCCATTTATTCTCGAAGAAGCGCCTGCCGACCGCGGCCATGTCGGGCGAAAACGCGTTGTAGGCGCCCAGCACGGTCGTCTCGGCATCGTTCCAGGTGAAGCTGCGTTCGTCCTCGTCGGGCAGCGGCGCGTTGCGGTCCCAATAGGGCATCGCCTCGACGCCGAACCATTTGGCTTTCAGTTTGTAATAGCGATGCGAGATGGCGGGGAATGACGAGCGCACCGCCGCGATCAGCGCATCGACCACTTCGTCTTCGACATAGTTGCCGAGATTGCGCGACGAGATCGGCCGCTTGAAGCCGCGCCAGCGATCTTCGATCTCTTTGTCTTTGGCCAGCGTGTTGGTGATCAGCGCGAAGGTGCGGGCGTTTTCACCGAACACCTTGCCCAACGATTTCGCGGCTTCCTTGCGGACCGCTGCGTCGGGGTCCGACAGCAGATGCAGCGCCTCGGCATTCGACAAATCCTTGCCGCCGACGGGAAAACGCAGGTCGGCGCTCATCTCGTCATAAAGCCGCGTCCAGGCGGCGCGCCCGGCGGGATATTTTTCGTGCAGCAGCTTTTCGATGTCGTCGCTGAGTTGATAGGGGCGGAAGGCGCGCGTGTCGCGCAGCCACGGCCCGTAATGGGCGAGGCTCGGCTCCTTCATCTTCTCGGCCAGCGCCGCGTCTTCGATCCGGTTCAGTTCCAGCGTGAAGAACAACAACTCGGACGAAATGACGTTGGTCTGCTCCTGCATGTTCTGGAAGAAGCGGCCGGTCTCGGCATCCGTCATATCGGTACAATAATCGAGATAGGCGAAGCTGCCGATCCGGCCGAGCAATTCCTGGATCTTCTCATAAGCGACGATCGCCTGGGCGAGATCCTTACCGGAAAGCCCGGTCAGCTTGCCCTCATAGGTGGCGCGGAATTTCTTCGATTGTTCTTCGGTATCGGTCAGCGCCTGGCGTAGCTCGGGGCTGTCGCGGCCGGGAAACAGGTCCTTGAGGTCCCATTGCGGCAAGTTTCCGAGGTTCG
>CAIJOA010000009.1 GCA_903822185.1 uncultured Rhodospirillales bacterium | reverse complement strand
TCATCCCGAGCGAAGTTTAGGGACGCTCGATGATTGCCGTAAATCGCTTACGGCAAAAATTCTTCGGTGAGGATCGTCGCGTTGCCGGGCTTCTCCTTGACCTGGCCGAGATCGAGCAGCGCCTGTTTCACCGCTTCGAGGCCGGCGGGATCGAAATGGCCGTCCTTTGCGAAGGTCTGCATCTCGATGTCATAGACCTTCTCGGCAAGAGCGTCATCGAGGCCGGTCGCCTGCCGCAATGATTTGATCGTCTCGGCTTTGTGCGTACTCGCATAGGCAATGGTCTCGTACCAGGCCTTGAGGAAACGGCGCAGCACGTCGGGCCGGTTCGAGATCACGTCGTTGGTCGCAAAGATGACATGGGCGATGAAGGGATTGACGATATCGCCGAAGCTCGGCGCGTGATCTGGCGTCGCTGATCACCCGCTCTTACGAGCTTTCGAGTCCTAAAGCCAGCGATTGGCCGCTTTGAAATCAAACACATGAATTGGCTGTTTTAAGCAGATTGAGTTCCCGTATGATGGCCAAAGAACCTTGGGGATTGAAGTGGCAAAAATTCGTACGCGCCGAATCAATTTGCATCTGCCCGTCGGGATTTACGAAGCAATCTTCGACTCATTCGGGTCGTCCGTACGATTTAATGAGTGGCTGCGAAACATTCTAGATGAAGAACTGGCTTTGCCGAGTGCCCAGTCTGCGAGAGATCACATGCAGGCTAGCCTCGCTTATATACCTGACGACGAACTTTGGCCGACTCCAGAAAATAAGACAATTTCGCTTGTGATACGTGACCCAGTGGTCTCGAAGCTAGAAGAACTGGGGTCCAATTTCGGCTTGCCCCTATCGACGATCGGCACAGCACTTTTGCGTTCCAGCGAGGCGTGGAAATCACTGAGTTATCATCCTGAAGCGCCGTTCCCCGTAGAACCCATTGTGGAGCAGGTTCCACAACGACCCGCATCATTTCGCTTTGGTCTGGCAGACGACGGCAAGATCCATTCCTCACCCACGCAACGCGACACGATCGACGATGCCTTCGCGCGAGATACTTACAGCGAGTTGAAATCCAAAGCGCAGGCCCTTCAGGGGCGATTGGGACAATCGAACTCGTCCGCTCGGGCTATTGGCGCGGTGAACGAACTGCTTGCGGCGCTAGGAAGCGTATTCGAGAACTTTAGTCCCGGAGTAGGGCTATCCAAGTCTCGAAGGATTGAAGAGTACGCCAAAGCCTTCGATAGCGAAGAAGGGCACAAAGAACTTTATCCCGATGCTATCGCCGACATGAACGACGTACTCCAATCGTTACAGGATTTACTCGCAGTATTTCCAATCGTTAGAGAAATCGAACGAGAAAGAATAGCACTGCGTATTGAAACGAATGAGACTGTGCTCGCGGCTCTCGGAGCAGAAATTTCCGAGATTAAACGTCGGGCTGACCAGTCACCTGTTGTGAGTGAAAGTGCTGTTGCGGCTCTGCGTGAGAACGATACCGCGATTGAGGAAGCACTTACAATCGAAGCGAAAGCAAACTTAGTCGCGGATCAGGTACTTACTAGTCGTAACTTTGTATCGGTAATCGCAAGCGCAATAGGGGAATACGCGACACAAACCGCTGGTCCCAATCTGTACAAGCTCGGAGCAGAGTGCTGGGAAAAGATGAGCGAAGCCCTGCCACAAGGAGTTGGACAGGCGGCGCAGGTAACGCCCATTCTCGGCGTCTTGATGCTGGCCGGCTACATAGAAGGTAGTGTCGGGACTTTGGCGACGCTCGCTACGGGATTTGGCGTCGTAGCTAGCAATTTGTCTAAGGTTACGAAATTCATACGGCAGATTGGCAAGGAGGCGCAGAAGGCGAAACCGAAAGCGGAAAAGAAGCCGGTGCGAAGCCCCAAAACACCGAACATTAAAATCCAGCCGGAAGCCTTGTTTTGGATAAATTCAAACGGAGTGATGGTTGATACTTTGCCAACCATGGCAGACGAATCGCTTGATAATGTCTTCCGTGGCATGAGGAGGTTTGCTGGCGGTGGCGTGTTGTTGGCTTTAGATTCCGTCAGCCATAGTTCGGTCTATATCGATCCCTCAAATGTTCCCGAGGCGGCGCTAGCGGCCCTTATAAACTGGGTCGGCCGAAGTGGGGATGAAATGAAGGAGATACAAATCTCAATCCCGGATGATCGTGGAATTAGCCTGCGGATGGAACGCAAGTACGTGGACGCAGTAGCTCAATTACATACTTGGCAAACCGATTTGCATATTCGGTCGCGTGGAAGAAACAATCCGACAAAATGATCTAGAGTTGATGGCGGCAGCGCGTTTTTGGATTTCTGGACATGCGCATTAAACATGCAGTATTCAGGCAAGGAGGTAGCAGCAGTTTCCTACTGCTATTTACCTAACCGGGGATGTTTGGAGTGCCTCCTACAGCGACAAGGTATTTATACGCTGTTCACCTCGTCAGGCGTCTCCATATCGTCCCACTTCGATATATACGACCGTCACAGCTAGGGACTAATGACCAGCTAGTTCTTTGACGTTTTTGAGCGGCGTCCTGTTCTTGTGCAGTTGGGTTATAAGCGAACGCCGCACCGAGTTACCCGTAAAGCTCTCAAGTCCAGCCTCCGCATAGCGCAGCGTGAACCAATGGGACCATGCGGAAGAGTTGAAATGACGCCTTAGACCTTGAGAGGCCAGATCAACGGGTAGGCAGCACTGATAAAGCCCTTGAGACGCTCGCTAATGGGCACCACACGCTATTTGTCGCCCTTTCTGCGTGTCTCCGTAGTGAAATCTTCTAAGGCAAAAATTCCTCGGTAAGGATCGCGGCGTTGCCGGGCTTCTCCTTGACCTGGCCCAGATCGAGCAGCGCCTGTTTCACCGCTTCGAGGCCGGCGGGGTCGAAATGGCCGTCCTTGGCGAAGGTCTGCATCTCGATGTCATAGACCTTCTCGGCGAGGGCATCGTCGAGGCCGGTTGCCTGTTGCGACGATTTGATCGTCTCGGCCTTGTGCGTGCCGGCATAGGCGATGGTTTCGTACCAGGCCTTGAGGAAGCGGCGCAGCACGTCGGGGCGGTTGGCGATCGTGTCGTTGGTCGCGAAGATCACATGGGCGATGAACGGATTGACGATGTCGCCGAAGGTCAAAAGGATATTGGCCTGGCCGGCTTTCTCGACCTTCAGCGAGCCTTCCAGCGAACTGACCGCGCCGTCGAGCTGGCCGGAGACAAAGCCCGCCGCGCTGGCCGCGCCGCCGCCGGTGGCGACGATCTGCATCCCGTCCGCGCCCCAGCCTTGCCGCTTCGAGAGCTGTTGCGCCAGCCAATAGGTGAGGGCGCCGACGCTGCTGACGCCGATCTTCTTGCCCTTCAACTGATCGACACTGGTGATTTTGCTGAGCTTGCTGACCTGCAGCACCATGTTGGTCGGCTTGGTGGCGAGGACGCCGACGCCTTTCTCGGGCGCGCCTTTGACGATCAGCCCGACATCGGTGCCGGCGCCGAGGGCGACGTCGGCGCTGCCCGCGGTCATCGCCGCATGCAGCTTGGCGCCGCCCGACAGCGAGATGATCTCGGCCTCGATGTTGTACTTTTTAAAGATGCCGGAGTCGGTGCCGACATTGATCATCGAGAAATGAAAATCGTCGGCGGACGGATTGCCGACGCGGACGAGATCGGACGCGAAGGCCGGCACGGCGCCGAGAAGGACAGCCGCGCCCGCCAACAGTGCTGTGGTTCGTTTGGTCACGGTGCCGCCTTTCAATTCAAAAATGCTTCGGTGAGAAGGTCCTTGTCGTCTGGCATGGTCTGGAGCTGGCCCATGTCGATCATCGACTGTTTGACGACCTGGACCGCCTTGCGGTCGAAATGCCCGTCATCGGCCATCGTCGGCATGATCACGTCATAGACTTTCTCGGCTTCGTCGGCGGGAAGGCGCGTCGTCTCGCGGGTGATGCGGATGGCGTCTGCCTTATGCGCCTTGGCATAGGCGACGGTTTCGAACCAGCCTTTGAGATAGCGTTTCAGCGCGTCGGGATTTTTGGCGATGATGTCGTTGCTGGCGAAGAAGACATGGACCAGGAACGGATTGACGAAATCGAACGACTGGAGCATGTGCGCCTGGCCTTTCGATTCCATCAGCAGCCCGGCTTCGAGCGAGGCGACCGCGGCGTCGAGATTGCCGGAAACGAACGCGGCGGCTTCGGCCTGCACATTGCCCATCGGCAGGATCTGCATGCTATCGGCGGCCCATCCTTCGTGACGTTGGAGCTGCGTCGCGAGCCAATAAGTCAGCGAGCCCATGGTGCTGACGCCCATGCGCTTGCCTTTAAGGTCGGCGACCGACTTGATGCCGGAATTGGCGGCGGTGAGGATGAACATATTGACCGGCGGCCCCGCCATCACGGCGATGGCCTTTTCCGGTGCGCCCTTGGCGATGAAGCCCATATCGGGGCCGGCGCCGAGCGCGATGTCGGTGCTGCCGGCGGTGATCGCTTGATGTTGCTTGGCGCTGCCATCAACCGTGATCGTCTCGATTTCGATATTGTATTTCTTGAAGATGCCCTGCTGGATGCCGACTTCCTGAACCGCGAAATAGAAGTCGATCGCCGAGGGCTTGCTGACGCGCAGCGTGTCGGCGGCCTGTGACAGACCGGGCAGGGCGAGCGTAACGAGAGCGGCTATCGGCAGTGTGTAGCGATTCATATGGGGCTGACCTCAGTTGAGAAATTTTTCGGTGAAGAGCATGTCGTTGGCGGGCAGTTTTTCGATCTGTCCCATATCGACGAGCGACTGGCGCACGACCTCGACGGCGGCGGGATCGAAACGTCCGTCGGTCGAGAACATCGGGGTTTCGTTCTCGTAGATTTCGGCGGCTTCGTCGTCGGGCAGTTGCGTCACGGCCTGCGAGATGCGGATCGCCTCGGCCTTGTGACTTTTCGAATAGGCGACGGTGGCGAACCAGCCTTTAAGGAAACGGCGAAGCTGGTCCGGGTGGTCCTTCATCATGTCGTCGGTGGCGAAGATCGCATGAGCAAGGAAGGGATGGACCAGATCGCCGAACATGACGAGGATTTTGCCTTGTCCCTTGCGGGCGAGCGCCATGCCGCCCTCCAGCGAGCCGACCCCGGCATCCAGATTGCCCGAGACAATCCCGGCGGCTTCGCCCTGCATGCCGCCGACCGGAACGATGACGACGCCGTCATTGCCCCAGCCCTGCCGCCGCGAGAATTGCTGCGCCAGCCAATAGGTGAGGGAGCCCACGGTGCTGACGCCGATTTTTTTGCCGCGCAGATCATCGACGCCGTGGATCGGACCTTTCGCCGCGACGATCAGCGCCATGTTGTTCGGCGGCCCGGCCATCGCCGCGACGCCGCGTTCCGGCGCACCCTTGGCGATGAAGAGAAAATCGGTCCCGGCGCCAAGCGAGATGTCGATGCTCTTGGCGGTCATCGCCTGATGCTGTTTGGCGCTACCCTCGAAAGTAATGGTCTCGATTGCCAGACCCAGTTCTTTGAAGATGCCGGCTTCGATGCCGACTTGCAGCAAGGCGAAGTCGTAAGCCTGCGGCGAGGGCTTGCCGACGCGCAGCCGGTCTTCGGCTTGCGCACTATGACAAGCCGCGAGCAAGGCGATGGCGATCAGGAAGCGTTTCATTCGAGAAATGCCTCGGTGAGAATGTCTTTGTTGTCCGGCATGGTCTGAAGCTGACCGGTTTCGAGGAGCGAACGCTTCACCACCTCGATAGCGGCCAGATCAAAGTGCCCGTTATCAAAGAACATCGGCATCTCGGCGTCATAGACCTTGTCGGAGATATCCTTCGGCAGCTTCGTCGCCGTCATCGAAAGACGCACGCCTTCTTCCTTGTGGCTTTTCATAAAAGCGACGGTGTCGAACCAGCCTTTGAGGAAGCGCCGCAGCCGGTCGGGGTGATTCTGCATCACGTCGTTCGAGGCATAGGCTGCGTGGGTGAGAAACGGTTTGACGAAGTCGCCGAACGAGATCAGCAGCTTTCCCTGTCCGTGGGATTCGAGCAGCAGCGCGCCTTCGAGCGTCGCCGAGATGGCGTCGATGCTGTTCGTCACCAGCGCCGCCCGCATCGCGTCGAAATTCCCGAGCGGTACGATGACCATCGCGTCGCTGCCCTGCCAGCCTTCGCGCTTCGAGAGCTGCGTCGCGAACCACCAGGTGATCGAGCCGACGGTGCTGGCCGAGATGCGTTTGCCTTTAAGGTCGGCGACGCTGTTGATCTTGCCGTCGTTCCGAACCATCGCGACAAAATTGAGTGGCGGCCCGGCGATCGCCGCGACGGCCTTGCCGAGGGAACCCTTGGCGATATAGGCGATCTCCGGCCCCGAGCCGAGCGTCACATCGACCGCGCCGGCGGCCATCGCTTGATGTTCCTTGGCCGCGCCTTCGAGAAAGATCGGTTCGATCGTGAGTCCATTAGCGGTGAAAATCCCGGCCTCGATGCCGACATCGAGCAGCGAGAAACCGAACCCGATCGCCGATGGTTTCGCGACCCGAAGCGGATCGGCGGCCTGGGCGTAAACGGGAACGAAAAGGAGGAGAGCCAGCGTCGCGGCGCAGCGCACAAAAACGGTCATCGGCTTTTCCCCCTTTTCCCATCGCATCCGGCATTTCCGGACGTTCTTGCCCACCATCATCCTTGGATCGTTAGGCGGAGGCAAGGGAGCTTGGACGAGGGCTCTGGGCTTGCACGCGGAGATTGCGCAGCCCATCATCTTTTCATGAAGGAATTCACGGTTCGCCCCGATCCCGACGACCCGCGCCTGACGCAGCGGGTGACGGGGATCGATCAGGACGGCAAGCCGCTCGAAACCGCCGTCGTGGTCGAACGGCCGCTGACGCTGTTCCTCAACGGGCAGGAGATCGTCACGATGATGACGGTCGGCGATCATCCCGACTGTCTCGCGGTCGGCTATCTGCTCAATCAGAACATGCTGCGCGCCGACGATACGATCACGGCGATCGACCATGACGAAGACCTCGACATCGTCGTGGTGCGAACGAAGCGCAAAACCGATTTCGAGAAGAAGCTGCGCAAGAAGACGCTGACCTCGGGCTGCGCGCAGGGCACGGTGTTCGGCGACCTGATGGAGAAGTTCGACGAGATCAGCCTGCCGGACGACGCAGTGCTGAAGACCTCGTGGCTCTATGCCCTGTCGAAGAAGATCAATCTCGCGCCCAGTCTCTATCTAACGGCGGGGGCGATCCATGGCTGTGTGTTGTGCGAGGAAGACCGGCCGCTGATCTATATGGAAGACGTCGGGCGGCACAACGCGATCGACAAGATCGCCGGTTATATGCACCTCAATCGCATCGGTCCCGAAGGCAAAAGCTTCTACACCACCGGACGGCTGACCTCCGAGATGGTGATCAAATGCGTACAGATGCGGATTCCGATTTTGATCTCGCGCTCGGGCTTTACTGCTTGGGGCGTCGAGCTTGCGCAAAAGGCGAAGCTGACCCTGATCGGCCGCGCCAAGGGCAAACGTTTCGTCGCACTCGCCGGCACCCATCGCATCGTCTTCGATAGCGACCCGGCGAAGATCGACGATGAAGCGCCGCGTTCGAGCCGCAAGGCGAGCATGGCGGAGGATGTCGATTGAAAATCGGCGGTGTTTTACTGGCAGGCGGGTTGTCGCAACGCATGGGCGGCGGGGACAAATGCCTGCGGCTGCTGGGTGGGCGAACCATCCTCAGCCATATCGTCGAACGCGCCCAGCCTCAGGTCGATGCGCTGGTGCTCAACGCAAATGGCGATCTATCGCGTTTTGCGTCCTATGGCCTGCCGATCGTCTCCGATCCGATCGAGGGCTTTGCCGGGCCATTGGCCGGTGTGCTGGCCGGGCTCGATTGGGCGGCGGCGAATATGCCCGATGCCGACTTGATCGCAAGCTTCGCGACGGATGCGCCGTTCTTTCCCCGCGACCTCGTGCGCCAACTCGGCAGCGCGTTGGAGCAGGGTGGGTTCGAGATGGCTTGCGCGATGTCGAACGGGCAGGCGCATCCGGTGTTCGGGTTATGGCCCGTCACGTTGCGCGAGGATTTGCGCGCCGCGCTCGAAGGCGGTCTGCGCCGCGTCGATCGCTGGACCGGCAAGTTCAAACTGGTCGAGGTCGAATTCCCGACCGAACCCGTCGATCCGTTCTTCAACGCCAACCGGCCCGAGGATTTAATCGAGGCGGAGCGGCTAGTCGCGGCGGCTCAATAAAGGTATCCTAAGGCGGTTCGGTAAAAGGGAATTTCCATGGACGTCCTCGTCGATCTGCGCGCGCTTGAATTGTTGAACTCGCGGCTCTGCCATGAACTGATCAGCCCGGTTGGGGCGATCAATAACGGCGTTGAGCTGATGGAGGAGGAAGATCCCGATTTCGTCAAAGAGGCGATGAAGCTTGTCGCTTCCAGCGCCAAGACCGCCGGTCTGCGTCTCAACTTCTATCGTTTCGCCTATGGCAGCGGGCGAGGCAGCTCAGGCCGCGATGCGGCGATGGGCCTGCTCGAAGGCAGTAAGGTCAAAGGCGAATGGGACGAGGCGGTAACAGCGCAGCATGTCGATTGGCAGCGCCTTGCCTGCAACATGGTCGTGATTGCGGCCGAGGTTCTGCCGCGCGGCGGCGCCGTCAAAATCATGCCCGGCGCGGGTGGGGTGGGCATTGCGGTTAGCGCCACTGCCGAAAGCATCAACCTCACCGAAGAAGTCCGCGCCGCCCTCGGGCCGAGCGCATCGGTCGAAGCCCTCGGCGCCCGCACGATCCACGCTTATTACACCTCGAAGGTGGCCGAGGCCTTGTCGGCCCGGATCGAGATCGACGACAGCCAAAAAGGTGTCGTGGTCTTCAAGACGGTCGGCGGGGTTTAACCGGCTGCAAAGCTTTCCAGCGTCCCCTCGACTTCGCTCGGGATGAGGAAAAAGGGTGCGCGGCATTCGATGCAGTGCACCCACCTAGCCTCATCCCGAGCGAAGTCGAGGGACGCTCGTTTTTAGAGCCATCCAACTGATTTCGTTGGCTTAGTGACCGCCTCAAAGAGGCGGACTAATGTCGCTCGCGCTATATCAAGCATTTGCTTGACAGTGAGACGAAATCAAGCATATGCTTGATTAATGGATCGGGCACGCCTCGATCCGCCCTGACGCAACAAATGTACGAGTTCCCGGCAATGACGAACGACGTCGATGTCCTGCACCATCTTGGCCTGATCATGCGCGATATGGCGGCGACCGTCGCCGTTTACGAGCGGCTTGGTTTCACTTTCACGCCGGTTTCGATGCCGCGTATTCCGCTGACGCCCAGCGGCACGCCCGAACAACTCGGCGTCGGCAATCGTTGCGCGATCTTCAAGAACAACTATCTGGAAATGCTGGGCGTCATCGATCCGGCGCGGTGGAGCAGCATCACCAAGGCGCAGCGCGGGCCTTACGATATCGATCCGCCGATGGCGCGGTATGAGGGGCTGCATGTGCTGCATCTCGCCTCTAACGATCTCGAAGCGACGCGGACGCGATTGCAGCGACAAGGGCTAGAGCCGTCACCGATCCATCCGTTTCAGCGCATGGTCGATACGCCGGACGGACCGCAGATGATGCAGGCGCGCACCCTGTCGATGCCGCGCGGCAGCGATCCCGAGGCCTTGTTGCAGATCGCACAGCATATGACGCCCGATCTGGTGCTGCAGCCGCGTTCCATGAATCATCCTAACGGCGCGCTCTCGCTGACCGAGGTGATTGTCTGCGTCGAAGACGTGAAAGCCGTTGCCGACAAATACGCCGCCTATAGCGGTCATCCCGTGTGTGACGGTGTCGATGCGCTGGTCATCGATATGGGCCAATCGCGCGTTCTCGTCACCGATGCGGAAGGGCTGGGCGCGATCCTGCCGGGAGAAGTGCCCCCGGCAATGCCGTTTCTCGCCGGTTTCACCGTCAGCGCCGATCTTAAGCGCACGGCGGACTATCTTCTCGGCGAGGGCATCGCGTTCGAATTGGTCGGGCCGCGCCTGATGATCCCGGCGCGCGACGCGTGTGGCACGGCAGTTCTGTTCGAGGAAGCGGGAGAGGTTCGCTGAATCCGCTTGACCGGATCGCGCGTCTCGTCGATGACGAGGGCATGACCGATCTGCAAACATCGCCGCCGCGCACGCGTCTTTCCGCCGAGCTTCGCCGCAAGCTGGTGATCGACGTCGCCTTCGATGTTATCGCGCGTGGCGGGTTCGAGGGACTGCGGACGCGCGATGTTGCGGCGCAGGCCGGCATCAACAGCGCGACGCTGCATCATCATTTCCCGACCAAGGAAGATTTGATCGCCGGCGTCGCGGCGGAACTTCAACATCGCTTCAAAACCGAACGTGCGCCCGGTTCCGAAGAGGCGCGGGCCGCATCGGCGGCCGCCGCGCTCGCCGGTGAATTTTCCGATGTGATCTTCTATCTCGAAGAGCGGCAGCAGACCCTGGCGGTCTATCGCGAGTTCGTCGGCCGCGCGCCGCGCGATCCTGCCATCGCCAAGCTTGTCGCGAACCTTCATGCCGGGTGGCGGGGCAGTCTCGTCACGATTTTTGCAGCGGGGAAAAAGGACGGATCGCTGCGCGCGGATCTGGATCACGAAGCGGCTGCGGACGTGTTTTTGAGCGCGGTGTGGGGCTTCATCGCGTTGGCCGACGGCCCGCCCACGGATTTGCGCCGGGTTTTGGCCGAGTTGCAGAAATGGCTGCAGCCACAAAGCGGTCGATAAGGGTCCTATCTAACTCGATTTTAAGCTTTTTCGGCGATTTTTAACCCGTTCCCGAAGGCGTAAAGCTGGCTCGGACGGATACGCCATGGACGAGATACTGCGCGAATTTGCGGCCGAAACGATCGAGCACCTGACGGCGCTGGATCGCGATCTTGTTCGTCTCGAGCAAAATCCCAACGACGCCGACCTGATCCATAACAGCTTTCGCTCGATCCATAACATCAAAGGCACCTGCAGCTTTCTCGGCCTCAATCGGCTGGGTGGTTTGTTGCATGCGGCCGAAAGCGTGCTCGGCAAAATTCGTGACGGCGCGTTGGTTGTCTCGCCGGCGACCATCGGTGTGGTTCTCGATGCTTGCGATCGCGTACGCAATCTTGTCGGCGCTCTCGATGAAACCACGGGTCTAAATACCGGCGGCGAGGATGCCGAATTGATCGCGCGTCTGGAAGGGTTCGCGAAATCGACTATCACACCTGAACTGGCGCGTCCGCTATCGGAGACGAGCACGACCGATCGTCGTGCCGACCCCGTGTCGATCCGCGTCAATCTTGCGACCATCGAAAATCTGATGGCGACGGTCAGCGAGTTGGTGCTGACGCGCAATCAGTTGATGCAGATGAGTCGCCGCGATCCCGACAGCGAATTCGCTTTGCCGTTGCAGCATCTCTCGCAACTGACGACGGAATTGCAGGAAAGCGTGATGAAGACGCGGATGCAGCCGATCGGTCATGCCTGGGCGAAGCTGCCGCGCGTCGTGCGCGATCTCGCCGGCGAACATGGCAAGAAGATCGAACTGAAATTCGAAGGCGCCGAGACCGAACTCGATCGTCAGGTCTTGGAACTGATCCGTGATCCGCTGACCCACATGGTTCGCAATGCCGTCGATCACGGTATCGAAACGCCGGAGCAACGTATCCGCGCGGGCAAGCCCGATACGGGCACAATTACGCTATCGGCGGGGCAGGAGGGTGGCGCGATTATCGTCACCCTGTCCGACGACGGCAACGGCGTCGATCTCGATAATGTTCGGCGTGCTGCACGGGCCGTCGGTATTGTCACCGAGGCCGCGCTTCATGCGATGAACGAGCAGCAACTACACGCGCTGATTTTTCAGCCTGGCTTCACGACCGCGAGCGAGGTCTCGGCTCTTTCCGGGCGCGGCGTCGGTCTCGACGTGGTGCGCACGAACATCGAAAAGATCGGCGGCGCGGTCGAACTGAGCAGTTTTCCGGGCCGTGGCGCTCGTTTTACCATCAAGATTCCGCTGACGCTCGCGATCGTCCCGTCGCTCATTCTCAATTGCGCCGGGCAACGTTTTGCGATGCCGCAGACCGCCATCGCCGAACTGGTGCGGGCACGCGGCGAGCAGCGTATCGAATGGCTTCACGATGCACCGGTCATGCGGCTGCGCGGTCAGTTGTTGCCGCTGATGGCGTTGCAGGAAGTGCTGGGCCTCGGTCGCCGCGATCGTCTTGCGCCCGAAACCTATGTCGCTGTGATCAGCGTCGGCACGCAGCGTTTCGGCATCATGGTCGATGGCATCGAAGACGCCGAGGAAATCGTCGTGAAACGGTTATCGCCGTTGCTGCGCGGTTTATCGATGTTCGCCGGTAGCACCATCCTGGGCGATGGCCGGATCATTATGATCCTCGACCCGCATGGGCTTGCCGTTGCGGTCGGTGCCGCGGGCGAGGGCAGGGTGTCCGATCACGACAGCGCCACTTATACGCAGCTTGTGCCGCGCGCGGGGCTGTTGCTGTTCCGCGCGGGTGAGGGAGCGCTGAAGGCGGTGCCGCTGGAATCGGTGACGCGGATCGAGGAAATCACCGCCGATCAAGTCGAATGGGTCGGCGGCAATCCGGTGATGCAATATCGCGGTGCGGCGATTCCGCTGGTCACGACAAATGGCGCGATGTCATTCGATGCCAGACGCAAGCGTCCCGTGCTCGTGTTACAGCTTCCGTCGCGCACGGTCGGTTTGCTCGCCGATGAAGTTCTCGATGCCGTCGAAGATGCGCCATCGATCGATGCCGATCTCGCGCGTCCGGGTATTCTCGGCACGTCGCTGATCGCCGGCAAACTCGTCGAGATCGTCGATGACGCTTATTACGCCAGCGGCCATGTGCTCGTCTCCAAACGAGACGGGCGGAGCGCGGCATGACCGGACGCGACTATGTCAGCTTCATGCTCGGCGGCCAAAGCTTCGCCATTCCGGTTCATCAGGTCCGCGATGTACTGCGCCGTCAGCCGATAACGCCGGTTCCCCTGGCGCCGCCCGCGATCGTCGGACTGCTCAATCTGCGTGGCCGCATCGTCACCGCGATCGATCTGCGCGTTCGTCTCGGCTTGCCGCTGCGGGGCGATCAGGCTGCCGTGACCAATCTCGTCGTGGAACTCGGCGGCGAGCTTTACGCCCTGATCGTCGATGCGGCGGGTGACGTATTACATTTCGATGATGCCGCCTTGGCGTCGTTGCCGGTGACGCTCGATCCGGTCTGGCGCGATATGGTCTCGGGCATTTTTCCCCTGGAACAGGGCTTTATGGTCATCCTCGACATCGGCCGGGCCATCGATATGACGGCCTGCCCGGACGCTGCCTGAGTTGCTGCCGCCGATTTACGACTCGTGCGTTTTCGGCTAATATACCGGTCTTCTCCACAGGGGCTGGATCATGGCAATTCTCGGCGTCGCAAAAGCGGTTTATGGGGTCGATGACCTCGAAAAATGCACGAATTTCTTCAACGATTACGGCCTCAATCTGATCGAGAAGACGTCGGAAAAGACGCTGTTCGAGCTGGAAGACGGCTCGCAGGTCGTGTTGCGTAAGAAAGACGATCCGTCTCTGCCGAAGGCCTGGTTCGACGGCAACGGCATCAAAGAGACGATCTGGGCGGTCGATACGCAGGAATCGATGGATCGTTTGATCGCGAATCTTCAAACCGATCGCGAAGTTCGGCGCGACAATGACGGCACCGCGCATTTCATCGCCGACGACGGCATGCCGCAGGGCCTGACGATTTTCCGCAAGCGCAGCATCGTCAGCGCAGCGGACGAGATCAACACGCCGGCCAAGGCTGCGCGCGTCAATCGCAACCGCACCTGGCGCAAGCGTGCCCATCCGAAGATGATCTCGCATGTCGTGTTCCAGGTCGAGAACCCGCAACTGTCCTATGACTTCTTCAAGAAGCGCTTGGGCTTCCGCCTCTCGGATACACAGCGCAAGCTCGGCTGCTACGCCCGCGCCGACGGCTCGCACGAGCATCACAATATCTTCTTCTTCAATGCCAATTATCTGCCGCCGCACGTCCGCAAGCTGGGCTTCAATCACACGGCCTTCGCGTGCGACGACATCGACGAGATGATGGTCGGCGCGAACTATTTGGAGCGCAAGGGCTGGGCAACGCGCCGTCCCGGCGGCTTCGTCGGCCTCGGCCGTCATCGCATCTCATCGGCCTTGTTCTATTACATTCCGTGCCCGGCCGGCGGTCATGCCGAATATCTCGCCGATCAGGACTATCTCGATGACAGCTGGATGCCGCGCGACTGGGAAGAAAACTTCGGCGGCAGCGTCTGGGTGCATGATATCCCCGAGCATCTGAAGAAGGACTACAGCTGGGACATGCAGTTGTTCGACGAGGACGCGGCGAAATAATCTCGATGCTTATCAACCGTCGCAGTCTATTGGTTCTCGCGGTTCTGGTCGGGCTTTCGCCCCTGCATGTGCAGGCGGCGGAGCCCGGCAAGCCCGAGGCATTGGTAACTAGCTTTGTCGATCAGGCTCTGGTCGAGATCGGCGATCACACGCTGGCCGATCGCGACCGCGAGGCCAAGTTGGCCATGCTGCTCGAAAAATACTGCGACATGCCGCGCATCTCGCGCTTCGTCGCGGGCGCTTACTGGAACGGCGCGAACGCCGAAGACCGCACGCAATTCTCGGACCTGTTCGAGCAATGGCTCGCCCATCACGTCATCCTATTCGACAAGTACGGGCCGAAGGGCGTGAAAGTCACGGCATCGCGCGCCGATGGCGATACCGTCACGATGGTCAGCACCGACGTGCTTTATAAGAACGGCGATACGCCCGATAAGGTCGATTGGGTGGTGCGGCGCGACGGCAACGACTTCAAGGTCGTCGATGTCATCATCTCGGGCGTCAGCTTGGCTTCGACCGAGCGTCAGGAGATCGGATCGGCGATCTATAACAGCGGCGGCTCGCTCGTTGCCGCCAACGCGGTCCTCAACAGCAAGCTGGCGAACGACAACTGATCGTTCGTCGCTTTCTCTCTATTTGAAGTCCCACTTCATCTGCTCTGACAGCGGAATATGTCCGGCTGTCTCGACGCAGCGCGATAGATAGCTGGTGAGAAACGGCGGCGCGGCAAAGCCTTCGGATGAAAGCCGCGCGTTATCGAACGTGTAGTTCAGCGCGGCGAAGGCGCCATAAAGCTTGAAGGCGTGTAAAATCAGGCGGTTTTTGACGTCGGGGAAAAGCTCGCGCGCGACCGGCAACAACTCCGCCATGTCATCGCGTCCGATCATCCGATAATTCTGACCAACGGCCGGGACACCACGCGCGTGCGCCAGAGCGGCGTCGATCTCGACGAAATTATTGCTGCGGTCGAGGCCGGCCGAGATGTGATAGGCCGAAAAGCCAAGCTCCGATTTGCGCGCCAAGAACAACAACGCCGATGCGGCATAATCGACGGGAATGATGTCGATCCGGTCGTTGGGCTCGGTGGTGAAGCAGCCGAGCTTTTGCGCCATTAAAAACACCCAGAAGATGCTTTGCGAGCTGGCGCAGCCATGAACGGTATCGCCGACGATGATCGACGGCCGCGCGATGACGAGAACATCTGGCGGCAGCACCGTACGCAGAGCGCGCTCGGCATTGGCTTTAGAGGCGGTGTACGGCACGACATGCTCGGCGTCTTCGTTCAGCAGGTCGTTTTCGAGCACGTGCGCCGCGTCCAGTTGCGTGCCGCACGCCATCGCGGTGCCGACATAAACGAAGCGCCGCAGATCGTCCGCATATTCCATCAGGCACTGGGCGAGCTTGACCGAACCATCGACATTGACCGGCTCGATCCGCGGATTGTGCGAAAATGTCGTCAGCGCGGCGGAATGAATGCAGCAGCGGACATCGGCAAAACGCACCGCTTCGGACGGCGTGACGCCGGTTTCGATATCGCCGAGGACGATTTGGTCCGGAAGAAGCTTCGCGATGTCTTGCTCGGGGATCGCGTAGGTCCGGAGGACGGTTTTGATCCGATCGAGGCCTTCGGCATGCGTTTCCGCCCGCACCAGCAGGCGCAGCGACGCACCGTCGCCACAGCGAATGGCCTGCGCGGCGACCGCGCCGCCGAGAAATCCTGTAGCACCCGTAATAAGCAGCATTTTTCCGTCGCGCGCGTTGAGGCTGATTTGACTGAGCGGATAAGGAGGAGGACTCAGGCGGGAACGTCGATGCGTTCACGCAATGTGCGGGGCGAACTTAGGGCGTATGGCGATCTTTAACCAGCGATGGATTGGTTAGCCTATAGCCGCCGACATTGGAAATCGTTCCCCCCGCGGTCGAATACGGGTTTTACCCGTGATGAGGGAGTTTTCTCGGCGGGGCGTCAGCCCGTTTCGCCCGTCGGCTCGGTGCGCCGACGTGGCCTCCCTTTGGGGGTGTTTTGGTTATCCACGGTGAATGTTTTTTTTAATCCTTACCGTCGAAAATTCAGCCTCGTCAGCGCGGGCTGTATTTCCGAGGGGCTCATGAAAGGCATCATTTTTAATCTTCTTGAAGAGGTTGTGACCCGGCAGCATGGCGATGCGGTCTGGGATCAACTGCTCGACGGAGCCAATCTCGAAGGCGCTTATACGTCGCTGGGCAGCTATCCCGACGCCGAGATCGAGGCGCTGGTCGGGGTGGCGTCGGGGGCGCTGGGAATTACGCGCGGGCAATGCCTGCAATGGTTCGGGCGGGCGGCAATGCCGCTGCTGGCCGAGCGCTATCCCGTCTTCTTCAAGGGGCATCGGACGACGATGCCGTTTCTGCTGAGCGTCAACGACATCATTCATCCCGAAGTTCGCAAGGTGCATCCGGGGGCGATGTGCCCCGTATTCCGTTTTCAGCCCGCGCCGGACGGCGCGCTGGACCTCGGCTATGATTCGCCGCGGCAGCTTTGCACGCTGGCCGAAGGCTTCATCGAAGGCGCCGCCGATTATTTCGGCGAAACGGCTGCGGTCGAGCATGTGCGTTGCACCACACGGGGCGATGCCGATTGCCTGCTTCGCGCCCGCGTGACGGCCGCCGACAAGGCCAATGCCGCCTGATACGCCGACGGCGGACGAGGAAGTCATCCGGCTGCGCCGCCGTCTCGAGCGCGAACGGAAGGCCCGGCAGGAAGCCGAAGCGCTGAGCGAAAGCGGGCTGCGCGAGCTTTACGTCAGCAACCAACTTCTCGCCTTGCTGGAGCGGATTGCCACCGCGGCCAATGAATCGACCGACGCCGACGCCGTCCTACGCTTTGCCCTCAAGGAGATTTGCGAGTTCAGCGGCTGGGATGTTGGTCACGTCTATCGCGTCGAAGGTCCGGCAGACGACCGCAAACTCCATTCCGCGCGGATTTGGCATGGCGCCGATGCCGCGCGGCTTGCGCCGTTCGTCGAGCGAAGCGAAAACTGGATTTTCTCGGAAGGCGTCGGGCTGCCGGGCCGTGTGATCAAGTCGGGCAGCGCGACATGGATTTACGACGTCATCGCCGACGGTAATTTTCCGCGCGGGCATGTCGCGCATCAATGCGGGCTGAGGGCGGCAAGCGCCTTTCCCGTGCTGTCCGGCGACGAGGTTCTGGCCGTGCTGGAACTCTTCGCGCATGCGCCGCGCGAGCCGGACGAAACGCTGCTGCGCGCGCTGTCGCAGGCCGGTTTACAGCTCGGCCGTGCGATGGAACGCCAAGGCAATATCGAGCGTGCTCGCCGGCGCACCGCCGAGCTGATGCAGGCCCGCGATCAAGCGCTATCCGCCGATCGCGCGAAGTCGGAATTCCTCGCCAATATGAGCCACGAGTTGCGAACGCCGCTCAACGCAATCATCGGCTTCTCCGAGCTGATGATGCAGAAGACCGACGGCTCACAGAAGCTCGACACCTATCGCGACTATTCCGAACATATCCACAACAGTGGCCGGCATCTGCTGAGCATCATCAACGATATTCTCGATCTGTCGAAGATCGAATCCGGCGAAGGCGGGCTCGATTATGAAGAGCCGATCGAGCTGTCGCCCTTGGTGAATAAAATCCGGCACAGCCTGTCGCTGATGGCCGCGAAGAAGAACATCACCTTCGACTGCATCGCCGACGACAGCCTGCCGTATCTTCTGGGCAGTGCGCGGATGGTGCGTCAGATCCTGTCGAATCTCTTGTCGAACGCGATCAAATTCACGCCGGAAAACGGCTGCGTCACGCTGACGACCACGATCGCCGATGACGGCGGCATCACGATGACGGTTTCCGATACCGGCGCCGGCATGGACGAAGATGAGATCGCGGTTGCCCTGACGCCTTTCCGTCAGGTCGATAACACGCTCAGCCGCAGCCATGACGGAACCGGCCTTGGCCTGCCGCTCGCCCGTGCGATGACCCGGCTGCATCAGGCGGAGTTCCGCCTCAACAGCGCGAAGGACATCCGCACCACGGTCGAACTTATCTTCCCCGCTGCGCGCGTCATCTGGCCGTTCGAGCGGCCGGTTCTCGCGTCGGCCTAAAACACTTCGTCGATTTGCGGCAATAAAAAACCCGCCCTCCTTTCGGAGAGCGGGTTTTTCTTACCCGAAGGCTAAACGGATTACGCCTTGGCGCCGACCGCCGACGCGATTTGCGGCTGGTGCGACATGTTATCGGCATCGTCCGGCGGATCACGCAGCACGTAGCCACGGCCCCAGACCGTTTCGATGTAGTTGTCGCCGTCGGTCGCGGTTGAAAGCTTCTTGCGCAGCTTGCAGACGAAGACGTCGATGATCTTGAGTTCGGGCTCGTCCATGCCGCCATAGAGATGATTGAGGAACATCTCTTTGGTCAGGGTCGTGCCTTTGCGAAGGCTGAGAAGTTCGAGAATGCCGTATTCCTTGCCCGTAAGGTGCAGCGGATGGCCCTCGACCTTGACCGTGCGGCTGTCCAGATTGACGGTCAGCTTGCCGGTGCGGATGACTGATTCGGAATGACCCTTGGCGCGGCGGACGATGGCCTGGATACGGGCGATCAGTTCGCGGCGATCGAAGGGCTTGGTCAGGAAGTCGTCGGCGCCGAAGCCGAGACCTTTGATCTTGTGATCGAGTTCGGCCAGGCCGGACAGGATCAGGATGGGCGTCCGGACGCGCGCGGCGCGCAGACGGCGCAGAACTTCATAGCCGTCGATATCCGGCAGCATGAGATCCAGGATGATGATGTCGTAATCGTACAGCTTACCGATTTCGAGGCCATCTTCACCGAGATCGGTGGTGTCACAGATGAAGCCTTCGGTCCGCAGCATCATTTCGATGCTTGCTGCCGTTGCCGAATCGTCTTCTACCAATAACACGCGCATTTTACTCACCTCCAGGTGGAAGTCTGATTGACCATACTCGCTTTTAATCATTCTTACCAACCGAGGTTAAAAGGATGTGAATGCGCCCTAGTTTTCTTCAATTATCTGAATAATCTTTCACATTCTTGCGGAGAACGGCGGATTTCCGCCGATTTTAGATATCGGGTCGGCGGGCTTAACCCTGCATTAAGCATAAATCGGCCATCATCCCCTCGAACGCGGACCATTAAATGTTGGTCAGGTCCGAGAGGGTGATTTTTGGCGCTTCTGGCTCAACTCATTGAAGATATTGGCGAATTACCGGAACACCAGCGCTATGGGCGGGTGACCGGGGTTAGCGGCATGCTGCTGGAGCTGGGCGGGGTGCCGCGGGAGTTCTCGATCGGCGGACGCTGCGAGGTCGTGGCCGGGGACGGACGGCGGGTTTCCTGCGAAATCGTGGGGTTTCGTGCCGGAAAAGCACTCGCCATGCCCTTCACCTCGATCGACGGCATTGGTTTAGGCTGCAAGGTAAACCTCGTAGCCGGCTGTGCGGCCATTTACCCGCATGAATCTTGGCTGGGCCGCGTTGTTAATGCCTGGGGCGAACCGGTGGACGGGAAGGGCCCTCTTATTCAAGGCCGTGTCGCCTATCAGTTACGCGCCGCACCGCCACCCGCGCATGCGCGCAAACGCGTCGCCGGCAAAATCGATCTCGGCGTTCGCGCCATCAATACCTTCACCAGCTGCTGCCGCGGGCAGCGCATGGGCATCTTCGCCGGCTCTGGCGTCGGCAAGTCGTCGCTGATGTCGATGTTCGCACGCTATACGACCGCCGACTGCACCGTCATCGGCCTGGTCGGCGAACGCGGCCGCGAAGTTCAGGAATTCATCGAAGACGATCTTGGCCCCGAAGGTCTCGCGCGCAGCATCGTCGTCGTTGCGACCTCGGATGAATCGCCACTGATGCGCCGCCAGGCCGCCTATCTGACCTTGGCCGTTGCCGAATTCTTGCGTGATCTCGATAACGACGTGTTGTGTTTGATCGACAGCGTGACCCGCTTTGCTACCGCACAGCGCGAGATCGGCTTGTCCGCCGGTGAGCCGCCGACCACCAAAGGCTATCCGCCGACCGTCTTCGCCGAATTACCGAAACTGTTAGAACGGGCCGGTCCGGGCACCGGAAAAGGCACGATTACCGGGCTTTTCTCGGTCCTCGTCGATGGCGACGATCATAACGAGCCGATTGCCGATGCGGTGCGCTCGATCCTCGATGGCCATATCGTGCTGGACCGTTCGATCGCCGAGCGCGGCCGCTATCCGGCGATCAATGTCCTGCGCTCGATCTCGCGGACCATGCCGGGCTGCAACAACGAGGAAGAGAGCAAGCTCGTCGCCACGGCACGCACGCATCTCGCGACCTATGAAGACATGGCCGAACTGATCCGGCTGGGCGCTTATCGCCGCGGCACCGACGAGCGAGTCGATGAAGCGATGCGATTCTATCCGGCGCTCGAGGCGTTCCTGACCCAACGTAAGGACGAAAAGACCGATTTCGCGACCGGCTACCAATCCCTCGATGCCATTCTTAGCGCCGCGCCTGCTGGGTCATGAGTTCGCTCGACACGCTCATCAAGCTTCACCGCTGGCAGCTCGACGAGCAGCGCCGGCGCGTGACCGAGTTCGAGACGCTAGCCGACAAGCTGCGCGCCGAGTGGAACCGTCTCGATGAGGAAGAGCGGAACGAGCAAGCGGTTGCCGGCGGTTCGCGCGAGGCGTCGATGACCTACAGCGAATACGCCAAGGTCTTGATCGAGCGCCGCGAGAAGCTGATGAGCTCGATCCGGGAAACCGACGAGCAAATTCTCAAAGCGCGGGAAGTGCTATCCGGAATCTTCGAGGAAGTGAAACGCTATGAGACGGCGGCGGCCAACCGGCTGCTGGCGCAGCATAAAAAGCTGGAACGGTTGATCCAGCAGGATATGGACGAGATCGCCCTCGAAGGCTTCCGTCGTAAGGCCCAATAATATTTTAGAATCAGGCGATTAGACGCTAATTTCGACGTGTTTCCGCAGCCCGTCCAGCGGGCTGATCAGAAACTGGCGTGCCTGGGCGAAGCTGATATCGCCGGCCAATCCCGACCGATTAAGAGCGTTCTGGAAGACGGTTTTGAGTTCCTGCTTCAAGCCCGGCGGGATCGCGACATGGCTGCGGACGACCAGGATCAGCCGGCCGGGTCGGAGCAAACCATCGAGTTGTACCGGCCCATGAACGCTGAGTTCGACCTCGACGGCAAAGCGGGTACCGTCATCGGTGTTCGGCTTGCGCCGGGGGACATAGAGCCGGATCGGTTTCAGCGATTTCCCGAACAAGAACGGCAGCGTGTAGCAGGCCCAATCCGCCGTCCGTGGATCGAGGCTCAGTTTGCGCAGGGCGGCGATATCGCGATTGACGCGTTGCGACGGCTTTAGGCCCATCGCGGCGCCGGCGGCGAGACCCGGCCAGACGCCCTGATACAGCACGCCCCATAAAAACAGCAGCGATCCGGCGAGGTCGGGGCCGGTCGCGGGCATCAGTGGTTGTTTGATCTGATCGGCGATGGCGGGCGAGGCGGTTTCAAGCAGCAGCAAGGCCTCGTCCAAGGCCGAAAACTCGCCGATACCGGCGGCGATATCCTCTGCGCCGGCTTGCGGCGCCATCACGCGGATCTTTTCGAAGACGAGTTTGGTGCCCGGCGGCACGGCAAGCCGCTTTTGTAAGGCGAGAATTCCGATCGGCGTCGCGACGAGAGTCTCGTTGCCGACCGCGTCGAGGACCATGCCGGCAAGAACGTCGTCGGTTTCGGTCGTCGGCACCGCGACGACGCGGAGCATCAGATGGGTTCCGGCGGCGAGGCCCATCGCCGCCGCGCTGGGCGTGCGCAGGATCGCTTCGAGGGTGGTGCCGAGGGCGAGCTGAGTCGGCGGGTCGGCTTGGCTGTTGCCGCCGCCGGCTTGTTGATTTTGCTGCTGTGCCGGGGAGACGGCGCCCGCGGAATAAACACGTCCGGCCCCGCCAACGGGCGCGATCGGTACGCCGAAGCTGAGCGGGTCCGCCATTATCGCACCCGTAAGTCTTTATCGAGGCGGCGAGCGATCTGTTCGATCTCGCGCGCGGCGTTGGAGTTCTGATCGTAGCTAAGCAGCGCGTCCTTCAGGAGGAGGCTTTCCATCACCAGATTGTCGCGACGCACGATGCCGGCGAGTGGCGGCTCGACCTTGAGGAATTTGCGGCAGGCGCGGAACAACGCGTCATAGACGATTTGCCCCTGTTTGATCGTCGGCGCTTTGTTGATGACGATGCGGACGGCTTCGGGAAAATTCTCGCGCGCGGTCATCTTGATGTAAGCGTAGGTCTCGGTCACGGCGGCCATTTCGGCGGTCGTGGTGACGAGGCACGTGCGCGCCGTTGCGGCCAGCAGACGCGCGCTGCGATCGATGCCCGCGCCAAGGTCCATCACGACCCAATCGTAGTCCCGCGACAGCGTGTGCAGATCGTTGCGCAGCTTGACGACCATCGCTTCGGTCGGGTTCGCAAGCGCCTCGGAATCGGACCGGCCCGCGATGATGTCGAAGCCGTTGCAGCCCGCGCCGCCGTCATAGGGAATGACGAGATCGGCAAGTTTCTTCTCGCCGGAAATGACGGCGGCAATGTCGCCGCGCGCGCGTAATCCCAAATGAAGGCGGACATTGGCGAGATTGAGGTCGCCGTCGAACAGCAAAACCTTGCGGCCGGCATAGGCTAAGGCGTGGGCCAGCGTGATTGCGAACCAAGTCTTGCCAACGCCGGCATTACCCGATGCGACGGCAATGATGTTACGGTTTGCCGGCATCAGCGGCGGCTTGGCGATGACCGATGCTTCGATCAGTTCGGTCGTCATGACGCGCCTTTCGGCAAAAGCAGCCGCGCCAGCAACATAGACGTCAGTGGCGTGATGCCGTCGGCGATGTCGGGTGCAATCCCGGCTTCGGCCAAAGCCATATTGGCTTCGTAAGCAGCGGTGACGATGCTGCCGAGGCGCCTTGCCGCGTCGATGCGCGTAACGACGGCGCGATGGCAACCCAAGGCGGCGAATATTTTGACGATGTCGATTGTGTCGGCGCTGTCGCCGCCGGCCGCGAGGATCAGCACGGGTTCCGCATTGGTCGCGCCGATCAAGGCTTCCAGCTCGCGCCGATCGCCGTCGTTAAAAGGATTGATCCCGGCGGTATCGATGATGATCCGTTCGATCGGATCGGCGGCCGCGACCATATTGGTAAGCACCGTGGCGCTATCCGTGCTTTGCACCGGCACCTGCAGGATGCGGGCGAAGGCTTCGATCTGCGCGATGGCGCCGGCGCGCGCGAGGTCCGTCGTGATGATGCGAACGCGCTTTCCTTCCAGCACGTAACGCGTCGCCAGCTTGGCGGCGGTGACGGTTTTGCCGCTGCCTTGCGGGCCGACGAGGATAACCGTGCGCGGTTCTTGCGCGGACAAAGATTGAAAGCTTAACTCGGCAGCGAGGCCGGCGGCGAGAGCGGTGGCTGCCTTGTCGGGCGTGCCCTTTCGCGAGGCATCGACGAGGCGGCTGCATAAAGCCGGGGCGATGCCGTGATGGATCAGCGCGGTGCTGAGAATCGTATCGAGATCGGGATCAGTGTCGGCCGGGATGTCGGCGGCGAGAACATCGTTATCGAGCGCGGCGGTGACTCGCATGCCGCCCTGACCATCGTCTTTGGCCGAGACGATCACGGCGTCCGGCCCCAAATGGGTGCGAACCAGCGCCATGGCCTCTGCGGTCGTTTTCCCGGTGAAGGTTCTGAGCCGCATCCGCGATCACATATCGTTAAATCATGCCGAGCGTTTTGATCCGCGCGCGCGGATGGATTTCGTTTTGCGACATCACGACGGTGATGGCGCGGAAGCGTTCGACGATCGAGCGGACATAGGGCCGGACCGTCGGGCTGGTCAGCAGCACCGGCGTTTCGCCCTGCATGGCGAAGCGTTCGAAGTTGCTGCGGATCGCGCCGATGAATTCCTGCAGGCGCGATGGGGCCATGCTGAGATGCCGGTCTTCGCCCTGGCCGGTGAGGGCTTCGGCGAAAGCCTGTTCCCATTGCGGCGACAGGCTGACGAGCGTGATAATGCCTTGATCGTTGGTGTTCGAGTCCGAAATCTGGCGGGCGAGGCGGGCGCGGACATGCTCGGTGACGATCGAGATGTTGCGGCTGAAGCCGCAAGCTTCGGCGATGCCTTCGAGGATCGTCGGCAGATCGCGGATCGAGATGCGCTCGGCCAGCAGGTTCTGCAGGACGCGCTGCACGCTTCCCATCGAGATTTGGCTCGGGACGATATCGGCCACGAGCTTCTGCTGCGGCTTGTCGAGTTCGTCGATCAGCTTCTGCGTCTCGGTGTAGGACAGCAACTCGGCCATGTTGTCTTTCACCACCTCAGTCAGATGGGTGGTGATGACGGTCTGGGGTTCGACGACGGTATAGCCGCGGAATTGCGCTTCGTCGCGCATGCCTTCCTGGACCCATTGCGCCGGGAGGCCGAAGGTCGGCTCGTGTGTGTTCTCGCCGTTGAGGGCAATCGGTTCGCCGCGCGGGTCCATGACCAGCAGCATGTTCGGACGCAGCTCGCCGCGACCGACTTCGATTTCCTTGACGCGCAGGATATAGCCGTTGGCGCCCAGTTGAAGATTATCCTGGATGCGGACGGAGGGCATGATGAAGCCCATTTCCTGCGCCAGGGTACGGCGCAGGGCGCGGACCTGATCGGTGAGGCGCGTGCCGTTCTCGCCATTGATAAGCGCCAAAAGCCCGTAACCGAGCTCGAGGCGGATCTGGTCGATCTGAAGCGCCGTGGTGATCGGCTCTTCCTTGGGCGGGGCGATCGCGGCCTGAGCGGCTTCGGCCTCATCGACCTTTTGCTTGTCCTGCTTTTCGATGACCTTAAAGGCCGCGCCGCCGGCAAGGGCCGAGAGGACGATGAACGGGACGAACGGAACGCCGGGAACCAGCGACAGGCACAAGGCGAGGAACGAAGCGACGCCGAGGGCGGCCGGATGTGCGCCGAGCTGACCGAACAACGCCTTGTCGGTCGAGCCGCGAATGCCGGCCTTCGACACCAACATGCCGGCGGCGGTCGAGATGACCAGCGCCGGGATTTGCGAGACAAGACCGTCACCGACGGACAGCAGGGTGAAGGTATGGGTCGCTTCGCTGAGCGACAAGCCTTGCTGAATGACGCCGATGAAGATGCCGGCGACGACGTTGATGGCGGTGATGACGAGGCCGGCGACGGCGTCGCCGCGGACGAACTTCGAGGCACCGTCCATAGCGCCGAAGAAGTTGCTTTCGTCTTCGAGTTCCTTGCGGCGGGTTTTCGCTTTACCTTCATCGATCAGGCCGGCGCTGAGATCGGCGTCGATCGCCATCTGTTTGCCGGGCATGGAATCCAAGCTGAAACGCGCCGCGACTTCGGCGATGCGCCCAGAACCTTTGGTGATGACGACGAAGTTGACGATCACGAGGATCGTAAACACGATCACGCCGATGACGAAATTACCGCCCATGACGAAGCCGCCGAACGCCTGAATGACGTGACCGGCGGCGGCGGTGCCTTCCGAGCCGTGGCTCAGGATGAGACGGGTGGAGGCGAGATTAAGCGCGAGCCGCAACATCGTCGCGATGAGCAGCACGGTCGGGAAGGACGAAAACTCCAGCGGCTTTTCGATGAACAACCCGACCATCAGGATCAGCACGGCGAGCGTGATCGACAGCGCCAGGCTGATATCGAGGATCCAGGTCGGCAACGGCAGGATCAGCACCGACAAGATGGCCACGACGCCGAGGGCGAGGGCCATTTCGCCGCGCTTCAGCGCGTTGATGAAGCGATTGACGAAATCGATCGATTGTCCGTTGGTGCTGCTGACGTCCGACATGATGGATTACGCCGTTGCCCTTTCGGCTTCGCTCGGTACAGGAACCGAGAGACCTTCCTGACGATATTGCTGCAGCTTGTTGCGCAGCGTGCGGATCGAGATGCCGAGGATGTTCGCGGCATGGGTGCGATTGCCGAGGCAGTGCTGCAGCGTCTCGAGGATCAGATCGCGTTCGACATCGGCAACCGTGCGGCCGACCATGCCGGCCTGGGTGGCGGCAGCGGCGGGCGCGGCTTCGGGGTTGCGCGACGTCTGGAGCATCAATGCGTCAGGACCCAGCTCGTCACCGCGGCCAAGCAGCACCGCGCGGTGCATCGTATTCTCGAGTTCGCGGACGTTGCCGCGCCAGTGATGCTGTACAAGCTTCGCGCGCAACTCTTCCGACAGGCGGCGCTGGGGCAGGGCGTTCACTTCGGCATATTTCTTGGCGAAGAATTCGGCCAGCAGCTCGATATCCTTCGGACGCTTGCGCAGCGCCGGGATTTCGAGATTGACGACGTTGAGACGGAAATAAAGATCTTCGCGGAATCCGCCGTTGCGGGTCTCGACTTCGAGATCGCGGTTGGAGGTGGCGAGGAGACGGATATCGACTTTGATCGGCGTCGTGCCGCCGACGCGGTCGATCTCACGTTCCTGAATCGCGCGCAGCAGCTTGGCCTGCAGGCGCGGGTGCATTTCGCTGATTTCGTCGAGCAGCAACGTGCCGCCATTGGCTTCTTCGAATTTGCCGATGCGGCGGGCAACGGCGCCGGTGAAGGCACCTTTTTCGTGGCCGAACAATTCGCTTTCGAGCAGGTTTTCCGGGATCGCGGCGCAATTGACCGAGATGAAGGGCATCTTGGCGCGCCGGCTCTTGCGGTGGACCAGGCGGGCGAGGACTTCCTTACCCGTACCGCTTTCGCCGGTGATCATGACGCTGGCTTCGGACGGCGCGACTTGCTCGGCGAGGCGAACCAGACGCTCCATCGCGGGGTCGCGATAGATCATGGCGTGGCTGTCGATGGTGACGGCCTGAAGGACGGCGGCGATCAATTCGGCATCGGGCGGCAGGGGGATATATTCCTTGGCGCCGGCTTTGATCGCACGGACGGCCGCTTCGGCGTCGTTTCCGATGCCGCAGGCGACGATCTGAACGAAGATGCGCTCCTGCTTCAGGCTTTCGATCATCCGGGCGATGTCGAGCTTCACGTCCATCATGATCAGGTCCGCGCCCTGACCGGCGCGAAGGGCGTTGAGGCCCTGATCGATCCCATCGACATGGGCAACCGTGGCGCCGCGCGTCAGCGCGATTTTGCCAGCGGTGCTGAAATGTCCCTCGAGCGGTCCGACAATAAGGAGACGCATCATAACCTTCCTATTAGGCCCGATCGGCCTTGACGATTTCCGTCATCGTGACGCCGAGGCGTTCATCGACGACGACCACTTCACCGCGCGCGACGAGGCGGTTGTTCACATAGATGTCGATCGCTTCGCCGACCTTGCGGTCCAGCTCGACGACGGCGCCGCGGCCGAGCTTCAAAAGCTGGCTGACCTGCATGGTGGCGCGGCCCAGCACGGCCGAAACCTGCACGGGGATGTCATAGACCGCTTCGAGGTCTTTGGCGCTTTGCGGGCGCGATTCTGCGAGGCCCTGAGGATCGCCTTCGAGTTCGTTGAGCGCCATATTTGTGTTGTCGGACATGCGTAGCTCCTCAGAGGGTAGTCGGTGCGGATTCGTCGGCTGTCTCGCTGCTTTGCGCGAGGAGAGCATCGACGTCGTTCAGTTGGCGATTGAAGTCGCGTTCGGCGCCGCCATCGGCCCATTCGACGCGGGCGTTGCCGTCGGTCAGGCCGTCGTCGGTCAGCAGCACGATGCGACCGGCGAAACCCGACGCGGCGGAGATCGCATCGATGCGCTCGCGCAGCGGTTCATAAACAGTATCGGAAACGCGGACGACGAGGCGGGGTTCGTCGATGGCTTCGTGAAGGCATTTGACGGCGAAAGCTTCAACCTCGGCCACCGCGCCTTTGGCGGCGAGGGCGGGCAAGGTCTTGCCGACGATGGCGCGCAAGGCGGCGATCGCGCGGCGCTGCGTTTCCAGCGTGGCGGCGTCTTGTGTGCCGATAAGATGAGCGATGTTCTGCGCGATGGCTTCGAGCGCCCGCGCGGTTTGCGAGGTGGCCTGCGCTTCGGCTTCGGCGACACCGGCG
>CAIJOA010000008.1 GCA_903822185.1 uncultured Rhodospirillales bacterium | reverse complement strand
CGCGGGGCGCAGGCTCGATATGCCAACATAGCCGCCGTGAACCGCCGCCTTCGGATATTCCCGGTTTATTAAAATGGCTGGTTGGCCTAAATAAGGGCCGGTTCATTACTAGGATAAATATCTCAACCGTGCCGCTCTCTCTCCACAATACCCTGACCCGGAAAAAAGAACTCTTCGAAGCTTTGGATTCGAAGAATGTCGGCATGTATGTGTGCGGACCGACGGTTTATGACTTTGCCCATATCGGCAATGCGCGGCCGGTCATCGTGTTCGATGTGCTGTACCGGCTGCTGCGCCATCTCTATGGCGACGCGCATGTGCGCTATGTCCGCAACATCACCGACGTGGACGACAAGATCAACGCGGCGGCGGCGGCAAATTGTGAGAGCATTCGCGAGCTGACCGAGCGGACGGCGAAGGCGTTTCACGAGGATGTCGCGGCACTGGGCTGCCTACCGCCCGATGTCGAGCCGCGCGCGACCGAACATATCCCACAGATGATCGCGATCATCGAGAAGTTGATCGCGCAGGGTAATGCCTATGTCGCCGAAGGCCATGTGCTGTTCTCAGTCAAAAGCGACGCGGATTACGGCAAGCTGTCCCACCGTAACCGCGATGAGATGATCGCCGGCGCGCGGGTTGAAGTCGCGCCCTACAAGCGCGACGCCGCGGACTTCGTGTTGTGGAAGCCGTCATCGCCGGAACTGCCGGGATGGCACAGCCCGTGGGGACGGGGACGGCCCGGCTGGCATGTCGAATGTTCGGCGATGAGCGCGGAGCATCTGGGCGAGACGTTCGACATCCATGGCGGCGGGCTCGACCTGATCTTTCCGCATCACGAGAACGAAATCGCGCAGAGCGAGTGCGCCCATGGCGGCAAGCCTTTCGCGCGCTACTGGCTGCATAACGGCTTCCTCATGGTCGAGGGCGCGAAGATGTCGAAGTCCGACGGCAATTTCCGCATCATCCGCGACGTGTTGGCCGAAGCGCCGGGCGAGGCGGCGCGCATGGCGATGCTGATGGGTCATTATCGCGACCCGCTGGATTGGACCTCGGAACGCCTGACCCAAGCCAAGCAGGGCCTCGATCGTTTTTATCTCGCGATGCGCGGCATGGCGGACGTGCCGGCGGCCACGATCCCCGATCGCATCCTTGCGGCGCTCGAGGACGACCTCAACACGCCGCAGGCGATCGTTGTGCTTCACGAGCTGGTCGGCGAATTGAACAAAGCTGAAACCGACGAGGAGAAGGCGCGGCTCAAGGGCGAACTTATCGCCGCCGGGGCGGTGCTGGGCCTGCTGCAACAGGACCCCGAGGCGTGGCTCAAGGGCGACAAGGACGACGCGGCAGAGATCGACGATCTGGTCGCACAGCGCATTGCCGCCCGCAAAGCCAAGAACTTCGCCGAAGCCGACCGCATCCGCGCGGTGCTGGCGATGAAGGGCATCCTGATCGAGGACAATGCCGGCGGCACGAGCTGGCGGCGGGCGGGGTAGGGCTGAACGATTAGTGTCAGGACAGACACTACGTCGTCATTCCCGCGAAAGCGGGAATCCATGCCTGCAACGGATTCGATGATCGATGGATTCCCGCTTTCGCGGGAATGACGGTATGAGGTGGCTGGGTGGCCTTTGGCGCTTATCGGTTGTGTAAGCCCCTAGCCCGCATCGACTTTTCAGCCATATCCCCTAAAATTAGGGCATGGCCGGCGACCGCATCTATCTTTACGACACGACCCTGCGCGACGGAGCGCAGACGCAAGGCGTCGATTTCGGCGTGCCGGACAAGCTCGCCATCGCGCGCCAGCTCGATCTGCTCGGCATCGATTATGTCGAAGGCGGCTGGCCCGGCGCCAATCCGACCGACGATGCTTTCTTCGCGCAATTACCGAAACTCAATCACGCGCGCATCACCGCCTTTGGCATGACGCGGCGGGCGGGGCGCAGCGCGGCGAACGATCCGGGGCTTTCGGTGACGTTCGGCAGCAGCGCGCGTGTCGCGTGCCTCGTCGGCAAGACCTGGGACTTCCACGTGAAGGTCGCGCTCGGCGTCAGCAACGAAGAAAACCTGTCGATGATCGCGGATTCCGTCGGGCTCGCCGCCGAACGGCTCGATGAAGCGATCTTCGATGCCGAACATTTCTTCGATGGCTACAAAGCCAATCCCGATTTCGCGCTCGACTGCATCAAGACCGCTTATAAGGCCGGCGCGCGCTGGATCGTGCTGTGCGACACCAATGGCGGCACCTTGCCGGACGAGATCGAGCGCATCGTCGGCGCGGTGACGAAACATATTCCGGGCGATCGGCTCGGCATTCATACCCATAACGACACCGAGAATGCGGTGGCGAATTCGCTAGCGGCGGTGCGCGCCGGCGCGCGGCATATTCAAGGCACGCTCAATGGTCTCGGCGAGCGGTGCGGCAACGCCAACCTCGTCACGCTGATCCCGACGCTGATGCTAAAGATGGGCTATAGCACCGGCGTTACCGAAGCAGGCCTTGCCCGGTTGACGCATGTGTCGCGTTTCCTCGACGAACGGCTCAACCGGCCATCCAACCGTCACGCCGCCTATGTCGGCGAAAGCGCCTTTGCCCATAAGGGCGGGCTGCATGTCTCGGCGGTCGAGAAAGATCCGAAGTCTTACGAGCATGTCGATCCAGCCTCGGTCGGCAATACGCGCCGTATCCTTGTGTCGGATCAGGCGGGACGCTCGAACATCCTGGCGCGGCTGCGCGATGTCGGCGTCGCCATCGAGGCGAACCATCCGAAGCTCAACGCGCTGCTGGATGAAGTGAAATCGCGCGAGTTCGCCGGCTATGCTTATGACGGTGCCGAGGCGAGTTTCGAGTTGCTGGCGCAGCGCACGCTCGGCTCGGTGCCGGAATATTTCAAGGTGCTGCGTTATCGCGTCATGGATGAACGGCGCTGGGACGCGAAGGGCAATCTCGTCACCGTGTCGGAGGCGACCGTCGCCGGCAGCGTCGGCGCGCGGGAATTCCTCGAAGTCGCCGAAAGCAATGACGGCCCGGTCGATGCGTTGGCGATGGCGCTGCGCAAGGCGCTGGTGCCGGCATTCCCCGAGATCGAGAAGATTCATCTGACCGATTACAAAGTGCGTATCTTGTCGTCGCAGGCGGGCACCAGCGCGGTGACGCGGGTGATGATCGAAAGCACGGAAGAGGGCGGGGCCGTTTGGTCCACGGTCGGCGTTTCCTCCGACATCATCAACGCGTCCTACAACGCGCTGCATGACAGCCTCACCTATAAACTTTATCGCGCAGGACGACAGAACTAGATGGCTGGTACCGATCATCGCCGTGCGGCGCTCGAAGGCGGCCCCGCGATTATCCTCGTCAATCCGCAGTTGGGCGAAAATATCGGGACGACGGCGCGCGCGATGTATAATTGCGGTCTTACCGACATGCGGCTGGTGAAGCCGCGTGACGGGTGGCCGAACGAGCGCGCCCGTGCGGCGGCGAGCGGTGCGGATATCGTGCTCGAGAAAGCCAAGCTGTTCGACACGCTCGAAGAGGCGGTCGCGGGTCTGCATCATGTCTATGCGACGACAGCGCGCGACCGTTACATGGTGAAGCGCATCCTTCTGCCACGCAAAGCCGCCAGCGAGATTCGCATGTATATGAAGGCTGATGAGGCCTGCGGCATCCTCTTCGGCGCTGAGCGCATGGGACTGCTGAACGAGCATATCGCTCTCGCCGATACGGTGTTGAACGTGCCGCTCAATCCGGCGTTCT
Source organism: uncultured Rhodospirillales bacterium (assembly GCA_903822185.1). Classification (GTDB taxonomy): domain Bacteria; phylum Pseudomonadota; class Alphaproteobacteria; order ATCC43930; family CGMCC-115725; genus CAIKMD01. The sequence goes on along the minus strand of CAIJOA010000008.1, from coordinate 22,477 downwards.
CGTCGCTCAATCTGGCGCAGGCTGTGTTGGTGATCGGCTATGAATGGTTCACCAGCGGCGACGATACGCCCGATGAGCAGATGGCGATGGGCCATTCCAAGCCCGCGACCAAGGAAAGCCTTATTCAGTTCTTCGGTCATCTGGAAGAAGAACTCGATCGCAGCGGCTTCATGCGCGAGCCCGAAAAGCGTCCGTCGATGGTGCGTAACATCCGCAACCTGTTTCAGCGTGCGGGCTGCACCGATAACGAGTTGCGCACGCTGCATGGCATCGTGACGGCATTCTGTGGCCGGCGTGGCCGTCCGGATGGCGAGGAAAGCGGCGGCCACAAATGAGCGATCTTATTTACAAGATCATCAGCGCGGCGGAATGGCGCGAGGCTGAGACGGCCGGCGTGTTCAAAGGTGCTGGGATCGACATCGCCGACGGCTATATCCATTTCTCGACGGCGACCCAGGCGGCTGAAACCGCGGCGAAGCATTTCGCCGGGCAGGACGGCTTGGTACTCGTCGCGGTCGATCCGGCGCCGTTGGGTGCCGACATCAAATGGGAAGTCTCGCGCGGCGGCGCGCTGTTCCCGCATCTCTATCGCCCGCTGACCATGGCCGAAGTCGCTTGGGTAAAGCCGCTGCCGCTTAGCCCCACCGGGCAGCATATCTTTCCGGTCTAGCGCTGCGCACCGGCCTGTGACACCATAACCCCGTCACCGCCAATATAGGCGGGACAAAGGGGGAAACATGGGCAAGGGCAGGATTCTGTCCGTCGTCGCCATTGCGGCATTGACGGCAATCGCGGGCACCGCGCGTGCCGAAACAATCGATCAACTCTATCAGAAAGCAAAAGCCGAGAAGGCGCTGGTGTTTTACAGCGGCGGACCGGTCGAGCCGTATGAGCGTTGGGCCAAGGAATTCATGGAGAAGTTCCCCGGCATCACCGTCTCGGTGACGGGCGGCTTCAGCAATGTCCTCGACGACAAGATCAATGCACAGCTCGCCGCGAAGAAGCTCGAAGTCGATATGGCGTTGCTGCAGACGACGCAGGATCTGGTGTCGTGGAAAGATCGCGGCGTGCTGATGCGCTTCAAGCCGGAAGGTGCCGATAAGATCGATCCGCGCTTCCGCGACAAGGACGATGCCTTCTGGCCGACCAGCGTGGTGCTGTTGTCCTATGCCTATAACACCCAGGCCTTAAAGCCGGCCGAGGTGCCGAAGAGCGCGAAGGATTTCTTGAACCCGTCGCTTCGCGGCAAGATCGTCAGCGCTTATCCGGCGGACGACGATGCGACGCTGTTCGTGTTCTACAACATCGTCAAGAAATACGGCTGGGGCTACATGGATAAATACATGGCCAATAAGCCGAACTTCATTCAGGGCCACCTCGACGAATTGAAAAGCGTCGCCAGCGGTAAGAATGTGGTGACGTTCGATTCGACCAACTCGACCACCGGCGCGTTGAAGAAGGCGGGGCAGCCGATCGATTTCGCCGTGCCGACATCGGACGTGATGCCGGTCTTCTACATCACCGCGGGCATCTTCAAAGCCGCACCGCACCCGAATGCTGCCAAGCTGTTCCTGACCTGGTATCTCGCCAAGGAACAACAGAGCCGCACCGGCAGCTTCTCGGCCCGGACCGACGTGCCGCCGCCGCCGGGCCTCAAGGCGCTGTCGAGCTACAAGATCGACGCCGGCTATCGCGACTTCGTCACGAACAAGAAGCAGATCGTCGCCCTGCGCAAGAAGATCGAGGGCTATACCGGCCCGGTGGTCAATGCGGGCAGCGTACGCTGACCTGACATGAGGTAAGAGCACGGAACCGTTGCCGGTCGGCGTGGTTGCCTTCGTGAGAGTTATGCGAAGGATGATTGCCATGGTCCGCTTTGCGGTCGTCGCCGGTTTCGGTTTCCTGCTCACGGCCTGCGCCATGGCCAGCGGCGTGCCCCAACAGCCGGGTGTGCCTTTGACGATGCAGCCGGCCGGGGCGGGGACCTACGATCAGGCGGATCAGTACGAGGACGCCAACGGATTCCCACTGCCAGGCTGGGGCTACGTGAAGAATCCAACCAGCCGTTAAGTCTCGTAGGGCCGTTTTCGGGCAGAAAGCCGGCCTTTTCCGCCAAAAACTTGACTTCGCAGGACCGGACTTTATAGTCCGGGCTCCTTCCCAAGAACGTGGGTGTCCCTCAATGTGGGGATGTCCCGTCGCGGCGTGAGCCGGGGCCTATTGGGACAACAATGAAAACGGAAATGAAACCAGCATGAGCAAACGTGTAGGCTCGAAGTTCAAGATTAACCGCCGCCTCGGCGTCAATCTCTGGGGCCGCGCCAAGTCCCCCCTCAACCGCCGCGATTACGGCCCGGGCCAGCATGGTCAGCGCCGCAAGAAGCCGTCCGATTTCGGCACGCAGTTGATGGCCAAGCAGAAACTCAAAGGCTATTACGGCAATATCGGCGAACGTCAGTTCCGCCGCCTCTTCGCCGAAGCCGCGCGCCGCAAGGGCGATACCTCCGAGAACCTCATTGGTTTGCTGGAGCGCCGTCTTGATGCGGTCGTCTATCGCATGAAATTCGCCGTCACTCCCTTCGCCTCGCGCCAGTTGATCAACCATGGTCACATCACGGTCAACGGCAAGCGCGTCAACATCGCCTCTTATCAGGTCAGCGATGAAGACGTGATCGAATGCCGCGAGAAGGCGAAGAACATGGCGGTCGTTCTCGAAGCCTCGGCTTCGACCGAACGCGACATTCCTGATTACCTCGAAGTCGATCAGGCGAAGTTCAAAGGCAAGTTCCTGCGCGCGCCGAAGCTCGCGGACGTGCCGTACCCGGTTTCGATGGAACCGAACCTCGTCGTCGAATTCTACTCGCGCTAATCGCGCGACCGTCGGACGAAACGAAAACCCCGCCGGCGACGGCGGGGTTTTTTGTTTGCGCCTACTTCTCTTTCGTCACCCCCGCGAAAGCGGGGGTCCATCTCACAGAGTGCCGATTGTTAGATGGATTCCCGCTTTCGCGGGAATGACGATGGGAGGTAGAGCCCTGCGATTTCATCACGAGCCCTTCGACAGGCTCAGGGTGAGGATAGGGTGGTGCGTTGCATTGAAGGGTGCAGCGCAAAAATTCGCCTCACCCTGAGCTTGTCGAAGGGCTCGTGCTGTTCACGCCAGCAACTACTTCACGATCAACTTCGCCACATCGGGTGACGTCGTCAGCATTTTCTGCTTCTTCATCACATCGACCCACCAGGCGACCTGTTCGGTTTCGAGTTTCGGTTCCTGCTCGCTGATCTCGATATTCTTCATGATCTCGACCGGCAGTTTGGCATAGACGTTGATGTCGTCGCGGGTCTTGTCGGGGTTGGCTTTGGCGAAGGCCGCTCCTTCGGTGATCGCTTCGCGGAAGGCGATGATTTCCTTCGGGTGCGCGTCGGCCCAGATGCGGGTCGCAGTGTACATCACCAGCGGCTTGCCTTCGGGAATGGATGGGTTGAGCACGACGGCGGGATAGCCGATGCCGCCTTTGGTCATCTGCGCGATGAAGGGATCGGTGGCGACCACGGCATCGACGCTCTTTGACGACAGCGTGTCGCGCATCGTCGGGAACGAGACCTCGGCGAAATTCACCTTTTCGAAATCGACGCCGTTCTCCATCAGCCAATAGCGGAACATGACCTGCAGCGTCGCGCCGATGCCGGGCACGCCGACCTTCTTGCCGATGAAGTCCTGCGCCGTTTTGAGGTTGGTGCCGGCGGCGGCGATCGCCGCCGTGTCGGCGAAGCGGTGCGAGGTGACGGAGCCACCGACGAAAGCGACGAGGTCGAGCCCGCCGTCGATCGCTTGAAGGAACGTCGTCGTCACCATGAAGCCGACATCGGCCGACCCGGCGACCAGCGCGGGCGGGAAGTTGGGCATCAGGTTGACGATCATCACATTGACGTCGAGCCCGTGCTTCTCGAAATAGCCTTCGCCCTTGGCGGCAAAGAGGGCGGCGCCCGCGGCGCCTGCCGTTGTCTCGAGATTGATCTTGCTTTGCGCGAAGGCCGGGCCGCCGGCCAGAATTGCGCCGAGCGCCAGCGCCGCACACAGGGTCCGCTTCATCGTTTCCTCCAGGTTATCGCCGGCCTTTCGGGCCGATCGGCATCGTTGCCGTCAGAATAACCCGGATGCCCAGGCGATGCCGTAGGAGAATTTGCCCGCGGATGGGCGCGCAAGGCGTCGGAACCGTGTAAACTGGGGCAACCATTGTCCGGTTACAGGAACTCTATGCTCTGGTTTCAGGCCGTTATTATTCTGCTGCTGATTCTGCTCAACGGCTTCTTCACGCTGGCGGAGATGGCCATCGTTTCGGCGCGGCGGGTGCGGCTGCAACGCGCGGCCGAGCTGGGCCGGGCAGGGGCCAAGGTTGCCTTGGAACTGAAGCGCGATCCGGGCCGGTTCCTCTCGACGGTACAGATCGGCATCACCGTGATCGCCGTCCTCGATAGCGCGCTAGGCGGCGCGGCCTTTGCCGACGAGATCGCGGCGATCCTGTCACCCTATACCGCGCAGGCGCATGCGATCGGCTTCGGCATCGTTGTCATGGTCATCGCCTATCTCACGCTGATCCTGGGTGAGTTGGTGCCGAAGCGTTTGGCGCTCAGCAATCCCGAAGTCATCGGCCGCTATCTCGCGCCGATGCTCAAGACATTTACCCGCGTCGCCGCGCCAGTGGTGTGGTGCCTGTCGGCCTCGACCAATCTGGTGTTGCATCTGTTTCCGATGCGGCGTTCCAGTGAATCGAACACGGTGACGGAAGAAGACATCACCATCATGCTGCGCGAGGCGCAAGCCAGCGGCCATGTCCATGCCGCCGAAACCGCGATCGTGCAGATGGCCTTACGCTTGGGCGATCGCCGCGTCGGCGGGGTGATGACGCCGCGCACGCAGATCATCTGGCTCGATCTTTCCGATACCGATGAAGAGAACCGCCGCACCATCCGCGACAGCGACTATTCGCGCTTTCCGGTGTTCGACGGCGGCCCGTCACAGGTCGCCGGCATCGTTCAGGTCAAAGATTTGCTGATGGCCAATCTCGACGGCAAGAAGCTGGACTTGCGCAAGCTCGTGCGCCCGGCGCTGTACATCCCCGAAACCGCGACGGCGTTGCGCGCTCTCGAAGTGTTCCGCAAATCGGGCGAGGCGATGGCGTTGGTGGTCGATGAATTCGGCGATCTGCAGGGCACCGTGACGCTCGACGACATCCTGCAATCGCTGGTCGGCGACATCGCCGAACCCGGCGAGAAACAAAGCCCCAGCATCGAAAAACGCGACGACGGCTCGTTCGTCGTGGATGGGATGACACCGCTGGATCAGGTCGGCGATATTCTGACGCGGATGGATCTGCTGCCCGAAGAAAGCGGCGACTATCACACGCTGGGCGGCTTCATCATGGCCCGCATGCACCGCATCCCGGTCGTCGGCAGCCGCATCGAAATCGACGGCGTGAGCTTCGAGGTCATCGGCATGGACGGCCGCCGCGTCGATAAAGTGCTGATCGTGCCGCCGCCGAAGGCGGAGGGGTAAGCGGCCTGTTGCAGGACGATCCTGCGCCCCTCGACTTCGCTCGGGGTGAGGTGAAACTGAGTCCGGCATCATCATGCCACGCACTGAATCTCCTCACCCCGAGCGAAGTCGAGGGGCGCACACTATTGATGCCGTCCTCTAACGATCCCATCTTAAGCAGATGACAAACCCGAACCTTCCCAGCCTCTTCCTCTCGCACGGCTCACCCTTCCTCGCGGTCGATCCGGGTGAAGTTGGTGTGTTCTGGAATCACCTGGCGCAGGGCCTGCCGAAGCCGACGGCGATCCTCTGCATCTCGGCGCACTGGTACACTGAGGGGCCGCTGCTCGCGACCACCGAGCGGCCGAAGACGATCCATGATTTTTACGGCTTTCCCGAAGCCTTCTATCGCATCGCCTATCCCGCGCCCGGCGCGCCGGCCCTCGCGCAGCGCGCGTTATCGCTGCTGCATGCGGCGGGGATCGAAGCGGAACCGGACGGCGAATACGGCCTCGATCACGGCGCGTGGGTGCCGTTGCGTTCGCTCTATCCGGCGGCCGATGTGCCGGTCGCGCAACTGTCGGTGCAGCCGCATCGCGACGCGCGCTGGCATCAGCGCATGGGCGCGGCCTTGAAGCCGCTGCGCGACGAGGGCGTGCTGATCCTTGCGAGCGGTGGCGCGACCCACAACCTGCGCGAACTGCAACGCGGCGGCGCACCGGTACCCGCCTGGGCCACCGAGTTCGACGAATGGCTCGCCGACGCATTGGCCGCGCCGCGCACCGAAGAGATTCTCGATTGGGACGTGAAAGGCCCGAACGCGCACCGCGCGCATCCAAGCCCCGAACATTTCCTGCCGCTGTTCGTCGCGCTGGGCGCGGCAGGCGAGGGCGCCCGCGCCGAACGCATCCATCAAGGCTTCACGATGGGCGGCCTCAGCATGGCCGCGTTCCGCTTTATCGACGCGTAGGTCGCCCTTCAACGAAGGGCCAATTCCTTTCGTCATTCCCGCGAAGGCGGGAATCCATCGTGCAGCGAATTTGTCGTTGGCATGGACCCCCGCTTTCGCGGGGGTGACGATAGGAGGCGATGGGGACCGATACCCGTCGCCTAATTACAAATCATCGTACCCGGCCCGACGCGGTTGCAGATCGTCGGGAAGGTTGAGTAGGCCGCGGCGGCGCTGACGGCGCGGTTGGATTGGCGGCGTTGGACCTCGGAGTTCATTTCGACGCGGGCCTGGGCCAGTTGGGCTTTGGCTTCCTCGGGCGGGATGGCTTTGCGGTCGAGCTGGGCGGCGATGGCTTCGCGGCGGGCCTGGTACGCTTCAAGCACGTCGAGGTCGCCGAACTTGGCATTGGCGTAGAGATCGTGGATCGGGCCGCTGGCGCATTGCTCGGTGGCGAGATTGCTCGGGATCGTGCCGGCCGTATGCTGGGCATCGCAGCCGGTGCGGATTTGCAGGGCCTGCTGATTGATCGCATCGAAGCTGGGGCCGGTGGTGCAGGCGGCAACGGAAAGTGCGAGAAGCGCGCCGGCCAATAATCTTTTAAAATGAAGAGCTTGGATCACCGTATTCACCGTTGTCTGTAAGCCGACGCCATGCCCGCCGGGCATCGCGTCGCTTCTTCAACCGGGGATCGGCGGTTCGGTTGCGGGCCGGTTCAGGCCTTGGCAGGGGCGGCGACGCCGGCGCCGCTCAAATATTCCTGCAGCTCGCCGGTTTCGTACATTTCGCGGATGATGTCGCAGCCGCCGACGAATTCGCCTTTAACGTAAAGCTGCGGCACGGTCGGCCAGCTCGAGAATTCCTTGATGCCTTGGCGGATTTCCGGGTCGGCGAGGACGTCGATGCCTTTGAACTTCACGCCCAGGGTGCTGAGGATCTGCACCACGGCCGAGGAGAAGCCACACTGCGGGAACACCGGGGTGCCCTTCATGTAGAGGACGACCGGGTTGGCGCTGATGTCCTGCTTAATGCGTTCGGCGATATTCGTGTCGGTCATGATTGATCCTTCTCCAAGGTTCAGTCTTGCGGCGCGGAGGTCTGCAGCGCCAAGGCGTGCAACTCGTTGCCCATGCGGCCCTGAAGGGCCTGATAAACCATCTGATGCTGCTGGACGCGGCTTTTGCCCTTGAAGGCCGGGGAAATGACGATCGCGGCGTAATGGTCACCGTCGCCGCGCAGATCGTCGATCCGCACCGTCGCGTCGGGCAAGCCGGTCTTGATCAGTCTTTCGATCTCGGCCGCTTCGATTGCCATTGCCTGCTCTAACTCGCCATGTAGCCGGGAAGCCACGCCTCGTGGAGCGCGGTAAGCTCTTTTACCGATATGGCATTGGCCCCTGCCACTGTCAATTGACTGCCCCCGGTTTGGCCGATGGTCAGGGCGGGGACGCCGGCGGCCTTGGCGGCGGCCAAAACCGCGTCTGGGGCCGAGGTCGCCAACACATAACGGCCCTGGTCCTCGCCGAAGAAGAAGCCGTGGGCGGGGATGTCGGTCGGGTTCAGGATCAGCGCGCCGACATTGCCGGCCATCGCCATGTCGGCCAGGCCGGGCAGAAGGCCGCCGTCGGACAGGTCATGGCAGGCGGTGATCTGACCCGAGGTGATGAGGCCGCGGACGAAATCGCCGTTGCGGCGCTCGGCGGCTAGATCGACCGGCGGCGGGGCGCCTTCTTCGCGGCCGAGGACTTCGCGTAAGTAAAGCGACGCGCCCAGATGGCCTTTGGTCTCGCCGATCAGAATGATCGTCTCGGCCGCCGCCTTGAAGGCGAGGCTCATGCTCTTGTTCACATCGGCGAGAATGCCGACGCCGCCGATCGAGGGGGTCGGCAGGATGCCCTTGCCGTTGGTCTCGTTGTAGAGTGACACGTTGCCCGAGACGACCGGGTAATCGAGCGCGATACAAGCCTCGGCCATGCCCTCGATGCACAGCGCGAATTGCCCCATGATCTCGGGCCGTTCGGGATTGCCGAAATTCATGTTGTCGGTGATGGCGAGCGGCGTGCCGCCGACGGCGGTGATGTTGCGCCAGGTCTCGGTGACGGCCTGCATGCCGCCGCGCTTCGGATCGGCCTGGCAATAACGCGGCGTGCAATCGGTGACGAGCGCCAGCGCCTTGTCGCTGTCGGGCAAACCGACGACGGCGGCATCGCCGCCGGGCTTCTGCACGGTGCGGCCCATGACGAGATGATCGTACTGCTCGTAGATCCAGCGCTTGGACGCAAGATCGGGGCAGGCGATGAGAGTCTTTAGCGCCTCGATCGTATCGCGCGCCTCGACATCCTTCGGGCCGAGATCGGGCAGGGTCGGCGAGGGCACCCAGGGACGATCATAGAGCGGCGCCTGCGTCACCAACGGCTCGATCGGCATGTCGGCTTCGGTCTTGCCATACATGCGCAGCACAAGTTGGCCGGTCTCGGTGACCTTGCCGATGACGGCGAAATCCAGTTCCCATTTCTCGAACACAGCGCGGGCGCGTTCCTCGCTGCCGGGCTTCAGGATGATGAGCATGCGTTCCTGGCTCTCGGACAACATGACTTCGTAGGCGCTCATCTTCTGTTCGCGCATCGGCACGGTGTCGAGATTGAGTTCGATGCCGAGCCCGCCTTTGCCGGCCATCTCGACGGCCGACGAGGTCAGGCCCGCCGCGCCCATGTCCTGAATCGCGACGATCACATCCATGCCCATCAATTCGAGGCAGGCTTCGATCAAAAGCTTTTCGGTGAAGGGATCGCCGACCTGCACGGTCGGGCGCTTCTCTTCGTTGTCGTCGGTGAATTCGGCCGAGGCCATGGTCGCGCCGTGGATGCCGTCGCGACCGGTCTTGGCGCCGACATAGATCACCGGATTGCCGGGACCCGAGGCTGCCGAATAGAAAATGCTGTCCTGGCGCGCGATGCCAACCGTCATCGCATTGACGAGGATGTTGCCGTTATAGGACGGGTGGAAATCGCATTGCCCGCCGACCGTCGGCACGCCGACGCAGTTGCCGTAACCGCCGATGCCGGCGACGACACCCGCCACCAGATGTTTCGTCTTCGGATGATCGGGGCTGCCGAAACGCAGCGCGTTCAGGTTGGCGATCGGCCGCGCGCCCATGGTGAAGACATCGCGCAGGATGCCGCCAACGCCCGTCGCCGCGCCCTGATAAGGCTCGATGAAGGACGGATGGTTGTGGCTTTCCATCTTGAAGATCGCGGCCATGCCGTCGCCGATATCGATTACGCCGGCATTCTCGCCGGGACCGCAGATCACTTGCGGGCCGGTGGTCGGCAGCTTACGCAGGAAATTCTTCGATGATTTGTACGAGCAATGCTCGCTCCACATCACCGAGAAGATGCCCAACTCGGTGAAGCTGGGCGTGCGGCCCATGATCGCGAGGGCGCGGCCATATTCTTCGGCGGTCAAACCGAATTCGGCAGCGAGTTCCTGACTGACGGTGCGCTCGGTCATGACAGCGCCTCCACCATCGAGGCAAAGAAGGCGACACCATCCAGCGAGCCTTGCAGCTTGTGCGTCGCGTCCTCGGGATGGGGCATCAGGCCCAACACTTTCTTGTTCTCGCTGAAGACGCCCGCGATGGCGCGCTGCGAGCCATTGGAATTATACGCATCGTCCAGCGAACCATCGGGCGCGCAATAGCGGAACGCGACGCGGCCTTCGCCTTCGAGCCGATCCAGCGTGTCCTTATCGGCGAAGTAATTGCCGTCGTGATGCGCCACCGGCACCGAGATCACTTGGTTCTTCTGGTATTTTTTGGTGAAGGCGGTATCGTTGTTCTCGACCCGCAGCTGCACCGTCTTGCAGTGGAACTTCAGCGTGCGGTTGGCGAGGAGGGCGCCCGGCAGCAAGCCCGCCTCGGTGATGATCTGAAACCCGTTACAGATGCCCAGCACCGCCGCGCCCTTGGCCGCGCGCGCTTTCACTTCGCGCATGATCGGTGAATTCGCCGCCATCGCGCCGCAACGCAGATAGTCGCCGTAGGAGAAGCCGCCGGGGATGACGATCAGATCGGCCTTCGGCAATTCGGTATCGCGATGCCAAACCTTCAGTGGCTTCGTCCCCGACGCGCGATAGAGCGCATCGAACACATCCTGTTCGCGATTGGAGCCGGGGAAAACGATGATGGCGGATTGCATGGGACTTATCTGGGGTGCTGCTGGGAGGGCTGCATGACGATCGTGCGTCCTTCGACGTTGCTCAGGACGAGGTGGATTTGTGTCTTGGCATTATCGGATGCCATACGCCGTTCTCCTCGTCCCGAGCAAAGTCGAGGGACGCACGGCATCCATGCAATCGTCAGCCGACGATTTCGACGCGGTAGCTTTCGATAACCGTATTCGCCAATAGCTTCTTGCACATCTCGTCGAGCGAAGCCTTGGCCTTGGTCTGATCGGTTTCGGTCAGGACGAGATCAATCACTTTGCCCTGGCGGACTTCACCGACACCGGTGAAACCCATGTTGCCGAGGGCGTGTTCGATCGCCTTGCCTTGCGGGTCGAGGACGCCTTCTTTGGCGGTAATGAAGACGCGGGCTTTCATTGGACGGTCTGCGGTCCCTTGATGTCGCCGGGGGCGCCTTCGGGGAGGATGCCGAGGCGGCGGGCGACTTCCTGATAGGCTTCTTCGACCTTGCCGAGATCGCGGCGGAAGCGGTCTTTGTCCATCTTCTCGTTTGTCTTGGAATCCCACAGGCGGCAATTGTCGGGGCTGATCTCGTCGGCGAGGACGAGGCGCATCTCGTCATTCTCGTTGAAGACGCGGCCGAACTCGAGTTTGAAATCAACAAGCTTGATGCCGATGCCGAGGAACAAGCCCTGAAGGAAATCATTGATGCGGAGCGACATCTGCATGATGTCGTCGAGGTCCTGCGTGGTCGCCCAGCCGAAGCAGGTGATGTGCTCTTCCGAGATCATCGGGTCCTGCAGCTTGTCGCTCTTGTAATAATATTCAACGATCGAGCGCGGCAGCGGCGTGCCTTCTTCCATACCGAAGCGTGTCGCCAGCGAGCCGGCGACGACGTTGCGGATGACGACTTCGATCGGCAGAATCTCGACCTTCTTCACCAACTGCTCGCGCATGTTGAGGCGGCGGATGAAATGCGTCGGGATACCGATATCGGCGAGCTTCAGCATCAGATATTCGCTGATGCGATTATTGAGTACGCCTTTGCCGGTGATCGTGCCGCGCTTTTGCGCGTTGAACGCAGTCGCGTCGTCCTTGAAGTATTGCACGAGGGTCCCGGGTTCGGGTCCTTCGAACATCACTTTGGCTTTGCCTTCGTAGATTTGTTTGCGTCGGGTCATCTGCGAACTCCGGGGTCGCGCCGGCTGAAAATTGTCTATAGCAAGCTGGCGGCAAGGGGGCCAGTGGCGCAAAGGCGCGACTCGACAGGCCAGAATGTCGCGGTTTTGGGTTGTTGGCCGACTCGAGCTTTTGTGGTGGAATTGGCGATTTGTTAGGCTGAATTCCTGGAAAATCGGGCAGGCCGGACGGACATGAAAAAATCGCTCAAGTGGATTATCGCCGGAGGGGCGGTCGGCGTCCTTGCCTTGGCGAGTTTCGGCTTTTGGGCGCGTGGCGGCTCGGAGGGGCCGATGAGCCTTTCCGTCGGGACGTGCGAAACCGATACGGAAATTCCAGCGAAGACGCGCGCGCTGTACGATGCCGCCGCGACACATTTCATCGAAGCAATGATGAAATCCGATATCGCCGGTGCCTATGCGACATTCAGTACGCGGGCGAAGAGCAGCATGTCGCCGGAAAAATTCGCGCAGAACATGGCGCCGATCGGCGCTGTGCTGTCGTCGATGAAGCCGCCTCAGGTTGCTCATTCCTATTATCTGACCACCGCCGCGATCGGTGACGCGGATAAGATCGTTCCCTGCACGATCGTTGCGGCGGGTTTGACGGCGACGCCTGACGGTTCCGTTTTTGTTGCCGAGAAGCCGATACCCGAACAGGCGCACATTCTCGTCACGGCGGCGCTGGGTGACGACGCCCTCACGTTCGTTTTGTGGGTCGTCACGGAAGACGGCGCACAGCATATCGAGGCGATGAATATCAGCCAGACGACGATGGCCGGGAAGTCCGCCAATGATTTGTTGACGATGGCGCGTACGGAGAAGAGCAAAGATCATGGCTTCAATGCCGCGATTCTCTATGCGGGGGCAGGACAACTGGCCTATCGCAGCCCTACTTTCCGGCTGGGGATTTCAACGGTCATTCAGGACGAACTCAAAACGTTGAAACTGCCGCCCGAATTACAGGGGAAGCCGCCGTTCGCATGGGAGTTTCAAGGCGATCATTTTAACGTCCTCGCCGTCGGCACTTTAGGGATCGACGGAAAACTCGGCTTAGGCATCCGGCAACAGCTTTCGCCGTTTCCCGGCGACGACAACGAGGCCGATGCGCGCAATCGCCTTTTGATCCGGCGGCTTATCGCAGCCTATCCCGACGTCGCAGCGCAGTTCCGTTCCATCGCGGTCGAGATCGTGGATGAAACCGGAGAGCGCGGCTTTCGCACGATCTACGATCCGGAGAAGGCGCCCGCGCTCACACCTTGATGTCGTGAAACGGCACGGCTTCGGGATGATGCCCGGCAAAGCGGATGCGCGCCTTGGTTTCCGGATGCTCGATCGAGGGCAGGGCGACGATCGTGCTGGAAACCGTGGCGAATCCGGTGCCGGTGTCGAACTTCATCGCGCCGCGCTGCCCGTCGCCGGGGTCGTAATTTTCATCGACCAGCAACTGCTCCCAATTCATCCAGTTGCCGGCCTCCGGATCGGGCGGGGTCAGGCTGGCGAAAAGCGGGCGGTAATGTTTGATCCGCGTCGTGTCGTCGTCGAGATCGCCCGAGGCGATCATGCTGAGGCCGACCGGCAGCGGCTTCACCGTCACAGGTAGGGTGCCGGTCGGGTCGGCATGGCGCAGCCAGAAGGCGTCGCGATTATCGGCGATGATCAGATTGAAGGTACGATAAGCCGCGGGATCGAGGGCGCTCAGCGCGTCCGCCGCGTCCTGGGCATCGACATGGTCGAGGGCTTCCAGCACCAGCTCGCCGCGCGACCGTTGACCGGGTGAGGGGCCGAGAGAGCCTTGCCGGTTGAGGATGCCGGCGACGACGCCATGATCGTTGACCCCCAGCCAGGAGCCCCCGGCGAGCACGTCCAGCCCGGCCACAACCTCCGGGCGGTCCAGCCAGTGCCGGCCCGGCTCTTTCCAGGGCCGGTTGATCATTTCATCGCGATTGGCGGCAATCAGAACCGGCCAATCATTTCCCGGCCGGCGAAGCATGACGAAGGTGCACATAATGCTCTATATCGGCTAAGCATAGGGGATCGCAAAGAGGAATTTCGCATGACTGGAATCGACGATCGCGAGAAGGGCTTCGAGAAGAAGTTCGAGAACGATCAGGAACTTGCCTTCAAGGTGAAGTCGCGGCGCAACCATCTGTTGGGCCTGTGGGCGGCGACGCAGCTCGGCCTTGCCGGCGACGCGGCCGAGGCTTACGCAAAGACGGTCATGGACCCGGCGCAGCACCCGCACGGCGACGACGACATCGTCAAAAAACTGACCGCTGACTTCCAGGCCAAAGGCGTGTCGGTGGATGCCGGGCGCGTCCGGCTGGAGCTGGAGCAGTTCGGCGCCCAGGCGCGCAAGCAGCTCGGCGCTTCCTAACCTCACGACCGATCATCGCGTTTGACAGGGCTCGCCGCGAAGGCGACCCTGTCTCCCAACGTCAACAAGCGGCGCCGTTCTTAAAAGGCGCTGCGATGCCGTGGGGGAAACGCATGATCGCTCGTCTTATTCTCATTCTGTTGAGTGTGACGCTGGCTTTCCCGGCAGGGATGGGCCGGGCCGAAGCCGGGATTCCGATCACCATCGGCATCGCGCCCGTGGTGCCGGCGGCCTCGACTTATATCGCGCTGGATAAAGGCTGGTTCGCCGAAGCGGGTTTCGATGTGACGATCGAAGAGATCGCGACGGCGACGAGCCTCATCCCGTTTCTCGCCACCGGAAAAATTCAGGTCGTCCATGGCGGCCTCGGCGCGATCTATTTCAACGCGATGGCGCAGGGTCTTCCGATCACGCTGGCGCTCGATTCAGGCTCGTCGCCGATCAATCAGGATTTCGTCATCCGGCCCGATCTGCAGGATACGCTGAAGAAGGTCGATGATCTGAAAGGCCGCAGCGTCGGCTTCGTCGCGCCGGCGGGCGTGCCGGTCTATAGCGTCGGCAAGCTGCTGGAAACGGTCGGGCTGACGATCAAGGACATCGAATCGAAATTTATGACATTCCCCGACATGGCGACGGCCCTGTCGAACAAGGCGATCGACGCGGCGCTGGCCGTGCCGCCCTGGGGCGACATCATCGTCGATCGCAAGCTGGGCGTGCGCTGGCTCGATCCCTCGACGATGATCGCGCCGAAGCCTTTGGAGCTGGTGGCTTATTCGGTCAACACCGATTGGGCGACCGCCAATCCCGACCTGGCGAAGAAGCTGTTTCTCGTCCTGGCGCGCGGCGGGCGCGAATATTGCCAGGCCTATCACCACGGCTCCAATCGCGCGGAAATCTCCGAGACACTGGTAAAGCACAAAATCATCAACGACCGCACGATGGTCGAACGCATGCCGTGGCAAGCGCGCGACCCGAATGGCCACGTCAATCAGGTCAGCCTAATCGATCAGCAGGAATGGTTCTATCGCTATGGCATGCTGAAAAAGCGCGCGCCGGAGAACAAGTTGGCGGATGCGCGTTATGCGGAGAACGCGGCGAAAGAGCTGGGGCCGTTCGTGGTGGAGAATAAGGACAGCAAACTTGAAGGGTGCCGGTAAAGGCGGTTCGCATGAATGCCGTGCATCCCTCGACTTCGCTCGGGACGAGGTGAAGCGGGGGGTGCATTGCCTAATGCAAAAACACCGGACGTCCTCGTCCTGAGCGTCGTCGAAGGACGCACGACGGTAGCGCCAGCCCTTACCCAAATACCCGCTTGAAGATCGTATCGACCTGACCCAGGTGATAGCTGTCATCGAACTGCGCTTCGATCAGTTCCGGCGTCATATGCGCGGCGACTTCTTTGTCGGCTTTTAAGAGCGCGACGAAGTTGCCGCCCTTTTGCCAGACTTCCATCGCGCTGCGCTGGACGGCGCGATAGGCGTCTTCGCGGCTCATCCCGGCTTGGGTGAGGGCGAGGAGGACGCGCTGTGAATTATGTAGCCCGCCAAGCTTGTCCAGATTGCGCTGCATCGCGTCGGGATAGACCAACAGACGATCGATCACCGAGGTCATGCGGGCCAGGGCGAAGTCGAGGCCGATGGTCGCGTCGGGACCGATAACGCGTTCGACCGCCGAATGCGAGATATCGCGCTCGTGCCACAGCGCGACATTTTCCATCGCGGGCACGACATGCGAACGGACGAGGCGGGCGAGGCCGGTCAGGTTTTCCGACAGAACCGGGTTGCGCTTGTGCGGCATCGCCGACGAGCCCTTCTGCGTCGGCGAGAAATATTCCTCGGCCTCGCGGACTTCGGTGCGTTGCAGATGGCGGACTTCGATCGCCAGCCGTTCGACCGAACTGGCGATGACGCCCAGTGTCGCGAAATACATCGCGTGACGGTCGCGCGGGATAACCTGGGTCGAAACCGGCTCGGGCTTCAAGCCCAGCGCCTTAGCGACATATTCCTCGATCGCCGGCGGGACATTGGCGAAGGTGCCGACCGCGCCGGATATGGCGCAGGTGGCGATCTCTTCGGTCGCGGCGACGAGGCGGGCGCGGGCGCGGGTGAATTCGGCATAGAACCCGGCCAGCTTCACGCCGAAGGTCGTCGGCTCGGCATGGATGCCGTGGCTGCGGCCGATGGTCAGCGTGTTCTTGAATTCGAAGGCGCGTTTCTTGAGCGCGGCGAGCAGGCCGTCGATATCGGCCAGCAGCATCTCGGATGCCTGCTTCAACTGCACCGCGAGGCAGGTATCCAGCACGTCGCTCGACGTCATGCCCTGATGGAGAAAGCGCGCCTCGGGGCCGATATGCTCGGCGAGGTTGGTCAGGAAGGCGACCACGTCATGGTGGATTTCGCGCTCGATCGCGTCGATGCGATCGATCTCCCATTTGGCTTTCTCGCGGATCGCCTTGGCGGCGCTCTGCGGAATGATGCCGGCAATGGCGAGCGCATCGCAGGCATGGGCTTCGATCTCGAACCAGATGCGGAATCTGTTTTCGGGTTCCCAAATCGCGGCCATCGCGGGCCGGCTGTAACGTGGAATCATAGGGTGGGCTTAACCCACCCGGGGCCGACAAGCAACCGTCGGGTCAGTTCTTGGCGATAGGCTGAATTTCAGCCGAATCGTTCGATGCGGTTCCGCTGTTCTTCAGGACGAAATTGACCTGGGAGCCGTTCTCCTGGGTCTGAAAGGCAACGACGGTGCCTTTGCCATCGACCCAAACGATCTCGTGCTTGTCACTTTCGATGAAGAACTGGTGCAACGTCATCTTCTTCTTGTCGAAGGTGATGTTGACGTCGCCGGTGTCTTTCACGACGACGGGAATGATCTTGCCGCTTTTTGTGGACATCATCGTGTCGGTGGTCAGGATTGACGCCGCCCAAGGATTGGAGGGGTGGATGCGTCCCGGCGCGTTGATGGTGCCGGCGGGCGTATTGATGACGAAGTCATTGCCGTGGGCTTGGCCATCGATCTGGATGTTCTTGCCGTTATCGTCGGTCGCGCTTTGGAAAGAGACGAGTCGGCCGTCCTCCCAATGTTCCTTACGATTGGCTTCCTGGTGAAAGACCTCGACGCCCAGCATCTTCACCTGGATGTGAACCTCGGTGCGGACGTCGGTGGTGGCACCGTGTTCCTGGACGACATTGGTATAGGTGCCGATATCGCCGTAGGTCGGATGCTCGACGGTATATTCGAAGACCTTGGATTCAGCCCGGGCGCCGCCGCTGCCGAGAAGACAGACTGAAGACGCGGCGAGAATCGCAAGACCAAACGATTTACCGATGCGGCGCATAAGCGGCTTACTCCGGGGCTTCATCACGAAATAACGACGTATCCTAGCCTTTGCAAGTGACGAGGGTAAGGCCGAACGGGGGCGTCATTAAGACGCGTGGGGGTGGTCTCGTGGCGACCAGTTTCGGTGGGGAACCTCGCCCCCGGTGGGAGGTTGACCCAAGACATTCGACGATGTCTGAATAATAAGGATACGCAGCATGAAACGGCTTCTAACAACGAGTTTAGTTCTCGCCATGGCCTTCGCCCCGATGGCTTTCGCTCAATCTGGCGGTGGGGCCGGCGGTGGGGCCGGTGGCGGCGCAAGCGGGAGTTCTGGAATGGGCTCGAGCGGCGGTTCGCTGGGTTCGGGCGCCAGCGTCGGCACCGGCGGGTCGGGCGCGATCAACGGCACGGGGTCGGGTATTGGCGTCGGTCTTGGCGCGATCAACGGATCGGCCGGAACGCACTCCTCGACCGGCGCTGGGGCCAGCACAGGTGCAGGCACCAACACCAACACGACCAACGGCGGCGTTGGCGCTGGCGGCTCCGCCTCGACCGATATTGGTGTCGGGACAGGCGTGAACACCAACATCCCCAGTTCGATCGGCGCGGGCGTCAACAGCTCGGCCGGGGCGATGACCAACAGCAATACGCGCTGATCTTCCGCACGTAAGATGACGCCCCCGGCACCCTAGGGCCGGGGGCGTTTTTGTATCGGCGCTCAGGCGCGCTTGCGCTTCGGCTTTGCCGCGGTGCTTTTCTTCGGCTTGGCCGTCGCGACTTTGGCTTTGCTCTTCACGGTTTTCTGCGGCCGATTGTCGTTGGTTGAGTCGAGACTCTTTTTCAAGACAGCCATCAGATCGACGACGTTGCTCGGCTCCTTGAAAACCTGCTGCTTGGGCAGCGGTTTGCCTTTCTGTTTGGCTTTGATCAGGTCGCGTAGAGCGTCCTGGTAGTCGTCGTGGAAGACCGACGGATCGAATTTTCCGACATAGCGATCGATGATCGTCGAGGCGATATCGATCATTTGCGCATCGAGTTTTTTCTTCGGTGCTTGGAATTCGGCGGCGCGCACTTCGTCGGCGGTATGCAGTGTCGAAAGGATCATCCCATTTTCGAACGGCTGCAACGCGACCGGCCGTTCACGCTGGCTGGCGACGATCTGGCCCAGTCCGATCCGGTCGGCCTTCGCCAGCGCAGCGGCGATGACGTGATAGGCTTCCTCGGCCTGTTTGTTCTCGGGATAGACGTAATAGGGCGTGTCGAGATAGAGCGGATTGATGTCCGTGCGCTCGATGAAGCGCGACAGTTCCAGCACGCGCGACGATTCGATCTTCAACGCGTCGAGTTCGTCCTTCTCGATCTCGATATATTTTCCCTTTTCGGCCTCGAAGCCGCGAATGAGATCGGCGCGATCCAACTCTTCGCCGGTTTCGGCATCGACCGGCTGCAGCTTGATGCGATTGTGGGTCTTCGGGTTGATCTGATGCAGCGTGACCCGTTCGCGTTCGGTGATCGCGGGCGACAGATAGATCGGGCAGGACACCAGCGAGAGACGCAGGAAGCCGGTCCAGTAAGCATGCGCCATTAGAAAACTCTCCTTCGATCAGGCGGCGACGCCGAGCGCACGCTGCGCCGCGCCCAGCGATTGTTTGGTTGAATTCATCCCGTCCCAAGGATCGCTCTTTCGAGCGGCGAGCAATTTCGGAACGGTGGTGATGTCGTATTTCTTCGGGTCGAGGCCATGTTTGATCTCTTTCCAATCGAGCGGCATCGACACCGGCGCGCCGTCACGCGCGCGCACACAATAGGGCGCGACCGCCGTCGAGCCGCGATCGTTGCGCAGGTAATCGAGGAATATCTTGCCGGTGCGCTTGTCCTTGATCGCGGTGTCGGTGAATTGCTTGGGCGCGGCGGCAACGAAATTCGCCGCGACTTTTTTGGCGAAGGCTTTGACGTCTTTCCATTCGGTGCCGCGCCGCAACGGCGCGATGACATGGAGCCCTTTGCCGCCGGTGGTTTTGACGAAGGATTGCAAACCCATCTCGGTCAGGTAATCGCGCATCGTCTTCGCCGCATCGACCACCGTATCGAATTTCAAATCGGGGGCAGGGTCGAAGTCGAAGATGATCTGGTCCGGCTTGTCGGGGTCGTCGGCGCGCGAACCCCAAGGATGAATCTCGATGATGCCTTCCTGCGCCAGGGTCACGAGATCTTTGGTGTCGCGGATGACGAGGTAATCACTCGTCCCGCTCTTTTCCTTGATCGGCAGCCGCTCAATCGACTTCATGCCGGTCGCGAAATGCTTTTGGAAAAAGCAGGTGCTGGCTCCGCCGGGACAGCGCAACAGGCTCAAAGGCCGATTGGCGACATAGGGCAGCATCCAGTCGGCGACCGAGCGGTAATATTCGGCGAGCTGATATTTGGTGATGCCGATATCGGGAAAGACGACCCGATCCGGATGCGAGATGGTGACGCCCGCGACGACGTTACCGGATTTCGCGGGGCGTACCGGTGTCTTTTCCTGATTCGGTTTGGCGTTCTTCTTCGCGGTAACGACCGCCGGCTTCGCCGCTTTTTCGCGCGTGACGCTTTTGGCCGGCTTGTCTTCGCGCAAGCCCTGGAACGACGGATGACGTAACACGCCGTCGGGAGTCCAATTCAGGAATTCGATTTCGCAGACGAGGTCGGGCGATACCCAATGCAGGCCGCGCTTGGCCGCCGCGGGCAGCTTCTCGATCGTGACGTGATCGACGATCAGTGGCTTCAGCTTCTTGGCGAGGTCGTTCGATTGCTGCACGGTGAAGCCGGTGCCGACGCGGCCGGCATAGCGCAGCTCTTCATCGTCGTAAGAACCGAGGGCAAGGGCGCCGATGCCGCGATGCACCGCCGAATCGGTGTAACCGACGATGACGAATTCCTGGCGCGCGACGCATTTGGATTTAACCCAGTCGCGCGTGCGTCCTTCGACATAAGGCTGATCGCCGCGCTTGGAGATGATGCCTTCCAGCGACAGGCTGCAGGCGTGATGAAACACATCGCTGCCCGATTGCTCGAAATGTTCGGAATAGGTGAGGAGGCTGTTCTTGCCGTCACCGATCATCGATTTCAGCGCCGCCTTGCGGTCGAGCAGGGTGGCGCCACGCAGATCGTAACCGTCGGCATAGAGCAGATCGAACACGATATAGCGCATCGCCTTCTGATGGCCGTGACTGAGCGCGTCCTGCAGGGCCGAGAAACTGGAGTGGCCTTTGTCGTCAAGCACCGCGATCTCGCCGTCGATCGCAAGGTCGCCGCCGGGCAGTTTCGCGACGGCGTCTGCGATGGTGCTGAAGCGGCCGGTCCAATCGAGACCGCTGCGGGTCAGCAACCGAACCTTGCCGCCGTTGCGCCGGGCATAGATGCGATAACCGTCGATCTTGATCTCGTGAATCCAGTTATCGCCGCTGGGCGGCTTATCGACCAGCGTCGCGAGGGTGGGCGGCACAAAACTCGGCAGCTTCATTTTGCGGGCGCCGGGTATGACGGCGGGATCGGCGGCTGAGTTTTTCGCGCGCGCGGCTTTCTTCGGCGGTGCCTTCGGTTCGGCTTTCTCTGCGCGGTTCGATTGCCAGACGTTGGCTTTTTTCGCGCTAGCGATTTCGTCCATCGTTCGCTCGGTCGAAACGCTGGTCACGCCTTTTTCGACCAGCGCGGTGCCTTTGCCTGGCTTGGCGTATTCGTCCTTTTCTTTTATCAGCAGCCAGTTGTCTTTACCGCGTTCCTGCGCGTGACTGCCCATCCGCACCAGCATCCAGCCGCCTTTCATCCGCTCGCCGTCGAGCGTGAATTTCAGGCGGCCGTCGCGCAGGCCCTTCCTTGGATCGTCAAGCGGTTCCCAGGTGCCATGATCCCACAGCATCACCGTGCCGCCGCCATATTGGCCTTTCGGGATCGTGCCCTCGAAGGTGCCATAGGCGACGGGATGATCTTCGACATGGACGGCGAGGCGGCGGTCGGCAGGGTCGAGGCTCGGCCCTTTGACGCAGGCCCAGCTTTTCAGAACGCCGTCCATTTCCAGACGGAAATCGTAATGGAGATGGCTCGCGGCATGCTTCTGAACGACGAAGCTATTGCCGCCCGCCGTCACCTTACCCTTGTCGTCGGGCTCGGCCGTCTTGTCGAAGGATCGTTTGGCCCGATAACGGGCAAGTTGGGAGCGCACAGTGGCCATAAGACGCTAACCCTAAGATGCTTCAGCAAGTTCCGAATTTTGCTAGGGTGGGAAATCCTACAACATCGAGCCACTCAAATAATGTCGGTCAAATATCCTTTCGATGCCCTGGTTTTCGATCTGGGCGGCGTCATCATTCCGCATGACAATAAGATGCTGCACGATCGGCTGGCCGCGGGCAGCACGGCACCGGACGCGCTGGCGCAGATCCGCGCGCGCAGCACCGACCATCGCATGGGAACGGGCGAGATCACGGCGCGGCAGCTTTACGACGAGCTGCGCCGCGACATCGGCTATGGCCGCAACTGGGCAGGCTTCCAGGCCGATTGGAGCTGCCACCTCGGCATCGATCACGCGATGCTCGACTTCGTGCGTGACTTGGCGACGACGAACCGGGTGATGCTGTTCTCGAACACCAACGAAGAACACTGGAATTATCTCGCGACCGTCACCGACGATGCGCTCAACAAGTTCGAATCCTATCTCAGCTTTCGCCTCGGCATGGTGAAGCCGTCACCGGATGCGTTCCGGCGCGTCGCCAAAGACGCGGGCATCGAGCCGACGCGGTCGCTGTTTGTTGACGACCTGGCCGAGAATGTTGCGGCGGCCGAGAGCGTCGGGTTTCACGGCCACGTCTTCAAGGGGAAGGCAGGTCTCGAAGCCTATCTGGCGACGTCAACGCCGTAATTCTCGTCATTGCGAGCGTAGCGAAGCAATCCAGTCTG
>CAIJOA010000007.1 GCA_903822185.1 uncultured Rhodospirillales bacterium | reverse complement strand
GTGTTGATCTTCATGGTGGTGTCGAGCGGATGATCTTCTTGTCCGGCGTATTGCTTGACCAGTTGCTCGAAGCTGATCTTCACGTCGGTGCCGCGCACGCGATAGTGACCGTCCTCGAATTCGACGTCGGATGCGGCGACTTCCATTTCCTTGGCGGCGAGATCGAGTCCTTTGCGGACGACCTCACGCGCGCCGACCGTCAGTGCGCCGCCGTGGCTGATCAGCGAACGCGACCCGAAACTGCCGGTACCGGCAAGGTTCGGACCTTCCGGATCGCTGTAGCGCAAGCGGATGCGATCGGAGCCGAGGCCGAGGACCGCGGCGACCAGATCGGGAAATGCGGTCTCGTGACCTTGACCGGACGGTCCGCAGTTCGAGAACAGGTCGATCAGTCCGTCCATACCGAACTTGATAGCGATTTCTTCCTGGCCGAGTCCGCCCGAAGGTTCGATGAATGCCGCACAGCCGATGCCGCGCAGCTTGCCGCGCTTTCGGGCTTCCTTGCGGCGCTTTTCAAAACCGTTCCAGTCGCTTTCCTTCAAGGCCATGTCGAGCAGGCCGGCGGGGTCGCCGCTATCGTAGATTGCACCCATTGGCGTTTTGTAGGGAAAGGATTTCTTGGCGATGAGATTGCGTCGCCGCAGCTTGATGCGGTCGATACCCGTGATGCGTGCCGCTTCATCGACCAGCCGCTCGACGATATAGGACACGCTGGGGCGCGATGCGCCACGGTAGGCAGTCGTCGGCGTCGCGTTGGTGAAGGCGAGGCGAATGATGCCGTGCAACGCCGGCGTCTTGTAGGCGTTGACCGCCATCCCGGTCGGCGCCGCAGCGGTGCTGATGAACGGCCCGGCGCTTGAGCAATACGCACCAAGGTCGGAAATCCAGTCGCCGCGCATGGCGAGAAAGTTTCCTTTATCGTCGAGCGCG
Organism: uncultured Rhodospirillales bacterium; assembly: GCA_903822185.1. GTDB lineage: Bacteria > Pseudomonadota > Alphaproteobacteria > ATCC43930 > CGMCC-115725 > CAIKMD01. The sequence goes on along the minus strand of CAIJOA010000007.1, from coordinate 1,816 downwards.
AGTTCGGTGGTCATCAGCGTGCCGCGGCCATGATGGTCGCTGAGGATACTCTCTGTGCGCGAGCCGACCCATTTGACCGGCCGGCCTGCAATCTTCGCGGCATGCAGCAGTGCAATAAATTCGGGATAAGCCTCGTTGCGGATACCGAATGCACCGCCGACATCGAGCGCATGAACCTTGATGCGGTCGGGCTGGACGCCGATGGCGAAAGCGAGCGCGTTGCGCACGTCCGACATGCCCTGCGTCGGCATATAGATGTCGTACATTTCCATCGCCGCGTTATATTCGGCGAGACCGGCCTTTGGTTCCATCGGATTGCCGGAAATGCGCTGGGCATCGAGCGTTAGCTTCACAACATGTGCTGCCTTTGCGAAAGCCGTATTTGCGGCTTCCGCATTGCCGAGCTCGTATTCCAGGGCGAGGTTGCCTTCGGCCTCGTCATGCAGACGTTCTGCGCCCAGCTCGAGCGCGTTGCGTGAACTGATGACGGCGGGCAGCTCACGGTATTCGATGACGATTTTTTCCAGGGCGTCGAAAGCAGCATCGTCGCTATCGGCGACGACCAGCGCGACCGGCTCGCCGACGAAGCGCACGCGCGGATATGCAAGCGGCGGGCGGGGCGGATGTTTGAGCGTCGTGCCGCCTTTGCCCTTCATGTGCATCATCGGCAGCGGGTTTTTCAGGCCGGCGTCGGCAATGTCCCTGCCGGTGAGGATGCAGATGACGCCGGGGCTTTTGCGCGCGGCCTCGACATCGATCGAGACGATCTCGGCGTGGGCGTAGTTCGAGCGCAAAAACTGGCCATAGGCCTGGTCTGGAAGGCTCCAGTCGGCGGTGTAATGCCCCTGGCCGGTGACCAGCCGGAAATCCTCGCGCCGGCCCTTGAATGCTTTGTCTGTCGTCATTTTCACGCTGCTTCACTGATGGCTGACGGCTTCTATCGCCATCGCCGGGATTTGCAAACTTTGCCCACCGCTGTGGAAAACTCTTATTGAATCACAGGTTTGTACGCATACTCATGGTTGCAAACGATTCGTTTCAACCTGGGGGAAACAATGCGGAAAGTCATTCAGCGTAGTCTGTTCGCGTGCGTTGCTGCGTTCGGGTTTGCTGCATCGGCTTCTGCTGCTGACGTTATGCCGTTGAAAGCCTCGCCCGCGCCATACTGGAATTGGGGTGGGTTCTATGCCGGTATTCATGGCGGCTACGGCTGGGGTGATGTGAGCAATACCGGCGGATCGGCGGATATTGACGGCGGTTTTGCCGGCGCGCAGGTCGGCTACAATATCCAGCGCGGCAATATCGTCTGGGGCGTCGAACTCGATAGCGCCTGGGCGAATATCGGCCGCAGCGATAACGCAGCCATCGGCGGCGTGGCGCTCTCGGCGAACACCAACATCGACTACATGGGTTCGTTGCGCGGTCGCGTCGGGTACGCGCCGGGTAATGCGCTTTATTACGTCACTGGCGGCGCGGCATGGGCTCACGGCTCGCTCGACCTGACGGCTGCCTCTGGCGGGTTTGCTGTCGGTGCGTCAGCCGACAACACACATCTGGGCTGGACGCTTGGCGCCGGTGCGGAGTGGATGGTCAAGCCGAACTGGTCGGTGAAACTTGAATATCTCTACGCCGATTATGGCAGCGCAACTTATTTCGGCGTGCCGGTTGATGCGCAGGCAATGTCCCGGGCTGTGTTGAAATTCGCTCAGCAGGCGTGCTCAGTTTCTGAGCCTATGCGGCCTTGGCGTGCAGTTCAAGGTTTGGGCTGATGGCGTGCCTGGCCTGATGGGCCAGTAGAGCCGCCCGCAGGGTCGGT
>CAIJOA010000006.1 GCA_903822185.1 uncultured Rhodospirillales bacterium | reverse complement strand
CGTCTGGGCCTTAGAGCTGTGAGATAACCGCCCGCGCCGCGTTGGTGATGGTGACGTCGGTCGCCGTACCGCTGGTCGCTTCGGCGTACCACTGATCGACCGCCTGGGACAGCAGCAGGCTACCGCGCTTACGCAGATCCGCGCCGACGATCGCCTCCAGCGAGCGAATACGGGCGAACAGCTTGCGGGTCGCCGCCTTACGGCGTTCCTCGGCCTGGTGAATCGTGAGGGTCTGGCCAGAACCGGCGGGCTTAGCCACCGGCTTCGGCGCGGCGCTGGCGATGGGCGCGAGCTGGACGGGACGCGCCGGTGGCGTGACCGGACGCGCTGGCACCGCGGCGATGGTTGCCGGCTTGGCGGCCACAGGTGCGGGCTTCGCCGCCGGCGCGGGCTTCGCGGCGACGACTGGCTTCGCTGAGACTGTCGGCTTTGGCGCCGCTGCCTTCACAGGCGCAGCTTTTTTCGCGATCTTGGCCACGGGCTTGCCCGGCTTTTTAACGGGCGCCGCTTTCTTGCGGGATGGCATTGTTTTTCCTCCAACTGGCGCTGAGAGCGACCGCCGCCAAAGTGAAACTGGGGCGCACGGAGAGCAAGAGAAAACCGCGCGAAGCCATGGTTTTTGCTTAAGATTTTGGACTTGACGACTTATTCCCCCATTCGGGGATTTCCTTACCAACGCTTATTTTGATAAGAACGTGCCCCAAATCATTGTTTTAAAATAACAAATAATTCAGGTCGGGGCAGCGACCCGAATTTTGTCGTTAACGGTTGGCAAGTGTCTGAAATTGCACGCTTGGCCGCCGAAGCACCATTTGGCGACGCGCTGCGCCGGCCAAGTCGGCCGGGAAGAGCGTTTTCACCCTTCCCGGCAGCTCGTGCCTATTTATTCGCCTGGTCGAGAAATTCCTGGGGGAAAATTCTGGCGATATCGATCTTCTGGCTCGCCGGCAACCGGCCGGTGTCGATCACCTGCTGGTAAGCGTTCTGCTGTTCCACCGGGGTCGTCCGGCCATCGGCTGTATAGATATTCCGGTTTGAATCCAGGACCTTGGCGAAGATATCTTTGTCGCCGCCGTAGTATTCGCGCGGCAGCATGGCGATGATTTCCTCGTCCTTGGCGGTGTGCAGCCATTTGACCGATTTGACCAGCGCGTTGACGTAACGCTGGATCACGGCGCGGTGCGATTTGACATAATCCAGCGAGGTCGTCGCCCCGGCCAGCGCCGCCGGGCCACCATAGACGAAAGTCTGCCCTTCGAGCGTCCGGGTATCGATCACCGGCAGGACGAAGCCATCGACCTGGAGGCGCGTGATCACCGGATCGGCCAGGGAGATGGCCTGGATCTTACCGGTCTCCATCGCCGCGACGGCAGTCGGGCCAGAACCGACACCGATCGAGGAAACATCGCTGAGTTTCAGCCCGCCTTTGCCGAGGATGATCCGTAGCATGTTCTCGGCCGCTCCACCCGGCCCGGTCACGCCGATGGTCATGCCCTTGAGGTCCGCTGGGCCTTTATAGGCGCGGGCCTTGTCGGGCGGCAGCGCCAGCACGATCGCCGAGAGATGCGCGCCGAGGAACAGCGAGACGATATCCACGCCCTTGGGCTGCAGCAGGAAGGCATAGTCGATCGCGCCATAGACCATGTCGGCGCTGCCGCCGACCAGGGCTTCGACCGCCTTGGCGCCGTTCTGGACGTCCTGGACATCGACGTCGAGCCCTTCGCGGGCGAAGTCGCCATGATAGAGCGCAACCGGCAGCGGCAGATAGGCGATGATGGTTTTGCCGCCGACGGCGATGGTCAACTTGTCGTTGGCCTGTGCCGGAACGCCGCTCAACAATGTGACCGTGCTCAGCGCCGCCAGCGCGGCGAAAGTCTTCCGCATAACGTCCTCCCCCAAAATTTTGCCGAAGGCTCGCACGCGCTGCCCACCGGCTCAATCGTTTTTTCGGGAAATGGACGACGAATGCGCGGGTTCAGCGCCGATGCGCGGCCAGGTTGCGCTGCGCCAGACCCCAGGCGTTCTTCGGCCGTGCGGTCAGCCGTTCGCGCAGGAGAGTCTCGGCAGTGTCGAGACGGCCCGCTTTTACCGCGGAATCGATCAGCAGCTTGGCGAAGAGATCGCGCTGGGCGTGGCTGCCGCCGATTTGGCGTACGGCCTGCCGGATCGGCAGTAACAGATCGACGGCATAACCGTAATCCTCGCGGCGATGGGCCAATACGGCGGTGCTGAGCGCGATCCCGACTTCGCCCATCAAGGACGCTTGGCTTTCGCTGGATTCCGCAGCAAAGCGCCGGCATGACGCGGCGAACTGCGCAATGTCGTCCGCGTTTCCGCCCGCCGCAATGGCGACAGCGAGATGCGCATCGCCGAAGACGACGAGATGGTAATCGCACCGCGCGGTGCAGCGCAGCGCCAGTTCCTCCCAACGCAACCCGACATTCATACCCAACTGCTCGAACCGCCAGAGCAGCGCGACCGCGTTGGTGATGTCGAGATATTCGTCATTCGATTCCGGCCGGACCTGGCGATCATAAGCATCGAGCGCCTCGTCCAACCGGCCCTGTTCCAACAGGAACAAGCAACGATGCCACCAGAGATGAAAGGTGAAGTTGTTGGCGGCGGCCCAGTGCGGCGCGGTGGCGTCGATCCAGGCAACCCCCTCCTCCGCGCGATCTTCCATCTCGAACACATGCGCCACTGCATGGGTGCCCCAGATATCGTCCGGCGTCAGCGCCAAGCCGCGCCGCCCCACCGCCTCCGCCGCGCGATAATCGCCGCATTCTTCCAAACCGAACGCATGACAGCCGAGCATGTAACCATAGCCCGGCAGGCTCGCGTCCCATTGCCCGACCGCGCCATCGACGGTCATGTGCATGTCCCGCCAGTCACCGGCATAGAACAAAAGATATTGGACGATCTTCAGTGCAACGAGATCGCGCGGATGCTCGGCCAGGATCGCCTTCAACCGGGCGATCGTCCCCGGACGGTCGCCGCTGATCCAGGCGCGCAGCGCGTCGAGATGATTCCGTTCGCGGTGGGTCGCACCGGCACCATCCATCGCCTTCTCTGCCGCCGTGGCAGAGTCTTCGGCGCGTGCCACAAGCTCGCGCTTCATCAGCAGCATCATGAAATAGCCGCGCAGCAGATGCGCCATCGGCATCCCGGAATCGGCATTCAACGCCGCCTTCAACCGGTCGCCGGTATCGGCCTTGAAGCCGGCATAACCCATGACGGTCATTTCCAGCGACGCAACCGACGCGGCGTTCGAGGCCGTGATGGCAATGCCGCGCGGATCGGTCAGCATCGTACTGTACTCCGTTCGACGCGGCTGGTTGCCTGAGTGTTGTGGTGTTGAAGTGTTATCGCATGTGCGGGTTTGGGAACACCGGCACAGAGCAGCAAAACGTCGGCAGTCGCGGCGGCCACGCCGGCACGGCGTTTCCACGGCGCCTGCTTGAACCAGGCGACGCCGTAGGCAATCGCAAACAGGATCGCGAAGGTCACGCCGTTGACGATCACCTGAAAGACGAACCCTTCGCCCTCATGGTCGAAGACCATGCCGCCAATATAGGACAGCACCATGCCGGACAGGAAAATCGACAGGGCCTGCTGGCCGCATTTGACGAACGGTTTCAGCACCGGCGTCAGCAGCGACTGCTCACGGCCTTTGAGAATCACCAGCATGACATAGGCCGAGGCGAGAAAATGCACATATTGCAGCAAGTCCATATGGGTCTTGTCGCTGTGATGATTGATCCAGCGGCGCAGCCGGTCGATCATCGCCACGCGCTCAAACACCGACGGCAGCGTGATCAGCAGCCCGACGACCAAGATCACCACGCTGCTCCACAGCAGAAACTTTGAGTCGAGTGACACCTTCACCCAGCCGCGCCGCAACGCGAAGCCGGTGAAGAAGATGAGTTGCCAGGCGAACGGATCGAAATACCAGTCGGGCTGATCGTCCGCATTGGCCGGGAAATTCAGATCGATATGGATCGACACGGCGTAGAGCAGAACGGACCCGGCGATCGCCAGCCACGGATTGATCCGCGCCAGCGCCATCACCACCGGCACCATGGCGAGGCAGACGATATAAAGCGGCAGGATGTCGATGTAATGCGGCACATAAGTCAGGGTGAAAAGCCCGACCAGCGCATCGGCGGGATCGCTGAAGAAGCGCTGGAACTGCGCGACCTCGATGTAATTCGTATCGGGATAAAGCCGCATCCCGACCAACACGACGAAAGCGACGGCGAAGAACATGCCGATCTGCGCCGCGTAAAGCTGGAGGCAGCGATAGGCGATGCGCGCCGTGCCGACGAACCAGCCCTGCCGCGTGAAAGTGCCGCCGAAGGCAATCGCCGAGGTCATGCCGGACACGAACACGAACATATTCGCCGCATCGCTGATGCCGAAGCGTGCCGGGATGTAATCCCAGAGAAAATTCCCGCGGCAATGGGCGATATAGATGATGAACATCGCCACGCCGCGAAAGAAATCGAGGCGCGGATCGCGAACGGGCTTCGGAACCGGGACGTCGGTCAATCGCCGTCCCGCTTACAGCGAGCGCAGCCGCGCCGGCACCGGCACGAACGGCAGATACGTCTCGATCAAAGCGATACCGGTGCGATAGCGGATTAGCATGATGACGATGCTGCCCAGCCAGACCGACACCGCTTCCTTGAACAGCACGCCCCCGTCGCCATAGGGATCGATCCCCAGCGGCGAGACAAGATGAAAGAAGATCGCGCCGCTCATGATGCCGAACGCCAGCAGCGCGCCCAGCGATTGCAGCGGCAGGTCGAAGATAATGATCGAGGCTATCAGCTCGGCCGTGCCGGTACCGATCCGCATCGCCTTTTCATGGCCATGCAGCCCGAGCCAGTCGGTCAGGGTCGTAAACAACCCGACGCTGCCGTCATCGCCGGTGAATTTGAATTGCAGATACCAGACAAACACAAAAGCGATCCACGCCGCCAGCGCCCAGGCCAGCCAATCCAAAAAGCGCTTCATGTTCCGTTCCCCCAAGTCTTTGGCCACCAAGTCTTGGCCTTCGCAGCCGTGCCCCAACATACCAGCCGCCCTTCATGTCCGACAGGTCATGAGTGGCGTTTAAGACCGTCAATCCGCTATCGTGGCGAGCGGTCCTATCCTTCTATTCGCAACAGCCGCCGGTTCGGTTACAGCGGCGAGAAAATTTTCGATGGCGAGCGATCACGACGCCGTGACGGAGCAGAACTGGTCGCGCTGGATGGCGGCGGCCCAGGACGGCGATCGCGCCGCCTATGAGCGGTTGCTGCGCGACATCGTCCCGTTCCTCCGCGCGGTCGTCTCGCGTTTTCACCGCGCGCCGGATCGGCGCGAGGACGTGGTGCAGGACATTCTTTTGACCGTCCATCGCGTCCGCCAGACCTACGATCCGTCCCGCCCCTTCACCCATTGGCTGGCGACTTTGGCCCGCCGCCGCGCGATCGACGCCCTGCGCCGCAGCGGCCGGACCGATAAGGCCGAGATTTTCGATGAATTTGCCTATGAAACCTTTTCCGACCCCGCAGCGAACAAGGAATTGGAGGCCTACGAGTCCGATCCCGGTCTCCAAAGCGCCATCGCCGGGCTGCCGGAAGGTCAACGCGAGGCGATCGAGTTGTTGAAGCTGCGCGAGCTGTCGCTGGTGGAGGCCTCCGCCCTCAGCGGCAAGTCGGTCAGCGCGCTGAAAGTGAACGTCCACCGCGCGATCAAGTCGCTCCGGTTGAGGTTGAAAGGAGAATGAGCGTGCCGCCCCCGACCCATTCGACCGATCAACTGATCGCGGCGCTCGCCGCAAGCGCCGCCCCGGTGCGCCGTCTGCGGCCGCCGATGATCCGCGCGCTGTTCTGGCTGATCGCCGTCGCGGCGGTGGCTGCGGTGATCCTGCCCTTCTTTGCCGATATGACGATCCTCTCGGCACATCTCCAGGATTGGAAATACCGGATCGAGATGGCAGCAACCCTGCTCACCGGCATCGCCGCGGTCGTCGCCGCGTTCCATCTCAGCCTGCCCGACCGCTCGACCGCCTGGGCTTGGCTGCCGGTCCCATTCCTTGCGCTGTGGCTCGGCAGCAGCGGCTATAACTGCTGGCGCGACTGGATCGAGACCGGCGCGCATGGCTGGCAGTTCGGCGAGAGCGCCGTCTGTTTCGGCGTCATCGTCGGTTTCAGCATTCCTCTGGGCGCCGCGCAGCTGATCGTGTTGGCGCGCGCCAAGCCGATGATGCCGGGACGCGTCGCCGCGATGGGCGGCCTCGGCATCGCCGGCATCGCCGCTTTCTTCCTCGCCTTCAACCACGCGCCCGACGCGAGTTTTCTCGATCTCGGCTGGCATGCGGTGGCGGTAGGATTGGTGGTGGCGGTGACGTCGGCGGTAGGACGTCTGCGGACTTAAATTTTTACGTCATTGCGAGCGAAGCGAAGCAATCCAGTGGGCGGACAGACCGGATTGCTTCGCTTCGCTCGCAATGACGAAGAAAGATTACTCGCTCGCCGCCGCCTGGACATGAATGCGCAGCAACTCCGGCACCGTTTCGGGATTGCGCCGGCCGAAGCCGCATTCCGTTCCTAAGGTGAAATTGCTAACGAACTTTCGCGCCGTCGCGAGCCGCTTCATCGTCCCTTCAAGCCCGTCGGTATGATGCACCAGCCCGAGCGCGAGTTTGGTTTCCGGCTTGAGGTCTAGATCCTGCAACGGCGCGAAATAGGCATTGTCGTCGCGTTCGCGCGGCACCGGCATGTGGATCAGCGTGATCGGCCGCTTGATGCGATAGCGCAGACGGTTGGCCATATCGACCATGTCCTGCATATCGATCGGCTCGACGACATGGCGATGGTTGCTGTCGCCGTAACAGAAATGGAACAGCAGATCGATATCAGCCGGCACGCGGTTGGCGAGGCCAGCGAGGGTTTCGGTGAAGCGCGCCTCCATCGCTTCTTTGGTATCGCCATAGGTGTTGTTCTCGTCGCCGCGCTGCAGCCGCGCGAATACCGCCGAGGCGACATCAATCTGAATCGCGAGATCTTCGTGCGGAATGGCCACGGCGATTTTGTCGATCTCGTTGGCGAGCGCCAGGTTATAAAGCGGATCGACCTGCGCCTGCAGCGCATCGACGACGAACAGCCAGATCACCGAATGGGCGGGGACCAGATCGACCTGGAATTTCGTCCCTTGCGCGATCTTGCCTTCATCGCGCAGCCGCTTGAACACGGCGTAGGATTCTTTGGCGATGTCGGCGTAGAACAGATTCTCGATCTTGAAATTTGCCAGCGATGCGCCGGGCTTCAATTGATAGCGTTGGCGCTTCGGCGCCGACGGATGAAGCTGGAATAATTCCAGCGACGGCTCGAAATTCGGATGCTTTGAAAAGACGGGTTCGAGCCAGGTGATCCAATCGAGGCGATTGCCGGTTTCACCGTCGGGAATCTGCTTGATGCGGTTACCGAACGCGCCGCTGATGCGGGTGAAGACTTCCTCGGCATTCGCCATCGGCACGCTGCCGACGAGATAAAGTTCATGGCCCGACATCGAGACGTTCCTCCGCATGACGCTTATGCGGTGGAGTATGGCCCCTCACCCGTTCAATCGCCAGATTTCCAGGTTGAGCAAACCGGCGAAACCGACCCAGAGCGTCACCGGCACCATGCACCACGCCGCCGTCCGGTCGAGCATCGCGAAGGCGACCACCGTGCTGATCAGAACGAAAAACTGCGGCAGGATATCCATCATGCCGAGCCACGGATTATGCGCGGCAAAGAACAGCCACGACCAAGCCGCGTTCAGCACCAGTTGGATAAAGAACAAGAACAGCGCCGACCGCTGGGTCTGCCCGCCATAACGGATGCGCAGGATGCGCCAGACGGCAAAGGCCATCAGCACATAAAGCGCCGTCCAGACCGGGCCGAACAGCCAGTTAGGGGGATTGAAATCCGGCTTGTGAAGACCGGCATACCAGGGCGTCAGGTTGGGAAAAGTCGCGATCTGGCCCAGGACCAGCGCAATGGCGACGGCGGCAATCGCCAACAGGCCAAAGCCGATATCGCGGCCCCAGTTGGAGCCCAGCCGTTGCACAGGCGTTGCGTCTGCGTCCATCAATATCCTCCGCGTTCCATCCCTAAAAACCAGAAGGGCCACGCCCGGTTCCCGAACCCCTTGGGCATGATACTCTACCGCCGATGAAGCAAGTTCACGTTCTGATCGCCGGCGCCGGGCCGGTCGGACTGACCCTGGCGATCGACCTCGCCTGGCGGGGGATTCCAAGCTTGCTGGTCGAGCCGTTGGTGACGGTCCATCCGCATCCGCGCGCGATCTCGATCGGGGTCCGGACGATGGAGCATTTCCGCCGTCTCGGGCTCGATCAAAAGACCATCGATGCGGGCGTGCCGCGCAGCCGCGCGCTCGACGTGATTTACGTGACCCGTCTCTTGGGTCGCGAAGTCTTCCGTTTCAACATTCCGTCCATCGACGAGCTGGCGCGCGACGGCGAAGCCCTCGTGGCGGCGACGCCCGAAATCGCTGCCTCGCCCTATTACAAGACCTGGACCGCGCAATCGCCGCTGGAACGGATGCTGCGCGCGCATGCCGCGACCCTGCCGCTGATCGAGACCCGTTATGGCTGGAAACTCGATCGCTTTGCCGAAGCCGACGATGGCGTGACGGCAAAGATCACCGATATCGCAAGCGGCGAAACCGAAACCATCGCCGCGTCCTACCTCGCCGGTTGCGACGGCGCGAACAGCGTTGTGCGAAGCGGCCTCGGCGTTGCTCTGTCCGGCCGCGGCACGCTAGGCGAAGCCGCGGGGCTTTATTTCCGCGCGCCGGAACTCGATGCGCGTCTCGGGCGACGACCCGGCGTGATGTATTGGGCGCTCGCCCCCGGCAGTGCCGGCGTCATCTACACGATCAATGGCGGCGATGAATGGGTCTTCAACCGCTATTTCGCCGAAGGCGAAAGCGCGTCCTCGGATAATCCCATCGCTTTAATCCAGGCCGCCGTCGGTGCCGATGTGAAGATCGAATTGCTGTCAGCACAGAACTGGCTACCGCGCCAGCTCGTCGCCGACCGCTACGGCAGCAAGCGGTGTTTCCTCGCCGGCGATGCTTGTCACCTGTTCGTACCGACCGGCGGCTTCGGCATGAATACCGGTATTGGCGACGCGATCGATCTCGCTTGGAAGATCGAGGCGACACTGGCCGGTTGGGGCGGCACGAAGCTACTCGCCAGCTACGAAACCGAACGCCGCCCCATTGGACTCTTCAACACACTCGAAGCAGCCGACAATTACGACAAAAGCGGCACCATCTTCGCCGTCCCCGACGCGATCGAGGATGATGGCCCCGAGGGCGATGCCGCACGCAACGCCGTCGCCGCGCTGTTGCCGCCGAAGATCAAACATTTCGCACCGATCGGCGTGCATCTCGGCTATCGCTATGAGGGCTCGCCCTTGATCGTGCCGGACGGCACGCCCGCGCCGCCGATCGAAACCGCCAGCTACACGCCTAGCGCCCGCCCCGGCCATCGCGCGCCGCATGCCTGGATCACCCCCGGCCGCTCAACCCTCGATCTGTTCGGGCGCGGCTTCACGCTGCTGCGGTTCGGTGGCGAACATGGCGGTGGGTTGATCGTGGCGGCGCGCGACGCCGGTTTGCCGCTCTCGATCAACGACATTTCCAATCCCGCGATTACGCAGCTCTATGAGAACCGCCTCGTGTTGGTGCGCCCAGATGGTCATGTTGCATGGCGAGGCAATTGCGTGCCTGCAGATGCGCGCGCATTGATTGATGCGGTACGTGGCGTTTGATCGACAAGCCACCGTCCGAATGTGACGGTCTATGTCGGCCTGAAATCCCATAGCCTTTGCCTTTCTTTAGCGTTCTGTCATGTTCATCAGAAGCCACCAAGCAAACAATTTGTGGACTAGGGGGAAGAAGATGAAACAGATAGTTTTGATAAGTGTAATGTTGATGGTCGCCGGCTGTACGACGACCACCCCCGTAAGAACAGCTGAAGGTACATGGATGGTTTCTGCTCGTGTTCCATTTAGTGGACAGAGCGGTGCCCTTGATCAAGCTCTGAGCGAAGCAAACAAATTCTGTGCTTCTCAAAGAAAAGTCGTCAAACTGGTAACGAACACTTCGAAGGAGTGTGCCTTGCACGGAGGATGTGGTGAGGCTCAAATCACGTTCGCCTGTGCTGACATATCGAACTGATTGCTCCGCTGTACTCCCTGATCGCTAGGAGACCCGACCATGAGCACCGCCCGCCATGCGCGCTTGCCTGAACTCGAAGGCGTTGCCGTTACCGAGATCGCGCAGCGTTATGTCGCCCGCTTCAAGGACCGCAAAGCCGATTGGGCCGCGTTTGAGGATGCCAAGATCGATGGCTTCAAGCGCGCGCAGCATCGCTTCATCGGCGGCGGCGGTTCGGGCAAACATGCCGATCCCAACACAATTCCACCCAGCGGCTTCACCCTGTCGATCATGTATGTCGAGCCGGGCCAGGGCAACGCCGCCCATACGCACGAGGTCGAGGAAGTCTTCTTCGTCCTCAAAGGCCATCTGACCGCGTTTCTCGAGGACGAGGCAGGACGCGTGGAGGTGCGGCTGGGACCGTGGGAATGTATCTGCTGCCCGGCTGGCGTTGTGCATGGCTATATCAATGACAGTCTCGAGCCGGTCTATTTCCAAGTCATGCTCGGCCGCGCCAAGCCCGAGGCGATGGGCTATGCCGATGAAAACCTGTATGCCCGACGCAGCGCGCATCTCAGCCCGTCCGACGCCGGCGAATAGATGAAAGCGACGGCGCGCTCCGTTATGCTGGCGGCATGACCACGGAAAATAACAGCGCGCTCGTCCTTCTGTCGGGCGGACAAGATTCGGCGACCTGCCTCGCCTGGGCGCTCGACCGCTTCGACCGCGTCGAAACCGTCGGCTTCGATTACGGCCAGCGGCATCGTATCGAACTGGATTGCCGGCCCAAGATCCGCGCCGGCATCGCCGCGCTCGATCCCGCCTGGGCATTGCGGCTGGGCGAAGATCATACCATCGGCCTCGACGCCATCGGCACGATTTCGCAAACCGCGCTGACCCGCGACATCGCCATCGAGGCGAACACGGTGCAACCCGACGGCACCACATTGCCCAACACCTTCGTGCCCGGCCGCAACCTGATGTTCCTAACTTTCGCCGGCGCCCTCGCCTATCGCCGCGGCCTCAAACATATCGTCGGCGGCATGTGTGAGACGGACTATTCCGGCTATCCCGATTGCCGCGACGATACGATCAAGGCGATGCAAGCAACGCTCAATCTCGGCATGGCCAGCCGCTTCGTCATCGACACGCCGCTGATGTGGATCGACAAGGCCGCGACCTGGAAGCTGGCTGAGGATCTCGGCGGCGCGAAGCTGATCGACCTCATTCGCGAAGAAACGCTGACCTGCTATCACGGCGACCGCACCCACCGGCACGACTGGGGTTACGGTTGCGGCGAATGTCCGGCGTGCGAACTGCGCCTCGACGGTTATCGGCGGTATCGCGCGGGCGAACGCCCACGCTGACAAAAATGCTGCATCGCGCTGCCCAAAAAGCATCTCGATGCAACGACCCACACGCTGACTAAAAATGTAGCACCGGCCATAAGCGCGCGTTGCTTGCTACTGTCGCCAACGGTTCAATACCGCTCCATTCCGCCACCGAACCGCATCGGCGCGATGGCCCGCCCTTTGCATACACGTATGTATATCTGGGGCAGCAAATTGGGGCAGTGGCGCATGAAGGTTCGGTTTCGTTTCTCCCTCGGCACCATCGCGGGGTGCACCGCGCTTCTCGGCCTCCTCGCCGGCGGCGCGCAGGCGCAAGACAAGCTGCCGCTCAGCATCAGCCACGCGCCGATCATGCCTTTCACCAACGCCATCGTCGCCGGCCAGATGGGCTTTTTCGACAAGGCCGGGCTCGACGTGAAGCGCAAGGTGCTCGCCTCGTCCGACATCCTCCGCACTGCCTTGGCCTCAGGTGAAGTCGAGATCGTCGCCATCTCGACCGACACGTTGGTCCGCGCCCATGCCAACGGCTTCGATTGGAAGCTCGTTTATCAAACCGATCTTTATGATTCGACGCGTCCCGATGCGATCCTGATCGGCCGATCGGACCTCACGTTCAATTCGGCGAAGGATCTCGAAGGCAAGACGGTCGGCGCCTCGCCCGGCACCATTTCGGAAAGCGCGTTGCGCGGCTGGATGGCCGATAACGGCGCCGACAACTCGAAGCTGAAGACAGTCGATATTCCCTTCTCGCAAATCATCGGCGCGCTGCAATCGAAGAGCATCGACGCGGCGCATATCGTCGAGCCGTTCATGACGATCGCGATCGAGAACGGCACCGGCAAGCTCGCCGCCAAGCATCTCGATGACGTCTCGAAACGGTTTCTGATCTCGGGCTTCGTCGCCAAGCAAAGTTGGATCGACGCCAACCCCGAAAAGCTGAAGCGCTTTATCGTCGCAATGAAGGAGGCAACCGACTTCCAGAACGCGACGCCCGATCCGGTGCTGCCGGTGCTCGCCAAGGAAACCCACATCGATCCCGAGCTGCTGAAGAGGATCTACCCGCTTCACTACGTCATCTCGAGCACGATCAAGGCCAACGAGATCCAAAGCATGATCGACTTCCTGGTGCGTCAGAAGCAAATCGACAAAGGCTTCAGCTACAAGGACATCGTCTATACCGGCCTGCCGATCGCGGCTGATTAAGAAGGAACATTCACATGGACATGCAACGCATCAACCCGCCCGGCATCTTCGAGCATCCGTCTTTCTCGCGCATCATCACCGTCGGCGGGCCGGCGAAGATCGTCTGGTTCTCGGGCCAGACGCCACAGAACCCCGACCTGTCCTGCGTCGCGCCCGGCGACTATCAGGCGCAATATATCGACGTGATGAACAAGCTGCAGATCCAGCTGGAAGCGATCGGCGCCACCTGGGACAACGTCACCTTCCGCCGCACCTATGCGATCAGCGTCCCGAAACTCCGCGCGGCGATGTATCTGCCCGACACGCCGAAATATTTCGGCGCGAAGAAGCCGTGCAGCACCTTCATCGGCGTCACGGAACTCGCCGATCCGGACTTCCTGCTCGAAATCGAAATCGTCGCCGCCATCCCCGGCTGAAACCACCAGCAGGCTTTGCGTGCTTCAGGTCAACCGGCTCGGCAAAACCTACACCCGCGGCAAGCAAGCCAATGTCGTGCTGGACGATATCAGCTTCGGCGTTCCCGACGGACAGTTCGTCGCCATCCTGGGCCCATCGGGCGGTGGTAAATCGACGCTGCTACGCTGCCTCGCCGGGCTGATGGAATCGACCTCCGGATCGGTGACAATCGGCGGCAAGATCGTCCGCGGTGCGCCCAAGGAAATGGTCTGCGTCTTTCAGGAATATAGCCGGTCGCTGTTCCCGTGGCGGCGCCTCCTCGGCAATGTCACCTATCCGATCGAAACATCGGTCCCCAAGAAAGTCGCGGCGCAGCGCGCGCATGAGATGATCGCGACAGTCGGCCTCGACGGCTTCGCCGCGCATTACCCGTGGGAACTATCCGGCGGCATGCAGCAGCGCGCCGCCATCGCCCGCGCCCTCGTTACCGAACCGAAATATCTGCTGATGGACGAGCCGTTTGGCGCACTCGACGCGCAGACGCGGATTCAGCTCGAAGATACATTGCTGGAAATCTGGACCAAGTCGCCGCGCACGGTGATCTTCGTCACGCATGATATCGATGAAGCGATCTATCTCAGTGACCGCGTCATCGTCCTCGGCGCACGGCCCAGCCGGGTGATGGAGGATGTGATGATCGACCTGCCCCGCCCGCGCAATCAGATCACGACAAAGGAAGACCGGCGCTTCGCCGATTATCGCCGCTCGCTGTTCGACCTTATCATGGTGCCACAACAACCCGCCAACCAATCATTACCGCCGGCCCGAGCCGCGGAATGAGCAAAGCCGGTCGCTTCATCGGTCTGGTCTGTCTTTTGGCACTCATCGCCTTGTGGGAAATGATGGCCCGCTGGGGCTTCTTCACGCCACAGCAATTGCCGGCGCCCAGCGCCATCGCCGTCGGCGGCTGGCGTGAAATCCTCAGCGGCGATCTGCCCGAACAGGCCTTGTTAACGGCGCGGCATCTCTTTGTCGGGTTCGGCCTCGCCGCGGTGATCGGCATCCCGGTCGGCTTCATGCTGGGCCGCTCACGGCTGTTCTATGCGGCGCTACAGCCGATGATCGAGTTCCTGCGGCCAATGCCGGTGATCGCAATTCTGCCAATCGCGGTGCTGATCCTCGGCCTGGGCGACAAGATGATCTATTCGGTGATCGCCTTCGGTTCGGGCTGGATCATCCTGTTGCATGCGATGGACGGGGCGCGCGGTATCGATCCGGTACTGATCGAAACCGGGCGTACCTTTCGTGTCCCCCGCTTTCGGCAGTTCGTCACCATCATCCTGCCGGCCGCCGCGCCGCAAACCTTCACCGGCCTGAAGGTCGGGCTGGGTATCGCCGTAATCGTCACCGCCGTGGTCGAACTCGTCTCGGGATTTGCCGGCGGGCTCGGCGATTACATTAGCCAGTTGGAAGGCGCGATGCGCGCGCCAGAGGCTTATGCCGGCATCGTCATCATCGCGCTGCTCGGCTACGGCCTCGGCCAGATGCTGCTCGGCATCGAATATAAGCTGATGGCGTGGCATCGCGGGTTCACCGGCCGATGATGAGCACTTTGCGCGCACATAGCTGGGTGCTCGGCCTCGCCACGGTCGTCCTCGTACTCGCCTTCTGGCAGGTGATGCCGCAGTTCGGATATATCGACCGGCTGATGGTGCCGCCGGCCGGCGACGCCATTCTGCATTTCTTCTACGAATGGGCCGATCCGCATTTCTATGTCGATCTGGCATCGACGCTGATGCGGATCATCGGCGGGTTTTTGCTCGCTGCCGCCATCGGCATCCCAGCCGGCCTCGCCATGGGTTACTGGACGCTCGGTTTCCGGATGTTCTCGCTGACCATCGATGTCATCCGGCCCCTGCCCTCGACCGCGCTGGTGCCGATCGCGGCGCTGATCTTCGGTATCGGCAACGGGATGCATATCTTCATCATCGTTCTGGCGACGACGGTTCCGATCCTCCTCGCGACGATCGACGGCGTGCATGGTGTCGATCCGCTGCTGATCGACAGTGCCCGCACCTTGGGGCAAAGCACGTCACGCATCTTCCGCACCGTACTGCTGCCCGCCGCGATGCCGCGCATCGCCACCGGGCTGCGCGTCGCCATCGCCATCGCGCTGATCGTCGGGATTTCGTCGGAAATGATGATGAGCGCCGACGGGCTCGGCCGCCGCGTCGTCTATGCGCAGCGGATGCTGCACATCCCCGATCTCTATGCCGGGGTGCTGACGCTGGCGATCCTCGGCTTTTGCCTCAACCGTGCGTTTCTATTCGCCGAAGGAAAAGTGATCGGCTGGCATCGCGGCGCGACGAAGTCGGACGCGCCGAGCAATCCCTGACTACGCCGCCCCGCTCTGCGTCATGATGGTGACGAGGTTCAGGTTGCCGAGCGCGCCGGTCTTGGCCTGAAACAGCGACGCGTTGCGCAGGCGGGCATTCAGCATGTTGGTGCCGCGCAGATCGGCGTTGCTGAGATCGGCGCCTTGCAGGTTCGCGCCTTTCAGCGACGCCGCCATCAACAGCGCACCGGATAGCTTGGTATCGACCAGCAAAGCGAGATCGAGCTGCGCCGCGATCAAGTTGGCGCGCGACAAATCCATGCCGCTGAAATCGCGCCCGGTGAAGTCCGCACGCTTGCCCTGCTTGCCGCCGCTGGTGACCCACAGCGCGTGGCGTTCAAGCATGGGCTTAAGCGCTTCCTGCGTCACCTTCGGTGCGTTGCACAGCGCGCCCTGCATTTCCAGTGCCTCGATCGAGCCGCCGCTGAACGACGCACCGCGCAGGTCCGCCTGATCCAGCTTCGCGCCGGCGAGGTTGAGATTGATCAGTTCCGCGCCGCGAAATCCCGCATTGCGCAGATCGGCGCCGGCAAAATTCGATTCCTCGATATGGGCGCCGCTGAAGTCGGCGGCCTTAAGCTTGGCGCCTTCCATATTCGTGTTGCGCAAGATCGCGTCGGCGAACTTGCTGCCGGCGTCGTCGTCTTTGACGTCTTCTTCGGGATTGATGTTGAAGCGGCGGAAATCGGCGCGCGACAGATGCGCGCCGGTCAGATCGCTTTTGATGAAACGCGCGCCGCGCAGATCGGCGAGCTCGAAATTCGCATCCGACAGATTGGCCTTCTCGAAATTCGCGCCGAGAATATTCGCGCGCAGAAAAATCGCGCCGCGCATGTCGCAACCGGAAAAATTACAGGCGGTCATGTCGGCGTCGGTGAAATCCATGCCGCGGAAATCGAGTCCGCTCAGATCGCAGTCGCGCAGGATCGCCCGCACGGCGTCGCGCGTGCCGGCGGTAAACCGCTTGTGATGGGATTGCAGTTTGATGAGCGTGTCTTGGTCGAACCGGACCTTACTTAAGATACGGCCGTTACCCCCTTGCGGAGCCGGCATTTATTCCCCTGACCGATACCAATGTGCGTGGGGTCCGAGATTAAATCCGGTGGGGTAAACCGAGCGTAAAGCCGAGGTCACAAAACGGCGAAAATTTCGACATAACAATACAGGGAGAATTTCCGAATTCGGTTCTCGCCGCAATAGGTTACGCCATCCTCACCGCGTCCGGCGCGTGGTGATTCCTCGGATTTGCCGGGGCGATAATCGGGCGACAAAGCCGGCGCCCGTCGCCCCCTTGTCGGCGAGGAATTTCGTTAGTTGGTCTTGGTCAATTTCGAGGGTCGCGGCGCAGAAGGAACAATCCCAGGCAGCAACGGTCCTGAACCAGCCGAGATTCTGCGCCGTCGTGTGGCGGCAGGTCGGGCAGATAACGACGGCCCGGGTGGTTTCATCGACCATGCTCTTCGATCCCTTATGCGCATACGGCGGCACGATACAGCCGCGCCGCCGGACTTATAGCGCCATTCATGGGATCAGGCGGCGATTTTATCCAGCACCGCCACCACGTCGGACGACAGCTTCAATTCGGCCGCCGCGAGATTTTCCTGCAGATGCGCGACGGACGACGTGCCCGGGATCAGCAGGATGTTCGGCGACCGTTGCAGCAGCCAGGCGAGCGCCACCTGTATCGGCGTCGCCTTCAGTTGCGCGGCAACATCCGACAGCGTCGTGGATTGCAGCGGCGTGAAGCCGCCCAACGGGAAGAACGGCACATAGGCGATGCCGGCCGACGCGAGATCATCGATCATCGCGTCGTCCTGGCGATGCGCGACGTTGTAGAGATTCTGCACGCAGACGATCGGCGCGATGCTGCGGCCTTGCGCGACTTGTTTGGCTGTCACGTTACTGAGGCCGATGTGACGAACCAGCCCTTGCCGTTGCAGCTCGGCGAGCGCGGTCAGCGGCGCCTCGATCGAGCCTTCGGTCGGCTCGTGATCGCCGAACATGATGCGCATGTTCACGACATCGAGCGCGTCGATACCGAGATGCTCGCGGTTTTCATGCACTTGCCGCGTCAGTTCCTCGGCGGAGAAAGCCTTGTTCCACGACCCGTCCGTGCCACGGCGGCAGCCGATCTTGGTGACGATGACGAGGTCTTTCGGATAAGGATGCAGCGCTTCGCGGATCAGTTCGTTGGTGACGAAGGGACCGTAGAAGTCGCTGGTGTCGATATGATCGACCCCCGCCTCCAACGCCGCGCGCAGCACGGCCAATGCTCCGGCGCGATCCTTCGGCGGACCGAAGATGCCCGGCCCCGACAGCCGCATGGCGCCATACCCCAGGCGCGTCACGCCCAGGTCACCCATGGTGAAATGTCCCGCTTTGCCGATGTCCGTCATGATCCGTCTCCTCTTGATCGGTCTGACATATAGACCTGCCGGATAATCCCGATAAGATCGCCTAATCGGCACAGGTTGTACGGAAAATAGGACAATGGCGGATCTGGGTGATTTGACGGCCTTCGTAACGGTGGCGCGTTCCAGCGGGTTTCGCGACGCGGCGCGGACCAGCGGCAGCAGCGCGTCCAGCCTCAGCGAAGCGGTACGCCGGCTGGAAACCAAGCTGGGCGTCCGGCTGCTCAACCGCACTACCCGCAGCGTCGCCCTGACCGAAGCCGGGGCGCGGCTGCTCGACCGGCTTGCTCCCGCGCTGGGCGAGGTCGAAGCGGCGCTCGATGTGGTCAACGGCTTTCGCGAGCGCCCGGCCGGAACGCTGCGGCTCAACGTGCCGGTCAGCGCGGCCCGTCTTGTCTTGCCGCGTATCGTGCCGCCCTTCCTCGCCGCCTATCCCGAGATCCATCTCGAGGTGATCGCCGAGGATAGTTTCGTCGATGTGCTGGCCGCCGGGTGTGACGCGGGCATCCGCTACGACGAGCGGTTGGAGCAGGAGATGATCGCCATTCCCATTGGCCCGCGCGAGCAGCGCTATGCCGCCGCGGCATCGCCCGCCTATCTCGACCGGCGCGGCCGGCCCGAGCATCCGCGCGACCTCCTCAATCACGACTGCATCCGCGGCCGGTTCAGCAGCGGCGCGATGATGTTGTGGGAGTTCGAGCGTGATGGTGAGGTCATGACGGTCGATCCGTCCGGCCCGCTGCTCGTCAGCACCGGCGCCGCCGACCTCGCGGTCGATGCCGCCATCGCCGGCACCGGCATCATCAAGATATTCGAGGATTGGCTGCGGCCCTATCTAGACAGCGGCGCGCTGGAACCGGTGCTGGAGCCCTGGTGGCAGAAGTTCTCCGGGCCGTTCCTCTATTACCCCGGCCGGCGCTACTTGCCGGCGCCGCTGCGCGCCTTCGTCGATTTCATCGGCGCGCAGCGTGACGGCAAGACGTAACCGCTACTTCCGCATCTCGACGCCGTGGCCCTTGTTGATGAATTGCGTCGTGTAGGCCTTCTTGTAATCCATGTCGGCGGGGAACAGGCCATAGCTGACGCCTTTGTCGAAGACCGACTTCCAGCGCGCATCGGTCATCGCGCCGATACCCAGCTTCATCGAATCCCCTGAATCGACGATCCCGGCCGAGATCAGTTTCGCGCGGCCGAAAGCGATCAGGTCGGAACTCATGGTCGGATCGGCGGCCTGGATTTCGGCGTTGCCCGGCGACGGATCGCCATAGAGATAGCTGTACCAGCCCTCGATCGTCGCATCGACGAAACGCTGCACGATGTCGGGATGATCGGCAACCAGCGACGGTTTGGTCTCGATCAGCGCGGCATAGGAATCATAGCCTTCGTCGGCGATCAGGAAGGTCTTGGGGTCGAACCCCGCCTCTTTCTTGATCGCATAAGGCTCGCTGGTGATGAACCCCAGCTGCACCAGGTTCTTATCGACCAGGAAAGGTGCGATCTGGAAGGTGTAGGGCCGCACCTGCTCGTCGGTGAAACCGTATTTCGCCTTCAGCAGCGGCCACCAGGTATCGAAATTCGATTTCGACAGCGCGATGGGATGGCCCTTCATGTCGGCCATCGTGTTGATGCCGACATCGGGATGCGCCAGCAGGATGGTCGGGTCTTTCTGGAACATGCCCGCGATCGCCATGCCCGGCGCGCCGTTCTTCACGTAATTGAGATCGCCCGTGTTGTTCGAGCCGATGCGGAAATCGACCGCGCCGGCGGCGAGAAGCTGCGCCGTGTTCACCTGCGGCCCGCCCTGGCGGATGGTCACGTCGAGACCGTATTTCTTATAGAGGCCGGTCGCATGCGCCTGATAGAAGCCGCCATGTTCGGCCTCGGCCGTCCAGGCCGTCACCATCGTCAGCTTGTCTTCGGCCCGCGTGCTTTGCGACGATGCAACGACCGCGCACAAAACAGGCAGAACGATGCCGGCAACGGCTTTCGCGAATGGTCTCATCGTATCCCCTCGAAGGATCGCCGCCCTGCCCCTTCGGCAAGGGTCGTCGCGATGCTTGTCCTCGATCATCGAAATGCAAAAGCCAGGCCGACGAATAGAACAATTTAAGCGCCGACCCGATGCCTCAAAGCGCGCACCGATGCGCTGATTCCCCAATTCGGACGGGCATTTCCGGCCAAGACAACTATTCAGCGACCGTATCGCGCGGAAGCCGCACATCGTCATTGATGGCGGATGCAAAACGGCATTACGCTTCAATCATACGCGATTGAATGAACAGCACGGGGGACAGTCCGATGGCCGAAGCGATGTCGATGGATGAACGCGCCGACGAACTGGAACGGAAAAAGAGCGAAGAGCTCGACGTGCTGATCACCAAGTCGTCGCTCTACAACATGATGGATGGCGAGCTGGGTCCGCTGGGCATGGGGTTCGGCCTCACCCAGAAAACCGGCAAGCATTTCCTGATCGGCGACGACCCGCGCCTGCCCGCGATGCCGGCCAAGCCGACGCTGGTCGATTTCTTCAAATACCGGACCAACGGCGCCAATCATGTGATCCAGAGCGCGACCCACGCCCTCAAGGCCGGCATGTCGGAAAAGACCATCCTCGCCTGCCTCCTCCACGACATCGCCGTCGATATGTTCATCAAGAGCGATCACGGCTATTGGGCCGCGGCGATGATCGAGCCCTATGTTGATGAAGAAGTCACCTGGGCCATCAAGGCGCATCAGGCGCTACGCTTCTTCCCCGATGACTCCGTCGGCTATGAATATCCGCAGATGTATATCGATCATTTCGGCGCGGACTATGTGCCCGACGACTACATCAAGCGCGACTATGAACAGTTCCGAAATCACAAATGGTACATGACCGCGCGGCTGATCACGCTGCACGACATCTATTCGTTCGATTACACGGCGAAGGTGAGCCTCGATCCCTTCATCGACATCATCGGCCGCAACTTCCGCCAACCCGAAGAAGGCCTCGGCTTCGACAACAGCCCCGCCGCGCATATCTGGCGGACGATTAGACGGCCGACGAAGTATTTGTGAGCTGCAAACCCGCGAGGACAGATCACAGCTGCTGCGCTTCAGCGAAATGACGCCTAAACGCCTTCGGCTTAAGCCCCTTCACCGTCTTCATTATCGGTTGGCTCTTCGTCTTTATCATCATCATACTCATGATTACGCATTTCCCGACCACTCTCGGCGCGCCGCTGCTCGGCAACGATCATCTGCTCGAGATCAGAAATATGCCTTTTCGCAAACTCCCTAACCACCGATCTTTCATCCGTCAGCCACTCGTTCAGGCTCCGTTGCCTTTCTCGCCAAGCATTCGCAAAGCCCAGCTCTCCAGAAACAACACCCGTACTATCCAAACAAACCCGCACGAGATTCATAAGGTGGGTCTCCGCTGAAAATTGCGCAACAATCTCCTTTAAAACGGCATGAGTGGTCGCCTCTCCGTGATAGTTACGCAGAATAGCAAGCGCGAAGTCCGTCTCAGTTTCGCCCCCCCGGCTTAACAAGCTCTGCAAGTGCGGCAGAAAATTCGGGCGTGCAATCAGGAAAGGCCGCACTGAGCAATTGACCGCCACGGAATTCAAACAGGCGACGGTCACCTATCGCGTACCACTCCAATCCTTTTCTTATGGCTAGTTCAGGATCAAGTGAGAGTACTTTTTCTAAACCGTGCAAACGAAACGGAACCGCTTCGTAATGTTCATCGGTTCCAGAAATTTCTTGAGCCAAACGAGTCCCAAAATAATCCCAAACCACAGCGGCATTTCGTTCGGCCAATTTTGCCAGGATGCGCTCAACTTGATAATTGATCTTTTTCAGATTGACAAGATTTTGGAGTAATTGCAAAAGCCTGTCCGGTTTGAGCTCTTCATAAAATCGGGCCAGCTTCGGCAGAAACCAAGCCTCAGATACCCAGCTTGCATTCTTATGCGCATTGAGAAAGGCCAAGGCATCACGGACAAACTCATCCGGATCGCCAATGCGATCACTGGAATAGTGCTCTAAGCCCAACAATAGACACTCTATTACGCCCACTTCGTCATTGAGATAAATCGCTCGAGATAGCACGCGCTCCGCAAATTGCGGCTTGGCAATCGCGGAATACCGAAGATGACGAGCAAGGCCGATGAGATTTCTCGCAGAAGCCAGTTCCGTCTCAAAATTGCGCCGATAAATATTTTCTTCTCCACTGAGCGCCAACCCGTTTAGAAAACCAGGAAGAAAATTACGCAGTTGTTCCGAAGCTTTCGCGAGATAACGATCCGCAATTTTCGGCTTTCGTTGTGACAAAGAGCTTATAAAACTTCCAAACACCGGAAAGGTCGCCATATCCGACGACTCTGTTTGTGCGCAATACTCGATTTGCTCGAACCATTCGTCCTCAACGCTATCGGTAATGCTTTCAAGGTAACCGTCCGACTGCACACGACGATATTCCTCAGCCTTCGTGAAGTCGTAGTCTTCGTCGGCCCAATGGTCAGGATAGACTGACTCGAACCCAACCAACACTTTGTACCGAACAAAGCGCTGATTCATGTTGACCGTTACACGGAAGCGCGAAATCGCATCCAACAAATGCCCAGCTTGCAATTTACAATCAAAATTACTTTCGGTAGTTGCAAGTTGTTTTCCACGATAATAATCGTATAAGAATTGATGTTCTACGTGTTGGAGAAATTGCAGACCGGCACCAGAAACGCGTGAAGTCATGAACTCCACAATGCGAGTGTTGTCATCTACGGTTACGGCAAGCAACTCGTTTGAATACGCCACTTGATGAGGAGTATGCTTTGCTGACTCCAAAGCGGAAAGTACTGCAAGTCTCTGACTATCGTTTTCCGACCTATCATACGCAGCAAACAACGCCACAATCGCTTTATTGCGAATAACTTTTAGAGCATCTGATGCAGGCACAGCCCCTGTGCTCAAGACAACAGATTCGGCCTTCCATTTGGCGCCAGTTATATCCGATTGGAGCGCCTCACCCCAAACCACCAGAGCGATAGCGCGCATCGCATCAAGCTCAACTGCTGGCAGATTTTCGAGATGCTCCACAAGAGCATCTTCGAGACGAGGCCCGACCTGATTATATACATCGATATTGTATTCTGAGAGGTTCTTAATCGTATCAAGAATCTGTTTACGAATCTGTTCGCTTTGCTCCTCTCGGTAAATTTCGCCAAGCAATTTCAGAGAACCAACAGAATCGGCATATCGAAGACTTTTTATAATTTCTACAACCAGCTTAATAACTGCCTCTGCCTTAAAGCCCTCCATAAATCCGAATGCTGTCTCAATAGAAATTGGATCGGCACTCCGAGCCGCCCGCACCGCCTGCAGCAAAGCCCCCTTTAAACCATCATAAGCAGCTGAAGCATCATCGTAGTGCGGAATGGCATAGTCTCGTAAGCCAGTTAGAATTTCATAACGTTCATTATTGTTCTGCGCACCACTCAGCAGCGCCGCTACGTCCTTATCGAATAATTCTTTACCCTGCAGTAGCCTGTCATAATCCTGCTGTGCTTTCTGAATCTCAAAACCCGCGGGCAAGAGATACTTGTCCATAATGCGATCGAACCGACGCTTAATCGCTTCCATCGCGCGCTTACCGTAGCCTGCACTGGGTTCTTCTTTATAGAGAATATCGTGTGAGGTTTCAGACCAGGCATGATTCAAAATCGTGTGGACTTGAATTTCGCAACGCAAACCCGCGAACTTCTTGTATTCGGGCAATGCGATTCTTTCTGATCGTAACCTCACAGTAAAATGAACTGCTCTATATTTTGCCTTTTTATTTTCTTCGGTTGGATGATGAATTTTTGTGGAGTCTTCTTCGATTTCAAAATTGTCGTTGATTACTCGCGATGCCAAAAATCTTTCGACATCGTTGTTTGTATAAAAAATGAGACGTGCACCAGCCAAATCGCGGCGATCAATTTCAATAGTTCGTGACTCAAGTTTTTTTGTCTCTTCAAGTCGGCGCCGGAGGCTATCCAAGGCCTTTGCCCTACACTGTACAGATTGCGGACGAGGCAATGAATTTTCTGCTTCTAGAGCCTTCTCAAGTATAAAACGCACCGTGTCGGCAAACGCTTCGTACTGAAAGCGGAAAATTTTCTCGTATTCATCGATATCCACGGTGCTCAAACCTCAATCGCTGAATCTCATTTTTCGAGAAGGAATAACTCTGCCGGCAAAAAATCTGACCTCTATCCGAACACTAGGTGTGATTAGCAGGCCCTCCCCATGGGGTGGCCTAGTTTGAGATCATCATTTAGGTTTCTGAATCGAAGTAATGGTGCCCGCTGCCGGACTTGAACCGGCACAATCCTTTCGGATCTACGGATTTTAAGTCCGTTGCGTCTACCAATTTCGCCAAGCGGGCATGCCTGCGGGTGATGCGGCGGGCAATCTAGCAGGGCCGCGCGGGGAAAACGATTCCCCGGCTGGTGTTCGAGTCGCTGAACGCGTGCCCGTGCTATTCGGCGGGGGCGAAGCTCTTGGCTTTTTCGCGGTGAACGGCACTGACCTGTTCCCAAAGGATATGCGGGCGGCGCCATGGGGTCAGCGGACGGCCTTCGGCGAGGGCGCGGAGTTCGCGCAGCCAGATGCGGCGCAACAGGCCGACATTGGCGTCGGTGCGGCCGAAGGATTCGGAGAAGTCGCGTTCAGCCACCGGGCCGAGGCTCGACAGCGCGGCGCAATCCTGGATGTTGCTGAGATAGCGGTGGTTCATCTTGGCCGAGCGTTCTTTCAGATCGAGCATGTCTTCCTCGCCCGCCAACAGCGCCTGCGCCGCATCGACGACCGGACGCACCACGCGTTCGTTCTCGGTCGGGTCGCGGGTCATCGCCTCGCCATGAAGGCCGCGAATGAGCGCGAAGGGATTAGCGTCGGACTGAGCCTTCGCCGCCTCGATCGGCTTACGCGGCAGGGCGACGACGTTGAAGCGATAGGCGTGATCGTCATCGACCGGCACGCGCCATGTGCGGTTATAAAAGCTGGTGCCGGTGCGGTCGGTCACGGTGAATTCCGACGAGTTCGGCATGTGCAGTTGGGTATGGCAGTAGATCGCGTTCTCGGCATTCGGATCGCCGAACACGCCGGACATGCCCCATTCGCTTTCGTGCCATTCGAGACGGTCGGGCGTCTTGAAGCCGAAATGCCAATGCAGGAATTCGGTATGGGTCAGGTCGGTGGTGTTTTCGAGAAGATCGAAATAGCTGCAGGGCCAGATCTCGACCGCGACCTCGCGAATATAAAGATCGTCATCCTCGAAATCGCCGAGGCGCGGCAGCACCGGCGGCTCCCCCTCGCCCAGATAGACGAAGACGAGGCCGAGATATTCCTGCGCCGGATAGGTCTTGATCTTGATGCGGTCGCAGAAGGGCCGCGTCTCGGCCGGCTGCTTGATACATTGCCCCTCGGCATCGAAGGTCCAGCCGTGATAGGCGCAGCGGATCGCATCGCCATCGACAAAACCCAGCGCCAGCCGCACGCCGCGATGCGGGCAACGGTTGGCGGCGGCATGCGCGGTGCCGTTCTCGCCGCGATAGAGGGTGATGTCCTCGCCCATGACCGTCACCGGCTTTACATGCCCGGCGCGCAGCGAGGCTGAATCGCAGACCGGCTGCCAGAACATGCGGAGGTAGTTTCCGGCGAGGGTGCCCTTCCCGGTGCGGAGGAGCGTCGGGTAGGCGATTTCGGTTTGGGTGGGGTCGGTTTGCGTTGGTTCGGCCATTGAGGATCGCCTTCGCGGATAGACAGTCCCCCTCACCCTCCCGCTAGCGCGAGTCCCTCCCTCTCCCCGCTGGGGAGAGGG
>CAIJOA010000005.1 GCA_903822185.1 uncultured Rhodospirillales bacterium | reverse complement strand
CCGAGGTTCGCTTGTTCCGGGCTTGCCATGCGTCGCGCTCCCTTGCTCGTTACCTCAAGCATATAGAGCGTCGGCAAATTGACGCCAAGCCCATTGCCCTGTATCCGGCCCGAAAGGTAGCAGGGAGAATCGCCTTGGACGAACGCAACTGGCCCAATCTTGCGGCGATGTTCTTCGACCAGGCGGCTCGGCTCGGTGACAAACCGTTCCTCTGGGCCAAGCCAAAAGGCGGAACCTATCAGCCGATTTCCTGGCGCACGGCGGCGGACCGCGTCACCGAAATCGCGCGCGGCTTGCGCGCCATCCGCCTGAAGCGCGGCGACCGCGTCGCGCTGATCTCCGAGAACCGTCCCGAATGGGCTTTCGCCGATCTCGCCATCATCAGCGCCGGCTGCATCACCGTTCCCGCCTATGTGACGCATCAGGTCGAGGATTTCCGTTATCTCCTCGCCAACAGCGGCGCGCGCGCGGCGATCGTTTCCAGCGCAGCCTTGGCCGAACGAGTCGTTTCCGCGGCGGAACTGGTCGATACGGTCGAGCATGTCATGGTCATCGATTCATTGCCCGATCGCCAGACCTCGACCACCGATGTTCTGCTGCTCGGCGATCTGATCGCGCGGGGGGAAGCCGCAGGGGGCGACGTTGCTGCCTGGGTCGCGGAAACGCAGACCGACGATCTTGCATGCCTTATCTACACCTCGGGAACGGGTGGCCTCGCCAAGGGCGTGATGACCAGCCACGGCAATATCTTCGCTAATTGTCTCGGCGCGCTCGGCTTTCTCAAAATGCTCGGCCTTGGCGATGAAGTGTTCCTCAACTTCCTGCCGCTCTCCCATTCCTACGAGCATACCGCCGGGTTGATGTTCCCGATCTATCTTGGCGCCGAAATCTATTTCGCCGAGGGCGCGGATACGCTGCTGACCAACCTGACCGAGGCAAGGCCGACGATTATGACGGCGGTGCCGCGGCTTTATGAAACGATGCACCAACGCATCTTGCGCGGCATCGAGCGCGAAGGCGGCTGGCGTGCGAATCTGTTTTTCCGCACGGTCGAATTGGGCGAGAAGCGGCTGTTCGATCCGCAAGGCCTGACGCTGCTCGAAAAGCTGCAGGACTTCGTGCTCGAAAAGCTGGTGCGCGATAAATTCCGCGAACGTTTCGGTGGCCGGCTGAAGGCGATGGTGTCA
This sequence comes from uncultured Rhodospirillales bacterium, assembly GCA_903822185.1. GTDB lineage: Bacteria > Pseudomonadota > Alphaproteobacteria > ATCC43930 > CGMCC-115725 > CAIKMD01. The sequence continues at coordinate 51,818 of CAIJOA010000005.1, read as the reverse complement.
GGCGGTGCGCCGCTCAACCCCAAGATCGGCACCTTCTTCCTCGCGCTCGGGATTCGACTGCTGCAGGGCTATGGCCAGACCGAAACCTCGCCGGTGGTCAGCGCCAATCGTCCCGACAAGATCAAGATCGAAACCGTCGGCCCACCGCTCGACGGCGTCGAAGTGAAGATCGCCGAGGATGGCGAACTGCTGGTGCGCGGCGCGCTGGTGATGAAGGGTTATTGGAACGATCCTGAAGCCTCCGCGCGCGCGCTCGAAGGTGGGTGGCTCCATACCGGTGATGTCGGTCATATCGACGAGGATGGCTATATCGTCATCACCGACCGCAAGAAGGACTTCATCAAGAATTCCGGCGGCGACATGATCGCGCCAGCTAAGATCGAAGGCGCGCTGACGCTCGAACCGGAAATCCCGCAAGCGATGGTCTATGGCGACCGTAGGCCTTATCTCGTCGCGGTGATCGTGCCGTCGAAGGAACTGCTCGCTCATGTCAAAGGTCTGGACGATCCTGAACTCGGCAAGAAAATCGGCGTCGTTGTCGCGCGCGTCAATCAGGGCTTGGCGAACATCGAACGCGTCCGCCGCTTCATCATCGCCACCGAACCCTTCACGACCGAGAACGCGCAGATGACGCCGACGTTGAAGATTCGGCGGCACGCGATCCGCGAGGTCTATGGGAAGGCGCTCGAAGGACTTTACGAGAAGGCGTCAAACACGCCTTAATACCGTGCGTTTCCAAAAGAAGACGCGCACTCCTATAGTCGCGCGATGACAAAATTGCTCCCGGAACGCTCTATCCAGACGCGCCTGCATGAACTCGGCATGTCGGCTGCGCTGGAATTCATCAATGCCGCCGACAGCGATATTTCGATCGTCGAGCGCAGCTATACGCTCGAATCATCGCGCGCCGCGGTGACGGATATCGTCAAGGAAGCGGCGCTGGCGGTGCATGGCCAGCCGGATCGTCTCTGCTGGGCGACCGACGTCGATGCCAAGACGTGCGTTCTTCGCGTCGGGCAATTGCCGCAAAAGGTCGAGATGCTGATCGGCGTGCGCTGTTCGGGGCATGGCGATCCGTTCACGGTGAAGCGCTCTTATTTCACCGTGGTGATCTACGGTATCGATCGTGACAAGGTCAAAAAACTGCGCGATGTGCTCGAAGATCGCATCGGCTCCAGTCATCTCGCGACGGTTACCTGGCATTTTATGTTCGGCGACGAAAGCCGTTCGTCGAGTTTCATCCTCGATCCTGCCGCGCCGGTTCACGACGCCTTCTATCCTTGGATCAAAGGCGGAATCCGCGCCTATTTCGACAGCTTCATGGCCAGTTCGACATCGCTGCTGTTCCTGTCGGGCCCGCCCGGCACGGGCAAGACCTCGCTGATCCGCTGGCTGCTGCACGAATACAGCCTCAACGCGGCCGTCACCTATGAGGAAAAGTTGCTGAGTTCGGATTCGATCTTCGTCGATTTCCTCACCGGCGATTCACAGAACGTCTTCGTGATCGAGGATGCCGACACGATCCTCGGCAGCCGCAGCCGCGAAGGCAACAAGATGATCGCGCGCTTTCTCAATGTCTCGGATGGGTTGATCAAGTTCCCGAACAAGAAGGTCATCTTCACGACCAATCTCGACGACTTCAAAAAGGTCGATGAGGCGCTGCTGCGCCCGGGGCGTTGCTTCGGCATGATCAAATGCCGCGCGCTCGATCATGACGAGGCGGTCGAAGCCGCGAAGGCCGCTGGTCTTCAGATGCCGAGCGGCAAAAACGAATACACCATCGCCGAGCTTTTCAACCCGGACGCCGAGGTCAATCTGGACGGGCAGAAGGTCGGGTTTCTACGCTAGAGCTTGTGGTAGGCCCTGAACCATTCGACGAAGCGCGGTAAGCCTTCGTCGATGCCGGTCTTGGCGGCGAAGCCGAAATCGCGGTGCGTCGCGCTGACATCGGCATAGGTGGCGACAACGTCGCCCGGCTGCATCGGCGCCAACTCGATGATCGCTTTGCGGCCGCAGGCTTGTTCGATCACCTGGACGAACCGTTCCAGCTCTTCGCTGTTGTTGTTGCCGATATTGTAGAGGCGATAGGGCGGTACCAGATCGGCGGCCGGCGGCTTGTCGAGGCAGCCGATCACGCCGGCGACGATGTCGTCGATATAGGTGAAGTCGCGCTGCATCTTGCCCTGGTTGAAGAGCTTGATCGGCTTGCCGGCGAGAATGGCCTCGGTGAATAGCCACGGCGCCATATCGGGCCGGCCCCAGGGACCATAGACGGTGAAGAAGCGCAGACCGGTCAGCGGCATCTTATAAAGATGCGCGTAGGAATAGCTGATCAGCTCGTCGGCCTTCTTGGTCGCGGCATAGAGGGATTGCGGCGTATCGACCGGGTCTTCGAGGGCGAAGGGCAGCTTGGTGTTGCCGCCATAGACCGATGACGAACTGGCGAAGACCAGGTGTCGCAGCTTCTTCATGTGCCGGCCGGCTTCCAGCACTTCGAGATGCGCGTTGACGTTCGCGGTGATGTAGGCGCGCGGGTTCTCGACCGAATAGCGCACGCCCGGCTGTGCGGCGAGATGGACGATTCGGTCGATCTCGGGATGTTTGCGGACGAGGTCGAGCAGCCCCTCGCGCTCGGCGAGGTCCATGCGATGGAAGGTGAAGCCGGGGCGGGCGGTCAGCGTTGCCAGCCGCGCCTCTTTCAGCGATACCGCGTAATAATTGTTAACGTTATCGACGCCGACGACCTGCTCGCCCCGATCGAGGAGCGTCGCCGCGACATGCATACCAATGAATCCGGCTGCGCCGGTAACGAGAACCGTCATGGCCCCGTCTATAGCCCGAAAAGGGTTACGAAATCACCCCTTGGCGGCGGCGTCCTGTGTCCGGGGGCGACTGTCCTGGGCGCGGGTATTGCGCAGGATGCTGGCGCTCAATTGCCGGGCGAGGCAGTCATAGCTGGCGTCGGTCATATGGAGATGGTCGGCCGATACCATGGTCTTCATCTTCATATGGCCCTGCTCGGCCCAATCGCGCATCAGGGCGAAGCGGTGGAACAGCGGCACACCCGTCACCTTGGCGGTGGACCACAGCGCATGTTCCATGTCGCGATAATGTGCATGGGAGAGGACCGCCGGGGCGTATTGCAGATCCATCAGAATAACGTCGGCACCGCTGCGTTTGATTTGGACGATGCCGGCGCGGACATTGGCCATCAATACCTGGGGATCGAAGTCGTTCATCACGTCGTTGGTGCCGACTTGCCAGATGACCAGGTCGGGCTTGTCGGCGAGGACGTCATTGCCGATGCGGTTCATCGTGCTGCCGGCGACTTCGCCGCCGACGCCGCGATTGAGGACGCGAATGTCCGCGTCGGGGTAATGCGCTTGCATCAAGGCGGCGAGACGGCTGGGATAACTGTTCTCGGGCCGGCTGGCGCCGGTGCCGTAGGTCGATGACGAGCCGAGCGCGACGATGGTCAGGCTTTTGCCTTCGGCGAGTTTTTGGGCGACGCGCGGCAAGGGAACGCTGAGGCTGGTCAGCGACGGCGGCGCACTGCATTGATCGATGCCGGCGGCGGCCTTGCGGGCACCCGGCGCGAGCAGGCTCAGCGTCGTGACGCCGATGCCCAGCACCAGCAACGCGGCCGTCGCGCGCATACCAAAGCGGCGCCGCGAAATCGGTGCGGATGTATGTTGGTTCAACTCAACGTGCGGCGTAGTCAATCGCGTCCGCCAATCTTTCCCCAAGACACTCGTAGAAATCACGTGCCAGCGTATTTCTTTTTTCTCTGGGCACGTTGATGAAGTCGAAGGAGCCAGCTTCGCTCCAATACTTCATCAGGTCGAAACGTCCGAACAGAAAGACGTCCTGCAGTTGCGCTGTTTGATGCAGAGCGTTCAGATATGGTTCAAAATTTATAACCGATACGGTGCTCGAATTATACTGCATATCGATCATCATGACGGGTACGTCATGGGCTCGAAGCGCCGCAATGCCCTCGGTTAGGGTGGTTGCGAAGTCATCGGTATTTTCGCTTCGCACTGCATCAACGGTGCCGGTTTCCCAGATCATCAAGGACGGCGTATTGGCATACACGTCTTTGGGGAACCGTGCGGTCATCTGTTCCGTGGTCTGACCGGAGACGCCGCGATTGAGGACGTTGATCTGAATGTCCGGATGATGCTGGCGCAGAGCCGTTTCAAGAAACAAAGGATATGAAGCTTCGCCGTTGCCGGCGGTCGAGGCGCCGCCGATGACGACGATGTTGATAGGACGCTGCTCTTTGAATTGCTTGGCCAGGGTCGGCAGTTGCGGCTCGTCTTCGATCAACTCGCGTGGTGCATTGCAGCGTGGATCGCTATTGCCGGCGGCAAGCGCGGGCGGCGGCAAAAAAATCGCGGCGGCGAGGAGGGCCGGGGCAAAAACCCGGGTGAAAATATACATCGCGCTCACTCCGAAGGTGTCGCCGGCACGGCGATCGAACGATTCGCCTGCGGTCGTCGCGAGGCGGTCTTGAACCATTCGAGGATCGCGGCGATCGAAATCATGATGCCAATGCCGCCGATATTGACGGCGACTTGCATGAGAAGGCCGCCCGACCATTCGGCCAGCAGGAAGTGCCCGAGGACCGAAAGAAGGATGCCGACACAGAAAACGTAAAGCGATTGCTGGCCGCACAGCACCGCCGGCCAGGCCCAGCGCGAATGAAGGAAGCGGCTATCGGGCCGAACGATGTGAACCGTCGCGATCGCCAGGGCGAGGAAGCTCAACAGCCGCAGCGGCGCGAGGTTGGTCTTGTCGAGCGAGAGGCTCCATAGCGAGCGGGCAAAGAGCGGCGGGAAAGGATCGTAGATCCAATGCAGCGTCCAACTGAAATTGACGACGGCAAAGAATGCCGCCAGCGCCATCGCAATGCGGCTCAACCACAGGCCGGTCGGAAGTCTGGCGCCGCTGATGCGGGCGTAACCGGCGGTCGCGCCGATGACGAACAGGAATTGCCAGGCGAAGGGATTGAAGAACCACACCTCGTGCGAGGGCCGAGTGTGGAAGGCCCAGCCGTGCTGCAGCGTCATCGCATAGACGATACCCGATAAGACGATCGGCAGGATGCGAAAGCGCGCCAGCAGAATGATCACGAGGGGGAAGGTGGCCAGTAGAACGATATAGAGCGGCAAGATATCGAGGAAGGTCGGCTGGAACGACAACATCAGCGCACGAATGATCGCGAGATGCGGTTCCTGCAGGAAGTCAGCGACGCGCAGCTCTTCGCTATAAAGCGAGTTCTGCAAGACGAGGATCGTGTAGCTGACCTCGGCGGTGAAGATCATAAACAGGAAGATATGCGCGACGTAAAGCTGCCAGACGCGGCGATAGATTTGCGCCGTGGCGAACAGCGCGCCTTTCTCGCGCAGCGACTGGCCATAAACCAGCGCGGCGGTATAGCCCGAGATGAAGATGAACACTTCTGCGGCATCGTTGAAGGCGACCGACCGCAGGGTGAAATAGGCCAGCCCGTTCTCGGGGATATGGTCGATGAAGATGAAGAACAGCGACAGCCCGCGGAAGAAATCGAGCCGCAGGTCGCGCGGGATACGGGCAGGGGCGGCGATGGGGGGCATCAGGAACCGACGCGAACCAGCATCTTGCCGCGATTGGCCCCGGCCAGAAGCCCGATGAAGGCGCGCGGCGTCGCCTCGATGCCCTCGGCGATGTCTTCGCGATAACGGATTTTCCCGGCCTTGAGCCAACCGGCCATCGCGCTGCGGAACTCGCCCCAACGGGCGCGATGATCGCTGACGAGGAAGCCCTGCATGATCGCGCGCTTCACCAGCAACTGCCGGTTCCAGCGTGGCCCGACGTCGGGCTTATCACCAGAGGCATAGGCCGAGATCGCGCCGCAGATGATGATCCGCGCGTTGAGGGCGAGGTTGCGCATCACCGCATCATGGGTGACGCCGCCGACATTGTCGAAGAAGACGTCGATGCCCTTCGGTGCGTGCTGCGCCAATTCCGCGCCCAGCGTCTTTGCGTCTTTGCCTTTGTAGTCGATCGCGATATCGAAGCCGAGGTCGCGCGTGACATAGTCGGCTTTGTCGGCCGCGCCGACGGTGGCGATGATCTTGCATCCCGCTCTCTTCGCCATCTGTCCGGCCACTTGCCCGACCGCGCCCGATGCTGCCGAGATCAGCACTGTCTCGCCGGCCTTGGGCTTGCCGATGGTATCGAGCGCGAAATAGGCGGTCGCGCCGGGCATGCCGAGGACACCGAGCAGATAAGACAGTGGGAAACCGCCCAGCAGCGCCGGGTCGATCTTCTCGCAAGCCTTCGCGGGCAACGCCGCATATTCCTGCCAGCCCGAATAGGCGAGCACGATGTCGCCGGGCTTAAGGTCTGGTGCGCGTGATTCGGTAATCTCGGCGACGACCTCGCCCAGCATCACCGCGCCCAGTTCCGTCGGCGGCGCATAGGAACGGGCTGCGCTCATGCGCCCGCGCATGTAGGGATCGAGGGAGAGGAATAAGGTGCGGGCAAGAACTTGCCCGTCTTCAAGCGCGGGCACCGACGCGACGTCGAGCCGGAAATCGCTTTCCTCGACATTGCGGCCATCCGGTCGCTGGGCCAGCAGAAAGCGCTTGTTGCGCAACTCAGTCATCGACGTCCCTCCCGCGGGACGCCGACTATAGCAGCACTAAGCTCAGATCGCGTCGAGCTGATAGGCGATGTCGTTCGAGATGTTCCACAGATATCCGATGTCCGCACTGCCGACGAGAGCGTAGGCGTGACCGTGATGGCGCCAATAGAGCACGTTCAGGTCGCCGCGGCGGTCGAAGCTGGGCGCGAGGTCGGGCCGGTTGGTGGTGCCGACGACGACGGTCAGCGAGCCGAGCGACTTGTTGTCGGTGGTGTAGAAAAGCTGTGTTGCGGGCTGACCTTCGACGACGAGATAGCGCGCGCCTTGGAACTGGAGGCCCCAGGGCTGCAGGTTCGGCAGGCGGAAATCCGCCGGCAGCTTCTGCACGGCCTTGCGCGCGGCGTTCGCATCTCCGGCCGGAACATCGACCAGGGCAAGATCGTCGGCCCCGGCATTGACGAACAACTTGTGATAGCCGGCGATATTGTCGAGCCAGTTGGCCGAGGCGACATTCGCCATCTGATTATTGCTGGGGGCGGGGCCGCCGGCCGAGAAATAACCGACGCTACCGCCGATCAGCAAACCGGCGACGCCGGCCGCGACGGCCCATTGCATCCACGGCTTGCGGGTCAGGCCGCGCTTTTGCCGCGCGGCGCCCAGATCGATGACGGACGGGGCCGCGCCGGTGAGGCCACGCGCGGCGAGGAGCAACCGCTCCGGAATTTCTTCATGCAGGACGGGCTCGAACGCAAGGCGCAGGGCCTCGGCGCTGGCCGACAGGCCGGCCGCTTCGTCGCGCAGGGCGTCATCGCTTTCGAGCCAGGCGTCGATCTCCGCACGCGTCGCGGCATCGACCTCGCCATCGAGATAAGCGATCAGTGTTTCGTCATTCGGCTTCGGCATCATTCGTACTCCTTCGCGCGTGTCCCCCGACCGCTAGCTTGGCCTGAAGCGCCACCCGCGCCCGCGCCAATCGGCTCATAATCGTTCCGACTGGCACTTCGGCAATCTCTGCCGCTTGCTTGTAACTCATCCCATCCACGGTCACGAGCATGAGGGCGACACGCTGCTCGGCGGGAATCTGTGCCAATGCGGCACGGACTTCCTGAAGGGCCAAGCGGGCTTCGACGCGGCGTACCGCCTCGTCGCTGCCAAGATGCATGGCCTCGTCTTCGACAACTTCTTTGCGGGTGTTTCGTGAACGCAACTGATCGATCCAGATCGTCTGCGCTATACGGAACATCCAGCTGTCGAACCGCGTACCTTCCTCAAACTGATGCGCCCGGGTAAGGGCCCGTTCGCATGCCGCCTGGACCAAATCATCGGCCTGGGAGGCGTTACCGGTCAGACCGCGTGCGAATCTTCGCAACCGCGGTAGGACGGCGATAAGCTGGTCGCTAACCGACACGCTCATCGGACCGCCCCGTTAGGGAGCAACGACCTCGAATTCGGTCTGACAGGGGGAGAACGATGGGTACGCAGATTTATTCCCTGTAATAATTCGGCCATGTCCGGTTAATGCCGGGTTTCCTGGCTTGGGGTTACGCGAATCGGCCGGACATGCCCCGTCCCGCCGTTCACCTATCTTAACACGGGCTGAACGGCTGGAAAGCGGCCATCCCTGAAAACCCCACAAGATGTGTGGGCGGCTTTCGCCCTTCACAAACTGTTGGCAAGCGGGCATTGTTTCGCGGTTATCACGGGGGATTAACCGCGACATGCGAATTTCGATACCAAAGGAGCGCCGACCGCACGAAATGCGGGTCGCCGCTTCACCGGATACCGTCAAAAAACTGGTCGGGATGGGCCATCAGCTTGTGATCGAGACCGGTGCCGGTGCCGGTGCCTCTTTTCCCGATTCGGCCTATGTTGCCGCCGGCGCCTCGATCGCCGCGACGCCGCGCGACACTCTCGGCAGCGCCGACATCGTCCTGAAGGTCCAGCGGCCCGAACCGCAGGAAATCGGTGAGATGAAGAGCGGCGCAGTCCTGGTTGCGATGCTCTCGCCGCTGCAAAATCCCGACGAGGTCAAAGCCTACGCCGCGGCCGGCCTGACCTCCTTCGCCATGGAACTGGTGCCGCGCATCAGCCGCGCCCAGGCGATGGACGTCCTTTCCTCGCAAGCCAACCTCGCCGGCTACCGCGCCGTCCTTGAGGCCTCGGTCGCCTTCGGCCGTGCTTTCCCGATGATGATGACCGCCGCCGGCACGATCGCGCCAGCCCGCGCTCTGATCATGGGCGCCGGCGTCGCCGGGCTGCAGGCCATCGCTACCGCCCGCCGCCTCGGCGCGGTGGTGCTCGGCACCGACGTCCGGCTCGCCGCCAAGGAACAGGTCGAAAGCCTGGGCGCGACCTTCCTCGCCGTCGATCTCGAAGCGATGAAGCAGATGGAAACCTCGGGCGGCTACGCCAAGGAGATGGGTGAGGATTTCGCCCGCCGCCAGCGCGAGCATACGACCGAGGCGCTCAAAAAGATCGACATCGTCATCTGCACCGCGCTGATCCCCGGCCGCAAGGCGCCGATCCTCATCACCAAAGAAATGGTCGCTGTGATGCGGCCCGGCTCGGTGATCGTCGATATGGCGGTCGAGCAGGGCGGCAATGTCGAGGGCAGCAAGATGGGCGAGAATGTCGTTACCGAAAACGGCGTGACGATCCTCGGCCAGCTCAACATCCCGTCGCACATCGCCGTCGATGCCAGCCAGCTTTACGCCAAGAACCTCGTGGCGTTCCTCGGCCTCATCATCGACAAAGACCAGAACCTCAAGATCGACACCGCCGACGAGATCATCAAAGGCTCGCTGCTCACGCAGAACGGCGCCGTCGTTCATCCGCAACTGGCAGGAGCCTGACATCATGGAAGCCGCCGGTCATGCCGACGTCGTTATCTTCTTTCTTACGGTCTTCGTCCTCGCCGTCTTCGTCGGCTATTACGTCGTTTGGCGGGTAACGCCGGCGCTGCATTCGCCGCTGATGGCCGTTACCAACGCGGTCTCGTCGGTGATCATCGTCGGCGCGCTGATCGCCGCCGGTCCCGGTGGGGCCAGCTTCTCGAAGATCATGGGCTTCGTTGCCGTCACGCTTGCTTCGGTGAACATCTTTGGTGGCTTCATCGTCACCCAGCGCATGCTGCAGATGTTCAAGAAGAAGCAGAAATAATACGAAGCAGGGGGATTTCTTTTGAGCGCTAATCTTTCAGCACTGCTCTACCTCGTCGCGTCCATCTGCTTCATCATGGCGCTGCGTGGGCTGAGTTCGCCTAATACCTCGCGCGGCGGCAACATGTATGGCATCGTCGGCATGGTGATCGCCATCGCCACGACGCTCGCCTCGCCGGGCGTGGTCAGCTACGGCTACATCATCGCCGGCATCGTCATCGGCGGCGCGATCGGCACCTTCATTGCGATGCGTATCCAGATGACGGCATTGCCGCAACTGGTTGCCGCCTTCCACAGCCTTGTCGGCCTCGCGGCCGTCTGCGTCGCGACCGCCGCCTTCTTCGCGCCGGCCGCTTACGGCATCGGCACCGAAGGCGCGATCGAACAGGGCAGCTTGTTCGAAATGGGCCTCGGCACCGCCATCGGCGCGATCACCTTCACCGGCTCGATCATCGCTTTCGGTAAGCTTCAGGGCCTCATCACCGGCTCGCCGCTCGTATTCCCGGGACAGCATCCCTTCAACGCGCTGCTCGGCGTCCTGATGGTGGCGGCGCTCGTCTGGTTCGTGATGGTTCAACCGCCGGCGGCCTTCTGGGCCATCGTCATCCTCTCGCTGCTCTTGGGCTTCCTGATCATCTTGCCGATCGGCGGCGCGGATATGCCGGTGGTCATCTCGATGCTCAATTCCTATTCGGGTTGGGCGGCCTGCGGCATCGGCTTCACGCTGGGGAACAGCCTCCTCATCATCACCGGCGCGCTGGTCGGCTCGTCGGGCGCGATCCTCAGCTACATCATGTGTAAGGGGATGAACCGCTCGATCTTCAACGTCATCCTCGGCGGCTTCGGCACCGACAGCGGCGCTGCCGGCCCCGGCGGCGGCAGCGGCGACAAGGCGGTTAAATCCGGCAGTGCCGAAGACGCGGCCTTCATCATGAAGAACGCTTCGTCTGTCGTCGTTGTCCCGGGCTATGGCATGGCCGTCGCCCAGGCGCAGCATGCGCTCAAGGAAATGGCCGACATCCTCAAGAAGGAAGGCGTCACGGTTCATTACGCCATTCATCCGGTTGCCGGCCGCATGCCGGGCCATATGAATGTGCTGCTGGCCGAAGCCAACGTGCCCTACGAGGACGTGATGGAACTGGACGAGATCAACCGCGATTTCGCCTCGACCGACGTTGCCTTCGTCATCGGCGCCAACGACGTCACCAACCCGGCAGCGAAGACCGACCCGAAATCGCCGATCTATGGTATGCCGATTCTCGATGTTGAGAAGGCGAAGACGGTTCTGTTCATCAAACGCTCAATGGCCTCGGGCTATGCCGGCGTCGATAACGAACTGTTCTTCCGCGACAACACGATGATGCTGTTCGGCGACGCCAAGAAGATGTGCGAGCAGATCGTGAAGGCGCTGGGATAACTCCCTCGGCGCGTAACGCGCATTGTTCATTGATCTATTTCGACGTGATGCCCGGCCTTGTGCCGGGCATTTACGTTTTAGGGCGTGGGTGATCGAGGGAAGATAATTTCACCACGGAGATACGGAGATCACGGAGAAGAAATTTTAAGCGCGAAGCGCTTTTAATCCTTCTCCCTTAACTCTGTGTCTCCGTGGTGAATCTTTTTGGGATGACACTGCAACTCTATCTCGCGTCCCTCGACTTCGCTCGGGATGAGGATGCAAATCGTCTCGCATCATCCAATGCAGCGCAACGCTCCATCCTCATCCCGAGCGAAGTCGAGGGACGCACGATGGCTCTGCCGACCCGCTCGCTATTTCGCGTCGTAGCGCAGGCCCAGCTTCATCTGAATCTGATAGTGATGGACCTTGCCCTTCTCGATATGGCCGCGGATCTGGGTCACTTCGAACCATTCGAGATTGCGCAGCGATTTCGCTGCGGTTTTGACGCCGTTCTGGATGGCGTCTTCGATGCTCTCGGCCGAGCTGCCGACGATTTCGGTGATGCTATAGACATGGTCGCTCATCAGGGACTCCCAAGGTTCCCTGATAGAACGGCGTCGCGGCCGCTTCGTTGCGGTGGTTCGTTACGGCGCGATCAGGGCGGGCAGGGCATCGAGCCACATCGCCTGCGCCTGATTGATCTTCCTGCGCGCATCGCTGAGCGAATACCACGCGCCGCGATCGATCTCGGGAAAGCTCTGCTGCTTGCCGGAACGGGGCGGCCATTCGAGCTCGAAATGGTTGCTGACGAGCTTTGCCGGATCGATGTCGCCTTCGATCGCCCAGGCCTGGACGATCTTGCCGCCGGCCTGGCGGCAGGGCGGCAGCGGCTGGAAATCGCCGGTGACGGGCTTGCCAGTTTCCTCGCCGAATTCGCGGATCGCGGCGGTCAGCGGTTCTTCGCCGGGATTGATCTCGCCCTTGGGGATGGTCCAGGCGCCGGCGTCCTTCTTGCGCCAGAACGGGCCGCCGGGATGGACGAGAAAGACTTCGAGGGTGGGGCCGCTGCCGCGATAGAGCAGCAAGCCGGCGCTTTGCTTGGCCATGGCCTATTCCTGAAACAACAAAGCCGCCACGGCTGGGCCGGGCGGCTTCATCCTTTGGCCTTGCGGCGCGACTAGTAGCCTTCGCGCTCCATGCGCTTGCGCAGCAGCTTACGATAGCGGCGCACGGCCTCGGCACGCTCACGGGCGCGCTTTTCCGACGGCTTCTCGAACGTGCGGCGTAGCTTCATCTCGCGGAACAACCCTTCGCGCTGCATCTTCTTTTTGAGGACGCGGAGCGCCTGGTCAACGTTGTTGTCGCGAACGAGAACTTGCACGAGAAGCCAACTCCATTTCGGATGAGCCAAAGGACCGCAACAGCGGCCAGAACGCGAGTGGATACCACAAATCCCGATCGGTTGCCAAGCCGACACCACGAATTTAGGCGATGCTTCTTGAAAAGAACAAAAGAAGAACTATAATGGTGGGTAACAGGGAGACGTGCCGAAAAGGCAAGCATTTGAAAATAAATGCAAAACACAAAAATTACGAAACGAAGCCAATTTTCAGGACCCTAAACCGGGAACGCTGCTGACGGGGTGCCTGAAGATCGTTGCGTCCATGTCCCTGTTTGCTACAAGCGACGGGAGAATAAGAAGAGGTCGATGTGCCAGCGTTTGGTGTGCTGATCCTGCTCGCGCAAATCGCTTGCGCCGTTCACGTCGTGCGGACCGGGCGTCCGACTTTCTGGATATACATCGTCGTCTTCATCCCCGCGGTGGGGATGGCGGCCTATGTCCTGGCCGAAGTCCTGCCGGAAATTTTCGGCAGCCGATCGGGCCGGCGGCTTGCCACGGGGCTCGGCCGCGCCATCGATCCGGGAAAGAATTTACGCGAGGCGCAGCGCCGGGTCGCGATAACGCCGACCGCGGAAAATAAAAGCGCGCTTGCCGAGGCGCATCTCGAAGCGGGGGACGCCGATGCCGCGATCGCGCTCTACCGCGAAGTCTTGACCGGCGTTCACGCCACCGACCCCGGCATGATGCTGGGCCTTGCCCGCGCACTCTTCGCCACGGGCGACGCAGTCGAAACCCAAAAAGTCCTCGAAAAATTGCGCGCGGAGAACCCGGGTTATGTCTCGCCCGAAGGACATCTGCTCTATGCGCGTAGCTTGGAGGCAAAGGGCAAGATCGACGATGCCCTCTACGAATACAACGCGCTCGCCAATTATTTCCCCGGCCAGGAAGCCCGCTGCCGCTACGCGATGCTGTTGCAGCAAAGCGGCCGCAAGGACGAAGCGCGTCGCCTGTTCGAGGAAGTCTGCCAGGCAATCGACTACGGCCCGTCCTATCAGCGACGGATGCAGCGCGATTGGTACGATATCGCCAAGCGTGCGTTAGCATAGCCGATCACACCCTTCTTCGCTGCTTTACCGCTTTCCAACCCTCGCGCATATTAACGCCATGGCTATCCTGAAAATCGCCCGTATGGGGCATCCGGTGTTGCGGCGGGTCGCCGATCCTGTTGCCAATCTGACCGCGCCCGAGATCCACAAGCTCATCGCCGACATGGTCGAGACGATGAACGATATCGGCGGGGCGGGGCTTGCCGCGCCGCAGGTTCATGTGCCGCTGCGAGTCGTGATTTTTCATGTACCCGAGCATCGCATCAGCGGCCGGCCCGACGATCCGGCGCAGCCTTTGACGGCGCTGATCAACCCGATCATCGAGCCACTGAGCGAAGACATGGAACTGGGTTGGGAGGGCTGTCTGTCGGTGCCGGGTCTCAAAGGCGCGGTACCGCGTTATGCGCGCATTCGTTATCGCGGCCTCGCGCCGGACGGCAGCACGATCGACCGTTCGGTCGAAGGCTTTCATGCCCGCGTCGTGCAGCATGAATGCGATCATCTCGACGGCATGCTCTATCCGCAGCGTATGACCGACATGCGGCTTCTGATGTTCGTCGAAGAAGGCGCGCGTTATCCCATCGATCTGGCGACGGCATGAGCAACGATCTCGATCCGCTTCGCGATAAGGTGTTGCTGGCGCTGTTGCCCGATGTGCCGTTCGACGGTTGGACGCGCGCGGCGCTCAAGCGCGCGGGCGAAAAGGCCGGCGTCGATACGGCGCAACTGACGATGCTGTTTCCACGCGGTCCGCGCGATGTCGCGGCATGGTTCAGCGATTGGGCTGACCAAGAGACGGTCGCTGCTTTGAAAGAACAATCACTCTCGAGCCTTAAGGTCCGCGAACGTATCGCGCTGGGTGTGCGGACTCGGCTCGATATTCTGCTGCCGCATCGTGAGGCATTGCGCCGCGCGTTGGCGCTGTTCGCCTTGCCGATGAATCTGCCTTTCGGCGCGAAGCTGCTTTACGGCACCGTCGATACGATCTGGCGCGCGGCGGGTGATCGCTCAACGGATTTCAATTTCTATACGAAGCGTGGTTTGCTCGCCGGCGTCTATGCCGCGACGACGCTCTATTGGCTCGATGACCGCTCCGACGAGACGCAAGCGACGGGCGAATTCTTGCAGCGGCGCCTCGATGAAGTGCTGGCGATCCCGACGTTGAAAACGCGGCTCGATCGTTTATCGAATCCGCTGCGCGCGTTGCGCAACCGGTTCAGCGCCGCGGGGTAAGCTTCGTCACGTGGCCCATCTTGCGGCCGGGCGCGGCGTTTTCTTTGCCATAGAGATGGATCTTCTGCAGCGGGTCGTTCGCCGCCTCGCGCCACTTGGCGATGTCGGTGCCGATCAGGTTCTTCATCACCGCGTCGGAATGATGCGCGGGCGAGCCAAGCGGCAGGCCGCAGATCGCACGCACCAGTTGCTCGAACTGATTCGTATAGCAGGCGTCGATGGTCCAATGACCGGAGTTATGCGGTCGCGGCGCCAGCTCGTTGACGAGGACTTCGCCTTCGTGCGTGACGAACATCTCGACCGCGAGCAGACCGATGATCTCAAGCTTCTCGGCGATGTGATGCGCGATCGCCTCGGCCCGCATCGAGACTTCGGGGCTAACCCGCGCCGGCGCGATCGTCGTGTCGAGGATGTGATTGACGTGTTGGTTCTCGACCGGAGTATAGGTCGCGATCTTGCCGTTCTCGCCACGCGCGACGATCACCGAAACCTCGCAGGCGAACTCGACGAAGCCTTCGAGAATCCCGTCGGTCGAACCAAAGCTTTGCCACGCAGCGGCCATGTCCATCTCGGCCCGCATCGCCATCTGGCCCTTGCCGTCATACCCCATGCGCACGGTCTTCAAGACGCCGCGCGGGCCGATCTCGTCCATCGCCCGGCGCAGGGCTTCTTCGCTGCCGACAGCGCGATAGGGCGCGGTCGCGACGCCGATCGAACGCAGGAAGTCTTTCTCTTTGATCCGGTCCTGGGCGATGCGCAGCGCCGACGCACCCGGCCGCAGCGGCTTCAGCGCGGCGAGATATTCCGCCGTGTCGGCCGGCACGTTCTCGAACTCGAAGGTGATGACATCGACGGCGGCGGCGAACTTCGCCAGCGCGGCCTTGTCGTCATAATCCGCGTCGGTGGCGAGCGGCGTTACTTGCTTGGCCGGGCCGTCCTTGTCAGGGCTGAAGATGTGGCAGCGATAGCCGAGTGCCAGCGCCGCCAACGCCGTCATCCGCCCGAGCTGGCCGCCGCCCAGGATGCCGATGGTCTGGCCGGGTTCGATCATGGCGTGTCGGTCGGGCGCTCGGCCACGGAATCGGTTTGCGCTTGGCGCCAGCGGTCGAGGCGCACGGCCAGACGCTTATCACTCAAGGCGAGGATCGCTGCCGCCAGAAGCCCGGCATTGATCGCCCCGGCCTTGCCGATGGCCAAGGTGCCGACGGGAATACCGCCTGGCATTTGGACGATGGAATGAAGGCTGTCGATGCCCTTGAGGGCAGCGCTTTCGACCGGCACGCCGAGGACGGGCAGAGGCGTCATCGCGGCGGTCATGCCCGGCAGATGCGCCGCGCCGCCGGCACCGGCGATGATGACCTTAAGGCCACGGCCGCGCGCTGTCTGGGCGTAGGTGACGAGCCGCTTCGGGGTACGATGGGCCGAGACGATCCGCGCTTCATAGGGAACGCCCAGCGCGTCGAGCGTTTCCGCCGCGTGGCGCATCGTCGCCCAATCGGACTGACTTCCCATAATGATGCCGACCGACGGTTTCCCGCCGCTTTTGGCCGCCATGGCCGCCCCCTGAAAAAGGAGCGGGCATTATAGAGAGGGGGCTTGGCAGAGCAACCAGGGCGTTAGCCCGGGCTCAGGCGATGATGTCGGGAACCTGGGAATTCTCGAGCTTGGCGATCATGTCTTTGAGGGCGAGCTTGCGCTTTTTCAGCCGCTGCATCTGTAGATTGTTCGCCGGGACTTGCTCCGTAAGCCGGGCAATGGCTTGATCCAGATCGCCATGCTCGGTCTTGAGTTCGGCGATCCGTGCCTTTACGGCTTCTGCATCGAGATCCATGGGCGTGTAATACAATGAAATCCTTACCAAAATCGAGCGATGTCTGACCCGGCAGCGGAATTCTGGCGTTTCGCGCTGGCGATCTATGGCCGGCCGGGTGTCGCGCCCGCCTGTATCGTGCTGCAGGATCAATACGATCGGGACGTGAACGTCATGCTGTTCGGCTGCTGGCTCGGCGTCAGTGGCCGGGGCGAACTGACCCAGTCCCAGTTGGACGCGGCGGATCGGGCAGTGACGCCCTGGCGGAAAACGGTGGTCGAGAACTTTCGCGCTGCCCGCCGCGCCATCAAGGCCGCCGACGAACCGGACAAAGACGCAATCTATGCCAAGGCCAAAGCGATCGAGCTGGACGCCGAGAAGTTCCTGCAGAGGCGGCTGGTGGCGATGGCGCCAGCGCCGACGGTGGCCGGTGTTCCGGAACGGCTGGCGGCGGCTCTAGCCAACCTGACGCTCTATATCGGCGATGCCCCCGCCGAACCGATCGTGACGGCGCTTCGGGCGATGGCGGCGGAAGGCTTTGCCGCCTAACGCATCTTCCCCGGTTCGACGCCCCAGCGCCGGACCTTGCCGGTGTCGAGGCCGAAGAGATCGAGCACGCGGCCGAGATTATGATCGATCATGTCTTCGAGAGTCTTCGGCCGGGCATAGAAGGCCGGAACCGGCGGGGCGATGATCGCGCCCATCTCGGTCAGCGCCGTCATGTTGCGCAGATGGCCGAGATGCAGCGGCGTCTCGCGCACCATCAGCACGAGACGTCGGCGCTCTTTCATAATGACGTCGGCAGCGCGCGTCAGCAGCGAAGTGGTGACGCCTGACGCCATTTCGGCAACGCTGCGGACCGAACAAGGCGCGACGATCATGCCGAGTGTCTTGAACGAGCCAGAGGACAGCGATGCTGCCATATCGCCGATGTTATGGTTCTCGTCAGCGAGAGCCTTAACCTCGGCGACCTTCATGTCGGTCTCGTAAGCGAGCGTGACTTCGGCGGCCTTGCTCATGACGAGATGGGTCTCGACCGGCATATCCTTCAAGATTTGCAGAAGTCGGACTCCGTAAATAACCCCGGAGGCTCCGCTGATACCGATGACGATCCGCTGCGTTTCACTCATTTTTCGATGTATTTCGCTGTTGTTATATCAATCAGTCGCGCCGTTAACATAATCCCGCTTGGAGCCTTGGTCCAATCGGGGTTAGCATAGCCCGTCTGCTCAATCTTAAGCTACGGGAGGTACAATGCCCTCATTACACCGTATCGAAGATCTTCGGGCCCAACATCGTAGTCTCGAACAAGTCATCGGCCGCGAAATCGGCCGCCCTTCGCCTGACCTTGGAACCATTAACGATCTCAAGCGCAAAAAACTGCGCATCAAAGATGCGATCGTGCATCTGGAACATTCCAGTCACTAGCTCCTGACGACCGCCCGCCGAACGCGGGCGGATAATCTCTGTCAAGAATCTTTGCCGGCTACGTCGCGGCAGAGATAGGCGTTGTGTGAGCTTCTCTTGGCATCGGCGGCATTTTGCGACACCATTCGCAAAAGCCGCCGAGGGAGGAGTGCGTCCATGACAAGCCGGCAAATCGACGAGCATCGACGCTCACTCGCCGATCCCGAAGGATTCTGGCGTGAGGCGGCTGTTGCCATCGATTGGGAACGGCGTTGGGACAAGCTTCTCGACGATAGCGATGCACCCTTCTATCGCTGGTTTCGCGGCGGTCGTCTCAACACATGCTGGAACGCGCTCGACCGTCATGTCGAAAACGGCCGGGCCGATCAATGTGCGCTGATCTACGACAGCCCGATGACGGGCACCGTCAAACGGTTCAGCTATCGCGCGTTACGCGACGAGGTCGCGAAGCTGGCCGGTGCGCTGCAAAGTCTTGGCGTCACGCGCGGCGATCGCGTCTTGATCTATATGCCGATGGTGCCGGAAACGGTGATGGCGTTTCTCGCCTGCGCACGGATCGGTGCGGTTCATTCGGTCGTCTTCGGCGGCTTTGCCGCGCCCGAACTGGCGGCGCGTATCGACGATGCGAAACCCAAAGTCATCCTGGCGGGTTCCTGCGGCATCGAGCCCGGCCGCATCGTCGCCTATAAGCCGCTGCTCGATCAGGCGATCGAATTGGCGCAGCACAAACCCGGTGCGACGGTTGTTCTGCAGCGGCCGCAACATCCTTGCGCACTCGTCGCCGGCCGCGATCACGATTGGCATGAATTGGTCGGCAAAGCCACGCCGGCCGATTGCGTCATGGTCGAAGCGACCGATCCGCTTTATATCCTTTATACGTCCGGCACGACCGGACAGCCGAAAGGCATCGTGCGCGACAATGGCGGTCATGCCGTCGCGCTGCAGTGGTCGATGGAAAACATCTACGGCGTCAAACCGGGCGAGGTGTTCTTCGCCGCATCCGATGTCGGTTGGGTCGTCGGTCATTCGTATATCGTTTATGCGCCGCTGCTCTGCGGCTGCACGACGGTGCTGTTCGAGGGCAAGCCGGTCGGCACACCCGATGCCGGCGCTTACTGGCGTGTCATCGCCGAACATGGCGTGACGGCCTTGTTCACCGCGCCGACCGCGTTTCGCGCGATCCGCCGCGACGATCCCGACGGCACTTTCATCCGCCAGTATGATCTCTCGAAATTCCGTACCTTGTTTCTTGCCGGCGAGCGGGCCGATCCCGCGACGGTGCAATGGGCAGAGCATCATCTGCAGCGCCCGGTGATCGATCATTGGTGGCAAACCGAAACCGGCTGGCCGGTCAGCGCCAATTGCGTCGGGCTCGGCGTGCAACCAGTGAAGCATGGTTCCGCGACCCGGGTCGTGCCCGGTTACGATCTGCAAGTTCTGGGACCCGACAACGCGGCGGTGAAGCCAGGTGAGATCGGTGCGCTGTGTATGAAGCTGCCGCTCCCGCCGGGCTGCTCGCCGACGCTATGGCAAGCGGATGCCCGTTACATCCAAGCCTATCTGACCGATTATCCCGGTTATTACAGCACCGCCGACGCCGGCTTCATCGACGAAGACGGCTATGTTTTCGTCATGACCCGCACCGACGACATCATCAATGTCGCTGGCCATCGGCTTTCGACCGGCGCGATGGAAGAAGTGCTGTCGGCGCATCCCGATGTCGCCGAATGCGCGGTGATCGGCGTCGCCGATGCGCTGAAAGGGCAAGTACCGTTGGGTTTGCTGGTTTTGAAAGCGGGCGCGAAGACCGGTCACGCGACTGTTGCCGAAGATGTCGTCGCGCTGGTGCGCGCGCGCATCGGCCCGGTGGCAAGTTTCAAGCTGGCGATGGTGGTGAAACGTTTGCCGAAAACGCGATCGGGAAAAACATTGCGCGGCACGATGCGCGCGATCGCGGATGGCGAGACTTATAAAGTTCCCGCGACGATCGATGATCCCGCCGTGCTCGACGAGATCACCGACTATCTGCGGTCGGTCGGCCTGGCGAAAGCCAAGCTCTAAAACTTAAGGGGCGACGTCTTCGTTGCTGCTGCCGGCGACGTCTTCGAGCGTCGGCGGCTTCACCAGCGGGCCATCGCCTTCGGCGCGCTTCTTGCCGCGATTGGCGCGGGTGACGGCGGCTTCCAGCATCTCCATGTTGCAGAGACCCAACGCCACCGGATGACGCGGTTTGATGTTGGTCGAGTTCCAATGGCTGCGGTCGCGCACGGCATGGATCGTCGGCTTGGTCGTGCCGACAAGCTTCGAAACCTGGCCGTCGCTCAGTTCGGGATGATTCTTGATCAGCCACGAGATCGCATCGGGCTTGTCCTGGCGCTTGGCGATCGGGGTGTAACGCGGACCCTTATGCTTCACCAACTCGACCGGGTGCGCCTCTTTCGAGATTACCAAGCGGGTCGCCGGATCTTTCTGGCAGCGTTCGATTTCTTCGAGCGTCAGCTGGCCGTTGGCGACAGGATCGAGGCCCTGCATCTGCACGGCGACTTCACCGTCGGCAATGGCTTGGACTTCGAGCGCATGTAGGCCACAAAAGTCGCCGATCTGGTCGAAGCTGAGCGAGGTATGCTCCACCAGCCAGACGGCAGTGGCTTTCGGCATCAATGGTAGCGTCATAGTTCCTTCCCCGGTCGCGAGGGCGCGCAAGCGCGAACATCATTTGGGTGATGTCTGGCTATATAGTCCCTCGCGCAGCCCCTGGGAAGGGCGGAAAACCTAGACCGACAGCACGATCTTGCCGATATGGGACGAGGTTTCCAGCAGTTGGTGGGCGCCGGCAGCGTCGGCCAGGGGGAAAGTCCGGAAGATCACCGGCTTGACCTTGCCCGCGTCCAGCAACGGCCAGACCTTTTGCAGCAAGGCCGCCGCCATGGCGCCTTTTTCCTCGACGCTGCGGGGGCGGAGGCCCGACCCGGTCAGGGTCAGGCGCTTGCCCATGATCTGGACGAAATTGACCTCGGCCGTGACGCCGCGCTGGGTGGCGATGCTGACATGCCGCCCCTCGACCGCGAGGATGCTAAGGTTCTTATGGATATATTCGCCGCCGATCATGTCGAGGATGACATCGACGCCGCGATTGGCGGTCGCCTCTTTGACGACCTGGGCGAAGTCTTCGTGCTTGTAATCGATGCCCCGGGTCGCGCCCAGTTTCTCGCAAGCGTTGCATTTGTCGCGGCTGCCCGCGGTGGCGAAGATCGCGCCCGCGCCGAACGCTTTGGCAAGCTGGATAGCGACGGTGCCGATGCCGCTCGATCCGCCATGGACCAAAAAGGATTCGCCGGCGCGCAAATGGCCGCGCTCGAAGACATTGTGCCAGACGGTGAAGAAGGTTTCGGGCAGCGCCGCCGCTTCGACCATGCTGAAGCCCTTCGGGACGGGCAGGCATTGCGGTTCGGGCGCGACGCAGTAATTGGCATAGCCACCACCGGCGACCAGGGCGCAGACTTCGTCGCCGACCTTGAGGTGATGGACGCCCAAGCCGATCGCGGCGACCGTACCGGCGATTTCGAGGCCCGGAATGTCGGATGCACCCGGCGGGGGCGGGTAATGGCCTTTGCGCTGCAGGGCGTCGGGACGATTGACGCCCGCCGCCGCGACCGCGATCAGCACTTCGCCCACCGCCGGCGAGAGCATCGGACGGGTGATCGGTTTCAACACCTCGGGACCGCCCGGCGTGGAAATCTCGATCGCGGTAATGGTGGTCGGAAGGGCCATGGAAGCTGCTCCTTTGGCGTCGCGGATGGATTGCACGTCTAGCTTGGTCGCGCCAGACTGGCAACGCTGCGCGGGAGACGAGACACTTGGAAGACGACGAACTGGAACCCCGGAACAAGCCGGCTAAATTGCGCGACCTGTCGCCGATGTCGATCGCCGAACTGGAGGCCTATATCGCCGATCTCGAAGCGGAGATCGTCCGGGCGCGAGACGACATCGCTGCTAAGCGCAAGCAGCGCGGCGGCGCCGAAGCCCTGTTCAAGCGTTAGGACCGAGTCGCCAACGCCATCTGTCCTCGCCGATGCCGTATTTAAGGCGAAAGACGCGCAAAATCCCTGCTCTCGATTGACGCCCCGCGAAGGATAAGCGACTCTCTTGTCTAGACGCCTATAGGGGAGCGGCTGTTGGTCTTTCGTTTTTCGAGTCGCTTTGTTTCTGGGCCGATCTTTGCCGCGTTCTGGATCGCTGTCTGCGTCAGCTACATCACCTTCTTCGTCGGCTGGGACGTGCTGCAATCGCTGTTGCCGCACGAGATCGCGCTGGTCCTCCTGGCCGTCGTGCTGCCGATCGCCGCGGTCTGGGGCATCCTCACCGCTCATGAACGCTCGGCGCAGCTCGAACGGGTGTCGGCCCGGATCGTCCAACAGGTCGAGCGCATTCAGGTTGCCCCCCTGCGCGTCGATGAGCGCACGCAGGAGGCGCTCAGTTCCATCCATCGTCAGCTCGATGAACTTAATGCCGCCGGCGAATCGACGGCTTCCCGTCTGAAGGCGGTGACTGACAGTCTCGGTGCTGTCGTCGCCGAGGCGGTTAGCAGCGTCAATGCCGCGGTCGAGCGGGCCGAGTATGTGCGCGGCGATATTGCCGCCGCCGTCGCGCCGCTTGGGACACTCACGCAGAGTCTCGCAGAGCAGTGCCTGACGATCCAACGCGTCGCCGGCCGCGACCTGACGGCGGCGACCGATCTGCTGCGTGCCCATGTCGCCTCGGTGCAGCAGGCCGTTGATCGCGCGATCGAAGCCTCGAGCGGGCGGGTGATCGAACGCGCCGAAGCTTTGGGCCGCGGTATCAGCGATGCGATCAGCCAAGCCGCCTTGGGCGCGGTCGGGCAATTCGACGGCGCAAGTGATCGCGTCTCGCGTGAGATCGCTGCGGTCGCCGAACGGCTGACGATGCAGACATCCGCGCTGAGCACGCAGATCGCGGCCGCCGGCGATAGCGGTATGGAGCGGCTTTCGGCTCATCGCGCCGCCGTCGAGCAGTTCCTTGCCGATGCCGGCGCACGGATGGATGTGGTGGCTCGCGAAACGCTGGGTTCGTCGGAACGCGCCAGCTCCTTGTTGCGCAACGAAACCGAAGCTTTGCTTGGCGCGGCAAACCACGCCGTCACCCGCGCCGAACAGGTTGGCGCGCAACTCGATGCGACCGGCGTGAATTTCAACGAACGGTCGCACGAAACCATCCGCCAGACCGAACTCGCCAATGCCGCGATGGCAGGGCAGGCGCAGAATCTCGCGACGGTGGCCGGCGAAGCGCTGGCTCGTCTGCGCGAAATCGGGGTCGGCTTTGCCAGCCAGGCCGAAGCGGTGATGTCGGCGGCTCGTCAGGGCGGCGTTCATATCGAGGGCGCCAGCGAGCAGATGCGCACGCAACTCGCCGCGATGGCCGCCGCCAGCGAACAAGCCGCGGCGACGGCGGACGCAAGCGCGGGCAGGATGCGCGAAACCGTCTCCGGTATCGAAGCCGGCGCGGCGGCAACGGCGCGTGAATTGGCGCAACGTAGCGAAGAGATCATCACGGCCGCGGTGCAGGGCACGGCGCGGATCGATGCCTTGTTGGGATCGCTTGGCCAGACCGCGGCGTCCGCGGCCGAAAGCGGCATCGCCGAACTCCGCACCGTCATGGGCACGTTGGAAGATAGCGCGGCGCAGACGCATGCCGCTTTGGTCCGGCGCGGCGAAGACTTGGCGGATGGGATTGCCGCCAGCCTCGAACAGGCACGGATGGCGATGGGCGGTCTCGAAGACCGCGCGATGCAGGCGCAAGTCGCGCTGATGCAACGCGGCGAAGACATGACACGCGCCGTCGAAGGCAGCATCGCACAGGTGCGGGGCGTCATGGGCAGCCTCGATGAGAGCGCGGCGCAAGCACAAGCAGCCTTGTCGCAACGCGGCGAGGACATGGCCGGCGCCGTCGAGGGCAGCATCGCGCGCGCCCGTGTCGCGATGGGCGGCCTCGAAGACAGCGCAGCCCAAGCGCAGGTAGCGCTGGTTCAACGCGCCGAAGCGATGTCGAATGCCGTCGAGACCAGCATCGCGCAAGCGCGCAATGCTTTGAGCGGTCTCGAGGAAACCGCTGCCGCAGCCGCCGAAAAAGGCGCCGCGCGCGTACGCGAGACCCTGGCCGACTTCGAAGGGCGAGCGGCGCAAAGCTCGACCATCTTGGACGCCGTCGGCGGCCGTATCCGCGGCGCGATGGAAGCGATGGAGCAAAGCGCCGCCCTCACCGCCGAAGGCGGCACGGCACGCTTCCGCGATGCGCTGGCGAGCTTTGAAGGCCGCGCCGCCGATAGCGCCGCGAATATCGAGACGGTTATCGCGCGGCTGCGCATCGCGATGAACGAATTGGAAAACGGTGCGGCCATTGCAGCCGAAGGTGGTACGGCGCGGTTCCGTGACGCACTGAGCGCGTTCGACAACCGCGCGGCGGAAACGGCGACGAGTTTCGAAGCCGTCGTTGCGCGGCTGCGCGATGCCATGTCGGGCCTCGAAGAGCATGCGACAGCGGCGGCGCAAAGCGGATCGGCGCGGCTGCGCGAGGCCTTGCTGAGTTTCGAAGGCCGTGCCTCCGAAACCGCCGGCGAGGTCATACGCTACGGGCAGGATATGGCCGCGACGGTCGAAGGCAGTGTGGCGCGTGTTCGCGCCTCGGTCGAAGGCCTCGCGCAAGGTGTGACGGCGGCGTCCGATCAAAGCGCGCAGCAAGTACGTGCGGCGATGGATGCCTTGGGCGATAGCGGCCGGACGATTACGGCAGCGAGCGATTCCGCGATCACGGTAATCGGCAATCTGCAATCGGCGACGACCCAGGCCGCGGCGATGATGCACCAAGCCGGCGAAGGCGTGCGGGGTCAGATAGGCGATCTGACCTCGGTTGCCGACGAAGCGAAGACGCGGCTCGAAAGCGTGTCGCATATTCTCGCCGGCGAGGTCTCGAATCTGCGCGAAGCCGGGACGCAGATCGGTCTTCAAGTCGAGCAGCTTCACGATGCCTTCGCGCAAGAGGTCGCGCATTTCAACAATGCACGCGGCACACTCGAAACGGAAACTGGCGAAACCCGTGTCCTTCTGCAGCAGCAAGTTGATCTGCTCGCGCGCGTGTCGGCTGACGCGATCGAACGGGCCGCAACCGTCAACGGCGCGCTCGACGGTCATGTGCAGCGCGTGTTCGAAGCGGCGCAACGCGTCGGGGTTCAGTCGGAAACGTTGGGCTCGCTGCTGGAACGCCAGATCACCGAACTGGGCAAGGCAGCGGAAACGGTGACGACGCTTGGCACCGGTATTCATACGACGTTGCAAACCGGCGTCGGCGCCATGCGCGAGGCGGCGGATGGATCGGCGGCACGCGCCGTCGAAATCGCCAATCTCTATGCCGATCGCAGCCGCATGATCGAAGATGCAAGCGCGCAGGCTGTGCTGCGCACGACCGAAGGCGCTGCGGCGATGTTGGATCAGGCGCAACGCGTCGATCTCGCTGCCGAACGGGCCAGCACGCAAATTCTCGAATTGGCCAAACAGTTCGATGAAACCAGCATCGGTCTCGGTGCTGCCGGCGATGCTGCGGGCGCAACGATGCGCGAGGCCGGGACGATCTTCCGCCAACAGGTTCAGGATCTTTCGACGAGTGTTGAACAGACCGTCGGGCGCGTGCAAAGCGCGCGCACGGTGCTCAACGAACATTTCGGCGCGATTGCCGATGCGACCGGTGCGGTGTCAAAGCGGCTGCAGGAATTGGGCGATGCCGCCCGCGAACAGATCAGCAATTTCTCGTCGGCCGCCGATGCGATGACTGAGCATCGCGACGATGCGGCCAGTTTAGTGGAACGCCAAATTCTCGAATTCAACGGCTTGCTGGAACAGGCGAATACGCGTCTCGATACGGCGCGCGGCGTGTTGCGGGAACAGGCCGCTGAACTCAATGTTGCGACGGACCTCGCGGTCGAACGGCTGCGCGACATCACCGAGATCTATCACCGTCAATCGACGTCGCTGGTCGGTGCGGCGGAACAAGCCGGCGGACGGGCGCAAGAAGCGAGCGAACTCTTTCGTGCGCAGACGCAGTCCTTCCTCAAGGCAGCGGGCGATGCCGCCGAAATCGCGCAGCGGATGCGCGATCAGGCGCAAAGCAATCAGCAGGACGCGTTCCTCAAATCGGCGACCTTCATCATCGAGACACTGCAATCGCTCTCGGTCGATCTGGCGCGCGTGCTCGATCAGCCGGTGCCCGATACGATTTGGAAGCGGTTCCACAGTGGCGAACGCGGTGTCTTTGCCCGCTACATCCTGCAGCTTCAGGAACGCCAGAGCAGTGCGGTGATCAAGGACAAGTTCGAAACCGATTCAGCCTTCCGCGAACAGGCGCTGCGCTACATGGATCAATTCGAGCAGCTCTTGGCGCAAGCGCGCGCGGTCGATCGTGCCGACGTGATGGGCGCGACGTTCGTGACCGCTGATGTCGGCAAGCTTTATCTTGTGCTCGGCAACGCGCTGGGCCGTCAGCTTCAATAAGCGTCACGGTAAAAAAGAACGGGCGGCCCGAAGGCCGCCCGTTGCCGCGCCGATCCTAATCGTCGATCAAGCGGCTTTTTGCTGCTCGATCACTTTCGGACCGCTGCTGGCGATCTCGATCTTCCTCGGCTTCAAAGCTTCGGGGACCTCGCGGACGAGATCGACATGAAGCAAGCCGTTATCGAGGCTGGCATCGCCGACGCGAATATGATCGGCGAGTTGGAAGCGGCGCTCGAACGCGCGGCGGGCGATGCCGCGATGCAGATATTGCGCACTTTCCTCTTCCTTACGGGCTTTGCCGGTGACGACAAGCGCGCCTTCCTTGGCGGTGATCTCGAGATCATCCGGACCGAAGCCGGCAACGGCCATCGTCAGGCGATAAGCATTCTCGCCAGTCGCTTCGATGTTATAGGGCGGATAGGAAACGGCGCTGTTATCGACCTGGGTTGCGGAATCGAGCAAACGCGTCAGGCGATCGAAGCCGATGGTGGAACGGTAGAGCGGAGCAAAATCAAAGCCATTCATGACCACATCCTCTTTGAGCAATGGGAACCCATGACGTAACCCGCCTGATGGCCGGGCCCATCGTGAAAACAGTCAGACCCGCGTTGCGGCGCCTGACTGTCTCGAGATGGTGATTATGAGCCCGCGTTCAAGGGGCGGGCAGCCCCGAAGTCGCCGAAGGAAGGCGTTACTTCTTGAGGCCGATGCCCGAGAAACGCTTGTTGAAGCGGGCGAGCTGGCCGCCGCTCTCGTTGAGGCGCTGCTGGCCGCCGGTCCAGGCCGGATGCGACTTCGGATCGATTTCCAGATTGAGCACGTCGCCCGCCTTACCGTAGGTCGAACGCGTCTGATATTTCGTGCCGTCGGTCATAACGACGGTGATGTCATGGTAATCGGGATGGATTTCGGTTTTCATCGAGCGCTCCTGGAATGGGCGCGGTTATAGCGAAGCAGGCGACCCGGCGCAATCTGGAAGTCGAAATCGGCGGCTTTCCGGGGTTTCCGGCGGCATGGACCGGTCTGGAAGTGACCGGCTTAGCGTTCGGTCAGCTTCAGCTCGATCCGCCGGTCTTTGCGAAAGGCGTCGTCCGTATCGCCGACCGCGACGGGCTGGTACTCGCCGAACCCGGCGGCTGCGAGGCGGCTGGCCGGGACACCCTGCGAGATCAGGTAGTTCACGACCGAGATGGCGCGCGCTGAAGACAATTCCCAGTTCGAGGGGAATTGCGCCGTGCTGATCGGCCGCTTGTCGGTATGTCCATCGACGCGCAGCACCCAAGGAATGTCGGTTGGTATTTTTGCGGCGATGTCCTTGAGAGCGTTGGCCACGATCAGCAGCCGTGACTTGGCGGCGTCGCTCAATGTCGCGTTGGCGGGGTCGAACAGCACTTCGGACTGGAAGATGAAACGATCGCCGACGACCTGGATATCCTGGCGGTCGCCGAGCGCGGCGCGCAGCCGGCCGAAGAATTCGGACCGGAACTTCGCCAGTTCCTCGACCTTGCTCAGCAGCGCCGTGTTGAGCTTTTGGCCTAGATCGGTGATCTGCTGTTGTTGGTCTTTGGTCTTGGTATCCGAGATTTCGAGTGCAGCAGCGATCTGCGCCAGTTGATCGCGCAACGCCGCGACTTGCTGGTTGAGCTGATCGACCGTCGTTTGCGCGCTGGTGGCGCGCTGTTCCGAGGCTTGGCGATCGGCTTCGCTTTGGGTGTTACGGGCTTTCTCGTCGGCGAGTTGTTGATTGGCCGCGGCCAGTCGCTGCGTCAGCGACGATAATTGCGATTGCAGATCGGTATTGCCGCTGCGCGCCAATGCCAGCATGTCGGCAAGGTCGTTGACCTGTTTCGACAGTTGCTGCAATGCCG
This sequence comes from uncultured Rhodospirillales bacterium, assembly GCA_903822185.1. Classification (GTDB taxonomy): domain Bacteria; phylum Pseudomonadota; class Alphaproteobacteria; order ATCC43930; family CGMCC-115725; genus CAIKMD01. The sequence continues at coordinate 23,285 of CAIJOA010000005.1, read as the reverse complement.
CGTCGCGACCTGACAATGCGTCGGTCAAATAGAACTGCCCTGCGGTGAAAACCAGCAGGACGAAGACGATGACCATGACGAGCTGCGACAGCGCATCGACAAAGCCGGGCCAGATGTCGATCCCGGGACGGCGCGTGCGGCGGAGATGGCTGGGCATGTTCTGATGGGTGCCTTAGTTCGGCGCCGCTTCTTTGCGCCCGGCCATGGTGCGGGCCAGAAGGCGGATCTCGCTGCGAATCTCCTGCACCGAATCTCCCCGTCCTTGGCTCAGTTCTTCGCCCATGCGGACGAGGTGAAGGTCGATGTTGCGCAGATGCGTGCGGGTATCTTCGTCGATCGGCGAAGCGCCGGCGCTCTGGGCGAGGCGCTGCAGCACCGGCTTCAATTCGACATGCTGCTCGGCCAGTTTGACCAGCAGGCTTTGCTCGGTGCGAATCTGCTCGCTCAGCAACGCCAATCGTTCGGTGAGCGAGACCAGGTTGTTGTTGGCGGCGATCCGGCTTTCCTCGCCGCGTCCCAGCGTGCGCTGCAATTTGTCGAGACTGTCGGCGGTCTGTTCCAGTAGGGCTTCAAGGAAGGCCGGCACCGAGCCTTCGCCATCGCCCATGCGCGTGCCGCTTGAAAGGCGTGTCCAACCCGACATCCATTCTTCAAGGTCGTTGTAGAAACGGTTGAAAGCAAGACCGGCCTGCAGATCGAGAAAGCCGAGGATGAGCGAACCGGCCAGACCGAACAGCGAGGCGCTGAAGGCGGTGCTCATACCGCCGAGCGGTGTCTGCAGGCGTGTCTGCAGATCGCTGAAGGCGCGTCCGACATCGCCCGAACTGACCGCCATGCCGCCGATCACACCTTTGACCGACTGCACCGTTTCGAGGAGGCCATAGAACGTGCCGAGAAGGCCGAGGAAAACGAGCAGACCGATGAGATAACGCGATGTCTCGCGGCTTTCCTCAAGCCGCGTGCCGATACCATCGAGCAGCGTGCGCAGTGCGGCCGGCGAGAGGTTGATCTTGTCGCCGCGGCGATCGGCCAGCACGGTTGCGACCGGCGCGACGAGGCGCGGATTGACGGTGTTGGCTCGCGGCGCATCGGGATTGCGGCGGTACTGCTCGATCCAGGTGACTTCGGGATTGAGCCGAATGACCTGGCCGAAGATATAGGCGATGCCGGCCAGAAGGACGCCGAGGATGACGCCGTTCACCGCCGGATTGCCCATGAAATACTGGATCAAAGCCGGCGCCAGCAGCACGGCGCCCACGATGATGAGCACCAGAAAGACCGACATGCGGAGAAGATATTTGCGCGGACGAGTCACGGGCTGAACCTCTGTGATCTGCGACGCCGAACGAGCCTATTGATTGACCAGAACCAGATCAACCTGATCGCCGGCGGGGGCGTCATCCGCGCGATTGCCGAGGGCGCGGACATCGATGCGCAGGCTGCGCACGCCTTTTTCGATGAGATAGCCGCGCACCGCGACGGCACGCGCGAGGGAAACACGGCGCGCCTCGATCGCTTGATCGGAACCGCCGGTCGCATGGGCGACGACTTGCACCCGCATCGCATCGTTGGTGGCGAGTTTGGCGGCGACCGCGTCGAGCGCCGGTTTGGCGCTGGTCGGAAGTTCGGTCGTGCCCGCGCTGAAATCGATCGCGTTGAGGTTGCTGCCTGCGGAAGCGGCCGAGGCGACGCGGACGGGTGCAGCCGGTGTCGGCGCGGCAGGCGTGGGGTCCGGCATCTTGGGCGGTGCGGCCGCAATCACGGGCGGGGGTGTCTGTTCGGGTGGCTTCGGCGCGGCGATAGGCGGTGCGCTGGCGACGACGGGAGTCGGCTCAGGCGCCTTGGGCGCAACAACCGGCGCCGGCGGCGCGGTGGTTGCTACAGGCGGGGTCTCAACTTTGGCGGCGGGTGGCTGGGTCGGCGCGGTCACGGGTTGATCGTCGCGCGACGGTGCGGCGGGTACGATCGGCGCTGTCGGGACGGCATTGCTTTGACGCGGGCCGGGCAACGGCGACGAGTTCGGTGGGACGAGGGCGGCAACCGACGGTTTCGTCGGCTCCGCCATCGCCACTTCCTGGCGAGCAACTACGGGCGGCTTCAGCGTTGCGATCTGGGTTTGTGGCGGCGGCGGGGTTTGGCTGCCCGGTGGGATCAAATGAATGATCGAATTCAGCGACGATTTCTGCCGGACGGGTTCCGCCGAGGCGACCTGGATCGGGCTGCGCGCGCGTTGGGTCCGGGCGACCCGGGTGGTGCGATGGCGGCGCGTGGGTGCGGCGCTGGCATAACTCGGGGGGCGATAAGCGTTCGGGGCGGCGTAGGGCCGCGTCGCGGCAGCGCGTGCAATGGTGCCGGGATGGCGCTGTTCGAGGAAAAGCTGGGGCAGGGTCGGGGCGGCGCCAAGCCGGTCGAGCACGCTGTTATCGACCATAACCGCAGGTGCGCCGCGACCGCCAATGATCATCTGCGCCATCGCAGGCTGCACAGTCAGGCCAACGCCGACAAGCGACGCCAGCCCGAGAAAAAAGGCGCGGGAACTGAGGCAAAACAGTCGGGGCCGACGCACGCGAAGACCCATCAACGGGACATCCATCCGAATACGAAACTCGCAGGTCCGAAGCCTACCCTAAGGAAACGTCTGCCGCCAGTATCACGTCACCGAGCCGGGGTTGAGCGTCTGCTTCAGCAACCGGCCCAGTGGAAGATGCAAATGATCGTTGGCGGCGAGGACATCGCCCGAGGTCAGCATGGTGTGGCCGCCGGCGATATCGGTGACGTAACCGCCCGCCTCGCGCACCAGCAAAATCCCGGCTGCGATATCCCAAACCTGCAGGCCGAACTCCCAGAAACCGTCGAGTCGGCCCGCTGCGACATAAGCGAGATCGAGCGCGGCAGAACCTTGCCGGCGCACGCCGCTGGTCGCCGACATGACCGGGGCCAGGGTTTTGAGATAACGCTGGTGATCGCCCTTGTCGCGGAAGGGCATGCCGGTGCCGATCAACGCTTCGCCCATCTGACGCCGTGCCGAAACGCGCAGGCGGCGATCGTTGAGATAGGCGCCGATGCCTTTTTCAGCCCAGAAGGCTTCATCGCGGACCGGCTCATAAACGAGACCGGCGATGATTTCGCCGTCACGTTCGAGCGCGATCGAAATGGCCCAATGCGGAATGCCGTGCAGGAAGTTGGTCGTGCCGTCCAGCGGATCGACGATCCAGCGATGGCTCTTGTCGCTGCCTTCGCTGATGCCGCCTTCTTCGAGGACGAAGCCGAAACCGGGACGCGCCTTGGCCAGTTCGGTCTTGAGGATCTTTTCGGCTTTGAGGTCGGCAGACGACACGAAATCGCCCGGGCCTTTGATCGAAACTTGAAGCTGTTCGACTTCGCCGAAGTCGCGGATAAGACCGCGGGCCGCCTTGAGGGCGGCCCCGGCCATAACATTCATAAGCGCCGAGCGGACTGCCATGCGGGGACGATTAATCCTTGGCGCGTTCGACGTAGGTCGCGTCGGCGGTGTTCACGACAATGCGCGTGCCGGCGCCGATATGCGGCGGGATCATCACGCGGCGGCCGTTCTCGAGCTTGCCGGGCTTATAGGACGACGACGCGGTCTGTCCCTTCACCACCGGATCGGCTTCGACCACTTCCATTATCACGCTTTGCGGCAGGGTGACGGCCAGCGGCGTGCTTTCATGAAGCTGCACGGTGCAGGTCATGTTTTCCTGTAAGAAATCGGCGGCTTCGCCGATCAACTCGCGGTCAACCACGGTCTGCTCGAAGGTTTCGCTGTCCATGAAGGTCGCTTGAGTGCCTTCCATATACAAAAACTGCATGTCCTTTTCGTCGAGCTGCGCGCGTTCGACGGTTTCCTGGGTGCGGTAGCGCCCTTGGGACTTGGTACCGGTTTTGAGGTCGCGCACTTCGATCTGGGTGAAGGCGCCGCCTTTGCCCGGCTGCACGATTTCGCGCTTGAGGACGAGCCAAAGCTTGCCTTCGGATTCCAGCACGTGACCCGGTCGAACGTCGATAGCATTGATTTTCATGGGCGCTTCCTCGGCGCAGCAGTTGCAGCAGGTATGGAATTTAGGCCCGTTTCCTAGCAGTTTAGGCCTGCCAATGAAAGGGGGCCGTCATGGCCGATACGCCTTGGGCCGATGCGCCATGGTGGTTGCCGGATAACTTCGCTCGCCGTCGTTCCCATCTGACCGTCCGCAGCCATGTGCTGACGGAAATGCGCCGTGTTTTCGCAGATCGGGGCTTTATCGAGGTCGATACCCCGGCCTTGCAGCGCAGTCCCGGGATCGAGCCGCACCTCAAAGCGTTTGCAACCGCGCTGGAACGGCCGGGGGAGGGGATCGCGCCGATGTATCTCCACACCTCGCCGGAATTCGCGATGAAGAAGCTGTTGGTCGCCGGCTTGCCGCAGATTTTTCAGTTAACCCACTGCTTCCGGAATGCCGAGCGTGGATCGACCCATTCGCCCGAGTTCTCGATGATCGAGTGGTACCGCACCGGCGCCGGCTATCTCGATCTGATCGCCGATTGCGAGGCGTTGCTGCGTTCGCCCGGCGCATCGCTCTTCACCTGGCAGGGACGCATCTGCAACCCGCACGAGGCGTGGGAGCGCCTCACCGTTGCCGAAGCCTTCAATCGTTTCTGCGGCATCGATGTGCTGGCGAGCGTCGAGAATCTCGATGGCCTCGCCGCCGCCGCCGAACCGATCGGCATCGCGCCGCATAAGGGCGATAGCTGGGAAGATTTGTTCTTCCGCATTTTCCTTGCCGAGATCGAACCGAAGCTCGGCATCGGCGTGCCGACGGTGCTCTATGATTATCCGGTATCGATGGCTGCGCTCTCGCGTACCAAGGCCAGCGATCCGCGCGTCTGCGAACGGTTCGAGCTTTATTGCTGCGGGCTCGAACTGGCGAACGCATTCGGCGAACTCACCGACGCCGCCGAACAGCGCCGCCGGTTTGCCGCCGATCAGGAAAAGAAGCGCCAGATCTATGGCGAGACGTATCCAGTCGATGAAGACTTTCTCGCGGCCCTTGATTACGGCCTACCGGAAAGTGCCGGTATTGCGCTGGGTTTCGATCGCTTGGTGATGCTGGCGTCAGGCGCGACGCATATCGACGATGTGCTGTGGGCGCCGGTCGGCTGATCAGCCGACGGCGGCGATCGCCGTGTTGAATTGTTTCACCGCCGCGCCGGGGCCTTCCGGGTGATTCCAGACGGCTGAGATAACGGCAAGAAAATCAGTGCCGGCTTTCACCAGAAGTCCGCAATTCTCGGGCGTGATCCCGCCGATGGCGCAGGACGGCACGGTCATCATCTCGTTCCACCACGAGAGGATTTCCGGATCGTTGCCGGCGATGCGTGTCGTGTCTTTCGTCGGTGACGGAAAGAAGCCGCCAAACGCAACGTAATCGGCACCGTCTTCGGCTGCGTCTATCGCGAGATGCCGGCTGTTGTAGCAGGTGACGCCGACGATGCGGCCGAGACCCAGCATCTGCCGCGCGGCGGCGTAGGACGAATCTTCCTGGCCGACATGCACACCGTCGCAGCCGGACTTGAGTGCGAGGTCGGGCCGATCGTTCATGATGAAAGCGACATCGCGTTCCTGTGCGATCGGGCGCAACGCATCGGCCGCGCGCAGAATGGAATCGTCGTCGATGTCTTTCAGGCGAAGCTGCACCGACGCGACATCGCCGGCATCGAGCGCCTGAGCGAGGAGAGGCGCGAACACCGCCGGCTCGAAGGCCGGCGGTGTGATCAGGTAGAGACGTGCGCTCACGCCTCGCCGCGATAGATGCTGACGATCTGTTCGAGCATCTTCAGGGCTTCCGCACGCGGGCGTTGGAAGGTGTTGCGGCCGATGATCGAGCCGTTGCCGCCGCCGTCGCGGATCGCGCGAACTTCGTTATAGAGGCCGTCGAGGTCTTTCGCTTCGCCGCCGGAGAAGACGACGATGCGCTTGCCGGCGAAGCACGACTGCACGACATGCGCGATACGTTTCGCGCCGGTCGAAATATCGATCTTCTCTTTCTCATAGACCTTCTTGGCGGCCTCGAGTTCGAGGAAGTCGGTCGGCGGTTTCACTTTGATGATATGCGCGCCGAGCAGCGCGGCCATATGCGCGGCATAGGCGCAGATATCCATCGCCGTCTCGCCGTTCTTCGTCAGATTGCCGCCGCGCGGATAGGACCAGATGACCACGGCGAGGCCGTAGGCTTTGGCTTCGCGCGACATCTCGGCGATCTCTTCCATCATGTCGAAGGCGACATCGGAGCCGGGATAGATCGTGAAGCCGATCGCCGAGCAGCCGAGGCGCAGCGCATCTTTGACGCTCGCGGTCACGGCTTGCGACGGGTCTTCCTTGGCGCGGGCCAGGCTGTTCGAGGAATTGACCTTGAGGATAGTCGGGATCGCGCCGGCATAGGTCGCGGCGCCGGCTTCAATGAAACCGAGGGGCGCAGCATAGGCCGACAGCCCGGCATCGATCGCCAACTGGAAATGGTAGTGCGGATCATAGCCGACCGGGTTGGCGGCAAAGCTGCGCGCCGGGCCATGCTCGAAGCCCTGATCGACCGGCAGGATCACGACCTTGCCGGTGCCGCCGAGCTTACCCTGCATCAGAATGCGGGCGAGATTACCCTTCGTGCCTGGGTTGTCGCTCTCGTAATGGGACAGGATCTTTTTGACCTGTTCGCTCAAATTCATCGTGGAATTCCTCGAAAGATGAGAAGGCGGATATAGCAGAAGGCCGGGAGGCGGGCCAGGGTTGGTCAAGACCCGTTAAGGAATGCTTCACAAGCGGCTTGGGGGTTCCAACAATCCAGCAAATCGAGCGACAGGGTGGGCGATTCGACCAGAACCGCCCCCATCGCCGCAAGCTTGCCGTGAACCTCCGGGGAGCCGTCAAAGCGCAGGTGGTTGATGCCGGCGCGCAAGGCGGCCATCGCCATGCCCGCTTCGTCGCCGCAATCGAGGATCGCGGTCACTTCAATCTTTGGGTGTGAGGCGGTGGCTTCGGTGATTAGGGCCTTGAACCAGGCCGGCCCGGCCTGGAAGGCGGCCCCGGCGGCGCTGATCAGCGTCACCGGGGTATCGAGCGCAGCGGCTGCGGCAAGCGCCGCCACGGCATGGTCGAGCGAATGAACGACGATCGCGGAGAAAGCTTCTCCGCTCACCCCAACTTGCCGACAAGGGCGGCGGCTTCGACCATGCGGTTTGAGAAGCCCCACTCGTTGTCGTACCAGGCCATGACGCGCACGAAGCGTTTGTCGATGACGTTGGTCTGGGTCAGGTCAAAGGTCGCGCTGTGCGAGTCATGAACGAAGTCGCTCGACACGGTCTCGTCCTTGTTGACGGCGAGGATGCCCTTGAAGCGATTCGACGCGGCCGCTTTTTCCATCAGCGCGTTGATCTCTTCCTTGCTGGTGTCGCGCGCGGCGCTGAACTTGAAATCGACCAGCGAGACGTCCGGCGTCGGCACGCGGATCGAGGTGCCGTCGAGCTTGCCGTTGAGGGAGGGGATGACGAGACCCAGCGCCTTGGCGGCGCCTGTCGAGGTCGGGATCATGTTGACCGCGGCGGCGCGGGCGCGGCGCAGATCCTTGTGCAGCGTATCCACTGTGTTCTGATCGCCCGTGTAGGAATGCACGGTGGTCATGAAGCCATGGACGATGCCGATGCTTTCATGGAGGACATAGGCGACCGGCGCGAGGCAGTTCGTCGTGCAGGAACCGTTCGACAGCACGGTGTGCGATTCTTTCACCTGGTCGCTGTTGACGCCCATCACCAAGGTAATATCGACGCCGTCGGCGGGTGCCGAGACGATGACGCGCTTGGCGCCGGCTTCGAGATGCTTCGCCGCGGTTTCGCGCTTGGTGAAGAGGCCCGTGCATTCCAGCGCGACATCGACCTTCAGGTCTTTCCACGGCAGCTTGGCCGGATCGCGCTCGGCGACAACGGTCATCTTGCCACGGCCGATATCGATGAAGTTTTCGCCGACGGTGATGTTGCCTTTGAATTTTCCGTGGACGCTGTCGTATTTCAGCATATGCGCGTTGGCGGCGACGGTGCCGAGATCGTTGATCGCGACGACTTGCAGGTCGTCCCGGTTTTGCTCGTGCAGCGCGCGCAGCACCAAGCGTCCGATGCGGCCGAAGCCATTGATGGCAACACGTGTCGTCATAAAATTTCCTCCAGAGTCAGAGCTTAGAGTATCGCGAGCGCGGCTTCCGTGACCGCTTCGGCGGTGATGTTGAAGTGCTTATACAGCGCTTCGATCGGCGCCGAGGCGCCGAAACTGTGCATGCCGATAAAACGGCCTTTGTGACCGATATAGCGGTCCCAGCCCATCTGCATCGCGGCTTCGACGGCGACACGCGGGGCATCGCCGAGCACACCGTCGCGATAGGCTTCGTCCTGTTCCTCGAACAAGGACCAGCAGGGCATCGAGACGACAGCCGCGGCAACGCCTTTGGCTTTCAACTGCGCGCGGGCATCCATCGCGATAGCGATTTCCGAACCGGTCGCCAGCAAGGTCACTTGGCGTTTGCCTTCGGCTTCGGCCAGCACGTAAGCGCCGCGGGCCGAACGGTTCTCGCCCGCATCGCGCCGCTGCGGCGGCAGCGGTTGGCGGGTCAGCGCCAGAAGCGACGGCTTATTGGCGGCGTTCATCGCCAATTCCCAGCACTCGGCGGTTTCGACTGCGTCGGCGGGACGGAAGACTTGCAGGCCGGGGATGGTGCGCAGCGCCGGCAGATGCTCGACCGGCTGATGGGTCGGGCCGTCTTCGCCAAGGCCGATCGAATCATGGGTCATGACATAGACGACGCGCAGCCCCATCAGCGCCGAGAGACGGATTGCCGGGCGGCAGTAATCCGAGAAGACGAGGAAGGTGCCGGCGTAAGGAATGACGCCGCCATGCGCGGCGAGGCCGTTCATCGCCGCGGCCATGCCGTGCTCGCGGATGCCGTAATGGATATAGCTGCCGCTGAAATCGCTGGGTGTTACGACCTTTTGGGTCTTGGCCTTGGTGTTGTTCGACGGCGTCAGATCGGCCGAGCCGCCAACAAGTTCCGGCGTTGCCGGCACCAGCGCGTCGAGCACGCTGCCCGAAGCCTGGCGGGTAGCGGTCTTGGGTGCGTCGGCGGCGAACTTCGTGCGAACGGCGGTCAGCGCGTCTTTGGTCGCTTGCGACAACGTACCGGCCATAACATGGTCGAACTCGGCGCGCGTCTTGGCGTCGGCGGCCTTGAGACGGTCGGCCCAAGCAGCGGCAGCGGGCTTGCCGCGCTCGCCGGCCTTGCGCCAGGATTCGGACATGTCGGCCGGAACGACGAAGGGCGGCGCGGTCCAACCGAGACGTTCGCGCGTCGCGGCGATTTCGTCCTTGCCCAACGGCGAGCCGTGGGCGGCGGCGGTACCGGCTTTCGTCGGCGCGCCGAAAGCGATCGTGGTACGGCAGGCGATCATCGACGGCTTGTCGTTTTTCTGCGCGGCTTCGATGGCGGCGGCAATGGCGTCGGTGTCGTGGCCGTCGATGCGTTGCGTATGCCAGCCGGCTGCGTCGAACCGCTCCAGCTCGTCCTCTGCCCGTGAAAGCTCCGTCGAGCCGTCGATTGAGATGTGATTGTCGTCCCAGAACAGGATCAGCTTGCCGAGGCCATAGCGCCCGGCGAGGCCGATCGCTTCATGGCTGATACCTTCCATGAGACAGCCGTCACCGGCCATGACATACGTGTAGTGATCGACCAAATCCTTGCCGAATCGGGTCGCCAGCAAGCGTTCGGCCAGCGCCATGCCGACCGAATTGGCGATGCCCTGGCCCAGTGGGCCGGTGGTCACTTCGATGCCGGCAGCGTGGCCACGTTCGGGATGGCCGGCGCAGCGGCTGCCCAGTTGGCGGAAATTTTTGATCTCGGTCATCGTCATGTCGGCATAGCCGGTCAGATGCAGCAAAGAATAAAGCAGCATCGAGCCGTGGCCGGCGGAGAGGATGAAACGGTCGCGGTCCGGCCATTGCGGATCAGCCGGGTCGAATTTGAGGTACTTCGTCCACAGCACCGTTGCGACGTCGGCCATGCCCATCGGCATGCCGGGATGGCCGCTGTTCGCCGCCTCGACCGCGTCCATCGACAGCGCGCGGATCGTATCGGCCATACGGCGCAGATGCTTGTCGCGAGGCTGGGGAAGGGGCGGTGCTTTGGCGGTTGGGGCTTCGGAAGAACTCATCCGATGATCCACACAATAAATGAGATGAAATGAGAATGGCGCGCACCTTGGCGGGACCGCACCTTTCCGTCAACCGGCATAAGATGTGCGGGTTCCATGCTTTATTGCCGCAACGGCGTTGCCTTCGCCGCACTTTCCATTAAAGTTGCCGCGTTCGCGGATTGGGGCGTCGCCAAGCGGTAAGGCAGCGGATTTTGATTCCGCCATTCGGAGGTTCGATCCCTCCCGCCCCAGCCAACTTAATCCTAGAAGATGTAAGATATTTCTTTTTTGGATGCCTTCTGCGAGAGGTCTTCAAAAGCTGAATCAGGGGTACGCAAACTTTGCGCCTACATCATATTCAGAGCGCAGTTATCTGTGGGGCTATACAAAATAACCTAAGTCTGGGGAGGGGGGATTGCGGCAGTTTATTCCCATTGAAAGGCGTCGGACAAATGAGGCTGACGAAGAGCAACGCAACAGTCTAACGGCCGCACATTTTGCAAACTACCAAGAATATAACAAGACGCTTCGGACTTGGTTTGTCACGTTCGGAATCGGCGCTCTTACCCTGTTCATCCTGCATCCTGAAGTCGTTAAGCCATTAAAGGCTGTCGGTTCCTTCGGCCCTATTATCAAGCTTTATCTCGCAGGTTGTGGTGCTCAGATTGCTGTCGCACTTATCAACAAGTTTGGTGGCTGGCATGCTTATAATGCGGCGCGAGATAGCGATCTTGAGTCAAATTGGTGGTACCAATTCTCGGCGTGGTTATTTTCCCAGTTCTGGCTCGACATGCTCGCCGACTGTTTGAGCCTAGTGACTTTCGGTGCGGCTACATATTTGATATTTATTTCGCTAGTCTAGAGTGAATCAGCTGAACGGGAGAGAGTCACATCCTCCCCATCGAATGTCGGTTGGGCGCTCAGCTGGTTGGTACGCTGGTCGTCGTCCGGGTCAACCACGATCATCAAACAATCTTCAAGCCCGCGCGGAGATAAACGGATTGGACCGCCGATGCCGTTCCTGGGCTAAAGGCCGATGATCGCTGCGCGTTCCGCACTGGCTCGCTGGGCTGGAAAGGGTCAGGCAGCTTTCACCGATCTTGCGATCGATTCGGCGGCGCGCATCCCGGTCAGTAGCGCCAGCGACAACCCGCCGACATAGCCGCCGGTTTCGCCGCCCTCGAGCCCGCCGATGGACTTACCCGCGCCGACAAGCCCTTCGATGACCGAACCGTCGGGGCGCAGGAAACGCATGTCCGCATCGACGTCGCCCCCGCCCATGGTGAAGGTGAGGCCGGGGCACATCGGCACGGCATAGAACGGGGCCTTAAGGATCGGCTGCGGCGTGCCGTATTCGGTGCTGCGCGGCGGCGATAGCTGAGGGTTGGTCTTGTTCGTGGCGGCGTCGTTGTAGGCGGCGACCGTCGCGGTGAGGGCACCAGCTGGGAGGCCGGTGTCGCTTTCGAGCGCGGCGAGCGAGTCTGCTTTGAACAACGGGCCTTTGACGTTGACGAGGACGGGGTTGGCGGAGACGAAACCTGCTTCGGTGCGGCCGGCCTTGTTCCATATCTCGTCATCGAAGACGACCCAAGCGTCGGTCGGATCGTCCGACCAGGCCAGCGCATTGGCGAGATAGACACCGCCCATGCCTTCATCAAGGAAGCGTTCGCCGCGTCCATTGACGACGATGCTCGCGGTAGCCAGGGCATCGAGTGTCGGATAGGGCCAAAGCTGCTCGCGCTTCAGGGCATCGCGCGCCAACAAGTGACCGTAGAAATATTTCATGCCGACCAGCTTCGCGCCGGCTTCTTCCAACATGCGGATGCCGTCGCCCATGCCGGTAGCGGCATTGCGGCGCTGTACCTTGCCGGGCTGCTTGGCGATGAAACGGCCGATCATCGCGTCACTGCCTTGGAAGCCGCCATCGGCCAGGACGATCGCCTTGCCGCGGAAAGTCGTGGGCGCGCCGTCTTTCTCGGCCGCAACGCCGACGCAGCGGTTGTTCTCGAAGATCAACGAGCGCGCTTTGGTGCCGAGCGACAGGATGCCGCCGCGCTCTTTCAGTTTTGCGGTGAGGGCGCGCAAGGTCGCATCGCCGGCGCGTCCGCGCCAACCGGTCGGATCGAGGCCATGACGCGGCAGGCGCAACGGTCCCATCACCCAACGATGGCGCGGGTGAGGGCTGGTCTGAACGAACTTCGTGCCCTGCGCTATCAGCCATTCCAACGCGCGCTTGCCGTCGGCGGCGATGGAGCTGGTCTTTTCCGGCGCGACGAACCCGCCGGTGATGCGCGCGACTTTCTTCGCTAAAAAATCGAGCGGTTCCAACAGGCTTTCGGTCGCGAAATGGACAACGCCGCCGGTCACACGGGAGTTGCAGGGATAATCGGGCGTCGCGCCCTGTTCGAGGATGATGACGCTGCAGCCCAATTCGGCGGCGCGGTTGGCGGTGACGAGCCCGGCGAGCCCGCCGCCGATGATGATGAGATCGGCCTCCATCGGCCTCTCCTTATGCTTATGCGAACAATAGCTATGCAGACAGATCGTAATCGGCGCTGGGCAGCAGCATCTCGACGATCACTTGCGCCAAATCGGAAAAGACCTTCATGACGAAACCGGCGAAGCACCCGACCGGAATGCTCAACAGAACGAGAAGAATCCCCGCGCCGTTCAGCGCCATCGCCAGCAATGCGGCCAGCGGCAGCGACACGCCGACGATGACGGCGATGGCCGTGCCATATTTCGTGAAGAGCCGAAGGGTCTGATATTTCTTCACGATAAACTCCCGAAAAATCCCGTCTTGAAGTCGCTGGTTATAGCAGAAACCGCCGCGTGCTCATTTCGGGATGTTGTAATTGCCTTTGACGAAGCTGAGATCGAGCATGTTCTTCGGATCGGCGTCCTTGTCGGCAAGGCCCAGCTTCTTCCACAGCGCCAATTGGTCGTACATGTCCTGCACGTCGATGCGCGCGTCGGGATCGACATAGGGCAGGGACTTTGCGACGGCTTCCGCCGGTTGGTTGAAGACCTGCGCCAGCATCGTCAGCAATTCGTCATAGCCCGGTCCTTTGACTGGCTTGCCGTTACTGTCGAGTTGATTGAAGGCCGCGTTGAATTCGCGCGTCGCTTTCTGGAAACCCGTCACGACCTTCTGCAGCGTGTCGCGATGTTCCTTGATCATCTGGCTGGTGGTGACGATGCCGCCATATTCCGCAGGCGCTTCATCGCCCTGCCAGCCGAGGATATGGCCGCGGCCTTGATCCTCGACCGGCTGGATCGCGATGGCTGTCAGGATGCCCATATCGGCCTGGCCGCCCTGTACGGCGGCAAGCACGTTGGGAACGCTCTGAAGCGGCAGGATCTGCACTGTCGAGCGGTCGATGCCGTATTTGATGATGACCCGTTCCAGCGCGTACTGCACCGACGAGCCGATGCCGGTCACGCCGACGCGCTTGTTGTTGAGGTCCTTGAAGCTCTTGAGGCCGCCGTCCCAAGCTTGGTTCGACACGAGATAACCGGTGACGTGATAGCCGGCCTTTTCCTTGCTCTGCGAAGCGATGACCTTGAGCTGTCCCTTGCCGGCCAGATTGAAGAACGCGGCCGAATAGGCGACCAGCGCGACATCGATGCTACGCGATGTGACGGCCGGGGGAAGCTGGGTCGAGCCGGTGAACTCGACGAATTCGGGATCGAGACCCTGTTCGCGGAAATAACCTTTGTTGATCGCGACGAACAGCGGCGCGACGCCGCCGAGGCGCAACGCGCCGATCTTGACCTTGGTGAGGTCTTCCGCGATGGCTTGCGGAGCGAAGCTCGGCACAAGCAACGACAGCGCGATAGCGGAAACGGCGGCAAGATGCTTCATCGGTATTCCTCCCAACATGCGCCGCTTATCGCGGCGTCGATCGACACTTGTGCGCGCAGGCGGCGCACACTGTCAATCAACGCAGCGTTGCGAGAGAGGAATGGCTGTGTTTACTTTCCGTCGATGCGCTTCTTGGCGTCTTCGATCATCGATAGATCGACGTATTTCGGCGCGACCGTGATGCCCTTTTGAATGACGCCTAGCGACAGGTCGTTGTCGATGGCGTGCTGCGTCGCTTCGAGATTGGGGCGTGCATCGGGATCTCGATAAGAGTCTTCCTCGCTGAAGAGGTAATCAAGGTCTTCTTTTTTTGCTTTGGTGACGGTCATGGCGATCGCGACATCCTCGTCGTGATGCGCTGGATCGATCATCCAGCGCAGGGCGCGGATATGATCCTCGAAGAAATCGACCAACGCCGCGCGATGCTCGGCGATGACGTCGGCACGCATCGCAAAGATCTGCGCCTGTGAGATGCCTTGGGCATCGTGGCCGGTGAACAATAGCCGGAACTTGCCGTTGGCGAGGTAGTAGCGGTATGGCGGGATCAGGGCGATGAGATCGACCTTACTTTCCTGCAGCATCGCCGGCATGTTGCCGAGGCCGACTTCGATCGAGGTGAAATCTTTATCGCTAAGGCCATGCTTGCGCATCATTACCCGCATGGTCGAATCGCCGAACGAGCCGATCGCGTTGGTGCCGACGCGGCGGCCTTTTAGGTCTTCGACCTTTTTCACCGGCCCATCGGCCAGGACGACATAGCGCACGCTGGAATGACCGGGGACGCCGTCCTGAAATACGTCGGCGACGATGCGCAGATCGAGATGGGCGTTATTGACGGCGAGTGACACAACCGAAGGGCCGAAAGCGGCGAGTTCGAGTTCGTTAATGGCAAGGGCTTGAAGCTGCGGCGTGCTGCCGTTGAAACGCATGCCTTCGGCGACATAGCTTTTGCCGAAGCGAGGAAACACTTCCGGATGGCGTTTCTGCAATTCGTCGATCAGGGGTTGGACATGGGTTGGGGTCGTGGCCCAGCCGACGCGGATTTTGAACGGATCGGCCTTCGCGGGTGCAGCACCGGCGAGCAGCCCCACCGCGATGACCATCGCTGCAGCATTGATGAATTTGCCCATTTTCTTTCCCCTGACCCGATTTTCTGTTTTGCCGGCAAGTCTAGGGGCGAAAGAGCTATGCCGCAACGGAATGGGGTGTTGCGCCACCCTTGCGAAAGCCCCTCTGGACGGCTTTAACTGACGGTCATTTCAAACATGCCCGTCGTCGGGGCGGAGTTAAGAGCATGAGCGTACACACCGTAAAAACGGGCGGCATCGGCGCCCCGGTTCAGCGCAAGGAAGATCTGCGGCTGTTGACCGGCAAGGGCTACTACGTCGCCGATGTCCGTCTGCCGAATACGGCTTACGCGTGGCTGGTCCGCTCACCCCATGCCCACGCGCGCATCCGTTCGATCGATGTCACCCAGGCGCTTGCTTCGCCCGGGGTCATCACCGTGCTGACGGGCAAGGATTTCGCTGCCGACGGCATGGTCGAGATGGATCATAAGCCGTCGCTCCTCGGCCCGCCCGACGTGACGGTTCAGGTCCGTCCCGGTTTTGAAACCTTCATCCACGATCAGCCGATGCTGCCGATGGACAAGGTTCGTCATGTCGGCGAGCCGGTGGCGATCGTCATCGCCGAAACCACCGACCAGGCCAAAGACGGCGCCGAACTCGTAGATGTCGATTACGATGTTCTCCCGGCGGTGTCGCGCGTGCAGGACGCGCTGTTGCCTGGCGCGCAAAAGGTCTGGGACGAGGCGGCATCGAATCTGTCGGTCGATTGCGACGTTGGCGACAAGGCGGCAACCGACGCGGCCTTCGCCAAGGCGGCGCATATCGCGCACTTCCAGGGCTGGTGTAATCGCGTCACCGGCACGCCGATGGAGCCGCGCAACGCGGTCGGCGATTACGACAAGGAAACCGATTTTTACACGCTCTATGCCGGTACCGGCAGCGGCGTTGCGCGCGAGCGCGGCGATCTTGCCAGCGTTCTCAACGTGCCGGTCGAAAATTGCCGCTGCGTCTGCGGCGATATGGGCGGCAATTTCGGCACGCGTAATTTCTTCTTCCCCGAATATGCGCTGCTGCCGTTGGCGGCAAAGCGCATCGGCCGTCCGGTCAAATGGCTGGGCGACCGGCAGGAATCGTTCCTGACCGACTATCAGGGCCGCGACCTGACCTCCGACGCCGAGCTCGCGCTCGATAAAGACGGCAAGTTCCTCGGTATCCGCGGCACGAACATCAGCAATTTCGGCGCGCACACGATCGTCTTCGTGCCGTTGCGCAAGGGCCTCGGCCAGATGTCGGGCGCCTATCACATCCCGGCGGTTCATTTCCGTGGCTGCGGCGTCCTCACCAACACCGTGCCGACGACTCCGTATCGCAGCGCCGGACGTCCCGAGGCGGTCTATATCCTCGAACGGTTGATCGACATCGCCGCCGACGAGTTCGGCTTCGATCCGGTCGAACTGCGCCGCAAGAACTTCATTCAGCCCAAACAGGAGCCCTATACCAACGGCGTCGGGCAGACCTACGACAACGGCGAATACGAGCAGAGCATGAATGCCGCGCTCAAGCTCGCGAACTGGGAGGACTTCCCGCGCCGCCGCGCTGAATCAAAGGCGCGCGGCAAGCTGCGCGGCATCGGCATCGGCAATTACATCGAGATCGCTGGCGGCTTCCCGCGTGAACGTGCCGAAGTGACGGTGAAACCCGAAGGCCGTGTCGAACTTGTGCTGGGCACGATGAACAGCGGGCAGGGCCACGAGACCAGCTTCGCGCAGCTTTTGACGACGTGGCTTGGCGTACCGCATGAGAGCATCGATTACGTCGCGCACGATACCGCGCGCGTCAAAGCCGGCGGCGGATCGCATTCCGGCCGTTCGATGCGTCTCGCCAGCCTCGTCATCGGTCTTGCGACCGACGAGATCATCGAGAAGGGCAAGAAGATCGCTTCGCATGTCCTCGAGGCGTCGCCGGCCGATATCGATTTCATCAACGGCCAATTCACGATCCGCGGCACCGACAAACATATCGGCATCTTCGATGTCGCGAAGGCGGCGGCAACCCGCAACGATCTGCCCGAGGAACTGCGCGGCACGCTCGATGCGACCGCCGATCAGGTGGTGAAGGTCGGCGCCTGGCCGTCGGGCACGCATATCTGCGAGGTCGAGATCGATCCCGATACCGGGGTCGTCCGTATCGTCGGCTGGTACGGCATCGATGACGTCGGCCTCGCCATCAATCCGATGATCCTGCACGGCCAGACCCATGGCGCAGCGGCGCAAGGCATCGGCCAGGCGCTGTACGAGCTGTGCTATTTCGATCGCGAAAGCGCCCAAAACCTGTCGGGTTCGTTCATGGATTATGCGGTGCCGCGCGCCGACGTCCTGCCGAACTTCACCACCGACCTACTCGAAGTCCCGGCGACCAGCCATCGCTACGGCATCCGGCCGGGCGGCGAAGGCGGCACCACGCCGGCACTGGCCGCGGTGATCAACGCGGTCGTCGATGCGCTGTCGGAATTCGGCGTGCGTCACGTCGAGATGCCGGCGACGTCAGAGCGCGTTTGGCGCGCGATCCAAGAAGCGAAAGCGGCGCGGCACTAGAAGAAAGAATCCCCCTCCCGCTGACGCGGGTCCCTCCCTCTCGCCGCCGGGGAGAGGGTTGAGGTGAGGGGGCTCAGCCTCTCAGGCGGCGCGCTCCTCGATCAGCCTTACGCCCATCGCCTGCGCAATCAGTTCAATATCGTGATCGCTGATCGCGAACAGCCCAAAGCGCAACTGATAGCCCCAGTTCGCCCGGTCACGGGTGAAATCCAACATCCCGAGCAATGGCTGAATCGGTGTTTCATCCGCTGTCAGCCAATCGACATCGCGCCGGAACGGTAGAAACCCTTCGCCCATATCGAATTGATAAGGCTGTCCTTCGCGGACGAGGCCCAGCGAAACGAAGGACTGGCATTTCTCCTTGCCCCGGAACACGACGGTCGGCGCGTAATAGGCGATGCGGTCACGGGGCAACACGCGGCGCATCGGCGCTGCCTTGCCGTGGCACAACTGCATGAAGCCGCCGGCTCGGCCGATCCTCACATGCTCTGCCGACGCGACCCCGATCCAATTCCGTCTGATGACTTCGCTCATTCCGCCCTCCATGATTGATGGGGTTTAATGTAGCGAAGAGTACTGTCAGTTTTTGTCAGTAGTCATTTGGCGTCGGTTGGGCCGGGAATGCCCTCGGCGGCACGCCATTCTTTCAGCATCGCCTGACGCCGCCGCGGATAGCGTTTTTCTGTCGCCGTGACCGCTGCAATCCGGTCGGTGCGGAAATGCCGGTAGGCCTGACGCGTCTCGCACCAGGCTGCGACGACGCGATAGCGATCGAAGAACCCCAGCGCTATCGGCCAGATCACCCGCCTGCTCTTTGCCCCCTCCGCATCGGCATAGGAAATCCGCAGTTTATGCTCTTGCCGAATGGCGACGCGGATCGTGGTCAGATCGGCATCGCCGGCGGCCACGGTTTCGCTGGGCCCGATCAGCAAACCCGAAGCATCGACGCTCTCTTTCAGATCGTCCGGCAACACGGCGGTGATCTTGGCGAGGGCATTACGCGCGGCCTTGCTCAGCGTCGCATCGGCCCGTTCCGCCACCCAGCGTGAACCGAGCACCAATGCCTCGATCTCATCCTCGGAAAACATCAGCGGTGGCAGCATGAAGCCGGGCCGCAGCACATATCCCATCCCCGGCTCGCCATCGATATGCGCACCCTGCGCACTCAGCGTCGCGATATCGCGATAGACGGTGCGTAGCGAGATGCCGAGTTCCTCGGCCAACGCCGCGCCGCTGACCGGATGGCGATGCCGCCGCAGAAGCTGGATCAGATCGAGAAGACGTTGTGCGCGGGACAAGGGGGGAGATGCCTTGCGGAGTGGTTAGGTTGCAAACGGGTGAACCCGCTTTTTCTTCACCGGCCGTTTGCCGTTGGAGTAAATCAGCAAATCGCGGCCTTTCTGGTAAAAATCAGTTATCGCCAATTGAAATTGATTCGGAGCGCCGTGGGCGTCTATGACGGCCCATAATTCAATCGGTTCCAGAGGTAATCGCTTCTGCCAAACAAAACGTATAATTTCAAACAGTGCGATCCAATCAATAACCCAGTGATTGGGCCTATTTCCCGAATCACAAAACTTTGCGACCACATCATCCAATTCCGCTGCACTTCTGAGTTCAAGCGGAGGTGCCCAATTGGGAATGGGAGATAAAGGTAGAATTTCGATTAAGTCTCTAGACGTGACCCGACGTTGAATATTCCCCGTTTCATAATCCATTTTTGCGAGGAATCGGTCGTCTGAGATAGGCGATGGGTAATCGAGTACTGTGCCACATTCTCCTGCGTCGTATCCGGTCAGGAAACGGAAGCGAGTCCCCGCTTTTGGTGTGGTCCGAATATCTAAAGTGGCGCGACAGAAAGGGCATCCGGCGTTGGCTCCAAATGCAATTCCCGGATGTAGGCTTTCGTTCATAGCCGCCGGCGCCTATATGTTTTGCGGCGAGTAGCCCTGTCTAAATCCGATGAAATAACTGTGTGCGGAGAGTAAATTTTTCACCGCGCCGCGTTGATTGCGCGCCAGACTTTCTCGGGCGTCGCCGGCATTTCGATCTCGGGAGCGCCGATGCGATGGAGGGCGTCGTTGACGGCGTTCATCACGGCGGGGATCGCACCAAGGGTGCCGGCTTCACCCACGCCTTTGACGCCCAACGGATTGCGTGGCGTCGGCGAGGTGTTGGCGCCGAGTTCGAAATTGCAGAAATCGTCGGCGCGCGGCATCAGGTAATCCTGGAACGAGCCGGTCAAAAGCTGACCACTGTCGGGGTCATAGACGATCTCTTCGCCGATGACCTGACCGATGCCCTGGACGATGCCACCCTGGATTTGGCCTTCGCAGATCAGCGGGTTGATCACCCGGCCCACATCATCGACCGCGCAATAGCGGGTGAGGGCCAGCTTGCCGGTTTCCTTGTCGATCTCGATTTCGCAGATATGCGCGCCGCTGGGGAAGGTCGCGGAATTGGCCGGGCCGTAATTGGCGTTCTCGGTGAAGCCCAGTTCGATATCGTTGGGAAGCTGGCCCCATTGATGCGAGTGCTTGGCCACCTGGCTCATCGTCACGGTCTTGTCGGTGCCGGCGATGGCGAAATTGCCGTTCTCGAAAGCGATATCATCGACCGCCGCTTCCATCATATGGGCGGCGATCTTTTTGCCTTTTTCGATCAGCTTGTCGGCGGCGATGGTGACGGCGCCGCCGGCCAAGATGGCCGAGCGTGAGCCGAACGTGCCGACGCCCATATAGACGAGATCGGTATCGCCATATTGATAGCGGATCAGATCGGCATCGATGCCGAGCTTTTCCGACAGCACCTGCTTGAACACCGTGCCGTGGCCTTGGCCGTGATCCATCGCGCCGGTGGTGAGCGTGACCCTGCCCGACGGGTCGAATTTCACTTCGGCGAATTCGAAATCGCGTCCGCCGGTACCGGCGACCGCGGTCGCGACGCCGACGCCGAGGATCTTGCCGCGCTTGGTCGCTTCGCTGCGGCGCGTTTCGATGCCGTCGTAATTCGCCATCGTCAGGACGTCTTCGAGGTTCTTGCCGAAATCGCCGGTGTCATAGACCTGCTTCATCGCGGTCGTATAAGGCATCGATGTTGCCGGCACGGTGTTGCGGCGGCGCAGTTCGACAGGGTCGATGTTGAGTTGATGCGCGGCTTTGTCGATGATCGTTTCGGTGACGAAGATCGGCTCGGGCCGCCCGCCGCCACGATAGGGCGCGGTGGTCATCGTGTTGGTCAGCACGGTCTTCAACGTCGTGTGGACGGCGGGGAAGGTATAGGTGTTGACGAGGCAACCCAGCGCCGCCGTCAGCGGAATCGTCGGCCGCTCGGACGAGAAATAAGCGCCGATCGAAGCGGTGTTGAAAGCGCGCAGACCCAAGAACTTCGCGTCCTTGTCGAGTGCCAATTCGGTATCGAAGATGCTGCCGCGGGCTTGCTCGTCGCTCATCAGACCTTCACTGCGGTCCGAGGTCCAGCGCACCGGACGGCCGGTGGCTTCGGCCGCGAACATGGTCAGGGCGTATTCGACATAGACGCCGCCCTTCATACCGAAGCCGCCGCCCATATTGTCGCAAATCACCCGGACGCGATCGTGCGACATCTTGAAGATTTGCCCGGCCAGCGCGGCGCGCGTGCCGTGCGCCGACTGCACGGTGCATCGGATCGTATAGCGTTCATCGACCGGATCGTATTGCGCGATCGAGGCGCGCGGCTCCATCGAATTGGCGGTAATACGGTTTATGACGATGCGATGTTTGACGACATGCGCGGCGGTGGCGAAGGCGGCATCGGTCGCGGCCTTGTCGCCCATCTCGAGATAGAAGGCTTCGTTGCCCGGATTATCGTCGTAGAGCGCCGGCGCACCGGCGGCGAGGGCCGCATCGGCGCCAATGACTGCCGGCAGGGTCTCGTAATCGACATTGATCAGCTCGGCGGCGTCGCGCGCCTGGTTCAATGTTTCTGCGACGATGAACGCCACCGGGTCGCCGACATAACGCACCCGCTCGCCGCAGAGCAGGGGTTGCGGCGCGATAAAACCCGGCGTGCCGTTGCTGCGTTTGCGCGGCACGAACGGGCGTAGCGTGCCGAGGCCGCGCTTGGCGATATCGGCAGCGGTCAAAATACGGATGACGCCTGGGAGGGCGGCCGCTTCGGTGGTGTCGATCGACAGAATCCGGGCATGGGCGTGCGGCGAGCGCAGGACATACCCCTGCGCCTCGTTGCTCGCCTTGACGTCCGAGCAATAGCGGCCCTTGCCGATTAAAAGACGGCGATCTTCCTCGCGAACGATATGGTCGCCAATTTTCTGAACGCTCATCGTCCACCCCTGTCCTACTGCCTGCTCGAATGGGGCGTAGTCTAAAGAAAAGGAGGCATCGCGTCACCCCTACCGGGCGCCAAGATTGACAGACATATTTGAAACATCCAACGTGACAGCCATTGGGCGCGAGGTTCGAGCCGATCGAGCCGGATAAGCCCTTCTGAGGAGGTTTCGTCTCGCCATGGCCAAGATCGTACTCGGAATCGGGACTTCGCATGGTCCCATGCTCTCGACCCCGCCCGATCAATGGGGCCAGCGCGTCACCGCCGACAAGCGCAATCCGCAGCATTGGTACAAGGGCAAGTCCTACACCTTCGATCAGCTCGTCGCGCTGCGTGCCGGCGAACATCTGGAACGGCAGATCACGCCCGAGATGTGGCAGCAACGCCATGCGGCCTGCCGCCGGGCCATCGGCAAGCTGGCCGATGTCTATGCTGAGGCGAAGCCCGACGTGGCGGTGATCGTCGGCAACGACCAGATGGAAATGTTTAAGGAAGCGCTGATCCCGGCGATGAGCGTCTATCGCGGCGCCGAGATCGCCAACGCCTTCCCGGACGAGGAAGAGATCGCCAAATTGCCGCCCGGAATTCCGATCTCGGTGCCCGGCCATATTCCGCCCGAAGGCGCGACCTATCGCGGCCTGCCCGAATTGGCGACGCATATCATCGAGCGTGCAATCGCCGACCAATTCGATGTGACCTCGCTCGCGACGTTGCCCGCTAATGTCGGTCATATCCCGCATGCCTTCGGCTTCGTCTATCGCCAGATCATGAACGACAAGCCGGTGCCGTCGGTACCGGTGGTGCTCAACACGTTCTACCCGCCGAACCAGCCGAGCGTCCGCCGCTGCTACGACTTCGGCAAGTCGCTGCTGCGCGCGATCGAATCATGGAAAAGCGATGCGCGTGTCGCGCTGATCGCCTCGGGCGGTCTCACCCATTTCGTCATCGACGAAGACGTCGATAACGCGGTGATGGACGCGCTGCGCAGCCGCAAGATCGAAGGCGTCGCCGCGCTGGGCGAACCGATCTTCCAGGCCGGCACCTCCGAGGTGAAGAATTGGGTTCCCGTCGCCGGCGCGATGGCCGATCTAGGTTATGCGCCGACGGTGGTCGATTACGTACCGTGCTATCGGTCGGAAGCCGGCACCGGCAATGCGATGGGGTTTGTTTACTGGCGGCCTTAGGCCTGTTGCGCGGACATTCAGCGTCCCT
>CAIJOA010000004.1 GCA_903822185.1 uncultured Rhodospirillales bacterium | reverse complement strand
CATTAGTAGTGCATCGCAATCTCCAACCTCATCCCGAGCGACGTCGAGGGACGCAGGATGGAATTGCGAGCAGCCAGCCGCGATCAATCCGAAGAACGAAACTCGACGGCAGAAAACTTGAGCGGCGCGCCGCTCAATACATATGCTGACCGCCGTTGATCGAAAGCGTCGAGCCAGTGATGAAGGCGCCTTCGTCCGAGACAAGGAACAGAACGCCGCGCGCGATTTCATCGGCGGCACCGAGACGGCCGACCGGAACGCGAGCGACGATCTTTTCGAGGACGTTCGCCGGCACGGCGCGGACCATGTCGGTATCGATGTAACCCGGTGCAATCGCGTTGACAGTGACGCCTTTGCCAGCACCTTCCTGGGCAAGGGCCTTGGTGAAGCCGTGGATGCCGGATTTCGCCGCGGCGTAATTGACCTGGCCATATTGGCCGGCTTGGCCGTTGATCGAACCGATATTGACGATGCGGCCGAAGCTGCGTTCGCGCATACCCTCGATAACGAGGCGGCACATATTGAAGCAGGAAGTGAGATTGGTGGCGATCACCTGACCCCATTGCTCGGGCGTCATGCGGTGGAGGACAGAGTCGCGCGTGATGCCGGCATTGTTGACCAAGACATCGATCGGACCGAGTTCGATTTCGATCTGCTTGAGACCTTCCGCGCAGGCTTTGTAATCCGAGACATCGAAACGAAACGCCTTGATACCCGTCTCGCTCGTAAATTTCTCGGCTGCCGCCGCATCGCCGGCGAAATTCGCAGCGACCTTGTAGCCGGCTTTATGAAGCATCTCGGAAATCGCCCGGCCGATACCGCGCGTGCCGCCCGTTACCACTGCTACCCGATTCATCGAAACCTCCCTGTTTACCGGCGCCGCGGCGATTACGTTTTACGCCGCGGCTTTACCGTCACTCATCGGCGCGCAACATCTTCACCCACGTTCGACACACATAGCAATGCCCATGCCACCACCGATGCACAGAGTCGCCAAACCTTTTTTGAGCTGACGTTTCTGCATTTCGTGGAGCAACGTGACGAGCACACGCGCGCCCGAAGCACCGATCGGATGGCCCAGCGCGATCGCGCCGCCATTGACGTTGAGCTTGGCCGGATCGAACGCGAGTTCCTTCGCAACGGCACAAGCCTGCGCCGCAAAGGCTTCGTTGGCCTCGATCAAGTCAATGTCATCGACCTTCCAGCCTGCCTTCTTCAAAGCCAGCTTGGTCGCCGGAATTGGGCCCGAGCCCATGATCGCCGGATCGACGCCGGCCGTCGCCCAGGAAACGATGCGGGCGAGCGGCGCGACGCCGCGCTTTTTGGCTTCGTCCGCGGTCATCAGCACGACCGCCGCGGCGCCGTCATTGATGCCCGAGGCGTTGCCGGCGGTGACGGTGCCGGCCTTATCGAAAGCGGGACGCAGCTTCGCCAGCGTCTCGATCGTCGTGCCGTGCTTGGGATATTCGTCGCTATCGACGACGACATCGCCCTTGCGCGTCTTGATCGTCACCGGAACGATCTCGTCCTTGAACTTGCCGGCCTTCTGCGCGGCTTCGGCGCGGGCCTGCGACTGCACGGCGAAGGCATCCTGCTGCTCGCGCGTGATCTGCCATTTCTGTGCAACATTTTCGGCCGTGATGCCCATGTGATAATCATTGAAGGCATCCCACAGCCCGTCCGTGATCATGGTATCGACCATGGTTGCGTCGCCCATCTTCACGCCGTTGCGAAGCTGGATCGCATGGCGCGCCTGGCTCATGCTTTCCTGGCCGCCGGCGACGACGATCTGCGCGTCGCCCAGCAAGATCGACTGAAAGCCGAGCGCAACCGCGCGCAGGCCCGAGCCGCAAAGCTGGTTGATGCCGTAGGCCGTCGTCTCATAAGGTATGCCGGCTGCCACCGCCGCCTGACGGGGGGGGTTCTGACCCTCGCCGGCCGCGAGAATTTGGCCCAGCACGACTTCGGAAACATCGGCGGGCGCCACATTGGCGCGCTTCATCGCCTCAACGATCGCGGCTTGGCCCAGCGTATGCGCGGGCAAAGAACTCAAAGCTCCGTTGAAAGCGCCGATCGGCGTCCGCGCAGCGCCGGCGATGATGATGTCGGTCATATCTGGTCTCCTGGAGGCCCGGGAAGGGTAAGGGCGGGTCGTCTCCTTTAGATAGCGCTTGCCAGGGGCTTTGTGAACGAGGCTGGGTGAACGATGGCGGAAAGCTTTGATTTCCGCCCCGTCTCCGGCAAGGATCGCGCCATGGAAACGATGAACCGGGCACAGCGCCGCCTGGCGAAAAAGCAGGGCGGCTCGCCGCCGACGCAGAGCACGGTCGCGCCGATTTTCGCCGAGGCATTGAGCCGCCATCAAGCCGGCGCGCTGCCCGAGGCCGAGCAGCTTTATCGCCAAATCCTGGCCGTCGAGCCGCGCCATGCCGACAGCCTGCATCTTCTTGGCGTCATCGCCCATCAAATCAACCAGGACGACGATGCCGTTGCCTTGATCGGCCGCGCGATCCGCATCGACGGCAGCAAAGCGCCCTATCACAACCATCTCGGCGTCGCCCTCGAAGCCCAGGGCAAGCGCACTGAAGCGGCGCAACGCTATGGCCGCGCCCTGTCGCTCGATCCGAATTTCGCCGAGGCGCATGTCAATCTCGCCAACCTGCAGAAAGACGACGGCAAGCTGGACGAGGCGCTGTCGCATTACACGCGGGCGCTGTCGCTGAAGCCCGATGTTGCGGACACCTATTTCAACATGGGCCTCGCCTTGCGGCTGCAGGGCAAGCTGGATAAATCCTTCGCCGCGCTACGCCGCCACGGCGAATTGAAATTCAGCGCAGGCGTGCAGGGCGACGGCAAACCGGTGTTACCGCACAAGACGAAGCACGACCGCGAACAGCTCGATTATCTCGGCCTCGACGCGGCGACCGATCTTGGTCGTCTATGCCGTTACGAAGGAGGCGCGCGTGTTGCCGCGGCGGTCAATCCCGCGATCGACAGCACCCGCATCGAAGCGGAATGGGACACATCGAAACCGCAAGTCGCCGTCGTCGATGATCTGCTGACGCCGGAGGCATTGGAGGAACTACGCCGCTTCTGCTGGGGCTCGAATGTTTGGCGCGTCGTCTATCGCAACGGCTATCTCGGCGCGTTTCCCGATACCGGTTTCGCCTGTCCGCTGCTCGGCCAGATCGCCGGCGAGCTCGGTGCGAAACTGCCGCGCATCATCCGCCATCACAAGCTGATGCAATGCTGGGGCTTCAAGTACGACAGCAGCCTGACCGGCATCAACGTCCATGCCGACAAGGCCGCGGTGAACGTCAATTTCTGGATCACCGCCGACGATGCCAACCAGGACAAGGACCATGGCGGCCTCAAAATCTGGGACGTGTCCGCGCCGCTCGATTGGGACTTCCAGAAATTCAACAACGACGAAAACGCGATCCGCGATTTCCTCGCCGAAACCAACGCCAACGCGATCACCGTGCCCTACCGCTGCAATCGCGCCGTCATCTTCGATTCAGACCTGTTCCACGAAACCGATCATCTCGATTTCGCCGAGGGCTATCGCAACCGCCGCATCAATGTGACGATGCTGTATGGCCTGCGCGAGGACGGCGCTTAAGCCGCTTCCTTTCTGCAAGATGGCATAACGATCAAGCGTCCCTCGACTTCGCTCGGGATGAGGTCAAATTTTGCGCTGCATTGAACATGCGACGGACTGCTCCAGCCTCATCCCGAGCGAAGTCGAGGGACGCTGGATGGCCGTGCAATCAGCCTGTTTGTGCGTGAATGAAGGCGACGATTTTGCGGATCGCGCCTTTGGCGGCTTCCGATTCGGGCTGGGTGCGGACGGCGTCGTATTTCGCGCTTTCAAAATATTCGACCTGCACGTCGCCACCACGCGCGCGATAATTCGCGACGAACTGATCCATCAAGAATTTCGGATGAAGTTCGTCCGCCGGATTCTGCACGTAGAGAATTTTCGGGAACTCGACCTTGTCGCCGCGCGACAGCGCGAGCGTCGGGCTGCCCTCGCCCATCGCGTCTTCGGTCAGCCAGTATTTTTCCTGCATAGCCACCGCGCCGCCGCGATTTTGATAGGCCTGCTCGCCGGCCGGCTTCGCCTTGCGATCGCGATAGCGGCCTTGCGGACAAATCACCGGCCAGAGCGCGACGACATAGGGCACATGCGCATCGAAGCCGCCCGCTGACGGGATCGCCGCATAGCGCGTATCGTCGGGCTTCAACCCGTCGAGCACGGCGAGATGCCCGCCGCTGGAGGTGCCCATGGTGCCGACCCATTCGGGCTTCGTATTGAAACGCGCCGCCTGTGCCTTAAGCCAACGCACCGCGTAATTCACGTCGGCGACCGAACCGGGATATGTCGCATCGGGCGGGTTACGAAAATCGAGCGCTGCGACGACGACGCCACCGCGCGCCACCGCTTCGTTGACCGTGTCGTTGTTGGCGCGATTGCCTTCGCACCATGCGCCGCCATGCGCCTCGACGACGGCCGGGAAAGGCCCCTTGCCACGCGGCTTGAAGATGCGCGCGAGGAACGGCTTGTCGCCATGGCGCAGATATTCGACTTCCTCGATATCGATCTCGTAGCTGTCGGCCATGGTGTTTCCGCCCCGGTGAATTTCAGAACCGGGTTATTGCCCGCCGGGGCCGCGCGCTCAAGCGTGGGCGCTCAAGCAGGGGCGCCGTGCGCCAGCAGCCAATCAGCTAGCCCTGGCCAGACCATGGTGGGCGCTTCGCGCGCGACGATCATGCCGATATGGCCCAACGGCGGGGTCAGACGTTCGGCCATCGGCAATTCATCGACCAGCACCGCTGCCGTTGCTGGCGGCACGATGCGATCCTGTGCCGGCACGACGATGAGGCTGGAGATCTCGATGCTGTGCGGCCGGATCGGCACGCCGCCGACTGTCCAGCGGTTCCGGCCTGGCAGATCGTCGCCGTACCAATCGGCGAGACATTCACGCGCCACCGGCAAGGAAAGCGGCACGCCGTCATTGAGCCAATCCTCAAGCGCGACGAAGCTGCGCGCCGCCGGGCCGTCCTGATCCATCGCGGCAAAGCGGGTGAATTTGCGCATCACCAGCAGCGGGTCTTGAGCGGCGAACAGGCCCTGAAGCACATCGACGGGCAATTCACCCAAAGCGGCGTAGGCCTCGGTCATCGGCGCGGCGAGCATGCCGAGCAGCCGGGCATGGGCGGCGCGTTCGGCATGGAAACGCCAGGGCGTCGCCAGGAGGGCCAGCGCCCGAACATGCTGCGGACGGCGCGCCGCCAGCGCCAGAGCGAGCAGCCCGCCCATGCAATAGCCCATGACGATCGGCGCTTCGCCCGCCGCCTTGGCCGCGGCGGCAGCGGCGGGCTCCAGCCGCAGGGTGATGTAATCGGTCAGGTCGAAATCGCGTTCGGTGGCCCCGGGAGCGCCCCAATCGAGCAGTAGTGGACGCAGCCCGACGCCGGCGAGATAGCGCAGCAGGCTCTGACCTTCGGCGAGATCGAGGATGTAGGCGCGATTAATCAGTGACGGCACGACCAGCACCGGCACACCGTTTGAGGGTCCGTAATCGAGCAGCCGCGTCGTGCCGTCCTGCCACAGCACCGGCGGTTCGGCCAAGGCGCGGTGATAAGCATGATGGCGATAAAGCTCGATGCCTTCGAGGAGGCGAACGTTGCGCTGCGTCAGTTCGGCGTCGAGCGCCGCCGAGAAATCCTCACTTTTTGCGAGGCCGAGGCTTAGCTGGAGCGCGGCTCCTTGCAGGGCCAGCTCCGGCCTCCACGGCAGCGAGCCGCTTTTCAAGAAGGGCAATGCGGCGCGTGAGCTCATCCACGCGCCGGTCGCGTTCGCCAGATGCAGCGCCAGCGGACGCGGTCCGAGACGCGGCCCGAGACCCGGCGGGGGAAGTGTTTCCTCGCGGGCCGGTTGTGCCGGCGCCGAAGTCGAACCAACCGGGCGGGGTCGAGCCGGCATCTTCATCGTGGGTTCCCATGGAGGGCGGCCAACCAGCCGGCACCAACGCCGCTAGCAGCCGCGCCGTGCTTTCGGCAAGGGCCGGATCGGCGGCGAGCGCCGTCAGTTGGTCTTGCCATAAATCGACATAACGCCGGGCCAGGGCGGCGAGATCGGAAGGTTCCGCCATACCACGAACTATAGGCGTCGATGCGATAAGGACGCTAGAGCCTTCCGCCCCGAAGCTGTTATGCTAGCCCCATAATCGCGCCCTCTTCCAACCTTCCAAGGGGTTCAGCACCGATGACCGATACGAGTGGCGCTCAAACGCCGCCGATAGTGATTAAGAAATATGCGAACCGGCGCCTCTACAACACGGCGACGAGCAGCTATGTCACCCTCGACGACCTGTCGCAGATGGTCAAAAAGCGTTCCGACTTCGTGGTCTATGACGCCAAGACCGGCGAAGAAATTACCCGCGCGGTCCTGACCCAGATCATCGTCGAAGAGGAAGGCAAAAGCGGCCAGAACCTGCTGCCGATCAGCTTCCTGCGTCAGCTCATCGGGCTCTATGGCGACAGCATGCAATGGATGGTGCCGCGCTACCTCGAACACGCGATGTCGTCTTTTTCGTCGAACCAGGATCAGATGCGCAAAAGCCTACAGGACGCGTTCGGCGGGTTGTTTCCGTTCGGCTCGTTCGAGCAGATGGGCAAACAGAACCTCGCCTTGTTCGAACAGACGATGAAGATGTTCTCGCCCTTCCCCGGCATGACCGGCACTGGCGCCAAATCGCCGACAGACAAGCCGGCCGAAGGCGCCCCCGGCAGCGACTCATCGCTGACCGATCTGCAACAACGCATCAATGCGCTGCAGCAACAGATCGAAGCCTACGGCAAAAAAGAAAAAGGCGAGAGCTGAGCTCTCGCCTTTTGAAGGTTCTTGCGTCGCGCGGCGATCAGCCGGCAACCAAAAGCTTTCGCGGCGGCATGACGATCGCCGGTTTGATCCAAGGCTTTTCGAGCGTCGGACGGCCGTAATAATAGCCTTGCAGGAAGCCGACGCCTTCGCGGCGTAGAAGCGCTGCTTCCTCTTCCGTCTCGACACATTCAGCGACCGTATGCAGGCCGAGTCCGTTGGCGAGGCCGACGAGATGGCGCAGGAACACCTGGTTGTCCGGGTTTTGCGTCAGGTTACGCACGAACGAGCCGTCGATCTTCACGGTATCCACCGCCAGCGCCTGAAGATGACGCAGCGAGGTGAAGCCGGCGCCGAAATCGTCGAGCGCGACGCGGCAACCAAGATCGCGCAGCTTGTTCACGAAGCGCACGGATTCTTCGAGATCGTGCAGCGCAGCCGTTTCGGTGATTTCCACGAGAACGCGATCGGCCATGTCCGGCTTTTCTTTGAGCAACGCGGTGATGGCGCGAAGCCAGGCGCGATCGGTCGCGGTGAAGCCTGAGATATTGATGCCGAGGCGGAAACCCGGATTATTGACGATCTCTTCGAACGCAGTTTCGAGGACGTACCGGTCGATGACGCGGATGAAGCCGAGCTGTTCGATCGCCGCGACGAATTCGCCGGCGGCAACCGTGCGGCCTTCTTCGTCGATCATGCGCAACAGGCATTCGTAATAATCGACTTCGCCGGTCTCGCTCGACACCACCGGCTGATAAGCCAGCGGCAGGCGGCCGTCTTTCAGGGCGCGCTGAACGCGATCACCAAGGGCCATGCCGACGCGATGCGATTGGCGCTGCTCTTCCGAGACATGATACGGCACGAAGCAGTCGCGGCCCGCGCGCTTAGCATCGGACAAAGCCGATTCCGATCGGGTCATGACTTCGTACGAAGTCTTGGCCTGTTCGGGGAAAGCGGTGCCGCCGATCGAGACGGTGGCATAGATCGGGCCGACCGAGGTTTCGATCGGAGTGCGGCTGACCGCGGCGAGAATTTTCTCGGCGGCCTTCGCGATATGGGATTCGGCGCAATGCGCCAGGACGACGCCGAAACGGTCGCCGCCGGTGCGGCCGACAACGTCGCTGACCCGGAGGCAGCGGTCGAGACGGCGGCCGATTTCGATCAGCACCTGATCGGCGGCGTCATAACCGAACGCATCGTTGATCGTCGCCAACTTATCGATGCCGACCGCGAGATAGGCACCCGAGCTGCCGGCGCGGAAGCTGGCGGCGAGCAGATGGTCGAGGAATTCGCGCAGGCGCTTCTTATTGAAGTGCCCGGTCAGGTCGTCGTAATTGGCCAGATGTTCTAGCCGCTGTTCCTGGGTCTTCCGGCCGGTAACCAGGCGGACGACGCCGAGGAGGCGTTTCGGGCGGCCAAGGCCGTCGAGTTCGGCGGTGCCGCGATCATGCAGCCAAGCGAAACTGCCGGACTGGAGGCGGACGCGGTATTCGCAATCGAACGGCATGCCGCGCGAATAATGCGCGTGAAGCTGTTGCTGGCGCGCCAACAGGTCGTCGGGATTGATGCGCTCGGCAAAGGCCTGGCCGCTGGCCATGGGAAGCTCTTCGGGGAAACCGAGAGTCCGAAGCGAGCCATGCCACTGGATGGTATCGTTGTCGATGTTCCAGACATAGGCGACGTCGCCTGCCGAAGCGAGGGCAGCCAAAACGGCGCCAAGAGCAGCGTCATTACCGGTATCGGGGGGGACGCT
The DNA here is from genome assembly GCA_903822185.1 of uncultured Rhodospirillales bacterium. GTDB lineage: Bacteria > Pseudomonadota > Alphaproteobacteria > ATCC43930 > CGMCC-115725 > CAIKMD01. The sequence continues at coordinate 64,056 of CAIJOA010000004.1, read as the reverse complement.
GACGGATTTTTGGGTGTTCGTGGACAACTCAGCCATTCTGCTACTGTTATCGGCGCGATCTTTGGACGACCCCGAACAGTAGCGTTTGAAGGCTTTACGAGTGCTTAAGCCCGGCTGCGTTGCGGCGCTTGGGTCGGCGCCTGCGCCGGGGTATGCGCCAGCAGGAACGGTGTCACCGCTTGGTTAAATTCCCGCGGCACGACTTGAGGGAAATCATGCCCGCCTTGCGGGAAGAACTTCGCCTCGGCGCCGGGGATACGGCGCGCCAAATCCTCGGAAAAATAGGCCGGCGCGATCATGTCGTCCTGCGCCGCCAGCACCAGGGTCGGGGTCTTGATACGGTTAAGATCCTCGGTCCGATCGAACGCCATGATCGCATCGATGCGGCTGGAGATAGTGTCGGGCGCCGGAAAATTCGCCAGAATCTGCGCCTCGATCTGGCGTAATTTCTCATTATTGGCGGCGATATAAGCCGCCGGATAGAGAAACAAGGTGTTGGCTTGGATGTAGGAAGACGGGCCAAGCCGCGAGAGCAGTTCCTTACGCAGGGCGAAGAAACGGCGGAAATAGGCATCGGGCTTGGTCCAACCGGCGGCGATCACCGCGCTGGCCAACCGGGTCGGATGATCGATCGCCATGACCTGCGCCACCGCGCCGCCCGCCGAATGACCGATGATATGCGCCTTCTCGATGCCCAGCGCGTCCATCAGGCCGATGGTGTCCTCGGCCAATTTTTCGATCAGGGTGATCGAGCCCTTCGGGTCGCTTTGCCCGACGCCGCGATGGTCATAGGCGATGCAATCGAAGTTGCGCGCGAAGGCGGGCAATTGGTCACGCCAAAAGCTGCCATAGCCCGAGAGCCCGGAGACGAAGATCACCGGAAACCCTGCACCTTGGCGCTCGTAATAGAGCTGACAATCACCGATGGAGATACGCGGCATGACGACTGGCCATTTCGCCTAATAAAACAGCCCGGTCGTTAACACCCCTGCCGCGTGGCTGTCAACGAAACCCCGCAAATACGACGCGGGACTGCCATGCAGTTCCTACCTTGCTCGCCCTGAGCCGCTGGGCACGCCCATGCTTCAAATGCACGGGAACGCGCCGAGCGGCAGGCCATTTAGTTAGTGCATCACGCCGCCGAGCTCTTTCGCCAGGATGATCGTTTCCGGCGCCGGAATCTTGCCGGCGGCGACTTCACCGGCATCGGTGATGAGTTGGAATGCGTTCTTCAAACCCTTCAAGTCGATCGAGCCGTCGCGCGAATAGACCTTGTCGGTGACGAACAGCATCTCATAGACATCATGCGCGATGTCGGCATCGACCTTGGTGTATTTGCGCATGATCTCTTCGGTCTCGGCCCGGTTGGCCGCGTCGTAGAGCCAATGATGCGATTTCTGCAGCGCGCGGATCAAACGCACGCCGTTCTGATTCTCGGTTGCCCAGGCCTTGCTGACGACGACGAGGCTCGGCGGGCAATCGCCGAGTTCGTCATAACGCGCAATCGCCTTGAGGCCCGATTTCAGGGCCTGTTGCGCGCCGGGCTGAAACAACGGTGACGCGGCAATCGCACCTTTGGTCAAAGCCGCAACCTTCGCCGGGGTGATACCAACTTGCAGACCCGTCCAATCATCGCGGCCGAGACCATGCGCCTTGAGCAGCTTTTCCGTCAGCCAAACTTCGTTGACCTTCAGTGAGCTGAAACCGACCGTCTTGCCTTTGATGTCTTTCCAGTCGGCATTCGCCGGCGCGACGAGAATCCAATCGGGACGCGTTTCCGGCTGAATCAGCGCGACAAGTCCCGCGCCTTTGAGATCGGCATCGAGTACCGCTTCGGGCTGCATCACCGCGACCTGCGTCGATTTCGTCACCAGCAACTGCACCGCTTGCGGCGAGTTCTGGAACGCGATGGTTTCCGGTGCGAAACCTTCGTCCTTGAGGAAACCTTTATCGATCGCGACATCGATATCGAGCCAGATCGCGTTGGTGAAATTGTAATTGATCGCGAGAGGCTGCCCTGCCTTGTCACCAGCCTTGTCCTGGGCATGAGCGACACCGCTTACCCCGATACCGCAGGCCAAAAGCGCAAAAGCTGAAACCATTCGCTTGAACGAAGACATTCTATTCTCCCGCAATGCAAAAGATTCACGCCGCGAAGATCGCAACGCGGGGCTTACGCCCCAAATAAGCCATAGAAAGACGACATGTTCATTGGATCGCCATCAGACGAAACGTCAGCGCACCCGCAAAACTATCGCCCACCCCGACCAGGGTCAATTGCGATGCCCTTGCCAAAGCGCCGGAACCTGATATGAGTTTTCCCTCGGGCAACAGTAGTGACTCTCAAAATGTCAAAAAAGTTCGAAGCTGCGCAGGTCGTTGCGAAGCTCCTTGCGAACCGCCGTACGTCGATTGAAGAAATCCCCGGCCTTTTCGAACATGTCGAACGCGCGCTTGCCAATCTCGGCAAGATCGACGTTGAATCCGTGCGCAAGATCGCACGGCGCGTCAAAGATGTGGCCGATGATAGGACGCCGGCCGAAAAGCCCCGCCGCACGCGCCTTAAACGCGTTGCGCAGCCGATCGAATCCGAAGCGAGCGAGTCCGACGAGGCCGTAACGATAACGGCATCGCCCATTGCGGAACCCATCGCCGAAGAAGTCGTCGTCGAAGTGAAGCCGGTGCTACCGACCTTGATACGGCGCGCCGAAGTCATTCACGTTGCGCCGATCACAGCCGCTGAACTTTTCTCGACCCCGGCTCAAGGCAATTTCGTCCATGGCGTCGTGCAGTGGTTCGATACACGGACCGGACGCGGCACGCTGCGACTCCAGGGGTTGAGCAACGACATTCCCGTCGAAGCCGAGACGCTCGGCGGTTTTGGTATTTCGCGGCTGTTCAAAGGCCAGGAAATCGAAGCGATGCTCGATGGGTCCGGCGAAGCGACCAAGATTACCGCCTTGCGCCTGACCAATGCGCCCGCGGCATCGCCGCTGATGGGCGGCATGGTGCGCGACCGTCACGCCAAACAGGTCGTCGTCGAATTGAAGCAAGGCCATAGCCGTTCCGCGGCGCGCGATGCGGCGGAACTGGTGATGCCGACGCGCGTTCGTCAGTAGCCGTCATGGCCGAGACCGCGCTCATCGTCGGTACCGGCGGCGGCCTCAGTGCCTCTCTCGCACGGCTCTTTCATAAAGAAGGCATGCGCATCGCCCTGGCGTCGCGGCGGCCGGAAAATATCGCGGCGCTGGTCAGCGAAACCGACGCCAATAGCTATAGCTGCGATGCGAGCATTGCCGAAGAAGTCGCGACGCTGTTCCAATCGGTCAGCGACGAAATCGGCCCTCCCGACCTTGTCGTCTATAATCCCAGCTATCGCGCGCGCGGCGGCATCGCCGATCTCGATCCTGCCGAAGTGATGAAAGCGATTACCGTCACCTGCTTCGGCGGCTTTCTCGTCGGGCAGCAGGCGGCGCGGTCGATGCTCAAAGCCGGGCACGGCACGATCCTTTTCACCGGCGCGTCGGCCAGCGTCAAAGGCTTCGCCAAGTCGTCCTCCTTCGCGATGGGCAAGTTCGGCCTGCGCGGCCTCGCGCAAAGCATGGCGCGCGAGTTGGCGCCGCAGAATATCCACGTCGCGCATTTCGTCATCGATGGCGGCATCCGCCAGCCCAATGATGCGCGCGGCAATCAACGCGGTCCCGATGGGCTGCTGGAACCCGACGCGATCGCACAATCCTATCTGCATATACACCGCCAGCAGCGCAGCGCCTGGACCGCCGAGATGGAAATCCGGCCCTGGGTTGAATCCTATTGAACGGCGCCGCTCAACGAAAACCAGTACCCCCAGCGACCGGCCACGAAAGCGCGCTTGCCGTCACGCCGGCGGGACGGTTGTGGATTCTCAGCGCCTGCGTCGTGCTGATCTTCATGAGCGGTATGGAAGGCACTGTCGTCGCGACGGCGATGCCGACCATCGTCAGCCAACTGGGTGGGTTCGAGCTTTATAGCTGGGTCTTCAGCGCCTATTTCCTCGCCCAGGGCGTCACCATTCCGATCTATGGCCGGCTGGCCGATCTGTTCGGCCGCAAGCGCGTGCTGTTTTTCGGCCTCACGCTTTTCATTCTCGGTTCGGTGCTGTGCGGCTTCGCGCACAATATGTTTGTCCTTGTGATCTTCCGCGTCATTCAGGGCATCGGCGCCGGAGCGGTGCAGCCGATCAACCAGACATTGATCGGCGATATCTATCCGCCGGCGCAGCGCGCCAAGATGGCCGGGTTCTTCTCGAGCATTTGGGGCATCGCCGCCCTCATTGGCCCGGTGCTAGGCGCTTTCGTCATCGCCCATGCCGGCTGGCCCTGGATCTTCTGGATCAGCGTGCCGATCGGCGTCCTGGGCTTCATCATCCTTGCCTTCGCACTGCACGAGAACATCCAGCCGCGCCAACATCAGATCGATTATCTCGGCGCGCTCGTCATGGCGGTCGGTATCGGCCTGTTGATGTACACCTTCATCCAGGCGAGCACGCTCGGACTACAGAACTTCCTCATCCTGCTGGGCATCTCGATCGCGACGATCATTCTCTTCGTCATCCACGAACGCCGCGCCGCCGAGCCGATCCTGCCGATCGACCTGCTGCGCAACCGTGTTCTCTTGTGCGGCAATATCGGTTGTTTCGGCATCGGCTGCGTCGTCATGGCCAGCTCGTCCTTCCTCCCCGCGTATATTCAGGGCGTGATGGGCTATAGCCCGATCGTCGCCGGCTATGCCCTCGCCATCAGCTCGGTCACCTGGATCGGTGGCTCGTGGTCGGGCGGGCGTATTATGCTGCGCAGTTCTTATCGCGCCGCCGTCTGCATCGGCGGGGTGTTCCTCGTCTGCGGCACGGCGATGCTGATCGCGCTCGATCCCGAACGCGGACCGATCTGGGCTGCGACCGGCACCGGCCTCGTCGGCATCGGCATGGGACTCAACCAGAACACTTACATGGTCGCGGCGCAAAGCGGCGTCGATTGGAGTCAGCGCGGCAGCGCGACCTCGATGATCGCCTTCACCCGCATGTTGGGACAGACGGTCGGCGCAGCGCTTTATGGCGGCGTGGTCAATTTCAGCTTGGCGGGGATGCTCGGCGGCGATGCGGTCAATCGCATGATGGACCCTGATCTGCGCCATAAACTGTCACCAACCGAGATCGGCCCCGTCATGAACGCAGTCGCCGATGCGGTACACAACGTCTATATCGTGTCCGGCATTCTGGTCGTGGTGATCCTGGTCGCAGGATTCTTCCTGCCAAAAGGATTGGGACCGTCGCGTGGACGATCGCCGGAACCGAAGCAGGCGGCTTAACCCCGCCCGTTCAACCGCGCCAAGAGGCCCAGCCGCACCCGACATAAACCTCGGGCGTCACGCGATAATCGATCAGATCGAAACCGCGCCCGCCGGCCGCCGCATGGGCGATCACCCAGTTACGCACTTCATGCGCGCCGTTACCGGCGGCTTCGGTATGGGCCTCGAGAAAATCGACCAGCGCACCTTCCGGGCCTTTCTCGAACAGGCGGATACATTCGCGATCGAACGGCTCGTCGATGCGGCCCATGTCCGGCGCGCCGATCGAATGGCTGAGCCCGCCGGTCGCCAGAACGCCAACACGAAGGTTCTTATCGGGGAACGATGCGATCGCCTTGGCCAATAATTTTCCCCAGGCGATGCAGCGGCTCATGCTGAGCATCGGCGGCTCGATGTCGTTGATGACGATCGGCACGATCAGCGGAATTTTCGCCAACTCCATCCGCCACATCGGGATGCAGAAACCGTGATCGAGCGTCATCTGATGCGAGATAGACGGCTCGAAATCATTGCCGAGCGCGGTCTTCGCGATGTGCGCCCCCAACGCAGCATGACCCGGGATCGGGCTGGGGGTGAAGGATTTCATGAAAGGTTCGGGCGGACCGCCATGGGTCTCGCCGACGCCGATGCAGACGCTGGGCAGATTGTTCAAAAAGAAATTCACCCAATGGTCGGGCGACAGCACGATCAGCACATCGGGCTCTGCCGCCGTAACGCGCTTGCCCAGTTCCTGAAAGGCGGCGGTGATTTCCTGACGCCGCGCCTCGGGCAGCTTGTCCCAATCGCGTGCGATCAGCGGCGCATGGCTCGCCGCGAAAGAACCAACGAATTCAGCCATCGACCATCTCCGAACCCGATTCCTTGAGCTTCGCGCGGAAGACATCATCGGTCATGCCGGCGACGCCGAAATAATACCGCAGCAGATAGGGATTCACCCGTTGCGCGAGGAAGCCGACATCGTCATCGGCAATCGCCTTCAATACCTCGGGCGCCAGCGTATAGCGGGCAAGAACCTTGGCACGCTCGGCGCGATATTCGGCGCCGGCAGCGGGAGCCTGAAGGTCGAAGAAAAGTTTGCTTAGCCAGTAATCGGTCATGGCGTCGTTCTACACCGTGGAAGGCCGCTACCGCGAGTCCGATGATTGTGGTAGCGGTGATGATAATAACTCCGGGAGGACTTCATGAAAGCAGCCGTCGTCGGCGCCAGCACCCTCGAAATTCGCGACGTCCCGCAGCCGAAGCCGAAACCCAGCGAGGTCCTGGTCAAAGTCCACGCAACCGGACTCAACCGCGCCGACCTGCCCGGCTCCTACGGTTCGGGCCACAGCCATAAGGAAGGCGTCATCCCCGGCCTCGAATGGTCGGGCGAAGTGGTCGAATGCGGCGCCGAGGTGAAAGGCTTCAAGCCGGGCGATCGCGTTGCCTGCACCGGCGCGGGCGGTTATGCCGAATATGCGGTGTCCGACTGGGGCCGCACGACGCACATCCCCGCCAACAACATGAGCTGGGAACAGGCGGCGACCATACCGACCTCGCTCGGCACCATGCACGACGCGATCATCACCAACGGCAGGCTGCAGCCGGGCGAGACGATCCTGATCCAGGGCGCAAGCTCGGGCGTCGGCCTCATGGGGATGCAGATCGCCAAGCTGAAAGGCGCGCGGTTGGTCTTCGGCACCTCGACCAACGAGGCGCGGCGCGCGCGGCTCAAGGAATTCGGTGCGGACATCGCCATCGATCCGAAGAAGCCCGATTGGTCCGAGGATGTTCTGAAAGCAACCGACGGCAAGGGCGTCAACGTCATCATCGACATGGTGTCCGGCCCGACCGTCAATCAGAACATGAAGGCGACGGCGGTGCTGGGCCGCATCGTCAATGTCGGCCGCCTGGGCGGTGGACGCGGCGAGTTCGACTTCAACATCCACGCGCAAAACCGCATCAGCTATATCGGCGTCACCCATCGCACCCGCTCACTCGCCGAGTTGCGCCGCGAGGTCGAGGTGATGCGCGAGGATTTATGGGACGCGGTGACGGCCGGAAAGCTGGCCCTGCCGATCGACCAAATCTTCAAGCTCGATGATGCCGAAGCGGCGCAGGCGATGATGCGCGCCAATCGGCATTTCGGGAAGCTCGTTCTCGTCCAATAATTTCCGCGTCATTGCGAGAAGCGTCAGCGACGAAGCAATCCAGTCTTTCCGCGCACTGGATTGCTTCGCTGCGCTCGCAATGACGTAAAGGCGTTATTCCGCTGCGGCAACCGCCGCGTCACTCTTGGCCGAAGCCCGCGCCGTCCCCATGCACAGAATGCTCGCAATGAGAATCACCGCGGTGATCACCAGCACCCAGTCGGTAAAGCCGTGATCGATGAGATAGCCCAGCGGCACCGGCGTTAAGGCGCTGCCCAGCGGCGCGCCCGAGCTGACGAAGCCGAACACCTTGCCGATTTCGCCCGGCGGTGCGGCGTCTTTCAGCATGATGTCGCGCGGCGTGCGGCTGCCGCCCAGCGCCGCGCCGGCGACGAACATCGCGACGATGGCGACCAGAGCCGTCACCGGCAGCACGCCCACGAGAAACACCAGCACCGATGACAGGCCGGTGAGGCCCGCGACCATGATGCCGACATAAGCCTTCAAACGATCGACGATCCAGCCGCCGATCAGCACGCCGGCGCTGGTTCCGACCATGTAAGCCGTCAGCGCCGCCGAGGCGAGCGCGACCTCGATGCCTTTGTAATGCAGGACGGTGATGAGCCATGCCTGCACGCCGCTGCCCGCCATCGAGCCCAACAGATAAAAACCGAAGAACAACAGCAGCGTGCGATCGAGCAGCAAGTCGCGCGCGGTCATGGTGCTGCGCTTCCTGTCGGCATGCGCCTGTTCCTGAAGGATGCCGCTTTGCCAGAGGATCGCGAGCGCCACCGGCACACCGACGAGGCCGAGGATCAGCAGCGCCTCGCGCCAGCCGAAGAACGCCGCCATCACCGCGACCACCGGCGGCGCCAGGGCGAAGCCGATATTCCCGGTGAAGGTATGGATGGCGAAGGCGCGGCCCATCTTGTCGTGATGGATCGAGGCGGCGAGGATGCTGTAATCCGCCGGGTGATAAACCGCGTTGGCCATGCCCGACACGGCGGCCAGCGCGACGATCTGCCAGAAGCTGGTGGCAAAGGCCATCGCCGCGATGGCCAGCGACATCACCATCGTATTGATGATCAGAAACCGGCGCGCGCCGAAGCGATCGACCAGGAAGCCATAGGGCGTCTGCATCAGCGCCGCCATGATCGCCATCACCACCGGCGCGAGGCCGAGCTGCGCATAGGTGACGTCGAATTCCTTCTGCCAGATCAGGAACAGCGGCGGCAGGCTGAGCTGATAGAAATGGGACAGAAAATGCCCATTGCCGATCAGAATATTGACGCGGGTATCACGGGAAATCATGGCGGCGATGGTGCGCCCGGCGGGGGCTCAGCGTCAATAACCGGGACGGCGGGAGATAGCTGGCATGAGCGATCCGAGCCCTTCGACAGGCTCAGGGTGAGGAGACTCGGAATTCTGCATCCTCAGTGCAACGCAAAATCTCACCTCACCCTGAGCTTGTCGAAGGGCTCGTGCTGTTCCTGCGCGCCGCTTTGGCCCTCGTAACGATTTTCTTTGCTGAGAAATCCCCCTCACCCTCCCGCTCACGCGGGCCCCTCCCTCTCCCCTTAAAGGGGCGAGGGGTACGATGCGGATACTCCCTCGCCCCCTTGGGGGAGAGGGTTGGGGTGAGGGGGTTATCTCAGACTGCAACCATCAAGGCGCTTCATAAACGATCGCCTTCTTCGCCTTCTCGACGATATCCTTCGGGAAGGCATAGACCTTCTTCACTAGTGCCTGAACCTCCTCACCCGAGATCGGATCGATGTCGAGACCCTGGGTCTTGGCGTCGGCGAGGAAGTCCTTGTCCTTCATCGTATCCATGAAGGCCTTTCGTAGCGCGGCGACGCGATCGTCGGGTACGCCCGGCGGCATAATGAAGGGCCGGCCGAAGATTTCCTGGCTGAAGACCAGTTCCATGATTTCGCGCGCCTCGTCGGTCTTGGCGAAGCTGTAGGTCAGCGGCACGCCCTTAGCGTCGAGTTCGGGATCGCCCTTGTTGCTTTCCTGCGCCAAGAGCTTGATCTTGCCGCTGTTGAGCAGCGCCGAACTCTGCGTCTTGATGCTGGACCAGCCGAGGCCGCAGGCACCCTGCACCTCGCCCTGCTCGATCGCGAGATTGATCTCGCGCGAGCCGGGATAACCGGCGACCACTTTGAACTTGGTGCCGAGCAGATGATTCTCGAGCGCCGGAATATCGCGCGTCGAACCACCCGCCGCCGTCGAGGCGACGAGGATTTGCGTCTTGGTGATGTCCATATAGCTTTGCACCGGCGCGTCCGAGCGCACGAAGCAGGTGAACACCTCGACATTCGCGCTACCCATATAGATCAGCTTGCTGGGATCGTGCTGGAGATGCTCGGTCCCGATCAGCGGATCGAGAATGGCGCCGGGAAAGACGATCGCAAACTCGGTCCCATCCTTCGGCGCGACCGAATAGATATAAGTCGCCAACCGATTGCTGCCCGCCCCGGCCATATTCACCGGCACGATATTCGGATTGCCGGGGATGTATTTCGTCATATAGCGCGCGACAAGCCGCCCATACCCGTCATAGCCGCCGCCCGGCGTCGAGCCGATCGAGAGCTTGAGGTCACGGCCTTTGTAGAATTTCTCGACGGCGTCCTGCGCATGGGCAGAAGTGGCGATGGCCAACAATATGACCACGAATCCGCAGAGCAAAACATAAATTGGTTTCGGCTTTACCACTCCATCCCCTCCCATAACACCTACTTCTTCGTCACATTTTTCAGCGAGTGCTTTATATCAATTTTGAAAGCTTAGCATTCCAACTGTTATTAGAGTTAATTGACGTTTGCAATATTTTCTACACAACTCGACCAACTATAATCTCAACGCAAATCTGTATCTTGGTAAGTATCCATGCGCTTGAGTGACCGTTTAAAAGTTGATAAAGCCGAACAGAAAAAGATTCGTTCACGGACCCCAGTGTGGACCTTGCCGCTCTTCCACATCATCAGGAGATACCAAAAACTGCGCCGCGAGCGGCGGTGGCCCCTCGGGTCTTATATCCCTCATTTGCGTGGTTTCATCGAATGCCCAACTTTGTTCCGGCGGACTTTCGGGCACAAAATAGTGACAGTACACGTATTCTAGTCGCTTTCCCTTAGGGTCAAACTTCTCTGTGGTAGCTACAATCTTGGCATATCGCACCTTTTCCACTTCATCGCCCTCGACCGCCTCGAAGCCAATATGAATAATCGAACGCCTGTCTTCCGGAAGTTGGTCATTTGCTTCAACCAATTTATGAAAAACGTCACGAGCCTTAGCGCTCGTGGCGCGGTCTGATAAAGACTGCCAGCGAAAAATGACCGCAAGATCACATTCATACATATATCTTGGATTATCCCATAACTTCATTCTGAGCGACTGAAGAAAGCTCCTATTCTTGATGTATTCTCCCGTCAAAAGTTCTACCAATCGAGACGAGCCATGCATCACACAACTATTTTCGAGTTCGGCTTGTAGGGGACGGAGATCTAAATCTCTGATCCATCCTGAACTCTCTTTTTCATTCCAGCTAAAATGTTTTTTACCTGAGCGCAGCCAGGCACCCACCTTCTGAATCATATAATCTTCAGGAATTTCGTTAAGAGGCACTGCGAAGTCGACATTACCAAACGTACTTCGCTCAATCCTACAAAGCTCTGCCGAACAGGGCCGCCAAAGCTCTCTCATGCGGCGGCGCTCACCTTCTCCATAGTCGCCAGTCTCCATGCGTTTGCACTCAACGGCATAGTCGAGCCCATTTATGGTAACGTCCATATCGTGGGTTCGAGCACGCCCTGGTTCAGCGGGTACAAATTTTACTTGCCCGCCCTGACGTGCATAACAAATTGCAACGAGCGCCTCGAATAAGGCTCCATTGGGTTGTAAACGATCCTGATCGATCATACGCTGCATCCGTTCAGCCACCCCGGCAATAGTCTTGAGTAAGGCTAGATTGCGCCCAATCGCAGCAAATACTGGCACAACGCGTGAGCCAAACGTCGGCTCGTAGTTGCCGATATGATCAACGAACGCCTCAGCTAGAAACAAGTACCAACCAAAAGTATCTGTCTCGTCGAAGAGACGCCCTTTGTCATCAGGCCCTACCCGTGCCAGCGAAGCGTCGTACAATCTCCTTGCGGCAGCCTCCCTGCGCAGTTCCCACTGTTGCTTGCTCATGAACGAGCGGAACCATTCAACCGCTCTACGCACATCCGGATGGTCCGGCCATTCGGCGGGGCGTACTTTTGGAGGCTCGAAAAAATCGCTGGGAAAATCGTAAGACAACTTTATCTCCCTATGCGGCCGTTGACGCGGTTCTTAGGCGCTAGCGTTACTAGCCTAGTCTTCGCTACGCCTCGCGTATGACGGCAAGCTAAAATTCAAGTAAAAGGAAAATTGGTGCGGGCGGTCGGAATCGAACCGACACTCCTTGCGGAACCGGATTTTGAGTCCGGCGCGTCTACCAGTTCCACCACGCCCGCACAGTCGTCGTGACGAATGCCGCTCGGCGGCGGCTGGCGTCTTTCTAGGCGATTTGGGGCGCGACCTCAACGGGGTAGCTAGGGAGTCGGCGTGTGAGGTTCCCCCTCACCCAACCCTCTCCCCCAAAGGGGCGAGGGCTCTTGGGGTTGGGCGAGGGCTTAAGCTTGCAGCCCCCCGGCTCTCCCCCTAAGCACCCGGCATGGCGTTTCGTTATTTCGAGGACTTTGTGCCGGGGGAGACCGTCGCGCTGGGCAGCCGGGCGGTCGGGGAGGCCGAGATCATTGCCTTCGCCCAATCCTATGACCCGCAATGGTTTCACACCGACCCGGTTCGGGCACAGGAATCCGCGTTTGGCGGGCTCGTCGCCAGCGGCTGGCATATCTCGGCGGTGTTCATGCGGATTTTCGTCGATGGGATGCTGCGCGAGTCGAGCGCGCTGGCTTCGCCCGGTGTGGACGAACTGCGGTGGAAAAAGCCGCTGCGGCCGGGCGACGTTTTGAGCGCGACCGCCACCGTCGCCGAGGTGATGCCGTCCCACACCAAGCCCGACCGCGGCCTCGTCAAACATGACTGCACCGTCACCAACCAGCGCGGCGAGACGGTGATGACGCTGCGTACCCTTGCCCTTTTCGCGCGACGCCCCGCCCGCTAGAGAGTTCCGATGCTACAAAGATTATACGACTGGATGATGCGTCTGGCCGCGAGCCCCAACGCGATATGGTGGCTGGTCGCCGTCGCCTTCGTCGAAAGCTCGTTCTTTCCGATCCCGCCCGACGTGCTGTTGATCCCGATGATCCTCGCCGCGCGGCGCGATGCGTGGAAGCTGGCGATCATCGCCACCGTGTCGTCGGTGGTCGGCGGGTTCCTCGGTTACGCCATCGGCTATTACGCCTTCGGTTATATCGGCGAACCGATTCTCAATTTCTATCACGCGATGGACAAGTACGAGGCGCTGAAAACGTCGTTCGACGAATGGGGCGCCTGGATCATCGTCCTCAAGGGCATGACGCCGATCCCCTACAAGCTGATCACCATCACCAGCGGCGCGCTGCATTTTAATCTCGCAACCTTCGCCATCGCCTCGCTGATCTCGCGTTCGATCCGGTTCTTCCTCGTCGCGGCGCTGTTGTGGTGGTTCGGCGAGCCGGTGCGGATTTTCATCGAGAAGCGGCTGACGCTCGTGACGACCTTGTTCGTCGTGTTGCTGATCGGCGGCTTTGTCGCCTTACGATACATCTAAGATGTCCTTGCGCAGCAGCCTTTTCCTGCTCGCCCTTGCCAGCGCCGTCATCGTCGGCACGGCCCTCGCCTCGCAATATATCGGCGGGCTCGAGCCCTGCGAGATTTGTCTATTCGAACGCTGGCCCTATTACGCCGCGATCGTGATTGCGGGCCTCGGCGCGACACTGATGCCGCCGTCATCGTACAAGGCCGTACTGTGGCTGATGGTGCTGTTGTTCATCGCAAGCACGGGATTGGGCCTCTATCACGTCGCCATCGAGCATCATTGGATCGAAGGTCCGACCGCCTGCACCGGCGGCCTCAAGGCATCGTCGCCCGAGGCGTTGTTGAAAGCGCTGATGGAAAAGCAGCCGGTACAATGCGACGCGCCGCAATGGTCGTTCATGGGCATCACCCTTGCCGGGCTGAACATGATCGCCTCGGCGGTCCTCGCCGTCTTTGCTTTCCGGTCGGTGAAGCGGCGATGAAGCGCCTGCCCGGCGATCCGTCGGCCAAGACCCAGGTCGCGCGCATGATCCGCGTCGATCACGCCGGCGAATACGGGGCCAAGCGGATCTACGAGGGGCAGCTCGCGGTTTTGGGCAAAGCGCCCGCAGCCAAAGAAATTCGGCACATGGCCGACCAGGAACAGCGGCATCTCGACGTCTTCGACCAGATGGTGCGGGATCGCGGCGTGCGGCCCACCGCCCTGTCGCCGGTCTGGCATTTGGCCGGGTTTGCCCTCGGCGCGGCAACGGCAATGCTGGGGCCGAAAGCCGCGATGGCCTGCACCGTCGCGGTCGAGGAAGTCATCGACGAGCATTACCGCGCGCAGATCGAGGCGTTGGGCGACACCGAGCCCGAATTGAAAGCCGCCCTGATCGAATTCCGCGACAACGAGATCGAGCATCGCGACACCGCCCTCGCCCAAGGCGGCGACAACGCCCCGCCGCTGATGACCGCGGCGATCAAAGCCGGTTCCCGCCTCGCGATTTGGCTTTCCACCCGGCTTTAACACCATTCACGGGAATTTCCCGCGAGTAGGGCACGCGGTTGACAGTCTGCAAAGGCAAAGGCTCATATAGCGCCGCGCCAAACAGCGTCAGAAATTTCGTGACCGGGAAGGATTGAGCCTAGGAATGCCGTCCGATCAGGCATCCAGCCCGTCGGAAACGACGGCGCTCGCCGACATCGTCGCCCAAATCGAACGGCTGTCCCGCCGAATCGAGACGCCGTGCGGCGACGGGCAGATGGTTTGGCGCGTTTGGGGCGCCGGCAAGCCGCTGGTTTTGCTGCATGGCGGCTATGGTTCCTGGACTCATTGGCTGCGCAACGTCCAATCTCTGTCGGCCGACTATATGGTCATCGTGCCGGATTTGCCGGGATGCGGCGATTCCGCGACCCCGCCGGAACCGAAAACCGCCGAAGCGCTGGCCGCGATCCTGGTCCAGGGCCTCAATCAGGTCGCCCCACCACCCGCGCGGATCGCCTTGGCCGGTTTTTCGTTCGGATCGGCCCTCGGCGGCCATGTCGCCGCGCAAATGGGCGACCGAATCGACTGTTTCCTGACCATCGGCGCCGCCGGACTGGGCCAGCCGCGGCCGAGCCTGACCCTGGCGCGGGTCGAACCGGGCATGACACCCACGCAAATCGCCGGAATCCAGCGACAGAACCTCGTCACGCTGATGTTCGGCGATGCCGGCCGGGTCGATGACCTGGCAGTCTTCCTCCAGAACGAGAATACCCGCCGCTCCCGCCTCGACAGCCGCCCGATCGCCTTTACCGAGACGCTGATCGAGGTTCTGCCCAAGGTGACGGCCCGGCTGGGGGCGATCTGGGGCGAGAAGGACAGCACCTGCGCTCCTTATATCGAGCAGAAATTCGGCGTGCTTCGCACCATCCGACCGGCTACTTATTGCGACATCGTCCCGGACGCCGGTCACTGGGTCCAATGGGAGCAGGCCGCTCCCTTCGAAGCGCGGCTCAGAAAATTTATCGAGGGTGGATCATGAAGACATTTTTCCGTGCAGCCGTCGCCGCGGCAGCCTTGGCCACGGTTCTTTCACCGGCAGCGCCAGCCCGCGCCGAGCACGTCAAAGTCAGCTATCCCAACCTCAACGGCTCCTACATCTATTTCTTCACCGCGATCCAGAAGGGCTACTACAAAGACGAAGGCTTCGACATGGAAGTCATCGAGACCGGCGGCGGCCCGGCCACCGCAGCGCTCGTCTCGGGCGATCTGCAATTCAGCACCTCGGGCTCTTCGGCCATCAGCGCGATCATCAAAGGCGCGAAGCTGAAGGTGTTGCTCGTCGGCGAGGACCGGCCCGATTGGCAGGTCTGGTCCACCAAGCCCGAGATCAAGACGTTCGACGACCTTAAAGGCCAGCAGATCGGTGTCGTCAGCCGCGGCGATACCGGCGAAATCGGTATCCGCTATTACCTCCTGAAGCACAATCTGCCGTCCGATTATGTCGCCTTCACCCCGATGGGCTCGGCCATCGGTTCGCGTATGGCGATGGTCAAAAGCGGCGCGCTGCCGGCCGCCTTGCTGCATCCGGGCGATGTCGAAATCCTGCGCAATGCCGGCGGGCTCGATAAGGGCAAGCTGCTGACCGATCTGCGCCAGGAAGTCCGTTCGACCTTCAACGGCCTCGCCACCTCGGACGATCTGATCAAAAACCATCCCGACGAGGTCGAGCGTTTCGTCCGCGCCACGCGCAAGGGCATGATCTTCGCCCGCAACAACCGCGAAGAATCGATCGAGCGTTATGCCGCTTATATGAAGGCGAAGCCGGAAGAAGTCGGCGGCGAATATGATATCCTGCGCAGCCTGATGGCCGTCAACGGCACGATCGCCCACGACGTGCAGATAAACGAAGTGACCTTGCGCGGTGCGATGATGGATATGCCGAAGGACAAGATCATGGCGCCGGCAGGCGTCTTCGATTTCAGCTTTGCTGAAAAAGTGAACACTGAACTCGCAGCCAAAGGTTGGAAACCAAACCCGTGAGTGACCGCACCGCATCGTCGCTGCCACTGAAAGATCCTCTGGCGCCTCAAGGCCCAAGCGCGTTCGAGCGCTGGTGGCTTAAATCCGGCTTCGTCAATCTGCTGCGTATCAGCGGGCTGACGGTCTTCCTGGCCGCTTGGGAAATTTCGTCCCGGCTCGGCTATCTCGATCCGCTGTTCGCATCCAGCCCCTCGCTGATCATCGAAAAGCTGTTCGACATGATCCGCGACGGCAGCATCTGGCCGCATGTCGCCGCCAGCGCCAACATCGCGGGCATCGGCTTTGCGCTGTCGGTCATCGTCGGCGTGCCGATGGGCCTCCTGATGGGTCGGTCGCTGACTATCCGCGCGACATTGGAACCGTTCGTCACCGCGCTCAATGCGGCGCCGCAGGTCGCGTTCCTGCCGCTGCTGATCATCTGGCTGGGCATCGGCATTTCCTCGAAGGTCGCGCTCGTCTTCCTCGGCTCGTTCATCATCATGGTGGTGAATACCGAAGCCGGCGTGTCGCAGGTCGATCGTAAGCTGATCGAAACCGCGCGTTCGTTCATGGCGAACGAACGGCAGATCATGATGAAGATCGTGCTGCCCTCGGCCCTTCCCTACATCATCGCCGGCATGCGCCTCGCCGTCGGCCGCACCCTCGTGATGGTCGTCGTCGCCGAGATTTATGCCGCGACCAAGGGCCTCGGCTATCTCATCTTCCAGGCAGGCGGTCTTTACGACACCGCGCAGGTCTTCGTCGGCGTCGTCGTGCTGGCGGCGGCGGGCGTGATCCTGAACGCCTTCCTGCGCTGGCTCGAAAAGAAGCTGGCGCCCTGGCAACACGTACAAGGTTCGTGAGGACGAGACGATGATCGAAGTTTCCAATGTCTCGCATGGTTATCCCGGCCGCGACGGCACGACGTTTTTCCGCGCTTTGTCCGACGTCAATCTGACGATCGAGAGCGGTACTTTCGTCTCGTTCCTCGGGCCGTCGGGCTGTGGCAAGACGACCCTGCTGCGCATCATCAACGGGCTGGTCATACCCACCGGTGGCGAGATCCGCATCGACGGCAAGAAAGTCACCGGCCCCGCCCCCGATCGCGCGATGGTGTTCCAGGAATTCAACCTGCTGCCCTGGCGCACGACGCGGGCCAATGTGGAGTTCCCGCTGGAATGCCAGGGCGTTCCCAGCGCCGAGCGCACCAAGACCGCCAATCGCGCGCTGACGCAGGTCGGGCTCGACCGCTTCGGCGATTTCTTTCCGCATCAATTGTCGGGCGGCATGAAGCAACGCGTCGGCCTCGCCCGCGCGCTTGCTGTCGGCCCGTCCTATCTGTTCATGGACGAGCCGTTCGGCGCGCTCGACCCGCAAATCCGTGAAGTGATGCAGGTCGAGCTGATGAAACTGTGGGACAACGACCGCAAGACCGTCGTCTTCGTCACCCACAGCGTCGATGAAGCCGTGTTCCTGTCGGATCGCATCATCATGTTCGGCACCTCGCCGGGCCGGATCATCGCCGATCTGAAGATCGACCTGCCGCGTCCGCGCTGGCAGGACGACGAGGCGATCAAGACGAGCCCGCAATTCGTTCAGTACCGCAACGACATCTGGAAAATGCTGAAGCAGCAACTTCACCAGATGCCCGCCGCCTAACGCAAAACAAATACCGGCATCCGGGGGATGCCGCTTAAGGGGAGAAAGCACGTGAAGAAGAACGATCTCAGCATTGGCGCGTCCTCGCGCCGTGATTTCATCGTCGGTGTCGCAGCGGCAGCCGGCGCGGCCACCTTCTCGACCGGCCTGATCACGCCGGTCGCGGCGGCGACAAAGGCCGCGGTACGCAAGCTGCGCCGCATCGACATGCATCATCATTTCCTGCCGCAGCAATACATGAAAGACGAGTACGAGCGGCAGCATTCGGACCACGGCAATTCGGCGATGTTCTCCTGGACAGCCGAAGGCGACATCGAAGCCTGCGACAAGGCTGGCGTCGATTTCGCCGTCGCCTCGATCTCGACCCCGGGCGTTTGGACCGGCGATGTCGAACAGAGCCGCAAGCTCGCCCGGCAATGGAACGAAGCCGCCGGACAGACCGTCCATGACCACCCGACGCGCTTTGGTTTCTTCGCGCCGATCCCACTGCCGGACACCGAAGGTTCGCTCAAGGAAATCGACTATGCCATCGGCACGCTGAAGGCCGACGGCATCAATTTCCTCTCGAACTATCAGGGCAAGTGGCTGGGCGATCCGGCCTTCACCCCGGTGATGGAAGAGCTCAATCGCCGCAACGCGATCGTTTATGTCCACCCGACCTTCTCGCCCTGCTGCACCACCAACATGGTGACGGGCCTGGTCGCGCCGAACCTCGAATTCCCGTTCGACACCACGCGCACCATCGTCAGCCTGATCACCAGCGGCACGACGACCCGTTTCCCCAACATCCGCTTCATCTTCGCCCATGGCGGCGGCGCGCTGTCGGCGATCTATGGCCGCATCGAGGGCATGAACCGGATGCCGGTGTTCAAGGACAAGTTCCCCGGCGGTATGCACGCGGAACTGTCGAAGCTCTATTACGACACCGCCAGCATGAACGGCGAAGTGACGGTGCCGGCGCTGTTGAAGATCGTCCCGCTGTCGCAAGTTTTGCTTGGTAGCGACTATCCCTTGGCCGGCCCGCCGCCGACCAATGTCATGGTTCAGAAAGCCGTCGCCGAGTTCGAGGCCGGCCATCCGTCGGCCAAAGTGAAAGCCGCGATCGAACGCGACAACGCTATCCGGTTGCTGCCGCGTATCGCAAAGCTCTAAAAGAGGGCGAGACACAGCACATCCGGAGACTGACATGGCGGCGAAAAAGAAAAGCGTAACAGCCAAGGGCAAGACGGCGGCGAAGAAGCCGTCCTTCCCGTTGCGCATCGATCTGCATCATCACTTCCTGCCCCGCGCTTTCATGGAAGGCGAGATGAAGCGGACGTCCGTCATGCACGGCAACACCAACATGCTGGGCTGGACGCCGGAATTGTCGATTCAGGAGATGGACAAGGCGAATATCGCCTTTGCCTTCGCCTCGACCTCGACTCCCGGCGTCTGGTACGGCGATGTCGAATTGGGCCGCAAACTCGCGCAGGAATGGACGGACTCGGCAATGGAGGCGGTCCAAGCCTTCCCGACCCGGTTCGGCGTCTTCGCCCCGATTCCCCTGCCCGACACCAAAGGCAGCCTCAAGCTGATCGAGAACGCGCTCGATAACCTCAAGACGGACGGCATCGGGCTTCTGTCCAATTACGACGGCAAATGGCTAGGCGATGAGTCTTTCCATCCGGTGATGGAAGAGCTGAACCGCCGCAAGGCAATCGTCTATGTCCATCCGACCTTCACGCCCTGCTGCACCAACACCGTGCCGGGCCTCTCCATGCAGACGCTTGAATTTCCGTTCGAGACGACCCGCACGATCGTCAGCCTGATCACCAGCGGCACGACGACGAAGTTCCCGAAGATCCGCTTCATCTTCGCCCATAACGGCGGCACGGCGCCGATGATCATCGGCCGCATCGAGGAGATGGATCACAAGCCGATCGGCAAGAACTTCCCGCGCGGCATGCATCGCGAATTGCAGAAAATGTATTTCGACACGGCCAGCGGCTGGAACAACGGCGCGATCGGCGCTCTGCTCGAAATCGTCCCGTCGAGCCAGGTCATGTTCGGCAGCGATTATCCTTTCCTGCCGACCGTCATCGCGGCGCAGAAGATGGGCGCGGTCAAACTGCCCCGCGCCATCCGCGCCGAGATCGACACGATGAACGCACTGAAGCTGTTCCCGCGTTTGAAGAAGCTGAAGCTGGTTTAAGTCCCCCTCGCGTCATTGCGAGGAGCGTCAGCGACGAAGCAATCCAGTCTGCGGACGCACTGGATTGCTTCGCTCCGCTCGCAATGACGATTTGCTTTTCGACGGAATGGCCGGGCATGTCCCGGCCATTTTCGTTGGTGGATAGTTCGGGTTGCGAGCGCCCGGCGCGCTTGCCATATTATCCGCATGAGCGAACAAGATAGCCCCATTCAAGTCTTCACCAGCGACGAATCGATGCACGACGTCATGCGCAAGCAAGTCGCTGAAATGCTTGAAAATTCTGACCTGACCGACGAAGAGAAACAGCAGATTCTCGTGTCGATGTCGTGCCCGTGCTGCGGGTCCGGCGGCGTCTCCCTCAGCATCAAGCTGAGAGATTAGCCGCCTTTCCTAATCCCGCTTAAGCCGTGGCGCGCGCCGCTTTGAGCGCCGCCCGCTTCTTGTCGGTCGCGGCCTTATCGACCGCGAAGCTCTTCGGATCGATCACAACTCCATAAGAGTCCGCCGCCGCTTCCGGCGTGACGTAACCCTGACGCACGTCCTCGGCGACCTTTTCCGCCGGCCGTTCCCACGCGGGACCGTAACCGCCGCCGCCGCCCGAGCGCAGCAGATAGGCGTCGCCGACTTTGAGCGTCGCCATCACCATCTTGGCGTTTGGGAAGTCGGCCTTCCATTTGCCATCGACGCGCAGCGCGATGGAATTGCCGGTCGCTTCGTCGCCGCCTTCGAGGCCCCACGGCTTGCAATGGGCGCGCTCGATTTGGCTGGAGAAGACGCACGGGGCACGCGCGCGCACGATACGCTCCACCCCCAGGCCGCCGCGATACTGGCCGGCGCCGCCGCTGTCCTCGACGAGGCGCAGCGATTCGACGACGCAGGGCGTCTTCACCTCGGTCATTTCGCTGGCGCTGTTGTGGGTGTCGCCGTCATTGATGCAGACCGTGGCCGAGACGCCGTCCTCGGTCATCTTCGCACCCCAGCCGCCGCCCAGCGGACCGAAGTTGCCGAAGTAGAATTCCTTGGTCTTCGGATTGACGCCATGGAAACCGGCCGCGATCAGATCGGCATGATGGCCGGCGATCGTGCGATCGGGAATGGCCTTCGCCATCGCCTTGAAGATCGTATCGACGATGGTCATCGGGAAGGTCATCCACCAGCGCATCGGCGCGGGACGGACGGCGCTGATGACGCGGCCCGACGGCACGATGACGTTGAGGCTGCGGAACGAGCCGTCATTGATCGGATAATCGGTCGGCGAGGTCAGGCACTTATACGCGACCTGGGCGCAGGCATAGCCCGTGGTGATGCCCGAGTTGTAGAAGCCTTGAACCTGGTTCGAGACGTCGGTCAGATCGACCGTCATCTCTTCGCCCTTCACCGTTACCTTGACGCGGATCGGTACGCGCTTGCCGATCGAGATACCGTCGTCATCCATGAAGCTTTCGGCTTCATAGACGCCATCGGGGATCGTCAGCGTGCGGGCGCGGGCGCCGACTTCCGAGTGATTCATGATCGCTTCAACGGCGGCCAGAACCGGCTCGCGGCCATAGCGTTCCAACAACTGGAAGAAGCGGCGCTCGCCCGTCTTCACCGCCGTCACCTGGGCGCGCAGATCGCCCAAGGCACGGGTAGGGACGCGCACGTTCATGCGGATGAAATCGACCAGGTCCTGATTGACCACGCCGGCGCGGTGCAGCTTCAGGAATGGAATCTGCAAGCCTTCGGAATAGATGTCGGTGGTGACGCCGCCGAGGACACCGCCGATATCGATCCAATGCGCCATGCAGCACGAGAACGCCGCCAGCGTGCCCTCATGGAAGATCGGCATGGTCAGCGTGACGTGGTTGAGATGGCTGCCGGTCGTATAGGAATCGTTGGTGATGAGGATGTCGCCGGCGACGATGTTGTCGATGCCGAAATGACGGATCTTCGACTTCACCGTTTCCGACATGCCGCGGATGAACATCGGCAGACCGATACCGATCGAGATCGTCTCGCCTTCGGCGGTGAAAAGACCCGTCGTGAAGTCGAGCGCTTCATAGATGATCGTATTGTAGGCGGTCCGCATCAGGTTCGTCTTCATCTCTTCCGTCACGGCGATGACGCCGTTGCGGATGATCTCGGTGACGACCGGATCGGCCTTCTTCTTAGGGGCGGTGGTGCTGGTGGCCATCGTTATTTTCTCCCTGCGACGGCGATCTCGAGATGGCCGTAAGCATTGACGGTAAGCTGATCGTCCGGCGCGAGAACGGTGGTCGAGGCATGTTCCTCGATCAGCGCCGGGCCGGTGACCTTATTGCCCGCGAGCAATTTATCGCGGGTATAGGTCGGGGTTTCGACGAAGCCGACGGCCTCGTAATAGACCGAGCGGTTGCCGTTGAAGGCGGCTTTCGGATCGGCGCCGCCGGCGGCGATCTTTTCCTGCGGCGGCTTCAGCATGATGCCGCTGACCGCGGTGCGCAGGCTGACAATTTCGGCGCGTTCAGCCGGGGCGTTGGTGCCGTAACGGATTTCGTGCTGTTCGTCGAAATGCTTCTTCATCGCGGTGCGGTCTTTCGATTGGAAGACCTCCATCGGCACATCGACGGTGACGGCATGTTCCTGACCGACATAACGCATATCGACGGCGCGGCGGATCGCGATTTCTTCCGGCTTCACCTTCGCGGCGTCGATGGCGGCGCGGCCTTCGTCTTCCAGTTCCTTATAGACGGCCTCGATCGCATCGAACGACGCATCGTCGAGGCGCGTGAACCAGGTGCGGACGAAGTCGTACCGCAGATCCGAGAACAGCATGCCGTAGGCCGAGAACACGCCCGGCGCGGTCGGGATAATGACCCGGCGCATACCGAGTTCGCGCGCGACTTCGACCGCATGCAGCGGACCCGCGCCACCGTAAGCGGCCAGCACATAGTCACCGACATCGAGACCGCGTTCGGTCGTGACGCCCTTCACCGCATAGGACATGGCGGTGATGGCGATGCGCAGGATGCCGTCCGCCGAAGCGATCGCGTCCATGCCCAGCGGCGTGCCGATGTTCTTGAGGAGGGCCTTCTTCGCGCCTTCGACATCGAGCTTCATTTCGCCGCCGAGGAAGCGGTCGGCGCTCAGGCGACCGAGGACGAGATTGGCATCGGTCACGGTCGGCTCGGTGCCGCCGAGGCCGTAGCAGACGGGGCCCGGTGACGCGCCGGCGCTTTGCGGGCCGACACGCAGCATGCCGTCTTCGACCTTGGCGATCGAACCGCCGCCGGTGCCGACTTCGAAGATGTCCATCATGGCGATCTGAACCGGCAGCGCCTTTTCATAACCGCCAAGTAGCGCCGAACCGGTGGTCAGCGGCTCGCCGTCATGAATGACGCCGGCCTTCGCCGTGGTGCCGCCCATGTCGAAGGCGATGGCGTTCTTGAGACCCAGCGTGTGGCACAGCGTGCGCGTACCGATGACGCCGGCCGCCGGGCCTGATTCCAGCATGCGGATGCAATATTGCCGCGCCTGATCGGCGGCATAGAGACCGCCGGTCGATTGCACGATCAGGAACGAGCCCTTGAAGCCCGCGCCGCGCAGATGCTCGTCGATTTCGCCGATATAGCGATCGACCTTCGGGCCGACATAAGCGTTGGCCACCGCCGTCGAGCAGCGTTCGAACTCGCGATATTCCTGCGACAGTTCGTGGCTGGCCGAGACGAAGAGGTTCGGATGTTTCTTTTGCAGAATCTCTTTGGCGCGCTTCTCGTGATCGGCATTGCGATAGCAGTGGAGGAACAGGATCGCGACCGCTTCCATACCGATGCTGGAGAGATGATCGCCCAGCGCTTCGATCTCCTTGTCGTCCAGCGGCTTTTCGACTTCGCCGTCGGCCAGGACGCGCTCGTTCACTTCAAAGCGCAGCGCACGCTCGACCAGCGGTTCATGCTTCTGGAAGAACAGATTGTACGAGTCAGGCCGATTGATGCGGCCGATTTCGTAGATGTCGCGGAAGCCCTTGGTGATGATCAGCGCGGTCTTGGCGCCCTTACGCTCGAGGATCGTGTTGATGGCGATCGTCGAGCCATGCAGGAACAGGCCCGCATCCTTGTAATCGGCGCCGGTCTTGGCGACGCCGTTATTGATGCCTTCGACGAGGCGTTGCGGCGTCGATAGCGCCTTGCCGAAGGTCAGCTTGCCGCTGGCTTCGTCGAAGACGGCAACGTCGGTGAAGGTGCCGCCGATATCGGAAGCAAGCCTCAGTTTCGATTGATCGCTCATGGTTGAACCTCAAGGGAGAAAGAACGGAAATCCGTGACGAGAGACGAAAGAATCTTCATGCGCCGCTCCGCTGCCGCGTCCGGGCAGGAAGCTTGACGACCTGACCGCGCGTTTCGCCGTCAGTGCGGCGCTGCGCCGTCGGCAATTGCACCTGATGGCCGAGCCCGACCGAGAAGCGCGACACGACTTGGGCGCGGACATATTCATTGAGTTCGCGGGCGATTTCTTCGGCGGCGGACGCATCGCCCTGCTCGATGGCATCGACGAGCCGAACCGATATCCGCATCGTACCGGCGAAACGGTCGGCCAGCGCCGTCGCGCGATGGCGGGTCACGCTAGGCAGGCCGTGCTGCGCGATGCGCAATTTATCGACCAGCATCTGGCGATAGCCGCGCTCGATACAGCCATTATGGCTGGCGGTCGCGATCGCCGAATGGAAATCGTAATTGAAGCGGATGATGCCTTCGTGATCGCTGCGTTCGACCGCCGTGCAGAATTTGGCGAGCGTCGCCTTGATCGTCTTGATGTCGGCGGGCGATGACCGAACCGCCGCAAAATGGCAGGTGACGGGCTGGAAGATTTCCATCGCCTCGTAATGATCGACGACGTCGATGAATTGCAGCGTCGCGACGCTGGCGCCGCGGTTGGGTTCCAGATCGACCAGCCCTTCGGACGACAACCGGATCAGCGCCTCGCGCACCGGCGTCCGCGAAACCTTGTACTGACGGCAAAGCGCGGTTTCCTCGAGGATCGAACCGGGGGCAATCGTCAGCGAAATGATGTCGTAGCGCAGCGCGTCATAGACGCGTTGGCTGCCTTTCGGCCGCGCACGCGCTGGCTTTTCCGCAGGCTGGCGGCGTGGCGCCTTGCCCGGCATATCGCTGGTGGTTTGGGTCATTCCGGCCCGTCGTCCTCCCGAAATGTATTTTTATGGTATACAATCGCGGAGCGCAACTGGACTTCGGCACGACCGGAAAAACGGTCTATTTCACCGCATAAGTCTGAAAGCGCGCGGGCATGGATTCGCCCCATTGGGCGAAGGTGCCGACCCCGGCTTGGGCCGACCCCGGAGGGGTCGAGGCGTTGAGGACGTCGCTGTCGGTCCAGTGTTCGTGGACACGGCCCCAAGGATCGCACCAGTAATCATAGACCTGGCTGCCGAGCCGGTGGCGGCCGATGCCCCACATATGGCGGTACTTGTCCTTGCCGCGCAGATATTCGTGCCCAACCATCACGTCGTCGATATCGCGAACCTCGAACGAGAAATGATTGAGCCCTGCTTCGGGTCCGGTCATCGTGAAAAACGCGTGATGATCGACATAATCGTCCCCACGATCGCAGCGGTTGAAGGACGACACGACATTGTCGGGCGTACCGGCCCAGACATCGTCCGAACAGAGAAACCCCAGCGTCTCGCGATACCAGCCCAGCGTCTTCTTCAAATCGGTCGTGGCAATCACGCCATGGCCGATGCGTTTCACCTGCGACGGTCCCGGCGCGACCCGCATGAATTCGCCGACACGGCGGTATTTTTCCGCGCCGGTATTCAGCACGGCATGGCGCACCGGCAGCGGATCGGACGGCGCGATGCCATGCACGACCTCGATCTGAAAACCGTGCGGATCGCGCAGCCGTACACGCTTGCCGCCGCCCGGCGCATCGATGTCTTCGACGCCTGACGCACCATCGAGCTTGCTCAACCGGTCCAGTTCATCGGCGCTGCTGGCGTAATAAGCCATGCCGATGAATTTCGCTGGGCCGAGATGGGTCACATGCAGATAGGCGGCAGGATCGGTGCCGCGCATATAGAGCGTATCGGCGGTGCGGGCCGCGCGCACCATGCCGAAATCCAAGAGAAATTCTTCGGCCTGATCGAGATCCGGTGCCTGAAGCCGTCCGAAGGCGATATCGGTGACCTTCGCGACGGGCATGGCGTCAGATCAGCCCTTCGTAAGAGCCGCCATCAAGCTGGATGTTCTGGCCCGACATGAAGCCAGCCTGCGCGCTGCAGACATAAGCGCAAGCATCGCCGAATTCCTCGGGCTTGCCCAGACGCTTCGCCGCAATCGTCGAGGCGATGCGCGTGCGCGCTTCGTCACGCGTGATGCCGTCGGCCTTCATCATCCGCTGCGCCATGAATTCCTGGCGGCCGGTATCGATGCGTTCGGGCAGCAGATTATTGATCGTCACGTTATCCGGCGCGACGACCGACACCTGCGACTTGCAGAAGGCCGTCAGCGCCGCGCGCGCCGCCGTCGAGAGACCCATATGCGAGCGCGGCGACTTCACCATCGCCGAGGTGATGTTGACGATGCGACCGAACTTGCGCGCCTGCATGCCCGGCAGCACCGCACGGATCAGCAAGACGGCGGGCAGCATGTTCGCCTCGAACGCGGCAATCCAGGAATCATGATCCCAGTCGGCGAGCTTGCCCGGCGGCGGGCCTTCGTTGTTGTTGACGAGGATATCCGGATCGGGACAGGCGGCGAGCAGCGTCTTGCGGCCGGCGTCGGTATTGATGTCGGCTTTGACCGTCGTCACCTGACCGCCGATGGCGCGAATTTCCGCTGCTGCTTCAGCGAGCGCCGCATCGTTGCGGCCATTGATCCAGACGGCAACGCCTTCACGCGCCAGCGACATTGCACAGGCCTTGCCCAATCCCTTCGACGAGGCGGCGATGAGCGCCTTCCGGCCTTTGATTCCGAGATCCATCTGACGTCTTCTCCCTTGATAGCCCGCATCTTATCGAGATTGTTCGCGCCGATACAAGCCCGCAGGCCGCGCCCGATTTGACGCTTTTGCCGCGTTGCACCTAAAGTGGGCGCACAAATCAAAACACCTTCGGGGAGCGAAAGAATGCTGCGTTTCGTTTATGTCGGCACGGGCTGGTGGGGTATGGAACTGGCCAAGAACTCCGTGCCGCTCAAAGACATGATCGAGATCGCCGGCTGCTGCACCCTGTCGGAAAAAGAAGCCGCGACTTTCCAGGCCAATTTCGGCGGCAAATTCTACAAGACCTATGAAGAGGTCTTGGCCGACCCGGCGGTCGATGCCGTGCTGCTGGCGACGCCGCATTCGACCCATTGGACGCAGATCATCGCCGCATCCAAGGTGAAAAAGCATGTCTTTGTCGAAAAGCCGCTGGCCCTTACCTTCGAGACCGGGACCCAGGCCGTCAACGCCATCCAGGCCGCTGGCCTGACCCTCGGCATCGGCCACAACCGGCGTTACTCCCAAGTCGCGCGCCGGATGAAGGCGATGGTCGAGAGCGGCGAATGCGGCAAGATCCTCCATGTCGAAGCGAATTATTCGAGCGCGGGCGGGCTGAATTACGTGCCCGGCATGTGGCGCGCCAAGCGCGAGGAATGCCCCGGCGGCGGCCTCGCCCCGATGTCGCTGCACGTCGTCGATACCTTCACCTGGATTCTGGGCGGGGTGAAACGACTCTCGGGTATCTCCAAGCGTCAGGCGGTCGAGAAGGTACCGCTGGACGATACGGCGACGGCGATGTTCGAGCTGGAAAGCGGCGCGACCGGCTCGCTCGCCTCGATCTTCGCCACGGCGATGAACGCGACGCTGAAACTTTTCGGCACCAAATGCATCATCGAGGCGCGCGACAACTTCAAAGAGCTGATCGTCACGCCGGTCAATGCCGCACAACCGACGATCCACGAACGCTACGAGATCGACGACACCGTGCAACAGGAACTGCGCGCCTTCGCCGAAAGCTGCAGCAAAGGCACGCCCTTCCCCGTGCGCGCCAACGAAGCGCTGCACAACGTCGCGATCATGGAATCGCTGATCGCCTCGTCGGACAAAGGCAGCGCCTGGGTGACGTTGCCGCCGCGGGGGTGAGGGATTTCAAATCCCACTGCGCATAAAAGTGGTTTGCGCAAAGTAGGCCCTTTCATGGAAACAGTCTTTCGGGGGATAACATGCGAAAGATTTTGACGATTTTGATTATTCTTAGTTCCACAGGGACATCCTGGGCGAGCGATGACGTAGTTGGCTTTATGCTTCCGGATGAATTACTCAACGACTGTACCAATGCTAACGGTGCAAGCGGCACAGCTCTGTGCGCAGGTTTCATCCAAGGCGTGTTCGATGAATTATCGCTGGCGCGTGAGCTTTTGCATCGCCCAGCTTGTAGCCCTGAGCATCTTAATCTTGGGGTATTGCGCGATATTGTGGTCGATTATCTAAGAAGCCATCCAGCCAGTCGAGATGGAGCCGCATCGCTAGTCCATTCAGCAATTTCAGAAAAATATTGCCCGGCAGGACAGGCCTCGCTTGCCGCGAATTAGATTGGTCTAGCCCGTCCCAATTAGTTGTTACCCCCTCTCCGCCCGCTTGCGGGAGGAGAGGGTTGGGATGAGGTGGGTTGCTGAACAAGTGAGATCGTGCCTTCGACACACACCTCACCCTCCCATTGCTGCGCAACGGACCCCTCTCTCCCCATAAACGCGGAGAGGTTTTTTCTACATCGTCATTCCCGCGCCCTTCGACAAACTCAGGAGCGGGACTTCATGTCACCACAAATACGCCGATAAATGGCCCCCGCTTTCGCGGGGGTGACGAACTGTATTTTTACTTTGCTTTCGGCCTGATCGGCTTCTGGAAGCGCAGAAGTCCCCAGGGGCTAGGCATTTCGCCGACCGGGACTTCGATCAGGGTCGGCTCGCCCGAGGCGAAGCCTTTGTGGATCGCATCGCGCAGGGCATCCGGCGTCGAGACGCGCATCGACCGCAAGCCGTAAGCATCGCCGAGTTTTACGAAGTCGGGATTGCGCAGGTCGCTGGCGATGACGCGGTTGCCGTAATCCTCGACCTGCATGCGGCGGACATTGCCGTAGGCATTGTCGTTGAAAAGCACGAACACGACCGGCAGGCGATGCTGTACCGCCGTCGCCAGTTCCTGCACGTTGAACATGAAGCCGCCGTCGCCGGCGATGCACAGCACCGGCCGGTCGGGACAGGCCGCCTTGGCGCCGAGCGCGGTGGCAACGCCCCAGCCGAGCGTGCCCTGATAGGCCGGGGTCAAAAAGCTGCGCGGCGCATAGGCTTGCCAGAACAGCCGGATGACATGGCCGACCTGGGTCACTTCATCGACGAAGATGCCGTTTTCGGGCAAGGCCTCGCGCATCGCGGCGATGAAGCCGGCCTGCGGCGCGAAGGCCTCGGTCGATTCGGCAAAATACTTCGCCTTCATCGTCGCGATCTCGCCGTGACGCGAGTGACGCCGCTTGTTGTGTTTCGGCAGCGCGTCGATCAGCGCGCGCAACGCCACGGCCGCATCGGCAACGATGCCGACATCGGGACGGCGGAAGCGCGCGGGTTCTTCGGGATCGGCGTCGATGCGGATGATCTTCATCCCAGCGTCGGTGCCCCATTGCATCAGTTGCATCTGGAAGCGCGTGCCGACGGCGAGCACGACATCGGCGTCGGCCCATAGCTGCATCGCCGGCTGAACCGAGACGCTGAGCGGATGGCGGCTGTCGAGCGCGCCGATGCCCGAGCGATGCGCCCCGACCGGAGCCTGCAGCATCTCGGCGATCTCGGCGAGTTCGGCGCTGGCCTCCATGACGCCGCCGCCGATGATGATCAGCGGGTTCTGCGCGTTGCCGAGCAGCTTGGCCGCCGCCTCGATCGCGTCGCTATCGACCGGCAGTTCGTCGGGCTCGATCACGTTCGGTGGCGGCAGCATCGCGGACTTGCCCCAGACATCGAGCGGACATTCGATCGCGACCGGACGCGGCCGGCCCGAGATCATCTGGCGGAAAGCCTCGTTCATGATATGCGGCGCTTCGTGCGGCGCGCGGATGCGCTCGGCCCATTTGGCGAGGCGCTGCATCACGCCCAGCTGATCCGGCAATTCATGCAGCATGCCGAGATTGCGCCCGATCAGCGCTTGCGGAATCTGGCCGGTGATCGCGAGAACCGGTGCGTTGCAGGCATAAGCGGTGCAGAGCGCGCCGGTGGAATTGAGAAAGCCCGGCCCCGGCACCACGGCATAAGCCTGCGGCTTACCGGTCGCCATCGCCGCGCCCAGCGCCATATAGGCGGCGCCTTGTTCGTGTCTCGTATGGATTGCCCGAATCCGGTCCTGCGCGCCGTGTAGGGCGACGAACAACTGATCGTTCTGAACGCCCGGCAGGCAGAAGATTTTGTCGATGCCGTTCGCCGTGAGCGAGCCGACCACGGCATCCGCCGTGGTCATGCTCTTCTTATTGTCGTTATCGCTCACGATGGGTGAGGATCAGTCCATTTCCCAATGGGCCCAGCCGGGATGTTTTTCCCAGACGCGCGGTTCCCAATTGTCGTCCATCAGATCCATGTCGGCGAAATATTCGGTATTGCCGCCGGCCGGATTGTCGAAATACCAGAAGATGTTCGAGCCGAGGATGTGGCGGCCAAGCTTGGTCGCCGGCTTCCAGCCCTTGTCCTTCATATGCTTGCCACCCTGAAGGACTTCGTCGAAGCCGTTCACTTCGAAGGCGACATGGTTGAAGCCACCGACCGGCTTTGCCGCCAGGAGGAACAGGTTGTGATGGTCCTTGGCGCCGGCGCAACGCATGAAATCGCCGAGGCCGCCGGAACGGTCGCTCAAACGGAACTGCAGGCGGTCGGTATAGAAGTCCGAAATCTCGCGCGCGCGGTCTTTCGGCACGAAGAAGACGACATGACCCATGCGGGTCGGCGTCACGCGTTCGGCCGGCATGAAGGGGCGGTTGAGCCGGTCGGGACCGGCCTTCACGTCTTGCGCATTTTCGACCTGGAAGGCGATCGGCATGCCCCAGGGGTCCTTGCCGTGCAAGACGCCGCTGCTGTCGAGCGTCAGCTTCTGGTCCTTGCCGAGTTCGGCGCCGATCTCTTCGATCGTCGCTTTGCCATCGACGCCCCAGACGCATTCGCGCAGGGTCGAGCCGCCTTCGATGGCCGCCGGCAGCGATGAATCGCTAAGGCTGCGAAGCTTTACCGTCTGACCCGAGGGCAGGACGTAATCCTTGCCGGTCGCGCCCTTCTCGACGCCGGTCAAACCCCAATCGTCGTAATAGCGTGCGCTGGCGGCGACGTCTTCGACACCGAACGTCAATGATTCAATGCGTGTGATCTTCATGGCCCGTGCCTCCCCTTGGCGAATGGCGTTGACCTTACTTTCAACGCCCCGTCTAATGCAATCAAGTCGGCGATAAGCCGGCATGCCGCTATATGAGATCGAGGGAGCCCCAATGACAGACCCGATACCCTCCGTAGAAACCCTTATTGCGCGGGCGCGGGACTTGGCCCCCGTCCTGCGGCAGAAGGCGCGCGAAACCGAGCAGAACCGCCGCGTCAGCGCCGAAACCGCCAAGCTGTTTCAGGACGCCGGCTTCTTCCGCATCCTGCAGCCGAAACGCTATGGCGGCTTTGAAATGGATTACGGCGTGCAGATGCGCGTCGCCGCCGAACTGGGCCGCGGCTGCCCCTCGAGCGCCTGGGTGTCGAGCGTCGTCGGTTGCCATGCCTGGATCCTCGGCATGTATCCCGACGAAGCCCAGAAAGATGTCTGGGGCAAAGATCACGGCACGCTGATGTCCTCGTCCTTCGCGCCGATGGAAATGAAGCTCGAACCGGCCGAGGGCGGCGTCACCGTCTCGGGCCGCTGGAAATTTTCGAGCGGTTCCGACCTTTGCCAGTGGGTGCAGTTGTTCGGCATGTTGCCGCCGGCGAACGGCAAAGGCCCGCCGGACGCCGTGTTCGTGACCCTGCCGCTTGACGGGGTGAAGGCGAAGGTCGAAGACACTTGGCATGTGTCCGGCCTCGCCGGCACCGGCAGCAACGACATCGTCGTCGATAAAGTGTTCGTGCCGGCGCACCGCATTCTGTCATTCAGCAAATTGCGCGGCGGACCGACGCCCGGATCGGCGGTCAATCCGGGGCACATCTATCAGATATCATTGTTCGCAGCGTTTCCGATGAATCTCATCGGCGCGGCTTTGGGCGCGGCACAGGGTGCGCTCGATCTCGTCGTCGCCGGCCTCTCCGACCGCAAAGCGATCAGCCAGGTGAAGATCGCCGAGCAGCAGAGCGTGCAGCTTCGCATCGCCCGCGCCTCAGCCAACGCCAATGCCGCCGAGGCGTTGCTGTTGCAGACGACGCAGAACATCAACCGGCTCTATCGATCGGGCGAAGACATCCCGCTGCTGGAGCGCGCCAACTGGCGCATCAATATCTGTTTCGCCGCCGAACTATTGGGGCAATGCGTCGATACGATCTTCCCGCTGTTGGGCGGGCGTGGCCTCGTCACCACGGACCCTGTGCAACGCGCTTGGCGCGACGTGCATGCGATCCTGCAGCACATCGCGATCGTCTGGGACGTGACCGCTGCGCCTTATGGACAGGTGCGGCTCGGCAATCCCTGGCCCGAGATGGTGAAGATTTAAGACGCGTTTAAACCTCGTCATTCCCGCGAAAGCGGGAATCCATGTGACAACGAGCGCGCTGATAAATGGACCCCCGCTTTCGCGGGGGTGACGACCAAGTTTGCTTAAGGTGCCGCGGCGCGGCGTCCCACGATCAGGTTGATCAGCGCCTGTTTCTTCTCGACGCGCACCGCGTGAAGCGCACGCTGCAACGCACCCGGCAATTGATCCGGATGATCCACCCGCTCGCCGTAGCCGCCATAGACCGCCATTAGATGTTCGTAGTTCGGATTGGGACCGAGCTGCGCCACCGGCACCTGGTTCGCGCGGGCAGCGTGGCCGTCGGGGAAGACGCGCAGGGCCGAGCCTTCGACTTCTTCCCACATGCCGTTGTTGAAGACGATGAACAGCACCGGCAGCTTGAGCGCGCTGAGCACATAGTGGCCCGCCGTCGGATTGCCGAACATGTAGGAGCCGTCACCCAGCGTAGCGATGACCGTCTTATCCGGGTTGGCGAGCTTCGCGCCAATGGCAGAACCGACGCCGACGCCAAGACCACCCGCGCCCGGCGGGCCGAAGCAGGTGCGTGCTTCCTTGAATTGCGCATAGCGCAGGATCAGCGTGTATTCATTGACGACGATGGATTCGTCGCCTTTGGCCTCGCTGATGCAATGCGCGGCCCAGACCGGATTGATCGGCGTGTCTTTCGAGGCGCGTTCGACATTCGCCTTCACTTCGATCTTGGCCTTTTCGCGCGTTGCGAGAATGCGGGCGCGGCGGGCTTCGATGACGGCTTTGTCCGCCTTTGCCTCCATCGCCTTGCTGAGCAGCGGCAGAGCCAGGGCCGGCGTTCCGATTATCGCCGCGTCACAAGGGAAACTGCGGATCGGAATACGCTGGAACAGCGGATCGACGCCGAGATGCACGACCTTGCAATCGTCCGGCGGATTGCCGTGCTGTGTCGGGATCCAGGGCGTATCGGCTTCGATACAGAGAATCGCGTCGGCATCCTTGATGAAGGGACCGGGCACGAAGCCGGCCAGCATCGGATGATCGGTCGAGAGCACGTTGACGTTGGTGCGGAACTCGACCACCGGCACGGCATATTTTTCGGCGAAGTCGGCAATAGCCGGGGCGCTGGCGGCCAGCCGGGTCGCGCCCTGGGCAATGATCACCGGCCGCTGCGCCTTGGCGAGGAAGCCAGCCGCCAGTTCGATCTGGTCGGCCGTCGGACCTGGCTGGGTGCCGAAGCCGCGGCGGGGATTTGCTTCGAAGGTGAAGCTCTTGAGTTCTTGCGCCATCACTTCGCGCGGCAGCGTCAGATAGACCGGACCGCAGGGTTCGGTCGTCGCGATTTCGATCGCGCGGTCGATCACCGCTTCAAGCTGTTCACCATTGCGCAGCTCGTAATCCCATTTGCAGAATTCACGCACCATGCCGCCCTGGTCGAACATTTCCTGCTGCCAGTGGATCGCGGTGTCGCGCGAGCCTTTCATGCCGCTTTCGGTGATCGGGGTGCGGCCGGCAGTGAAGATGATCGGCACGCGGTCGCGTGCGGCGTCGATCAGCGCGTTGATGCCGTTCGCCGTGCCGACATTCACATGGAACATGACGAGCTGTGGCTTGCCGGTATGGAGGTAGTAACTCATCGCCATCGAAGTCGCGACATTCTCGTGCCCGACCGAGATGACCTTCATCCGCGGTGTCGTGCCCTTGGCGTTGATCGCGGCCAGCGCCTCGATGATCGGCGCGAAATCGGTGCCGCCATTGGCGAAGAAATATTCGACGCCCCGTTCCGCCATCAGGTTGAGATAGGCCTCGGCGACATTATCGACCGCGATGGTTTTCTTGCTCAACGCCCGTCTCCCTATGAACTTATGCAGGATTTTTAGGCGTGGGGGATGGATGGGTCAACGCGAGGTAGGTTCATTGCACAAACATCACGAGCCCTTCGACAGGCTCAGGGTGAGGTGAAATCGAAAATTGCATGACCAATGCAGCGCACTATTTTTCCTCACCCTGAGCCTGTCGAAGGGCTCGGACTGCTTATGCCAGCCTTGCCCCGTTACACACGATGCGCGACAACATTCCCTTCAAGGGAGAAACCTCGCGATGGATTTGAAACTCACCGGCCGCAAGGCCCTCATCACCGGCGCATCGCGCGGCATCGGCTTCGCGGTGGCGGAGCGTTTCGCGGCCGAGGGCGTCGCCGTGCGGCTCGCGTCACGTCCCGGCGAGCGATTGGACAAAGCCGAAGCGACATTGCGGGCGGTGGGCGCGGATGTCGAAGCGTTCGGCCTCGACCTTTCCGACCCGGCACAGCGTGCCGAACTAGTCGAGCGCTGCGGCGATATCGATATTCTGGTCAACAATGCCGGTGCGATCCCTAGCGGCACGATCGACGAGATCAGCGACAAGACCTGGCGCGATACCTGGGAGCTGAAAGTCTTCGGCTTCATCGACCTGACCCGCGCCTATTTCGAACGGATGAAGCAAAAGAAGTCGGGCGTGATCATCAACATCATCGGCGCGGCGGGCGAGCGGCCCGATTACAATTTCATCAGCGGATCGGCCGCCAACGCCGCCTTGATGGCGATAACCCAGGCGCTGGGCGGCACCAGTCCCGATTTCCAAATCCGCGTCGTCGGCGTCAATCCGGGTGCCGTCTTGACCGAACGCACTGCCGAACAGGGCAAACGGCGTTCCATGCGGCTCTATGGTGTCGAAGATCGCTGGCAGGAACGCTTTCCGACCATGCCGTTCGGCCGGCCGCAGCGGCCCGATCAGATCAGTGCGTTGGTCGCGTTTCTCGCCTCGGACCTCGCCTATATCAGCGGCACGACTGTCAGCGCCGATGGCGGCGCCATCGCCCGCAACCAATCGCATTAGAGGCGGCCATGGCCAAAGTCACGACGACGGACGGCGTTTCGCTTCATGTCGAGAACCACGGCGACGGTGTGCCGCTCGTCTTCGTGCATGAACTGGCCGGATCGTGTCGTGCGTTCGATGAACAGGTCGCCGTGTGGAAAAGCGATTGGCGCTGCGTCACTTTCAATGCACGCGGATATCCGCCATCGGACGTGCCGCCGTCCGTCGATGCTTATTCGCAGGATATCGCCGCAAGCGACATCGGCGCGGTGATGGACGGCCTCGGCCTTGCCGATGCGCATTTGATCGGCGTGTCGATGGGCGCTGCATCGGTGCTGCAATATGCGCTGCGTCATCCCGACCGCGTACGCTCGGCAACGCTGACCAGCATCGGCAGCGGCGCCGACCTGAAGCCCGGCGAATATTCCATCGCGATGGAGGAGCTCGCGCGGCTTGCCCTCGATCAGGGCATGCAGGCCCTCGCCGATCATTACACCAAATCGCCGACGCGCTTTCGGGTGAAGGACAAAAATCCTGCCGGCTACGAAACCTTCATCGGGCAATTGATCGGCGGTTCGGTGACAGGAATCACCAACACGATGCGCGGCGTGCAGTCGCGTCGCCGCTCCGTTTATGAATATCGCGACGCCATCGCGGCGATGACGGTGCCGGTGCCGGTGTTGATCGTTCTCGGCGAAGAAGATGCGCCCTGCGTCAAGCCGAGCCATTTCATCAAAGAAGTCCTGCCAGGCGCGCGTTTGGATGTTGTTCCGACAACCGGCCACCTGGTCAATATCGAGGAACCCGCGCTTTACAATCGGCTGGTCATGAGCTTTATCGAGGCGGTCGAGGCGCAACGCCGCGACCGATAACACCGCCAGGGGAGGCGCAAATACAATGAAACTGGTTCTTTTCCAGGTCGGCGGCACGGGCGAAACCCTGCCCGGCCTTTTGACCGACCGCGGTGTCGTCAGCATCGCCGACATCGTGAAGAAGAGCTACACGCCGCAGCTCACGATGAACGGCATCATCGACGATTACGAACAGTTGAAGCCCGCGCTGGAACGCGCCGCCAAAAGCGGCGAGGCCAAGCCGCTTGAATCGGTTCAATTGCGCGCACCGCTGCCGCGCCCCGGCAAGATCCTCGCCTGCATCGCCAATTACTGGGAACATGCCCAGCGCGAACCGCG
This sequence comes from uncultured Rhodospirillales bacterium, assembly GCA_903822185.1. Lineage (GTDB taxonomy): Bacteria > Pseudomonadota > Alphaproteobacteria > ATCC43930 > CGMCC-115725 > CAIKMD01. The sequence goes on along the minus strand of CAIJOA010000004.1, from coordinate 27,314 downwards.
CAAGCTCAGCATGTTTTTGAAAAACCCCGATGCGGTCATCGGACCGGGCGACACGGTGATGCTGCCCGAATTCACCGAACCCTATGCCTTCATGCACGAAGCCGAACTCGCGATCGTGATCAAAGGCCCGGCCAAGATGGTGAAAGCCGACAACTGGCGTAGCGCCGTCTTCGGCTATACCGGCATCATCGACGTGTCGGCGCGCGGCAATGGCCGCCACACCTGGCCCTCGGGTCCGCCGGCAGCCTGGACCGGCAAGTCGTTCGACACTTTTGCGCCGATCGGCCCCTGCATCGTGACCGCCGACGAAATTCCCGAGCCGAACGACGTCATCGTCCGCTTCTGGAACGACGGTCAGTTGCGCCACAACTACAACACCGACGACATGGAGCATCGTGTTCCCGAGTTGATCGAATGGTCCACGACGATCATGACGCTGAATTCCGGCGACGTGATCGCCTGCGGCACCAACCATGAAGGCTTGGGCTTCATGCAGGACGGCGAGACCTGCGAGATCGAAGTCGCCGGCGTGGGCAAGATGGCGGTGAAAGTGCAGGACCCGCTGAAGCGCAAGTGGGAACGCGGCGTCTATATGGGTGTCGATTCGACCAATCTAGACGCGGTCAAACGCAACCGTCCGCAAGGCACCTAAAGAAAACTTTCGACGCTGCGCGCATAAAGCTCGCGCAGCTTTTCGGAGAGAGGCCGGTCTTCCCATTCCGCAAGGGTGACCGGCCTCGATTCCGTTTCGTCTTTCACAAATAAATCTTCAAGCTGCTTGGCCGTGTCGCGGCCCAGTACCACCGCATCGACCTCGTCGTTGAAGAGGATGCTGCGGTGATCGAAATTCGAAGAGCCGACGACCGACCAGACCCCGTCGATCACCGCCGATTTCGAATGCAGCACGCCGTCCTGCAGTTCGTAGATTTTGATCCCGGCTTTCAGCAAGCGTCCGTAATTCGAATGCGCAACGCGCAACGCCATGTCCGAATCGCTGATTCCGGGCAGCATCAGGCGGACATCGACGCCGCGTTTCGCCGCCGCGATCAGATCATCGACCTCGTCATCAGTCGGCACGAAATAGGCGGTCGTCAGCCAGATCGATTTTTCGGCATTGCGGATCGCCGATAGGACTGTCGCGTAATAGCGCGGAACCGTCGCGTCGTGATCGCTGCCGATGATGCGAACCAGCTCGTTGCCGGCACCAGCTAGCGCGGGCGTCGCGACAGGCGGCGGCAATGCCCGACCTTCCTCCGCGGCCCAATGGTCGAGGAACAACTGCTGCAGCGGCTTGGCTGCCGGGCCCTCAATCTTCAAATCGGTGTCGTGCCAGGTCTCGGGATCGCCGCCATCCGATTTGACGCTGCGCGCATGCGGATGCCGCTGATAGGCGGTGTAGAGATTGACCCCGCCGACGACCGCGACGGCGCCATCGACCGCCAGGATCTTACGATGATCGCGATCGTTAGGGGCATAACCCGTCGCGGCTTTGAGCGGGTTTAGCGGGTGAAATTCAAGCACCGCGACACCGCCGAAACGTAAGCGATCGAAAAAAATCGACGGGCGTATCGATCGAGCCATAACTGTCATACAGGACAGCGACGGCGATGCCGGCTTGCCGTTCGGCCAATAGCAGATCGGCGAGCTTGAGGTCGTCGCTCTCGACATTCTCGAAGGTATAATATTCGAGATAGACGCTGTGCTTCGCCTTCTTGATCGCATCGAACATGGCATGAAACGTCGCCGGCCCGTCGCGCAAGATGGTCGTGCGGTTGCCGGCGATCAGCGGGGCATCGGCCAATGATTGCTCGATAGCCAGATGGCGCTGGAGAATATCCGAGCCTTTCGATTGCTGGTCTAGCTTGGCGAGGACTGCCTTGCTTTGCGCCGACGAGAGTGGCCCGCGCGGCCCGACGATCTTTTGCGGTCCGGTTGGCGCTTGATCGATGACCTCATGCACAGCCGGCACCGACGCACAGCCGGTCATTAGCAACAGCCCCAGAAGGTGTGCCCACCGAACGACAATATGCTTCGCCAATTTGTGCATCTCAGCCTCGACGCGGAGGCTAAAACAACACTGCGACTAAATTTGGCAAAGACTGTGGCGGATTGAACCATTCGGTGAGCGGCCGGGTTGAACGGCATGGCCAGCCGCGAACCGATTGCCGAAGCTGCTTCCTTCGAGACCGACATTCCCTGCCGTCTCGATCGCCTACCATGGGGCAGTTTTCAATGGCTGATCGTCGTCGCGCTGGGCATCACCTGGATTCTCGACGGGCTTGAGGTCACGCTGGTCGGATCGCTGTCGGGCGCGATCGCCGGCGACCATGCCGTCGGCATCAGCGATGCGCAGGTCGGTTTCGCCGCCAGTACGTATCTTGCCGGTGCGATCTTCGGGGCGCTGGGGTTCGGCCACCTAACCGACAAGCTGGGCCGCAAGAAGCTCTTCACCATAACCGTGCTGGTCTATGCCGCGGCGACGCTGGCGACCGCCTTTTCGTGGGACTTCCTGTCGTTCGCGGTGTTTCGCTTTATCACCGGCATGGGCATCGGCGGCGAATATGCGGCGATCAATTCGGCGATCGATGAATTGATCCCGGCGCGGCGGCGCGGCTGGACCGATCTGGCCATCAATGGCAGCTTTTGGATCGGCGCCGCGATCGGCGCGGGCAGCTCGCTGCTGGTGCTCGATCCGGCGATCGTTCCGCCTTCGATTGGATGGCGCGCGGCGTTCTGTATCGGCGGCGTCCTCGGCTTTGCGGTCATGCTGCTGCGCCACTGGGTGCCGGAAAGTCCCCGTTGGCTGATGACCCATGGCCGTGTTACCGAAGCAGACGCCATCGTTACCGATATCGAGAGATGGGTCGGCGCAACATCGAGCGAGCCTGCGCCGCGCATTCGCCTGAACGCTCATCACGCCATGGGCCTGTGGCAGGTCGGCGTCACCATCGCGCGGCTTTATCCGCGCCGCCTGGTGCTCGGCCTCGTTCTTATGTCGGCGCAGGCGTTTTTTTATAACGCGATCTTCTTCACCTATGCGCTGGTGCTGACGCGCTTCTATCAAGTCCCGTCGAACGCCGTGGGCTTCTATATCTTCGCTTTCGCCATCGGCAATTTCTTCGGGCCGCTGCTGCTCGGGCATTTCTTCGACAGCATTGGCCGCAAGCGAATGATCGCGGCAACCTACGGTCTTTCCGGATTGATGATGGCGGTGACGGCGGTGCTGTTCGAGCGTGGTTTGCTCGATGCCGTGCAGCAGACGGCCGCCTGGACGGCAATCTTTTTCGTCGCCTCCGCTGCGGCGAGTTCGGCTTATCTGACGGTCGGGGAAAGCTTCCCGCTTGAAGCGCGCGCCTTGGTCATCGCGCTGTTCTATGCCGGCGGCACGGCGATCGGCGGCGTCTTCGCACCGACGATTTTCGGTGCTCTGATCGCGACGGGATCGCGGACGGCTTTGATGTGGGGGTATTTGGGTGGTTCGGCGCTGATGCTGATCGCCGCTGCGACCGAAGGATGGCTTGGTATCGACGCCGAAGGCCGGTCGCTTGAAGATATCGCCGCGCCGTTATCGCGTGCAGACAAAGAAAAACCGGCCGGCGCTTAATGCACCGGCCGGTTTTCTTTTAACGCCGCATTACCAGGAAAAGGCGATCGCGGCGGTGCCGATCACGTCGGGATGTTGCTGACCGACGAATTCACGCGTCCGGCGCACGGCGCTGAAATCGACGCGCAGCCCCGCACCATCAAAAGCGGAAACGCCGGCCTGAAAATCGGCGACCAACGGCTGGCTTTGAACCGACGGGCTGTGGCGGAACGAGTTGCCGTCGAGAAAGATATTACGTCCGACGACGCGGCCCTGCGTGCCGGCGAAGATGTAATAGCCCCATTCGTGATCGAGCTTCGACGGATTGAAATAATCCGAGCCCGACAAAGCCGGACGAATGCGGATCGGGCCGTAATCGGCTTCGAGATGCTTACCCAGCCGGATCATGCCGCCGACAGCGCCGTAATCGAACACGTTACCGACGGTCGCGCCGATGCTCGGCACGGCATCGAGACCGAAACCACCATTGAGCGTGTCGCCCAGCAGCGCGACGTGCCAGGCGCGTTCATAGGTAAGGACACCGCCGACTTCGTGCTGGATCTGATTGCCCCAGCCCTGCGCCTGCTTGACGTTGATGAATTGATGGAAATCGTTCTGCACCTGACGACCGAGCGCACCCGGACCGACGACACCAAGATCGATTTCCAAATTCTCAAGCGCTGTGCCGTTGGTTTCCTGCAAAAAGCTCAACCCGCCATAGAGCCAGCCGGCATAAGGCCGGTCGCGCGGATCCGATGGTTTGGCCTGAATATCCTTCGGGGTGAAGATGCTCTGGCCGCCGAGGATCGCAACGCGGCGCGTACCTGTCGGGCCGAACACCGTCGGGATGTTGCCGGCGACGTCATAGAACCAGTTGGTCCAGCTATCGCCGAGCGACGGGCTCAGGAACGAAAAGCGCAAGCCTTGGGTGTAGTGCTTATCGCTGTTGAAATAGAGGGAATCGTTTTCCTCGACGATGCTGGTGCGCCAATCGTTATCGACGACGGGCGTGGCCGACACCGGGGCGGCGTGCGCCACCTGGAAGGATGCCAATACAAACGCGCTAACGGACAGCGCGCGGAGGAGGGAAAGCGTAGGGTTACATTTCATGGGACCGTGAAGTTTGGCTAGTATTGTGGCAGCATTAAGACCCGGCAAACGCAGAACAAAGGCGGCCTCCGATGCGTGGCATAACGAACACACCCAACGGCCCGGCCCCCGCCACTATCGGCGAACTTCCCGAACCGAATCCCGCGCCGAATGAAGCCGTTATTGGCGTAAAAGCCTTCTCGCTCAATCGCGGTGAGCTGACACTCATGCGAATCCGGCCGGAAGGCTGGCGGCCCGGACAAGATGTCGCGGGCATCGTTTTAAAGGCGGCAGCGGACGGCAGTGGTCCCAAAGAAGGCGCGCGCGTCGTCGCACTGCTGGAATGGCACGGTTGGGCCGAACGTGCCGCCATTCCGGTATCCCGCCTTGCCGTCATCCCCGATTCGGTCAGCTTTGCTGAGGCCGCCGCCCTGCCGATCGCCGGCCTGACCGCGTTGCGCACGTTGCGCCATGGCGGGCCGCTGTTGGGGCAGCGCGTCCTGATTACGGGCGCGGCCGGTGGCGTCGGCAATCTCGCGGTTCAGCTTGCGGTGAAAGCCGGCGCGAAAGTGACCGCGGTGGCATCGGGCGAACGCGGCAAGGCCGTCACCGCATTGGGTGCGCAAGAAGTCGTCGGCGACATCGCCCAGGCCTCAGGCAAATATCGCCTCGTTCTGGAATCCGCCGGCGGCGCGTCGCTCAAAGCGGCACTTGGCCTGCTGGAGCCGAAAGGCACCGTCGTCATCTTCGGCAATTCATCGGGCGAGGAAACGACGCTGAGCTTCCGCGATTTCGGCGCGGCGAATAATTCGCGCATCCAGGCGTTTCATTCTTACGCCTCCGATCCGGAGGAGATGCTTGCACCGGACCTCAAGCTGCTGGCGACGCTGGTCGGCGATGGCGCATTGAAACCGCAGATCGAAGACTATAGCTGGCACGATTTCGCCAAGGTCACGACCGCCCTGCGCGACCGCAAGGTTCAAGGCAAAGCGGTCTTCCGTATCGACTAGGACTCGAACGCGGCGATCAGCGCGTTGACCAGCGGCTTCAAGTGAAAGCTGGTCTCGGGCATCGCGACGACATGGCCACCCATCGCTTCGATCGTCGCCGCCACGACGGGACCGACCGCGGCAATCTTGGTGCGCGCAATGCCGCGCGCCAACGCTTCTTCCAAGCCACGTGACTTCGCAACCGCCTTCAGTCGTTCGACCTGCGGCGTGCTGGTGAAGGCGACGGCATCGACCTTTCCTTCATCCATCGCACGGATTGCCACTTCGACCTGCGCCGTATCGGCATCCGAGGCATAGCGATAGGGCAAGATCGGATCGGCATTCGCGCCGGCACCGCGCAGAAAATCCAAGAGCAGATCGTTCGGATTGCCCGGGTAAAGCTGCACACCAACGCGACGTCCTGCGAGATTTTCCCGCGTCAGCGATGCAATGACCCCGGCTGTCGTCGGCTCGTCCGCGGCAATGCCCGGCGTCAGCCCGCGCTCGCGTAAGACGCGTGCCGGTTTCGGACCACGTGTCACCGTGCGCAAGCGAGTCAGCGCAGCCACCACTTCGTCTTCGATGCCTACCCGCTGCGCCACAGCAAGCAGACGCCGCAGCCCCTCCCCCGTCAGCACGATCAGATCATCGAGCTTGCCGTCCGCCATGCGCCGCAGCCATGCCTCGATTGGCGCGGGGTCCTCGGCATCGAGGATCGTCACCATCGGGCAACGCAGTGTCGTCGCGCCTTGGGTTTCCAGCATGCGCGCGAAAAGATCGAGTTCGCGGCTTTCCGGCACAAGGATGCAACGACCGGTGAGGGAGCGGTTTTCTTCCATGCAGCGATCCTACCACGCTATGATGCGGCAATCATGAGCATCACCATTCGCGGCCTGACCGAACAAGACTTCGATACCGCCGAGCGCTTGCGGCGGCTCGCCTTCGGCACGTTTTTGGGGGCGCCCGACCCACTGACCTATCGTGGCGATGTCGCACTTCTTCCGGCACGCGCCAAGGTCTTTCCCGATGGCGGCATGGTCGCCGAGGAGGACGGCCGGATGATCGGCGTCGCGATGGCCAATCACTGGGGGAGCCTCGGCGTCTTCGGCCCGATCGCGATCCATCCCGATTACTGGCGCAAGGGCGTCGCGCGTCAGTTGCTGGACGCGACGTTGCCGATCTTCGATCGCTGGCGGTGCCGCATGACCGGCCTCTACACCTTTCCGCACAGCGCGACCCATGTGCGGCTTTATCAATCGGTCGGATTCTGGCCGCGATATCTGACGCCGATCATGGTGCGGCCCGTAAAGACGCCGTCGCCGGTGGCGAACATCGTCTCATTGCGCGCCAGCGGCAACGAACGCGGCGCACTGATCGGGCAATGCACGTCACTCACGGCGTCAATCTTCGAAGACCTCGATCTCACCAAAGAAATCGAATTGGCGCTGGGACAGCCGCAGAGTGACGCGCTGGTCCTGACTGAAGATTCGCAGATTGTCGGCCTTGCCATCGTCCATACCGGTACGGGGACAGAATCGGGCTCGGGCAAAGCTTACATCAAATTCGCTTGCATCCGATCCGGCAGCGAGGCGGCGCATCGCTTCGCGCGGCTGATCGACGGCTGCAACGATTTCGCCCATCGCGAAGGCGCAACCGAAATGTCGGGCGGCGTCAGCTCGGCCCGGATCGAAGCCTATCGCATGATGATCGAGATGGGCTTTCGCGCCGCGATGCATGGCGTCGCGATGCACCGGCCTTTCGTCGAGGCCTATGACCGTCCGGGCGTCTTCGCGCTGGACGACTGGCGATAGCCCCTCTTAATTCGTCACCCCCGCGAAAGCGGGGGTCCATCTCACAACCGCTCAGATGTCGAAATGGATTCCCGCTTTCGCGGGAATGACGAAAATGAGTTAGCCGGCTACGGGCAATGCCGTCGAATATTTTACCTGCTTCAACGCGAACGACGAACGGATCGACGCGACGCCCGGCACTTGCGTCAGGTGGTCCAGCAGGAACCGTTCGTAAGCGCCAAGATCGGCGCAGACCACGCGCAGCAGATAATCCGCATCGCCGGTCATGAGATAACATTCCATCACCTCGGGCCGAGTGCGGATCGCATCTTCGAATTTCTTCAGCGCCTTTTCGACCTGTTTTTCCAGCGAGACATGGACGAAGACGCTGACCGCGAGCCCGACCGCCGCCGGATCGACCAGCGAGACATGCTTGCGGATAACACCGCTTTCCTCCAGCGCGCGGACCCGGCGCAGACACGGCGCGGGACTGAGCCCGACGGCGTCGGCGAGATCGACATTGGCGATCCGCGCATCGTTTTGAAGCTGCGCGATGATTTTGCGGTCGATTGCGTCTAAGTCTGGTTGGCGCAATTTTTGTGAAATAGAATCAGTATTCACGCAATTTCCTCGCGAATAGGGATCGAATTTGCGCCATCTTCGCAGCTCGCCGAAGCCCGTACAAGTCTATAGTCCTTGCATGGACACGCTTAGCCCGCCCCCGACAAGCCAGCATCTTCAAACCCTCGATGACCTCGAGCGCCGCGCTTTGTGGCTTTCGACCTGGATGATCCATCACGCCAACCATATCCGGCCCAACCGCGATGGGTTGAAGGTCGGAGGTCACCAAGCAAGCTGCGCCTCGGCGGTGACGCTTCTGGCGGCGCTGTACGGCCACGCGCTGCGGCCACAGGACCGGATCGCGGTAAAGCCGCACGCCGCGCCGGTGCTGCATTCGCTGATGTATCTGATGGGACAGCAGACTCAGGAAGCGATGATGCGGTTCCGCGCCCTCGGCGGCGCGCAATCCTATCCGTCGCGCACCAAGGACAAGATACCGGTCGATTTCTCCACCGGATCGGTCGGGCTCGGCGTCGGCATGACCTTGTTCGCCAGTCTGGCGCAGGATTATCTCGAAGCGCACGACATGCTCGCGGGCAAACCCGGACGCATGATCGCGCTGATGGGCGACGCCGAACTGGACGAAGGCAATGTGTTCGAGGCCTTGCTGGAAGGCTGGAAGCATGATGTGCGCAATCTGTGGTGGGTGATCGATTACAACCGCCACAGCCTCGACGGCGTCGTGTCGGACCGCCTGTTCCAAAAGATACAATCCTTCTTCGCCACTGTTGGCTGGACCGTCGTCACGCTGAAATTCGGTAAGCGGTTGGAAGCGGTCGGCCAGGAGCATGGTGGCGGCGTGCTGCGCACCTGGATCGAATCATGCCCGAACGATCTCTATTCGGCGCTGACCTTTGAAGGCGGCGCCGGTTTCCGGCGCGAGATGGAAGCGGAGCTTGGCAAAGACGCGGGCATCCAGCGACTGCTCGCCGCGCATGACGATGCGCAGCTTCATCGCCTGATGACCAATCTCGGCGGTCACGACATGGAGAGCATTGTCGAGGCCTTCGATAAAGCCGCACAGAGCGACGCGCCGACCTGCTTCGTCGCTTACACGATCAAAGGCTTCGGCTTGCCGTTCGCCGGCCATAAAGACAATCACGCCGGCCTGATCACCGAAGCGCAGATGGCGGTGTTTCAAAACGCGCAGGGCATCGAGGCGGGTCACGAATGGGATCGCTTCGCCGGACTCGACATCGGCGCGGCACAACGGCTCGGACGTTTCGTCGATGCCTTGCCGGACAAGATCGGCCGCCGTGGCAAACCGGAACGTGCTGCACCGATTGCAATGCCGCTCCTATCGCCGACGGCATCCGAAAAGCTTTCCACCCAGGAAGGCTTCGGCCGCGTCATGTTCGAGCTGGGCAAGTCCAACAGCGAACTGTCGCAACGCATCGTCACGACCTCACCCGACGTCACGGTTTCGACCAATCTCGGTGGCTGGGTCAATCAGGTTGGGTTGTTCGCGCGCGAAGCCCATCGCGACGTCTTCCGCGACCGCAAGCTGCCCTCGACCCAACGCTGGGCGCAGACGCCGCAGGGCCGTCATATCGAATTGGGCATCGCCGAGAACAATCTGTTTTTGATGATGGCCGCGCTGGGCCTCGCCGAACCGGTCTTCGGCCAACGCCTTATCCCTGTCGGCACCGTCTATGACCCGTTCATCGAACGCGGTCTCGATGCGTTGAATTACGCCTGTTATCAGGATGCGCGGTTCATGCTGGTAGCGACGCCGTCGGGCATCACGCTCGCCCCAGAAGGCGGCGCGCATCAATCGGTGGTGACGCCGCTGATCGGACTCGGCCAGCCGGGCCTCACCATGTTCGAGCCCGCCTTTTTCGATGAGTTGCAGGCGATCATGGCCTGGTCCTTCGCCCATCTGCAGGACACCGATGGCGGCTCGGTCTATCTGCGGCTCTCGACGCGCGCGCTGGAACAGCCGCGCCGCACACTGGACCCGGCCCTGGCGACACAGGGCGGCTACTGGCTGCGCGAGCCCGGTCCCAACGCGGACATGGCCATCGCCGTCACCGGCGCCCTAACGCCCGAGGCGATCGAAGCGGTCAGCCGTCTTGGCGCGCGTCATCCCCGCATCGGCTTGTTGGCGATCACCTCGGCCGATCTTCTGCATCGCGGCTGGCTCGACGATGCGGGCCATTCGACGATCGATGGGTTGTTGAAACCGCTGGCGCGCGATGCGGCGCTGGTCACGGTGATGGATGGTCATCCAGCCATGCTGTCTTGGCTCGGTGCGGTGCGCGGCCATCGCATTGCGCCGCTGGGGATTGGGAAATTCGGTCAGTCCGGCGATTTGCCGGAACTCTATGCGGCTTACGGCGTCGATGCCGACGCGATCGAGGCAGCCGCCGAGCGCACGTTGGTGCGTTGAATCGAACATGACGACGGCAGCGGATCGGATGATCCGCCGCCGCGCCGATAGACATTAATGATGCGGCTTGCGCTTCATTTCGCTGGCCGTGTTGATCAGCGCGTGGAGGTTCCGCGCGTAATCGACCGCGCCGGCGATCGGCATGTCGTAAGCGACGCGCGAGAATTCCTTCACGCCTTGCACCGCAACGCCCGGCGCCTGCAAAATGCCGGCAACGAACGCATCCACTGCCCCATCGAGCTTCGCGGCCGGGAAGACATCGCTGACGATGCCATAGCTGAGCGCGCGTTCGGCCGAGACGAGGTTCTGCGACCAGACGAGATATTGCAGCGCCTTGCGCGGCACGCGATCGATGAAGGACGACATCACCATGCCGGGCATGATGTTGTGGCCCATTTCCGGGACCTGGAAGGTCGCAGCGTCGCTGGCCAGCGTCACGTCGCACGCCGCAGCGATGGCGCAGCCGAAGCCGAGCGCCTTGCCCTGAACGACGGCGATCACCGGAATCGAAACCGAGCGCATGATGCCGTAGGCATCGAACACGATGTCGCTTTCGTTGCGGCGCGTATAGGCCGGTGGCACTTCCTTCGGCGGACCGCCGCCCATGCCGGCACGGCCGATGCAGAACTCGTTGCCGGCGCCGCGAATGACGATCGCCTGCGAGGTCTTCGGTGCCTCGCGGATGATTTGGGTCAGTTCAACCACCATCGGATCGGTCATGCCGTTGCCCTGTTCAGGCCGATTGATGGTGATGCGCAGAACGGCGCCGTCCTGCTGGGTCAGAATTTCGTTGCTCAATGTCTTCTCCCTTTATTGGCCGGCGCCCGTCGCGGCGGCCCGAATTTCTGGGCCGGACCTTAGCGGATGGCCCTTTGGCCTGCCACGCAAATTCCCCGCCGCATCGGGACCCGATCGGCGCGGGCTTTTGACCGAGTTAGCTATTGTCGGTGGGCTGGAAATCCGAATAATAGCGCCCGCAGGCGTGGCGACGCGTCAAAACGCAAAAACGGGAGGGGCTGAATGGCAACCAATTACGATGGCGGCGAAGCGATTTTGGAGGCGTTCCGCAGCCTCGGCGTCGAACACATCATCTCGTCGCCAGGATCGGAATGGTCGCCGGTATGGGAAGCCCTCGCCCGGCAGAAGACCGGCAATCGCCCCGGCCCCGATTTCATCGAATGCTGGCACGAGACCCTGGCCGTGAACATGGCCATGGGCTTCACCCAATACACCGGCAAGATGCAGGCCGTGCTGTTGCATGCCGGCGTCGGGCTGATGCAGGGCGAGATGGGCATCCACACCGCCCGCAATTACGAAGTCCCGATGGTCGTCATGTCGGGCGAGTCCGTGACCTATGGCGAAGACCCGACGGTCGAGCCGGGCGAGCAATGGTACGGCAGCCTCGGCATCGTCGGCGGCCCGCACCGGATCGTCGAGCCCGTGACCAAATGGGCGACCCAGGCCGGCAGCGTCCACACCCTCTATGAGCAAACCGTGCGCGCCGGCGAGATGGCGCAACATATCCCGCAGGCCCCGACCTACATGAACGTGCCGCTGGAGCACATGCTGTCCGAATGGACGCCGCCGCCGAATTTCCGCACCGTGCCGCCGGTGCCGAAGACGCAGGCGATGAATGCCGACATCGAAAAAGTCGCCGCCCTGATGCTGAAGGCGAGGAAGCCGATCGTCGTCACGGAATCGGTCGGACGCGAGCCCGAGGCCTTCCATGCGCTGGTCGAGCTTTGCGACTTGATGGCCATTCCGGTCGTCGAAGGCCGCGCCATGGGTTATTCGAATTTCCCGCGCAACAATCCGATGTGGCTCGGCCGGAATATCGACCGCGCGGTCAAGGAATCGGATTTCACCTTGCTGGTGAAGGCGCGTGCGCCCTGGTATCCGCCGAGCAACCGGCCGCAAAGCGCCACCGTGGTCGCGATTTCGGAAAATCCGCTGAAGGTTCAATATCCCTATCAGAACCTGCAGGCGGATCTTTATCTCGAAGGCGACGTCGCGGCCGCGCTCAAGCTTCTGACCGCAGCGGCAAAGGCCGGCGGTGCGACGGCAGCAACCTATGACGATCGGCGCAAGGCGATCACGGCGGAACACGACGCGCTGATCAGCAGCATGCTGGCGGCCGAGCAGAAGGCGAAGGATAAGGGTCCGATCGATCCCTTATGGCTTTGCGGCGCCGTGCGCGAAGTGATGCCCAAGGACGTGATCTTCCTCGAAGAGACCATCGTCCATAACGGCCTTCTGAAGCAGCACCTGCCCTGGAACGATCCGCAAAGCTTCTTCACCTGCGGCGGCGGCCTCGGTCAGGGAACCGGCCTGTCGCTGGGCGTGAAGCTGGCCGCAGGCCCGCGCCCGGTCGTGCTGTTTATCGGCGATGGCGCGTTCCTCTATAACCCGATCACCCAAGCGATGGGCGCATCGCGCCAGCACAACCTCCCGCTGCTGATCATCATCTGCAACAATCAAAAATATTCGGCGATGCAGAAGAACCACACCGACTATTATCCGAAAGGCGCAGCGGTGCAGCACGATGTCTGGCATGGCGTCCATATCGACGGCCCGGAATATTCGGACCTGGGCAAGCCGTTCGGTTTCCACGGCCTGCGTGTCGAGAAGCCGGAAGAGCTGGTCGGGGCCTTGAAGGCCGGTCTGGAATCGATCAAGAACGGCAAGACCTCGATCATCAACGTCATCCTCAGCCGCTAACCCCAAAGGGCCGCGCCATGACAACCGACGCGGCCCTTTCCGCTTCTTCCCTTCCCGCGACGATGAAAGCCGTCGTCGCCAAATCCGACGGCAGCGGCCCCGACGTCATCGAACGTCCGGTGCCGAAGCCGGCGCATGGCGAAGTCCTGATCAAAGTCGCGGCCGCCGGCGTCAACGGCGCCGATCTCAGCCAGGCCCTCGGCCGCTATCCGGTGCCGCCGGGCGCGACCGACATCCTCGGGCTCGAAGCTTCGGGCGAAATCGTCGCCCTCGGCGACGGCGTGCGCTCCTGGAAGGTCGGCGACAAAGTCTGCGCGCTGCTGGTCGGCGGCGGTTATGCGCAGTATGTGAATGTGCCGGCGGTACAATGCCTGCCGGCGCCGAAAGAACTCTCCCTCGTCGAAGCTGCCGCACTGCCCGAATGCGTCATCACGGTGTGGCTCAATGTCTTCGAGTTAGGTGCCCTAAAACCCGGCGAGAATGTGCTGCTGCATGGTGGGTCGAGCGGCATCGGCACCACCGCCATCCAAATGGCGCGCGCCTTCGGTTCCCGCGCCTATGCAACGGCGGGCTCGGCCGAGAAATGCCGCCGCTGCACCGAACTGGGCGCGACCTTCGCGGTCGATTACAGCCAGGAGGATTTCGGCGCGGCGATCGAGCGCGAAGCCGGCAAAGCGAGCATGGACGTCATCCTCGACATGGTCGGCGGCGATTACGTCATGCGCAACGCCAAGCTGCTGGCTCATGGCGGCAAGCTGGTCCTGATTGCCGCCAAGAAAGGCAGCAAGGTCGAAATCGACTATCAGGCCTTCACCGAAAAAGACGCACGCCTGACCGGCTCGCGCCTGCGCCCGCGTCCGATCGCTGAAAAAGGCCGTCTGGTCGCCGCCGTCCATAAGGCGGTGTGGCCGCTGATCGAGGACGGGCGTTTCAAGCCGGTGATCGACAAGACATTCCCCCTCACCGAAGCCGCCGCGGCGCACGTCTATATGGCGGGCCCGCATATCGGTAAAATCCTCCTGACGCTTTAGACTATCTTTCACGCAGCATTTGTCGATGTCCGAAGACCCGAGTCTCACGCCGGCGACGGCGCGCCCGTCGCGCAAAGCTGCGTTGAAGGAGTTCGCTGCGCGCTGGGCGCTGCGGCGCAACGACTTCATCGAGCGTGGCCGCGCCTTTCACGAACAGGATCATCGTTATCTACGGTTCCTTATCCCGGAGGGGCTGAAGGTCCTGGAGGTCGGTTGCGGCACCGGGCAGTTGCTGGCGGCGCTGAAGCCGGCCAAAGGCGTCGGCGTCGATATCTCGCCCGAGATGATCGGCATCGCCCGCGCCCACAATCCGACGCTGGATTTCATCATCGGCGATATCGAAACACCCGAGACGGTCGATGCGCTGGGCGGTCCTTACGACGTCATCGTCCTATCCGACACGATCGGCCTGCTGGAAGACTGCCAGAACACGCTGGCCGGCTTGCGTAAGCTCTGCACCGCCGAAACGCGGATCGTTATCAGCTATTATAATTATCTGTGGGAACCGGTGCTCAAGCTTACCGAATTCCTCGGGTTGCGCATGCCTTCGCCCCTGACGAATTGGCTGAAGCCCGCCGATATCGCGAACCTGCTTATGCTCGTGGATTTCGAGGTCGTGCGCGAAGATTGGCGCCAGCTCATTCCCATGCGGCTTTTGGGCCTCGGGTCGCTGATCAACCGTTTTGTCGCCACATTGCCGCTTATCCGGCGATTTTGCCTTCGCAATTACCTGGTCGCGCGGCCCTTATGGCTGCGCGAGAAGCCACCGGCATCGGTCAGCGTCATCATTCCGTGCCGCAACGAACGCGGCAATGTAGAACCGATCGTTCAGCGCCTGCCGAAATTCTGCGACGATATCGAGATCGTCTTCATCGAAGGCCATAGCAGCGACGGGACTTATGAAGAGATGGAGCGTGTCGCGAAGCTTTATCCCGATCGCGACATCAAGCTGATGCGGCAAACCGGGCGCGGCAAGGGCAACGCCGTCTATGAGGCCTTTACGGCCGCGCGCGGCGAGCTTCTGATGATTCTCGACGCCGACATGACCGTTGCACCCGAAGACTTGCCGAAATTCTATCAAGCCGTCGCCACCGACAAGGGTGAATTCGTCAACGGTTCGCGTCTCGTCTATCCGCGCGAGGAAGACGCGATGCGGCTCCTCAACCTGATCGCCAATCATGGATTCTCGATCGTCTTTTCCTGGCTGCTCAACCAACGCTTCACCGATACGCTTTGCGGAACGAAGGTCCTGCGGCGGCATCACTGGGATTCAATCCAGGCCAACCGCGCCTATTTCGGCGATTTCGATCCGTTCGGCGATTTCGACCTGATCTTCGGCGCCTCGAAGCTCAATTTGAAGATCGTGGAGATACCCATCCCTTATGCCGCACGACTTTACGGCGAAACCCAAATCTCGCGCTTCAGTCATGGCTGGCTGCTGCTGCGCATGGTGTCGTTTGCCTATTTCAAGCTGAAGACGATGCGCTGATCCCGGTCAATTCAGCACCCAGACAAAATAGGTCAGCACTGTCGCGAAGACCAGCCACAGAAGATAAGGCACGAGCAGCCAGGCGGCGAGACGATCGATACGCCAGAACAACACGGTCGTCGCGACCACCGTCAAAAACAGCACCAGCATTTCCGCCAGCGCGAGAGCGACACGCTGATAGCCAAAGAACAGGACCGACCAGAAGAAATTCAAGCCGAGTTGCAGCGCGAACAGCGCCAAGGCTTGGCTGATTTTTCGGGAATTGCCGTGCCGCCATACACGCCATCCCGCGATCGCCATCATAAAATAGAGCACGATCCAGACTGGCGTAAAAACACCGTCCGGCGGATTGAAGGAGGCCTTGTTCAAGACCTGATACCAGGTACCGACACTGGTCGCCGTCACCGCGCTACCGATCTTCAGACGGAAATAGCACAGTCCGAGAAAAACGATCAGCCCGATGGCATTCGTGGTTTTCGATCTCATTTTTTCTGACGCCCTGCGAACACGAAAGCCCTATCCCAAATATCGCCTCGGGTCGAGCCGCATTTTCCGCGGCCCTCGCGTACCGGCCCGAGGGTGATCCGTGAGCGCGGTCAGCGCACGACTTGCGCGTCCTTGCCGAGCTTGCGGCAACGCGGTCGCGCGAACAGGAAGTCGTTCAGCCACTCGGCGAAGCGGGTTTTTTCGTTGCCCATCGCCATCGGGGCACCGCTTCTTTTTGGCGTCGACCATCATTCTCGCCGGCCAGATCGCGGTCGTCGATAAACGCTATGCCGCGCACTATTTGATGCCGTCCGTCGCGATCAACTGCCTGCTCGTCGCGGCGATCGCGCAATGGATTCGCGTGCAGCCGCAGCAACGCAAGCTGATGGCGGCGATTGCGGGCGTCGCCGTGCTGATCATCGACGGCGGACATGCGCTCATCACCGATCGCAATTTTCTCGCCGATGCCGCGGCAATGCGCGACAAAAACGCGGCGGCGGCGGCAACGGTCGCTGCGTCAGGGTGCAAACCGATTTAAGCTGGCCCGATCTCACGTCGATCCGATAATTGCTTATCGAGCCGCTTCGATATCCGCGCGTCACACCGTTCCGCATTCATTCCTCTCCTGACATTTATGCGCCGCATTCGCGCTCTCTTGCCGCTATGATCCGGCCCGCAACGCCTCGCGCAAGCCTTCCCCTTCTTCGGGTCTTTCTGTTCCAACGATAATGACAATGACCGACAGCGCGCTGATCACGACTCTTTCGCCCGCGCGGCGACGTATCGCCTTCTATGTCCTGCTGCTGGGCGCGTTGCTGCCGGCGCTCAATATGTTCATCGTGACGATCGCTCTGCCGGCCATTCGCGCGGGGCTCGATGCCTCGTCGTCGGAAACCGGCCTGATCGTCTCGGGCTATACCTCGGCCTTCGGCGTGACGCTAATCACCGGCGGGCGGCTCGGCGATTTGTTCGGCCGCAAGCGGATGTTTCAGATCGGCATGATCAGCTTCACGCTGATGTCCTTGATCTGCGGCCTCTCGCCGAATGCGGAATGGCTGGTGGTCGCGCGCGTGTTTCAGGGCATTGCGGCAGCATTGATGGCGCCGGCGGTGCTCGCCGGCGTACGTACCCTCTTCGCCGCGGAAGAGATCGCCTGGGCGATGAACATTTATGCGACGGGCATCGGTATGGCCGTCGCCGGCGGGATGTTCCTCGGCGGGGTGCTGATGGCGACCGATGCCTGGGGCCTGGGCTGGCGCACCGCCTTCCTGATCAATGTCCCGATCGGTCTCGCCGCGATGGCGGCGGCCGCGTTTCTGGTGCCGGAAAGCGGCGGACGGGAGAAGCCCCGGCTCGATATCGGCGGCGTCCTTTTGCTATCGGCGGCGCTGGGTAGCTTCGTCGTCAGCCTGTCGATCGGCCGCGAGCATCATTGGGCCGGCTGGGTCTTCGCCTTGCTGGGCGCATCGCCGATCCTGCTGACCGCCTTCTTCTGGTACGAGCTTCGCCTGACGCGGCGCGGCGGCATGCCGCTACTCGATGCAAGCTTGCTCGAGATCGAAAGCTTTCGCCGCGGGCTTCTCGTCGCACTGCTGTTCTTCTTCACGACGCCCTTTTATCTGTTCTTCTCGCTCTATCTGCAAGCGGGGCTGGGTGAGGCCGCGCTCAGTGCCGGCCTTGCCATCCTGCCCTATGGCATCGCCAATTTCATCGGGCCGATGCTGGCGAGCCGCGCCTCCGCGCGTCTGCGGCCGTATCTCTTCGGCCTTGGGATGACGCTCGAAATCATCGGCTATGGCACGGTCGGGCTTTGCACCGCGACACAAACCGGCGGCATCCCGCTTTTTCTCGGCCTCTTCACCGCCGGGTTCGGCCAGGGCGTCGCCATGCCCGAAATGATCAACGCGATCCTGGGTGATGTGCCACACGCCCATACCGGCCTCGCGGCAGGCATCATGACGTCGACCCTCCAACTGGGCGGCGCCCTCAGCGTCGCCCTAATCGGCAGCCTGTTCTTCGCGGTTTTGGGCGACGGCACCAGCGCCGCCGATTACGGCCATGCCCTCGGCGCGTCGATGGCAAGCCAGGTCGTGATCTTCATCGCGGCGATGCTTCTGGGACTCCGGCCGGCTTTCGCCCGGCGCCGTGCCGCACGCCTCGCCTCGGACCGCAAAGCCTGTTAAAATAGGCTCGACCGCCGGATACCGGCGCAACCATCATCAGCGAAGGGTGGAGCGATGGAAGCTTCTTCAACCCGGAAGTTCGACGTCGGCGGCGTGATGCTCGACCGGCCCTTCCGCATCTCGCGTCTCGGGCATTTCGGCTACTATTCGAACCATATGAGAGAATCCCTGCGGTTCTATACCGACCTCTTGGGCTTTCAGATTTCGGACCCGTTGGATTTCGGCCATCGCCTGCCGCCCGAACATAAGGGCAAGGTCGATAGCGTCGGTTATTTCACCCGCTTCAACGGTGACCATCACGCCTTCGTGCTGTTCCCGCGCCGCGCCTTCGAAGTGATGGCAAACCTTCCGCCGGAACATGCGATCAACCAGATGACCTGGCAGGTCGGCAGCCTCAAGCAGGTCGTCGATGCCGGCAGCTGGATGCAGCAGCGCGAGATCGTCATCGACCGCTCGGGCCGCGACATGCCCGGCTCGAACTGGCACACCTATATGCGCGATCCGGAAGGCAGCCGGAACGAGCTTTATTACGGCATGGAGCAGATCGGCTGGATCGGCCGGTCGAAGCCGAAGCCGATGCACAATCGCCGCTTCACCGAAGCCGCCACCCTGCCGCAGATTCCCGAATTCAAGGAAGTCGATGATGCGGTCGCGGCCGGCGTCGATGTTCTGTCGGGTGTGCGGCATGAAGAAAAGATGCCGCTCGATTATCAGGTCAGCGGCACGTCATTGGGCCGTCCGTTCAAGATCACCAATATCGGCCCGATCCGCCTGATGGCCGAGAATGTCGATAAGGTCGCCGCGTTCTATCGCGATACGCTCGGCTTCGACGTGACCGAGGAAGTCACCTGGAAAGGCCATCGTTGCCTGTTCCTGCGCTGCAACACCGATCATCATTGCGTTTCGATCTATCCGCTGTCGATCCGCAACGACCTCGAGCTGCCGCACAAGACGACCTGCTTCTCGTTCGGCATCAAGGTCTATGACTACCAGCAGTTGAAAGATTCGGTTGCGTTCCTGAAGAAGCACGGCGTGCGGATTCTTCATTATCCGCCCGAGCTGTTCCCCGGCATGGATTACACCGCCTTCGCCGCCGATCCCGACGGCAACCTGATCCAGATATACTACTACATGGAGCAGATCGGTTGGGACGGTAAGCCGAAGCCGGAAAATCTGCGCCGCAAGATCGACAACAATGCCTGGCCGGAAACGGTTCAGGCTTTGAGCGACAGCTTCAACGGCGAACCTTATCTCGGCCCCTGGGGCTAAGTTTCGCCACGTAAAAAGCCCCTCACCTTCACCGGGTGAGGGGCTTTTTTTTTAAAGACCGCAGCCTTTCAGTTTGCTGTCCTTATTGATGACCTCGAACTTCGGCAGGGACTTCTCGGCGTAGTCGGCGTAATCGGAATCGATCAGCCGCTCGACCGGGAACTTCGCTTTGACGATGTCTTCCTTGAAGAACCAATCCTGCAAATCGATGATGCTGGCCGCGTTGAAGCGCCCGTTCGGATTGCGCGCCTGCCACGACATATGATCGATCTGCTCGCGGCTGGTCGATATCTTGTATTTGAACATGATATCGACGACCTCGGCCCGGTTCGGGCCGTGATGATAGGCCTGACAGAAATCACGCCCGCCCCTCACCAATGCGAGGAAGAACTTCTTCGCCAGTTCCGGATTCTCTTTGATCCAATCGGTATTGGCGAAATAGGCGACGAAGCTCGACGGCAGGACTTTGATGTAATTTTCGGGGTCGATCCATTTGACGCCCTGACCCAGCGACGAAACCAGTTCGCCGAACGGCGGGACCTCGAACGCGACATCGACCGCGCCGTTCGCCAGCGCGATGCCCATCTGCGGGAAGGGGATGTATTTGATGTCGATGTCCTTGAGCGACAGGCCCACGGATTCAAGCACCTTGCCCACCTCGTAATGGGCTGACGATCCCGGCGCGACCTCGGCAACCGAGCGGCCTTTGAGATCGAGCGGGGTCTTCAGCTTGCCGACGAGATCGGGACGAATCAGCACGTCGTGATAAAGCGGCGATGACGCACGCTCCAACGCCATGATCACCGGAAGCCCCGACCCGAGGGCGTTCCAGTAATTCGGCGCGACACCACCTTCGACGACCTGCATGCGATTGCCGGCAAGCAGCGCCATCGCGGTGGCCGATGATTCGATGTTCTGCAAATCGACATCAATGCCGGCGTCGCGGAAATAGCCTTTTTCCACGGCGATATAGGTCGCGCCCGCGGGCACGCTGGGGACAACACCGATGGTGATCTTTGTGGGCGACTGAGCTTCGGCATTTGCGGCGAAACCAAGCACCATGGCCGAGACGGCAAGAATCTGCTTTAAGCGCATATTATTGTTTCCTCCCTGATCGAATGCTGTTCGACAGGCGAGGTCCTGTCAAGCGACAGGCACGTAAGAGAATGTTTGGGAGCTCAGCATGGAATTCGGCGTCTTCGATCATATCGACCATAGCGGACAGGATCTGCGCGACTTCTACGAGTCACGCCTCAAAATGGTCGAGGCTTACGACCGCGCCGGTTTCTATTGCTATCACGTCGCCGAACATCACGGCACGCCGCTGGGCATGGCTCCGTCGCCCAGCCTGATGCTCGCCGCCGCAATCCAGCGCACCAAGCGCATCAAGATCGGCCCTCTGGTCTATATCCTGCCGCTGTATAATCCACTGCGTCTCATCGACGAGATCGCGATGCTGGATCAGATGAGCAACGGACGTTTTCAGTTGGGTGTCGGCCGTGGCACTTCGCCGCTCGAAGCGGCAATGTTCAATCACGATCACAGCATCTCGCCCAAGGTCTATGCCGAGACGCTGGAGGTCATTCTCAAGGGCCTGTCGCCCGAGACCGCGATCCTCAATCATGACGGCGAGATGCTGCACTACAAGAACGTGCCGATGGAATTGAAGCCGCTGCAGCAGCCTTATCCGCCAGTGTGGATCGGCGGTCATTCAACCGACGGCGCCGCGCGCACCGCGCGCATGGGCGCGAACTATGTGACACAGGATACGGCCGAGGCGTCGCGTCCTTATACCGACAGTTTCCGCGCGGCCTGGAAAGAATCACAAGGTGGCAAGCCGTTGCCGAAGATCGGCCTGCTGCGCTTCATCGTCGTCGGCGACACCGACGCGGAAGCGGAAGCCATCGCGCAGCGTGCCTATCCGAAATGGCACGACTGCTACGATCACTTGTTCCGCAAGGCGGGACTGGTGCATGAGCGCGGCGAGAAGACCGGCAAGTTCGAAACCGCGTTCGGCGGCGAGAACGGCGGCGTGCGCGGCATCCACGGCTCACCGCAGACCGTCACCCGCAAGCTGCAGGCCCAGGCCGAGATCGCCGGCGTCAATTACCTGGTCGGACAGTTCGCCTTTGGCGATGTGACCGACACCGAAGTGATCAAGGGTGTCGAGCTGTTCCAGCGCCAGGTGATGCCGGCGCTGAAGGACATGAATACGAATATGTAGGAAGCGCCACCATCGAGCCCTCTCCGCCCGCGTGCGGGGGGAGAGGGTTGGGTGAGGTGGGTCGTTGAGCGGGTGAGATGGTGCCTTTGAGAGACACCTCACCCTCCCGCGCGATGCGCGGGCCCCTCCCTCTCCCCGCAAGCGCGGAGAGGGATTTAACGTCAGGCGTCTTTGGCGATCGCGAACGCTTCGAGCTGCAACAACACACCGCGCAGCGGCATGATCAGCGCATGGCGCGCGGGACGCTTATGCGGATCGGGCCAGCATTCTTCCCAGTATTTATTGATCTCGGTGCGATATTTGTCATCGGTGAGATAGACCGTCAGCTTGACGATATCGCCGAGCCCCATACCGGCATTCGCCAGCAACGTCTTCAAATTCTCGAACGCGTTCTTCGCCTGGCCGTCGGCATCTTCCGGGGTCTTGCCGGTCTTGGTGTCTTTGCCGCCGATGCCGGAGGTCATCAGGACGGGGCCGATGCGGCAGCCCATCGGAATGGGGGCGCCATGGCCCATGCCTTCGACTTCGATGCTCTTTTGACGACGTTCGTCCGACATTGATTCCTCCGTTGATGAATTGAAGTTTCTTACGACCAGCGGGCGAAGCCGAGACCCGTACCCGACAAGGCCAGTGTGCGATAACCGGGGATATAATCCGACCAGGTCACGTCGAGATGTTCGGCCGCTGCCGCCGCGACGATCCAGTTACGGATTTCCGAGCTGCCGGCGAGCAGACGATAGGGCTTCAGGTTGCCGAGAAAGTCGAGATCCTTGCGCCGGATCGCATCGAAGATCGATTGATCAAGCTCTTCCTCGACGCGGAAATGGCTCATCCCGCCCGACGCCATGATGCCGACGCGCATGTCGCCGGGGAACGACTTGATCGCTTCGGCCATCGCCTTGCCCAGTTCGACACAGCGGCGCGGCGTCGGCTGGTTCGGGTCGTTGTAGGTGTTGAGAAACACCGGAATGATCGGGACCACCGATTCATGCAGATAACGGTAGTGGATGAAAGAATAGGCGTGACCTTCATGCTCGGTCGCCGGAATCGATTTGAGCGCCGAGATATCAAAGCTGTTGCCGACCAGCGATTTGATCATATGCAGCGCCAGCGGCCCATGGCAGGGATAGGAGATCGCCGATTTCTCCTCGGCGCGGCGCAGCTGCGCGCGCTTGTACCAATCTTTCTCGGGCTCGGTCGGGCGCTGCGCGTTGACGAACTCGTTGCCGTAATAGATCGCGATCGACGGCATATGGTCGTCTTGGAACAACTCATACTGGTCATCACCGCAGACGATCAGCGCGTCGAGCTTCGCCGATTTGATCTCGTCGCGCATGCGATCCATCGCGGCGTGCGTGTCGTGATAACGCTTGGTGATCGCCTCGGGCGTGATCAGCTCGGCGGCGTTCTTCGGCGCTTCAGCAAGCACCTGCGCGTAGGGGATACGATTGCCGAGCTTGTCGTAGAACGGCAGCCGGTCGTCGCGGTCGGCGAACTTGGAAATCCAGTCTTCCAACTCGCAGGTCAGCATGACGCTGTGCGAGGAAGCGAAAGCGGCAGCGAGACGAGCCATACGAGGTTCCTTGGAAGGGCTGGAAATTAAGCGACCATTCTAAAGGTCGAACCGGTCACCGCAACAGGCGGCTGACCCACCGCCGCCCACAGCTTAAACCCGTCATTGCGAGCGAAGCGCGGCAATCCAGTGCGTCCACAGACTGGATTGCTTCGTCGCTACGCTCCTCGCAATGACGACGTTTTGGTTATTTCTTCGCTTCGGAAACGCCGCCATGGGCCTTCGACCAGCCCGGCGGGTCTTTCATGAAAGCTTCGATTTCGCCCAGGAGGCCCTTGTCGTATTTGCCGCTTTCCTTGGCGGCAGCCAGCACGTCCCACCAGGTCGCGAGATAATGCAGATCGACGCCCAGCGCCTTCAGCGATTCACGACTGCCGGGGAAGATGTCGTAGAAGAAAACGACGAAGCAATGTTCGACCGTTTGGCCGGCGGCACGCATGGCGTTGACGAAATTGACCTTGCTGCCGCCGTCGGTGGTCATGTCTTCGACCAGCAACGCACGCTGGCCTTCGACGACGGAACCTTCGATCTGAGCGTTGCGGCCAAAGCCCTTGGGCTTCTTGCGGACATATTGCATCGGCAGATGCAGTTCGTCGGCCATCCAGGCCGCGAAAGGAATGCCCGCGGTCTCGCCGCCCGAAACGACATCGAAACATTCGAAGCCCGCGTCACGCTGCAGCGTGGTGACGCCGAACTGCATCAGCGCCTTGCGCACATGCGGGAAGGAAATCAGCTTGCGGCAATCGGTATAGACCGGGCTCGCCCAGCCCGCGGTGAAGATATACGGCTTGTCCTTCATGAACTGGACCGCCTCGACCTCGATCAGCATCTTCGCGGTCAGCGAGGCAATGTCTTTCTTATCCGAAAATCCGCTCATGTCGGGCCGTCCCTTTTTCACTCGATCTGGTTCGCGATTAACCCGCGCTTTCCGCGAAATCAAGGCTGGGGACGAGTCGCCGCGATGGCCCATCAGCCTTGACTTGAGCGTACGTTTAATGTACGTTTTTTACGTTTCTTGGAGCGTAAATGGCCAGCCAAAAACAGATCGACGCCAACCGCCGCAACGCCGGGAAAAGCACCGGCCCCGTCACCGCCCGGGGCAAGGCCGCGGTCGCGCGCAATGCCGTCACCCACGGCCTGACCGCGATCAAAGCCACGCCGCCGCGTGAGACGCTGGAGGATATCGACGTCGTCCGGGAGAAATTGCGGCTCTCATTCGAACCGGTCGGGGAGGTCGAGACCAACCTGGTCCATCAACTCGCGTGGTTCTACTGGCAGGCCGAGCGGGCGAGCCGTTGCGCGGACGGTTTGCTCGCCATGTTGGAACGCGGCGAGGCTTTCTTCCGGAAATCGCCGCTGACCGACGAATTTAAAAAAGCGCCGCGCGACCTTGCCGCGATGGCCCGCCACGAAGTCCACCTCGATAACGCCCTGACGGCGACGATGCAGGAACTCGAAACGCTGCAGGCAGAGCGGCGGCAAAACGAAAAATTCAAAACAAAGCCAATTGTGCGTGAAGAATCAGCGGGCGACGCGAAAAACGAAGCCAATTCCAAAGCCAATGACGGTGCGTGAACGCCCCCTCACCCTCCCGCTAACGCGGGTCCCTCCCTCTCCCCCTTGGGGGAGAGGGTTGGGGTGAGGGGGTAGCATCACACCCAATATGTATCGGTCAGCAACCAAGCTTAACCACGCGATGAAAAGAACTTGAACGTTTCGCCCACGCGTTGACCGCGGCGGCAATCGCGGGCTTATTAGCCGAAGACCGGGGAGGAACAGCGGGCGATGTTGGAAGCGGGGCTGCAGGCGTTGATGCTCATTCTGGAGCCGACGCGCCTTCTCATCATGACAGGCGGCGTCGTGTTGGGGCTTGCCCTCGGCGTCATTCCCGGGCTTGGCGGGGTCGTCGGGCTCGCGATCCTCATTCCCTTCACCTATCACCTCGACGCCTATTCAGCCTTCGCGCTGCTGTTGGGCATGGCGTCGGTGACGACGATTTCCGATCTCATCCCCGCGGTCCTCTTCGGCGTGCCCGGCACCGTCGGCGCGGCGGCCACGGTGCTGGACGGTCATCCAATGGCCAAGCGCGGCGAGGCCGCCCGTGCCTTCGGCGCCGGTTATGGCGCGTCGCTGATCGGCGGCTTGTTCGGCGCGGTGCTGTTGGCGCTGGCGATCCCGGTGCTGCGGCCGATCGTGCTCTATCTTGGCTCGCCCGAACTACTGTCTTTCTGCATCTTCGGCCTGTCGATGGTCAGCGTTCTCAGCGGCAAGGCGCCGCTCAAGGGCCTGACCGCCGCCGGGATGGGGTTGATGCTGGCGATGATTGGTGGCGACACGCAGACCGGCACGCTGCGCTGGACCTTCGGTTCGCTGTATCTCTGGGATCATCTGCCGCTGGTGCCGTTCACGCTCGGTATCTTCGCCATTCCCGAACTGATCGACATGGCTGCGGCCCGCACCACCATTGCCAACGTCAAGGAAGGCCGCAGCATCGGCGGCATGTCGGGTCAATTGCAGGGCTGGCACGATGCGCTGAAGAATTGGTGGCTGGTGCTGCGCTGCTCGGCGCTGGGCGCGTTTCTCGGCGCGGTGCCGGGTCTCGGCGCGGCGGTGATCGACTGGATCGCCTATGGCCATGCCGTCCGCACCGAGAAGAACACCGAGACCTTCGGCAAGGGCGACGTGCGCGGCATCATCGCTGCCATCGCATCCGATAACGCCAAGGAAGGCGGGCATCTGGTGCCGACGATCGCTTTCGGCGTGCCGGCGGGCGCATCGATGGCGCTGCTGTTGAGTGCCTTCCTGATCCACGGCCTCGTCCCTGGCCCCGAGATGCTGACCAAGCATCTCGATGTCACCTACGCGATCATCTGGACGCTGACGCTGTCGCATGTGATCGGCGCGGTGATCTGCATCTTCGCCAGCGGGCTGTTCGCGCGACTGGCGACAGTGCGTGCAGGCTTGCTGGTGCCGCTGGTGCTGATGGTGATCTTCCTTGGCGCGTTCGAGGGCTCGCAAAGTTGGGGCGATCTCTACACGCTGGTCATCTTCGGTGCGATCGGCTGGGTGATGAAGCATCTCGGCTGGCCCCGCCCGCCGCTGATCCTCGGCGTCGTGCTGGGCGCGATCTTCGAGCGGTATTTCTTCATCTCCAGTCAGATCTACGGCGCAGCCTGGGCAGTTCGCCCGATCGTGCTGATCGTTTTTGCCGGCGCGTTGTGGGTCGTGTTGCCGCCGCTGAAAACGCATCTCGGCGCGACGATCTCGAGCTTCCGGCAATTCAAGACCGGCGCGCTGCGCTTTCACAGTGACGCCGCTTTCAGCCTCGCCATGATTGCGATGGTGCTGGTCGCGATGTGGTATTCGCGCGGCTGGCCGGCGGCGGCGAGCTTCGTGCCGACGGCAGCGGCGATCATCGCCCTGTTCTTCGCGGTGCTCAATCTCGCCACCGAATTGTTCGGCGATCCGGCGCAACGTCTCGCCGGTCCCGCCGAAGCGCCCAGCCTCGCCAGCGAAGAAGCGCACGAGGAGATGACACCGCTGTTGAAACGCCGCTGCCTGCGCGCCTTTGCTTGGATACTGGGGTTCCTCGCAGTTGGCGCGGTGATCGGGTTGTTGCCGGCGCTGGCGCTGCTGACGCTGCTGTTGATGCTGCTCGAATTCCGCGAACCCTGGACGCATTCGATCGCCGCGACGGCGACGGCGACGATCATCATTTACATCTTGTTCGATCGCGTCTTCTCGCTGCCCTGGCCGCAATCGCTGATCGGCGATTGGCTGCCGGCGCTGCGCGGTGCGACGGGATTGGTTTAGACCATGTGGCGCTCGCATCCAGCGTCCCTCGACGTCGCTCGGGATGAGGACAGATTAGGTCCGGCAT
>CAIJOA010000003.1 GCA_903822185.1 uncultured Rhodospirillales bacterium | reverse complement strand
GGCGGGTTCACCTCGCCGCCGCAGGAGACCGGCTTCGAGGTTCACAACCTGCAGACGTGACGACCTGTTCCTATTTGAAGGTGAAACTATCGCGGTCGAACGGTCGACGTTGCTTCAGATCATCAGGGGGCGAGTCTGGTCTAGAATAGAACTGACGGCGGTGTTTGATCATCACCGCCGTCGCCACCGACGCCAAAGGACCGGTAAGGTGCAGTGTTATTGGGCCATGGACTTCACATCTTATTGCTGCTTGTTCGGTCTTCGTCCCTGAATTGAACAGGACGCATTTCGCGATATCCGCCTACTGCGGGAAAGGTCAACTCAAGGGGTCGTAGGCGAAGGGCAAGTGAAGCGCACTGCCCTTGACCTTGCGATCATTCACATCGGTCATATGCAACGAGGAGGTCAATGAGATGGCAGGACCGCCTATTCGACCTCGATCTTAGCGCGCACTACCACGTCGGCCCATTTGCGTCGCTCCTCGCTCATGAGCGTTGCGAATTCCTGTCCTGTCCCTGGGATAATATCGATGCTCATGGACGCCACACGCTTCTGAAGCTCTGGATCTGCGAGTGCTTCCCCCATAGCCTTTGCGAGTTGGGCCTGTATGGGTATGGGCAGTTTGGCCGGGGCGATTACTCCCCACCAGGTTCCCGGATCAAGTGCAGCGAGCGGCAAGCCTGCCTCACTGAATGTTGGAATATCCGGGTTAAGAATATTCACTTCGGACGTATAGTGAGCGCCTAAACGACGTCGGAGGGCCGTGTCCATAATGGACTGAAATAAGGCGCCGAAGATCGCTGGGCTTATCTCGCCCCAGTCGAGCGACGCTGCGCCTAGCAAGGCCTCCCTCATAGCTGCGCTAAACGCTGCAGCTCTCAATCGCTCTTCGAATAATCCGCCATTTACATACGGGAACGCGCGAAGGTCTTCGGTAAGGTTAAGTTGGCGTACATCCTCAGGGGTGTTTAGTATTTCGAATAATTCATTGAGTTGTGGGCCCAGGTTTGTGCCGTCGGGCGCAGTTCGCGATTGAAGAAATTCACGAAAAGCGGCTGTGTCAAAGATACCTGTGTCTTCTGCGAAGAGGCAGAAGACTAGCCTAACGAGAAGAACTTCTAGCTCGTGTCCGTGATAGCCTTGATCGTCTAGTGCGTCGTGCAGCTCGCCCATTCGCTGCGCGGCGGCAGCATTAACTGGTGCTTCGGGTTCGTAGTGGCGCACCTGCCACCCTGAAATAAATCCAAACAGTTCGATGCGTGCGGGCAACTGGGCAAGTGCAAAATCATCACATCGACCTGTGTCTAGATCATACAATCGAAATCGGTCAAAATCACAAACTAAGACGAACCGCGGTAAGTCGTGATCTGCGAGGGCAGGAAAGTAATCCCGAGCTTGCTCATAGGCGCGTTCTAGATCTGCGCCCCTGGATTTCATTTCGACAAGCAATACGCCTTTCCAAAGCAAATCGATTCGGCCGCGCCGGCCGTCTGCGTGCGTGACTCGGGACTCAAATGCGGCAAACCGTCTGCGGGCAATACCGAAGACGCTGAAAAAATCATTGAGAAACGTTTGCGCTTCGGCAATCTCGTCACGCCCGTCGTGCCAATCATGTGCAAAGCGGATTGCTCTATTGCGAATTTCGGCAAGAGGGAGCGGCATTTTAGAGAAACCCCTGTTTAGCCTTGGAGAGGCTTTTTTATTTAGGCGACGGGTCTAAATCAGACATGTTGCCATTTAGAGTCTTACTCGGGCGTTTGTCATGGAGTGCAATCACGATTTACGCGCGCGTCTTAGTGTGATTGTGGTCTTGATGTTTCTGCGCTTATTGTGCGAGCTGAAATAGCGAAAGCCATTTGTTCCAATTACGCTTCTAAGTCTCAATCATGCTGCCTCCGATCAGCGACTAATGCTCTAATTAGTCAGCGCACTTAGCGGCGCTGGAATCCGTCCACCTCTTCCGATCAACCGCTCTGCTGAGCTCCGGTTCACCGGCATCACCGGGGCTTTCCCGAGCAACCCGCCATACTCCACCCAATCGCCGACCTTCTTCCCCGCCGCGGGGATGATCCGCA
Source organism: uncultured Rhodospirillales bacterium (assembly GCA_903822185.1). Lineage (GTDB taxonomy): Bacteria > Pseudomonadota > Alphaproteobacteria > ATCC43930 > CGMCC-115725 > CAIKMD01. The sequence goes on along the minus strand of CAIJOA010000003.1, from coordinate 4,671 downwards.
CGGCGGTGGTCTTTTTATTGATCATGCCGATGGCGGCTTCGTCGGCGATGATGGCGGAGAGGGTTTGCGGTGGGGTGTCGCCGGGGACGACGACCATGTCGAGCCCGACCGAGCAGACCGAGGTCATCGCTTCCAGCTTGTCGATGGTGATGTAGCCATTGGCGGCGGCTTCGATCATGCCTTCGTCTTCCGAGACGGGGATGAACGCGCCCGACAGGCCGCCGACATTGCTCGACGCCATCGAGCCGCCTTTCTTGACCGCGTCGTTGAGCATCGCCAGCGCCGCGGTCGTGCCGTGGCCGCCGACATGCTCGACGCCGATCTCTTCGAGAATGCGCGCGACGCTGTCGCCTTCGACCGGCGTCGGCGCCAATGATAGATCGACGATGCCGAACGGAATGCCCAGCCGCGCGGCGGCGGTGCGGCCGACCAGTTCGCCGGCGCGGGTGATGCGGAACGCAGTCTGACGGATGATCGCGGCGAGTTCGCCGAAATCCGCGCCCCGTGCTTCTTGAATCGCGCGCAGCACGACGCCGGGACCGCTGACGCCGACACTCACCACGCAATCGCCTTCGCTGACGCCGTGGAAGGCGCCGGCCATGAACGGGTTGTCCTCGACCGCGTTACAGAAGACGACGAGCTTGGCGCAGCCGATCGAACCTTCGTTTGCGGTCAGCGCTGCCGTCTTGACGATGATCTCGCCCATCTGCGCGACCGCGTCCATGTTGATGCCGGCGCGGGTGGAGCCGATATTGACCGAGGCGCAAACGCGCTTCGTCGAGGCCAGGGCCTGGGGGAGGGCGGCGAGAAGGCTTCGGTCGCCTTCGGTGAAGCCTTTCTCGACATGCGCCGAAAAGCCGCCGATGAAATCGACCTTGAGCACATCGGCAATCCGGTCGAGCGTCTGGGCGATCTTGACCATCTCGTCGGGCGTGCTCTTGCCGGCGATCAGCGAGACCGGCGTCACCGCGATGCGGTTGTTGACGATCGGCACGCCGAATTCCTGCGACAGGCTGGCGCTGACCTTGCTGAGGTCGCGGACTTTGTGGGTGATCTTGTTGAAGATGTTATTGCAGAGCGTATCGCAATCGGCATCGACGCAATCGAACAGGCTGACGCCGATGGTGATGGTGCGAATGTCGAGCTTGGCCGCGCGCACCATGCTGATGGTGTCGATGATCTCCTCGCCGGAGAAGCTCAAATGTCTCATCGATATCCGCCCAACCTGATATTTGACGCGCGCCGCTAAATGCGGTGCATCGCGGTGAAGATTTCTTCGCGCTGAATCTCGACGCGTACGCCGAGGGCGGTACCCTTTGCGACGAGCTGGTTGGTCAGTTCCTCGAACGAGACCTTCGCGCCGTTCAAATCGACCATCATGATCATGGTGAAGAATTCGCGCAGGACCGATTGGCTGATGTCGAGGATATTGACCTCGGCCTCGGCGATGGCCGTCGATATGCCGGCGATGATGCCGACTTTGTCCGATCCGATGATGGTGACGATCGCCCGTCCCGAAAGGGGGGCAACGGTTTTATCGGCCATGGGAATTGTCTCGTTCGTCGCGGTCTTCAACCCTAGGAGGACCGGCGCATCGGTGCAATATCGCCGGGCTCTCGATCGGCGCTCCGACGTCACGCTTTGTTAACGCAAAAACTGTGATCCCTGTCACAGCGGTGTACGGCCCACCGGTCTAGGCTCCAGGTGATCGCAAAAGGCGATTGATGGAGATGCAAATGCTGGCGGTTCGGTTGCACAAACAAAAACCCAATCTGATTGCTTCGGCCCTGATCGCGGTGCTGGCCATCGGTTCGCTGGGCCGGGTTGCCGATCTCGCCGTCTCGACGACCGGTTCGGGTCCGACCGTCGCCGGGCGCTTTCTGGGCACTGCTCAGGATGGCGCCGAGCATGCCATTTACCTCGGCGGCATCGTGCTGGAACGGAATCGCCATCTCGTGGTCGGCGGCACCATGGGCTGCGCCGTCGGCGCGGCGGTTGGCGCCGGCGTGGCGACGGTCGCCGGGGTGTTCAGCGGCGGAGTCGGATTTGCCCTCATTCCCACCGCCAGCATGATCGGCTGTGGCCTCGGCGGGGTCGCGGGCGGCGCTGTCGGCCGTCCACTGGACGATTATGCCAGTGACCTGAGCGCGCTCAGCGCCCTCGGCGACTAATCCCCTTATTTCTTCTTCGGCGGCGCCGGCGCCTTCTTCGGCTTCACCGCGGCGGGCGCACTTGCCTTCACGACCGCGGTTGCCGCCGCCTTGTTCACGGTGGTGGCTTTCAGCGTCGATACCGTCGTGACGGCCGGCATCTTGGTGACGGCGGCGGAAACCGCGTTGACCGTCGCTGTGGTGCTGGACTTGCTGGTCGTCGGACCGACGGCCAACGCGAGTTGCGTGCCGCTGGCTTTTGCCGGTGTGGAGGGACGCGCGGCGTTCTTGCCGATGGATGATGCAAATCCCGGCCGCGTAATCCGGACGATCTCGCCGCCATGCGCCTGGATGGTCATTTCGCGGCCATAGACGAACAGCGCGCGCGTTGTCCCATCCGTTCCAACTTCAACCACGGCGATGCCACCGCGAATGCCGATCACGGCGGTCGGCGTGTTAATCGTGACGCTGTCTTCGTTTTTGCTGATCGCCCCGCCGATATAGCGCAGCACGCCTTTGGTGGCGCTGATCGCGAGCGTCCCCGTGCCGTTCTGCGGCGAATAGACGAAATCGTCGATGACGACATCGGCATCGGGACCGACATTCAGGGACGAGCGATCGAGAAATAATATCTCGGCCCGGCCGCCGGCCTCGGTGCGGATGCGTTCCTGAAAGACGACGTTGTCGCCGACGCTCAGCAGTTTTTGTGAACTCTCAGGCTGAATCCCGAAACTTTCCGGATTGACCGCGCCGGTCACGCCGACCTGTGTCAGGGCACTGGCCGTGACCGCCGATGCGGCAATGATCGACAGTGCGAAAGCAAGGGTGAGAGAGGCGCGGAACAGGATCATCGGTACACCTAAAAGGAAATTTGCGGCCCTACGATGAACGACAAATTATGATACGCGTAATTGGTGATGTTTGACGAAAGAATATCGCGGCTCACCTGCGCCGAGAACGCAATCGTATCGGTGATCGGCACGATTTCCGTCAGACTGAATTGCCAGCGCCAATCGGTTTGCTTGCTGCCCAGTTTGATGCTGGGGTCCTGGGCGTCGAAGGCGATGTAATGACCGGTCACTGCCAGTACCGTGTGCCACGGATTGTCGCTGGAGCCGAAACCAGGGCGATAGGCATAGCCGCCGGTCACGTTCACCGCATAATCGTTGTTGTTGAAATAGCCGACGCGTGTGTTCTGCCGGGCATAGCTGCCAGAAACGCCCAGGGTCAACGCCTCGTTGATCACATGGCTGTAGCCGATGCTGTAACGATCGATCCGGCCGTTCAGCGCGCGCACTGCTGGAAAGCTTTGCGACGCATGATAATTGGCTTGCTCGGTGCCGATGCCGGCGGTCAGTTCGTCGCCGGTGACAAGCTTTTGATCCAATTCGACGCCCGCGCCATAGCCGCGATAATAGGGCGCCCCGGCAAGCTGGACGTAATCGGCGATCATGTAAGGCCGCACCGTCGCGCCGGCCCATCCGATCCGGCCAAGGCCGAGACGCGGCCCGGCCGTCAGTTGACCCTGAACCGTATTCAGCGCGAGCTGCTTTACATAACGCGCGACATAACCTTGGCCGGTGATTTCGATTTTGTCGTTATCGTTCGTGCCCAGATCGTAACTATAGGTCGCCGCGCCTTGTCCGATGACGTTGGTGTCCGAATGACCCGCGAGCTTCGTGTTGACGGTTGCGGGACTGGTGCCTGTCGTGACAAACACCGGCGATCCGGCCGCCGCGGCCGGGTTGGTTTGATATTGCAAGCCGAAGAAAGCGAGGCCGTGAAGCTGATGCGGCGATGATGCGCCGGCGATCGTGGCAAGACCATCGGCAGCCTGGCTGCGCACTGGTTCGGGCGTCGCGTCGTTATCCGCCAGCGGCTTCAGATAGGTCTGGGCGACGTCGTAGGAACCCAACTGCCCATAGAGCAGCCCGAGCTGCAGGCGAATCCGCGCATCGGTCGGATCGTAGAACAGCAACCGCTCCAACGCGGTGATCGCCGCTTCAAGATCGCCGCGCTGCGCCGCGGCTTCGGCATAACGCAGATTGATATCGACGCTGGCTGGATTGCGGATCAACGCATCGAACAACGCCGTGAAATTCCCGTTATCCGGGTCGGCGTCCGCTGCCCACGCTGCGCCCAACGGTGCAAGCGTCAGCACAAGGCAAATATTCGCCGCTTTGATTCCGAAACGCATCATCCCCCGACCGATCTCTCTTCCGCGCTGCCCTTGACCCCCCAAGAACAACCCGCGACGGCGATCATACCACGCCGTGACTCTCTGTATGTCTCAATGTGCTGGTAATAGCTTCGCCTCGGCGTCGGGTAACATCGTAAAGCCGGTGACGGTACTCAGTGCGCCGGTGGCGAAAAGCGACTGTAACGGTGTCAGGTCTTCCGATGGCAACGCCGCTGCGGTGCTGGCGCCGATGGCCAGATCGACACCTTGGTTTGCGGCGATCTCGACGAGCCGCGCGGCGACATTCACGGAATCGCCGATCACCGAATAATCGAAACGATG
>CAIJOA010000002.1 GCA_903822185.1 uncultured Rhodospirillales bacterium | reverse complement strand
TCCAGTTCTCGAAACGCTGATCTCGCAGGCGACAGCGTTTACTTATCAAGGGGCGTCCTGCGGGACGCCCCTTTTTCGTTATGACAGTTTTTTGTCGTAGGAGTTTTCGAGATGGCTACATCACCGCAAAAAACGCGGATCGCAATTCTGGGCGCCTCTGGCTACACGGGCGCCGAGTTGCTGCGCATGCTGGCGCACCACCCGAACGCCGAGATCGTCGCCCTGACCGCCGACCGTCAGGCGGGCAAGTCGATCGGCACCGTCTATCCGCATCTTGCACGCCGCGCGCTGCCCGACCTCGTCGCCATCGGCGATGTCGATTGGAGCAAAGTCGATATCGTTTTCTGCTGCCTGCCGCACGGCACCACGCAGGAAGTGATCGCGGGCTTGCCGCCGCATCTGCGGATACTCGATCTATCGGCCGACTTCCGGCTTGCCGATCCCGAGACCTATGCGACGTGGTACGGTCACGCGCATCGCGCCGTCGATTTGCAAAAGGGTGCGGTCTATGGCCTGACCGAAATCGCGCGCGACGCGATCGCAAAGGCGCGGCTCGTCGCAGTGCCGGGCTGCTATCCGACCGGCGCGCAACTGCCGCTGATCCCGCTGTTGAAAGCCGGCCTCATCGATCCGGACGATATCACAATCGATTCAAAGTCCGGCGTGACCGGGGCAGGGCGTGCGGCAAAAGAGTCGAGCCTCTTTTGCGAAGTCACCGACGGACTCAGCGCTTATGGCGTCGCACATCATCGACACATGCCCGAGATCGAACAGGGACTGTCGCTTGCCGCCGGTCGCAAGGTCACGATCAGCTTCACGCCGCATCTCATCCCGATGAATCGCGGCATCCTTTCGACCATCTATGTGAAGATGACGAAGGATACGGGTATCGATGGATTGCGCAGCACATTGGAAAAGACCTATGCCGACGAGGCGTTCGTCCATGTTCTGCCGCAGGGAAGCTTTCCGGCGACGCATCACGTTCGCGGCTCGAACCTCTGCCTCATCGGCCTGACGGCCGATCGGCGGACGGGCCGGGCGATCCTTATCTCGGCGATCGATAATTTAGTGAAGGGCGCCTCGGGCCAGGCCATTCAAGATATGAATGTCATGCTCGGCGTGCCTGAGATCACCGGACTGCAACAGGAACCGCTGTTCCCCTAAGCAAAAACTTTGGCGCGCGTGCATCCCAATGGGATTGCACGCGCGCCAAAGACTTATTTGATCCGCGCTGCTGCCTCTTTGATGAGGCTCAACTCGGCATATTTCTTCACGTCGAGCGGTTCCTTGATCAGGCCGAACTCGGCCTCGACATCGATCGCGCGTTGAAAGAATTCGATCTTCGGCATGCCCTTCGGGTCGCGATAGACGTCCTGCTTGGTGAACATCCATTTGTCGAACCGGCTCGCCGGTGCTTTGGTGAAAGCGGCGACCAGTTGGATCGCTGCGTCATGGTTTTTCGGATCGAGGCACCAGTTGAGCGCGCGCAGATAGTCTTCCATGTAATCGACGACCGCTGCACGGTTTTTGGTCAGAAACCCTTCGCGGCCGGCGAAGATCGTTTCCTGCGACGGGCCGTTGAAGGCGTCGTGACGCGTGAACAGCTTGCGGGTCTTTTCGACGACTTCCGGATCGCGCGCGGTAAAGCCAGTTGTGTTGATGAGATCGACCTTATGATCGAAAATCATCGCCGGCATGTTGTTGCCGTTCGCTTCGATGACGGTGTAATCGCGCTTATCTTCGAGACCGGACCGGCGCAGCATGACGCGTGCCGCCATATCGCCCGAGCTGCCAAGTCCGAACGAGGCGATGATCTTGCCCTTGAGGTCTTTTACCTCCTTGATCGGGCCGTCTTTCAGGACGACGAATTCACCGGTGAGATAACCATCCACACCGTCCTCATATTCATCGGCGGTGATGCGCATGTCTTTCATGCCGGCCTTTTGAATGGCGGCGCTGAAGCTGAAGGCCGACATCGAGGCGAGATCGATTTCACCGCTGGCCAGCGACGTGAACATCGACGAGCTCGACTGGAAGTGCGGCAGTTCAAGCTTGTAGGTTTTATTGTAATGCTTCAGCACGTCGTCCGGCACGGTGAAGAGGACCGGCACGACCTCGAAAGGCACGACCGTCCAGGCCACACGAATGGAAACCGGATCAGCTTTGACTTGGCTTGGAACAAGCAGCGCGCAGGCAGCAGCCAGCGACAATAGAAAATTCTTCGTACGCATTTCTTCCCCTGAGAAGGATGTTGTTTTTGCCTTCTCTTATTGGGGAAGAATTATTTATGCGCCCGAAAAACGCAAGCGCCACCATGCTTGGTAGAGTTCTGAGTTAGGTCGCTTTCACCCGGACGTAGGAGCCGGGCGCGTCTTCAATCGGCTTCAGTTTTCCGTCGCCTGGCTTGCGCGCATCGACATCTTCGCCGGCATACTTCTCGACCCATTTCTCCCAGCTCGGCCACCACGACGCTTCGACGAATTTCGCACCGGTGAACCAATCATCCGGGCTCTTGGGCAGCTTGCTGTTTTCCCAATGCCCATATTTCGATTTGCCGGGCGCGTTGACGACGCCGGCGATATGTCCCGACGCAGCGAGCACGAATTTGATCGGGCCTTGATAGATCTGCGTCGCGGCATAGGTCGATTTCCACGGCGCAATATGATCTTCTTTCGTCGATAGCATAAATGCCGGCACCTTGATCTTACGCAGATCGATCGGCACACCATTCAGCGACAAAGCGCCGGGTTCGATCAATTTGTTATCTTGATACATGTTACGCAGATAGAACGCGTGCATCGCCGCCGGCATCCGCGTTGAATCGCTATTCCAATACAGAAGATCGAACGGGAAGGGCTCTTTGCCAAGCAGATAATTATTGACGACGAAGGACCAGATTAGATCGTTCGCTCGCAGCATGTTGAAGGTGTTCGGCATCTCGGACCCTTCGAGATAGCCATGTTCCTGCATGCGATTCTCGATCGCATCCAACTGCTCTTCATCGATGAAAACTGATAGCTCACCCGCTTCGGCGAAGTCGGTCATGGTGACGAAATAGGTCGCCGACTTGATTCGGTCGTCGCCTTTGACCGCCATGTAAGCGAGCGTACAGGCGAGCAACGTGCCGCCGAGGCAATAACCGATCACATTGGCTTCACGCTCGCCGGTCGCTTTCTCAATCGCGTCGAGCGCCGCGAGCGGCCCTTCCAGCATGTAGTCTTCGAACTTTTTGGCGGCGAGTTTTTCGTCGGGATTGACCCACGAGATGACGAAGACCGTATGGCCTTGCTCGGTCGCCCATTTGATGAAGGAATTATTCGGGCGCAGATCGAGGATGTAGAACTTGTTGATCCAGGGCGGAATGATCAGCAGTGGGCGCTTGTGCACCTTCACGGTCACGGGCTCGTACTGAATGAGCTGAATCAGATCGTTCTGATAGACGACCTTACCGGGCGTGACGGCGATGTTCTCGCCGACCCGGAATGCGTCCAGGTCGGTCATCTTGATCATCAGCTTGCCTTTGCCGCGATCGAGATCTTCGAGCACATGCTTCAGGCCGTTGACGAGATTCTCGCCGCCGGAATCGATCGTCGCGCGCAGCACTTCGGGATTGGTCAGCAGGAAATTTGACGGCGCCATCGCATCGACGAATTGGCGCGTATAGAAATCGAGCTTACGCGCGGTCTTTTCGTCGAGACCATCGACCTGATGAACCGTCGATTGCAGCCAACGCGCGGTCAGCAGGTAACTTTGTTTCACATAGTCGAAGAGGGTGCTTTCCTCCCAGGCCGCGTCCTTGAAACGGCGGTCGCCGGGAGAGGGCTGGGCGACCGGTTGGGCCGGCCCCCCTAAGAACCGTTGGGTGGTGTTCTGCCACAGCTTCAAGTAGTCCTGCCATAAGGACAGTTGCGCCTCGACGAGTCGCCCCGGATCGCTCATCAGCCGCTGCGTCATTTCGAGGAACGCACCCCCGATATTGAACGGATCCGACATTCCCGCCCCGCCGGGAGGCTGATTCGCGAGAAAATCGCGCACCAATCGCTCGCTCAATTGGGCGATTTCCGCCATATGACGGGACCATTGCAGCGGATCGGGAAATTTGGGCTGTGAGGTATCGGAATCGTTCATCTTTTTCGTCCTTGCGCCCTGCCTTTGCCTTGGTCCAGCATCCGCGGCAATCATGGTAGGTGACAGGCTGGTAGTGTTCTAATACACCAGCTTGGGCGTGCGCGTATCTATTTGGAGCAGTCGCTAGTGCGGAGCAAGGCAGGTCTCGTCGCGTTGTTGGTCGTTCTCGGCGGGGTCTCGGCCTGTTCGTCGGTGCCGTATGCCGTTAATCCGGTGTCCTGGTACCGGGACGCGACAGGCGTCTCGAAGAACGACGACCTCGGCAAAGGCCAGAACGAGAATAACCTCGAGGAGGGCACCAATTCGCCCTATCCGAACCTGGCCAATGTTCCCGAAGCGCCGGGGAACGCGCTCAGCGGCGTCGATCGCGACAAGCTGGTTTCGAGCCTTACCGCCGACCGCGACAACGCCAAATACAGCGACGACGACCTTCATGCCGGCCGCGTGATCAGTGCGGTGCCGCCGCCGGTTCCGTCTTCTCCCAGCGCCAACAAAACGACGGCGTCAGCGTCGCCCCAAAGTAGAACGGCTGCCCCCGCGCCGCAGGCCTCCGGTCTGGCCCCGGCAGTGGCCCCGGCGTCACCCGTTGCCCCAGAACCGGTGCCGGCTCCTATTGCCTCGAGCCCCGTTCCGCCGCCGGCTCCGGTTCCCCAACCGGCTCAAGCGCAGCGCCGCTCCACGGCCCGCGGCAGCGAGGCACCGCCGCCTGAATCGACTCTGCAGAGCCCGACCGCCCGCAACGTGCCGCAAGGCGAGGAAATGCGTCCGGCGCCGCCAGTGCCGAAATTGAGCCCGCCGCCACAGACCGCCTCGGCCGCGCCGCCGCCTTCGAGCCGGGCACCGGCCTTAACCCCACCGACTCAGCAAGCCTCGACTCCCGCCTCAAAGCGTCCGGGCATCTCCTATCGGGTCGCGGATTTAAGCTTTGCGACCGGGTCAGCTTTCCTCTCGGGGGCGTTGCGGGGCACGATCGCCGAGATCGTGAAAATCCATAATGACGGCGGCGGCATGATCCGAATCGTGGGGCATGGCGAGGCCAGCGGCAAGGATGCCGCGATGGCGGGCTTAACCCTGGCCCTCGATCGTGCCCAGGCGGTCGCTGTAGCCCTGACGGACGCCGGTATTCCGGCCAAAGATATCGCTGTAGAGGCCGCGCCGGTGCTGGCGCGCGGCGGGGCCGACGCCCCGCGTGCCGAGGTTTACATCGAGAACTGAGTTGGGTTGCCAGGGCACCGAATCTGTCGCACCCTGCGGCATCGGCTGACCGTTCCCGGCCTGTTCATTTTCCCCGACACTTCGCATACCGTATTCATGAAACCGCCACTCAGAATAGCCATCGCCGGACTAGGAACTGTCGGAGCCGGCGTTGTCGGCTTGTTGCAGAAGAACGCCGCGCTGCTGGAACATCGCGCCGGCCGTAAACTCGAACTTGTCGCCGTTTCTTCGCGGGACCGCGCCCGCAAGCGTCCGGTCGATCTGGGATCAGCCGCGTGGCACGACGATGCGGCGGCGCTGGCCTCATTGCCCAATGTCGATCTGGTGATCGAACTCATCGGCGGCAGTGACGGCATCGCCCGCAAGGTCGTCACCACGGCGCTCGAGAACGGCAAATCCGTCGTCACGGCCAATAAAGCTTTGCTCGCGCATCATGGCGCCGAGCTGGCGACGCTGGCCGAGCGCAAAGGTGTGGCCTTGGGTTTCGAGGCGGCGGTTGCCGGCGGCATTCCCATTCTCAAGGCATTGCGCGAAGGCATTGCGGCCAATCGCGTCCAGGCCGTCTGCGGCATCCTCAACGGCACCTGCAACTACATCCTGTCGCAGATGCGCGAGACCAAGCGCGACTTCGCCGCCGTCCTGAAGGAAGCACAGGAACTCGGCTATGCCGAGGCCGATCCGAGCTTCGATATCGACGGCATCGACGCAGCGCATAAGCTATCGCTGCTCGCCGCCGTCGCGTTCGGCAACGCGGTCGATTTCAACGCGGTGCATGTCGAAGGCATTCGTCATGTGACCGCGGTCGATATCGCCTTCGCGCAGGAACTTGGCTATCGCATCAAACTGCTCGGCCTCGCGCGGCTGACCGAACATGGGTTGGAGCAGCGGGTTCATCCCTGCATGATTCCTTTGTCTGCCTCGATCGCGCATGTCGAAGGCGTCTTCAATGCCGTGGTCGTCGAAGGCGATTTCGTCGGCCGCATCACGCTTGAAGGCCGCGGCGCGGGCGCCGAACCAACGGCATCAGCCGTGATGGCCGACGTGCTCGACATCGCAGCGGGCCGAGGCGCGCCGGGCTTCGGTGTGCCGGCCACTGCTTTGCAGCATTTACCCAATGCGCCGATCGCGCGTCACACCGGCGCTTATTACATCCGTCTTATGGTCGTCGATCGTCCTGGCGTCATTGCTGATATCGCAGCGGCGCTGCGCGATGAATCGGTGTCGATGGAGCAGATGCTGCAACATGGCCGTTCGTCGGTCGATGCCGTGCCTGTTGTGCTGACAACGCATGTGACCGAAGAAGCCGCCATGGTGCGCGCCCTCGATCGCATTCAAGCTTTGAATACGGTGCTGGAACCGCCGCGGATGATCCGCGTAGAGAATTTATAAGGAGAGAACGCGTGAGTGAGAACGGAACGATGGACCGCAATTTGGCGCTCGAAGCCGTGCGCGTCACCGAAGCAGCGGCATTGGCCGCATCGAAGCTGATGGGCCGTGGTGACGAGAAGGCTGCCGATCAAGCCGCCGTCGATGCGATGCGCCAAGCGCTTAACGGTCTGACGATCGACGGTACGGTCGTCATCGGTGAAGGCGAACGCGACGAAGCGCCGATGCTGTATATCGGCGAGAAGGTCGGTACCGGGCAGGGACCGAAGATCGATATCGCGCTTGACCCATTGGAAGGCACGACGATCACCGCCAAGGGTGGACAGAACGCGCTCGCGGTCATCGCCATGGCAGAGGCCGGCGGTTTCCTCAATGCGCCCGACGTCTATATGGACAAGATCGCCATCGGTGGCGGCCTTGGCGAGATCGTCGATATCGACGAAACGCCGGCAACCAACCTCAAAGCCTTGTCCAAGGTGAAGAAGGTCGATGTCTCTGACCTCGTCGTCTGCATCCTCGATCGTCCGCGTCACGCCGAACTTATCGCCAAGGTTCGCGAAGCCGGCGCACGCATCATGTTGATCTCGGATGGCGACGTCAGCGGTGTCATCGCAACCTCGCGCCCGGATAGCGGCGTCGATTTGTATCTCGGCTCGGGCGGCGCGCCGGAAGGCGTTCTCGCGGCAGCGGCGCTGCGTTGCATCGGTGGCCATATGCAAGCGCGTCTGTTGTTCCGCAACGACGACGAAAAGTCGCGCGCAGCGAAGTGGGGTGTCAAAGACCTCAATCGCAAATACGGTTTGCTCGATCTCGCCAAGGGCGATGTCATGTTCGCCGCAACCGGCGTCACTTCCGGCAACATGCTGCAAGGCATTCGCCATTTCCCCGGCGGCCTCACGACGCAATCGATCGTCATGCGCTCGAAGACCGGCACCGTCCGCATCATCGACGCGACGCATAACAGCACGCGCAAGCCCGGCTTTTAATGGAGACTGTTCTCGGGGTCGAACGCTCGCTTTCAGGCCGCCGCTGGCGGCCACGGGACGGCGATAGCCGCACCGGACTTTCTTTGGCGCAGCGTTTCGGTTTCCCCGAGATCGTCGGCCGGCTGCTCGCCGGACGCGGCATCGGCGAGGATGAATGCGAACGTTTCCTCGCCCCGACCATTCGCGATTGTCTGCCCGATCCGTCGCATCTGAAAGACATGGACCGCGCAGTCGAGCGTCTAGTCCATGCGATCCGAACCGGCGAAACGATTGCCGTGTTCGGCGATTACGATGTCGATGGCGCGACCTCGTCGGCATTGCTGAAACGATTTTTTGAATCGGTCGGCGCACACGCCATCGTTTATATCCCCGACCGGCAACGCGAAGGATATGGCCCGAACACGGCGGCACTATTGAAGCTGCAGGCGCAGGGAGCGAGCCTTGTCGTCACGGTCGATTGCGGCATCACCTCGCATGTTCCGCTTGGCGCCGCTGCGGCAGCGAAGCTCGACGTCATCGTCGTCGATCATCATCTCGGCGAGCCGTCCATTCCGCCCGCAGTGGCCGTCGTCAATCCAAACCGCATCGATGAGAGCAGCCCGCATGGCGTGCTCGCTGCTGTCGGCGTGACGTTCCTCCTCGTTGCCGGCGTCAATCGCGCGTTGCGCGAGGCCGGCTGGTATGCGACGCGGCCCGCGCCCGATCTGGTGCAATGGCTCGACCTCGTCGCCCTCGGCACGATTTGCGACATCGTTCCGCTCACCGGTGTCAATCGCGCGCTTGTCACGCAAGGGCTTAAGGTGATGCGCCGCCGCGGCAATATCGGCATCGCTGCGCTGAGCGATGCGGCGGCCGTCGGCGAAAAACTCGATGCCTATCACGCCGGATTCATTCTCGGTCCGCGCGTCAATGCCGGTGGGCGTGTCGGTGCGTCCGATCTCGGGAGCCGCTTGCTCTCGACCGACGATCCCGACGAGGCGCGCGGCCTCGCGGAACATCTTCATGTCCTCAATGCCGAACGCCGCGCGATCGAGGCGGGCGTTCTCGCCGCCGCCATCGAACAGGTCGAGCGCAGCGGTATTGGACCACTGATTGTTGCCTCAGGGCAGGGATGGCATCCTGGTGTCATCGGGATCGTCGCCAGCCGGCTCAAGGACCGGTTCAACCGTCCGGCGTGTGTCGTCGCGCTGTCGGATGGTGTCGGTCGCGGGTCTGGGCGCTCGGTTCCCGGTTTGGCGCTCGGGCCAGCTGTGCTGGCGGCGCAGCAAGCGGGCCTGCTGATCAATGGCGGTGGTCACGCGATGGCGGCCGGCTTCACGGTCGAGGAAGCCAAGCTGGATGCGTTCCGCGATTTCCTCATGGCGCGCGCGGCCGAGGCACTTGGTAATGACGAACCGGTCTCCGAATTGCGTATCGACGGTTCGATCGCTTGTGCCGCGGCGACGCCCGACCTGACCGAAGTGCTCGACCAACTCGGCCCTTTCGGCACCGGCAATTCTGAACCGCGCTTTGTCATCCCGAACGTACGCGTGATCAAAGCCGACATCGTCGGCGGCGCCCATGTCCGCTGCATCTTCGGCGATGGCGGGGGCGGTGCGCGTTTGAAGGCGATCGCCTTCCGCGTTCTCGATGCCCCGCGTGAAGGATCGACGGATATCGGTATCGGTCCGGCGTTGCTCAACGCCCAGGGCGCGAGCTTTCATCTTGCCGGCCATTTGCGGGCCGACAACTGGCAGGGCCGCAACGGTGTTCAGCTTTTGATCGACGATGTCGCGGTGGCACGCAGTTAATTAATCTTAATTACTTTATCTATTCTTGGTTAATTTAACCAATATAAAAGTTTCCTTTATTTGTATTTGAATTGACTACGCTTATAACAATAAATATTGTCAAAGCGTGCTATTCAATTCCTACATCTTCGTGTTCGCGTTTTTCCCCGCGAGCCTTCTGCTCTATCACCTGCTCGCCGCGCGGGGATGGACCCGCGCCGCGCATGTCGCGATCGTCGCTTCCTCGGTGTTCTTTTACGCTTGGTGGGACTGGCGCTTTGTCGGGCTGCTGGCCGCTTCGGTCGCTGCGAATTACACCCTCGGCCTCGCGATCGAACGGGGCAGAGCCAAACGCCTGTTCTTGGCCGGCGGCATTGCCCCAATCTCGCGGTACTGGGCGGGTTCAAATATCTCGGCTTCTTCGTCGCCAATCTCGATGCCTGGTTCGGCGCTGGGATCGGCATCGGCGCGATCATCTTGCCGCTTGGCATCTCGTTCTTCACCTTCGAGCAGATCGGTTACCTCGTTGACGTGAACCGCGGCACCCGCGCCGAACGCGATTTCCTGCATTACAGCTTCTTTGTCGTGTTCTTCCCGCGCCTGGTCGCCGGGCCGATCCTGCGCGCCAGCGAAATCCTGCCGCAGCTTCGCGATGTCGGACGGCAAGCCGCGCGACATCAGGACATCGCCATCGGCCTGACGATCTTCGCGCTGGGGCTTTGCAAAAAGACCTTCCTTGCCGACGGCATCGCCCCATACGCCAACGATGTGTTTGCAGCGGCGGCGCGTGGCGAAAGCCTCGACCTGCTTCGGGCTTGGACGGGTGCGCTGGCTTATACGCTGCAACTCTATTTCGATTTCTCCGGCTATTCCGACATGGCGATCGGCATCGCGCGTTGCTTCGGCATCACCCTGCCGCTCAATTTCTTCTCGCCCTACAAGGCGCGCAGCATCATCGAGTTCTGGCGCTGCTGGCACATGACACTCTCGCGTTTTCTGCGCGATTATCTCTACATCCCCTTGGGCGGTAGCCGCACGGGTACCGTCCGACGCTACGTCAATCTCATGCTGACGATGCTGCTCGGCGGTCTGTGGCACGGCGCGAGTTGGAGCTTTGTCGCTTGGGGTGGTCTCCATGGCGGGTATCTCGTCACCAATCATCTTTGGCGTAACGTCGCTTCGCGCGCGCCGCGATTGGCCGCCGCACAGGAAACGCGTCTCGGTCAAATCCTATGCTGGGCTGTGACGTTCCTCGCCGTGATCGTCGCCTGGGTGTTTTTCCGCGCATCCGATTTCACCAGCGGCTTCGCCATGCTGCGCGCCATGGCCGGTCAGAACGGCATCGCCTTGCCGTCGGGCTTGGCGGCGATGGCCGGCAGTTTCGCGCCGATCATCGACCTGCTTCACATTCGCTTCGACGACAGCTCGGGCACAGCGTTAATCATGAGCGTCGAATGGATCGTCGTCTTGATGGCGATTGTGCTGTTCCTGCCAAACGTCGCGCAACTGATGGCGCGGGTCGAGCCGGCGCTGGATATGCCTAAGCTCGGCTATAGCTGGCTGGCGCAACGTTTCGCTTGGCAGGGCTCGCGGTTCTGGGCGTGCGCCGCTGCACTCGCCGGGGTGATCGGCGTGCTGTCGATCTCGCGCGCGGGCGAATTCCTCTATTGGCAATTCTGATGACGATGACGCCAAAACAATATCTGATTTGGTTCGCCGGCGCAGCGATGTTCTGCGCCGCCGTGCTGGCCGGGATCTGCGTCGTCGCCGACCCGTATCGTGTCTTCGGTACACCCGATATCGCCGGCATCAACGAGACCAAGCCGCGCATCTATCAGCAAGGCAAAATGGCCGAGACGCATATGATCGCGCGCGCGACGCCGCGCACGCTGCTGCTCGGCAATTCGCGCATGCAGGTCGGCTTCGATCCCAACAGCGATGCGTTCCCCGACGCGATGAAGCCGGTCTTCAATGGCGCCTTCGCCGGGGCGCAGCTCGATCATGCCGTGACGATGCTGCGCTCGGCGCTCGCCAAAGGCGGCGTCGAGACGGTGATCCTCGGTCTCGATTTCCCCGATTTCCTCTATGCCGGCAAAGTCAGCGCGCATCGGCCCGACGAAGCCGCTGCGTCGTGGCGCGATATCATTCCGGCGACCATGACCATCTCGGCGTTGGAAGACAGCGTCGCAACATTGTTGGGCCAGGACCGTACCAACGGCGTGACGATGCGGGCCGACGGCTTCGATCCGCTGCACGAGAACAATCTCTATGTCAGCCGTGTCGGCTATGCCGGTTTGTTCGCACAAAAACTGGCGCCGATCCGGCGTGGCCTTGTGCCCGCGCAGCATATCGATTTCGCCGATACACGCGACAATCAGGCTTTCGCCGATCTGAAAGAGATTATCGAACTGACATCGTCACATCACCTTCATCTGGTGATGGTGATTCATCCGTATCACGCTCAATTTCTCGACGTGATGCACGATGTCGGATTGGACCCAAGCTTCGCCGCCTGGAAGGAAGCCGTCACGCGTACGATCGCACTGAGTGGAACCGCCACCGAGACCGAACTTTATGATTTCAGCGGCTACAGCAGCTACGCGAACGAAGCAGTGCCGACAGCATCGAACGGCACGATGCGTTGGTATTGGGAACCAGGTCACTACAAACCGGCGCTCGGCGATGTGATGCTGGCGCAGATGCTGCGGCACCAGAGCGGTTTCGGCGTCGAATTGCCGATTACGCTTTCGTCAGCCGTTCGGTAGCCAACGCTCTTTCCACGCCTGGAACATCAAGACGTCCCACAGCAGATATTGATTGTTGCGCGTCCCGTTTAGATGCTCGCGCCATTTCGCACGGATCGGCGCCGGATCGAGTACGCCTTCTGCACGCAAACGTCCTTCGTCCAATAGGCTTTCGGCCCAATCACGCAAAGGTCCGCGCAGCCATGAATCGATCGGCACGGCAAAGCCCATCTTCGGCCGATCGATGAGCGTGCGCGGGACATAACGATCCAGCACGCGGCGCAGCAAATACTTGCTGCGGCCGGGCGAGGCTTTCCATTCCGGCGGCAGATGCCAGGAAAATTCGACGACGCGGTGATCGATCAACGGCACGCGCGCCTCGAGCGCGACGGCCATCGAGGCGCGATCGACCTTGGTCAGAATATCCTCAGCCATATAGGTCGCCGTATCGAGATACTGCATCCGCTCGATCGGGTTATGGATGAAGGCGGTCGCGCCCGGATCGTCGGCGATGAATTGCTGCGCATGCGCACCGGCGACGAGTTTTTCAGCCTCGGGCCAATGCGTCACGACGAGGCGATAGAAATTATCGCTACCGCCGGCCAGGACCCCGGCCAGCTTCATCATCTTGTCGTCGAGTTGCGCCGGACGTTTGCTCGCCGGGATGGCCTGGGCGAGAAGGGGCCATAGACCGCGCGGCATCGCGCGGATCGCCGCTGCCGCCATTGGCCCCGTCGCCGAGGGCAACCGATCCATCGCATTGAAGAACCGGCGCATCTGATAATATTTCGAATAGCCGCCGAAGACCTCGTCGCCGCCATCGCCCGACAGCGCGACCGTGACATGCTTGCGTGTCATTTCCGAAACCAGAAACGTCGGGATTTGCGACGCGTCGGAGAACGGCTCGTCATACATATCCGGCAGCAGCGGGATCACCGTCTGCGCACGCTCGGGCGAAACATAAAGCTCGGTATGATCGGTGCCGAGATGCGCGGCGACGGCTTTGGCATGGACCGCTTCGTTATAGCCTTCCTCGTTGAAGCCGATCGAGAAGGTCCGCACCTTGCGCGGGTTGTTCGCCTGCATCAGCGCGACGACGGTCGATGAATCGATGCCGCCAGATAGGAACGCGCCGAGTGGTACGTCGGCAACCATGCGGCGACGCACGGCATCGCCGAGCAACGCATCCAGCGCCTCGACGGCTTCATCCTCGCTGCCGGTAAAGCGCGACGCCTGGCCCTGGCGGGCGACGTCTTCCAACGACCAGTACGGCGTGATCACCGGCGCTTGCCCGGCGCGCGCCGTCAGGATCGTGCCTTGGGACAGCTTGTTGACGCCTTGATAGATCGTCTGGGGCGAGGGGACGTACATCAGCCGCAGGAACGAGGCGACCGCGTCGCGATTGAGCGCAGGCGTCCAGTTCGGGTTCGCGCGCAGGGCCTTCAGCTCGGACCCGAACAGCAGCATGCCGTTGAAATCGGCCCAATAGAGCGGCTTGATGCCGAGCCGGTCGCGGACGAGATAAAGCACCCGCTCTTTCTTGTCCCAGAGCGCCATGGCGAACATGCCGATGATCCGTTTGACCGTTGCCTCGACGCCCCACTGCGCCGCGCCCTCGACGATCACCTCGGTATCGGAATGGCCGCGAAACCGCCGCCCGGCCGCTTCCAACTCGGGACGCAGCTCGCCGGCGTTGTAGATTTCGCCGTTATAGGAAATGACGAACCGGCCGCAGGACGAGACCATCGGCTGCGCCCCGGCGGGCGACAGATCGACGATCGACAGGCGACGATGCCCCAGGGCCAGCCCGGCCTGGCCGTCGCACCAGACATCGCCGGCATCCGGCCCCCGATGCAGCATGGCGTCGGTCATCCGCTTGACCGTATTTCCCAGCGCCTCGGGCCCGCTATGCCCGTTTCGATCCCATAAGCCTGCTATCCCGCACATGGGCGGCATAGTGACGGGCGGGCGGGGTGCCGTCGAGTTCCTCGGCGAGTCGCGGCGGCAATTCGATGGCTCAACGGCTTGATTTCTCGGGTCCGGCCCGGTAAATCAACGCCGTCAGGGTCCCCATCGTCTAGAGGCCTAGGACACTGCCCTTTCACGGCGGTAACAGGGGTTCGAATCCCCTTGGGGACGCCAACTAAACAAGCGGGTCGGCAAAAACGGCAGGCCGAGTGTCCCAGTAGTGTCCCAAGCCGATTGGGCTGGATCCTCCAAAAGCCCTCGCGTTCGGCCTCGTGGAAATGCTCCCGGCAGGTGACAGAACTTGCCTCGCTCACTCACTCAATTCCGCAAATCGGTCTTCTGAACTGACGGATCAAACGTCCTAATGAGCGTGTCTTTGCGAGTACTGCGCCGTCCGCGAAGGAGCGCGAATAACGATGTCCGTTACCCTGAGTCCAGATAGGCTTCCACAAGATTTTTTGCCCGTGACGTCGATGTCGTCGCCAGAGAACTGATCGGCGTTGAACTGACGGTTGATGGTGTTGGCGGTCTTATCGTCGAAACAGAAAGCTATGACAGCGAAGATCCCGCCTCTCACAGCTTTCAGGGGCGCCGGACGCGTCAGAACGGAACGATGTTCGCGGAAGCTGGCTCTGCCTATATCTACCGGTCTTATGGGATTCACTGGTGCTTGAATATCGTATGCCTCGTCGGAAGCGCCGTCCTCATTCGCGCGCTTGAGCCAACGCAAGGCATCCATCTTATGAAAGCTTTACGCCATACCGATAACCCTCGCTTGCTGTGCAGCGGTCCAGGCCGATTGTGCCAAGCGCTTCACGTGACGGGCGCTCTCGACGGCAGAATGGTTATCGAGCTACCGTTCAAATTGAACCAACGAAGCGCAACTCCGGCGATCTCGACGGGAGTCCGCATCGGCATTACCAAAGGCGCCGATGCACATCGGCGTTATGGCTTGAAGAATAGTCCGTATCTGAGCCGGCGGTTTCCGTTATCGCCCTAGCGACCGATAACGCGTCGCGATCGGTCGTCGTGGTCGATACTATTGGACCGACCGAATCTTCCCGCGATAGAAATATGAAACAGGGCATCCGGCTTAACGGAGAGCTTATGTTTGGCGCCAAGCGCTCGAATGGGAGGTCACGGCCAGATGGATACGAGCATCAATATGGATCCGAAATGCCGTGAAAAGGCGCCTTGGGAAGACGTTTTCCATACCGGTCCCGGGACGACGGCAGGGCGGTATCTTCGGACTTTCTGGCACCCCGTCTGGGTCGCAAGCCTCTTGAAACCGGGCCGATCGAAGCCCCTGAAAATCATGAACGAGGAATTTACGCTCTTCCGCGGCGAAGGCGGGAAAGCCCATCTTCTCGATTTCCGTTGCCGGCATCGCGGCACGCAGCTCAGCACAGGCTGGGTCGAAGGCGACGAGATTCGTTGCTTTTATCACGGCTGGAAATACGGCGCGGATGGACAATGTACCGAGCAGCCGAACGAGCCAAAGCCGTTCTGCGAGCGGATCAAAATCAGATCATATCCGGTCCGCGAATATCTCGGACTAATCTTCGCTTATATCGGCGAAGGCGAGCCGCCTGAATTTCCGCTTTATCCCGATTGGGAAAAGAAGGTGCAAGCGAGCGATTACTACATGCGCGAGTGCAACTATTTCCAGCATATGAACAACGACTTGGCGCATGTGCCGTGGGTCCATGGGCTGCGCAGCGGCGAGACGGTTCCGCTGGTATCAATGGAAGAAACGGAGTTCGGCTGCCAGGCGGTCCTTCCAAACGGTCGCGTCCATATCGCGTTGTTCCTCATGCCGAACATGGCGGAAATCACGAGCGTCAATGTCGGTCGCCCGCCGTATGACGGTCGCGGCGGCGCGCTTTTCTGGCGTGTCCCGATCGACGATGCGTCGCATTACAATTTCTCGGTCCTGTCTTATCCGGGAAGCTGGACTGCCGATGGAGCTGCCGAAAAGGCCAACCATTATGTCCGTGAAATTCTCGCCGGGAATCTTCACATCGAAGATTTGCGCGATGGCGACATGAATATTCTCGTCAACGTCGCCGATGCTTTGGCGCAGTGCGGGCAGGGCGCAATTTATGAAGATTGGGATACCGAGAATCTGAGCCGGCACGACGGGCAGGTAGTGATGCAACGAGCCATGTGGTTCCGCGAACTGCGGGCGATGTTGGAAGGAAAGCCATTGAAAAAATGGGTCCGTTCAAAGCCGCCGGAAGCACCGCCGGAACAGGCCGCACTTGCTGTGAAGGAAGTCGGTGAATAATCGCGGATTATGAGGGATTCGACCGAGACGCCGATTTGTTATGTCTGCGTGAACACGAGCTGTCGCAGCGGCGGCTCCGTCGCGATCATGGAGGCATTGCGTCGTAAGGTCGACGGCACGGACATCGACGTGCGCGAACAGATTTGTTTCGGGGCATGTTGGATGGGACCCAACGTCGTTCTCCATCCGGAGGGGACTTGGTACTGCGGGGTCGAGATTGGCGATCTCGACGAGATTGTGGCGCATGTCAAAGGAGGTCTGCCGGTCGAACGGCTGATCGATCTGTCGGATGCGGGACTTTGTGAACAGATCGCGCGAATTCTTAAAACAGCGACTGGATAAAACGAAACTTTAGGGGAGGAAAGCGTGCGGGTGATCAAGCGTTCCATGAGAGTAAGCTTGTTATGCGCCTTCACGTCGGCCGGCATCTTCGGGGGATTGATGCCAGCCGCGTCTTCCGAGGAAATGACTCTACGCGTCGGAAAATCTGTCGGCCCGGCGTTTGCCCAGGTTCCGATCGATGTGGGTATTCAATACGGATTATTTAAAGAGCAAGGACTGGATATCGAGCTGACCTCGTTTGGCGGCGGCGGAAATCTATCGCAGGCGATGATCGCCGACAGCGTCGATATCGGCATCACCGCGACGCCTGAACTGGCTTTGATTCCAAAGGGGGCGCCATTCAAAGCTATCGCTCTTTTGGGCATCGCACCATACGATCTCATCATCGTGGTCGGCAACGATAGCGTGATCAAGGCAGTTGACGACCTTAAAGACAGGAAGATCGCCGTCACCGGGCTTCATTCGCTGACCGCGTGGCTGACGATGGATTTGTCCCGCATCAAAGGATGGGGCGTGAACGGTATAAAACTCGTCGGCGCGAATTCGCAGACCGGGCATGTTGCCATGATGCGGACGGGAGACATTGACGGGGCCGTAAGCGATATTTCTCTTGGCTATGACTTTGAAGAAAAGAAGCAAGGCCGCATCCTTCTCAATTTCGGCAGTTTTGTTCCCTCCCTCGCGACCGGTGTTGTCACCGCGACGAGCCATATCATGCGCGAAAACCCAAAGGCTGTTCGCGCTTTTTTGAAAGGCTGGACCAATACGATTTCGTTTATCTACGCCCACGAGGACAAGGCCATTCCGGTCTTCGCTCGAATCATGAATCGATCGGCCGCCGTTGCAACCCAGTCGCTTAATGCTGTCTTGCCAACCAATTATTTTTCGCGTGACGGGCGGTTCGATCCAAAAATCGTGATGCCGTTGGCGGATGCCTATGTATCGATGGGGTTGCTCGACCAAACACCGGATATGACAAAGCTTTATACCGAAGAATTTCTTCCGCCGCGTTGAGGCGACCGTATCAATCCGCCATGCGAAAGGCGGGTGGGGGCGGCAGCGGCGTCACTTCGCGTACGACATCGATGAGCGTAGCCAATGCGAGAGATTTGTTTTCGCGGTGCCAGGCGAGATCAAACGAAAAACACAGATCGATATCGCGGACGGGGCGCATAACGACACCATCGGGAGTCCTCGATTGAGCGGCACGACTGATCAAACCAATGCCAAGACCCATCGAGACGAGGGTCAGCATTTGCGGAGCGCCGATCACTTCCTGGGCAATGCGGGGAATCACATCGGCTTTAGCGAACGCCGCCATCAGACCTTTGTAGAGACGGGGCGTAGCTGCGGAACTCATCAAGATAACGGGCTCGCCCGCGCAATCCTTGATTTCGATTTCCGCCAGCTTGGCAAGGGGATGCGTGGCTGGGATGGCGGCGAAGATCTTATAGGCACGAAGCCGAAGCGATGAAAACTCCTCGTAAATTTCAGGCCTTAGATAGAGAAAGCAGGCATCAACCTGTCGATCTCTTAAGGCAGTTTCCTGCGATCGCGATGGCATCGGCAACATCGCCAAATTTACCTGGGGCGCTCGTGCGCGAAACATCCTCATGCTTTCAACGATGATATCGTCCGAGGCGCTAACTTCGGAAAATGCAACCCGCAAAGGACCAGCCTCGCCTGTCCCGATGCTACGCGCGCGATCGCGAGCGTCGTCAAGCTTAGCCAAAATAACTTTTGCATCGGTCAGAAACGAGCGGCCGGCTTCGGATAGACGAATTCCGCGAGGCAATCGTTCGAAGAGCTTCGTACCGATCTCTTTTTCCAAGAGTGCGATCTGTGTCGAAAGAGCCGGCTGGGCGATTTTCAGCATATCTCCCGCGCGGCGGAAGTTTTCCACCTCGGCGATAGCCACGAAATAGCGTAGCTGGCGAAGTTCCATGATGAATCGATAATGGGAGAATATCGATCTTGCAACTCTCTTATACATCACACCACGCTCATCGGCCCGTATGCCGAGCGCAGATGACCAACGAACCATCGCGCTTCCACAGCGCATTAGAGTCAGTTTGCATGCGGGAGGCGTATCGAGAGTGGTAAGCCGAGAAATGCACTATCGTGCTATCGCCGCGCTTCTTCGCAAAAGAGCCGCGACACAAGACAACGCGGAACTACGAATGCAAGGGCTCCGACTTGCAGAGGCCTACGATGATCTGGCGGAGCAGGTACAGATAAGGACGCATCCGCAAGATTGCCTCCACCGATGCTAAGCGGTGAGAAATCCGACGTCGAGTTACGTCATCTGCGCCAACCGACTATCGGCGTCGATGGAGCAACTAAGTACAAATTTTATCCATTCTTCGACAACGACTTCGGTGTTGTGGCCTTCCGGCATGAGCCAGGCATCGCCGATCGCGAAGAATAGCGGCACTATAACGACACCCAATCTTCGATCGCCGCGCGGAGGGCCTCCGTTGCAATTTGGAAGCTATTTCGATATGTTGTCCGCCGCGCCCAACTCGGCGCACGGACAACGCTAAAACAGATTTTATAGTCTGGTCAGCCACTTAAGTTTTGGCGTTCCTCTCCTGTTGGGACGCCACCGACGCTGAAGCGCCTAGTGGCAGGCCCCAGCGCGCCGCTCTTCAAACGTCCCATTGGACTAAGATTTCCCCTCATGGCGAAACATCACAAAAAGCCTCCGGGCATCGAAGCGATCGCCGATATCTGGCCGAGCCAGCAGCCGGGCAAGTCCGTTGCGCTGCTGAAGGCGCTGCATATCCTGACGCGCGAAGGCGCGCTCAACGCGGACTCGCGGCGAAAGCTAAAGCAGGTGCTTCATCTGACGCAGCTTCTGCGGCCATCGCTCGAGGCCTTGCAGACAGGCCCCGACGAGCCGGTGCTGGCCGATCTGGGGGCAGGAAAATCCTATCTCGGGTTTCTGCTGCATGAACTGGTCCTGGGACCGGCGGGGCGCGGGCGCCTCGTCAGCGTCGAGGTTCGCACTGAGCTGATCGAGGCATCGCGCGCGCTCGCAACCGATCTTGGGATCGAGCGGATGGAATTCATTGCATCGTCCATCGCCGAGGCGACGGCAGCAGGCGGCCGCGTCGATATGGTCGCGGCACTGCATGCTTGCGACACCGCGACCGACGATGCGATCCGGTTCGGCTTGCGCCATGAAGCCAAGGTCATCGCGCTGGTGCCGTGTTGCCAAGCGGAAGTGGCGCAGTTGCTGAAAAGCCAGGAGGGGCCGCTGCACCAGCTTTGGCGGCATCCGATACAGCGCCGTGAACTGGGCGCGCATATCACCAACGTCATTCGCGGGCTGGTGCTGGAAGCACACGGTTACAAGGTGCGGGTCACGGAACTGACCGGCCTCGAACATTCCTTGAAAAATGAATTGATCCTGGCCGAGCGGCATCAGCGAAGCAACGCACAAGCCAAATCGGAACTCGACCGGTTGATCGATCAGATCGGCGTTCGGCCGGCATTGCTGGACGTCATGGCATAGTCGAAAACACCCGACGGTATGGCTTACTCCGCCGCGACGTTGGGGTTGTTTTTTGCAACCGCCTCGACTTGCTGGTGATAGACATCGGGCCAGGGCCGTGTGTCCGGTGCGAGGAAGTATCCGGCTCGGATACGACGGTAAGCTTCGGCATCGTTCGCGCCGCCGCCGGGGGGAATGGTTCCGTTTTCGGCGAGCGCCTTCGCTGCGCCAAGAATGCGCCGGCGGACCGCCATGAGCATGCGATCGCTGGCCGCGAGATGTTCAAACGAACGATCGGTGATCGGCCCCATGCTCTCGGTCACGGCCTGATCCTGATAATGGACGCCGGTGATGCCGGTAAACGACGATGTCCGCTGCGCTTCCCGGTCGATGTTGTAGTCGTTGCCGAAATTGAGCGAAGAGCGGAACCGGCCGAGCCAATCGGTCGTATTCGGCAAAATAGCTTCACGTTCGGTAACGGAACCCGATCCTTCTTTCGGCGCGATCATAACGAACATCAAATGGGTATCGTCGAGCGGCACCCAGGCGCGTGCGACCCGGTAATGCTCGAACGCAACGAAGGGTGCCAGCGTCCAGCACGGAAAGACGAAGTGGGCGATGCGCCAATAAGTCTGGCCATTATCGGCAGGACGATAGGCGCCGTAAAACGTGCCCAGCTCCGTATCGTCCACTTTGTATTCCGGATCGCGATGGATCGTCCCGAACCGCGTCGGATCGCTGGGCGAGAAATTGGATCGTCCCATCGAGCCGAAATGAAGAAAGTCGAGATGCGACGTGTCGATGTCGCCTTCGAGCGCCTGCAGCCAGTTGCATTCGCGCATGACGAAGGTGATCGACACTTGATCCGCGGGAATCTGAGCGGCGGGAAAATCGGGTAGGGGTGGCGTCTGTTCGGCCGCGCCCATATAGACGTAAACGAGGCCGTTCCGCTCAGCGACGCGATAGACCTTGGTGTGAACCTTGTCCTTGAACTGTTGGCGCGGCGGCAGGTTTGGCATGTCGAGGCACTTGCCTTCGACGTCGAATTTCCAGCCATGATAGACACAGCGAATACCGCCTTGCTCGTTACGGCCTAGGAACAGCGAGGCGCAGCGATGCGGGCAGCGGTGATCCATCACACCGACCCTACCGTCGGTGTCGCGAAATGCGACAAGCTTCTCGCCGAGCAGCATCAGCCGAACGGGATCGCCATCGGCTTTAAGCTCGGACGACTTCAGCGCCGGCAGCCAGTAATGGCGCATCATTTCGCCGACCGGTGTGCCGGGGCCGACGCGAGTCAGAATTTCGGAATCAGTTTCCAGTGACATGACAGCCTCATCGATCCGGCGAATCCGCGATGCGGCCCGTCGGGACCGCGTTTCTTGTGGGAACTTGGATGCGCGAAGGCACCCCGCAATTTTCTATGGAATAGAGCCTGTCTTTTTCCTCCGCGCTCGTACGCGACGCCTCATGGACGCCGCCGCTTATCGTTCAATCATTGTATTTATACCGTTGCCGGTCAAATCGATTTTGAAGTTCGCGTTGTGCCGCCCGGCTGGCCCTGTCAATAATACAGACAAAATAAGCAAATGTTCGGGGAGAGAGCCATGAAGAGAGTCGCCGTCCTTTTATCGGCAGTCGCCAGCCTTATTGCCGTCGCCGCCCAAGCGAACGAAAAGATCAGCGTCCTCTATTCGCCGACGACCGGCCTGACGCCGTCATACATCGCGAAAGAACAGGGTATCTTTCAAAAGCATGGTCTCGATGTCGATCTGGTGCTGCTGACCAATCAGGGCGCCGTGATCTCGGCGCTGGTCGGCGGATCGGCGCAGATCGTCACGCCCTCGGCGCTCGCCGTCATTCAGGCAAGCGATCAGGGGATCGACGTGGTTTTCGTCGGCTCGACGAGCCTGTCGCCGTCTAAATCGCGGTCGGGCGTTTTCGTCAAAAACGGTAGCGGTATTAAAACGCCGAGCGATCTGATCGGCAAGAAAGTCGGCGTCCCGTCGCTCAACACCCTGATCCATGTGATCGCGCGGCGGTGGCTCGAATTGAACGGTGTCGATTACAACAAGGTCGATTTCGCCGAGATCGGCTTTCAGCAGATGTACGACGCTCTCAATGCCGGAATCGTGTCGGGGGTCAGCGCGATCGATCCTTATTACGGCAAGCTGGAACAGATCGGCTATGTCGTCGGCAACCCCGATGAAAGCCTGCCGAAGAACACGCTGACGTCGGTCTATGCTTCAACCAGAGAGTGGACGACCGCCCATAAGGACGCTGTCGCCGCCTATCGTCAATCGCTCACCGAAGCGATTGAGTTCATCAATACGCACGACGCCGAGGCGCGCGCGGCGATCGTCAAATATACCAAGCAGCCGGAGGCGGTGGTCGCAGCCACCCCTATGCCGATCCTCGGCGTAACCGTGCATCCCGAGCAGGTTCAATTCTTCATCGATCTGGCGCGGCATCAAGGCTTCGTCAAATCGAATCCGGATGCGGCGAGGATGATCGCGCCGTAGCGGGTTGCCGAAACATAAAGTTGGTGGTCCCGGGAAATAGGGCGCATGCAAAGACAAGCCGGCGCCGCGATTCAGCGGCAGGTCGTCTTCTGCCTTAAGTGCCTTATGTCCCTTTCGAATTAAGCCGCAATGGGCGTGCTGCATGAGCCAGCCTCATCTGAAGGAGTCTCTATGAGATACGCCTTGCCAATCCTGCTGCTTCTATCGGGCTGCGGTGGAGGAACGGCGCCCGTTACGATGATGAATCCCAAGACCGGGGCGACGGCGCAATGCCTGGATGATTCGCGTTTTTCGGGTTCGGCGGCCCATGTCCTGAATTGTGCCGACGCTTACGAGGATAAGGGCTGGATGAGAGTCCCCGGTTCCAAATAACCTCAGCCGCCCGGCTTCTTCGCCCGCTCCATCGAGGCCGTTACGAGTTCAGCGGCTTCGACGGGACCTGCCCAACGCACGACTTCGACCCATTTGTCCTTCTCGAGGTCTTTGTAGTGGGTGAAGAAATGGGCGATCTGTTCGCAGAGTATTTGCGGCAAGTCTTCGTAGGATTCGACGCCGCTGTAGAACGGATGCAACGCATCGACCGGGACGGCGAGGATCTTCTCGTCAGGACCGGCTTCGTCTTTCATCATCAAGACGCCGATCGGCCGGCAGCGAATGATCGCGCCGGGGACGACCGCGATCGGGCCGACGATCAGCACGTCGATCGGATCGCCGTCGAGCGACAGCGTGTGCGGCACGAAGCCGTAATTACCGGGATAGAACATTGCGGTGTGAAGGAAGCGATCGACGAAGATCGCGCCTGACGCTTTATCGAACTCGTATTTGACAGGCAGGCCGCCCTGCGGAATCTCGACGAGGACGTTGATGTCGTAGGGCGGATTGCGTCCGACCGGAATTTTGCTGATGTCCATGACAGGGCTCCTTGCGTTGCGTCGATGCAACTGGCAGAGGCCCAATTTAGGTCATGCGGGGCGCAAACCGAGTGGGCAAATAAGCGCACCCGACCGCGGATTTGGACCTACATCGTCAGGACGGCGCGGAAATGAACCGTTGAATCCATCATCTTGTCGAAGCCTTTGGCTGCCTCGGCCAGGGGGAAGGTTTCGATCATGGGCCGCACCCCGGTTTCGGCGCTGAAACGCAAAGCTTCGTCGATGGTCGTACGGCCCGAGCCCGACATCGTCAGGCCGGCGATGAGCGCATGGCCCGGAACGGTCAGCGGCTCTTCCGTGGAACCGATAATGACCATATGGCCGCTGCGGCCGATACCGGGAATGAGCCGCGAGATTTCTTTGGCATTAGGCGCGGTGCAGACGAGAACCTTCGGCCCACCTAGGGCCTTCAGCGCCGCTACCGGATCGCTGTCACTGGTGTTGATGTAGAATTCCGCACCGAGCGAGCGGGCAAGGGCTTCCTTGGAATTTCCATGTGACAGCGCGACGACGCGGCAGCCGAGGCGGGCGGCATACTGAATCGCAAGATGGCCAAGCCCGCCGATGCCATGCACGGCGACGAGGTCGCCCTTGGCCGCGCCCGCGGTGCGCAACGATGAGAAGGTGGTTCGCCCGGCGCAGAGCAGCGGTGCCGCATCGGCCGAGGCGATGCCCTCCGGAATAGTGACCAGACCATCCTCGTGCCCGATCATATATTCAGCGTATCCGCCATCGATCGACTGTCCGGTCACCAGCATGTTGGTACAGGCGGCGAGCTTGCCGGCGCGGCAATTGTCGCATTTGCGGCAGGCACCGGCCCGCCAACCAACCCCGACCCGTTGTCCGACGGCGAAGCGTGATCCTGTGGGACCGATCGAGGCGATCGTGCCGACGACCTCGTGGCCGGGAACACGGGGCAGGGCAATGCCGTGCCGGGCATCCTTGGTCGCGGCGTCACCGCGGCAGATGCCGCAAGCTTCGACCTTGATCAAAACTTCGTTCTCGCCCGGTGCGGGGATCTCCCGCTCGATCATAACCAAGGGCGCACCGGGTGTCTTTGCGACAACGGCTTTCATCGTGGACATTCGTTTCCCCCTGCGCGCATCTGTCTGATCGGAACGGGTCGATCAGAACGGAAAGGTCATGGCGCCACGCGTCAGCGTAGTCAGCCGAACCTCGGTGAAGTCTTCGACGGCATTGTAGCCCGAACGGCCCCAACCGCTATCCTTCACGCCGCCATTGGGCAAAGCGGGTTCACCGGCCATGGTCGGGCCGTTGACGTGGACCATGCCCGCATCGAACCGTTCGGCCAGCGCCATGCCCTTTTCCTGGTCGCCTGTCAGGATCGCCGCGCAGAGGCCATAGCGCGTCGCCGTCGCCTTGGTGAGGGCTTCCTCGGCGCTATCGACCGCCTCGATGATGAGGACGGGCCCGAAGGTTTCCTCGGTGTTGACGATACTGCTCGCCGGCACATCGGCGAGAATGGTCGGGTGATAAACGCGGCCCTCATGCGTGCCGCCGGTCAGGATACGCGCACCTTTCGAGACGGCTTCCTCGACGCGTTCCTTCACCATCTGCAACGCACGGTCGTTGATCAGCGGCCCGATCACGGTCGTCGGAATGTTCGGATCGCCGATCTTGAGGCCCTTGGTCTTTTCGACGAGGCGCTGCGTGTAGTCGTCGGCGATGGCGCGTTCGACGAACACCTTGCGGGTGTTCATGCAGATTTGACCCTGATGGAAGAAGGCGCCGAACGCCGTCGTGTTGACCGCCTGGGCGATGTCGGCGTCTTTCAATACGATCAACGGATTGTAGCCGCCGAGTTCCAGGACGATACGCTTCAGCGTCTTGCCCGCGCGTTCGGCCAGCATACGGCCGGTCGCCGACGAGCCGGTGAAATTGATGCTGCGGACGGCGGGGCTTTCGAACATCGCATCCGCGACCGGACCGGCTTCGCCCGGGCCATGGGTGATGACATTGAAGACGCCCGCGGGGAATTCCGCTTCGTGAAGAATTTCTGCGAGGATCAACCCGGCCGCGATTGGCGCTTCTTCCGACGGCTTCAACACCATCGTATTGCCGAAGGCCATCGGCAGCAGCGCGGTACGCCAAGCGAGGTTATGCGCGCCGTTCCACGGCGTGATACCGGCAACGACGCCCAAGGGCTTACGCACCGCCATCGCAAATTTGCCGGGACCGTCCGAGCGGAAGACTTCGCCGACCGGGCGATAGCCCCAGTCGGCGACCTGACGCAGTAGGCTAATTGACCATTGGATCTGGAACATCGCGAAGGCGCGGCCGCAGCCGGTTTCGCGTGCGAGGATCGAGACGAGATCGGGAATGCGGCGCTCGACGACATCGGCAGCACGCAGGAACAATTTCTGCTTGGCAATCGGCGGCATTGCGGCCCAGGCGGGGAACGCCTCGGACGCGGCGGTGATCGCGCGTTGCGTATCCGCCTTGCTGGCCGAAGGAATGCGTGCAACGACCTTGCCGGTGAAGGGATCGAAATCCTCGAAAGTCCGCGCGCCTTCGGCGTCGCTCCACTTGCCGGCGATATATTGCTGATAGGTTTTCGCTGCGGTGTCGGTCATCGTTTGCTCCCGGGTTTTTCTCATGCCGCGCGACAACTTTTCGCCCTTGCGGCACGCACGAACCCGTTATATCTATCGAAATATAACGAGGGCGCAAGAATAAGTTCGCGCCGTCACGGCGCAGCCATCGCGCGCCAAAGCCAATTCACGCTTTCGCGTCTGGGGAGAATTGTCCGATGCCTACGTATGACAAACTCGAGCTCTTGATCGGCGGCGAATGGGTTTCCGGCGAAGGCCGGGCGGAACAGCCGGTGGTCAATCCCGCGACCGGTGAAACGATCGGCATGCTGCCGCACGCATCGAAGAAAGATCTCGACCGTGCCCTCGAAGCGGCGCAGCGCGGTTTCGCCCTCTGGAAGAACGTCTCGCCGTTCGACCGCAGCAAGGTTCTGCGCAAGATTGCGACGGTCATCCGCGAACGTCAGGAACATATCGCGACGCTGATGACGATGGAGCAGGGCAAGCCGATTGCCGAAGCACGCCTCGAAGTCGGCTCGGCCGCGGATCTCTTCGAATGGAACGCGGAAGAAGGCCGCCGCGCTTATGGCCGGCTGGTGCCACCCCGCGTCGCCGGTCACCGTCAGATGGTGATGAAGGAACCAATCGGTCCGGTTGCCGCCTTCACCCCGTGGAACTTCCCGGTCAATCTGCCAACACGCAAGGTTTCGTCCGCTCTCGCCGCCGGCTGTTCCGTCATCCTGAAACCGGCAGAAGAAACACCCGGCGCCGCCTTGGCGCTGGCGCGCGCGATCACCGATGGCGGCCTGCCGCCGGGCGTGCTCAATGTCGTCTTCGGCATACCGTCGGAGGTATCCGAATATCTCATCGCCTCGCCGGTCATTCGCAAGATCACCTTCACCGGCTCGACCGCTGTCGGCAAATTGTTGGCCAAGCTTGCCGCCGAGGGCGTGAAGCGCACAACGCTGGAACTGGGTGGTCATGCACCTGTCATCGTCTTCGAGGATGCCGATCCGGAAAAGGCGGCCGAGGCTTCCGTCGCCAGCAAGTATCGCAACGCCGGGCAAGTCTGCGTCTCTCCGACGCGTTTTTATGTCCATGAAAAGCTGCACGATCGGTTCGTCGCCAAGTTCACCGAACTGTCGAAAAACCTGCCGGTCGGCAACGGCCTCGCCGCGACATCGAAGATGGGTCCGATGGCCAATCCCCGCCGCATTGAGGCGATGGAAAGCCTCATCGCCGATGCGCGCGACCACGGCGCCAAAATGACCACCGGCGGTGGACGTATCGGTAATGAGGGCTGGTTCTGGCAGCCGACAGTCCTGGCCGACGTACCGCTTGATTCGCGCATCATGGAACTCGAGCCGTTCGGACCGGTCGCAGTCGTCAACCGCTTCTCGACCTTCGACGAGGTGATCAAGCAGGCGAACCGCTTGCCCTATGGCCTTGCCAGCTACGCCTTCACGGAATCGGTCCATACCGCCGCTGCTGTCGGGGATGCGCTGGAAACAGGCATGGTCGGCATCAACACCTTCCAGATCAATGTCCCGGAAACACCGTTCGGCGGGGTGAAGGAAAGTGGCTACGGCTCGGAAGGCGGCACCGAAGGTCTCGACGCTTATCTTCAGACCAAGTTCATCAGCCAGGTCTGAGGCACGACATAAAAAGCCCCGCTCTCGAGGGGGATCGAGAGCGGGGCTCAGTTTTGTCACCATCCGACCGTCTTCTCGCGGAAAGCGGTATGAACGGATGTCGCCTAAAGTTCGTTATGTGGCCCGCTCATCCTGACGGTGCAATTCTTACCAACCGGTAAAATTTCCAGTAAGAATGGAAAGCGCGACAGTTTGACCGCGGCGCCGGTATTGGTTGGAGAAGCGACGATGGCCTTGGTCGATGAGAACCCGCATATCTTCAGCGTCACGACCCAACCCGACCCCCAACCCGATGCACCGTCCGCTTACAAGGTGATCGTAGAAACCGATCTCGACCCCGGCACGCCTGACGACACCGAGCGTGAGAAGCTGGCTGCGATGGTGGGACAGGTCGAACTGCATATGCGCGCGGAGAACCCGGCGCTTACCGAAGTCGTCATTCACCGCCGGCCCAAACCAAACGACTAGAGCCCTTAAACCGCGCATCACCGAGTTGTGAGAGGGTAGCCGGCAAATCGTTTGTAAGATCCACCCTTCGACGTAATCGCGTGAAGGGGTCAGAATGACACAACTCGATCAGGTTCCCGCCAGCGAGCCTCGTTTGCTCGTTCCGGCGCTCGCGCCTTTCTATAACGTGGTTCGCGATCTTTCCTATCCGCTGTTACGCCTGACGGTCGGCGGCATTCTGCTCGTTCACGGCATCGTCAAAATCATGGGGCCGGGCATCACCGGTTTTGCCGGCGGCCTCGTCAAGCGTGGCATCGAGCCGGCGCTGCCGTTCGCTTACCTCATCTTCTTCAATGAAACGATTGGCGCCGTATGCCTGATCTTGGGGCTATTCACGCGGCCAATCGCGGCGTCGATCGCGATCGAGTTTGTCGTCATCACCTTCATGGCGCATTTCGGTAACGGCTTCTCCTTCAGCTCGCCGGGCGGTGGTTGGGAATATCCCTTCTTGTGGGGACTGGTGATCTTCACCATCTCGCTGCGTGGCGGTGGTCCTTATTCGCTGGATCGAAAGATCGGCAAAGAACTCTAAGCACAAAAAGAAAGCCCGGCATTAAGCCGGGCTTTCTGGTTTTTAGTGGCGATCCCACCAGTGGTCGTTATCGCGCCATCCCTGATCATGATCGACGTCGTGTTTGCGATCGAAATAATGATCGTGATTTTGATCGCGCCAGCTCGTGGCTTCGTTCTGGTCTCGCCAGGTATGCCATTGATGGCCACGGTCCCAATAACCGTCGCTATAGCCGAAGGCAATTCCGCCTTCGCTGATGCCGATCGTGGTCGTGTCCGCTTTGGCAGGCAAACCGGCGGTCAATGAACCGCCGGCCAAGGCGAGGCCGACGAGTGCGATTTTGATCGTGCTACGCATGAGGTCCCTCATATTCGACGCCAAATCTTGGCAGGTACCCATCAACCCGGAAGCAGGGTGAGGGTTCCGGTTTTAACTCGATCGAACACGTCGAAATTTTATCTAAAATTCCTGTTAAATACGCTGCGATATTTCGGCTTATTCACCCGTGTCTTTACGTTTGATCCACCTCGCCGGAGCGAACATCACCGCACGCCGTAACGCGTTGTGTTTGTGAATTCCGTGACGAGGAGAGACCCTTGAAATCGATTTTGCCGTCGAGCCGTATCGTCATCCTGATGATGACTGGGCTGTTGATGATGGGGATGGTTGGAACGGCGAAAGCCACGCCTGTCACGCTGAGCTTTTCAGGCTCGGTCGCGACCGGATACGATTCCTCCAATCTGTTTGGCGGCGGCAGCCTCACGGGCGACAGTTTCACCGCGACCATCAGCTTCGATACTGCGTCGATCGGCACCAGCAGTTGCGGCGCCAGCACCTCGACCACGTCGTGTAATTGGAGCACAAACGGAAACTCCAGCTTCACCCAAACGCTGACGATGATGGCAGGCGGGCAGAGCTATACGCAGCTCTTCACCGGCTCGACGACCAATTCGCTGTCGCTCGGTTCCAGCGGAAACGATGCGATCTATCTCAGCTTCGGCGGCAGCGGTTACAGCGTATCGCTGAACGCAGTCGATCTGACCAAGAGCGGCTTCTTTGCAAACGACGCCAATGTCAACGATCTCAATCTCAGCTTCAGCGGCGTTGCCGTGAATACCGGCTCGTCGGCCGAGTACGGCAACATGGCTTCGACGAGTTTCACGCTGAACTTCGCGAGCCTGACGGCTTCCTCCGGTAGCGGATCGGGCGGCGGCTCCGGTGGATCGGGTAGTTCAGGCACGAACGTTCCTGAACCATCCGCTTTCCTCATCTTCGCCGCCGCGCTTGCCGGGTTTGCTGTCCTGCGTCCGCGCCGCAACCTCGTCCGCCGGGTGAAGGCGCTCTCCCGATAATCTTGCGACAGCGGTATTGACCCTTTAGGGCGAAACGGTTGTTATGGCGGTCGTGCGTTCGCGCAGGACCGCCATGCCCGTTTCAAGGGTGATGACGGCCCGATCGATCGCGAAGGCGACGTTACGCGGGAGTTATCGAGCCCATGAAGTTCGCGCATTTCGCCCATGTCTGGGGCAAACCCGGCTATACCCCGGCGCAACGGTATGAATTGCTTTGGCGTGAACTCGAAACCGCCGACGAACTCGGCTTCGATTACGGCTTCTGCGTCGAACATCATTTCCGTCCCGACGAAAGCTGGATGTCAGCCCCTAGCCTCTACACGGTCGGCGCCGGCGCGCGCACCAAGCGCATCCGCCTCGGCGGCATGGGGCACATCGTGCCGCTGCATCAGCCGCTGCGTCTCGCCGAAGAGATCGCCATCGCCGACCAAATGATCGGCGGCCGCCTCGAAGTCGGCCTCGTACCCGGCATCGTTCAAGACTATTTCCGGCCGTTCAAAGTCGAGTTCGAGAACCGCCGCGCGGTCACGCTCGAATATGTTCAATTCCTCAAAGCTGCTTTTGCCGGTCCGCCGGGGCAGGGGTTCAGTTTCGACGGCAAGTATCATCACGCGGACAACGTCAAGCTTGCGGTCAAGCCGGCGCAGCAACCGCATCCGCCGCTATGGATCGAAACGCGCGATCCTGCGACGCTTGTCTTCTGCGCCGAGCAGGGAATTAGCGTCGGCTATTTCCTGCTGATCCCGCGTGACGAAGCGGCCGCCTTCTATCGGACCTATTACGAGAACTGGAAGAAGGCGGGCCACGCGGCGAAACCGCGGATCGCCTATTCGACCCTCATTTACGTCGATGAGACCGATCAAAAGGCGCTCGATAAGGCCACGTCGGCCGTCGCGCAAGGCTATCGCGGCTTCTTTCCAACGATGCGCGATGACCAACTGAAGGATGCTCAGGCCGAACGCGCCGAAGTGTTCCGCAAGCGTGGCGAGCACAGCGCCGCCGAAATCATCCTGAATATTCTCGACCCGGAATATCTGATGTCGCGCGATCTGGTGTTTGTCGGTTCGCCCGAAACAGTGACGCGCAAGCTCAAAGCCGCGGCCGCCGAAGGGCACTTCGATACCTTCTTCGGCGAGTTCAATTTCGGCGATCTTGCCGGTGAGGATGTCCTACGGTCGATCCGGCTATTCGGCACGCACATCATTCCGGCGCTGCGCGATTTCGAGCCATTCTGATGGAACGCACTTTGGGGAGTATCGGGATGAAATATTTCGCGGTGTCGTTTCTGATGTTGATGGCGGCGGCGATGACGCCGGCGGCAGCCCAGACAACCGACAAAATCACCATCGGCTATATCCCGCTGCTTTCCTCCGCGCCGATTCATATCGCCGCCGAGAAGGGTTATTTCCGCGATGCCGGCATCGAGGTCGATTTCGAGCCGATCGAATCAACCGGTAACGCCATGCCGCTGCTCGCGACCAACCGGACGCAGGTCCTGGTCGGTGGGTTGTCGGCGGCTTATTGGAACGCGCTCTCGAACAATCTGCCGGTGATCATGGCTTTCGACAGCGCGTCGAGCCCGGTTTATTCCGACGCGGTTGTCCGCGCCGATTTGGCCGACACGATCAAGAGCGCGAAGGACCTCAAAGGCCGGACGATCAGCGCAAACGCGCCGGGTTCGATTCCGGTGTATCAGCTCGCCAAATTGCTCGAGACCGTCAATCTGTCGCTGGCAGACGTGCAGGTGAAATATATCGGCATGCCGCAAATGACACTTGGGTTGATGAATCAGGCGCTCGATGTTGCACTGATGTCGCCGCCGCTTAACCGCGCCGCGGTGCAGCAGAAGGCGGGGGTTCACTGGATCGACTTCGACGACGTGATCAAGCCTCAGCCGATGGAACTCGCCGTCTATACCGCCAATGCCGACTGGATGAAGAACAAGCCCGACCAGGCGCGGAAGTTTTTCCTCTCGATCGGACGCGCCGTGCGGGATTATTGCCAAGCCTATCATCACGGCCCGGAACGCACCGCGATCGAAGAGATCATCGTCAAAGGTAAGCTCGCCCGCGACGTCGCCCTTCTGGAGAGCACGCCCTGGCAGACGCGCGACGTGAACGGCCATATCAATGTCGCCAGCGCGGTCGATATCCAGGAAGTCTTCTTCAAAGAAGGGCTGGCCAAACAGAAGTTCCCGGCAGCCCGACTCGTGGATGATGGCTTCGCAGCCTATGTCGAAAAGCAGTTGGGACCGTTCGTTCTGGCCAATCCCGACGACCAGGAACCGCGCTGCCGCTAGGCGGGCTTATCCCGACTCGAAACAAAGCGACGTCGAGCCATTTAGGGAGATTGCGCTAAGCAAATCCGATGGTTACGCTGATTGTTATGGCCAGCTGTTTGCGGGGGACGCAGGCGGATTTATGAGGCCGGGGGTCAAGCTTTTCACGGGTTCTTAACCATAAAGGCTGTTTTATCAGCACGACTTTGGGAAAGATCGCTCATGATGAGCCTGCGCGGGATAGAAAAATTGTTGTTCGAGAACCAATTGCGTTCGATGACGTGGCGCAAATCGGTCTATTTGCTGCTCGCCGGCGCGTCGCTGTCGCTGACGGCTTGCGCCGAGGTCCCGACCGATCCGGCTCAGCGTGCCGCTTTCGAGCGCGAGAACGACCCTGTCGAACCGACCAACCGCGCCATCTTAGAAGCGAATTTCTTTGTCGATCGCAATGCCTTTAAGCCGGTAGCCAAAGCCTATCGCGACTACACGCCCGATCCGATACAGGACGGACTGCATAATCTTCTCGCCAATCTCCAGGGCCCGGTGATCGAGATCAATGATCTCCTCCAGGGCAATCCAAGACGCGGCTGGGTCACCTTCCAGCGCTTCATGATCAACACGACGATCGGTGGTCTTGGCCTGTTCGACGTTGCGTCGAGTTGGGGGCTTCCGTTCCACGATGCCGATTATGGCCAGACCCTTGCGGTCTGGGGCTTCAGCGAGGGACCCTACATCGTTCTGCCCGTCTTTGGTCCGTCGAGTGTCCGTGACGCGGTCGGTACCGGGCTAGGCTTCGTCCTCGATCCCTTCATCTTTGTCGGCGGCCAGAATGCCGTTTATGCCGGTTACGCGCGCACCGCGACTGGCGCCGTCGATGATCGCGCCGCCGCGATCGAGCCGCTGGACGAGCTGCAAAAAGATTCGATCGATTTCTATTCGAAGCTGCGCAGCGTCTATCGCCAGCATCGCGCCTATGCGGTCAGCGAAGCCAAAGGCGACGATCAGGGTGACGTGCGTGGCACGACGGCGGCGGGCTCGGTGACACTTAGCGCACCGGAAATGTTGGACCCCGACGCCCCTTGATCGTTTAAACCGGCACGCCCTAGTGGCGTCGCCGGACTGATCGCGGCACAATGGGATCGAGATGATCCCGACCGTTCAAATTCTGGTGGTGCTGCTCGCCATCATTGCCGCCGTCTCGTGGCTCGCCGCGCGGCTGAAAATTCCTCAAGCAATTTTGCTCGTCATCACCGGCGTTGGTCTCGCCTTGGTGCCGGGCCTTCCCGATGTCGAACTGGCGCCCGAGCTTGTCTTGCTCTTAGTGTTGCCGCCGGTGATCTATTCCTCCGCCGTTGCGATGAGCTGGCGCGAGTTTCGCTCGAATCTCCGTCCCATCACATTGTTGGCGATCGGCTGTGTCGTCTTTACGACCGTCGCTGTCGCCGCTGCTGCGCACTGGCTGCTCAATCTCAGTTGGGCGGTCGGGTTCGTTCTCGGCGCAATCGTGTCGCCCCCCGATGCGATGGCGCCGCTGTCCGTCGCGCGCCGCCTGCATCTTCCCCGCCGTATCCTGGTGGTGCTGGAAGGCGAGGGGCTGGCGAACGATGCGACGGCGCTGATCCTTTACCGCTTCGCCATCGCGGCCGTCAGCGCCGGTGTGTTCTCCTTTCCCGAAGCCGTCGGCACTTTTGCCGCCATCGTCGTCGGAGAAATCCTGTGGGGCATCGCCGTCGGCTGGCTGATGCTGCGATTGCGACGCTGGGTTCGCGAACCGCGCGTCGAAATCACTCTGTCGATCCTGACGCCCTTCGTCGCTTATTGGCCACCGGAGCATCTTGGCGGCTCGGGCGTGCTCGCGACCGTAACGGCCGGGCTTTACATCAGCTGGAACGGCTTGCGCTTGATCAGCGCCGCGACCCGTCTCCAAGGCATCTTCTTTTGGGACTTCCTGATTTATGCCATCGAAGGCATGGTGTTCTTGATTACCGGCCTGCAGGCGCGGACGCTGGTGTCGCGCATCAGCGATGATTCACTTCCGGAATTGGTGATTTCGGCCATCATCGTCAGCGCCGTTGTCATCGTCGCGCGTTTCGTTTGGATTTATCCGCTGACCTACCTGCCGCGCTGCTTCATACCGGCGATCCGACAAAAAGACCCGTCGCCGCCGTGGCAAGGCACCTTCGTTCTCTCCTTCACCGGCGTGCGCGGCATCGTCTCGCTGGCGGCGGCCTTGGCCATTCCGTTCGCCACCGACAACGGGCAACTATTTCCCGCGCGCGACCTCATCCTGTTTCTGACCTTCTTCGTCATCCTCGTGACGCTGGTCGGGCAGGGGCTCTTGTTACCGAGCGTGTTGAAGGCGCTCGGCGTAGCCAATGCCGGCCGCCGCGAGAAAGCCAGCGATCGCGTGGAGGAGTACCGCGCCCGCCAGCAAGCGATCGAAGCCGCGCTGGTACGGCTCGATCAACTCGCGGCCGAACGCAATATCTCGGAAGATCTGATCGCCCCGCTTCGTGCACTGCATCACGATCGCCTCGAACATACGATCAATCAGAGCGACGGCGACGAAAGCCATCGTCAGTTGACCGAGACGCAGGACGAGGTCGAACTGCAAATGATCACGACCGAGCGGCAACATATCAATGAGCTTTTCCGCAAAGGAAAGCTGAAAGATGAAGCCCGCCGACGGATCTAGCGGGAGCTCGATTTACGCGAGGCCCACATCGCCAATCAGCACGTTGCCGAGTAGCCGCATCGCCTTTCCTTGAGGTTCGCCCGGCCTGCCGTTATCGTCCGGCGAGGGGGGACTTGCCGTGACTTTGAAATTTGTCGTTCCACGTCTTCGGAGCTGGGTGACCGCGCTCATC
The DNA here is from genome assembly GCA_903822185.1 of uncultured Rhodospirillales bacterium. GTDB lineage: Bacteria > Pseudomonadota > Alphaproteobacteria > ATCC43930 > CGMCC-115725 > CAIKMD01. The sequence continues at coordinate 13,025 of CAIJOA010000002.1, read as the reverse complement.
CTTTTCGCGGCGATAAGCCCTGCAGGGGCACAAGAAGCGAAACCGACATGGAACCAGCTCGTCGCCGCCGCGAATAAAGAAGGCGGCGTTACCGTCGGCGGGCCGCTCGATCCGGCAGCGCGGGTCTATCTGACCGCTGCCTGGGCTAAAACCTTTCCCGATATCAAAATGGAATGGACCGTCGCCGGCGGCTTCGAGTGGGCAAGCCGCGTAAAGCTGGAACGCGCCGCCGGGAAATATCTCTGGGACATTTATCTCGACGGACCGAATGTCGAGATTTACCAGATGGCCGCCAACGGCACGCTGGATAAGCTCGAACCGGCATTGATCCTGCCCGAACTCACCGACGCCAAAACTTGGCGGCGGCCCTGGAACGACATGTTCCTCGATAAAAGCGCGAAGATGTTTTCGATCTTCGCTTCGCCCTCGTCGATCTGGTTCAACGCCAAGAAGGTCGATCCCGACCGCGTCAAACGAGAAGGGCTCGAGATCATGCTCGATCCCGCTTACAAGGGCCGCATTGCCTGGTTTGATCCGCGCTCGGCAGGGCCGGGACTCAATTTCGGCGTGATGCTGTATGTCCTAATGGGCAAAGATAAGCTGAAAACGCTGCTCGTCGATCAAGCCCCGGTCTTCTACAGCCGTGGCTCGCAGGTGACCGAAGCCGTCGTGCGCGGCCGCGCCGATTTCGGCGTCGCGCTACAAATCAGCGACCTGCCGAATTATCAGCAGGCCGGGGTCAATATCGATTTACGCCCCATCGGCAGCGACGCCAAAACAGCCTATCTGGGCTTCGGCGGTGCGGTTTTGGCGATGTTCAACCAGCCACCCCATCCGAACGCAGCTAAATTATTCGCGAACTGGGTGCTGACCAAGGACATTCAGACCGGCCTGTCGAAAGCCTCGCAATGGGATTCGACCCGCGCCGATATCGAGCCGATCTCATCGGGCGGGGTTCGCTACATCCCCGGCGAGAAATATGTCGAAGCACAAAAGGAAGAGATGCTGCCGGTGAAAGACGAAGCGATGGCCTATATGCGCTCGCTTCGGCCCGAATAAGCAGCGCGAGAGGACAAAGCCATGACGGTATCGACCCAAGCACGGCCCGACCAAGTTCCCGTGCTGATCATCGGCGCAGGCCCGGTCGGGCTGGGTCTCGCTGCCGATCTCGGCTCGCGCGGCGTTCCCTGCACGATCATTGAGCAAGGCGACGGCACGATCTATCATCCGCGCGCTAACACGGTGAATTCGCGCACGATGGAATTCTGCCGCCGCTGGGGCATCGCCCAGGAGGTCCGCGAATCCGGCGCACCGCCCGACTTTCCGCAAGATATCGTCTATGCCACCGGTTTTACGGGGCCCGAGTTCGCGCGGATCGCGCGGCCAACCCACGGCGGTCATCGGCCCTTGCCGACGACGCCGGAGCGGCCGCAACGGTGCAACCAGATCTGGTTCGATCCAATCCTGCGCAAACTGGTATCGCGCTTTCCGATCGTCACGCAGCGTTACGGTTGCCGCTTTGAATCGTTCGAGATGCTGGAAGACGGCGTGATCGCGACCGTGCGCGATGTCGCGACCGATACGGTGGAAAAAATTTCAGCGCGCTATGTCGTCGATTGTTCCGGCGGCCATTCGGGCATCGGTAAGAAACTCGGCGTGAAGCAGGAAGGCAGCCCGGTGCTGTCCTATCACCTCAACATCTTCCTGAAGATCAAGGAGATGTGGACGCATCACGATAAAGGTAAAGCCGCGTTCTATTTCCTCATCGATAAGAACGGCGCATACGGCAGCGTTATCGAAATTGACGGCCGCGAGTTATGGCGTCTCGGCGTCCATGGCGAGGCCTATAAAGAACAGCCGAGCGAGGAACAGCTCAACGCCGTGATCAAGCGCGCCCTCGGCGACGATATCCCCTACGAAGTCATCTCGGCAAGGCGGTGGATTTGTCGCGATCTTGTGGCCAACCAGTTCCAGGCGCCGCCGATCTTCCTCGCTGGCGACTGCGTCCATCAACACGCGCCGTCGGGCGGCTTCGGCATGAATACCGGTATGGGCGACGCCGTCGATCTCGGCTGGAAGCTTGCCGGGGCGCTGGCCGGTTGGGGCGGGCCGGGGCTTTTGAACAGCTATCAAGCCGAACGACGACCGGTGGCGCAACGCAATGTCGGCGAGGCGACCGACAATGTGACCCGTTCAACCGATCCGGCTCTGATCGCCTTGATCGAAGACATGACGCCGGAAGGCGAGGCGGCGCGCAAAACGATCGGTGCGGAGATCGTCGGCACCCGATCGAAGACGTTCATCTCGGACGGTATCGCGCTCGGCTATCGTTATGAGTCGTCAATCGTCATCCCCGACGGAACGCCCGCGCCGCGCGACAGCGTGATGGATTATGTTCAAACCAGCCGCCCTGGTTCGCGCGCACCCCATGCATGGGTCAGCGAAGGAAAATCGACGCTCGATCTTTTCGGCCGGAGTTTCGTGCTGATGCGGACCGGCAGCGATGCCCCCGATCCGGCGACGCTTGTGAAGGCGGCTAAAGCGCGCGGGGTTCCGCTCGATGTCGTCAGCACCACCGATCCTGAGATCGCGCGCCTTTATGAACGGCCGCTGGTTCTGGTGCGGCCAGATGGCCATGTTGCCTGGCGCGGTGCCGCCATACCTGATAATCCACTTGCCCTCATCGACGCCATTCGCGGCGCCGTCTGATCGGAGCAAGGACAGGGATGCAAGGACTTTTGGGGCTCGCCGCACTGCTTCTGCTCGCCTGGTTGCTCAGCGAGCAGCGCTGGCGAATCCCCTATCGCATCGTCATCCTCGGCGTTGCCTTGCAATTCGCGCTCGCCTTGCTGTTCGTCAAGTTTCCGCCGGCAGCGAAGTTCTTCCTGGTGCTAAACCAAGGCGTCGATGCGTTACAGCGTGCGACGGATGCTGGGACGAGTTTCGTCTTCGGCTATCTCGGCGGCGGTCCGTTGCCTTATGCCGAGACCTCACCCGGCGGCGGTTACATTTTCGCCTTTCGCGCTTTGCCGTTGGTCCTGACGATCAGCGCGCTGGCCTCGCTGCTGTTCTATTGGGGGGTCCTGCAAATCATCGTCAAAGCCTTCGCCTGGCTGTTGCGCCGGACGATGGGGATTGGCGGCGCGCTTGGCCTTGGCGCGGCAGTTCATATCTTTGTCGGCAATATCGAGGCGCCGTTGCTGGTCCGGCCTTACTTGCTGCGGATGGAGCGAGGCGAATTGTTCGCGCTGATGACCTGCGGGATGGCCGGCATCGCCGGTACGGTGATGGTGCTTTATGCCACCATTCTCGGCCCGATCATTCCCGGCGCGCTGGGCCATATCCTCGCCGCATCGGTGATCAGTACGCCGGCGGGTCTTGCCGTGGCCGCGCTGATGATTCCCTTCGGCGCCAATCCCGATGAAGACGCCAAACTGGTGATGGGCGATCCGATGCTGTCGGCGATGGATGCGCTGGCCAAGGGAACGGCGGATGGCGTTATCTTCCTCGCCAACATTACGGCGATGCTGATTGTCGCCATTGCCGCCGTGACTTTGGTCAATATGGCGCTGACCTGGCTGCCCGATACCGGCGAGCACGCCATCACACTTCAAGCGATTTTCGCATACGGCTTCCGTCCCGTCATGTGGCTGATCGGCATCCCGGCGAACGAGGTCGTTACGGCCTCGACGCTAATGGGCACCAAGACGGTGCTGAACGAATTCATTGCCTACGTCGATATGGCGCATGTCCCGGCGGACATGCTGAGCGTCCATTCCCGCTTGATCATGACCTACGCCATGTGCGGCTTCGCCAATTTCGGCAGCGCCGGCATCATGATCGGCGGCATGACCGCGATGTGCCCGGAACGAAAGCACGACATCGTCGGGCTGGGCCTGCGCTCGATCGTCTCCGGCACGATCGCCACCTGCATGAGCGGGGCGGTGGTGGGGCTGCTGTCCTGACCAAGCCGGTTTTTTGGCAATTGGCATGATCCGGCGCACCCGGTAATCTCGGATCATGCCTGCAAAAAAAGCCGCCAAAATCACCAAGCCCAAGTCCACCCGCATCATCACCGCGTCGCGCGATCTCGTCGATGATATCGTGGCCGCGAATTTGATCCTGTTCGATCACGACATTCTCGACGGCTTCGGTCATGTCAGTGCCCGGCACGACAAAGACCCCGAACGCTACGTCATGTCGTCCTATGTCGCGCCGGGGATCGTGACCCGCGCTGAGATTCGCGAATTTACTCTTGATAGCGTGCCGGTCCCTGACCGCAACGAACGGCACTACAGCGAGCGCTTCATCCACGGCGAAATCTATAAGGCGCGGCCGGACGTCATGGCGGTGATTCATTCGCATGCCCCGCCACTCATTCCGTTCGGCACGACCGGCGCACCGCTGCGCCCAATGTATCATATGAGCGCGATGGTCGGTTTGGGCGTTCCGGTGTTCGAGATCCGGCGTTTCGCGAACGATGGTCAGATGCTGATCCGTTCGCCTCAGATGGGCCATGCGCTCGCCGGCGTTCTCGCCGACAAGCCGATGGTGCTAATGCGCGGCCATGGCGCGACCATCGTTGCCGACTCTCTTCATCTCGTGGTCTATCGCGCGATCTATGCCGCGCTCAACGCGAAGCTTCAGTTGGATGCGATGCGCATGGGCGGCGAGGTTACGTATCTTCAGGACGACGAGGTCGCGCTCTGCGTCGAAACCGTCGAGAACACCAACGAGCGCGCCTGGGCGATGTGGAAGAAGCAGGCGCTTGGAGTAAAGCGATGACCGACGCGATCGAAACCTATCGTGGTGGCGTTCTCATTCAGGAGTGCGACGCCTTCGGCCATCTCAATATCGCTTATTATGTCGAGCGTTTCGGCGATGCCGCTTATGAATTGATGCGGCAACGCGCGCCGGGCCGCCGCTGGCAGACGCTCAACATTTCGACACGGTACCTCACCGAACTTCGCGCCGGCGATCCGATCGCTATTCGCAGCGGCATCATCGCGGTCGATGCGGCGACCGTGCGGATCGGCCATATCGCGACCAACGGCATGGGCGGCCCGACGACGACCTCGGCCGAGCAGATCATCACGCTGAATTCACCCGATGGCGATGCCTGGGCTCATGTGCAGGCCGGGTTGCAAGCCTCGATCATGCCATGGACGGAGATGCCGTTCGAGCCGGTGAAGCTGCCGGAAAAGCGCGGCCCGGTTCCGACCGGCCTTAGCCGGGTCAAAAGCTGGCAGGCAAACGAGGACGGGCGTCTGTCGTTATTCGGGTTCGTCGATCGGTTCTCGACGGCCAATCTCGTCAACATGAACGCCGCCGGCATGACCAGCACCTATATGCGCAACGAGAAGCGCGGTTTCGCCACCTTCGATACGCGGCTGGAACTGTTCCCGCCGCGGCCCGCAGTCGGCGAGGGAGTCGCGATGGCGAGCGGTATTCTCGAGTTGGGCAAATCCTCGGTGAAGATCGTCCACGAAATGTACGCCCAGGACGGCGGACGTCGCCTGGCCCGGTATTATCAAGCCGGGGTGCATTTCGACCTCGAGGCCCGCCGTTCATCGCCGATGCCCGAATCGCTGCTCGCAAAAGCGCGGGAACAGATCATCAAACCGTGAAGCGATACGAGTCGGAAACGCCCGACTCGGCACCCACTGTGATGAATTGTGGCAGAGCCATCTGGACTATGGAAACACGTCGCAGGCTTTAGTATGCCTAAGGAATGCATCGACTAATCCTCGGCCTGTTTCTTCTCTGCCTGGCGATGCCCGCCAAGGCGGCGGATACCGATTTCAATACCTGGCTGCGCGGCATGCGCCAGGACGCGATGGCGCAAGGAATCAGTGCCGCGACCCTCGATCGCGCCCTCGCCGGCGTCCAGCCGATCCCTCGCGTCATCGAACTCGATCATAGCCAGCCTGAATCGAAGCTGACCTTTCAGCAATATCTCGACCGGGTCGTATCCCAGACCCGCCGTGATACGGCGCGGCAACGCTATATCGATAACAAGGGACTGCTGGACACGATCGGCGCGCGGTATGGCGTGCCGCCGCGTTACATCGTCGCCTTGTGGGGCATCGAGACCAATTTCGGCGGCAATATCGGGAATTTCTCGGTCATCGCCTCGTTGGCGACCCTTGCTTATGACGGCCGCCGCGCCGCGTTCTTCCGCAAAGAGCTGATCAACGCGCTGCAGATTATTCAAACCGACGGCATCGATCCGCATACCATGATCGGCTCCTGGGCCGGCGCGATGGGGCAGAGCCAGTTCATGCCGTCGAGCTATCTCGCTTATGCGGTCAGCTATGGCGGCAGTGGCGGTCCCGATATCTGGAATAAGCTCGACGATGTGTTCGCGTCGATCGCGAACTACCTGTCGCATGTTGGATGGAAAGCCGATCAACGGTGGGGCGATACCGTGCGGGTGCCGCCGGGATTTGATTCGTCGCTTGCCGGCAAGGATCAGAAACGCACCATCGGCGAATGGGCCAAGCTGGGCGTTACGCTCTCCGACGGCAGAGCGCTTCAAGCCGACCCGCAGCAACGCGCCTTCTTGTTACAGCCCGGCGGCAGCGACGGTCCCAGCTTCCTCGCCTATGATAATTTTAACGTGATTTTGCGTTGGAATAACTCTAGCTCTTTTGCGGTCGCTGTCGGCTACCTCGCCGATAGCGTCAATTGAGCATGGTTCGGGGTCATGACCGGATGACGCAGCGGCCATTTCGTTTTGCGATCCTCGGCGCCATCGCGCTGCTGCTCGCTGCCTGCGGCACATCGACGAATACCCCGACCAAGAGCGAAGTGCCGCCCGGCAACGGCAAAGGCTTCTACAAGGTCGGTAACCCGTATCAGATCAACGGCACCTGGTACTACCCGGCCGAGGACTGGAACTATAACGAGACCGGCGTCGCCTCCTGGTACGGCGAACAGTTTCACGGCAAATACACCGCGAACGGCGAGATTTTCGATCTCAACGAAGTGACCGCGGCGCATCGCACCTTGCCGATGCCGAGCGTCGTGCGCGTCACCAATCTCGATAACGGCCGCTCGATCCTCGTCCGCGTCAACGATCGCGGTCCCTATGCGCGCAGCCGCATCATCGACCTGTCGCGCCACGCGGCGCAACTGCTCGGCTATGAAGGGCAGGGCACGGCCAAGGTCCGGGTGCAGATCATGGTCCCCGAGACTATCCAGGTCGCTAGCCTTGCCGGCCGTCGTGGTACCGATCCATCGGACACGGCAGCCGCGGCGTCGCCGCCGCCGCAAGCCGCGCCGCTCACCAAGGTCGCTGCCGAAGCGCTCCCGCCGCCACCTTCCACGGTAGCCGTCGCCAATCAAACCGTTTTGCCGGCAACAGCCCCTGTCGCAGCTTCAGTTCAACCCGGCGAAGCCGTCGCCGAGCCGAAACTGCCGCAAAGCATTCGTCAGGTTCCGGTCAAGCCGACCAATCTGTTCGTCCAGGCAGGCTCGTTCGCCGATGTCGATCGCGCGGTACGGCTGAAGACGGCGCTCGACAAATTCGGACCGGCGAACGTGACCAGCGTCAAGGTCAACGGCATGACGATGTATCGCGTCCGCGTCGGGCCGATGCCGTCGGTCGATCAGGCCGATGCCTTGTTGGAGCAGGTCATCAATACCTCGCCGGAAGCCAAGATCGTCGTGAACTGAATTCGAATTCGATGTTATTGCCGCTATGCTGGCGGCGTTTTGAAACCGAGTATTGCCGCATGAAAACCATTCCCGCCGTCACTGCAGCCGTCCTGAGCGCGACCGTCTTCCTGACGGCGTCGTTTGCCGTCGCGGCGCCGCCTACGATCGACACAGCCGCGCGGACCGCGATCGTCATCGACTTCGACACCGGCACCGTGCTGTTCGACAAAGGCGCAGATACGCGCATGCCGCCGGCGTCGATGAGTAAGATCATGACCGCCTATGTGGTCTATTCCTACATCAAGGCAGGACGGGTGAAGCTCGACGACACCTTGCCGGTGAGCGAGCGCGCCTGGGCCAAGCACAAGACGAATGAATCGAACATGTTCGTGCCGCTCGGCGCGCAGGTGAAGGTCGAAGATCTTATCCGCGGCATGATCATTCAGTCAGGCAACGATGCCTGTATCGTCCTTGCCGAAGGCTTGGCCGGCAGCGTCGATGCTTTCGTCCAGCAGATGAACGAAGCGGCACAAAAGCTCGGCCTCAAAGACAGCCATTTCGCCAATGTCGATGGGTTGCCCGATCCCGACGAATATGTGACCGCACGTGACCTGTCGAAGCTGGCGCGCGCGCTGATCATGGAGTTCCCGGAATACTTCCACTACGATTCCGAAAAGGAATTCACCTACAACAACATCAAGCAGGGAAACCGCAATCCGCTGCTCTACAAAGATATCGGCGTCGATGGCATGAAGACCGGCCACACGGAAGAGGCTGGTTATGGCATCACCGTCACCGCGCTTCGTAACGGCCGCCGCGTCGTCGAAGTATTGAGCGGCATGAAGAGCATGAAGGAACGCGGCCAGGAAGCCGAAAAGCTGCTCGAATGGGCCTATCGCGAATGGGCCGACTACAAGCTGGTGAAGGCCGGCGATCCGGTCGATGACGCGCCGGTATGGCTCGGCACGACGGCCAATGTGCCAGCGACGGTCGCATCGGATGTCTTCGTCGCACTGCCGCGCCGTTCGCGGTCGGGGATGAAGGTGACGGTGGTTTATGACCATCCTGCTCAGGCGCCGATCGCCCAGGGCCAGAAAGTCGGTACGCTGCACATCACGGCGCCCGATACGCAGGATATCGACGTTCCCTTGGTGGTGAGCCGTGCGGTCGATCGCGTCGGCGGTTTCTCCCGTGCAGCACTGGCGGCCGGCTATCTCATCTTCGGGCGCAAAAACTGACGCGCGGCAAGTTCATCACGCTGGAAGGCGGCGAGGGCGCAGGCAAGTCCACTCAACAAAAGCGTCTCGTGGCCGCGTTGACGGCCGCAGGCATCGCCGCGGTCGGGACGCGTGAGCCGGGCGATGCCGCCGGGGCCGAGGATATTCGCGGCTTGCTCCTCAATGGGGCGCCGGAACGCTGGGACGCGATCAGCGAGGCGCTGTTGATGGTCGCCGCGCGGCGGTGCCATCTGGTCGAAACGGTTTGGCCGGCGCTCGATAAAGGCAGCTACGTCGTCTGCGACCGGTTTGTTGATTCGACCACGGCTTATCAAGGCTATGCCGGCGGCGTGCCGCTGCAGCGGTTGGCCGAATTGCACAATCTCATCGCTGCGGATTTCGTACCCGATTTGACCATCATCCTCGATCTGCCGGTCGAGCAAGGTCTAGCCCGGGCGGCGCAACGGCGCGGCGGGGAGACGCGGTTCGAGAGCAAAGCGACCGAGTTCCACGCACGGGTCCGCCAAGGCTTCCTCACCATCGCCCGCCTGGAACCGAACCGCTGCGCCGTCATCGACGCGACCCAGGATATCGACGCCGTGACGGCCAGCCTGCTGGCGGTCGTAACGGCCCGTCTCGGGTTGAAGCTCTGAGATGGCCGAGGACGAGGATTTCGAGGACGACGACGTAGCAGGCGGCACCGAGCCCGCAGCGATCCTGCTTCCCCGTGAGAATACTTCTCTCATCGGACATGAGGCCGCCGAGGCCGTCTTGCTCCAGGCATTCAATGCCGGGCGTCTGCCGCATGCCTGGCTCATCACCGGTCCGCACGGCATCGGTAAGGCGACGCTGGCCTACCGTTTTGCGCGGTTTCTCTTTGCCGAGGGGGCCGAAGGCGGGGGCGGGTTGTTTGCGGCGCCGGCGACATCCCTGACGATCTCGCCCAGCCATCCGGCGTTCCGGCTCGTCGCCTCGGGAAGTCATCCCGATCTGTTGGTGGTCGAGCGGGGCTTCGACCCCAAGCGCAAACGACAGCGGCGCGAGATCGTGGCCGAGGACGCCCGCGTGGTCGGTGAGTTCCTGCATCTGACCTCGTCCCAAGGCGGCTGGCGGTCCGTCATCGTCGATGGTGCCGATCTGATGAATACCCATGCTGCCAATGGGTTACTCAAGATTCTTGAGGAGCCACCAAAACAAACGGTCTTGCTCGTTTGTAGCGATAATCCAGGCCGGCTGCTTCTGACCATTCGGTCACGCTGCCGCACACTTCCTCTCAAACCACTTGAACGACCGGTCATTGAGAAGCTTTTAGAGGGCTTTAGACCCGATCTTTCAAGCGATAACCAAGCTATTTTGGCGCGTCTTGGAGAGGGCAGCATCGGTCGCGCGCTCGAACTCGCAGCCAGCGATGGCGTCGATATATATAATAGTATATTCAGTCTGTTGAATGAACTTCCTAAACTTAACTCCGAGGAACTGCATAGCTTCGCCGATCGGCTGTCACGAACCGGCGGCGAGGATAGTTTTTCCCTTTTGGCCGAACTTTTGCCTGCCTCGATCGCCCGTTTGATCGCCCTCGGCACGGTTGCCGAGTCACCACGGACCGAGGATGAGCGCATCATGCGCCGGCTGGCCGGACGGCGCGGCCTTGATCAATGGGTGGCGGTATGGGAAAAACTCACCCATCTCTTTGCTCAAGCTGAAGGCATCAATCTCGACCGCAAGCAGGTCGTGCTGAATGCCTTTTTCACCCTCGAAGAAGCGGCGCGCTAACGCAGCGCCCCAGGAGTTCTTATGGCCGCCGGCGAGCCTTTCTACGTCACGACGCCGATCTATTACGTCAACGATTCGCCCCATATTGGCCACGCCTACACGACGGTGGCGGTGGATGCCCTGGCGCGGTTCATGCGGCTCGATGGCCGGAAGGTCATGTTCCTGACCGGGACGGACGAACACGGCCAGAAGATCGACCGGTCCGCACGCAACGCCGGCATCGATCCCCAGGTTTTCTGCGACCGCGTTTCCCAAAACTTCCGCGACATGAACGTGCTGATGAATGTCAGCAACGATCAGTTCATCCGGACGACCGAACCGCGTCACATCAAAGCCAGCCAGGCGCTGTGGTTGGAATTGGAAAAGCGCGGCGAGATCTATCTCGACAAATTCGCCGGTTGGTATTCGGTGCGCGACGAGGCGTTCTACGAGGAAAGCGAACTCATTCCCGGTAAGACGCCCGGCACCAAACTCGCCCCAACCGGCGCCGAGGTCGAATGGGTCGAGGAGGAGAACTACTTCTTCCGCCTGTCGAAATGGCGTGAGCCGTTGCTCGAATATTACAAGTCGCATCCCGACTTCATTGCCCCCCGTGCGCGCCTGAATGAAATCGAGAGCTTCGTCAAAGGCGAGCTGCGGGATCTATCGATCTCGCGCACCAGCTTCAAATGGGGCGTGCCGGTTCCGGGCAACGAGAAGCACGTCATGTATGTGTGGCTCGATGCGCTGACGAACTACCTGACCGCCGTCGGCTATCCCGATACCGACGCTGCCGACTACAAGACCTTCTGGCCCGCCGATCTGCATATGGTCGGCAAGGACATCATCCGCTTCCACTGCGTCTATTGGCCAGCCTTCCTGATGGCGGCCGGTCTGCCGGTGCCGAAGCGCATCTTCGGCCATGGCTGGTGGACCGTCGAAGGCCAGAAGATGTCGAAGTCGCTGGGCAATTTCGTCACCGCGAACGACCTCGCCGCGAAATACGGCGTCGATTCCCTGCGCTATTTTATGCTGCGCGAATTGCCCTTCGGCAGCGATGGCGATTTCTCGCATCGCGCCATGGTCGGCCGCATCAACAGCGACCTCGCCAATGACTTCGGCAATCTGGCGCAGCGCGTGTTGAGCTTCATTCACAAGAACTGCGACGCGACGTTGCCGGTACCGGCAGCCTTCACGCCCGCCGACGAGACGATGCTGAAAGCGGCGCACGATCTGTTACCGAAGCTTCGCACGGAATTTTCCGAGCAGACGTTCCATCGCGGTCTCGAAGCAGTCTGGGCCGTCATCGGCGACGCCAACCGTTATGTCGATGAGCAAGCGCCCTGGTCGTTGCGCAAGACAGATCCTGCGCGGATGGGAACCGTTCTCTATGTCCTGACCGAAGTGATCCGCCAGCTTGCGATCCTGACGCAGCCGGTCGTGCCGACGGCGGCCGCCAAGCTGCTCGATCAGCTATGCGTACCCGAAGACCAGCGCGATTTCCTGGCCCTCGCGACACCGCTCAAAGGCGGTACCGTTTTGCCGAAGCCCGAAGGCGTCTTCCCGCGTTTCGTCGAGGAACCGAAGCCCTAATGGGTCAGCCGTAACTCGCGTTGCGTGTCGGCCGGTAGCTGGTCCAATGACGGATCCGCTCCAACAGCTTAACGACATCGAACGGCTTGATGATGAAGTCGTTGCCGCCGACGTCCATGCCGGTGCGCACGTCTTCCGCCGTCTTGCGCGCGGTGAGGAATGCGACCGGGACGCTCCGCAGATTGCCGTCCATACGGATGCGACGGCAGACTTCGAAGCCGTCCATCTCCGGCATTTCGATGTCGAGCAGAATGAGGCGCGGCACGACGCGGACGAGGAGGGATAAACACTCGATGCCGCTCTTGGCGCCGACGAAGGAATAACCGCCGGCCGTAACCGCGCCCTTCAAAAGAATCAGATTCTCCGGCGCGTCATCGACACCGAGAATGACCTTCGAGCTATTGCCCGAACTGTTGATCGGAATCGGTGTATCCATCTCAGATACCCCCCACAGCGAGTTGGACCGAAGCGGAGACGCGGCTGTCGAGCCAGGCGCGTAGCGCCGCCGACGCAGCGACCGATGCTTTCTCGATCTCCGCATAGAGATGCCCGATCGTCACGGTATCGCTTTCCTTGGCCCGTTCCTCGATCGCACGCGCCAGTTCACTGACGCGGACGGCGCCGGCATTGCCGGCCGTACTGATAACGGTGTGCCCTTCACGCGCGACGCCGCTGAAATCGGCGCCGTCGATGCAGACCTTCATCTGCGTCATCCGCCCCGCGACGTTGGCAAGATAGGCCTCGAGAAATTCGCTCATTTCGGCATTGCTTAGGATGCTGCTCAAGGTGGTCAAGCGCTCCCGG
>CAIJOA010000001.1 GCA_903822185.1 uncultured Rhodospirillales bacterium | reverse complement strand
GACGTCTTCCGATCCTTTCGCTCCGGCCCTTCTCGAAGGGGGCCGTTTTTCCAATCCCAGCGGACGCTCCGCCCGTCCCTTTAAAGACGTGCTGCGCTGGATGTGGACGCGCAAGCGGTCCGTCTGGCCCGAGATCGCCACCAACCCACCCGCACCTAAACCAATCGACCGGGTGAATGACGGCAGCATCCACGTGACGCCGGTCGGCCATGCCACCGTTCTCATCCAGGTTGCGGGGCTTAACATCATCACCGATCCGGTCTGGTCGCGCTGCGCCGGTCCGTTCCCCTGGCTGGGCGTCAAACGTATCCGCCCGCCGGCGATTGCCTTCGACGATCTGCCGAAGATCGACACGATCCTTCTCAGCCACAATCATTACGACCATCTCGACCGCACCACGATCGCGGCCCTGACCAAGCGCGATGCGCCGCTGCTGCTGACCGGCAAGCAGACGAGCGGCCCCAAAGCCTCCTCGCTTGCGGTCGAACTCGATTGGTGGCAGAGCGACGTGCTGAACAAAGCGGTTCGCGTCACCTATGTCCCGGCGGAACATTTCTCGGGCCGCGGGCCGTTCGACCGTAACAAGAATCTTTGGGGCGGCTTCGTCCTCGAAACACCGGCGGGAAATATCTATTTCGCCGGCGATACCGGCGACGGGACGCATTTCGCCGCGATCCGCGAAAAGTTCGGCCCCATGCGGTTATCGCTCATTCCCATCGGCGCCTACGAGCCGCGCTGGTTCATGAGCCCGATCCATATCAATCCCGCCGAAGCCGTCGCGGCAAGTCTCACGCTGGAATCCGCCGTCACCCTCGCCATTCATTTCGGCACGTTCCATCTCGCCGATGACGGCTTCAATTCGCCCGAACGAGAATTGGCGCAAGCCATCGCGGCGGTGCGTCAGCGCGGGCTGGATATTGATTTCCGCGTGCCCGTCTTCGGCGCGCCGATCGTGCTGACGCCCTAAGACTCCCCTGCGACCTCGTCGCAAATCACCGTGAACCCGGCCAGCGTGTTCTGCCCGAACGTGCTGCTGATGGCGACGTCGGAGGCATCGCGGCCGCGGGCGATGAGGACGCGGCCGATGCGCGGGACGTTGTTGCGCGGATCGAACGTGTACCAGCGGCCGCCGAGATAAGCCTCGAACCAGCCGGCAAAATCCATTGCCGCATAAGGTGGCGGCATGCCGATATCGCCGAGATAGCCGGTGCAATAACGCGCCGGAATATTCATGCAGCGGCAGAACGCGACGGCGAGATGCGCGTAGTCGCGGCAGACGCCGCGCTTTTCGGTATAGGCGCCCCAGGCGGTCTGGGTCGGGCGCGCATGTTCATAACCGAAGGTGATGTGGTTATGAACGAAGTCGCAGATCGCCTGAACCCGCGCCCAGCCGAGCGGCGTCTTGCCGAAAAGATCCCAGGCGATTTGCGACAAAAGATCGGTCTCGCAATACCGGCTGCCGAGCAGGAAGACCAAACTTTCCTCGGGCAGATCCTGCACTAGATGCTGGATGGCCGTAGGCGCGACCTCATCGGGCTTGCCAGTGTCGCGCAGCACCGCGCTACTGCTGAGTTTGATACGGCCGGCCGGCGCTACCAGCCGAGTACACCAATTACCGAACCCGTCGCGATAGCCGGTCAGCGGCACCGCCGGATCGGTGGTCATGAAATCGGGCAGGACAAGATCGGAGGCACGCGTGTAATGAACGTTGAGCGTCAGTATCATCGGCGTCGGTTGTGGGCAGTCATAGATAAGTTCGTAACCGACGCGGATTTGCATAACGCGGCCTTGTCCTTTCGACCATCGCCCTGTTGGGCGTGGCACACATTGATAGCCCTGCCATTCGCCTGAGCGACTGGTCCGTTCTCGATAGAATTTATTGCAAGAACCGCACCATGCGCCCGACGGATGTGTCGGCACCGCCCTCAAATCGCGGGTAATTACGGTATCTTGATGGCGGACAACGGATCAGCTGCTGACGGCGGCCGTTTCCTGTTGCTCGATCGCATCGGCCAATTGCTCGTAATCGATCGCGAGCGACATCGCCTGCTCGCGCGCCTTGGTGTCGAGATGCGATTGCGCACGCTGCCGCATCAGGGCGGCAATCGTTCGGTAATGCGCCGCGCGCTTTCGTGAATCTTTCATCATCGAACAAACAACGCAGATCGCGCGGAAGCCTGTGGTCGCCGTTCCGTCGCAAGATCCGGCGGAAAGACGAGTCCCGCCCACGCGCAGCCACGCCCGTGCGCCAGACCGATCAAGGTCAGTGACATGGATAACCCCCATATGGTGCGCACTCGACCCCCCGGCCGCGCGTACCAAAGGGCGTTATCTCGCAGCCGAAATATAAAGTCCATTATGTTTTTAGGGCTCGAAGATGAACGGGGCCGGTGCCTTGGGTTTCATCACCCACCGGAATCGTGTAACCCTCCCCGGACCGAGGGGAGAAACGACGATGAAGACCAGACATATTGCAGCCGCGCTGGCGATTGCCTCTTTCATGGGCATATCGGGCATGGGCATGTCCAGCGCCGCCCAGGCCGCCGACAAGATCACCGTCGCCCGGTCCGGCATCGACATCGCCTTTGCCCCGATCGAGGTCGGCGCGGAAGCCAAGATCTGGGAACATCTCAACCTCGACGTCCATGTCATCGATATCCCGGGCACCCGGATCGAAACCGTCCTGACCTCGGGCGATGCCCAGGTCGGGTTGGGCGCCGGCATCGCGCTGAGCGCCCGCCTCAAGGGCGTGCCGACCATCGCCGTCGCCTCGATCGCCGGCCCGCCTTACAACCTCACCATCATCGTGCCGACGCAAAGCGCGATAAAATCGGCGACCGACCTCAAAGGCAAAACCGTCGCCGTCAGCACCGCCGGCTCGCTGACCGATTGGCTGGTGCGCGAAGTCTCGCGCCAGGAAGGCTGGGGCTCGGATGGGATCAAAGTCCAGCCGCTGGGCGACGAAACCTCGCGCATGGCGGCGCTGCGCTCGGGCGGGGTCGATGCCAATGTCGCCGCGCTGATGCAGGCCTTCGAACGGCAGGATCAAGGTCAGGCGCGGATCATCACCTATTTCGGCGATGTGGTGAAAGACTTCCAGTCGCTGGTCATCAAGGCGTCGGACAAGGTCATTGCCGACGAGCCCGATCTGCTGAAACGGTTCCTCAAAGGCTGGTTCGAATCCGTCGCTTATATGAAGGCCCATAAGGAAGTCGGCGCGAAGGTCATCGCCGCGACCTGGAAGATCGATCCCGTCGCTGTCGATAAGGCCTATGACATCGAGATGAAGATGATGTCCGATGACGGTGTCTTCAAAACCGCCGACATGGAAGTCATCCGTCATTCGCTGGTCGATATGCACGTCCTCGAGAAAATGCCCGAGATGAAAGACCTTTATACCGACCGCTTCGTGCCGGTGAAGTGACCCGATGAGCTTTGCGGGCAAAGTCGCGATCATCACCGGCGGCAGCCGCGGCATCGGCGAATCCATCGCCGCGCGGCTGGCGGCCGAGGGCGCGACCATCGCCCTCGTCGCGCGCGGCGCGCACGATCTGGCCCAGACAGCGGCGCGGCTCGATGAAGCAGCAACCGGCCGCGTCGTCGCCTTTCCCTGCGATCTGCGGCGGCTCGAAAATGTTCAGGCGCTGATCGCGTCGGTCATGGCCGAGTTCGGCCGCATCGACATTCTGGTCAACAATGCCGGCGCGACCAAGAGCGGCAATCTGCTGGATCGCGCCGACGAGGACTGGGTCGATGCCTATGACTCAAAGCTATTCGCCTTTGCACGGATGTGCCGCGAATGCTGGCCGCATCTGAAAGCGAGCCGCGGCCGCATCGTCAATATCGGCGGCGTTCTCGCCAACACGCCCAGCCCCAATGCCGTGATCGGCAGCACCTCAGCCGCCGCCGTCGTCGCCCTGACCAAAGCGCTGGCCGAATATGGCCGCCCCGACGGCATTATCGTCAACGGCATCAATCCCGGCCTGATCGAGACCCGTCGATTCCGCCAGCATCTTGAAGAACTCGGCGAGAAGCAAAGCATCTCGGGCGATGAGGAGCGCGCGAAAATGATCGCGCGGCTGGCGATCAACCGCCTCGGCAAGCCCGAGGAGATCGCCGACGCCGTCGCCTTCCTCTTATCCGAACGCAACACCTACATTCACGGCGCGATCATCGACGTCGATGGCGGCATGACGAAAGGCCTTTGAGTAAAGGGAAGACTGGGATGGAAACGAAGACCGGCACCGCGAAATCCTCCGAGCAGAGCTTTCCCATCACCGGCAAGCTCGATCCGACCTTCGCGCCGGTGTGGGACGCCTTCAGCCAGGGTTTTACCGAAGGCGAGGAACAAGGCTCGTGCCTCGCCGTGATGATCGACGGCAAGCCGGTGGTCGATATCTGGGGCGGGTTCAAGGACATCGCCGGCATCAAGCCCTGGGAAGAGAACACGATCTGTAATGGCATGTCAGTCGGCAAGGGCATCGCCGCGACCTGTCTTCATATGCTGATCGATCGCGGCGCGGTCGATCTCGACGCGCCGGTCGCGCGCTACTGGCCCGAGTTTGCGGCGGGCGGCAAAGAGAAATTACTCGTCCGCTGGGTGCTGGATCACCGCAGCGGCCTGCCGTTATTGACCGACGATCTTTGGCCCGGCGCGATCTTCGACTGGAACGTCATGACCGAAGCCTTGGCCGCGCAAGCGCCGATGTGGGAACCGGGGACGCAGCCGGCCTATCACATCCGCACCTTCGGCTTCCTGGTCGGCGAGATCGTCCGTCGCGTCAGCGGCAAGGATTTCAGCACGTTTTTCCGCGATGAGCTGGCGACGCCGTTCAGCCTCGACTATTTCTTCGGCGTTCCTGACAGCGAACTGCCGCGCTGTGCCGAGTTCATCGGCCGTCCGGACAACCCGTCGATGGACCCCAATTCGATGTTCGCCCGCGCCGGCCGGCAATGGCCGGTGCCGCTCGATTACAATTCGCGCGACTTCCGCCAATCCGCCATCCCATCCTCGAACGGTCATGGCACGGCGCGCGCGGTGGCGCGGTTTTATTCGATCATGGCCAATGGCGGCAGCCTCGACGGCAAGCGCGCCTTGAGCGCCGCGACGGTCGCTGTCGCGGGGTCCGAGCAATATTGGGGCAAGGAAGCGGTCATCGGCCGCACCAACCGGCAGGCGCTTGGCTATTTGCTCAATTCGCCGCAATTCCCGATCGGTAAGGGCAAGAACGCCTATGGCCAGTCTGGCATGGGCGGGGCGATGGGTTATTGCGATCCGGACCGCAAGCTGGCGGTCGGGTATATCCCCAACAAGATGCACGCGATGAGCAATATCGGCCCGCGCATCATGCGGATCATCGAAGCCCTCGATCGCTGCGTTTAGTGTGGTGCGGCGTCCGCCAACCAACCGGAACGCCGCAGAACCTCCTCTTTACCGCCTTGTCGCCGCCGCCATCGGGCATGATGATGGCTGAACGCTCGCTGCCGCCTCTCTTTCATTCCGGACGATGACCAACCAGCCCGACGACCTCAACTATACCGTGGCCGAGCCATCGACCCTTTCCGGGCCGATCGTGTTCTTCACCGTCGTCTTAGGCATCGCCGTGCTCTATTTCGCGCGCGAGATTTGCGTGCCCCTGGCGGTCGCCGGACTCGTCAGCTTCATCCTATCACCGCCGGTGATGTGGCTGCGGCATCGTGGACTCCCGCGCATCCCCTCCGTCGTCATCGTCGTCTTGCTCGCCGTCTCGGGCATGTTCGCCCTCGGCACCGTCGTCGGCGACGAGGCGATTTCGCTGGCCAAGAACCTGCCGTCTTACGAAACCAACCTCGATACCAAACTTCATGCCTTGCACGATGCCGTCCCGAACGGCGGCGTCATCGCGCGCTTTTCTGGCATGGTCGATAATCTGCGCCGCGATTTCGGCGGCGGATCGGCGACGCCGGCACCGGCCACCGGCGCGCCACAAGCCGCTTCGCCTGTGCCGGTACAGATCACCGCGTCGGGCTTTGAATCGCTGCAACTCATTCAGTCGTTGCTGTCGCCGCTGATCGGGCCGTTGGTCGCGACCGGTCTGGTGATCGTCTTCGTTATCTTCTTCCTGCTACGCCGCGAGGATTTGCGCGACCGGGTCATCCGCCTGACCGGCTATCGCGATCTTCACCGCGCGACACTCGCCATGAACGACGCCGCCGAGCGCGTCAGCCGCTATCTGGCGATGCAGCTGGTCGTGAACACCTGCTTTGCCATTCCGATCGGGCTTGGCCTTTGGGCGATCGGAATTCCCAACGCGCCGCTGTGGGGCGTCTTGTCGCTGCTACTGCGTTTCATGCCGTATATCGGCACATGGATTTCGGCGCTGTTTCCTTTCGTTCTCGCCGTCGCTGTCGATCCGGGCTGGAGCATGCTGATCTATGTCGGCGCGCTTTATACCTTCGTTGAACTCATCACCAGCAACTTCCTCGAGCCCTGGCTCTATGGCGCCAGCACCGGGCTGCAACCGCTGGCCGTGCTGGTCGCGGCGACCTTCTGGACCTGGCTCTGGGGACCGATCGGCCTGCTGCTCGCAACGCCCCTGACCGTGTGCCTCGTCGTCCTGGGCCGTTACAGCCCGTCGCTGCGCTTCCTGCCGGTGCTGTTCGGCAATGAGGCGCCGCTGTCGCCGGTCGAAAGCTTTTATCAGCGTCTTCTCGCCGATGACGCCGCCGAATCGACCGAGCAGGCCGAGATCTTTACCCGCGAGCAGCCCTTGGTCGCGTTCTACGATCAGGTCGTGCTGCCGGCGATCGCACTTGCGCAGAATGACAGCGACCGCAATTTCCTCGACCGCGAACATCGCGCCAAAATCAAAACGACGCTGGCCGAGGTGATCGAAAGTCTCGCCCCCGAACCGGACGATGATGACGATACGATTCCGCCAAGCGACACGGCGATGACCGCGATGTGTCTTGGCGCGCGCAACGATCTCGACGAGGCCTCGGCCGCTTTACTGGCGCAACTGCTCGAATATCGCGGTCTCAATGCGCGCATGGAAGGCGGCGCGGCCGAGCATCTCGACATAATGCCGGCGGCACAGCCCACGCCCATCATCGCGTGCGTTTCGTTCATCAGCAGCAATTCGGCGGCGCGCGGCCGCTTCATCGTTCGCCGCCTGCGCCGACGCCTGCCGCGCGGCTCGAAGATCGTCGTCTGTTTCTGGGGCCTCGATGTGCTGGGAGACGGGGAGCGGCGCGATCGGCTGGAAGATACCGGCGCCGACGCGGTGGCAACGAGTCTCGCCGACGCCGTCGAACAAATCATGACACTGTGCGATACGCCGGTCGCCCTTCCGGTTCCTGCCGCAATCCCCACATAAATTCCGAATTCGAGAGCAAGAGGCGGAGTGCGTTCCGCCGGCAGCAGCGCCAAGGATGGCATCAGGCGAACCTAAGCGGTTGGCCCCACGCCAGAAGGAGCATGCTATGATTTCGGCAATGGCAAATAGGGACGATGACAAGCGTTGGGACGCGGTACAGAATCGCGACCGCGACGCCGACGGCACATTCTTTTATTCGGTACGCACCACCGGTGTTTATTGCCGTCCGTCTTGCGCCGCACGTCTGCCGCGGCGTGAGAATGTCGCGTTCCATGAAAGCTGCGCCGATGCCGAGCGCGCCGGATTTCGCGCCTGCAAACGATGCCGCCCCAATGCCGACGGCATCGACGAACAGCACAGCGCCGCGATCGCCAAGGCCTGCCGTCTGATCGAAACCGCCGAGACGCTGCCGAGCCTCGATGACTTGGCCGAAGCCGCCGGCATGAGCCGGTTTCATTTCCATCGCGTCTTCAAAGACGCGACCGGCGTCACACCCAAAGCCTTCGCCGCCGCCCGCCGCGCCGAACGCATGCGCGACGCATTGGCCGAGAGCGACAGCGTGACCGAAGCAATCTATGACGCCGGATTTAACTCAAGCAGCCGTTTCTACAAAGCCGCCGACGGCGCATTGGGTATGTCACCGAAAGACTTCCGTGCCGGCGGCGCGGGTGAAACAATTCGCTTTGCCATTGGCGAATGCTCGCTAGGTGCGATCCTCGTCGCAGCCACCGACAAAGGTATCTGCGCGATTTCGCTCGGCGACGACCCCGCCGATTTGTTGCGGGCACTGGAAGATCGCTTTCCGCAGGGCAAGCTGGTCGGTGGCGACAAGGATTTCGAGCAGTTGGTCGCCAAAGTCGTCGGGTTGGTTGAACAACCGCAACGTCCCGTCGATCTGCCGCTCGATATCCGCGGCACCGTGTTCCAGCAACGCGTCTGGACCGCCTTGCGTGCGATCCCGCCGGGGAAGACTTTCTCCTATGCCGAGATCGCCGATAGGATCGGTGCGCCGAAGGCGGTCCGCGCCGTCGCCGGGGCCTGCGCCGCCAATACGCTGGCCGTCGCCATTCCTTGTCACCGCGTCGTCCGCAATGACGGGAACATCTCAGGCTATCGCTGGGGCGTCGAACGCAAACGCCGCCTGTTGGCGCGCGAAGCGGATGCCGGTTCGGCGACATGATTGCGGACCGGATCACGCGGCTCGATTGGTCCGCGATCCTCGCCGGCATCGATGCCAACGGTTACGCAGTTCTGCCGGGACTACTCGATGCGGCGGACTGCACATCGCTCTCGACCCTTTACGACGAGGATGCGCATTTTCGAAAACGCGTCGTCATGGGGCAGCACGGTTTCGGGCTCGGCGAATATAAATACTTCACCTATCCTCTGCCCGATCCCGTGGCCGCCCTCCGCACAAAGCTTTATCCGCCGCTCGCGCAACTGGCCAATCGGTGGAACACGGCCTTTGGGATCGAGGCATCTTTCCCCGACACCCACGCGGCCTATCTCGATCACTGTCATGCAGCAGGCCAGACGCGGGCCACGCCCTTGCTGCTGCGCTATGGGGCCGGCGATTACAACCGGCTGCATCAGGATTTGTATGGCGAGGCGGTCTTTCCGTTGCAGGCGACCTTCCTGCTGTCGGCACCCGAACGGGATTTCACCGGCGGTGAGTTCGTGCTCATCGAACAACGGCCGCGTCAGCAATCGCGCGCCGAGGTGGTGCCGCTGAACCAAGGCGATGGCGTGGTCTTCGCCGTCAATCATCGTCCCGTGCGTGAAACGCGCGGCTTTTACCGCGCGTCGATGCGGCATGGTGTCAGCACGATACGAAGCGGCCATCGCATGACCCTCGGGGTTATTTTCCACGACGGTTGAAGCGCCGAAACCTTTTTATGACAGCGGCGTTATCTCTCTAAGAATTCACGTTTTTTGGAGACGACAATGCTTCTGTTGCTTCTGATTCTCATCCTGCTCTTCGGTGGTGGCGGCTTCTACGGCTATCGCGGCGGCTATTATGGCGGTGGCGGCCTCGGCATCGTCGGCGTTATCGTGCTGTTGCTGATCGTCTTTACCGCCGTTGGCCATCCGTACGGCTGGTACTAGGCCTTTCCTCCATCTTCCGCGAACAGCGCGGCACAGTCCCTTCCGGACTGTGCCGCGTTTTCGTATGTGCGATAGCGCACCAAGGAACCTGCACGCTTTCCTTTCGTTATCGGCGACAAGAAACCCAACGAGAGGAGAAATCATGGCTGCAAAGACCAAGAAAAAAGCGCGCGCCAAAAAATCGGCGTCACGGGAGCCTTTGGCTGTCGCTTTGTTGAAAAAGGACCATCGCGAAGTCGAAGGCTTGTTCAAGAAATTCGAGAAAGCAGGCTCCGGCTCGGAGAAGCTCAATCTGTTCAAGCAGATCGCCCTCGCCCTGAAGGTCCATACCAAGATCGAGGAAGAGATTTTCTATTCCGAGGAGCGCGGCGAGGTCGAAGACGACATGCTGGACGAAGCGCAGGTCGAGCATGACGGCGCGAAACACCTCATCGCCGAGATCGAGGCGATGAAGCCCGGCCAGGATCTTTATGATGCGAAGGTCAAGGTGCTGAGCGAATACATCAAGCACCACGTCAAAGAGGAAGAACAGCCCGGCGGTATCTTCGCGCAGGCGAAGAAAGGCGACGAAGACCTCAACGAGATGGGCGAACGGCTCAAGGCGCGCAAGCAGCAACTGATGGCGCAGATGGCCTGAAGCCGGACTCAACGGACTTAAAAGAAACGCCGCCCCGGATCGGGGCGGCGTTTTGCCGTCAGCCCGATCGCTTCGCCAACGGGGACCCGTCGTAGTTCGCCAGCAAATCGGCGGGATCGCGGTAAATGGCGACACAGCCCGCCGCGCGCAGCGTGGTCTCGGCAGAACCGCCGCACAGCAACCCAATGGTCTTGAGGCCCAGTTTGGCCGCCGCCTCCGCATCCCAACGCGTATCGCCGACGGCGATAGCCTCGTCAGGCCGAAGTTTGAGCCGTTCGAGCGCCACGGCGAAAATATCCGGATGCGGCTTCGATTGATCCGCATCGTCCGATGTCGTTGATGTTTCAACCAAATCGCCGATATCGGCGATTTCTTTGTACCGATCGAGTTCGTCGGCTTTGGCCGATGACGCCAAGGCAATCGTCTGCCCAAGCAGCTTGAGATGAAGGAATAGCGCCCGGACAGCCGGAAAGGGTTTGACCAGGGGGAGGTAATAACGCCTCCACATATCCGCCCGATCTTTCTCGAGCGCCTTGCCGAAGGTCTTGATCTCTGCCGTGGTCAAGAAGACGGGCAGAAGCTGATCGCTTCCCTTGCCGATCTGCGCGCGGATATCCGCGAGAGCCGGTTCATAACCATACTTCTTCAGGGCCTGGGCCCAGGCCTTGGCATGAAGATCGACCGAATCGAGCAGCGTCCCGTCGATATCGAAGATGATGGCTTTGGGGGTCAGACGATTATCGCCCGGCAAGGCGCTTCAGCGCCGGAAGATAGGGACCGTAATCATGCGCCAGCGCCATCAGGTGCCGGCTTTGCGTCGAAAGCGGCGGCCGCAGCAACAGCCCGCCGATCAGCCCCGCCCCGAACGCCGCCAGTGCCACCGTCAAAGGCCGTTGCTGAAGATGACGGCTCACCTTGGCGATGGAAGCAGTACGGCGGGCGGCTTTCACCTGACGTTCAAGAACCGCGATCTCCCGCCTGAGACTATCGAGCGTCGGCGCCGCTTCATCTCGGTGACAGGCACCGATGCCGGCGGCAACGAGGTCTCGCGCATGGTCGCGGGGCTGGGCGGGGCCGAGGCGCATGTCCTCGCCGAACGCGGCCGGGTGACGACCCTCAAGACGCGCTATGTCGCCGGGACACAGCAACTGCTGCGCGCCGATCAGGAAAAAGTCACGGCGCTGACCCCCGATCTGCGTGGCGATCTCGTCCGCATCGTCAAGGACGCGCTGACCCATCACAAGGTCATGATCCTCTCCGACTACGCCAAGGGTGTCCTCGGTGATGGGATGGCGCGCGAGCTGATCGAGGCCGCCAAGGCCGCCGGCGCGCTCGTCATCATCGACCCGAAGGGCCACGACTATTCGATCTATCGCGGCGCCGACGTGTTGAAGCCAAATCGGCCTGAACTCGCCGCGGCGACCAAGATGCCGGTCTCGACTGACGAAGAAGTCGTGACGGCGGCATGCACGCTGATGGCCGCGCATGACTTTGGCGCGATGATTGTCTCCTGCGGCCAGGACGGCATGCTCGTGGTCGAGAAGACCGGCGAGCCCCTGAAGCTTTCGGCCGAGGCGCGGGAAGTGTTCGACGTCTCGGGCGCGGGCGATACCGTTATCTCGATGCTCGCGGCGTCGCTGGGCGCGGGTGCGTCGCTGGGCGATGCGGCGCGGCTCGCGAACACGGCGGCGGGCATCGTCGTCGGCAAGGTCGGCACCGCCGTCGTCGAAACCACCGAGATCGAAGGCGCGCTGGTCAATCGCGACACGATCGAACACAACAAGATGCTGCCTTTGTCGTTGGCCCTCGATCAGGTCGCACGCTGGCGGCGCAACGGCCTGAAGATCGGTTTCACCAACGGCTGCTTCGACCTGCTGCATCCGGGCCATGTCTCGCTGCTGGGGCAGGCCAAGGCCGCCTGCGACCGGCTCGTCCTCGGCATCAACAGCGACGCGTCGGTGGTCCGCCTCAAAGGCCCCGGCCGTCCGGTGCAGAACGAAGATGCGCGCGCCGCGGTGCTGTCGTCGGTCGCTGCCGTCGATCTCATCGTCATCTTCGACGAAGACACCCCGAAAGAACTGATCGAGGCGATCCGCCCCGATCTTCTGGTCAAAGGCGCGGATTACAGCATCGATCAGGTTGTCGGTGGTGCGTTCGTGCAAAGCTATGGCGGCAAGGTGCTGCTCGCCGAGTTGTCGCCCGGCTTCTCCACCACCGCGACCATCGCCCGCGCGTTGAAGCCGGTTGGCTAAAGCCAGCCGCAGTGAATAGGGTCGCCGCAGGCCGATCCGATATGCTCTACGAAATAATGCTACGGTACGCCATGCATCATATCTCACTGGAGCTCACGTGATGAAAGGCATCATTCTCGCCGGCGGTTCGGGGACGCGGCTTTATCCGATGACGCGGGTCGTCTCGAAGCAGCTGCTTCCTATCTACGACAAGCCGATGATCTATTACCCGCTCTCGACGCTGATGTTCGGCGGGGTGCAGGAGATTTTGATCATCACGACGCCAAGCGACGCGGCGAATTTTCAGGCGTTGCTTGGGGATGGGACGCAGTGGGGTCTGAAGATCGAATATGCGGTTCAAGCGAGGCCTGAGGGAATCGCGCAGGCCTTTCTGATCGGACGGGATTTCATCGGCGGTGAGGCTTGTGCCTTGGCGCTGGGCGATAACCTCATTTATGGCGATCGGCTGGGCGAGATGATGCGCAGCGCAGCGGGCCGTACGTCGGGCGCGACGGTCTTTGCTTATCGTGTGTCCGATCCGGAACGTTATGGCGTCGTCGAGTTCGATCGGGCCGGCAAAGCGCTGAGCCTTGAGGAAAAGCCGGCCGCGCCGCGCAGCGACTGGGCAGTGATTGGACTTTATTTCTTTGACCGCGAGGTTGTCGAGATCGCGTCGAACCTCAAGCCTTCGCCACGCGGCGAGCTGGAAATCACTGACGTCAATCGCGTCTATCTCGATCGCGGCACGTTACAGGTCGAACAGCTTGGGCGGGGCTATGCCTGGCTTGATACCGGCACGCCTGAATCATTGATCGAAGGATCGGAATTCGTTCGCACGATCGAAAAACGAACCGGCCAGAAAATCGGCTGCGTTGAAGAAGTGGCGTTCCGGCAGGGCTTCATCGAACGCGCGCAGTTGCAGAAACTGGCGCAGTCGAACGGCAAATCCGATTACGGCAAATATCTTCTACAGTTGGCCGAACAAGAGAACTGACGCTCTTTACGCCGTCGCAACGCCGCCCAGATAGATGGCGCGGACATGCGGATCGTCGATCAGTTCCTTGCTGGGGCCATGCAGCGCGACCCGGCCTGTTTCCAACACATAGGCATATTCCGACAGGCGCAGCGCCAGCTTGGCGTTCTGTTCGACGATCAGGATGGTGACACCGGTCGCGTTGATCTCGGTGATGGCGCGAGCGACGTCGCCGATGACCTTGGGCGCGAGGCCCAGCGACGGTTCGTCCAACAGAAGAAGACTGGGATTGCTCATCATCGCGCGGCCGATGGCGCACATTTGCTGCTCGCCGCCCGAAAGGCTACCGGCGCGCTGCCGTGCCCGTTCCTTGAGGCGTGGGAACAGGCCGAACACCCGTTCCAGCGAGACGGCGGTATCGCCGCGCGTCTGGCGATAGGCGCCCATCGCGAGATTTTCCATCACGGTCAGGCCCGGAAAGAGACGGCGTCCCTCGGGGGATAATGATAGGCCCTGCCGCACCGCCTCGAAGGCGCGCGTGCCGGTCATGTCCCGGCCCTGCCAACTGATTTTGCCGCCGCGCAGAGGAATGAGGCCTATGATCGCGTTGAGCAGTGACGATTTCCCCGCCCCGTTCGCACCGAGCAGACAGACGACGGCGCCCTGGCGCACACTTAAACTGACCTCGTGGACAGCCTGAATGTTCCCGTAAGCGACCGAGACTTTGTCGAGTTCAAGCGAGCTCATCGTCCGTCCCAAGATAAGCTTCGATAACGGCGGGATCGGCGCGCACTTGGCTGGGCGTGTCGAGGCAGATGACGCGGCCGTAATTCAAGACCATGATGCGGTCGCAGATCGACATGATCATCTGCATGTCATGTTCGACGACGACGATATCGATCTTCCACTCGCCGCGCACGCGCAAGAGGAGCTTGCCCAGTGCAGCGGTTTCCGTCGGGTTGAGGCCCGCGGCGGGTTCGTCCATCAGCAGCATCTTCGGTGCAGCGGCCAGCGCCATGCCGACGCCGAGAATCTTCTGTAGCCCGTAAGCGAGATCGCCGGCGCGGTTCGTCGTGACCGCGCCGAGATCGAGGAAATCGATGATCTCCTCTGCACGCTTGCGGGCGACGGCCCCGGCCGTGACGGTGGCTTTCGCCCGGAGGAGAAACGACGGCCGCCCCAGCAACGAGAACATCGCACCGCGGCGGAGATTTTCGAACACGCTTTGGCTGCGAAAGACCGAGGTTGCCTGGAATGTCCGGACGAGTCCCATGCGCGCGACCTTGTCCATCGATAGGCCCGCCACCGGCGTGCCTTCGAACACGACCTTGCCGGTCGAAGGTGGAAAGGCACCGGTGATGACGTTGAAGAGCGTCGTCTTCCCTGCCCCGTTCGGCCCGATGATGCCGAAGATCTCGCCGGGCACTGTGGTGAAAGCCACATCGGACAAGGCTTGCAGGCCGCCGAACTGGCGCGAGATATCCGTGACGCTGAGGACCGCCGTCATGACCGGCGCCACCGCGCACTGAGGATGCGTCGGCAAAGCCCGATCAGCCCTTCCGGCAGGAACAGCTGCAGCGCGATCAAAAGAATGCCGTAGGCGAGGATCTGATATTCCTGCGCGTCACGCAGCAATTCGGGCAGCGGAATCAGAATAATGGCCCCGAGGACAGGGCCGATCGGCGATGCTGCCCCGCCGAAGACGTTGATCAGAATCACATCGATCATCACACCGGTAAAGGCCTCAGGCGACAAGAACGTCATATAATGCGCATAGACGCTGCCGCTGAGCCCGGCGATGAAACCGCTGATGCAGAAGATCAGAACGCGAAAGCCCATCGCGTTGAGGCCCAGAGAAGACGCCAACCGTTCTTCTTCCTTGATCGCATCGATGATCGTTCCGAGCGCCGAGCGATAGATCGTTCGCGCCACCAGAAAGCTCACCCCCGCCAAGGCAAGCGCCATCCAATAGAACTGACGCGCCGTGTTGAAGACCATGCCGAACAGGACGGGCCGCGGAATGTCGCTGAGGCCGCTATTGCCGCCGAAAAGGCTGACCCATTCCATGAAGTTCAGCATCACGACCTGGCTCAAGGCATAGGTCAGCAGGATGAAATAGACGCCCTTGATGCGCAGAAAGATCGGTCCGCTCACCAGCGCGAGCAGCGCGACCATCAGGCCCGATGCGAGAAACGATACCGAGAACGGCCATCCCAGCCGCATCATGCACAGCGCCGAGGTATAGGACCCGATTGCCATGAAGGCCGAATGGGCAAGTGAAACGAGCCCGGTCCTCAACATCAAATTCATGCTGAGGCCCAACGTCACGAATAGCGCGGTCATGACGCAGATATGGATGATGTAACGCTGCGGAAAATAGAACGGAACGGCGACGAGTACCGCCATGACCGCCGCAAAAACCAAGGCGAACCGGCCGAGCCTCATAACGAACGGCCCATCAGCCCTTGCGGCCGGACGATGATCACGAGGACGACCAGCGCAAAGACCAACATCGCGGAAACCGTGCCGTCGATCAGCGTCGAGAAGAAAGATTCGGCAATGCCCAACAGCAGGCCGCCGACGACCGCGCCCGGGATGCTGCCAAGCCCGCCGAGGATGACGATGACGAAGGCCTTACCCATCGGCAGCTCGCCGATCGTCGGATTGACGGTATAGATCGGCGCCATCAATCCGCCGGCCAAGCCGGCGAGCAGACAGCCGAGACCAAACGCCGCCGCGTGGATGAAGCTGGGACGGACACCCTGGATCGCCGCGATCTTTTCATCCTGGGCCACAGCCCGCATCGCAAGACCGACGCGGGTGAAGGTGAGGAAGAAGTAGAACAGCAGCATGATGCCGAAGGCGCATCCGCCAACCAGAAGACGATCGTACGGGATCGACACCGAGCCGAGATCGAGCGTGCCATGCACCGGACGCGTGACAGCCAATTCAACCGGTCCGAAAATGATCAAGGCCAGGGCCTTCAACACGACGGAGAGGCCGAGCGCAACGATGAGGCCGTTGACCTCGCGCCCAATCACCCAGCGGAAAATCAGCCGCTCCATGACAACGCCGAAGGCGCCGACGATAATCGCGCCGATCAACAAGGCGGGAAAATAGCCGAGGCCATATTGCGTCAGAACGTAAACGCCGTAGGCCCCCATCATATAGAACTCACCATGCGCGAAATTCAGCACCCGCATGATGCCCGAAATCATCGTGAAGCCGAGCGCGACCAGGACGTAGGTCGAACCTGAAATCAGGCCGTTGACCAGAATTTGCGCCAGAAGTTGACCCACCGGGGGGCTGCTTTCGTGCTTAACGCGTCTCGTGCGGCACTACTGCATCTGCACGATCTTGAGGCCGCCATCGGTCGTCGTCCCCACGAAGATGGGATTGATGAACTGATGATCGCTGCCGTAATCGCTTTTGCCGCCGAGGACGATGTCGCCGCCGGCAATCGACTTGAACGGCATCACCTGCGGGATGGCGGCCGCTACCTTGTCGGTCTCGATCGAACCGGCCTTCTGCATCGCAGCGAGAAGGATTTTCAACGCGTCGTAATTGGTCAGCGCGCTGGGGTCCATGTCGTGACCGTAGAGCTTGGCGAAGCGTTCGCTGAGCTTCTTGTATCCCTCGGTCGAGGGATCGGCCGGGATATATTGCATCACGCCTTCAGCGGCTTCCTTGCCGGCCGCCGTCAGGATTTCACGCGGACCCGGCCCGCCGATCTTGATGAACTTTCCCTTGTAACCCATCTCGCGCGCCTGCCGGACGATGAGGCCTGCGCTGGCCGGCGACGAACCGGCCATGTCGATCATGTCGGGATTCTGCGCGATCAGCCGGGTCAGAATCGGCTGAAAATCTTTCGTCGAACGTTCGTAGAGTTCTTTCGCGACGAGATCGAAACCATGTTCGGCATAGCTTTTGGTTTCGAGCTCCTGCATGTCCCAACCGGCTTCGTCATTGGGATTCATGACGACGACGCGTTTGATCTTGTCGCCGTTATTTGCCTTCAGCCAGGTCAGGATCGGCTTGATGAATTCGACCGGTGTGTTGGAAACACGGAAGATATATTTCGGATTTCCTTCCATCACCTTGCGCGAATAAGCGCCGACGACAAGGTCGATGACCTGGTTCTGCTCAAAGATCGGCTTGGCCGCGATCGCGCCTGATGCCGCCAACGGCCCCAACACGAATTTGGCTTCGTCCTGATCGATCAGGCGGTTCGCCGCGGCGACCGCTTTCTGCGACTGATAGGCATCGTCGTAGGTCGTCGTGGAAATCTTATAGGTCTCGTTGCCGATCTTGATGCCGCCTGCGTCGTTGACCTCTTGCTGCACCATGCGGAGTGCGCCTTGCAGCGCCTGTCCCCAGACCGCGCCCTGCCCGCTAAGATCGCCGATACCGCCGAGAAACAGCGTCTTGTCGGCATGTGCCGGCGCCGCCGCGATCAGTCCCGCAAAAGCCGTCGCAACCAATAATGACCGCGTCATGATCCCCCCTGATATTTTGATGGTTTATACCGTCGTTTATCCGATCGCATCGTCATCCGCGCTGGCAATCGGCCAACGGGAACGGCATCACGGTTGCGCCGAGCCGGCCCGGTAGTTGACTGGTCATGCGGCGAAAGACCTCGGCGCCGCTTTCGCCGGGCGCCGGATGAAGCTTTTCGATATCCGCAAGAATGGACGGCGGACGGTCATCGACCGGCACACCTTTGACGATCGCCCATTTCTCGACCTGGTGCAGAAATTCCGGGCTGAGACGTGGCGGCACATCCGCATTCATCGGATCGGCCAAAGCCTCGTCCAGAGAAACGAATTCGACACCCGCCGCCTGGAAAGCGTCGAGAATTTCGCCGAGGCAATCGCTGGCGATCGGCGTGCCGTGGATCAGCCAGATATGAACCGGATCGCGGCCGAACACGGCGCGAGCACTGGCACAGTGAAGCCGCAATTCGTGCAGAGCGGCGTCGATATAACCGCGCCGCATCCAAGCCGCGCCTTCCTTATCGTCCGCCTTCAGCGTCCGCCAATAGGACGCGACGAAACGAGCATCGTGGAAGCCGACGCTGATCGGCACCGGCGTATAGGCGGCGCTTTTCAGATAGGCTGAAACCGCCTCGAGCTTTTCCTGCGTATCGCCCCACATATCCATGCAATAGCGAAAGCAGCGTTTCGGCGCCTTGGCGATCCAGGGCTCGATGATCTCGGCCGAGCGTTCGATATCGCCGATATAGGATTTGGCATCGACCCAGTTGAGGCTGGCATGATGATGGGTGTGGTTGGCGACGTGATGGCCTTCTTCGACCCAATGATCGAAGACGCGCAACAGGTCGGTATTGTTCTCGGTCGGCGCGGTGTTCGAGAAAGCATAGACGCCTTTCGCGCCATGACTTTTGAACGCTTTGGTCAGGCCGCGCGCGGTGATATGCGAATCATATCCCTGCGGCATCGGCGAGCCATGAAAGAGAAACAGGTCATCGACGGTGATCGCCATCTTGACCGGACCGAGCGGCGACATCGGCATTGCGTGGTTCATTTTTATGCTCTCCCGCTCAATGCAGCTTGGCGCGCAGCGCCGTGAGGCTGCCGCCTTTCATCACCGCCCCCGGCAGATCGTGGCCGACGATATCCTCGGCCAGCTTCGCCACTTCGATCATCCGGTCGAGATCGATCCCGGTTTCGATGCCCATCTCTTGGCACATGAAGACCAGATCCTCGGTGCAGACATTCCCCGCCGCGCTGGCATGGGCCGCGAAAGGGCAGCCACCAAGACCAGCAACGCAAGCATCGAAACTATCGACGCCCATCTCCAGCCCGGCATAAGCATTGGCGACGCCCATGCCCCGTGTGTCGTGAAGATGCAGATTGATCCGCAACTGCGGATGCTTTTCGCGCACGGCGCCGACGACGCGCTTGATCGACAAAGGTGTCGCCCAGGCCATCGTATCGGCGAGGTTGAGTTCCTTGATCGTCAGGCTGTGTTCCGCCGCAACATCGAGGATCTGCTGCACCTGCATCAGCACTGTCGATATCGGAATATCGCCTTCGAAGTTGCAGCCGAACGCCGCCATGATCGAACCGCGCTCGACCGGCACGTTGTTGCCCTTGAACATCTCCATCGTCTTGTGCTGCGCCGCCAGATTCTCGGCGAGGGTCCGGCGCTGGTTACGCTTGAGGAAAGTTTCGGATGCCGTCAGCGACACAGCACCGGTCACATGCAGCGGTTTTGCCTGCAAGGCACGTTCGAGGCCACGATCGTTGAGCCACAACGCCTTGTAACGAATGCCGTCCTTCGGTTTGAAACGCTGTACCACCTCTTCGGCGTCGGCCATCCCCGGCACCGCCTGGGCGCTGACGAAGGAGACAATCTGGATCTGCTTAAGACCCGTTTCCGACAGCGCATCGATCAACTCGACCTTACGGTCGGTCGTGATCGGGCCTTTTTCAATCTGAAAGCCTTCGCGCGGGCCTTCTTCATTGATCGAGACGGATTTCGGCAGATCGGACATGATGATGCCTCTTCTTTATTTGGACGGAACGACAAGCGCATCGACCGCGACCGCTCGCCCGTTGCCCAACATGATCGGATTGATATCGACGGCTTCTAAACGATCGCCGGCCCAGAGCGCGAAGTCCTGCAGCGCCATCAGGCTATCGACCAGGACCTTCTGGCTCGACGCATCGGTCCAGCGCGGGCTGCTCAAAATCCGGCCGAGGGCGCTGGTGGCAAGCTTGCGTTCGATATCGGCGCGGATCGTCGGGATCGGCCACAGCGTCACGGCATCGATCGCCTCGGCATGGACGCCGCCGAGGCCGGCGAGCAGCAGCGGTCCCACCCCTTGGGCGCGGGTGATGCCAGCAATGACTTCGAGCTTGCCGCGAATCATCGCCTGGACCATCGCGGTGGCGCCCGCCGGAAAGGACGCGTGGGCCTTACGCAGCGCATCCGCGTTCGGTACGCCGACATGGACGAAGCCGAGATCACTCTTATGCGCGACACCTTCGACCGCCGCCTTCAAGACAACCGGCCAGCCGAGCTTTTCGGCGACGATCACGGCTTCATCGACCGTGCGGCAGATATGGGTTTCGACCGTATCGATGCCGAAACGGCGCAGCAGCGACAGGCTTTCGGGCTCTGTCAGCGCGCGTTTTAGTCCGAACAGTGGCTCGTCACGCGCCGGGGATGAGGCCGGC
Organism: uncultured Rhodospirillales bacterium; assembly: GCA_903822185.1. Classification (GTDB taxonomy): domain Bacteria; phylum Pseudomonadota; class Alphaproteobacteria; order ATCC43930; family CGMCC-115725; genus CAIKMD01. The sequence goes on along the minus strand of CAIJOA010000001.1, from coordinate 58,082 downwards.
GGCGTCGAGACTTCCGGATAAGGCCGCGAGGCGGTGAACATCGCCGCTAGACCCTGCATCGTATTTTCGGTCTCGCCAAAGATGCGCAGGCCGTTGGCGACGTACTGTTCCTGCTCGTCGGCGGGGAAGCCCCCGGGCGCAACGATCACGAACGGCTTTTTCGACGAAGCCCGCGCCATCGAGACGGGCTTGAAAATCGGATGCGCGCCCAACGGGAAGGATTGCACCAGCGCCATCAACGCGCCGACACCCGGATCGGCGGCGACCACCGAGGGGATTTCGGGGCGGCGTTCGACGCCCTGGAAATTGCCGAGATCGATCGGATTGTTGGTCGCCGTGATCGGGCTGATTTCTTTCAGCGTCTTGATCGAATCCGCATTCCAGCGCGCGAGGCTCAATCCATATTTGGCGGCGAGGTCCGCGATGAGAGACGCGCCCGCGCCCGAGGACGACATCCCGGCGAGGCCACCCTCGACCTTGCCGTAGAAGGACAACAGCGCCGCCGCGGTCATCAAACTTTCGATCGAGGACACGACGGGAACGCCTGCCGCCTCGAACAAGGCGGCGTAGGCCGCTGCATTGCCGGCGAGACGGCTGGAATGAGCCACCGCCGCCTGCGCGCCGATTTCCGACGTACCGATCTGCAGCACGACGATATGCTTCCCCGCCTGTGCCGCGCGATGGGCCAGCCGACGAAAACGATCGCCGTCCGACAATGAATCGAGCAGCAGTGCAATAACGCGGCTTTGCTTGTCGCCGATCGCATATTCGAGATAGTCGAGCAGGTCGAGATCGGCTTCGTTCCCCGCCGAAGCGAAAATCGATATGCCCGCGCCGAGCCGGTCCAGTTGACCGACCATTGCGTCGAACAGCGCGCCGCTGTGCGAGAAAATCGCGATGTCACCGGCCTGCAGCCGCTTCGAATGGGCGGTGTTGAAGCCGATCGAGAGTCGGGCGTTGGCGTTATAGACACCGTTGCAATTAGGGCCGACGAGACAGATGCCGGTTTCCGCCGAAATCTTTTTCAGCTCGTTCTGGCGCGCGATACCTTTTTCGTCGCCCGCTTCGGCAAAGCCCGACGCGCCGAGGATCGCGACTTTCACCCTTGCCGCCGCGAGTTCGCGCAGACTGACGGTGCTCGCCGAGGCGGGAAGCGCCACGAAGGCGACATCGACCGGTTCCGGCAAATCCGCCGGCGAGGCAAAACATTTGACCGCGCCGACTTCGGTAACGTTCCGGCCGATGCCATAGACCACCCCTTCGAAGCCGGCATTCAGCACATTGCGCAGAACGATCCGCCCCTGCTTGCGCGCATCTTCCGAGAGGCCGACGATAGCGATCGAACGCGCTTCGAAGAGAGCCGAAAGCGATGCGATTTTGGGCGACATCAACGCCCTTTCCATTCCGGTTCGCGCTTTTCGACAAAGGCACGGATGCCTTCGATCCGGTCTTCGCTCTGATAGGGGCTGACGCCCTCATTGAGACGGATCGCGGCAGCAAAGGGCATGCCCGACGCCTTGATCGCGGTTTCCTTCATGCGGCGCACCGACACCGGAGCGTTGGCGGCGATCTTCGTCGCTAGTTCCATCGCCTTATCGAGCGCGCCGCCCTTTGGGACGACATGATTGACCAGACCCCAACGTTTCGCCTCGTCGATATTGAAATAGTCGCCTGTGTAGAGCGCTTCGAGCGCGATACCCATCGGCAGAAGACGGGGCAAGATGACAGTGGCGAAATGCGCGCCCATGCCGCGTTTCGCTTCCGGCAAGCCGAACACCGTATGGTCGGCAGCGATTCGGATGTCGCAGGCCAGCGCCAGCTCGAACCCGCCGGCGACGGCAGGGCCGTTCAAAGCAGCGATCACCGGCTTGGTCGTCTCCAGCACAGCCTCGAACAGATAACGCGTAACGTTCGAGGTGAATGGGATGAAAGGCTTGCCCTGTTCGTCGGCGCCTTTGCGCTCTTTGAGGTCGGCGCCTGCGCAAAACGCCAAGTCGCCAGCGCCGGTCAGGATGATGACACGCACTTCGGGATCTACATTGGCTTCGACGAAGGCTTCGAGCAGGCCATGGATCAATTGCGGGCTAAGCGCGTTGCGCCGCTCGGGACGGTTCATGGTCATGATCCGGACATGACCCTTCGTCTCCAACAACAGCGGTGATTCGGTGTGTTTCGCGTCGCCGGCAGCCGGTGTCTTATCCGTCATTGTCTGAAACCATGTCCTCGAAAATTGAAAGCCCTGTCGCGCGAAGGTTAGGGACGATTGCCGTTTTATCCTGGACGAGATGCCATTTGTTCGGAAGGGAACGACTTGTCGAAAAACGCAATTGTTTGCGAAATCGGCCTGTCGAAGGCGCGCGCCTCATACCGCCGGTAAAACGTCGATGATAGGTTGCGCGCTTCACTGACCTATTCGGGATGACGACCATGAACAACGAAAGCTCAACCGTCCTTTACGATCAGCTCAGGAAATTATCACGCGGCGCATGAGCATCCGCGATCTGCGTTCAGACCCGGTGCCGGATGAATATATCGACAAGATTCTGGAAGCGGGACGCTGGGCCATGTCGGGCGCGAATTCACAGCCTTGGGAATTCATGGTCATCCGCGATCAGAAAGTAAAAGACGCGTTGGGCCATGCCTATACCCACGACAACAACGACTTCATCTTCTGGATGGAGCAGATGCGCATTCCCGAACTGCGTCATCCCGCCTTTCAAGTCGGGGACGTCGATGCGGAACAGCAGCAGAAACGCGTCCAAGACCGCGGCGCGAAATGGACCGATGCGCCTGTCCTGCTCGTCATCCTGGGTGACGGACGCCGGCAATGGGGCACCGTTCAAGGCGCGCTATCCTATGGCCGGCATCAGAGCCACTTCACCGATGCGCTGTCGAACGCCGCGATGTTGATGCATCTGGCGGCGACGTCGCTCGGCCTCGCCTCGCAGCATGTCACGATTCACGTTCAGGAACCGTTCAAACGTGTGCTGGATGTGCCCGACCTTCTGCTGGTCCATCACATCGTGCCGATTGGGTTTTCAGCGATTGATCGCCGCCCCAGCGTACACCGACCGCTGGAAGACATCGTTCACTACGACCAATACGATCACAGCAAATACATGTCGAACAAGGACGTGGTCGAGTTTCTGTATGAGTTGCGCGGCAAGACGATGCACGCTTACCACACGAAGCGTAAAGGCGAATAACCGCGCGTTTAGTCCCTGAGTAAAGCGAGCCGTTTTCGCGTCGTCGACGGCGGCTCGCCGAACCGTTCTTTATAATCGCGTGAAAACTTGCAAAGGTCGGGGTAACCGGCTTTCGCCGCAATATTCCCGAGCGAATGCACTCCATCGCTCATGCGATGAATGAGATCGCGCGCAGCGTTCAAACGCAGCTCTTTCAGGAAACGCATCGGCGTGGTGCCGCGAAAATCCCGGAAGGAATATTGCAACGTTCGGACACTCGTGCCGGCCGACCGAACCACCTCTTCCAGCGTCAGATCCCGATCGAAATTATCGACCAGAAACCGTTCCGCGCGTTTGACGTGAACTGGCACGGCGGCGCCCACCACGTCGAGATGCCGCGAATAGTTATGCGGAACGACCCGCAACAACAGCGACAAGAGAAGATTCTCGTTCTGGGATTTCAGAACGGGATGAGCACCCATCGGCGTTTTGCAGAAAAAATCGCGTATCACCAGCCGCAGATAATCGAACAGAAAGGGATGACTGCTGATTTCAAGCGCGTGCATCGGTTCGAACTGTAAGGCGCGGTCGAGCCGCACGTCGAATTCGTCTGCGAGTACGCGTTCGAACGATTTGATGTCGAACAAGACCAAAATCTGTTCGCTTTGACCGCGCGCGTGATGTTTGACGACTCGACTGCCCTGGCCGAGGAAAAGAGCGTTGCCGGCGACAACGCTGGTTTTGGCCTGACGCCATTCGACATCGTAAGAGCCGCTCAACGACACATGCAGCGATAACGGCGAAACATCCGGCAAGCGATTGACCGAATCCCACTCGCATTCCGAGTCCGTGCTGAGAAGGACGATGCCGGTGCGCTTCAGCGGCGCCGCGGAAAGTCCATAATGAAAGCCTTTGCGCGAATCTGTCGCGATCTCGCAACGACCATGAGTGCGGTGAGATACATGTTTGCGCGCGGCTTCAAACCGCTTCGTCTCGAAAATATGCCGCACCGGAAATTGCCACCGGTCAAGCGTATCGGGAGATCGATCCAATAGAGGTATCACCGCATTCCTCCCCGAGCCAACCGAAAGGTTGTCTATCGCCAGATATGTCTGGTCTGACATGACATTTTGTTGCCGTCACCAAAGCTAAACCGTTGCCAGTCTTCACACAATAGAGAGCTGGAATCGTGCTGCCTGCACCGGATTTGCCCCTAAATATTGCATCGCATCGCCGTGCAATCATCAGATTGCGGAAAATTGAACCGAATTTCCTTTTCCGCGTTGGAAGGGTAACTGCTGTCATCAGAGAGGCATTGAAATGAAGCGTGGAACAGTTCTGATCATTGCGATGAGCCTGACCGCCGGCATTTCCGGCTTAGCGTCTGCACAATCGAGCTCGACGATTCCGAATCAAACCGGCGTCACCCAAAGCTTGACCCAACCCGGCCCCAGCATCGCGGCGGCACCTGAAAACGTGACCGGCCTCTCAGGCCCTAATCCGCCTTACCTGCTGCCGGCGGTCGCCGCGCGTACGCCCAACCCGCAAATTCGAAGCGGCACATCACGCTAAAGCCGAAAAAGGCCGTGCTGACAGGCGCGGCCTTATCGCTTCTGGGTTCTATTTCATCGACTGGCGAAAGCTTTGCAATAATTTAAGCGCAACGCTCGGCGTGTCTGACTGCTTTCCATCGAGCTTTGCCGATACAAGTGCTTCACAGGAGAGCCGATCGGCTTCGGGCAGATCATCAAGTTGGCGTAAGGCCATCGACCAGTGGCCGAACTGTCTTTCGGTAATCGGCATACGGATGAGTCGGTTCATGGCGTGATGACGTGGATCGCGTTCGATCTTTGCCGTTACCGCATCCACGATCTCCGCTTCGCCTTCCAAAGCCTGCATGAAATTGCCGTCGGCATAAAGCAGCATTCCGGTGAGTCCCTTTGCCTCATTATTGCGTCGCGATATCGCGAGCAATTCAGACAGTTTCTCCGGACTGAAAAGCCGCCGTGCGGCGCTGACATAAACGAGGGTGATCATGGGCACGCCCTTTGAGAGAGTGTGTGGACCTTAGAACGATTAGGCATCAGGTAGGCTGATTGATCAACAGCTCCAGCCCACCACGTGGGCAATCTATGCCACATTCCGTAGATAACCCGGTGCCCGCGTCAGGGTTGCGCCGAGCCGGGCCAAATGCTCAACTACCGGCCGAAGCACCGCCGCCATAACAAGGGCGAGACGGCAATATTATGGGAGGAGATTTGCGCAGCATCTGCGTCCGCGTGCCGCTTTTGCGCTCACCAAACCCCCACGAATCCTTTTCCTTTCAATGATCTTCGCCAGCGGCGTTCGTGCCGCCTTAGGAGCAAGCATGTCTTCCCGTCCCGCCTCCCTGACCCGCCGTCTGCTGATCGCCGCGACGTTGCTGCTGGTCATGACGCCTCTACCCAGCCATGCCGCCGACAAGATCCGTCTCGGCAAAGGGATCAACATCCTTTTCACCCTTCTGCCGGCGGATGTTGCCGTGGCGGAGGGCATCTATGCCAAATATGGGCTCGACGTGGAGATCATCACCCTGACCGGCGACGCCAAGCTGCAGGCGGCGATCACCGCGGACAGCGTCGATATGGGCTTCGGCGGCGGCCCGACCATGGCGTTTGTTTCGAAGGGCGCGCCGGAAATCGCGGTCGCCTCCTTGGTCGGCGCCCCGACCAGCTTCTCAGTCGTGCTGGCCAAAGATTCGCCGATCAAGACCGTCGATGACCTGAAGGGCAAGCTGTTGGCCGTCGCCAGCAACGGCTCGGTACCGCAATGGCTGGTCCGCCGGCTGTCGATTCATCAGGGCTGGGGGCCCGACGGCATCCGCACCAATGCGACCGGCGCCTTCGAGGCGAGCCTTGCCGCCACCCTTACCCATCAGGTCGATGGCTTTATGGGCGCAACCGAGGCCGGCTATCAGCTCGAAGAAAACGGCCGCGGCCATATCCTCGTCGGCATGGCGCAGTACGTACCCGACTTCATCACCCAGGTCGTCTATGCGCGGAACAGCTTCCTGAAAGAGCATCCCGACCAAGTCGAACGCTTCCTCAAGGCCACCTTCGCGGGCGTCGCTTACATGAAGACCCACAAGGCCGAAACCGTCGCCCTCGCCGCCAAGCAACTGAACCAAACCGAGGCGGTGATGAGCAGGACCTATGATTATGAGATCGCCTCGATCAGCAGCGACGGCAGTTTCAACCCGAAGGCAGTCGAAATGCTGAAAGACTCGTTCCTCGACATGGGCATTCTGCAGGAAAAGCCCAAGGACGAGATGATGTACACGACCAAATTCACGCCCGTGAAGCCGTAATCGAGTAACGCGCATGAAAGTTTTCGTCTTCGATCTTCTGCCCTATGGCCAGCATCTCGATTCATTGAAGGTGAATGGCGAGCTGCCCTATCCGCTGCCGAAGAAATTCTTCGACCCGAAGGTCGCGACGAAGACCTATGCCGAGCATCTCGACGCCTGGGAGGAAATGGACAAGCTGGGCTTCGACGGCATCGGCTTCAACGAACATCATTGCTCGCCCTATGGGCTGATGAATTCGCCGAACCTGATGGCCGCCGCGGCGGCGCAACGGACGAAGAATCTCAAACTGCTGATCTATGGCAATCTGCTGCCGCTGCACGAGCCGCTGCGTCTTGCCGAAGAACTGTCGATGATCGACTGCATGTCGAACGGGCGGCTGATCGCCGGTTTCGCCCGCGGCATCCCCCGCGAATACCAGGTCCATAACGTCGCCATGGCGGATTCGCGGCCGCGTTTCGAAGAAGCGTTCGAGATCATCACTCGCGCCTGGAAGGAAGAAGTCTTTTCCTACGAAGGAAAATTCTGGTCCTACAAAGACGTGGCGATGTGGCCGCGCCCGGTGCAAAACTCGCCCGAGATCTGGGTGCCGATTTCCGGCAGCAAGGAATCGCTGGAATTCGCCGGCAAGCATAACCTGACGATAACGCCCGGCCTCGTCCCCGGCGGGTTGGAACAGGACATCGTCCGCTATTACGCCAAATGCCTTGCCGCGCACGGCCATACGATTACGCCGAAACATCTGTCGATCGGCATCAGCGCCTATGTCGCCGACAGCAAGGCGGCGGCAGTGCGTGAATACGCGCCCTACTTCCTTTATTTCAACCAGACGCTGTTCAGCCACGGCAACTTCACCGAAACCGCGAAGCAGCGCGACGCCGGTTATGTTTCGCAAGGGTCGAGCGATTACGTCCGCCCCGAGAACATGAAATCGGCCGCACGGTCGCGCGAAGCCTATCGCAACATGACGCTGGCCGATTTCGAGCGCAGCGCCGAGACCATGCCGCTGGGCACGCCCGAGGAAGTGACCCGGCGCATCATCGCCCGCGCCGAGGCCGCCGGGGCCAACAGCATCCAGGTCAGTCTCAATCGCGGCGCCATGCCCCACGAAATGTTCATCGAGCAGATCCGGCGCTTCGCCCGCGACGTTCTGCCGGCGCTGAAGGCGCATGAGGTCAAGCGCGTGCCGCTGGAAGATGTGGCCGCCTGAACGATTTCCGATGAGGACGCCCGGACGCGTCTTCACGCAATAGCATGAGGGAGAACGCCATGGCGAAGCAGGCGCGTGAAGTTTTGCTGACCGGAAGCGTGCCGCTGCGCGGCGCGGAAAACGTCTTCGAATGCGTCGCCGAGCATCTTGGTCCGTTGGCGCCGCGTATTCCCGACGGCGAGCAGATCGGCTGGTCCGGCGCCGCGCGCCGTACCTTCGAAGCGCATCCGATGTTGGAGAAATACAAGAAGGTGCCGCTCAATGCCGGCGGCAAGGACCCGGTCGATATCTTCCGCCTCAAGGCCGGTTGCGACGTCAAAGACCTGAAACTCGGCCCTTACGGTTATGCCGAAAACCACGCCGCGTCTTATGCGAAGTTCAAGGCGCTGCGCGACAAGGGCGTTATCCCCGCCGGCACGCGCTATCAGGCGACTCTGGCGGGTCCCGGCACCTCGGCCTTCTGCATCGAATTACCAGCCGAGCAATTGCTTCCGCTGTCGCGCGCCGCGTTGCTGCATGAAGTCGAAGGCATCGTCGCCGCCATTCCGGCCAAGGATCTGACCATCCAACTCGATATCGGCATGGAAGCCGAGCATGAGGAATATCTGCGCCGTCCCGATGCCTGGGACCAGCCGCTGCACAAAGTCTTCCACTGGACGCTCGAGCAAATGGCCGACTCCGTCGCCTGGCTCGCCAATCGCATCCCGTCGCAGGTCGAGCTTGGCTTTCATGTCTGCTCGATCTGGCATCACGATCCGGCAGGCGGTCAGGACAATCGCGTTCTGGTCGATGCGGCCAACGCGATCTTCGACCGACTCACCCGCCCGGTCGGCTATGTGCATATGCCGGTCATTCCGGAACATACGCCCGAGGATTACGCCCATTTCAAAGCGTTGAAGCTGCCCAAAGGCACGAAGCTTTATATCGGCCTCATCAATCTCGCCGACGGCGTCGAGGGTGCCAGAAAGCGCATCGCGATGGCCGAAGCCGTCGTCTCGGACTTCGGCGTCGGCACGTTCTGTGGCCTTGGCCGCCCCCCGACACCGCAAGCCTTCGGGGCGATCACGCATACCCATCCGCCGACGCCGGAATTGAAGCGCGCGACGCCCGAGACAATCGGTGACGTCCTCGATCTGCATAAGGCCGTTGCCGAAATCTGACGCCGCGCGAATTCGACCGAGGAGGTTTTCTTGAAGCGAACCGTATCGAGTCTCATCGCCATGCTGACCGCCATCGGCGTCTTGTCCGCTGCCGCCCATGCCAATCCCCTGAAAATCCGCATCGGCTATCAGGCGACGCCGGAAAAGATGACGGCGTTCCTGCTGCACCGGTCCGACATCGCGCCACAACTTGGCAAAAGCTACCACGTCGAGATGGTGCTATTCCAGGCCTCGTCGGTCGAGATCACGGCCCTCGCCACCGGCGACATCGACATCGCGACGCTGGGCTATTCCTCGTTCGGCATCGCCCTCGACGGGGCCAAGATGGACGACCTCCGCCTCATCGCCGACGGCTATCGCGACGGCGTCGCCGGTTCCTATTCCAACGACTTCATGGTGCTCAAAGACAGTCCGATCCGGAAAATCGAGGACCTGAAGGGCAAGGTGCTGGCCTCGAACGGCGCCGGCAGCGTCGTCGATATCGCCATGCGCTATATGATGAAAAAGCACGGACTCGAAGATAAAAAAGATTATTCCCTGATCGAGGCGTCCCTGCCGAACATGGCCCCGATGCTGGTGCAGGGCAAAGCCGACCTCGTCACGATGAATGCGCTTTATACCCACGATCCGAAAGTTGCGGCACAGACCCGCAGCCTGTTCAAGGAACGCGACGCGCTGGGCGTGACCGAGTTCGCTTTCTACTGCGCACGCACCCCATTCCTCGATAAGAACCGGGCAGCACTGGCCGACTTTTTCGACGACGTGGTGCGGGTAACGCGTTGGATGCGCGTCCCCGGCAATCGCGACGAAGCCATCCAGATGTTGGCCAAGGCGACGAAACAATCGCCCGAGACGATCGCGACCTATTACCTGCTGCCCGGCGAGGATGTTTATCGCGACCCGAGCGCGCGGCCCGACACCGCTGCGCTGCAAAGCAATCTCGATGCGATGTATGAGCTGGGCTTCGTCAAAACCAAACTCGACGTCGCGAAACATGCCGATCTATCGTTCATCGACGCCGCCATCAAACGCGTCGGCCTGCCGCCGGCGCTGCCGTAACCGTTTCGACGCATAACAGGGGATATCGATGTTTGGGGGAATAGGCCGCAATCGGATCGCGATAAGCCTGGCCGTATTGCTGGCGGTCGCCGTCGGCAAACCCGCCGCGGCGGAAGATCTGAAAGTCGGCTTCATAAAGATCGCCAGCAGCGGACCGACCTTCATCGGACTGGATAAGGGTTATTTCGCCGCCGAGGGCATCAATCTTCAGCCGGTCTATTTCGAAACCGGCGAGCCGATCGCCGTCGCGGTGACCTCGGGCGACATCGATATCGGCATCGCGGGCCTCACCGCGGGTCTCTACAACCTGGGACGTTCGGTCCATCTCATCGGCGGCTATGTCCGCGAGGTGCCGAACTTCCAGGGTTGGGTCTTCGCCATCTCCAACCAGGCCGCCGAGAACGGCCTCAAATCCTATGCCGATCTGTCGGGCCGTTCCGTCGGCATCAGTCAGATGGGCGGCGTCGGTCATTATGTGCTGGCCCTGATCACGGCGAAATATCATGTCGATCTGGCCAAGGTTCGTATCGTGCCGCTGCAATCCAATTCGAACATGCTATCGGCGCTGGCCGGCAATCAGGTCGATATGATGATCAGCCCCGGCACGCCGGTCATGCCCTTGGTGCAAAAGGGCAGCGCCAAGGTGCTTGGCTGGGCCGGCGATGAATTGGGCATCCAGATCGGCGGCATCTTCGCCACGGCCAAAACCGCCAACGACAAAAGCGACACGATCAAACGGTTCCTCAAGGCCTTCCGCAGAGGCGCGCAGGAATATCACGACGCCTTCACCGGCCCCGACGAGAAGCCACGCGACTCTGCTGAGGCCGGAGACATCGTCGCTTTGATCGCCAAGGACGTCGGCCAGTCACCCGATCTCATCCGCCGGACCATTCCCTATATCGATGGGCAGGCACGTCTCGATGTGGGCGATGTGAAGCGCCAGATCGATTGGTACAAGTCGCAGCGCATGGTGAAGGCCGACGTCAATGCGGATGACCTCATCGACAAACGCTATGTCGTACCGCTGCAATAGATCGACAGCGCCAGCCGCTTTCGGATAGGATCGCGCAAAGACGACACGGCACGATAAATATAAAATAGGGTGGAACATGGCCAAGCTGCGGCACATCGCGATCACGGTCAGCGACATCAAGCGCGAAGCGGCGTTTTATGAAACCGTCTTCGGCTTCAAGAAACATCGCGAAACCGATCATTCCTGCAGCATGTCGGACGGGGTGATGAACGTCACTCTGCTGAAGTTCCGGTCCGACGAACTGGCCGGCGACGAGCGCGGCAAGGATTTCGTCGGGCTGCATCATCTCGGCTTCGTCGTCGATGACCCGGTCGAAATGGCCGGCATGGATCAGCGCATCAAGGACAATGGCGGCAAATTCCATATGCAGGCGCGCGCCGGGCAAAACCTCGAAACCAAATATCGCGATCCGTTCGGCATCGTCTTCGACGTGGCCGATCCCGAAGAATCCTGGGCCGGCATCACGATCTAATCCGCACCCCGCGGAGTCTTCCTGACGACATCACCGACGCCCCAACCAAGGAGGCACCCCGTGACCCTGCGTGGAATTTCGTACGCCGCGATGCTGCTCGCATCGTTCGTTCTAATGAAGCCGGCTTTTGCACAAGACACAGCCGGCTGGGACAAGACCGTCGCTGCGGCGAACGAAGAAGGCGCGCTGGTGCTGGATTCGCAACCCAACATCGAGATGCGCAAATACGTTCAGGAAGAATGGGCGAAGGCCTATCCGAAGATCGCGCTGTCCGTCTCGTCGATCCCCGGCGCGCAATATGTGGCGCGCGTCAAAACCGAGCGGTCGGTCGGCAAATATTTATGGGATGTCTCGGTATCGGGCGCGGCAGCCGGATATCTCCTCGCCAAGGACGGCGCGCTGGACCCGTTGGCGCCTGAATTTGTCGCAGCAGATATCAAGGACGCGGCCACCTGGGGCAGTTGGGACCATGTCTTTATGGACAAGCAGGGCAAGTATGTGTTCGGCATGTCCGCCGCGCTGAAGTCGCCCTACTACAACACCGCGCAAGTCTCGCCCGACAAGATCGCCAAACTGGGTCTCAAGGTTTTGTTGGAGCCGGAGCTTAAAGGGAAGATCATTTGGCACGATCCGACCTTGTCGGGCTCGGGACAGACTTTCGCTTACGTCCTGCGGTCGCGCCTCGGTGACGATGGACTCGCCAAGCTGATCACTGAACAGAAGGTTGTCTTTCTGCCGCAACAAGATCAAGTCGTGGAAGCGCTGGCGCGCGGAAATGGCTGGGTCGGAATCGGTCCCTTCGTCCGCGCTCATCTTGAGACCTATCTCGCCGCCGGCGTCAAAATGGATGTCCGCGCTTTCGGCAATCAGCCCGAAGTCAATGAGATGGGCACCGGCGGGTCATCGCTCTATGTCTATAACAACCGCCCGCACCCGAACGCGGCGCGCGTCTTCATCAATTGGGTATTGAGCAAAGAGATCCAGCTGGGCTTGGCCAAAGCGACGCTGCAGGATTCGCGCCGTCAGGATCTGTCGTCGGTGTCCGAGCCGGAGCGTCAGCCGGTCAAAGGCGCGACCTACCTCGAAACGCAGCGCGAGGATCACGCCGACGATCTTGAAGCGGCGATTCGTTTCGTCGGCGACACCCGCAAGGCCGCGCGTTGAGCTTATAAGAAACGGGCCGCTTCAAAGAGCGGCCCGTTATCGCATTAGTCAGAGATACCAGTCGGCGCCCGATCCGTAATAATCGTGCACCGCCTTACCCCAGGCAGGGTCGCCCATATCCGGCAGGATACCGGCGTCAAAGCTCGGCGCGGTCTTCAACCGTTCCTCGGGAATTCCGATGATGTAAGCATCGCGCTGTGTGTCGAATTTCAACACGTCCCACGGCAGTGCGAAGAGTTTTCCGCCCATGCCGAGGAAACTGTTGTAGTTCAGAACCGCATAGCCGACCCGGCCGGAAATCTTATCGATCATGATCTCTTCGATATGACCGAGGCTATCGCCCTTGGTGTTCTCGACCTTACTGCCGGTCACTTTCTCGGACGAGATCAAACGCGACGATTCGCGTGCGGTCGAAAGCGGTTGAATGGTTGATGTCATCAAACTCTCCACAAAATGCGCGGTTTTAGGCTCGTGTCATAAACGCGATTGAGGTTGGCTTTGTTGCCGGCGCCGACATGAAAACGGCGCCCGATGGGTTTCCCCATCGGGCGCCGCGATCACGGTATCGTCGTTTAGATTTCGTCGCGAAGACGGCCACCCAAGGCACCCGCGATGCTGGCGATGAAGGCGCCAACGAGCATGGCCAAGGCGGTGGTGATCGAAACCGTCGCCGCCGTCTTGCGGGCCTTTTCGGCCGCCTGACGGGCTTGGTTTTCGGCATCTTTCACTTGAGCGACGACTTGATCGACCCGCTTCTCGGCGTCCGCCTGGCTCATCCCGGTGCGCGCGGCAACGGTCTGGGCGATGTAGGTGCGGTCGTCGGGCGTCAGATCGCCTTTGGCTAGGTCACGCGTCATCACGCGGCTGATCTCGCCGCGTGCGGCGGCATTGGCGGGACCGGCATTTTGCGCCGAACCCGAGGCCGTACCGGCCATTGCCGTCTGAGCCGACGGCGGTGTCGCCGTCAGATCAGTTGCCGCAGGAGCCGGGGTCGCGGGAGCCGTCGAAGCCGCACCGCTGGTGGTCGGCGCCGGACGGAACAGCATGTCGGTAAAATACATCGAATTGTCCGATGAATTTTGACCGGCAGACGTACCCGCCGCAATCGCCGCGCCTTGCGTGGCGCCTTGCGCCGCACCGCCAGCAACATTGCTGCCGGCGCGAACGGCAGAACCGGCCACCAAAGCGATGACAATCACGGTCACTACGGTTGCGGCACACCACGACAAGAAGCCATGCGCCGTGTCACGGAAAAAGACTTCATTGGTGTGAAGCCCAGTCCATTTGGTCCGAAGGCGTCCGGCCAAGTAGCCGCCGATCGCCGCCGAAATCCATTGCGCGAAAATCAGCCAGAGGCCGCCGACGAGTCCGACGGTCGCCGCACGCGCGCCGACACCGCTCCACGCCGAAACGGAGGCGAAGCCGAGACCTGCCCCCAGTTCGAGAAGGATGATTGTCGTGCCGATCGCGGCAATGCCGCCTGCCAGTACGGCCGCCCACGAGACGGCCGATACCGACAAAGCGGCTGTTTCTTCCAGGCTTGGGATGATCACGCTTGCGCGTGATACCCCAAGTGAATCTCTTGCCATCGACATGATATCAATGCCAGACGAGAGCTAAGAGAATGATGATCGGAATCGGCACGCCCAAAAGCCAAAGCAGAATTCCACGTCCCATGATGCAGTTCCTTCCGTTGCGGTTTGTAATTCAAAAACACTCGAGGTGGGCGAAGGGATGCGACCGGCGCGCTAGTAACCGATCAAAGGGCGGTTGAGCAGCGTGACGACCAGCAGCACGACGAGAATGACGCCGATGATGCCGAAACCGCCGCCACCGTAGTATTGGCGGCGATAGCCGTGAAACCCGCCGCCGAACAACAGCAAGAACAAAACAATAATGAGCAACAGCCCCATGGCTTCCTCCTAAACAAAAAGACAGGATGAGAATTATCCAGGCACCATGGCGGAACGAGGATTCGGCGCGGCGAAATTAAGAATAAGAATGACACTTTCGCCGTATTGCCTAACTGCAAGGCACAAACAAAAAGGGCACCGTGTTACCGGTGCCCTTCGCGTTAGAGGTAGCTTCGTTCGTGGGAAGATCAGCTGCCGCGCAGGCTGCGCATCGTCGCACGATCGAGATTCGACGTCTGGTGCAGCTTGTTCTGCGCCTGATATTGCTTCAGCGCACTGTGCGTCTTCGGGCCCATCTTGCCGTCGATACTGCCGTCATAAAGGCCTTTGTCTTTCAGCGCGGTTTGAGCCTGCTTCACGGCGTTGCTGCCGCTGCGCGCCGCACGATGGTGCATGGTGCGGCCATGATGCATCGGCATCGGCGCGGAAGCGGTGCCGTTCAAGCCCATCGACGGCTGGGCCGGCGGGGTCGCGAGGGTCGGGTTCTGAACGCCGCCGCCTTCACCGCTGGTGTTGGTCGTGCGGGCGCCGGCTGGGCCACTCATCGTGCCCGTGTTCGGGCCGGCATTCGGGGTGGCGTTTTGAGCCTGGGCCAGCGAAGCGCCGACTGAAGTGATGGCGATGAGGGACGTCGTGATCAAAAAACGTTTAAGTGACATGTGAACTCCTGGGTTTGAAAAAGATGTGCGGGTAAGAGAGGTGCGAGGGTTGTCGGGACTTGAAGGGTTGGGCTCTGAGTAGAGAGCAAAGGTTCTTCCTCGGTCGTTTTGTTTTCTTTTTGGTTACAGACGTGAGAACTCAGAGTTTGCTGAGCCAGATAAAGCTGTAGATCATCCAGACGGGTAGAGCGGCTGCCGTAACGGTCAGAAACACCCCGGCGATGGCAAAACGAGTCGCGTAATAAAGCGCGCGGGATTTTTTGCTTGGATCGATAGCGCCGGCTTCCGCCTTGGCGCGATCGTTGGCCGGCGCTTTCGGCAAGGACCCCGCCGATGGCCAAAGCCGAACCTCCGATCCCTGCTGATAGGAACATCCCATCAGGGACGACATCGTGCTGGGGATGTTGTGGGCTTCGGCGGTTTGAAGGGTCATGCGCTACACTCGGCGAAAATTCGTTGGGTGCAGGTTTGTCCAGCTATGCGGCTAGATTGTGTCCGGTCCGTGAAACTGTTCGGCAGGACTGTGGTTTATGTGCCCCGATCGGGATAAATCGTCCCCGATCGGTCGGGACTCGCCTATCGGGCGCTTTGCGGCGCCTCGCCGAGAAGATCGGTGACGCCGGCGCAACGCGCCCAATATTCCCAGGCACGCCAGGATTCGGAAGCGGCCGGATCATAGACACGGCGTATTTCAATCTCGCCCGGTGCCAGGGGTTTGAAACGGTCGCTGAGGCCCATCGCCCCGGTCATAACGGTCGCGTTGATCGGCAGAATAATCGACAAGCGAACCGCTTCTTGGATGGTGGTCCCCGCCGCGGCAAAGCCGTGGCCGCGCATCAAGGTCACCTTGCCCTGCCCCAGCCGTTTGGCGAGGTCGCGGCCATGGTCGGTATTGGTGACCAGCAGGTTGGTTTCATAACCGAACTTCTCGGCAATATCCCAGACCGGCACGGAGTGACCCAGCAGCCCGCCAACATGCATCATCGGTTTCATCGCTACGTCGGTCAGACCGAAAGGCAGCGTCTCTTCGGCATGGCTATGCACCACCGAGGTAATCTCGGGCCGCGCCTCATAGATACCGGCATGGATGAAGCGTTCGAGATAGGGCGGACGGCGATCGTCACCGACGACCTTGCCGTCGAGGGTGAATTCCATGATGTCGCGTTCCTCGACCAGTTCGGGGCTGCGCGAGCGCGAGAGGAAAAACCGTTCGGGATTGGTGGGATGACGCATGCTGACATGGCCATAGGCATCGACCACGCCTTGATTCGCCAGAACGCGGTTGGCAATGACCAAGTCTTTATAGCTGCGTTCCAGATCGCTCACGATGCTCGCTCCTTCATTCCCGGAAACTGCGGTCCGGCGAGACACAGTTAGAGGAATCGTCTTCCCGCGGTCAATGATTCAGCCGTCGGAAAGCTATCGCGCCCGGTCGGCGATAATCTTGGTCAGTTTTCCGAAATCCGCGCTGATCGTCTCGTGCGAGCCCCACCAATCGATCGTCACGTTGGTAAACTGAAACCCCTCTTTCTCCAACGCCGCGATCTGCCGATGCGTTTCGGTGTCGGCGTAAAGATCGAGTTCGCCGCCGAAGAGGTCGTGCATGATTTTCTGCTGTCCTTCGGGCGACGAAATATAGAGGCCGAAGAGGATCGCGGCGTTCGGATGTGCGGCGTTCGTCGGGATCGCGATATAGTCGTAGCGTCGCATCGCCGCGTCCCGCAAAACGACTTCGCCGAGGACATCGCGATAGGTCTTCGTGTGGGCCGGCACCCCGGCGCAGGAAAGGGCGAGTGCGGGCAACTCGCCTGAAGCCACGCGCCCGGCCGCGCCGCAATCGGCAAGACCGCCGATGACTTGCGAGAGATCGCGAACAAAGGCGGCGATCTTTTCGTATCCCCACACATCCTTCGCCACGAGGACGTCAAAGCCGGCGAGATACGGCTCGGTGATGACCTTCCCTTTGAACTCGGGCTTGAGCAGATCGGCCATGACCACGGCCTTGCCGAATTCCGGCGCGGTGCGCTTATTGTAGAGAATACCGGGCAGCTTAGTTGTGACCCGCAAAGCGCGGCCATCCGCTTCATCGATCACAGCGGTGATGCGGCTGGGATAGAGTTCGGTCCAGGGAATTTTTCGGAACAGGCCGCGATTAAGATAAGGCGTGATCTCGACCGCCGTGCCGTTATAGGCGTCCGTCGTCGCGGGCTGCCCTGCCTGCATCTCGGTGTAAATGCGGCTCGCCAGAATGCCGAAAGACGCACCGGGCACGTAATTGATGGTGATGTCGATCCCGAACATCGCCTTGATGCCCGCCCCCGCGACCCGCGCGCCTTCGGCGCCGCCCAGGACGTTCGCGCCATGGGAAAGGGTCAGTGACCCTTCTTTCTTCGCCCCATCGATAACCGCTTGCAGCGCCGGCGACATCGGGATCGTTTGTGCCGAGGTGACGGTTGCCGCAAGACAGAGCCATGCCGCCATCGCGCATCGCAAAGAGATGAATCGAACAGCCATCTCGTCCTCCCCAAGTTCGTTTGCGCGATCGTTTATTTGATCGGCTTTCGGATAGTTTAATCGCGGCGAACGGTCATCGTCGAGTAACGAGACTTGCGCCCATCGAGAAAAGAGTCATTTGATAAAGCTTATCGTGGAGAACCTTAGCCATGCCCCGGATCGATCTCGACATGGATGTCCTGCGCACGCTTGTCGTGGCGCAGGATCTCGGCGGCTTCAACCGTGCAGCCGAACAAGTGGGCCGGTCTCAATCCGCGATCAGCCAGCGGATTCACAAGCTTGAAAAGCGCATCGGCGAACCGCTGTTTCGCAAACAGGGACGCGGCCTGGTTTTGACCGAAGCGGGCGAGGTCATTCTCACTTATGCGCGCCGGGTCATCGAACTTAATGACGAAGCGGTTGCAGCCGTCAAAGGCGTTGGCATCGACGGTAAGGTACGGATCGGATTACAGGGCGATTTCGCCGAGAGCTGGTTGCCGGCGGCGCTTGGCCGCTTCAAGCGGGCGCATCCGAACGTCCGCGTCGAAGCAGCCGTTGACCGGAATTATGTGCTCACCGAACGTCTCGATAAGGGGCAACTCGACCTCGCTGTGATCTGGTGCCTTAAAGCGCGGCCGGATGCAGAGGTCATCGCGACGCTTCCGATGATGTGGGTCGGCAAGGAAACGCCCTGGCCGCGCGTGAAGCCGGTACCGCTCGCTTTGTTCAATCCGCCCTGCTTTTTCCGCGCGGCGGCGATCGCCGCCCTCGACGCTGCCAAGATTCCATGGCGGGTCGAGTTTACCAGCCTCAGCCTTTCCGCGCTTTGGTCGGCGGTCGATGCCGGACTCGGCATTACGGTTCGGACGAGCCCAAGCGTGCCAAGCCATCTGGTCACGCTTCAGGGCCGCTCCGGTCTGCCGCGGCTCCCCACCGTCAAGCTGTGTCTTGATAGTGGCGGCCGGCCGCTGACGCCGGCATCGGCGCGGTTAAGAGAAATTCTCCTGGAGACGATCCCGCCGAGCCTATCGTCTGCGCGGCGATAGCAATTTTCTTCGTTCAGTTTTTCTGAACGATCCGATTAAGAAATATCGATTTTTCGAGACGATGAGAGCGGCGTAATTTTCCCGTATCGTTCAACGGAGAAAAACAATGCCGTTCATTCGCATTACCGTGTTCGGGCCCGCCCTCACCGTGCAGCAAGTCACACATCTACAGCGTGGCACCACCGATCTTATGACATCGGGGATGCGCAAACCCATCGACGGCACGTCGGTTGTTGTCGAACAAATCGGCCACGGCGGTTGGAGCATCGCCGGCGAGCCCGTGTCTTTGGCAGCGCAGGTCGATGCAGTAATCGGCAAAGGGACGAACAGCAGAGCCGAGAAAGCGGAATTCATGGCGGACATGATGGCCCTCTTGCGCACCGTCCTCGGACCCGCGCTACGGGACGAAACCTATATCGTCATTCACGAAATCGACCCGGCCTCATATGGCCGCGGGGGTCTCACGCGCGCCCAACGCGATCTCGGCCCGCCGCAGACCCTGCAGTTTCTTTTGTGACGATCAGAATCAACTTGTCTTCGCGACCGTGAAACCGTTCGGCGGCCGGGCAAGGCCTAGATTTTCGCGCAGCGTCTTGCCCTCATATTCCTTGCGGAAGAGGCCACGGCGCTGCAATTCGGGGATGACCTGATCGACGAAATCGTCGAGCGCGCCCGGCAGATAGACCGGCATGAAGATGAAGCCGTCGCAGGCACCGCTTTTGAACCAATGCTCCATCTGGTCGGCGATCATCGACGGCGTACCGCGCAACATCAGATGGCCGCGCGCCGCAGCGAAGCGCAGGGCGAGCCCGCGAATGGTGAGGCCTTCACGCCGCGCCAGTTTCGCCAGCGCCGGCGGATTGCTCATGCGGTTCTTATTGCCTTCGAAATCCGGCAGCGGCCCGTCGAACGGATAGGGCGAAAGATCGACGCCGCCCATGCGTTCCTGCAGCAGCCGCAGCGCCGCCGGCTGGCTGATCAGCGAATCGAGACGCTGGTATTTCTCTTCGGCTTCTTCGGCGGTGCGGCCGGTGAAGACGACGCAGCCGGGCATGATTTTCAACTGATCGGGCGTGCGGCCGAATTTCGCCAGCCGGCCTTTCACATCGTCGTAAAAGACCTTCGCGTCTTCCATCGTCGATTGCGAGGTGAAGACGGCGTCGGCGACCCGCGCCGAGATTTCCTTCGCCGGTTCCGACTTGCCGGCCTGGATCAGGACGGGATGACCCTGCGGCGGCCGCGCCATGCCGAGCGGGCCTTTGACCTGATAGAATTTGCCTTTGTAATTCAGAACATGGAGCTTGCTGGCATCCACATACTGACCTGTTTCCTTGTTCCGGGTGAAAGCACCGTCCTCGAAACTGTCCCAGAGACCTTTGACGATATCGGCGAATTCTTCTGCCTTGTCATAACGATCGCCATGCGCCGTGTGCTCGTCCTGGCTGAAATTCAGCGCGTCCTGGGCATTGGCGCCAGTGACGAAGTTCCAGCCTGCACGGCCACCGCTGATATGATCCAGCGAGGCGAATTTGCGCGCGATGTGGAACGGCTCGTTGTAGTTGGTGTGGGCTGTCGCGGCGAGGCCGATATGTTTGGTCACGGCGGCGAGCGCCGACAGGATCGTGAAAGGCTCGAGCCGGTCGGTTTGCGGATTCTGCGAGGTCGCGACCGGATCGTCGGCATCGGCCAGACCAATGCTGTCCGCGATAAACAGCATATCGAGCTTGCCGCGTTCCATGGTCTTGGCGAATTCGGCCCACCGCTCGAATTTCAGCCCCGAATCGGCATGAGCCTCGGGCAAGCGCCACCCGGCCAAATGGTAATTCGAGTCGCCCGACATGAAGACGGCGAATTTCAGCTGCTCGTTACGGTCGGCCATCGGCTTTTTCTCCTACACGATAGAGGCTCTACCTCTAGCGCGCCGGTAAAAGCTTGGCCAGAACGCCCGTCTTCGAGTCATCCCTCGAGTTGAGGCGATAACTGTTCCAGCACACGGCCGCGCGTTTCGATGGCGAAGAACACGCAGATGAAGAACGCGATGCTGGCCAGCACGCCGAAGACCACGAAGGCCGTATCGAGACCGAGACTTGGCATCAGGCTGCCGATCACCAACGGCCCAAGAGTCGCCGCGCTGCGCTGCCACGCGGCGGCAACGCCGCTGCCCAGCGCGCGCATGTTGTTGGGATAAAGTTCCGCCGTGTACATGCCCAGCGCCAGCACCAGCGCCGACAGGAAGAAGTACGAGATACAGACGCGCACGAGAACGCTTTCGGGGCTCGTCGCATCGATAAAGAGGAACGACAGGAACGGCAACGCCGTGCCGGCAAGACCTATGATGAACAATGGCTTACGTCCGACGATATCGATGATGAAGACGGTGATGATCGTTCCGACCAGCGTCGAAACCGTTTGCAGCAGACCATAGTGAAGTGCCTGCGGTAGAGGCAGATTGAAGACCGAGCGATAGAGTGACGGCAGCCAGGTGCTGACGCCGTAAGAAGTCGCAAAACAGCAAATCCACAGACACCACACGGTCAGCGTGCGCTTGAGATAGATCCCTCTGAACAGATCGCCGAAGCGGCACGGTGCGCGTTGCGCCACCGGCAGGCCCGGCTCCAATGGCGGCAGAACATGGCCGCGCCGTGTTGCGATCGCCTCGATCTTTCTCAACACCCGATCCGCCTCTTCGAAGCGCCCTTTGCTGGCGAGCCAGCGCGCCGATTCCGGCAGCATGAAACGCAGCGGCAAGGCGAGCAGCGCCGGCAGCGCGCCGATATAGAACATCCATTGCCAGCCGAGATGCGGCACGACCCAGACACCCAATTGGGCGCTGGCGACGAGCCCCGCCGCGAACAGCACCTGGATGCCAAGGACGAAGCGGCCACGCCCCTGCGCCTTTGAGAATTCATTGATATAGGCGATCATGATCGGCACCTCGCCGCCAAGGCCGATACCCTGGATCAGCCGGAACCACATCATCGATTCGAAGCTCCAGGCGAAGGCGCAGGCGATACTCATCAGACTGAAGACCAGCAGCGTCACCAGGAGGACCGGCGTCCGCCCCCAGCGCTCGGCCGCCCAGCCGGCGGTGATCGAGCCGATCGCCTGACCGGCATAACCGGCCGAGATCAACAACCCGGTCTGGGTCGCCGTAAGTTTCCAGAGCCCGTTCAGCACCGGTAGGACATAGGCAATGGCGAGGGCATCGACCGCATCGAAGAACCAGGCGCTGGCGATGATGATGCCGACTCCGAGATGCCAGGCGGTGAATGGCAAGCGTTCGATCCGCGCCGCGACGAGGCGGGCGTCGAGCGACATTTCGGCCGGCATTTCCTGAGCAGACATGATTCTTCCCCCCGATTTCGCCGCGTCATTCGGCGCTTTGGTCAAGCCATACCATGAATGATATCGCCGTGGCACGCACCGCGTTGACCCTCGCACGGACCCGCCTTAACGTTCGCAACGCGTCGCCGTTCGAGCGACGATCGATGGGAGCGACAATGCCGCCGACGAAGCTCGACCAACCGCGCAAATATTGGGACCGGCTTTTCGCCCCCAGCTCCGCTCTCGCCATGATCACGACGGTCGATGGGCAAGGACGGGTCAACGCCGCGTCCTATGGCACTTGCACCCGCGTTCACCACGAGCCGATGGGCATTGCCTTCACCGCCAATGTCGGCGCCGACAATGCGAACAACATCCTCGCCGGCAGCGCCTTCGTTGTGAACCTGCCGCGCTTCGATCAGGAAAGTTTGGAGAAGGTCCGTATCGTCGGCCTGCCTTTTCCACCGGGCGTCAGCGAACTCGATAAAGCCGGCCTAACGGCCATTCCCTCGACCATCGTGAAGCCGCCGCGCATCGCCGAATGTCCGCGCCATTTCGAATGCACGGTCGAATGGACCAAGGAATGGTCGAACCGGCTGATGATCGTCGGCAAGGTCGTCGCCGCCTCGGTCGATGCCGACTGCGTCGATGCCGAAGGCTATGTCCTGTGGGACAAAGTGAAATCCGCCCATTATTGCGGCGCGCCCTATGGTGGGCAGTTCGTCGCCGCCTATGAGAAAGTTCCCGCCGACGTGCCCTATGAAGGCCCCGAGGTCGAGGCTTTCCTCAAGCGCGAACGCGGGATGTTCAAAGAACACTGATCGACACCGGGAGACGCGACCATGAAGCACAGCACCGACAAGATCCTGACCACCCATGCCGGCAGCCTGCCGCGTCCCGACGATTGGCTGGAAATGATGATGGCGAAGGAGAAGACCGGCAAGGTCGATCCCGCCTACAAGGCGCGCAACGCACAGGCGGTCAAAGACATCGTCGCCAAGCAGCGCGAATTGGGCATCGACATCGTCGATGACGGCGAGCAAGGCAAGCCGAGCTTCCTCACCTATGTCAACGAACGCCTCGGCGGCTATGAACCCCGCGGACCGCGCGGCAGCCCCTGGGCCGGTTCGCGCGAGGTGAAAGCCTTCCCGGAATATTACGAGCAGTTGGTGCGCGGCGGCGGCGGTCCGGCGGCGGCGATCAAAATGGTCTGCACCGGACCCGTCACCTACAAGGGTCAGGCGGCGCTGCAGAACGATCTCGATAATTTCAAAGCCGCGCTCAACGGCGCCGATCCGGGCGATGCCTTCATCCCCGCGATCTCGATTGCCAATATCGAGGAGTGGCAGAAGAACGAGTACTACAAGACCGGCGAGGAATATCTCTACGCCATCGCCGACGCGATGCATGTCGAATACAAAGCCATCGTCGATGCCGGTTTCCTGCTGCAGGTCGATGATCCGCGCTTCGCGACTTATTACGCAATGAGCGAAGTCTCGCTCGAGGAATGCCGCAAATGGGCAGAGATTCGTGCCGAGGCGCTGAACTATGCCCTCAAAGGCATCCCCGAAGACCGCATCCGTTTCCACACCTGTTACAGCATCAATATGGGTCCGCGCGTCCATGACATGGAGCTGAAGGACCTCGTCGATATCATGCTGAAGATCAAAGCGGGCGCTTATTCGTTCGAGACCGCCAACCCACGCCACGAGCATGAATGGCGCGTTTGGGAAAACACGAAACTTCCCGACGGCAAGATCATCATCCCCGGCGTCATCTCGCACACGACAATGCTGGTCGAGCATCCGCGTCTGATCGCCGATTGGATCTTGCGTTTCGCCAAGATCGTCGGGCGCGAGAACGTCATCGCCGGTTCCGATTGCGGCTTCGCGACCTTCGCCTCGTCGCACGAGATTCATCCCTCGATCGTCTGGGCAAAGTTGGGTTCGTTGGCCGAAGGCGCGCGCATCGCGTCGAAAGAGCTGTGGGCTAAATGACGGTCGAGGTCATCCGCTACGCGGTCTCCGGCGAAAGTTTCTGCAGCGAGTTGATTTATGACGAGACGGTATCGGGCAAACGCCCGATCCTGCTCGTAGCGCCCAACTGGTTCGGTGTGACACCGGAATGGACCGAGCGCGCGCGTGTTCTTGCCGGTGATCGCTATATCGCTTTGCTGGTCGATGTCTTCGGCGAGGGCAAGCGTCCTGCCAATCGCCCGGAAGCGGCGGCGATGGCCAACATGCAGCGCGCCGATACGCCGGAATGGCGACGGCGGATGCAGGTTGCGCTCGATCGCGCCGTTGCCGAGGGCGAGCGGCGCGGCATCGCCGATACCAGCAAGCGCGCTGGCATCGGTTTCTGTTTCGGCGGCGGCGGCGTTTTCGAACTGGCCCGCGCCGGTGGCGATTTGCAGGCAGCGGTGTCCGTGCATGGCGATCTGACCGGCGCGTTTCCTGCCGGTCCCGGCGATATCAAAGCCGCGATGCTCGCCATCCATGGCTCGGACGATCCGATCGCCCCGAAAGCGCGGCGCGATGCATTCGAGGCCGAGATGCAAGCATGTGGTGCAAAGTGGCAGATGCTCACCTTCGGCGGGCTCTATCACTCTTTTACCGACGTGGGTATCAACGTTCCGCCCGAGGCGCAGTATGATGGGCATGCCGCGCGCCAAGCTTACGATTGGGCGCATCATTTCATCGCCGACGCTTTCGCCGGACGGCTGTAACAGGGGTTCGTTGACTATGAATAAGACTTGGTTGATCGCTGCGGCCGCGACCGCGTTTCTCGCTGTCGGCGCTGCTGAGGCGCAGACAGTGCCGATGACGCCGGAACTGGCCAAGATCATCGAAGGCGCGAAGAAAGAGGGCAAGCTGGTCCTGCGCCACGCGCCGACGACAATCGGCGGCCCGGACGGCGCGCGCATCGCGCAGATCGGTATCAAGGAACAGTTCGGTGTCGATATTCCGGTGGAGTGGAGCCCGGCCGGCGCGTTCGGCCCGCTCGCCGCGCAGCTCTATCAGGAATATCAAGCCGGCACGACCGCAAGCGCCGACGTTTATTACGCCACACCGGCGCAGATTCTACCGTATCTGAGCAAAGGCCTCTTCAAGGAAGTCGATTGGGCCAAGATCGAGCCGTCGCGCGTCACGGCCGAGATGGTCGAAGGCGACAAGCACGCCCTGCGCATCGCCGACGCCCTGCCCGCCATCATCTACAACCCGAAGAACGCCAAGTGGGTCGCCGACATTCATACGACCGAGGATCTTCTGAAGCCGCAATACAAAGGCAAGTTCGTCACCACGCCGTTCCTTGGCGGCTTCGACGCCCTGCTGGCGCCGGAAGTCTGGGGCGTCGAGAAGACGCGCACCTTCATTACCAAATTCGCCGATCAGATCGGTGGCCTGCTGTTCTGCGGTGGCCATGACCGCATCGCCTCGGGCGAGTTCGACGCGCTGGTCGTCGATTGCTCGGGCACTTGGGCGAACACGCTGAAATATCGCGACAAGGGCGTGCTAGCGGCGCAGATCATCGACGACATGGCGCAGCGCCGTTACGCCTATCTGACCGTCCTGAGCAACGCGGCGCATCCGAATGCCGGCATCCTTTTCACCCTCTACATGATCTCGCATGACGGGCAGGAAAAAGTGATGTGGGATTATTACGGCCAGGATCTCGACAGCTATCCCGATTCGCATATCGGCAAGCAGGTCGCCGAACTGAAGGCGCGCGGCGTCAAAACCATCGACGTGACGATGGATTGGTGGCGCAGCCATGAAGGCATCGAGAAGCAGAACGCCGAACTCGCGAAGCTCGTCGCGGGTCACTGACGCAAAATGGCCAGCCACATTCCCGGACCGCTCTATTTCGCACAACTCGGAGCGACCGGGACGCCGATGATCTTCCTCCATTCGACGCCGGACGATCATCGGCTGTGGCTCTATCAGACGGCGCATTTCTCGAACTGGTACCGCACCATCGCCGTCGATCTCGGCGGCTATGGCCGGTCACCAGCGGTGCAGGCCGGCGTCACGATCGAAGACCATGCCGATGCCTGCTGGGAGATCGTTGATCGCATGACCAGCGGCGGTGCGATCATCCACGGCAACTCGATGGGCAGCGAAGTCGCGATGCATATGGCGCAACGCCAGCCGCATCGGACCAAGGCACTTATCCTGTCAGGCTGCGGCTATGTCCCGACTCCCGAGGTCTTCCTGCGTTGGGCCGATCGCTATCGCACCGAGGGCATCGCCTTGCGGCACGCCCAGTTGCTGGATCATTTCGCCCCGGTCAGCCGCGAGAACCCGACCCTGCAGCATTACGCCAGGATAGTCGCAGCGCTGAGCAATGCCGGGACGCTCGACAGCATCGTCGCCAATAACGAGGCGTTGGGCCACCGGCCCGATCCGTCCTTTTATGACGGCATCACCGCGCCGACCCTGATCGTGATCGGCGATCTGGACCGGACCAAGCCGGCCAGCTTCGAGCTGCAAAAACGGATCAAGGGGTCGGAATTGGTTTTCCTGCCCGAAGTCGGCCATGCCTGTAACCTCGAAGCGCCGGCGGCCTATGACGCAGAATGCCTGCGATTCCTGAGCGGTTTGGGCCTGCATTCCAACGGTTAATCGGAGCAACTTTTTAGACGGGATAACGGGGCGAAAACGCTCGCAAAAACGAGTCAAAAGTCAACCCAAGAAAGCCACCCTTGAAGGTTGACAACCCGTTGTGATTTCTGGCATTCCTGATCTTTGGTTGCGGCGCAACATGTCGCTGGAACGGCCTATCATCGTCCGGGGGAAGCGCTTGGTTACCCACTCACGCAAATCAGCACTCGCGCTGACCGTCCTGGGGCTGTTCTTCGTCCTCGCGCTTGCCTTTGATCCGACGGCAGGTGCGCGTCTCCCGGCGCCGCATGAGAAAGCCGAAATCGCAGCCCACGAAACGGAAACCGTTCCGCCGGTCGTTCCGGCCTTGCCGCCGGCCATAGCGGAAACCAACAAGCCTCATACCGTCACCGTTCAATCGGGCGACACCATGGCCGTGCTGTTACAGCACGAGGGCCTTTCCCCCACCGTTGCCCAGTCGGTCGTCGAATCCCTCAAAAGCACCTGGGACCCACGCGACCTCAAGATCGGCCAAGAAATCACCCTGAGCCTCGATGACAAAGGTCTGACCCGTCTCGAAACATCGCCCGATCTGCAGCGCAATGTCGTGCTCAGCCGCCGCCCCGATGGCCGTTATGAAGCAAAGGCTTTGTCGCGCGATCTGATCCGCGTGCCGTGGCGCGTCGGCGGGAAGATCGTCACCAGCCTTTTCGACGCCGCGACCCAGGCGGGCATGCCCGCCGCCGTTCTCGCCGATGTCATCCATGCCTTCAGCTACGACGTCGATTTCCAGCGCGAAGTTCAGCCCGGCGATAGCTTCGAAGTGATGTTCGAGCATCTGGTCGAAAGCAAAACCGGCAAGGTCGTCGGCGTCGGCGATGTCGCCTATGCGTCGATGACGTTGAGCGGCAAGACCATGCAGCTTTATCGCTACACGCCCAACGGCGGCACCACCGGCTATTTCAATGCCGGCGGCAGCAGCGTGAAGAAAGCCCTGCTGCGCACGCCGGTCGATGGCGCCCGCATCAGCTCCAGCTTCGGTTCGCGCAGCCATCCGATTCTCGGTTACACCCGCATGCATAAGGGCGTCGATTTCGCCGTGCCGCAGGGCACGCCGATCATGGCGTCGGGCGACGCGACGGTCGTTTCGGCCGGTTGGAGCAACGGCTTCGGCAATCTTGTCGTGCTGAAGCACAACGCGACCTATTCCACCGCCTATGGCCATATGAGCCGCTTCGCCAAAGGCATCCATGCCGGCCAGCATGTCCGCCAAGGCGAGACCATCGGCTATGTCGGCATGACCGGCCTCGCCACCGGCCCGCATCTTCATTACGAAGTGCGCGTCTCGGGCAATGCGATCAATCCGCTGAGCATTAAGATGCCGGTCGGTCAGAAGCTCGAAGGCCGCGAACTCGCTTCCTTCCAGAAGCTGCAGACCAGCGTCGCCCAGCGCGTCGCATCGCTGCGCCCGAACAGCGCCGTCGCCACCAAGAACTAAAGCTTACTTCCGCGCATCGAGCGCGCGGGCGAAAAGAAAGGGCCAAGCGGATCGCACCGCTTGGCCCTTTGTCGTTGATGCTGAGACTTACTCGGCTGCTTTGGCGATATGACCGACGATCTTGAGACTGTCCTCGCCCGAAGGCGTGACCGTGACCGTCTCACCGTCACTGATGCGTCCGGCCAAAATTTCCTCGGCCAGCGAGTTCTGCAGCGAGCGTTGGATAACCCGCTTCAACGGACGCGCACCATAGACCGGATCGTAACCGGCATCGCCGAGCCAGGCCTTCGCCTGGTCATCGACCACCAGCGTGATCTTGCGATCGTCCAGCAGCTTTTGCAGGCGGCGCAGTTGGATATCGACGATCCCGGTCATGTCGCCGCGCGACAGGCGACGGAAGATCAGGATTTCATCCAGCCGGTTGAGGAACTCGGGACGGAACGCCCCGCGCACCACGCCCATCACCTGCTCGCGTGCCTGCCGCATATCGCCGTCCTCAGGCAAGGCAGCAAGGATTTCGCTGCCGAGATTCGAGGTCAGCACGATCAGCGTGTTGCGGAAATCGACCGTGCGGCCTTGGCCGTCCGTGAGACGCCCGTCATCCAGCACTTGCAGCAAGACGTTGAAGACATCGGGATGCGCCTTCTCGACCTCATCGAACAGGATCACCTGATACGGGCGACGACGCACCGCCTCGGTCAGACCACCGCCTTCTTCGTAACCGACATAGCCCGGCGGGGCACCGATCAAGCGGGCGACCGAGTGCTTCTCCATATATTCGGACATATCGATACGGAGCAACGCGCTCTCATCATCGAAGAGGAATTCGGCGAGCGCCTTGGTCAGCTCGGTCTTGCCGACGCCGGTCGGCCCCAAGAACAAGAACGAACCGATCGGACGATTGGCCTCCTGCAAGCCGGCGCGGGCGCGACGGATCGCGTTGGACACGGCAACCACGGCTTCCTGCTGACCAATGACACGGCGGCCGACATTCTCTTCCATATGAAGGAGTTTCTCGCGCTCGCCTTCCAGCATTTTATCGACCGGAATCCCGGTCCAGCGCGAGACGACGCCGGCGATATGCGCGGGCGTCACCGCCTCTTCGATCATACGATCGTTTTCGCTTTCTTCCGCCGCTTTGAGTTTGCGCTCGAAATCCGGAATGGTCGAATAGGTCAGCTCGCCCGCGCGGGTAAAGTCGCCCTTGCGCTGGGCCTGCTCCAATTCGACACGCGCCTGATCCAGTTGCTCCTTGAGCTTCTGCGCCGACGCCATCTTGTCTTTCTCGGCGCGCCATTGCGCGGTCAGCTCGGCCGATTCTTTTTCGAGATCGTCCAATTCATCGACAAGCTTTTCGAGACGGTCCTTCGACGCCTGATCGTTTTCCTTCTTCAAGGCCTCGCGCTCGATCTTGAGCTGGACGATGCGGCGGTCCAGTTCATCGATCTCTTCGGGCTTTGATTCCGCTTCCATGCGCAGACGCGCCGCCGCCTCGTCCATCAAGTCGATGGCTTTATCCGGCAAGAAGCGGTCGGTGATGTAGCGGTTCGACAACGTCGCTGCCGAGACGATCGCGCCGTCGGTGATGCGCACGCCGTGATGGACTTCGTACTTTTCCTTAATGCCGCGCAGGATCGAGATCGTATCCTCGACCGTCGGTTCGGACACGAAGACCGGCTGGAAACGCCGCGCGAGCGCCGCGTCCTTCTCGATATGTTTGCGGTATTCGTCGAGCGTGGTCGCGCCGACGCAATGCAGTTCGCCACGCGCCAAGGCGGGCTTCAGCATGTTGGACGCATCCATCGCACCGTCGGCCTTGCCGGCGCCAACCAGCGTATGCAGTTCGTCGATGAAAACGATGATCTCGCCGGCCGCCGCCGTGATTTCGGAAAGCACGGCCTTCAGCCGTTCCTCGAATTCGCCACGGAATTTCGCGCCCGCGATTAACGAGCCGAGATCAAGCGACAAAAGCCGCTTGTCCTTCAGACTGTCGGGAACGTCGCCATGGACGATACGCAGCGCCAGGCCTTCGACGATCGCCGTCTTGCCGACGCCGGGTTCGCCGATCAGAACCGGGTTGTTCTTGGTACGGCGCGACAGGACCTGCACCGTACGGCGAATCTCTTCATCGCGGCCAATGACCGGATCGAGCTTGCCGTCGCGCGCCGCCTCGGTCAGATCGCGGGCGTATTTCTTGAGCGCGTCATAGCCTTCTTCGGCCGAGGCGCTATCGGCCTTGCGGCCTTTGCGGATCTGTTCGATCGCCGCGTTGAGCGATTGCGGTGAGATGCCCGCCGCGGCCAAGGCCTTCGCCGCCGTGGTGTTTTTGTCGAGCGTCATCGCCAGAAGCAGCCGTTCCACCGTGACGAAGCTGTCGCCGGATTTCTCCGCGACTTTTTCCGCCTCGCCGAACAGCTTGTTCATCTCGGATGAAAGAAAGACCTGGCCGCTGCCGCCTTCAATCTTCGGCAGACGGTCGAGCGCCGCCGCCACGGCAAGCGCCACAGCTTTCGGCTCGCCGCCGGCTGCGCGAATGAGGTTGGCGCAAAGCCCTTCTTTGTCGTCGATCAGAACTTGGAGCAGGTGATCGGGCGTAATCTGCTGATGCCCGCGCCGCTGAGCCAGCGTTTGCGCGGATTGAACGAACCCTTTGGCACGTTCCGTATATTTTTCGAAATCCATCATAACCCCTTATCGAAACGGCGCGTGTCGGTCCCTCGAGAGGCAACCTCCTGCGTCTTCCGTACCAGATATGGGGTCACGCGGGTTGCCGGCCAAGAGGCCGCCCCCTTCTTCGTCATAGATCTTCGTCAGATAAGGCCGCCGGAGACCGGCGGCCCGACGAATGATCAGGCGACCGAATCTGTGTCCGGCTGCTCGACCGGCGGTTGCTGCTGGACGACCTCAGCCTGCTGCACTTGTGCCGGCTGCTGTCCCTGCTGCGCGAACTCGCCTTCGGTTTCAGCGTTCATTTCGGTGTCGGCCGGCGTCATGGCGCGCGGCGGGCCCATATTCTGGCCTTCGCCATTCGCCTGCATGATCCGGTAATAATGTTCCGCGTGCTGATAGAGATTCTCGGCCGCGATCCGGTCGCCCGACGAGGACGCTTCCCGGGCCAGCGCGATATAGCGCTCGAACACCTGATAGGCGTTGCCGCGGATTTTGACGCTCGGTCCGTTGCTGTCGAAGGTCTGAGACCGGTGCGGCGGACGCGGGCCGCGGTTGTTGTTGTTATTATTGTTATTGTTGTTCTGATGGCCCCCACCGCCACCGCCGCCATTAACATTATTCGGATTGTGCCCACGGCCACGTGAACGCTTATTCTGGCCGGGTCTCATGACACCTTTGAAATCTTGATGCATGTGCTCTTTTGGTTTTGCGGTTGACGATTTTTCGTATTTTAGAGACCCCCAAGACGTTCGCATCGAGCTGAACATCGTCACGGCAGGGAGAAATGCCGGCGCCCCTCGGGGCGCAGAGCCTCACGGCTCCTGTTCTTTTATGGGGGTCACCCTAAACGGGAAGTGCCCATAATCCAAAGGTTTTTTTTAATTCTCGCGGCCTTTTCAGGACCACCCTTAAACCGTTGCTACAAGGCAACGCTCAATCCCGGCGAGGTCGCGCCGAACGGACTTCAGCCGAAAGCCGCTTTCCGTCAGTAAGTGCGTTACGTCTTCTGTTTGGCCGGCGCCAATCTCAAAAAATACTATTCCTAGGGGAGATAATCGTTCTTTCGCCACAGGGATTAGCTTTCGGTAAGCATCGAGACCGTCTTCGCCACCATCCAGGGCAAGACGCGGCTCGAAATGCGCGACTTCGGGCGCGAGGCGAGCAATCTCTTCTGACGGGATATAAGGCGGGTTCGAGACGATTACATCGGCCGGTCCCTGTGTTTCCTGCGACCAGTCGCCCTGGCAAAAGGAAGCCCGTCCGCTCAACCCCAGCGACTCGGCATTGCGCCGGGCCGTCTCGACGGCCCCCACCGAGAGATCGATTCCCAGCCCCGTCGCCTGCGGCAGTTCGCTGAGCAGCGTCAGCAATAGGCACCCGCTGCCCGTGCCGTAATCGACGATACGCAGCGGCGCGGTGCGGTCCGGGTATTCGGCTAGGACCGCTTCGATCAAGGTTTCACTGTCCGGTCGCGGATCGAGCGTGTCGGCCGAGAGCGCGAAATCGAGACTCCAGAATTCGCGCTTTCCCAAAAGCCGGGAGAAGGGTTCGTGCCCCGCCCTTCGCGTCACCAGCTTATCGAAACGATCAAAGACGGCATCCGGCACAGGTCGTTCGGGATGGCCCAATATGACGGCCTGATCGACGCCAAGCGCCAACGCGAGGATCAGGCGCGCCTCGCGCCGCGCATCCGGAATGTCCGCCGCAGCGAGGCGCGGCAGCGCCATAGCCAAAACAGCGGCGATGGTCCGTTCGGTCATTCCGCCTCGGCCAGCCGCGCGGCTTGATCCTCGGCGATCAGCGCATCGATGATTTCGTCGAGCGCTTCGCCGGTCATCACCTTGTCGATTTTATAGATCGTCAGATTGATGCGGTGATCGCTGACCCGGCCTTGCGGGAAATTATAAGTACGGATGCGTTCCGAGCGGTCGCCCGTGCCGACTTGGCTTTTGCGCGAGGCGGCGCGCGCCGCATCTTTCTCCTGCCGTTCGCGCTCATAGAGCCGGGCGCGCAAGACCTTCAGCGCCTTCGCCTTGTTCTTATGCTGCGATTTCTCGTCCTGCTGTTGCACGACGAGGCCGGTCGGCAGATGGGTGATGCGCACCGCGCTGTCGGTCGTATTGACCGACTGCCCGCCGGGACCGCTGGAACGGAAGACGTCGATGCGCAGATCTTTGTCCTCGATCTTGATATCGACTTCCTCGGCCTCGGGCAGAACCGCTACCGTCGCCGCCGAGGTATGGATGCGCCCCGAGCCTTCGGTTTCCGGCACGCGCTGCACCCGATGCACGCCGGATTCGAATTTGAGCCGATGGAACACATAGGAACCGGTGATCGAAGCGATCGCTTCCTTGAAGCCGCCGATGCCGGTCTCGACGATTTCCATCACCTCGAAGCGCCAGCCATGAACCGCCGCGTAGCGCTGATACATGCGAAAGAGTTCGGCGCCGAACAAAGCCGCCTCGTCGCCGCCCGTGCCCGCGCGCACTTCGAGAATGGCGTTGCGCTCGTCGGCTTCGTCTTTCGGCAGCAGCAACAGCTTGAGTTGAATTTCGAGTTCGGGAATGCGCTTGTCGAGGGCGCGCATTTCGGTTTCGGCCATGTCGCGCATCTCGGCATCGCCTTCGCCGATCAGCATCTCCAATTCCTCGCGCTCCGTCTTCGCCTTCTGCAGTGCGTTGATGCCCTCAACGATCGGCGTCAGATCGCTATATTCCTTCGAGAGCTTAGCGAAATCGCCGGCCCCCCGTGACGGATCGGCCAGGCTATGACCCAGCTCGGCGTGATGCCTCACGACTCTGTCCAGCTTGATATCGAATTGTGTGGGCGCGCTCACTCTTGCCTCTTTTCTTCACCACCGAGCCGAAACAGCCGGCGCAATAATTGTTCCATCGCCGCGATGTCGTCCGCCGAACCCGCAAGCTGACGCAAGACTTCCGACGGATCGTGCAATAGTCGATTGATCAGGCGATGCGTCACCGCTTCGGCATCGCCGCCTTCGGCCAAGGCTTGATCGCGCAGACTTTCAACATGACGTCGCAACGCGACCACGGCAGGCACGGCACGGCGTTCGCTTTGCCGCGCCGCATGCGCCGCAATCTCGGCATCGATGATGGCCCAGGCCGCGACCGAGGCCGCTTCGCGTTCGGCCCGGCCGGCCATCGCCGCACGTTCCAGATCACCGAGACCATAAAGGAATGCGCCGTCGAGGTCGTTGATCCCCGGTTCGCAATCACTGGGGATCGCGGCGTCGATCACGAAGATCGGCTTCAAGGGACGCTTGCGCAACGCCGTCGCAACGCCCGCCTTGGTTAGAATCGCGCGGCCGTTGCCGAAAGAGGCGATGACGATATCCGCGGCGGCCACGGCCGTTTCCAGTTCTTCAAACGGCACGACATTGCTGGACAAAAGCTGCGCCGCGCGGCGCGCGCGTTGCTCGGGTCCGCAGACAACGAGACGCGTCAGCCCAGCGCGGCGAAATTGCTCGGCCATTAGTTCGCCCATTTCCGACGGGCCAATCAGCAGTGCGGCGCGTTCCGTCAGGTCGCCGTGAATGTCGCGCGCCAGCGACAAAGCCGCCGCCGCGAGCGACACCGGACCTTGCGCGATCTTGGTCTCGCGCCGCACGCGCCGCGCCGCAGCGTACGCCGTATCGAGCGCGCCCTCGAGTTCATCGCCAACCAGTCCCTGCTCGACCGCGGCGCGATGCGCCACGCGCAATTGGCCCAGCACTTGTGGCTCGCCGAGCACTTGGCTATCGAGCGCGCTGGCGACGGCGCAGAGATGCCGCAACGCCGCCGCGCCGTCATGGCGATAGAGCGCCGCTTCGATCACGCCCGCGCCGACGCCGAGGCGTGCGGCGACAACCGGAGCGAAGAATTCCGCGGCGAGCCGGTCGCGGCTCAGCAATTCGATCCTGTCGCAGGTCGCGAGAAGAACGGCATCGCGCAAGCCGCGCGATTTCAATTCATCGAGCGCGGCGTCGAGATCGGCTTCGATCAAGCCGAAGCGATCCCCGAGTTCCGGTGGAGAGGTTCGATGATTGATGCCGATGACGAGCAAGTCTTCACCCGTCCCGGCCGCATTGGCGCCGGGCATCGGGGTCTCCGCTATCGGAAAGGTTTGAGACGCTCTTCGAGAAGGCCGAGAGCGACTTCGACTTGTTCGCCGGTATCGAGATCGCGCACGGCGGCAATCTGTTTTTCGATTTCGTTGTCGCCGAGGATGACCACGGCGCGCGCCTTGATCTTGTCCGCACGCTGCATCCGGCGCTTGAGATTGCCCGAGAAACCAAGATCGATATTGAAGCCGGCCTTGCGCAGCGACTGCGCGATGCCCAGCGCGATCGCCTCAGCCTTGTCGCCCAGCGGTGCGAGGGTGATCGGACGCGGCGGCGGCGCGGGCTCGTCGATCAACAGCGCGAGCCGTTCGATACCCGCGGCCCAGCCGACGCCCGGCGTTTCCGGACCGCCCATCACGCCCATCAAGCCGTCATAGCGGCCACCGGCGAGGACGGTGCCTTGCGCGCCGAGATCGGTGGTCACGAATTCGAACGCGGTGTGACAGTAGTAATCGAGCCCGCGCACGAGGCGCGAATTGACCTGATAG
Source organism: uncultured Rhodospirillales bacterium (assembly GCA_903822185.1). Taxonomy (GTDB): domain Bacteria; phylum Pseudomonadota; class Alphaproteobacteria; order ATCC43930; family CGMCC-115725; genus CAIKMD01. The sequence continues at coordinate 22,644 of CAIJOA010000001.1, read as the reverse complement.
GCGATGCCGAGCGTATCGAGTCCCGATTTCACCTTGCCGAAGAAATCCTGCGCCTCAGGCGTCAGATATTTTTCGAACAAGGGCGCGTCGGCGTTGATGCGCTTGTCGCCTTCATCCTTTGAATCGAGGATGCGCAGCGGATTCTTTTCGAGGCGGCGCAAACTGTCTTCCGACAGGCCGTCGCGATGACCGGCATAATATTCGACCAGCGCCGCGCGATAAGCGACGCGGCTGGCGGTGTCGCCCAGCGTGTTGAGTTCCAGCACCGTGCGCTTGAGGATACCGAAGGCATCGAGAATGTTGGCCGCGAGGCTGATGATCTCGACATCGCCCAAGGGCTGCGCCACGCCGATCAATTCGACGTCGATCTGGTGGAATTGCCGGAAGCGGCCTTTCTGCGGCCGCTCGTAACGGAACATCGGGCCGGCGCCGAACAGCTTTTGCGGCAGGCTTTGCGTCAGGCCGTTCGACATGATCGCGCGGACGATGCCGGCGGTATATTCCGGCCGCAGCGTGATCTCTTCGCCGCCGCGATCGGTGAAAGTGTACATCTCTTTCGAGACGATATCCGACGTCTCGCCGATCGGCCGCGAGAACACGTCGGTGAACTCGAAAATCGGCGTCGCGATTTCCTGATAGCCGTAGCGCGCGGCAAGATCGCGCGCCGTGTCGATCACGGCACGATGCCGCCGCTGGGCATCCGGCAGGAGATCCTGGGTGCCGCGAACCGGTTGAAGACTTGCCATCGAGATTGCTTAAGCGACGGGTTCGGCCGTCTCTTCTTTCTTCTTCGCTTCGATTTCGGCGGCCTTCTTTTCGACGAGGCCGACGAGATGATCGACGATGCTTTCGTCTTTGAGGCGATGCGCCGGGACGCCGGCGATATAGACCTGATGCGTGCCGTTGCCGCCGCCGGTGAAACCGATGTCGGTCTCGCGCGCTTCGCCGGGACCGTTGACGACGCAACCGATGATCGACAGCGTCATCGGCGTGGTGATGTGCGACAGGCGCTTTTCCACGGCCTCGACGGTCTTGATGACTTCATATTGCTGACGCGCGCAGGACGGGCAGGAAATGACCGTGACGCCGCGGCGGCGCAGACCCAGCGATTTGAGGATGTCGAAGCCGACTTTGATTTCTTCGACAGGCTCGGCCGAGAGCGAGACGCGGATCGTGTCGCCGATGCCGGCCCAGAGCAGCGAGCCCATGCCGATCGAGGATTTGATCGTGCCGCTCATCAAGCCGCCGGCCTCGGTGATGCCGAGATGGAGCGGGTAATCGCAGGCATCGGCCAGTTGCTGATAAGCCGCGACGGCGAGGAAGATGTCCGAGGCCTTGCACGAGATTTTGAATTCGAAGAAGTCGTTGTCTTCGAGAATCTTGGCGTGGGTCAGCGCGCTTTCGACCATCGCCTCGGGGCAGGGTTCTCCATAGCGTTCCAGCAATTCGCGTTCGAGCGAACCGGCATTGACGCCGATACGCATCGAGCAACCGTAATCCTTCGCCGCTTTGACGACTTCCTTCACACGCTCGGCCGAACCGATATTGCCGGGATTGATGCGCAGGCAGGCGGCGCCGTTCTTGGCCGCCTCGATCGCGCGCTTATAGTGAAAGTGAATGTCCGCAACGATCGGCACATTCACCTGTTTGACGATGTCTTTCAGCGCCGCCGAGGATTCCTCGTCGGGGCACGAGACGCGGACGATGTCGGCACCGGCGCGTTCCAGCGCCAGAATCTGCTCGACCGTCGCTTTGACGTCATGCGTCAGCGTGTTGGTCATTGATTGAACCGTGATCGGCGCATCGCCGCCCACCGGCACTTTGCCGACATGAATCTGCCGGCAGCGACGCCGTTGAATGTCGCGGTAAGGACGCACGCTCATCGCAGAACCTCGCGGGAAATAAGCCCTCTACGGGCTTGAAACATATAGGGAGTTATAGCGCGTTTCAGGAGGCCGGGAAACCCTACTGGCCGCGTGCGGCATTGTTGCCCGCGGGACCGGCCTGGAGCGCGATGCCGCGCCGGATTCGCCCGCTAAGCGCGGGTTGCGCTTTGCCGTCGATGACAATTTCCAGGCCCGAGGCGTTGCCGGTTTCCAGAACCAGGCCCGGCGCATCCGGTAAGCGCAGGAAGTCGCCGACACGCATGGTCCGGTCAGCGACGACATGGGTCGAATCACGCACCTGAACCCAGCTTTCGGCCTTCGCCCGGATCGCGATCCGCGACGGCTGATCGGCCGGCACACCGAATGTTCGCGCATCCGCGGGCGTGGGCGGGGCGGCGGGTGTGGCAGCCGGCGCCGGTGCCTGAACCGGCTTGGCGGGCGGCGGCGGAGTCAGAACCGGTGCGGCAACGACCGGTGCCGTCGCCTGGTTAGCCGGGGTTAGACTGGCCGGCGGCTCGTTGACGGTGACCGCGGGCAACGGCGGTGGAGCCAGTTCGGCGACCGGCGGCGTCTCGACCCGGGGTGGTGGCGGCACCAGATCGGCGGGCACTTCGCTGACCCGTTCCGGCCGGGCGCGTTCGCCGCTCGAGACGTAATACCAAAGCCCATAGCCGCAGATCGCCAGGATGAAGGCCGCCAGCAGCATCGAGCCGCCGGGAATGCTCCGCTCGCTCAGCGGCAGGGGGAATGTCAGGTCGCGGGGGCCTTCGGAACCGGCGATTTCCTGTTTGAAACGGCGTACCGCCTCATCGCCGTCGAGCCCCAGATGGATCGCATAGGCGCGGATGAAACCAAGCGCATAGACCGGCCCGGGCAGCCGGCTGTAACGGCATTCCTCGATGGCTTCGAGATAGGACGGACGGATTCGGAGGGTGGTCGCGATCCGGTCGAGCTCACCGCCATAACTTTGCCGCGTCTGACGGAGGAGGGCGCCGATCGTATGGCGGGTATCCGACGCCTCGCCATCGCCCGTGGCAGGCGCACCGCCCTCGCCCCCTGCTTTCGGCGATCGACTAAACAGCGGCATTGTGGTCAGACCACCCTGAAATCAGCGCAATAAACCGGCGATTTGCGCAGCTTTTCTACCAATCGCCACCGCGAGTCGCAACAAGGCTCAAATGGTGATGCCGCGGTCGCGTGCAAAGTCCTGGAACTTGCCGCGCAGGCTGGGCGACGGAATTTCGGTCAGCGAGCCCATGAATTCCGCCAAAGTCCCGACTTCGAGACTGCGGATCATCGCCTTGACCGGTCCGATCGACGACGGCGCCATCGACAGACAGCGGAAGCCGAGCCCGACCAGCGCCATCGCCTCGATCGGGTCGCCGGCCATCTCGCCGCAGACGGTCACCGAGACATTCCGAGCCGCGCCCGCGCGCACGATTTCGCCGAGCGCCTTGAGGACCGGCGGCGACAAGGGATCGTAACGGCCGGTCAGGCGCGGGTTGCCGCGATCTGCGGCAAAAAGAAACTGCACCAGATCGTTGGTGCCGACAGAAATGAAATCGGCACGGTCCATCATCGCCGGTAATTGCCACAGCATCACCGGCACTTCGAGCATCATGCCCGCTTCGACCTTCACCGGCAGTTCGGCCCCGGCTTTACGCTGACGGTCCAGTTCCAGATCGAGAATGGCGCGCGCCGCGGTGAATTCGGAAAGATCGGCGATCATCGGGAACATAACCCGCAACAGCCGGCCGGACGCCGCTTGAATCAGCGCCCGCAATTGCTGGCGCAGCATCGCCGGGCGATCGAGCGCGATCCGAATCGCGCGCCAACCCATCGCCGGATTCTCGTCGGCGATGCTGTCCATATAAGGCAACAGCTTGTCGCCGCCGACATCGAGGGTACGGAACGTGACCGGCTTATCGCCCGCTTGTTCGAGCACGCGGTGATAAAGCGCGGCCTGTTGCGCGACGGTCGGAAACGTGTCGCGCAGCATGAATTGCAATTCCGTGCGGAAGAGTCCGACGCCAGCGGCGCGCGTTTCGTCGAGATAGGGCAGATCGATGAAGAGGCCACCGTTCAACAGCAATTCGACGCGCACGCCGTCTTTGCTCTCGGCGGGAAGATCAGCCAAGGCAGCATATTGCGCGCGTTGACCCTGCCGCGCTTTGATACGGTTATCGACCGCCTGCTGTACGTCTTCGCTGGGGCGCAACACGACGGCCGCTTCATCACCGTCGATAACGATGATATCGCCCGGCTCGACACGATCGAGCGCGTCCTTGACCCGGCCGACCACCGGAATATCGAGCGCACGGGCGACGACGGCGACATGCGCGTTGGGCGACCCTTCTTCGAGAACGATGCCCTTCAAGCGGCTGCGGTCATAATCGAGCAGTTCCGCCGGGCCCATATTGCGCGCGACCAGAATGAATTCTTCGGGCAGTTCCGCCGCGACCGGCGCGAAGGGACGACCGGCAAGATGCTGCTGCAAACGATTGGTCAGATCTTCCAGATCGGCCAGCCGTTCGCGCAGATAAGGATCGGTCATCTGGTTCATGCGAATACGCATATCGCTTTGAACCTTCTGCACCGCGGCCTCGGCGGTAAGACCACCCTTCACTGCCTCGGTGATACGGTGCATCCAGCCGCGATCGGCGGCGAACATGCGATAGGTTTCGAGAATGTCGCGATGCTCACCATCGCGCAGAACATCGCTGGCTTCGAGCAGCGTATCGATCGCGATCTGCATCGCATCGACGGCGTGGCGCAAGCGATCGAGTTCGGCACCCGTATCTTCGGCGACGACCTGGCGAATGACGAGACGCGGCTCGTGCAGCATGGCCTGGCCGATCGCGAGACCGCCATTGAGCTTCACGCCTTCCAAACGCGCCGGCAATTGCCCGGTGCCCGACGGCTGTTGGCGTTCAAGCGGATTGACCAGTTCGCCCGAGGCGGCCAATTCGGCCAGCACCATCGCGATGGTCTGCAGCGCCTCGATTTCGTCTTCGCTGTAGTGCCGCGTGGTGCGGTTCTGGACCACGAGTACGCCGAGCACGCGGCCCGAGCGCAGAATCGGCACGCCCATCAGCGAATGGAAAATCTCTTCGCCGGTTTCCGGGCGATAAGCGAAGTCGGCATGGGATTGCGCATCGGCCAAGGCCAGCGGCCGCGCGCTGGCGGCGATGGCACCGACGAGACCTTCGCCGACCTGCAAACGGGTGCGATGGACGGCTTCGGGGCGCAAGCCTTCGGTGGCGAAGAGTTCGAGCACTTCGCCGGCGCGCATGATGTAACAAGAGCAAACTTCCGCCACCATGTCGGCGGCGATAATGCGGACAATCGTATTGAGCCGATCCTGCGCGGTCCCCTGGCCTGCCATCACGTCGCGCAAGCGACGCAGTACGAGGCGTGAGATGGAGACCTGCTCCATCAGCGCGCGAGGTCCAAGGGTGGCGGTTCGCCGAACGCAACACGCGCGCGCAAACTAAGCGCCATCACGGCTTCATCGACCAGTTCATCGAGAATAGCGCGCGTCGATTGTTCGCGCGTGACGAAGCCGACGCTTTGCCCGGCCATGACCGAACCGCCCTCCACATCGCCGTCGATCACCGCGCGGCGCAGCGCGCCGGCCCAGAACCGTTCGATTTCGAGCTGCCCGTCTTCGCGCGAGACTTCGCTGCGCATGAAACGATCGATCACCCCGCGTTGCATCTCCAAGAAGGCATGGGTGCCGTCATTGGCGAGCGCGCGCACCGGAATGACCGGAAAGCGTGGGTCGAGTTGCACCGACGGCACGGCATGACGCGCATCGGCGCGCAGGAACGCCTGTTTGAAACGCGGATGCGCAATTGATTCATGGGCGCAGACGAAGCGCGTGCCGAGTTGAACACCGGCGGCGCCCATTTCGAGATAAGACGCCATCGCCTCGCCGCGACCGATGCCGCCGGCAACGAAGACCGGCACTTCGTCGCGCAGCGCCGGCAGGATTTCCTGGGCGAGCACGCTGGTCGAAACCGGCCCGATATGACCGCCCGCCTCCATGCCCTCGATCACGATCGCATCCGCGCCCATGCGCACTAATTTTTTCGCGATCACCAAAGCCGGCGCGAAACAGATCGCCTTCGCGCCCGATTCCTTGATCCGCGTCAGCGTCATCGCATTGGGCAAACCGCCGGCGAGGACGATATGACCGACCTTTTGCCGTGTGCATACATCGATCAGCGCGGCGAGATCGGGATGCATAATGATGAGATTGACGCCGAAGGGCCGCGTCGTCAGCGCGCGCGTCGCGATGATTTCCGCTTCGAGTTGCAACGGCGTCATCGCGCCGCAAGCGATCACGCCGAAACCGCCGCCGTTCGAGATCGCCGCGACGAGATTACGCTCGGACACCCAGGTCATAGCGCCGCCGAGGATTGCGAGTTCGCAGCCGAGGAATTCCGTACCTGTCTTCCACAGGACGTCGAGAAGACGGCGCGCGTTGCCAAGCACGCGCGGGTCGCTACCGGTGGCCGGCTTAAACGCGCTGCGCGGCTCGACCCCAGATGTCATACATCGAGGCCGTAGGCGGTGTGGAGGGCACGCAAAGCAAGCTCGGTATATTCCTCGGCGATGAGCACGCTCACCTTGATCTCCGAGGTCGAGATCACCTGAATATTGATGCCCTTATCCGCAAGAGTCTTGAACATCAATTGGGCGATGCCGGCATGGCTGCGCATGCCGACGCCGATCACCGAGATCTTCACGACGTTGGAATCGGGCTTCAGTTCTTTGAAACCGAGCGTCGGGCGTGCGCCTTCGATCACCTTCACCGTGCGGGCCAGATCGGCCTTCGTCACCGTGAAGGTCATATCGGTGGTGCCGTCTTCCGAGATGTTCTGGACGATCATATCGACATTGATCGCGCTGTCGGTCAGCGGTCCGAAGATCGCGGCGGCGACGCCCGGCCGGTCCGGCACCTTCACCAGCGTTACCTTGGCTTCGTCACGGCTATAGGCGATGCCGCTTACAACTTGCTGTTCCACGATTTCGTCCTCGTCCACGACCAACGTTCCAGGCAAATCGTTGAAGCTCGACAGCACCTGGACACGTACGCGATGATTCATTGCCAGCTCGACCGAGCGCGTCTGCAGCACTTTCGCGCCGAGCGACGCCATTTCGAGCATCTCTTCATAGGTAATCTTATCGAGCTTACGCGCCTTCGCAACGATCCGGGGATCGGTTGTATAGACGCCATCGACATCGGTGAAGATATCGCAGCGATCCGCCTTCAGCGCCGCCGCCAAGGCGACCGCCGAGGTATCGGAGCCGCCGCGGCCCAGCGTCGCGATCCGCTCGCCCGGGGCAATCCCCTGAAAGCCCGCGACCACCGCGACCTCGCCCGCTTCCATGCCGGCGATCATGCCTTCGGTCGAAATCGACTCGATACGCGCCTTGCCGTGCGCGCTGTCTGTGCGGATCGGGATCTGCCAGCCCGCATAGGAGCGCGCCTTCAGTCCTAATTCCTGCAACGCCAGCGCCGTCAGCCCCGCCGTCACCTGTTCGCCCGAGGCGACCACGGCGTCATATTCCCGCTGATCGGGCAACGCCGCGACCGCGTTGGTCCAGCCGACGAGTTGATTGGTCACGCCGGACATGGCCGACACCACGACCGCAACCTGATTGCCGGCCGCGACTTCGCGTTGAACGCGGCGCGCCACGGACTTGATCCGATCGATGTCGGCAACCGAGGTGCCGCCGAATTTTTGCACAATGCGCGCCATGCGCCTTGGAGCTCCGCCTATGCCCCTGAAAAAGGGACCAATTATTCGAAAAATAAGCCGACAAGTGCGTTGCCGACCCTCGCGCCGCTATACATACTCCCGCTCGCGAAGGCAATCATAGCCGAGACAGAATGGCCGTTTCCCGCCCCTCTTCCTCCATCCAAGCCGCCTCATCCATCGACCCCGCCGAAGTCGGGCGTTTTGCCGTCATCGCCCCGCAATGGTGGGATTCCGATGGCCCGTTCCGGCCGCTTCATCATCTCAATCCAACCCGGGTCGAATATGTCCGCGATAGGCTGGCAGCGCATTTCGGCCGGGACATCAACAAGCCGCGCCCGTTTGCCGGTCTGACGTTGCTCGATATCGGGTGTGGCGGCGGGCTGATGTGCGAGCCTTTGACCCGGCTGGGCTTCACCGTGACCGGGATCGACGCCGACGAGGCCGCTTTGGCGGTCGCCCGCGATCACGCCGAGGGCCAGGACCTCGAGATCGAATATCGCGCCGCCACCAGCGAGGAATTGGCGGGCGAAGCCAAACGCTTCGATGCCGTCCTGGCGCTGGAAGTCGTCGAGCATACCGCCGACCCGGCGTTGTTTCTGGCCACGACCGGTACGCTGGTCCGGCCTGGCGGGGCCCTGGTCGCCTCGACCATCAATCGGACGCCGAAGGCTTATCTCATGGCGATCGTCGGTGCGGAATATGTGCTGCGCTGGTTGCCGCGCGGCACGCATGACTTCAAGAAATTCCGCCGGCCGTCCGAATTGGCTGCCGGGGTTCGCGGCGCCGGACTGACCCTCGAAGACATGACCGGCATGGTCTTCGACCCCTTGCGCGATCGCTGGTCGCTGGCACCCGACTTGAGTGTCAATTATTTACTGTTTGCTCGAAAACCCAACTAGAAATAGACTTCTTGCGTCGCAACCGGGGGGTTTGCGAGCGGAACCTCCAGGTCTGACGACAGAACATTTTGTCGTGCAGGTTCCTTATGTGTGCTTTCCCGACCGGGTCCGACGGTTCCCGTCTCTCCGGCAAAATCAAATGGTTCAACCGGAGCAAAGGCTTCGGCTTCATTATCCCAAGCGACGGCCAGGGCGATGTCTTCCTGCCGGGTGCCGTCCTCGATCGCGCCGGTTTTGGTGAACCGCCCGATGGGGCCGACATTACTTTTGAATGGATGGAAGGCCCCAAGGGCCGGTCCGCAACCCAAGTGATCAGTCTCGACACCTCGACGGCGCAGGCAAAATCCCCACGCGGTGACGGGGCAAGCCGGCCACGGCGCGACGACGAATCCGGCCCCACCGAGTCGATGGGTGGAGTCGTGAAGTGGTACGACGCCGCTCGCGGATTCGGGTTTGTTTTGCCGCACGACGGCGGCAAGGACGTGTTTGTCCACATCACCGCATTGCGGCGCGCCGGCATCGAAGAGCTGTTGCCGGGACAAAATGTTCGTATCGAGGTCGCCGACGCCCGGCGGGGCCGGGAAGCGATTTCCGTTCAACTCGCCTCGTAGCACGCTGACTCTACAACATTTAGCGTGACCGCGTTCCTGACACCCCCACAGCTATGCGCGCGATTCGAAAGGATTCGCGTCTCATTAAGGATGATGCTACCATATCTTGGGGTCGAGAGACCAGTTATCCACAGGATGCGGTAGGGGCAGTCATGGAATCGATGTGGACGCCGGAGCTCATGGAGCAGTTGGCGGCGCTATGGGCCGAGGGTCATTCCACGGCCGAAATTGGTCGCCGGCTCAATATCAGCAAAAATGCGGTCGTCGGTAAGGCGCACCGTCTCAATCTTACGCCGCGTCCGTCGCCGCTGAAGCGGCCGCCGACCCGGCGCGTGGTCAGCACGACCGCGCCGAGCTGCACCTGGCCGCTGGGTCATCCCGGCGAGGCAGGCTTTCATTTCTGCGGCAAGCGCCCGGTGTCGGGGAAACCCTATTGCACCGAGCATGCGGCCATGGCGTACGTCGCGCCGAAAAACCAGCACAACGCCGCTTAAGGGAACTGCACGGCCGGCCTGAAACGGGGTGTTTCGGGCCGGCTGTTGCAACCTAGCGGGCCAAACTAGCGGATAAGCCGCCGCATCGCGTGGTCGAGGCCATCCAGCGTTAGCGGGAACATTCGTCCCGCCATCGTTTCCCGAATCATGCCGATCGATTCTGTGCCCTGCCAGTGACGTTCGGGTACCGGGTTGAGCCATACCGATTTGGGATAGGCCGTCACGATCCGGTCGAGCCAGACGCCGCCCGCCTCGTCGTTCCAATGTTCGGCGCTACCGCCCGGAGTCTCGATCTCGTAGGGACTCATGCTCGCGTCGCCGATGAAGATCAGCTTCCAGCTTTGATCGTAGGTGCGGAGAATCTCGTTCGTCGCAACGCGCTCGACATGACGCCGCGCCGCATCGGGCCACAACGCCTCGTAAGGGCAGTTGTGAAAATAGAAATATTCCAGATTTTTAAATTCGGACGAGGCTGCCGAAAAAAGTTGGGCGCAGGTGCGAATATGGCCGTCCATGGAGCCGCCGATATCGAGCAGCAGCAACACCTTCACCGCGTTGCGTTTTTCCGCCACTAATTTGAGATCGAGCCAACCCGCATTGCGCGCCGTCGATCGGATGGTGTCGTCGAGGTCGAGTTCCATATCGGCGCCGGAGCGTGCGAACTGCCGTAAGCGCCGCAGCGCCAGCTTGATGTTGCGCGTGCCGATTTCGACCTGATCGTCGAGATTGCGGAACTCGCGCTTGTCCCAGACCTTCACCGCGCGTTTGTTGCGGCTCTCTTCCTGACCGATGCGCACGCCTTCGGGATTGTAGCCATAAGCGCCGTAAGGCGACGTGCCCGCGGTGCCGACCCATTTGTTGCCGCCGTCGTGGCGTTCTTTTTGTTCGTCGAGACGTTGTTTCAGCGTCTCCATGAGCTTGTCCCAGCCGCCCATCGCCTCGATTTGATTTTTTTCTTCCTCGGTCAGCAGCTTCTCGCCGAGCTTTTTCAGCCATTCCTCAGGGATGACGGGTTCCACCTCGCCGAGCGTCTCGATACCCTTGAAGTAATGGCCGAAGACGCGGTCGAACTTGTCGAGATGCCGCTCGTCTTTCACCAGCGCCGTGCGGGCGAGATAATAAAAATCGGTGATGTCATAGCCGGCGACGTTCTGTTTCATCGCCGCCATCAGCGTCAGGAATTCCTTCAGCGAGACAGGAACCTTCGCGTCCCGCAACTCGTAGAGGAATCCTTCAAACATGACGATGGCCGCAGGATGTAGCCCCCTCACCCCAACCCTCTCCCCGGCGGGGAGAGGGAGGGACCCGCGTTAGCGGGAGGGTGAGGGGGACATCGAAAAACATCGCAGGCCGCTTACTTTCCGCGCTCGCGCCGGTTGATGAAGGCGAGCCGTTCGAACAAATGCACGTCCTGTTCGTTCTTCAATAGCGCACCATGCAGCGGCGGAATGAGCTTTTGCGGATCGCGCTGGCGCAGATCTTCCGCCGACATGTCTTCGACCATCAGCAGCTTGATCCAGTCCAACAGCTCGGATGTCGAAGGCTTCTTCTTGAGGCCCGGCACGTCGCGGACTTCATAGAAAGCCGTCAGCGCTTCGCGCAGAAGTTCCTTCTGCAGGCCTGGAAAATGCACATCGACGATATGCGCCATCGTCTCGCGGTCGGGGAAACGGATGTAATGGAAGAAACAACGGCGCAGGAACGCGTCCGGCAATTCCTTCTCGTTGTTCGAGGTGATGATGACGACAGGACGATGTTGCGCCACCACCATCTCGCGCGTCTCATAGACGTAGAATTCCATGCGATCGAGTTCGAGCAGCAGATCGTTCGGAAATTCGATGTCAGCCTTGTCGATCTCGTCGATCAGCAGCACCGGCGCTTCGGGCGCGGTGAAGGCTTCCCATAATTTCCCGCGGATGATGTAGTTGCGGATATCGCCGGTCTTGGCATCGCCCAACTGCCCATCGCGCAGACGCGTGACCGCATCATATTCGTAAAGACCTTGCTGCGCCTTGGTCGTCGATTTGATGTGCCAGGTGATGAGGTTCTTGCCCAACGCCTTAGCAATTTCATGCGCAAGCACCGTCTTGCCAGTGCCCGGTTCCCCTTTGACCAGCAGCGGCCGCTCCAACGCAATCGCCGCATTGACGGCGACGCGCAGATCGTCGGTCGCGACGTAATTTTCGGTGCCTTCGAAACGCGCCATCTCGTCTGCCTTTTGATTACGGTCAATCAATCACTGGCGGTTCCGCCACAAGCCGCGCCGGTTGGCGCGCGCCGCGCCTTCCGGTCCGAAATATTCATAGCTCTGCGCGGTATCGGCAAGCGCCAAGCCTTCCGAAACCAGGAAGCTGCTGAGATCGGTGCCGCTATTGTCGGTGCAGACCACGCCTGGATCGCCGCGTTGTCCCGGCGGCACGCGGCAGGCCAAGGTCGGATAACGTTGCAGACGTTGCGCGAGGCTATCGCGCGCGACATCGGCGCAAGAGCGTTGATCACCGGTTCCAAGGCCGCATTTGTCGCGCGGTTCGGCGACGCGGATACCGAAGAGATGGACATTGCGGTTACCGACGCTGACGACCGTGCCGCCCAGCGCCCGGCCCGGCCCGCCGAAATTACCGGCCGACGGCTGCGCCACCGGTGACGGCGTATAGGACGATGGCGGCGCATAACCTTGGGATGCATAGGCCTGGCTTTGCGGCCGCCCGTTCGGCGCGAAGGCCGGTCCCTGGGAAAAGGCCGGCGAGGGCGTATAGGACGGCGGCGGCGTGTCTGAGCGTGGCTTGAGTTCGTTTCCGCGCGAATCGAAGACCGTCATCTTCGGCGCAGGGGTATCGACGTCCGGTACGGTATGGACGATGCGGTTCGGCACCTCGACCACCGGCAGGTCGGAACCCTTGTCTGCCGCCGCCGGAGGCAAGGCTTCGGGTGGCGCATCCGGAACAGGTTCGGGCACAGGCGCTTCGGGCGGCAACTCGACCGGCACCGGCAGCGGAACCGAGACGATCGTGCTCGATCCCGGCCGGGAAACGACATGGCGTTCGAGCACGACGATGGCGGCACCTACCGCCATGCTGGCCAGTCCCGCCGCAATCGCCAAAACGTATTTTTGCACGGCGCGAACCCTAGCATCGGTCCTCCCGAGACGCTACATGAAGGCCAAGGTTGCGTGACGCCCCAGGGGGTTTTCCCTTGACAACCCGGGGCTTGGCCTGCGCCATAGACGCACGGAAATCGCCTCTTGAGGATATGCCGATGGGCTCCTTCAGCTTGATGCATTGGATGATCGTGCTGCTTATCGTCCTGCTCCTGTTCGGGGCCGGTAAGCTGCCGCGCGTCATGGGCGATTTTGCGAAAGGCCTGAAGGCCTTCAAGTCCGGCATGAAAGACGGCGAAGACGAAGCCGTGACCCCGCCGGCGCCGCAAGTGACGCCGCCAGCGCCCACCGTTGCTGGTGAACACGTCACCACCGTACGCGACCGGACCTGATTCCGCGGCTTCCCGGCCGATGCTCCGTTATTCGCATCTGGTCGGCGCCCTGCCGGCCGTCGTGCCCTTCGTGCCGCCAGAAGCTTTCGAGCGGCGACTGGGCCATCCCATCAAAATTCGTATCGGCGCCAACGAGAGCGCATTCGGCCCCTCGCCCAAAGTGGTCGAGGCAATCAAGGCTGCCGCGCATCAAATCAACTGGTATTGCGACCCCGAAGGCTATGTATTGCGCGAGGCGCTGGCCCGGCATCACGGCGTCGCCCGCGAAAATATCGGCCTCGGCATCGGCGCGGACGACATCCTGGGGCTTGTTGTCCGGTCGATGATCGATCCGGGCGATCCGGTGGTGATGTCGCACGGCGCTTATCCGACCTTCGCCTTCCATGTCGCCGGGTTCGGTGGAAAATTCGTCACCCCGCCCTATCGCGATTTCCGCAACGACGCCCAGGCGCTGGCCGATGCCGCCGCGGCCAGCAATGCCAAGCTGGTCTATCTGTCCAATCCCGACAATCCGACCGGAAGCTGGCTGTCGGTCGAGGAACAACAAGCGATCCTCGCCAAGCTGCCGCCCGGCGCGCTGTTCGTCCTCGACGAGGCCTATAGCGATTTTGCGCCCGAAGGCTCGCTGCCGGAACTCGATCCCGAAGACCCGCGGGTCATCCGCATTCGCACCTTTTCCAAAGCGCACGGCATGGCCGGTGCGCGCGTCGGCTATGCCATCGGCGCAAAGAGCCTGATCGCGTCCTTCGACAAGATTCGCCATCACTTCGGCGTAACACGGCTGTCGCAAGAAGCCGCGCTCGCCTCATTGAACGATCCCGCTTACATCGCCGATGTCCGCCAGCGCGTGACCGAAGGGCGGCGCGACTATGCCGTCCTCGCTGAAGAACTGGGCCTCAAACCGCTGCCGTCTTCGACCAATTTCGTTGCGATGGATATGGGCGACGGCGACCGCGCGCGGCAGACGCTGGCGCGCCTCTTAGAAGACGAAGCCGTGTTCTTGCGGATGCCGGGTGTTGCGCCGCTGGACCGGTTGATCCGGGTTACGGTTGGGACACCGGCGGAGCGTCTGGGCTTTGCGGCGGCGCTGCGGCGCGTGCTGACGCATTCGGCGTAGCGCAGGCCGGCCGCGTCACCACCGCCGCCGCATCGGGCGACGGCATGCACGGCCCATAGGCATCGAGAAACATCCCCAGAAACTTTTCCATGCCGATCGGATGGTCCGTCGCCGGCGGATCGTCACCCGCGACATAGCCTTCGGCCTCGAAGGGGCGAATCAACGACGCCTCGCGCGACAATGCATAGACCGGCACCGTCCAAGCCTGGTTCGCGCCGCGCGTGATCTCGGGCGGCTGATGATCGCCGAGGATGATCACCAGCGCGTTGTTGTCGAGATGCGACAGCCACGCGCCCAGCGTTTTCAGATCGTAGGCAACGCTGTCGAGATAAGGCTTATCGAGATTGTTCCAGTCGGGCGGCGCATAGATGCGCGGCCAATCGGCCATCGGCACCGATTTGAATTCCGTCGCATCGTTCCAATCATCGAGATACGGCGGCACCGGCGCGAACGGGGTGTGACTCGACACCAGCACGATCTGCGCGAAGAGCGGCGCATGACCGGGCGTGAGTTCACGCGCCGAGACTTGCGACAAGGTGTATTGGTCGGGCACGTCGAACCAGCCGAATTCCGGCCCGGCATAACCGAGCGTCGCCGCGTCATAGTCTTTGTCGAAGCCCCAGAAAGCGGCCTCCGGCGCGGGTTTCTTAATGCCCGGCATGACTTCGATCGCGCGATAACCGGCAGCTTTTAGATAACGCGGCAGGCTTTTGCGATCGCTGTTCAACACCAGTTCGTTCAGCAATGAATCGAGTTTGACGCCGCTCGACATCGTGCCATGCGCCAGCCACGAACCGCCGCCATAGGTCGGCGAGACGAGACGGTTGGAAACGAGGTGATAGCCAGAACCTTCGACCGTCGTCGCGAAATCAGCGAGCGCCGGCGCGAGCGTCGCGTGATAGGCCGGATCGTCCAATCCCACTGTGCCGTATGACTCGATAAAGACGAGATAGACGTCGTGGCCATCGAGTCCCGGCAAGGGCCCGAACGGCTTCTGCGGCACCTGCAACGCCGCGTCATATTCATGGTTGATCCCGTGCAGCACAGCGAAGCTGCGCCAGGATTCGCTTGCCTGATGCGCCGTCACGGCGATAGCCCGGCCGTTCACCGCATCGATCGGCATTGCGGCCACCACCAACCCGATCACCGCAACGCAAAGCGATGCAATGGCGAAGAACGGCCGCGTCGCCGCCCGCTCGATCGCTTTCAGCGACGATGCAAGCAGCCAGATACCGAACAGCAACGCGACGACTACCCCAGCGATCACGACCATGCCGCGCCAGCCAGCCGCACCGAGATAAAGCCCGAGCAGACTCGGCACATGGCGCAGATCGAAATAAAGATCGAGCGGCCGGTCGAGCATCCGATCGACCGTCGCATTGACGACCTGAAGTCCTGCGAGAACGATCAGCGTGATCGCGAGCAGCCAGCGTACCGCCGTCCAGAGACCGCGACCGGCTAGCGCACAGACGGCGATCAAACCCAAGGCGATCAGCAAGGCGATGGGCGGTCGCGCATCCAGCGTAAAGCCGCGCTCGCTCGCGACCGGCAGGAACAACGCCCAGATCAGGGCGATGCCGAAAAGAAGTCTGAGCCCATAAGGCTTTCTGGCGCGGATCATGTCGGCATGAAGATGCTGCAAAGTCTTTCGTAATCGGACATTTCGTTATAGGCCTGCGCCGCAACGCGTATCCACAAAGCGCCCGCGAGCAGGACAACGGCGGCTTCGATTTTATGCGTTTGTGATAGATCACGCATCAGCGCCGAGGCGCGCGCAGCCGTAATCTCACCCGTGAGCGGCAGACGCACCGCCGCCATAGCCGCGTATGAATCGAGCGGACCAGTCATTTCCGTTTTCCAGCGCGCGGTGAGCATCGTCCCTGCATCGCGCGCCAAGGCGATGTTGCGCGTCATCAACGCAGCGCCGCCGAGCTGTGCATGAAACGCGAGCGCATCCGGCGCGGCCAAGGCCGGGGTCACGTCGCGCGTCCCGGTCCATTCGAATTCGGTGCGAAAGCCTTCGCCATAACCATGCGAAATCGCCAGCGGATGGATCAGCGACTGCGCCGCCGGCGCGGCCCAGAGAAAGCCGCAGGCGCGCGGGGCGAAATACCATTTATGCAGATTGCCGACATACCAGTCGGCGCCGATCCGCGTCACATCGAGCGGCACCATGCCCGGCGCATGCGCACCGTCGATCAGCACCATCGCGCCCGCCTCGTGCGCAATGGCCGTCAGCGCCACGACCGGCAAGACGAGCGCGCTGTGCGAGGCGATGTGATCGAAAATCGCGAGCTTGGTGCGATGCGTAAGTCCTTGCGCGACGGCTTTCAGCACCGCTGCTTCATCGGTCAACGGCAAAGGAATCTCGACCTCGATCAGCCGCGCACCGCTGCGCAGCGCCGTGTACTGCGCCGCCTTGCGGATCGCGGGATAGGTCAGGCTGGTGATGAGAATTTCGTCGCCCAGCTCGAAATCGAGCGAGCGCAGCACCGCGTTGAGCGCCGTCGTCGCGTTATCGACGAAGACCACATCGTTCGCCGACGCGCCGATGGTGGTGGCCACCGGCACCGTCGCAGCACGCAGATAGTCTTCGACCTCAAAGGTCAGGAAATGTGTCGGGTCGGCTTCGATTTTGTCGCGCCAGCGATTTTGCGCCGCCAGAACCGTGCGCGGGGTCAGGCCGAAGCCACCGTGATTGAGATAAGTGATTCCCGGCGCGAGCGGCCATTCGCCGCGCAAGGAAGAACCATAATGTTGAAGATCGGTCATGGGACCGCGACTCTCGCTGGTTCGCACCCTAGGAGCAAGGCCGTGCTTCCCATGGCCGCAGCTTCCCTGTAGAGCGGGCCGCCATGCGCGTTGACGATTTCGATTTTGACCTGCCGCGCGACTTGATCGCCACTCATCCGATCGAGCCGCGCGATGCCGCACGTTTGCTGCTGATCGGCGAGACGATCGCGGACCGGCATATCGCCGAACTGCCGTCACTGCTGCGCGCCGGCGACGTTCTGGTCGCCAACGACACCCGCGTCATCCCGGTGAAATTGATCGGCAGGCGCGGTCAAGCGACGATCGAGATCACGCTCCATCGCGATCTCGGCGGTGGGGTTTGGCGCGCCTTCGCCAAAGGCGCAAAGCGTTTGAAGCCCAACGATACCGTTGAATTCGGCGACGGTTTCACCGCGACCGTCGCCGAGAAAGCACCCGAGGGCGATGTCGTCCTGCGTTTCGAACAAGAGGGCGCTGACCTGCGGGTTCAGTTGGAACGGTTCGGCCAAATGCCATTGCCGCCCTATATCCATCGCGACAAAAGCGGCGAAGCGCGCGACCGGCACGACTACCAGACGATGTTCGCCGCCCACGACGGCGCGGTTGCAGCCCCCACCGCCGGGCTGCATTTCACCCCGGCATTGCGCGCGGCGCTGAACGAGGCCGGTATCGGATTGGAAACGGTGACGCTGCATGTCGGAGCCGGTACGTTCCTACCGGTGAAAGTGGATCACACCCAAGACCATCGCATGCACGCCGAATACGGCGTGATCACCGCCGAGACGGCGGCACGGCTCAACGAAGCGCGCGCCCGCGGCGGACGAATCGTTTCGATCGGCACCACCAGCCTGCGCGTTCTCGAAAGCGCGACCGGTGAAGACGGGCAGATCATGCCCTTCGCCGCCGAGACTTCGATCTTCATCACGCCGGGTTATCGCTTTCGCGCCATCGACGTGTTGCTGACGAATTTCCACCTGCCGCGTTCGACCTTGTTCATGTTGGTGTCGGCATTCGCCGGACTCGAAAAGATGAAGGCCGCCTATGCGCATGCGATCGCGCAGCGTTATCGTTTCTTCTCCTATGGCGATGCCTGCTTGCTGTTCCCGAAGGATGCCGCATGATCGGTTTCACGTTGAAAGCCGAAGACGGCGCGGCACGTCGCGGCGAAGTCGCGACGGCGCATGGCACGATCCAGACGCCCGCCTTCATGCCGGTCGGCACCGCCGCGACCGTCAAGGCAATGCGGCCCGAGGATGTCGCCGCGACCGGGGCCGATATCATTCTGGGCAACACGTATCACCTGATGCTGCGCCCGACCGCGGAACGCATCGCCGCTTTGGGTGGCCTGCATAAATTCATGAACTGGCCGAAGGCGATCCTCACCGACTCCGGCGGATTCCAGGTTATGTCACTGAGCGAGTTGCGCAAGATCGACGAGAAGGGCGTGACCTTCCGCTCGCATCTCGACGGCGCGAAAATGGAAGTCAGCCCCGAACGCTCGATCGAGATCCAGCATCTGCTCGGCTCCGACATCACCATGGCGTTCGACGAATGCACGCCGTTTCCGGCGACGCTGGAGGTCGCGGAAAAATCGATGGAGCTATCGATGCGATGGGCTGCGCGGTCCCGCGATGCGTTCAAAAATCGCGACGGCATGGGGATTTTCGGCATCGTTCAGGGGAGCGTCTATCCGGAATTGCGCCATCGCTCGGCAAAGGCGCTGACCGAGATCGGCTTCGATGGCTATGCGGTCGGCGGGCTCGCTGTCGGCGAGGGACAAGACGCGATGTTCGCGGTTCTCGATTACACCGTGCCGGCTTTGCCGAGGGACCGGCCGCGTTATCTGATGGGCGTCGGCAAGCCCAGCGACCTTGTCGGCGCGGTGACGCGCGGCATCGATATGTTCGATTGCGTGATGCCGACGAGGTCGGGCCGCACGGCACAGGCTTTCACCCATCGCGGCACGGTCAATCTGCGCAACGCGCGCCATGCCGACGACACGCGACCGCTCGACGAGAAATGCGGCTGCCATGCCTGCACCGGCTATAGCCGCGCCTATCTGCACCATCTGTCGAAGGCCAACGAGATCCTGGGCAGCATGCTGTTGACCGAGCATAATCTGCGTTATTATGCCGATCTGATGCGGGGTTTGCGCGGCGCGATCGAACGCGGCGGCCTCGCCGACTTCACCGCCGATTTCAACGCGACGCAGGACGCCGGCGACATCCCGCCTATCGAGTGACCGACATGACCGATCCGGATTATCGCGACCTGAAACAACTCGGCATGCACGCCGCCCTGCCCGCTTCGCCCGAAGCGGCGGTGTTGGAACGCGTACCCAATCCGCATGCCGGCGACACCTATCTGGTCCGCTTCACCGCGCCGGAATTCACCTCGCTGTGCCCCGTCACCGGCCAGCCCGACTTTGCCCATCTGGTCATCGACTATGTGCCCGACGGATTTCTGATCGAGAGCAAGTCGCTGAAATTGTTCCTCGGCGCGTTCCGCAATCACGGCGCGTTTCACGAGGACTGCACCGTCGGCATCGCCAAGCGCATCGTCGCGGCGATTCAGCCGAAGTGGTTGCGAATCGGCGGTTACTGGTATCCGCGCGGCGGCATGCCGATCGACGTGTTCTATCAAACCGGCCCGGCCCCCGAAGGCCTGTGGCTGCCCGATCCCGGCGTGCCGTCCTATCGCGGGCGCGGCTGACCATGGTGCCGGCGGACGCCCGGGCGGCGATCCGCCAGGCGGCGCTCGATCTGGGATTTGATGCGGTGGGCTTCGCCCGGCCCGAACTGGCCGGAAATGTCCGCGAATGGTTCGCCGATTTCCTCGCCCAGGGCTATCACGGCGATATGGGATGGCTGGCGACCCGGTTCGACGAACGCGCCGCGCCGCAGACCCTCTGGCCCGAGGTCAAAACCGTCGTCGTCTTGGGCGTCAATTACGCACCCGAGGGCGATCCGCTGGCCGGCCTCGAAAATCCTGCATTAGGAAACATCTCGGTCTATGCCCGCGGGCGCGATTATCACGATGTCGTCAAATCGCGCCTCAAGGCCCTGGCGCGGCAGATCGCGGCGAAATGGCCCGGCGACCTCAAGGTCTTCGTCGATACCGCGCCGGTGATGGAAAAGCCGCTGGCGATGGAGGGCGGCCTCGGCTGGCAGGGCAAGCACACCAATCTGGTTTCGCGCGAATTTGGCTCGTGGCTGTTTCTCGGCGAGATTTACCTGAGCATCGAGCTGCCGCCCGACACACCCGAAACCGACCATTGCGGCCAGTGCCACGCCTGCATCGACGCCTGCCCGACAAACGCTTTTCCCGCGCCCTACCGGCTCGATGCCCGGCGCTGCATCTCGTACCTGACCATCGAACACAAGGACCACATCCCGGCCGATCTGCGTCCGGGGATCGGCAATCGCATCTATGGCTGCGACGACTGCCTGGCCGCCTGCCCCTGGAACAAATTCGCCAAAACCGCTCATGACAGCCATTTCGTCGCCCGAACCGCGCTGCCGGAACTGGCCAGCCTGATCCAACTGAACGACGCGGCTTTCCGACTGCGTTTCGCCGGGACACCGGTCAAACGGACCGGCCGGGACCGGTTGTTGCGCAACGCCCTGATCGCCATCGGCAATGGCGGCGACCGGAGCCTTGCCCCGCTTGTTACCGAACGTTTGGCGGACGCCTCGCCGCTGGTCCGGGCGATGGCCGTCTGGGCCTTGGGACAGCTGCTCGATGCGGCGGAATTCGCGGCGTTGCGGGCGATACATCTTCCGCGCGAACAGGACGCCCAGATATGCGCGGAATGGCAATAAAGACGCGCATTTACTGACTAATTCGCTGCCTCTTTACGATTTGTTCAGGACGATTGCGCTTGATGGTGGAATGCCGTGCGCCCGTTAAGGCCACTTCCCATCGAGGGCGCCGGACTTGGACCAAATGACCCATCGCATTCTCATCGTCGATGACGACCAGGACCATGCCGAAAGCATCGCCGATATCGTGGCGTTGCGCGGCCATGAAGTCGCGCTCGCCGGCAGCGGCGAAGCCGGCATCGCCTGCTTCCGCGATGGCGAATACGACCTCGTCCTGATGGACGTGAAGATGCCGGGCATGAACGGCGTCGATGCGTTTTTCGAGCTGCGTAAACTGCGCCCGGACGCGCGGGTGATGATGATGACCGGCTTCAGCGTCGAGCAGTTGGTCGATACCGCGCTGGCGAACGGCGCCATCGGCGTGCTGCGCAAGCCGCTGATCATTGCCGAATTGTTGCAAACCATCGAGCCGAAAGCGGCTTAAGGGCGATAGCCCCGCATTGCTGATTTGGTCAGCGCGCTTCTCCAACATCCATAATCGCGGCGCAAAACGGCGAAAAGACGTGGCGCACCCGGAGAGACTCGAACTCCCAACCCCCAGATTCGTAGTCTGGTGCTCTATCCAATTGAGCTACGGGTGCATTCCGCTGTCGAAGCGGGCGCGACCCTAGCGGCAAGGCCTTCGGATAGCAAGTCACCGCTGCCGGGCGGGCCCGCGCGCAAGAACGTCGCGGGGCACCGAAATGGACCGAAAGCGGCTTGTCGCCTCGCCTCTCCTTGCTTAAGATCGACCTCGGCGTAGTATTGGTTGCTTGCCGGACTTTGATCGTTAGACGAAGTGTCCAGCGGGGGCTGCCTGCAAATAGCGGTGCGTTTGCAGACTGAAAATAAAATGGCACGAGGGTGGCTTTTTCGCATGCGTGGTTCGCGATCCCAATACCTAGCGCTCGCTGCCGCGCTTGCTCTGTCAGGCTGTTCCTACACCGATAACGTCCTCGACTGGGCGACCGGCACGACGTCGCCCACGAACTCTAGTTCGAGCCTCAGCATTCCGATCGCCCCGTCGGCCGCAGAACGGGCCGCTGATCCGACCATCTCCTCGTCAACGCTCGCGCCCGCCGTGGGCAGTACAACCACGAGCACGACGACCTATAGCGGCGGCACCACCTTCGTCGGCCAAAAGGTTCAGACGCTCCGCTCCGAACTGGGCCAACTGCAGGGCAATATCAGCCGTCACCAGCAGGAAGCGCAGGCCGCGCGCCAGAGCTTGTCGGGTACCGCTTCGTCCTATTTCAGCTTGATCGCCGGCATCAATGCCCGGCTCCAAGGCGGCACGACGCCGGGCAATCCGCAACTCGTCGCCCAATGGGGCCAGGCGCAATCGCTGCTCGACCGCATGGGTACGGATGTCGCCCGGTTGAACACGGCGGCGAACTCGGTCGCGGCCGACGCCTCGTTCGGCAATTACCTGTTGGGTGAAATCCGGTCGGCCTACGCCCTGCAGGGCGGCATCGAATCCGATCGCGACGCACTGCGCCAGACCGAAGTCCAGACTCAGGGCTCGCTGACCAACGTCGATCAGCTTTTGAATAATCTGAGCGACGACATCAATCGCCAGAGCGGCTATGTCGCGAACGAGCGCAACAACCTCGTAACCCTGGCACTGGCGATCCAGAACGGCCAGCTCTACGGCCCGAGCCTCGCCAACCGCAATTTCAATTCGGCCGGCCCCGCACCGGTTGCCGCCGCGCCGCGTGCGGCCGCGCCGCGCGCCGCTGCGCCTGCCG